>CAVSBM010000021.1:0-14044 GCA_963726175.1 uncultured Chloroflexia bacterium | reverse complement strand
TTGCTCAGGCATTGTGGCACTCCCGGCCGAGGAGAGCAGGATGACGTTTCATCCAGTCTCACCGCGTTGAACAAGAAATAGTTCGTTTTATCGCCCCTCCGTACTAGTACGATTTTCTGCCCGAAGCAGTACCAAAACGGTACCTCCTGGTGATTGTATCCGCGTTAACCCAAATATAGACTCTGAAGTGTTGGTAGCGAGTCAATCTTGATGAACAGAATAGGGTTAATAGGTGTCGTATTGAGCCTGCTTATGTGCAGTTGTGTGCCGTACATAACTATGGAGGCCACAGATGACTTGGTAGCGGAGGAGTACTCTGCAGCCAACGCTGGTCCAGCCACATTGGAAGAAATACAGTCGTTTCTTAAAGAAGATAGGACTGACGGTCGAATGTTTCTACCAAATGTTTATGATTGCAAGCAATTCTCTGCTGACCTGTGGCGAAGTGCATATCTAAAGGGATTCGAGGCGTCAATGGTTCTATACCTACATGAACGAAGCGAAGGCGATAGGAATCTAGCAAAGACGTTTTATGGTATGGAAAACCCATTTCATTTAGTAGTCGCATTCTTACTAACAGACGGAACCTGGCTGTACATTGAGCCACAAGATGACAAGATACTAGAGATTGGGGAATACAAGTTCCGTTTGGAAGGTGCTGTAGCCTTCGATTTTTGGAAGCGCTTAAGGGTATTTGGGGGTGATGGAGACGAAATACTTAACGAGATAGTTGAAGAATCTGAGAAGAATAGCGGTGAGCCTTGTGCTGGCGGTGGCCTTGCTGGAGTAAGCTTTCCTGACCAAAATCTTGAGGCTGCAATTCGTGAAGCGGTAGGCAAGCCGACTGGAGACATCTACGAAGCTGACGTAGAAAACCTGACCTCACTTTGTGCTGCGGCAAGGGGTATCGTCTCCCTCACGGGACTAGAGCATGCCACAAGCCTGACACGCCTGTATCTTGACTCCAACAATATAAGCGACATATCCCCACTGGCCAATCTGAGTAGCCTGACAGACTTGTATCTCGGGTGGAACGAGCTAAGCGATATATCCCAGCTTGGCAACTTGACCAGCCTCACATCGTTGCGTCTTGATTCCAACCAGATAAGTGACACATCCCCACTGGCCAACTTGAGTGGCCTGACAGACTTGTATCTTGGGGCGAACAGGATAGGCAATATATCCCGGCTTGCCAACTTGACCACCCTCACATTGTTGCGTCTTGATTCCAACCAGATAAGTGACATATCTCCACTGGCCAACCTGAGCAGTCTGACAGAGTTGGATCTTGGGTGGAACGAGATAGGCGATATGTCCCCGCTGGGCGAGGCTGACCAGCCTGACAGACCTAGATCTTCATTCCAACCACGTAGGCGACATATCGGCACTTGCCAACCTGACCAGCCTCACATTGTTGCGTCTTGATTCCAACCATGTAAGTGAGATGTCCTCACTTGCCGATTTGACCAGCCTGACATCGTTGCGTCTTAATTCCAATCAGATAAGTGATATCTCCCCGCTTGTGGCTAACGCCGGGCTGGGAGGGGGAGACAAGGTTGACTTGGGTTACAATCCACTGAGCGATACTTCTCTCTATACTTACATTCCTCAACTCCAGGCAGGAGGAGTAATTGTCTCTTATTAGGTTTCTGCTGGATAGGCGTCCTGCTGAAAATGACTGCCATTTACAGGGGAGCTACGAGTATTTCCCGAAAAAGTTCCGCGCAGGCACCTCAACCTGCGGTGGCCAACCTCTGTGTTGTGGGTCATGAGCGTGACAAGGTCATTGTCGGCCAAGGGAACGAACCTCTAAGCGGGCGCTACGATGCCGCAGTTAAGATAGGCGCCTCACAAATAAGGTTAGACGCCGGGCTTCTTGGAGATAAATGGAAGGTGCTTTTGGAAGAGATACCAAGCCCTGATCGCTCCTGTAGTCCCCCGCATAATCTGGCATGAAACCCTCTCCCTTCGAAGGAGAGGGTCTGGGTGCGGGTGAATTTCCCCCCTCTCTCTAACTCTCTCCCACCAGGGGAGAGAGGATTACAGTGATCTGCATAGTTCATCTCACCATCCTTCCGTTCTAGTAGCATTTTCTACGCGAGACAGCACCAAAACGGCACCTCCTGGTGATTGTATCCGCGTTAACCCAAATACAGACTCTGAGGTGGAGGTAATGGAAACGCGCCCAGCGGCGCGAGTTCCTGCTGCAAAGGAAGGCAGCGTATCATTCTGAAATCTCTAATTATCGACAATGCTTTGGCGGTAGGGTATCATTGAATTACTAATATCGGGGGGTTTGATAAGTCGTGGTGGCTGACTCCATGGGTGACAGTGCCCAACACTTCCGGCGATGGGGCGATTTCACCCTGATCCTTGCAACACCCTAACCCTCCACATCAACTGGAGAGGGGACTGTGTCGAGGGAGAGGAGTCTCTGCGGGGACAGGATTGTACGACCTTAAAGGGTCTCACTACAGATACGAGACAGCTTTTCGAGCTAATAAACAATTTCGCCCTGCCAATCCTTCGATTGACAGGGCGAAACAGTCAGGCAGATTTCAGTCTCACACGTACTGTGAACCCTTGTCTCGCCGCCTGACCAGCCAGATCGCCAGTGCCACCGAAAACAGCACCAGCAAGCCTGCTATGGCTGCCTTCTCGGCTGGAGAAGTGTTGACCGCTACTGTGCTCATAGCCACGGCGGGCGCCAGACCGGCCCTCACTACTGGCTTCAGGCCGGGGTGCTCGGTTATGAACTCAGCGATGGGCGAGCTGACGTTGTAATAGATGTCTGCCAGGGTCTTCCCCACCGGGTTGGTGAGCAGGTATTCATCTCTGAACTGACGGAGAATTCCTATTTCCTGGGCCATAGGCGTGCCGTAGGCTGCAGTGGCGGTACAGCATGGGGAGGAGGTCTGCCGAAAATCGGCTTTGACGGAGTAGGAGCTGTCCATGGTGATGGTGGTGGTGGCAGCGTTAACGTCAGCAATGGTGTCCACATCTCCTGACCAGCTGGCAAACTGGTAGCCACTACTTGCTTCGGCCATAAGGATAACCATGCTGCCCAGAGTACACGGGAATGTCCCTTCACCGGGGCTGGTTACCGAACCGCCTTCCGTGCTGGATACCAGCAGCAGCGCCACAGGTTCGGGATGCCACGACTCAAAATTGGCAGTGATGGAGCAGGACCTGTTGATGGTGATGGTAGTCCGGGCGGCATTGACATCGGCGATGGTATCTACGTCACCAGTCCACTGGACAAACTCGTAACCTTCGTCAGGTTGAGCGATGAGGTCGACGATATTGCCACCTTGATACACGAAAGTGCCTTGACCGGGTTTGGTTACTGAACCGCCGGAGGTGCTGGAGACGGTGAGGCTATACGAGTCTGTGTCCAGCTCAAAGTTGGCGGTGATGGAGTAGGAATCGTACATGGTGATATTGGTCGAGGCAGCCTGGGGATTGCCGATGGCAGCCACATCGCCAGTCCATCCCACGAAGTGGTAGTGTTCGTCGGCTTGAGCGGCCAGGCTGACCGGCGTGCCAGCTTCATAGACATGAGTCCCCTCACCGGGTTCGGTTACTGAGCCGCCTCCGCTGCTGGAGGTGGTCAGGCTGCACCAGCCTTCGTCTATTTCGAAGTTGGCGGTGATGGAGTAGGAATCGTGCATGGTGATAGTGGTCTGGGCGGCATTGACATTGGCGATGGTGTTCACATCGCCAGTCCATCCCACGAAGTGCCAGTGTAGGTCAGGCTGAGCAACGAGGGCGACGACTTCCTGGGCACCATGGAGGGACATTCCCTCGCCGGGCTCGGTTACCGAACCGCCAGAGGTGCTGGTTATGGTGAGGCTATACTGACCTTGCAGAGGCTCGACAGCGATACCAAGCCCATCAATAATGTGCCCGGCCTTATTGATGACCGCGCTCCTTTCGGAGCCAGCAAAAAGCAGCCCCACGAACTCTCCATCTTTATCTACTGCAGAGCCTGAATCGCCCGGCGCTGCAAAGGACCAATTATCTTGAGTTACCACAATCTGGTCCACGAAATAAGCTGATTTGTCGCCATACCAGACCACGACAGAGGCATTGGTGCGAATGACCTGGCCAGCGGTTACTCCAGTCGTGTACCCAGATTTTCGTACGATATCTCCTTTGGAGACCTCGGTCCACCCTTCAATCCAGTAATTACCTCCTTCATAAAACTGCCCGCCAGGAGATGCTTCGACACCACCATCAATACTGCCTATAGCAGCATCGGCGTAGTTTTTCGCATTAGGCGCAAAGTCAATTGGTATGTAGGCCTCGAGTGCCCCCACCCGATCGTCCAGCGTTCCTCCGTCGTAACTTCCCGGTTGGATGATGGGTGTTCCTGTGTTGAGAAACCCACCTGTCTCCTCATTTATAGCGATAACGTGGGCGTTAGACAGAATCTTGTTGTCATAGGTGACCATGCCAAGGGTGCCGGCATACGGGTATATTCCCATCCCTCTCCTTACGTAGGCTGACAGACTTATCCCGCCGACCAGGGGACTGACCTCGCCTTGTCTGCCGGCGCTAACATAGGTCAGGGGCTCCGCTACCTGAGTAGAAAATGCTTGTATCTTCCCGGTAATCTCCGTCTGAACTGCGTAGCCCTCGAAGGAGCGCGGTACTCTTCCCTTCGCCTGTTCATCCTCCACAAAGACGGTTATCTCGCCATCAGGCTCTGAATCAGCCATGCCGACAAAGCCGTCTCCAGCCGCAGGCAAAAGCTCTTGCTCCAGAGCCTTTCTGGCTTCTGCCAGTGACTTTCCCCGACCAGGATTTTCACCAGCCGAAGTCTGGGACAGAACCAAAAAGCAGTACTCCAACAAGAACCAGTATTAAGAACAGCAGGAATTTTCTTCCGTTCTTTCATCTCTGGCACTGCCCCAAATCACTCATAGTATATCATCTCGACACTGTCAATCATTTTCAGGATTCTTCCAAGACGGCCTCAGAATGACAGAGAAGATTATGAAACAGGCTCAACTCCGGAGGGAGACAAAGTCAAGATAGGAACAATGTTGACACCATAACGAAACCGGGGCCACATCACAAGAGACGCAATCCGCGTGACGCAGCCCCGGCTTAATTTAACTCACTTAAGCCTGCCTTGGGTTTCTTATCAGATCTTCCCCTTCTTCAACGTTTCAGTGGGCTCGAATGCTTTGACACCATACTTCTTGGCAAGGTCTTGACATATCTTAGCCAATTTATCATATCCTATACTCTTGCCAAGCTGGAAAGGACCAAACACAGAACCGCCGCCATTAACCATGGCCTTGTCAACTTCCTCCGGACTCTTGATTACTCCGCCCTCGAGCAGTTTCGTCGCCTCGTTAACCTGCAGGGCAATCAAAGCAGTAGGGTCAAAATCCTCTTTCGCCTTTGACAAGTCTATCTCCGGTCTGCCCTTAGACCAGTCAAAAATGCCCTTGCCTGTCTTCTTCCCCAGCGTACCAGCATCAATCTTAGCTTTCAGCCAGCTGGGCGGCGCGTAGTCACGAGAAAGTTTCTCAGCAAAATAAAGAGCGCTGTGATAGGCAACGTCCAGCCCGACGTAGTCCATCAGCTCGTATGGCCCCATAGGCATACCCATCTTTCTCATCTTGGCATCGATTTCCATAGGGGCAGCCTCGCGTTTCTCCAATATGAGGTCAAGAAGAACTGCAGTCGGCGCCTGGATCCGGTTATATACAAACCCGATAGAGTCCTTCTCAACTCTGACCGGCACCTTGTTCATCTTCAGCGCCAGATTATATGCCACCTGCATCGTCTCTTCGCTCGTCTTCCCTCCCTTTATGACCTCAACGAGCTTCATCAGGACCGCCGGGTTAAAGAAATGAAAACCGACCACCTGCTGCGGCCTCTTGGTAACCGCAGCGATCTCCGTGATGCTCATATTGGAGGTATTGGAAGCCAGTATGGCATGTTTTGGAGCGGCTTTATCCAGTGCCTGGAAAACCTGCTTCTTCAGGTCCATAATCTCGGGGACTGCCTCAATAACAAAATCAGCGTCCTTAACAGACTCGGCAATATCAACAAAGGTCTTGATATTACCCAGCATCGCCTTCTGGTTATCTGCAGTGATTTTTTGTTTTTCCACGAGCTTGTCCAGACTCTCCTTAATCCTGGATAGCCCCTTGTCAACGAATCTCTGTTCTATGTCCCGCATTGCCACCTTGTAGCCAGCAAGCAGCGCCACTTCGGCAATACCATGTCCCATGTCCCCCGCCCCCATAACCGCTACCTTTTTGACGTCTTCAACTTTCATATCAGAAAACCTCCTTTCATTTCTTTACTTTCGCCCTGGAAAGCTATTCTCCTTTGAACACCGGCTCTCGTTTCTCGATAAACGCTATCGCCCCCTCCATAGCGTCCCTCGTTTTGCTCACCCGCTGCGAGCCTTCCAGTTCTATCTTCACGCCCTGGTCAGTGGTGGTCTCAATTCCCCGCGTTACTGCGTCGAGGATTATCTGAACAGCAATCGGGGCCTTTTTCGCCAGTGCTCTGGCGAGTTCCCTGGCATCATTCATCAACTGCCCTGGCTGAGATATCCTTGTTATGAGTCCGATGCTTAAAGCCTCGGGGGCGTTGACCCTCGTGCCGAGCAGAAGCATCTCAAGTGCTTTGGTCCTACCCACCAGCCTGGGCAACCGCTGGGTGCCACCCCAGCCAGGTATAATACCCCGGTCAATCTCGGGCTGCCCCATCACCACTTGCTGAGAGTTGAGCATTATCCTGAAGTGGCAGGCCATTGCCAGCTCGCAACCGCCGCCGAGGGCAAAGCCATTTATGGCAGCGATTACAGGCTTGGGATACTTCTCTATGTGGCCGAACACCTGCTGCCCCCGTGACATAGCCTTCTCGCCATCGGGCGTGCCAGCGGTCTTCAAGTCAAAGCCGGCTGAAAATCCTCTTTCTCCGGCTCCGGTGATGATTATAGCTCTCAGCGCTTTATCCTTTTCCCACTTGGTCAAAACCTCGTCGAGTTCGCTCAGCACAGCGAAATTTATCGGATTTGCGGGAGGCCGGTTCAAGGTGATTATGCCAATATTCTCCTCCTGCGCTACAACTAAATTCTCATAAGCCATGAGACCCTCCTTGTTTTGAGATTTTTTGACGGCGCCACGATTTCCTTAGTGTCGGTGTACCACCTCCTTTCACTCGAGCTGCTCAAAAGGCGCCGCAGCAGTAAAAGCAGTGAGATGTTAGCATCCACAGCAGTGACTTGTCAACGGCCAAAGGACAACGGTTAGGTATGTGAAACCTCTATGGCTTTGCAACATTGGCTTCCACCTGTTGTAATATCCAGGAGCACCATCTTTCTACC
Organism: uncultured Chloroflexia bacterium; assembly: GCA_963726175.1. Taxonomy (GTDB): domain Bacteria; phylum Chloroflexota; class Dehalococcoidia; order GIF9; family AB-539-J10; genus RBG-13-51-36. Next base: position 6,687 of record CAVSBM010000021.1, on the reverse strand, counting down.
CCTTCGCCGGTCTTGCAGGAAAGTTGGAAGACTTCAACTTTAGGGTTTAGCCCTGTGATGGACTGGCGAAACGCAGTAATATCGAAATCAACATGGGGAAGCAGGTCCATCTTGTTTATTATCACCGCATCAGCGTCAACAAAGATCAGGGGATATTTGATGGGCTTATCATCCCCTTCAGGCAAGCTGGAAATCACGACTCGCCTGTGTTCTCCCAGGGCAAATTCAGCGGGGCAAATCAGATTGCCCACATTCTCAATGAAGATCAGGCCTATGTCATCCAGAGGCATGTCCTTCAGAGCTAACTCAATCATGGCAGCCATTAATGAGCAGCTTTCCGGCATATTCCGTGTGTTTATTTGAACTACTGCTTTGGCCTTGCTCTGAACTTTTTCAGCATCTACTGTGGAAGCAACATCGCCTTCGATAACGGCTATATTCAATTTAGCTTTCAGCCTCGTCAGCGTTTGCAGAATGAGACTCGTCTTGCCAGCACCTGGGGCTGACATAATGTTGATAACGAAAACCTTGTGCTTATCCAGCAGCTGCCGATTTCGGCTAGCTATGGTGTCATTAGCCTCGAGAACGTTCTGGATAATCTCTATCCTTTTCATTCTACTTCCATGCTTTCGATGTAGAGCTCCCGTCCCTTGAATATTTCTATGCTCCGCCCCTTGCATTCAGGGCAAGTCCACAGGGTATCTTGGGGCTGGAAGATCGCTGAACAATCCCGGCAACGCAATTCAGCTGGCACCGATTCAAAATGGAGTACTGCTCCCTGAGCGATGGTATCTTTGCTAAGAGAATCGAAATAAAATTGAATACAATCGGGAACAAATCCTGACAACTCGCCAACTACTAAGTTGATTCGGATGACCTTGCTAGCTTGTGCCTCACCAGCTTTGGTTGAAGCAATATTGAGTATGTTTTCGGTGACTCCAAGTTCATGCATTTGGTGCGGCAAATCGGGCCGACCTATTGTAAACTAGTTTGCCCTTCAATTTCAATGCAGCCGATCCCAATCGGTATAGCCCAACCAATGTGATTATGTGCAGGGCATCCATTCTCCGGCCGGCACCTAATGCTTTCTAACTTGGGTTCTTGGCAGCTTACTGTTCAGTGAGCTACATGTGACAGCTCGTACAGCTTGTAGCGGAGCATGAACTACAGGAGGAGCTTCCCCCAATCGGGGTAGATACTCCTTCACTGCTCTTAGAAGAAGAGGAGAAACAGGAAAGTATTCGTTTAGCGTTATGATGACAGCGAGGGCAAGAGACTTTCTCATTGGCCTGGCTTTGGCGGCGAAGCAGTTCAAACTTCAAGCTGCACTCAGGACAACAATACTCATAGATGGGCATTCTTATTCCCTTCCTTTCTCAAAAGCTCTTAAGAATGCGTCAGGGACTTGAGGAACCCGCGTATCCACCCATGCTTTGAGGCAACTCAAGGAACAGAAATTGTAATGCTCAACTGTCTCAGGTCCATTCCATAGCGAAACCATGAGCCAGCCGTTGAGCACCTCGCATGGTCGCTCCTTGGCACTACATTCCACTCTTTCACCGCAAGAGTGGCAGATGAAATACTCCCGAGGCATCTAAATCTCCGACTTGATTCCCTTCTTCCTTCTCCTTCAGATGGTGCCGCAGGTTAGACAGCCACTACCTCCTTGACTCCAGGCACCTTTTCTTTGAGCACCCGCTCGATCCCACCCTTCAGAGTCATAGTCGCCATGGGGCAGCCACCGCAGGCGCCGGTCAACTTCAATTTCACCACCCCATCCTTGACATCTATTAGTTGGACGTCCCCTCCATCGGCCAACAACATCGGCCTAACCTGTGCCAGGGCTGCTTCTACCTTTTCTCGCATGTTCTACCTCCTCATTCTGTTAAATGGTAGAGCTAAAGCTGCGAATTGTCAAATTAACCCTGAATGTAATGCGGGATCTGTTTCACGCTGTATACGAAATGACAATAATAATGGGGTCGGTTAACTGTTAAACGGGCACGCTTATTGTCTCTACACCCTTAGTAGCAGCGGGCCTAGTATGGAGTTTGTCCTAGCTTATTGCCCATGGAAGGCAGGTTTGCACGTATGTCCCATGGTAGATGCATTTGAATAGTCGGAACCCATCGGTATTATTGAAATACCAGCACTGACCCCAATAGAAAACGCTACAATTCTAAGGTTATATAGCCTGGATAATCGTGTTCTCAACTTTTGTCTTACAGGATTGGCTTGCCTTTCAGTAAGTAGACTTATCATAGTTGATTATATTACTACGGCTAAAGCCTAGGTACTCGATGAACTTCCGCAACGGCTCATCATCCTCAGCAACAAGTGCGCGTACTGTCGGAATGTCTTGAAGGTGGCAGTACTTTATTAACTCATTCACTAATGCAGCGCCAATATGACGCGCCTGATATTCAGGGTCGACGCCCACACTGTAAATAAGACAAACTTCAACAAGTGGTATATATACAAATTCCACACGAGCCAGAATAAACCCAACCATCTTACCCTTAGCCTCAGCCACAAAACTCAAGTCAAGCGGCCCACCAGGTTCATTGGCAATCAAGTCTCTATAGGTAATACGACTTTTTCCTTTGGTCATTTTGCTGATGAGAACTAGAACCTCGTCTAAATCGCTAGATGTCATGCGCCGAACGTCTATAGCACCTGTTTCTATTGCACTCACTTTAATCCACCTCCTGAATGAATTGCTTCGTCAAACTATCTGAATTCTTAGATGTTTACTCTACGTCCAATCTGTGCGATTGTCAAACTAACCCTGACCTTAATGCGTGGATCTACATCACACTGTATATGAAATAACACCAATGGAGTCTGTGAAGTATTAAACAGGCACACTTATTGTCTCCACTGCCTTAACAGCAGCGGGCTTGGTGTAATACTTATCTTGACTTATTGCCATGGGAAGGCAAGTTTGCATGCATGTTCCACAGTAGATGCATTTGAAGGGGTAATACTTTATCTGCCTGTTTTCCGGACTGACTTCTATAGCTTCGGCCGGACACACTCGGGCACAATCGCCACATAAGTCACATTTGCTAGCATCCCAGTAGATCTTGCCTCGATAGCCAGCAAAGGGCTCCCTGATATCCTTAAAAGGATAACGCCTCGTAGCCGGTCGGGAGAAGAGGTTCTTTATGATTGTCGGAAACATCCAGGCCATTTCTATTACCTCTCAGTACAAGAAATACAGGGGTCTATGGACAAAGTAATTACCGGCACATCAGCCATCTCACAGCCAGGCAGCATAACCAACAAGGTGGGTATGTTGGCAAAGGTGGGCGTCCTTATCTTTAACCTCTCCAGATGGTTTGTCCCATTGCCCTTTATGTAGTAGATAAGTTCCCCTCTGGGCTGCTCTGTCCTGGAGATAGTCTCGCCTTGGGGATAGCCATCAACCCTGACCAATATCTCGCCCTCTGGCATCATGGCCAGCGATTTGCGCATAAGCTCTATACACTGATAGATCTCTCTGGCTCTGACCAAGGTCCGGGCATAGCTATCTCCAGCAGTTTCTACAATAGGCTCAAAGCCCACTTCCTTATAAGCGGCGTAATTCGTTTGCCTCATGTCTATAGCCACACCACTACCTCGGGCAGTAGGCCCAGCCGCCCCCAAGAGCTCGGCTTGCTCTTTGGATAGCATCCCTTTGTTCACAGCACGACGCTTGATAGTAGGGTCATGGAGCAATGCTGGTGCCGCCGTGTTATCCAGCACCTCTTTGAGAGTAACAAGCCTCTTATCTATCTCCTTAGCCATCTCCTTGTCTATATCTCTTCTCACCCCGCCAATAAGGCAGGTAGAGGTAATTACTCTATGTCCGGCGGTCATCTCGAGGAGGTCCATGACCGTCTCTCTGGCCCGCCATATCTGCATAAATAAACTTTCGAAGCCCATAGCATCAGCCAAAAGTCCCAGCCACAGGAGGTGGCTATGTGCTCGTGAGAGTTCACTCCAAAACAGACGCAGGAATCTGGCTCTGGGAGGCACTTCAACTCCCGTCAAGGCTTCCACACCCTGGCAGTAAGTCAAGGCGTGAGTGATGCTGCAAATGCCGCATATCCTCTCACAAAGGAAAACATTCTGGCGAAAGCTATTGAGCTCAGCAGCCTTTTCTATTCCCCGGTGCACGTATCCGATTACAGGAGTTACCCCCACTACTTTTTCATCCTCCAACTCCAATTTGAGGTGAACAGGCTCGGGCAATACGGGATGCTGGGGACCAAAGGGAATCACTGTTCTTACTGCCATTTCATTCCTCCAGGTCACATCGCCAGCATCGCTGGCCTTCAGCTACAGCCATAGCCTGGTTAAGTCCAGGCTCATCTTCACCAGACTGTACAATCTCAGCTTCGGAATACTTAGGTAGCTTGGGACGCCGCTTAGATTTCTGTCGCTCGAGAAAGGTTTCTCGCGATGTTGGACCTGCCGCCTTTATTTCCTCTACGGGCAATTCCCCATTGCCACCAACATATCTGTCAATAGAAATAGCTGCCTTTTTGCCTGAACCAATGGCATTGACTACTGATGTAGGCCCTAGAATAGCGTCTCCGGTGGCAAAGATGCCCGGCTTTGATGTAGCAAGCGTATTTGGATCTACGTCAATAATATTTGCTCCACTCATTCTTCTACTTGCCAATCCAAATTGCTTCAGCATTTCAGGTTTACCACTAAGAGCCGCTACTACTGCGCTCTGGCGCAACACTAAAGGACAGCCAATAGCTACTAGAATAGCATCATAACCTTGAGCAGAAAGTTCCTCTAAAGACTCTACCCGGCTATTTAGTCTTATTTCAACACCAAGTCCCCTAATATCGTTGATTTCCTTATCCAATACGTCTCTCGGTAACTCGGTTTGAGGTATGCCTACCCTCATCATACCTCCTGGTTCAGGCATAGCTTCAAAGACCGCAACTTTGTGTCCTTTCCTAGCTAAGAAGTAAGCAGCAGTAAGACCTGAAGGCCCAGAGCCTATGATAGCAACTCTCTTCCCCGTTGGGCTAGAAGTCACCTTGCTTCTATACTTTCCATGCTCGAAAGCAAACCTCTTAAGCAATTTGATAGCTATGGGCTGACCTTGCCTCTCCTGACGACAGGCTTCTTCACAAGGGGCCAAGCATACCCGGCCACAGACTCCTGGAAACGGACTATCTTGCTTCATCACCGCCAAAGCTTCATCAAATTTACCAACTCCCACTAACCTGACATACCTGGGAACGTCAATCCCAGCGGGACAAGCTTGACTGCACCTGACTGGAAGGCGTACCGGTGGTTTGAGTACATAAGGAATAGGTTTAAGAAGTGAAATGTCAGGGCTTTCTTTTCCGCGAATAAATCTCTTCTGGAAATCAATAGCGAGGCCACTTATTTTTATATTGAACTGGTCCTGCATCTCGTTCTCAACAAGAGCGGCGCAGAGATAGATACCTGACATGCTGGGCAGGGTTTCTTCCTTGCCTATGTTGACCTTGATATGCTTGACAAATCCTGCACTGTCTTCAAACTCAAAGTGGTAAATAACTTCAAAATGATCCCCTGAGTCGAGGCAAGTAGCTGTGGCAAACCTCGCTTTCTGAGCCCGCATAGCTTGCGCTTCGGAGAGAAGCTCAGTTTTATTCACTATTACTTCATTCTGTAACATGGCATCTATTGCTTAAAAAGCAGACTTTGCACTAGCCTGAAATTGCTTTCAAGAACTCCTGTAGGACAAAGTGGGAAACATTCTCGACATGGGGGACATGATTCGGTCGCTATCTCAGGGATAAACATAACTTCTCGCTCTATGCCCCTGCCAATAAAGCCGATGGCATCGGCTTTCTTAATTTCGGCGCAGTACCTGACACACAGGCCACAAAGGATGCAAAAAGTTGCAGTCTTTCTTAAACGGGCCTTGGTAACCCCGTATTCTTCAGCTAAGTCCTTTATGATTTTCGCTCCTGGAGCACGGGCCAGAAGAAGCTCCAGAAGCATCTTCCTGGTTTGGATTACCCTTTCCGACCTGGTCTTTACTACCAGCCCGTCAGCCACAGGATAGACACAGGATACAACCAGCCTGGTTCTGGGAGGAGTCCCTATTTCCACAAGGCATAACCGGCATGCTCCATAGGGCTCAAGCTTTTCATGATAGCAAAGCGTGGGAATATCTATGCCAGCACCTCTGGCTACTTGAAGAATTGTCATGCCTTCTTCGCCTGTTACTTCTTTACCATCAATATTCAGTGTTATTTTTTTCACTTTAGCCCTTGCGTTGTATTACCCTGTCTTGTTCAGCGATTAGTGCTGGAACTGGTTCGCCGGAAATTTTCTTAATAGCGCCAAACCGCGGCGGGCAGACGTCAAAACAAGTGCCACATTTAATGCACTTACTCTGGTCTATGACATGAATAAGGTTCTTGCCACCATTGATAGCATCCACAGGACAGTCTCTGGCACAGATCAAGCATGCCTGGCACTTATCAGGCTCAATATAAAAAGCGATCAAATCTTTGCACACACCTGCAGGACATCTTTTCTCATTAATATGCGCGTCATATTCAGGCCGAAAATACCTCAAGGTGGTGAGCACCGGGTTAGCAGCAGTTTGCCCCAGAGCACACAGGGAGGCTTCTTTAAGCATTTTGGCAAGGTCCTCCAATAACTGAATATCGCTCGCCTGTC
>CAVSBM010000020.1:0-91345 GCA_963726175.1 uncultured Chloroflexia bacterium | reverse complement strand
TCAGCAAAGGCTACCCCGGGATCCGCGGGTAGACTATTTGCAAGCTTCACGTGAACCTGCATTTGGACAGAGTTTGGGGTTACTTGCCACTAGTTGGTCAAATAGTTCATGCCAGGTCGAGAGGGGCATGAGAACAACATTGTCGGGTGGTGCGGTGAGGCTAGCCCCACTCGTGCCACCGATGCTTTGGAACAGAGAATCTGCTGCCGGCAGATCGACGATTCCCTGCACTGGAAGCTCCACTTGTGCCCCACCAGGTAGGCCGACTGTCACGGTATCTCCCACCGCTGCTTGCAGATTTGCTGCGGTCTGCTGCGCCAACAACACGCCCTGTGTAGATCCCCACTAAGAACCGGATTTCCCCAGGGAATGACGATGCATAAGCATCAGGGATCCCAAGGGCCTTGCCCTGTCCTGTTGTCTGAAGAGTCCCACCCGTGGAACTCCGTTCATAAGCAATATCAGCGTAGCCCACAGGTTGGGCCTCTGCGGGCCCCGCGGGAATTCTTGATCGTCAGAATGGACTGCATTAAGTCTGCATCCTGCGAGAGTTGAACCTGCCAGTCGACCGGAACCCCCGCAGCAGCTCCGTTTGGTCATGCGAGCCTTGCTGGCTACAAAAAACATGCCGAGTGAGGAGACTAAGGTTACTGCGAGGCCGACGCAAAGAACCATGCCGATCAAACGTGACCTTCTTCTTCGTATTAATCCATTAATCCAAGTCAGACTGAACAAATAATCACCCCGCCTGTAAATGTCCGTGCTCTATCAACCATCGGGTGGGTAGGAAATCGGCCACGATTTTGTCATGCGTTGCAACCACCAGGGTAGCACCGATCTTTTCAACGTGATCTAGAAGAGAGTCCATCAGATACCGGGCACCCTCACTGTCTTGTTGGCCAGTTGGTTCATCAGCCAGCAGCAGCACAGGACGTGTAACTAATGCCCGGGCGATACCTGCTCTCTGTGATTGACCGCCAGATATCTCCTCAGGCAAGCTGTAGCCAACGTCTGTAAGTGACATGCGTTCCAGCATTTCCCAAGCAACCTTGAGCGCTTTGGATTCAGGATCACCGCATATAAGAAGGGGCAAAGCTACGTTTTCGACGACGGTTAGCGGCGGAATAAGACTGTGCCCTTGGAATGCCATTGCCACCAGTCTGGGCCTAAGCTGCTCTTTTGCGCCTAGAGCAGGCCACTGGACTGTGCCGCTTATGGGTGAATCAAGTCCCGCGACCAAGTGGAGTAATGTCGTTTTCCCGCTTCCGGACGAGCCGACCAATGCTATGCGCGAATGAGCCGAGATCTCAAAGGTGGCACTCTCCAGCGCAACAACGGCATGCTCACCCGTACCGTAGATCTTCCCAACGTTATCCGCCCTAACGAGTACGTCATCCATCAGTGATCCTGCCGTATGAGAGTCGAATAACGCGGTTGGCCTCTTTTGCCACACGCTCGCTGTGTGTGACTACAACCACAGCACCACCGACCTCGGTCCTATCACGCATGATTTTCAGGATTGCTACTTCGTTCTTGGCATCAACTTCGCCGGTCGGCTCGTCGGCAAGGAGGATAGGTGGGCTGTTTGCAAGAGCTACGGCGAGACCGGCGCGTGCCGCCTCTCCTCCAGAGAGCGTTGATGGCCAGGCGCCAGCCCGGTCCTCCAAACCTGCAGCGGCCAAAAGGGTGCTGGTATCTGGATGCTCTCCTTTGACCAAATTCTGAGCAAACTTAATATTCTGTAATACCGTCAGGTGTTCCAGTAAATTTCCTGACTGCAAGAGCACCCCCAACCACTTGGCTCGCAGCTCGGTTCGAACTGCTTCTGGTCGTCTGGTGATTCGGTTCCCGGCAATATTAACGTGACCTCCATCAGGCTCGTCGAGGCCAGCAATACAAGCGAGCAGGGTAGTCTTTCCACTTCCGGAGGGACCTACAACCGCCACCATTTCGCCAGCGTGTACCGACAGGGATACACCACGCAGTGCAAAAGTCTCATTGTCCCCGTTATGGTAGAATCGGTACAACTCTGAGACATGGATGAGGGGCTCACCTGAGCGAACGCTAGTCGTCATAGCCATTCAAAGCTCTCTGAAATAATGTTCCACGGATCCACATTATCTGCGCCGACCGGAGACGCGAGCGTTAGATCGGCTTGGAGCCCACTTCGATAAAACTCGTAAAGGAGCACATCCATCCTGTACGTCTTCCCTGTGACCTCGTTTGGTGAGCTGTTTCTCTGGTATTTGATTAGGATCGCCCTACCTCCGGGCAAGGTGACTTGCTTGGTTTCTATAAACTGGAATGCAGGCTCGGTGCTTGCTAGCTCCGGCACATCGACCGCGTTTGCCCGTTCAACAGTCGGCTCTGAAGCGTTAGAGGCCCATTTGATGGATACTATGTTCAACTTGTCGGTGAATTCAGTACTTGACTGGGAGGTCGACTGTGACCACCCCTCCGGTACCTTCACCTCAAAATTCCCACTGGTCGACTTGTACATCACAAAGACCTGGTTGTCTGGTATATCACCAGCAGGATTATTCGTCTCATCGTTTGGTGTGCAGGTAGTTGTGACTATCACCACGATAATAACTGCAATACAAGCTATGATGATTCCTGCCAGCTTGTTCTTACTCATTCTACCCTCCTTTCATACTGTCTACGCCGCTTTGGCACACTCATTGTAACAGTTCAACTCTTTCAGAACCCTTAGTTTATGGTATTTTGCCCCGCATACTCGTCCGTCTCTCTATGCCCGCCCGAAGGCAAATGCGTTCGGTATGGTTATTTCAGAGATGCCGACTCTGGGCTTGGGCAAATGGGCGCTTTCAGCAAGCTCAGCTACCATTTGGTGTAATTCTGGTGCTTCCTTCTCCGAGACCCACTTTACCTTCATCGTCCAGGCAACTAGCGATGGCCCAACCAGATATTGGACCCCCACGAAAACAAAGGCCAAGATTAAATAGGGTATCACACCTCTTATTCCCAGCCAGGTGCCCAAACCGACGATTACACTATAGAGAATACCAAAAAGAACGGCAACCAACAAATACATTCTAGTTTTAAGCCACATACTCTAAAACTCCAAAATTCCTCCCGAGATTGTTTACAATCCCGTTGTCGTCCTAAGACGGGGACTCTTCCAGCGTGGCAGTAGCCTCTTTCTGTACATTCCCACGGTAATAGACAATGTCCAGCTGGTCACCGATCTTATGAGAACCTATGGCTGAATCCAGGTCTCCGGTTGTGCTGATATTTTCGTCGTCTATCTTGGTGATAACATCACCCGCTCTTAATCCAGCCTTATCTGCCGGGCTGCCGCTACCTACACTGGTAATGAGCGCTCCTGCGTTGACTGACAGGTTGTAGTACTGCTGGATGGTTGAGGTGACGGTGATCACTGTCACTCCAAGCCAGGGGCGGATTACCTGCCCTTCTTCTATCAGGCTCTTATTACCGGGATGGCGGTATCAGTGCTTATGGCAAAGCCGATGTTCTCCGCATTGCTGGCGATAGCCACATTGATGCCGACTACCTGCCCCGCCATGTCTACCAGCGGCCCACCGCTATTCCCGGGGTTGATGGCGGCATCAGTCTGGATAAGGTCATTGAGGACTGTGCCGGTTTCCTCTTAATGGAGCGTCCCAGGTTGCTGACCACGCCGGTAGTCCAGGTAGGACCTCCGGGCAAAGCCAGCGCATTCCCGACAGCGACCACCGGGTCAAGATCGTTAAGCTGCTCCAGGGAGTTGTTCAGGAGATGCAGGTAGGGAAGATTACTGGCGTCAATCTTCACCACGGCCAGATCAGTTTGCGGGTCTGAAGTTATGTTGGTTGCCGCAAAGGTACTTCCGTCGCTGAGAGTTACTGTCACGTTCTTGGCCCCTTCTACCACATGATAGTTAGTCAAAATGTATCCTTCCGGGGCTATTATTATCCCTGTCCCGCTCGTCTGCGGGATTGGCTGCAAGAACCAGTTATAGCTTACTGTCTCGAACGATAGAAACCACCGCAGGGCCTACCTCTGCTACTAATTCCTGGTTACTAAGCTCGGGGCCAATTTTTTCGTCAACAGACAGATATCCTGAGGCGGAAGTGGTGGAGGTAGCTCCGCAGCCGGTAACAACCAGGCTGATACTAAAAAGCAAAAGGACACCTATTACAATGTACTTTATCTTAGTCATTTTCCATACCCTCCTATTATGAAAGCATGGTGCGAGTTCTTATCGACCACTTCGTTTAGTTTCGTGCTGGTCCTTGTGTTATTCCTTATTCTCACTTATCCTCCTTCCTATCTTTTCTACCGCTGGGGACATGTTTCCTCCTCGGATGCTATATCGGTCGCATTTGCTTAATATGTACATCCCATCTCTTTTTCCAGTTGGTCTCCCGTCAGTGCAAATTGAGTCTAGTACAATAACATGAACCCAGCATGAACCAGAGGTGAACTGCAGAAGAATCATACAATTGAGCCATTTCATCTCGACCTCTTTAAATAACCCACAGAAGCCTGAAACGTTGCTCAGTTGCACGCTTCGATGGTCTGTGTCCTTAGGTAACGAAACAAGTCATTGTTCGGGGCTAGGGTTATCCTAGTTTTGCTACTCTTTATCCTTCGCGGTTCACAAAGCATGTTCAGCGGCGATAGGGGCAGGGATTACTGATCCCCACCCCTATCTTTGCCAGATGCTGCCTTATTCTAGTCTTCGACAGCCTCTGGCCCCGGCGCATTCTCAGCACCATCTACCTCAGCAGCATCGTTGCCAGCCTGTTCCGTGTGGAGAATACTTCCGTTACCAGCATCCACCTTGACATCCGTGCCGTTGCTCAGTTCGACGCTATATACCAGCACACCGTTCTCGTTATCGAGCTCCGTCTTGACGACGGTGGTTCCTGGATTGGCTGCAAGAGCAGCCGCTTCGGCCTGAGCGCTGGTGATGGTAGCCTTAGCCTGCAGAGCCGCCGCTTCATCAGCGTCACTCATGCCCTCGTACTGCGACTCATCCACGGTGACAGAACCCATGTACTGCGGCTGCTGCTCTTCAACATTGTCCAGATCCGGGCCATTTATGTCATCTTCGGCAGAACTAGCGTTTGAGCCTAGTACAACAGCCCGTAATGGAGTAGTATTGGGCTGCATCTGGGCGCAACCTGGTATCATAACAAGGCTCCCCAGTAAGAACATGCCAGTGAGCACTGCAGCGATGTTGCTTCTGGTCGGCATCTTCTTTAGCATTCCGTTTCACCTCCTTACTTTGTATTTTGTTTAAGTATATCGAAGCAAAGATGGGAATAACGTGGGAATGGTATGGTATTTATATGTTAACTACGGGGAAGTATGACAGTAAACGTTGAGCCTTTCCCTAAAGCAGAGCGAACAGTGATTTTTCCATGATGCAATTCAACGATTGATTTGCAGATGGCAAGCCCTAATCCATATCCCTTCGTTTGAGAGCGAGAGGAGTCTACACGATAGAAACGATGGAAAATCTTCTCCTGGTCTTCTGGAGATATTCCTATTCCAGTGTCTTTTACTTCAATTTGTGTATATTGCTTATTAGTGAACAGTGAAATCTGGACACTCCCTCCCGCCGGTGTATAGAGAATTGCATTGTGAATTATGTTGAAAAAGAGGCGCCTGAGCATCGTTGTTTGACCACGAGCAAATGTGGGTTCCGCTTCCGGGACGAAGGATAAAGCGACGTTTTTTCTAGAACTCTCTGCCTGCAGACTGGCAATAACGCTACCAACCAGGTCAGTTATATCCACCTTTTCAAAATCGATAGTATGCCCTCCCTGGTCTCCTCTCGCCAGGAATAAGAGATTCTCTACAAGCTCGATTAGATGGTTCGTTTCTTGTTTGCTACTAGTGAGAACTTGTTGGTAATCAGGGATTGTAAGCTCTTTCCTGAGCGCCACCTCCACTTCACCACTCATTACTGATAGTGGTGTCCTTACTTCGTGGGCCACGTCGGAAACGAACTGTTTCTGTTGCTCGTGTATACGCTGTACGGGAGCAAGTGTACGTCGGGTCATGAGCCAGGCAATACCAGGAACAATGATTATCATCACGCCATTAAGAATAAGTAGAGTTGTTCCCAACCGAGCCAGCGCCAACTCTGCTGCGATATCCGCAATATCTACATGTTGTTCGCCAGTTTCGGTGCCATTTCCGCTCTCCTGTTCTATCTCGCTAATATAACTTTCTCCAAAGGAATGCTCCATCCAGATATAGAGCCCAGCACTGAATATCCAGAATGAGACGAGAAACAAGGCGGAATAAAAAAGAGTCAGTCTAATATTTGCTTTTCTAAACATTCGTATCTTGCCTTAAGATATAACCTGAACCGCGCATAGTATGGATAAGCTCTCTATCCCCAGTGTGAACTTTGATTTTCTTGCGTATGTACTTTACATAGGTTTCCAGAATATTAGAAAGCCCATCATAGTTGTAATCCCATACATGCTCTAATAGTTCCGTTTTCGTCAGAACTCTGTTTGGGTTACGCATAAAATATTCCAGGAGCGCGTACTCCCGTGTGGTCAGGGCTATCTTCGCATTCCCTCGCTTGGCTACTCTTGTAGCCGGGTCAAGTGAGAGGTTGTCAATAGTTAAGATTGTCGCGTCAGCTTTCTTGCCTCGTCGTAGTAAGGCACGTACTCTTGCCGAAAGTTCAGAAAAGGAGAAGGGCTTGGTCATGTAGTCGTCGGCTCCCGCGTCTAGTCCTTTAACTTTGTCTTCGGTTGCGTCTTTTGCAGTGAGTATGAGAATAGGAACGTTTGTGTTGACTTCTCTGATTTTCCGGCACACAGTTATGCCATCTACTTTTGGGACCATAAGGTCCAGAATTATCAGGTCATATTCATTTACCTCGAATTTGTACAGAGCATCTTCACCGTCATAGGCAATGTCAACGGCATAGCTATCCTCCAGGAGACCACGCCTTAAGAAGCTAGCGATTTTCTCTTCGTCTTCAACAATCAGTATCTGCATAGTGATAATTATACTGGAAGAAATATGAGAACAAAATGAGAAAATTACCGGGGGTCAACCTGTGAAGACTACTTCAGCCGAAAGGCCCGGTCTGCAGTTCTTGTTTCTGTGGAGCAGGCAGCATCACGCGCAATGTCACATGCTACTATTTTGTTACCCGATACGGAAAAATCGGCAGGTTATCTAACTCCTCGCACGGCTCGTGAGTGATAGCCTGTTGGTTCGAGTCGGGTTACTGTAACCTGCGCCGGAGCCCACATGGAAAATGGTAGCGATCTATTGGCCTATTATACTGGGCAACCATGGCGAAACGAGTAACAGAATGATAAACACAGCGACACACAAGTTTATCAGCTTGCGTGTGCCACCTCCATGTATTGCTACCAGCAGCAACCACACGGTGCCATATATGAATATGCCAATCAAGAACGTTGCGGCAAGTCCCCAGTTAGTCGAAATATTGAACGCCATAGGTACGGCCAAAGCCATGAAAGCAGCATTTACGGCGTAGAGCATGGCAACAACGGATCCAGAGACCTGTACTTTGCCTGACCTCAGTACATACGGAAACGGTATTCCTGTAAAAAACCCTAGGGGCGCGATCGAAACCACAGTCAGAATAATCTTAACGGGCAAAGATAGTAGTGCAGCCAGTGAAAAGAATGCTGGAGCCAGGTATTGGTATAGGATAAGCAATAGGACGATAATACCCAGAGAATAGTACACACCTTTTTTACTGATACGACTACTCCACAGGCTGCCAAGACCGGAAAATATCAGCAATGTTCCGACAACGCTTGAGAAAGTGGCCACAGGCGAACCGAGGAATAGCTCGTAACGCTGGATAAGTACCATCTCTATAAGCAAGTAACCCAAACCAGTCAAAGCGACTGTGAACATGTGTGGGAGCAAACCAAGTAAAGCTCCTCTACGTCGCCCTAAGAACCAGATAAGAAATGGCACCAGTGGCAACACCAGATACAGAATATAGGAGTAAGCCTTTTTTAGATTAGAATGAGATGGGTCAACGTCAAACATGAACGGGCGGTTGTCCGTTATCAGCCTGGATGTTGTGTTCCTGCAGAAAATCATCGTCGACCTCTCCGCGCAATACTTGGGACACGGTTGTAGAAGATGCCTGGTACGGATGATGGAGTATGGTTGTTTTTGCGTGTATCGGCCCTACTGGAGATCCACTAATCTGTTCGATTGTTCGTATGTTGTCTATATCATCAAGCCACTTCAGCAGTTTGGAGACTTCTTGCTCAGTAAAAGGGGCCTTCTTCATGAGAATCTGGATGAAATTAGCGGTCTCGGTTGTCCATTGAAAAACGAAGAAGTGCTGTTCGGGCCGCGGATAGCCTCTTTCAAGTAAAACCTGGCGCATCGTAAACAATAACTTCCAGACCGGCACCTCACGTGAGGAAATAGATACCGGCTCTTCTACGACCACAACTCCGTCACTGGTAAGATGGTCCAAATAGCTGTGTAGTGCCTCGGAAGTGTACAGGTACTCAGGGGTTGGTTCGCGCCCTTCACCCGCCATACCCGATCCTCGATTGAAGTGTGTGTTCTCTAGGGTAATAATGTCAAATCGGAGTTCACTTTGTTCCACATAGCTCCGTCCGTCCATCACAGATACGTCTATGCCCTCGTAGCTGTTCGCATTCCATTCCACTAGTTCGTTTGTCTGTAGGCTAACAATGGCTGGATTAATTTCCACCCCATAGACCTTCTCGCCCAGAAACTTTGCAGTCTTGGTGATGCCATCGCCGGCAAGACCGATGATGAGAATATCGGGATTTTCAATCAGACAATTTGGAAGGCGTGGGTCTATCTGATAATTCTCCGCAGGCAATTTGCGGATTGTATCACTCCTGTGCCCGTTTTCGTATGATTCCAACATTGTCGAATAAGGACTACTTTGAAGCACATCGTATCTACCTACATATGATGACCTGGAGAACAGGACTTCTGCCTGCGGATTATCTCTTGTGAGTTTTGTCCTAACAATATTAAACGAGTCGTAAGCCATGTTTAGAATACCACCAGCCAGAATGCTCAACACACCCAGGACAGCCAGACACATCAGCCACCGTCGTACCTGACCAACGCGATAAGGAACGATGAAACAACACGCTGCCAAACTGGTCAGGGCAGCCAGAAATATCAGGCTATTCTCTTCGCGAAAACTGCCCAGTGACATATTCACCAGAAACGCTGCTAATCCCGACCCGATTAATGTTACAAAGTAGGTTACATGAGAATCGAGTCTCACCAGTGCGATAGAAATCACCACACCGGCGCAAACGAATGGAGCCATCATAAGCAAAGAGACAACTAGAATAGATGAGATACTATCCATCGGGGTAAACAAATAGGCGAGAACCGAAAGAATAGACACCGGAAGTACAAAGTTAGCTGTAATCATAGCTGGGAAAGGAGACTTGTGTGCTGTGAAGTATCCGATCAACCCACCGATGGCTCCTCCCAATAAAGCTATCGAGATTATGGAATTTGCCGTGAGGTAACTACTGAAGATGGACAGGACCTGATAAAAAACTATTTCCATGAAAATAACAGCGAAAGAAACACCACCGACTCCCAGCAATACCCAGAGCCGATTCCGCCCCTCAACAAGAGGTACTTCCACAGGTTTCCCGCTTGAACGCAACTCGGCGGGGTTAGTTGTCTTTAAAAGTTGGCTGTTTTCTGGCACGCCTGACCTATCCCGGTAGTTATACTATTCTTAAATCTTTACCGCTGTCAAAGGTATTAACCAAAGCAGCCATAGCAACCGAACTGAATATGGCGGTCGCAAATCCGTGATAGATGTGCACTAGCGCCAAGTGTGGGAGGATGAATAGTAGGACCGGAGGTGATAAATATGAAAGCAGCTATCTATTGTGGGGCAAGCACAGACAATCAAAATGCAGTTGTCCAATTCATTGGCGCACCCGTAACAGCTAAGTCCATCTAGGGACTCCCCCTCTTAAGATAAGAGGGGCAAGGGGAGTTATGAGGGTCAGACCACGCCCGATAAATCAGGCAACCACAAAAATGAAGCTAATAAGAGCTAGCAATTGAACCGAGGACTCTGCTCGATGGCGTTTTCGATGAGCTCGATGCGCTTGGCTTTGCCTTTGTCATCGAGTTCTATGGCCACGACATCTATGCGCCATAAGGAGGGAAGGTTTTGGTGGGTAGTCGTATAAGTCAGGGCTGAGGCGATGAGTTTCTCTTTTTTGGCTTGAGTTATGGACTCCTCAGGAGTGCCGAACTCCAGATTGCTCTTGGTGCGGACCTCGACAAAGACTAGACAATCCTTCTGCTGAGCAATGATATCAATTTCTCCGTGACGGCAACGAAAGCCCGTCTCGCGAATGCGATAGCCCCGCTTTTTGAGGAATTTCTGGGCTGCTTTCTCCCCCAGCTTACCAACTTCTTGGCGGTCCATCACCTGATTCTGCAGAGACACTAACGTTGCTTACTGCCTGTGATAGGCTTCGTAATATCGCCTTTCAGCTTCAATCATCTCTTTGCGAAGCTTATCAAGCTTTCGTTCTGTGTCCCTAATCTCCTTATAGGAAGCGGCGTCAAACATACGCTTCGGGGACGGAATCGGCTTACCGATTTCGAGTTGACCGACTGATGAAAATTGAAGAAGCAATTCCTTATACTTCTCGTGTTCTTCGAGGTATCTTACGACTAGGTTCCTGTATTCTTCTAGCTCTTTCCTATCCATGCTACCTCCTTACCCAAATTATACCACTTGCCAGCTCAGTGAAGCTTGAGGCTCGATTTAGACAGAAGCCGTAGCCGGACGCTAGTCCATACCCCAATCCAAACGGCATACCCACTTCTTGACATTCAGATACTTGCCTCTGAGCTATTTGGATTTCGGGAATAGCTTGAGGTGTTTCTAGATTCGAAAACTGAGAAGCGGCGAACAGGGGTCAGCTGGTGTCAGGGAAGCTGTCGCTTGCTGAGCATGCGGTAGGAAATTGTCTAGCTCAACTTGCCTATCTTATCGTCCTGATTCCCCTTCCTGAGTTCTAGTAATAGACAGTCACACCCCTCGCTTGGAGCTGAGGTACGTATATGTCGATGGAATCTGAGCTCAGCGGATTCACTTGCACGTTAACTAAATCCCCTGTGCCCAGTCCCTCATTCCGCACCAAAGGACCGATATCGCTTATTTGGTTAATCTGAAGGTAGAGGACTGTCAGATTGGCAAGGTTGGCAATGGGTGAGATGTCGCTTATGTGGTTAAGATAAAGATAGAGGTAGTGTAAGTTAGTGCAATATTCCAGCCCGGTGAGGTTGGCGATGTTCAAGTAGTTCCCGAAAAAAATGTGTGACGCTGAAGGTCTGAAGGGAAGATGGATCCCGTTTCATTGCTGATGGGCCCCCTTATCGTTGAGCCAAAGTCGGAGTCGGGGAAAGTCACCTCTTCTTCAAAGTTGGCCATTATAGAGTAATCTGCGTTCATGGTGACGGTGGTTGTAGCAGCAATGACATTGGCAACAGTACCCACGCTGCCAATCCAGATGATGAACCGGTACCCATCGCCTGGGGCAGCGGTGATGGAGACCACTGTGCCTGCGGCATAGGTGTGCTGTCCCACCGACGGGCTCGTTGAGCCGTTCCCATTCGCCGCTAGAGTCAAGGTGTAGTAGGTCACGGGTATCTCATAGAAGTTCGCCATGATAGAGTAGTTGTCGTTCATCGTGATGGTGGTCGAAGCAGAGTTGACATCGGCAACGGTATCCACATCACCAGTCCAGTTAACAAAGCGGTAGCCAGTGTGCGGAAATACCACAAGGGGAACCACTGTTCCCTCGTCATAGATGAAAGTGCCCTGGCCAGGGGTGACTATCTCACCGCCCTCGGTGCTGGAGATAGTCAGGTTGTATTGACAGGAGGAGTAACCTCACCACAACTCACCATTCCAGCAATCAGAGCTACCGCGATCAAAAAGGCGCCAACTCTTGTCATATATTGGATCCTCCCCGAACTAAGTATTGTCTTCATATCTGAATTCCTCGCTTTCTCGCTAAGTCTTAATCCTGCAGCCAGTTCCACTTGTCCGTCATTGGGAACATGAAATCTGCGGTAACCACATAGTTCGGCAAGTCATCGGTGATCCCATCATATCCCACGGTTTCAAAAACCCCTGATTGCCACTGACCAATCTCACCGGTGTGGCAAAGGTAATCCAAATTTCCACCACCTTCACCGTGACCCCCGTACATGCGGAACCAGCACTCTCCCAGAATCGTATCTGCTGGGTCATCCTCTTAAGCAGCAAGGGCATCTCGCAGTTTCTTCCTGATCAACGTATCCAACTTGCTCTACAGCCTCCAGCCACATCTCCATGCCTGCCCAGTAGAGAGGAGTTCCCCAATAATCCAGAGACAGAATGCCGGGTCAACCTGGTACACCTGATAGCGGATCGCCCTCATCGTCATCCATCCGTTCCGCGATCAAATCATATACAGCTTGAATTTCCGGGTTTGTATCGTAAGCAGCAGTGGTGAAAGATAGTATTCCGTCCACTAGAGACGGGTTTAGTGGTCCTGCCAAGATAGTAAAGGTAATCCCCGCAGTTGGCGCCCGGTCCGAATACGATAGCCGGCGGATTAAAGTTGTTCTCTATGCTTCGCTCGAGTAAGGGATATGGACAAGATCCAGGGATAGCAAAAACCACAGAAGATGTCATAATTCGGGTCATGCGGATCCCCCAGAGCAGCTATAGCATTCTGAATCACCGTGTTTGCCTCGGATTGAGTTATCGTATACGGAACTTCAACATCGCCAACGACGTCGAAGTTATCCTCGGCCACGGCCAGATACTCTTCGCCGTGCGGATCCTCAATATGAGCTACATACGCCTTCGGGGTTCTCCCAAGCTCAGCCTCGAACATGTCAGACAGAACCGGCAACTGGTACCAGTCGGAATAGCTACAGGTGATAAACATGTATGGCCAACTAGCAAGTTTGAGTGGATCGTTCGCGACGTAGCAAGTACCACCCTCATCAAGGGCAAGCAGTACCACCTGGGCCTCATTGGCAATAGCAGCTTGAGTGAAAATATTATAGGTGCCAGGGCTGCCAAACAGAAAGTGAACGTCACCGGTGGCTATGTCGGCGCAAATTCCTGCCGTCACGTTCGCTATGTCCCATGTCGCAACATTAATTTCGCGCACATCTATTTCCAAAGGCACGTAACAGGTCTCGGTGTCTGTGTCATATGCGCTTAGGTGAACTCCGCCCGCGAGGTTGACTTGCTCAACGAATTCCCTTATAACTGGTCCGGCGACTATGTTTTCAAAAGCAACCAGCTCCTCGTCCGTATCTCTTGCCGTACCAATTACGAGTTTGGTTGGCTGTTCCGGTAGCTCTTCAAAATTAGCTGTGATAATGTAGTCACCATTCATGATAACGGTAGTCGTAGCGTCTTGGACATTAGCGACGGTACCCACATCACCAACCCACCCAATAAACAGGTAGCCTGCATCAGCCACAGCCACCAGGTCGACATCCGTTCCCTCGTCATAGGCAAAAATCCCTTCTCCAGGCGTAATTACCGATCCTCCTTCCGTGCTTGAGATAGCCAGATTGTACTCGGGTATCTGGTCACCTCCACACCCGATAAGGCCAACACTGAGAGCTAGCACAACTGCTAGTGAGATAGAAAGTATTCTATTCTTCACCTTCTGTCCTCCTTTCGAACCCGTTGGCTGGGCTACTCATCAGCCAGAGCATACACCGCAATCCGATTA
The DNA here is from genome assembly GCA_963726175.1 of uncultured Chloroflexia bacterium. Taxonomy (GTDB): domain Bacteria; phylum Chloroflexota; class Dehalococcoidia; order GIF9; family AB-539-J10; genus RBG-13-51-36. The sequence goes on along the minus strand of CAVSBM010000020.1, from coordinate 77,567 downwards.
TACCACTCACTTGGCCAATGAAGCTTGAGGGTAGCAGGAGGCTCTCCGGAGGAGTTTCTGAGAAGGCATTTGGTTTTGGGTGCAAGCACCACAAAACGTCACAATGTTTGCTTCAGGAAAGAGCCAAGTGAAGAGGAGAATTTGCTCTGAATCAGAAGCAGTGGTTATAATAGAGGCGGCACAAGCGAGCAAATTTTCCATGAAATGATAAGGAGGAGCTAAATATGACGGTAGATGTAAAATCTCAAAACCTAGTTCTGAGATTGTGGTTTCTGATGCACCGAGACTATCGCCTGCTTGTGAACTGTGAGGATCGGATATATGGTGAAAAGGGGCTTACCATGGAACAGTTCTCAGTGCTTGCGACTATAAAATATATCGGCAGGCCCGCAAGGCCAACTGACATAGCACAGTGGATGGGACGTGGCCCGAACACCATCAGTATGTTAGTCGACCGCATGGTCAAAGCTGGTCTGGTCAGGAGGACAAGAGACAGGATAGACCGCAGGGTAGTGCACGTGGTTTCGACCAGCAAGGGAGAGAACGCTCTTAGACTGGCAATTCCGGCGGGCTGGGAGTTTATCCAGAAAATCATGTTGCCACTGTCAGAGGCAGACAGACATACCTTTGCGCGGCTGCTTGAGGCACTAAGATACGAGACATTGAACTATCTCAATCCTGGGGAAGATATAGAGGCAATGGTGGTAGATGATGACAAGAGCCATCTCAATATGATGGAACGACTGTTTCAGAATGCTCTGCCCTCCGCTCCTCAAGCCAAACATCAGGGTAGGAAAAAGAAACTGTGAATTGCTTGCTCAGTGAAGCTCGAAGATAGCTTACTGAGAAAATCCAGTCAGGCTTGAAACCTATCGTCATTCTCACCAGTCATCTGGAGGTAAGCTAACAGATTCTCCATTGCGCATAAGCCTGCATTACCTCTGGGTGCCCTGCCAGACAAAAAAGCCCTATCAAAAGCTACTTTCTGTATTTCTTTTCTGCTGTTACTACGCGACCTACTGGAATCTCTAATACGGGCACGGCCCATGTGCTTATCCCAGCGAGTCCCATCGGGTATTGGGTAGCAGCCAAAGCCTCGTTGCTTTCGGCCTCTACGACGACAATAGCTAAGCTCGTGTTTGGCGGAAGGCCGCTAAATGGTATTCCTTGACAGGCATACTGAGCTATGGTCTTTTGCCCCGGCGTCTTAGCTACCTTATCGGCGACCTGTGCTAGCTCCGCTGTTTTGGCGACATCATACATTGCGAACATCAAAAACTTCATTTTACTCCTCCTTTCTTAATTTTGTTGCTGCAAAGGCAGGGCACCCGGAAGCATGTATGTTTTTATCTCATTCGACCAATGTGACCTAGCCAATAACGGATACCAAACATATTATACTACTTGCCAGCTCAGTGAAGGTTCAAGAGAGCTTGTCTCTGAATCCCGGCCAACCCTCCGCTGGCCTGAACAAATGCACCAAATCCACTTGGATAGGACCGCCAAGTGTTAAAGAATTAATCGGGCTTGTTATGCGACTAAGCGTTATGAGCGTTACATTTGCGCCGACAGCCAGCCGGAACTGTTGCTCGCCTTCAAGCGAATTGACGACAACAAGGCAAGGAATGCTTCCTACATTCTGAATTATGACCCCATTATCTACGCCAGTTACACAAACCTCTGATGGAATTCCCATTACGTATGATAGACCTATCAAGGCTAGCATGGCCAAAGCAAGAACACAGCCAATTAAAATAGCTATTCTCATTGACTTTCTCTTAATTCAATTATACCACTTGCTAGCTCAGTGAAGTTTGAGGATAGCTTTAGGCTTCGCGGAGCAACTTTTGAGAAGGGATTTGGCTTTCGTCACAAGCATAACAAAACGTCGTATACGATCGAGACAATGTGGTATAATACATATAATATATTTGAGGGCACGGGAAGATATGGAGATTTTGAAAGCCTTTTTTAGCCAAGGGTGGGTCGGTGTATTGATGGGTATACTGGCTGGACTTTTAATTGCCCTTTATTTCTATAGAGCCTCAAGAATTGGCCCACGGCCTTCGTATCAACTCAAGGCCCTAAGGCTTCTTGCGAAAGACGAACGGGCATTGCCCGAAGAAGTGGAAATCCTTTTTAAAGGTGTGAGTGTTCCACGACTGACGAAGACTCACCTCATTTTTTGGAATTCAGGTAGGGCTATGCTTGACGGAAAGCAAATTGTCGATGCTGACCCATTGCGGCTGGAGTTTAATAAAGATGCTCAAGTGCTCAGAGCTCGTGTTGTTAGCGCAACTCGCAAAACAAATGAGTTTGAAGTTAAAATAAATGACAAGTCCCCAAATGAGGTGGTTTGCCATTTTGATTATCTCGACGTAGGAGATGGGGCAGTCATAGAATTACTACACACTGATGAAGGACCTTATCCCAAAGTTCAAGGAACGATACGTGGCGTACCAAAGGGAATATTGAACTGGGGTCCCGTTCGCAGTTCTGGAAGAGTTGCAAGACAACGTAGAATAGCGATGTTCGCTATGATTATCGTAGGTGTAGCCATAATTGTCCTCGGAATTATCGCACCGGACCTACGCAAGCCTTCGGCATCTGCTGAGCCATTTTCAGTGTGGGTTCCTGTGATTCTTGGTCTGGTTTACATGTCTTTCCCCTTATACGCACTGTGGACTACCAGGCGGCGATTCTCGAAGTCCCTTACCATTGAAGATATTGAGCAATGAGGTATAAGAGCGCGTTTATTCTCATTTTCAGGGATGGGTTAAGTTTGTGTGGTTTATGCAGCCCTTCTACAATGGGAGAGTATACGTCCTAATCCCAGTATACCACTTGCTAACTCAGTGAAGTTTCGTCTAAGAAATTGTTTCCATTTTTGACACTTTATTTTTGACCTTGCTGAGTGGCCAGACCAAGCCACTAATTATTAACCAAGTTTTATTTAGTGTATCGGCTCATCTGTATCCACACAGGTCAAATTGAATAGGCTAGTGGTCGGGGCTGGCTGACCCGAAGCTAAAGGGCCAGAGCTTTGGCTTGTGATGATATTCCTGACAGGGGCAAAGTATAGACGGTGAATTGGCGAAGGGCCGAGCTTTTGCAGACAGGATATGTGTCTTCCTGTTCCATAGCCTTTATGCTGGGCAAATCCATAGCCGGGATAAATTTGGTCAAATTCCTCCATCATACGGTCTCTGGTGACCTTGGCTATGATAGAAGCACAAGCAATGGAGAGACACAATTTGTCGCCTCTGGTTATTCCTCTTTGAGGGATGGGACATTGAGACAAAGTTACTCTATCAATAATGAGGAAGTGCGGTTGTTTGGGCAGTTTTTCCACCGCCTGCATCATAGCCAGCTTGGTGGCCTTGAGGATATTAATGGAGTCAATCACTTGAGAAGGAACGATGCCAATGCCCACAGCCACAGCCTCCTTGTTAATCAAGTCGAAGAGGGATTCCCGTTTCTTGGAGGTTAATTCCTTGCTGTCCCGAACCAGCCCAAGCCAGGGCAAATTGGCGGGGTGGGGCAGGATAACGGCGCTGGCTACTACCGGACCGGCCAGAGCCCCCCGGCCGACTTCATCAATGCCAGCGATAAGCTCATAGCCCTGTGATTTAAGCTCGTTTTCGTGATCAAGGTTTGGGAACTGAGACATGTCTTTGCCAAAATCAAAAATCAAAAGTCAAAAATCAAAATGACAACTCAAAAAGTGAGAAATTTCATTTTTGCTATGTATTTTTACATTTTGCATTTTTATCTTTGCATTTGATGTATAGTCCCGCCCCCCAGTACCTCATCAACATTATAGAACACAATGGCCTGCCCGGGGGTTACTGCCTTTTGCGGCTGAGTGAAATGAACATCCACGGAGTCATTCCTGGAAAACACAGTGGCTTCGGCTTCTCTTGATTTATAGCGTATCTTAGCCCTGGCTGTAAGGGGCTCGCGCGGCGCCGTGCCTGATATCCAGTTCAGTTTTTGGGCGGTCAGCTTCTGACTGTAGAGCTCCTCTTCAGGACCAAGCACAATTCTATTGCTTTCAGGCTCTATCCTTATGACGTAGAGTGGCTTGCCAGAGGCTAATCCCAGGCCATGCCTCTGCCCGATGGTATAAAAGGCTATTCCCCGATGCTGGCCTAATCTCTTTCCCTGCGTATCTACAACATCGCCGGGCAGAGTGGCAAATCTCTGGCTGAGAAAGGCTCCATAGTTTTTCTGAGAGACGAAGCAGATATCCTGGCTGGACCTGGTTGCTGTGGGCAATCCTGCCTGCTTGGCCATCTGTCTAACTTCGTCTTTGCTGTGCTCGCCTAAAGGAAACAGGACACGGCCGAGCTTTTCCTGGGTTAGGGTGTAAAGAAAATAGGATTGGTCTCTACTGATGTCTGCGGCTTTGAGCAAGCGATGGCCATCACGGGAATGCTCTACTCTGGCATAATGGCCGGTAGCTAAATAATCAGCGCCCAGGGAGCGTGCTTTATCGAGCAGGATGCCAAACTTTATGTACTGGTTGCAGACAACGCAAGGATTGGGAGTCCGCCCTTGCTGGTATTCCTGGCAGAAATAGTCCACTACACAGGACTCAAATTCTCTTTGGAGATCAACCTGATGGTAGGGAATGTCTAAAATGCGGCAGATATTTTCCGCCCGGTGTGCCTGGTGGTCGAAGCCAGGTGAGTCCCAGAGGCGCATATGTATGCCTATTACTTCATAGGCGGCTTCTTTGAGCAACAAGGCAGCGGCGGAAGAATCCACCCCTCCGCTCAACGCCACAGCTACTTTGCCTTTGGGCATAGGTGCTGCATAAGTATATCGCACAACATGAAGAGTGACGAGATTGCTTCGTCGCTTACGCTCCTCGCAATGACGAGCGGGAGGTTAGTAGCGGGCTCACCCTGTCCCAGATAATCTCAGCAATTTTCCCTTTAGGCAGGGAGGCATCTACCACCAACCAGCGGTCGGGCTCGGCTGCCGCCATCTTGAGGTATCCTTCCCTCACCCGCCGGTGGAACGATAAGTCCTCCAGCTCAAAGCGGTCTTTCGCGCTCCGCTTTCGTGCTAATCCCTGCTCCGGGGAAATATCCAGGAAGATAGTGAGGTCCGGCTTAAGGTTCCCTGTTGCTAAATTGTTGACCGTCTCTACAGTAGTCAAATCAAGTCCTCGCCCATAGCCTTGATAAACCAGCGTAGAGTGACTGAAGCGGTCGCAGATAACTACTTTACCTTCTTTCAAGGCAGGACGAATTACCTCAGTCACCAATTGGGCACGTGAAGCGGCAAAGAGAAACAGCTCAGCTTGGGGAGAAACAGGGTAGTTCCCCTTCTGTTTCAGTGTTCTTCTTAACTCGTTGCCCAGAGCTGTTCCTCCCGGCTCATGGGTCAATACCGCGGGGATGTTTTTTTGCTCGAGTTTCTTCAGGAAGAGCTTGGATTGGGTGCTTTTGCCACAGCCTTCACCACCCTCAAAGGTGATAAACAATGCCAAAGATTACCTCGATTTCCTTTTGCCGCCCTGCTCCATGCGCCGGTCACCAGAGGTGAAATCGCGGCGTCCGGCTAAAAGACGCTGCAGATGATGGACGTAGGTGGATTGAGCCTCGCGGGAATAGAGCGCGTCGAGGCATTGCCTCATTTGAGCGGCATTATTGCTTTTGAGGACATAAATTGGTATTCCCAGGGCTTCGGCATCCCGTATCTTTTGTGGCTTGCGGCGGTAATAACTCCGCGTCGTGAGGAAAATGTCAGCTTGCCTGAGGTCGGCGACGATTCTCAGCTCTTTTCGCCCTTCCTTAGCAATTTGTTCCAATCGAAACCGGTTTGCGCCGAAGAGGTAGAATCGCAGCGTTTTTTCCGGCTGCTTCTCCTCCTTGCCTTCCCATGTCAAAGGAGAGGTTGTCGCTTCCCTTTTTACCTCACCGTCTTCTTCCATCCAGCGCGCTTCAGCCTTTGGGGGCCGCCCATGGAGGAGAGCATCCACAGCATCGGTCACATCAGGATGTACGGTTACCCTGTAATAATCCACAATTTCCACCACCACACCAAAGGTGGGCGGAGCCTTACGCTCCAGGACAGATTTTTGTGTGTGCCGTCGCCTGGCTTCCTCGTCTCCCAAGGTAACCGTCTGGATGCCGCCGATAAGGTCGGACAAAGTGGGGTTCATTATCAAGTTTTCCAGAGTGTTGCCATGTGCCGTCCCTACCAACTGTACTCCACGCTCGGCGATGGTTCGCGCTGCCTTGGCTTCGAGTTCAGTGCCTATTTCGTCAATAATGATGACCTCGGGCATGTGATTTTCCACTGCTTCAATCATCACGGCGTGCTGTTCAGCGGGGGCAGCTACTTGCATTCGCCGGGCATGCCCGATGGCGGGGTGTGGAATGTCGCCATCTCCGGCAATTTCATTAGAGGTGTCAATTACAATAACCCGTTTTTTGAAGTCCTCAGCCAGCACTCGAGTCACCTCTCGCAACATAGTGGTTTTGCCTATACCGGGCCGGCCTAGGAGAAGGACGTTGTTGCCCGATTCGATAAGGTCTTGAATCATCCTTACGGTGCCGAACACAGCTCTGCCCACACGGCAGGTCAAGCCGATTATCTCACCGTGCCTATTGCGTATGGCTGAGATGCGGTGAAGGGTGTGGTTGATGCCGGCACGGTTATCCCCGGTGAACTCGCCAATTCGTGATACCACATAATCAATATCAGTCTGGCTCACCTCACTGGAGTTAAGAACTAACTCTCTATGCGGAAAGCGAGCTTCGGGGAGACGTCCTAAGTCTAGGATTACCTCCAACAGCTCGCTGTGATCGGGCTGCTGGTAGAGAGGCTCACGGACATGGAGTGGAAAGATATCAAGTAGCGCATCTAAATCGTCGGTAACTACCTTTCGCATCCTGTGACAATACCTTTTTTCACCTTACCAACCCCTGGGGGACAACAATTCTTGCTGGGGTATAGCCTTGATGTCCAGACCGGGCATGGCGGCTCCCAGATCTTTGGATACCTCGGCGAGGATAACGGGGTCCTGGTAGTGGGTGGTAGCTTTAACAATAGCTTGCGCTCTGGCTGCGGGGTCACTGGACTTGAAAATCCCCGAGCCCACAAATATCCCCTCGGCTCCTAGTTGCATCATCAAAGCAGCATCCGCTGGCGTCGCTACACCGCCGGCGGCGAAGTTCACGACAGGCAACTTCCCTGTTTTATGCACCTCCATTACTAACTCCAGAGGAGCACCCAGGGCTTTCGCCTCAGCTACCAATTCATCCTCAGGTAGAACTTTGAGTCGGCGAATCCCATCCTGGACTGCCCGCATGTGTCTGACAGCTTCCACGATGTTGCCCGTCCCCGCTTCGCCCTTGGTGCGAATCATGGCTGCCCCTTCGGCAATACGACGTAACGCTTCGCCCAGGTCGCGGCAGCCACAGACAAAGGGAACCTTGAAATCGTGTTTCCAAATGTGATGGCTTTCATCGGCGGGAGTGAGCACTTCGGACTCATCTACAAAATCAACGCCCAATGCTTCCAGCACCTGGGCCTCAGCAAAGTGACCGATGCGGCATTTAGCCATTACCGGGATACTGACCGCTTCCCTTATGGCCATAATAACGGTGGGGTCGGCCATGCGAGCCACTCCACCGGCGGCGCGGATATCCGCTGGCACCCGTTCCAATGCCATAACAGCGCAGGCACCGGCTTCCTCGGCAATTCTAGCCTGTTCGGCGTTGATCACATCCATGATCACCCCGCCCTTCAGCGTCTGCGCCAGTCCCGTCTTGACTTTCCAGGTACCCTTTTCCATGGATTTCCATTATAACGCCATGCCAGTCAAATCACAAATGTCACGGCTCTTTCACACAAAGGGATATCCTGCCTCGGAGGACTAGAGATGCATCTATTTTTTGATCAACAGAAGAGACAGGATATTATACTTCCCTTCTATCTCATATGCTTCGCTTATCTCTCTTCTGTGTGCGTGCATCAGGTTGTCGGCGGCTCTGGTGACTTCTGGCCAATCGTCAAACTTGTAATCGTGGAAACCGACTATGCCTCCGGAAACAAGATGAGGCCAGATGACATGGAAATCATTTTCTACATATGTTTTCTGGTGGCAGCCATCGATGAATCCAAAGATGAATCTTTGTTCTTGAGGAAAGCTAACTTTTTTGGAATCTTCCCTCATAGTGATGATGTTATCAAAACCTCGAATTGACTCCTGGTAGGCTTCTAGCATCGAGCGGCCCTGGAGGAATGCTTCATAAACGTCACCCGCCTTGATGCCACTTTTGCTCAAAGTGTTGTCCAGACTGGGATCAAAAACATCGATGGCGTATACCTTCTTGCCGTGTCTCTGGGCGAACTTCGCCAGCTTGGCGGTACCTCTGCCCATATAAGCGCCAATCTCGATGATATCTCCTTCCAGCTTATACAATGCCCGTTGCTTCATGAAGTCTATGAGGACTTCGTAACCCACGAAATCATCAGGGTCGTCTTCCAGTGGAATCTTGAGGGAAACTCTTTTAACAATGGGCTCTAAGTTCATCTTACAAGCCAATGTTCAGGCTATGGTATCTTTGAGTCCACCTAAGGCCGCCACAGCCAGTATCGCTGCTGCCGACGTCCAGGTATTCCTTTCAGGGACCTGTGGTCCCTGTTCTGACTGTCTTATCTCCCTTTGCGGCCAATATACCTCCCGATAAAACACGCCGTCGCTATCCCGAAATTGTGATACCCAGTCCAGCACCATTTTTGCCTTATCTCTGTCACCCATCTTTGTTAGGGCCAGAACAAGTTCAAAGGTCTCAGCTACACATACTGACTTTCTGTCGGTAAAACATTTACACCCCCAGCCATCTATAATGAAATCCTGCCATTCTCTTGAGATGCGCTCTTCTGCTTGCTTCCCCTTGAGTAGTCCCACGAGGATGGGGTAATACCAGGTCATGGCATGGCCGCTCTTATCCTCGCCTAACCTGTCGAAGCGTTCGGGGTGCTCTTTTATCGCTCTAGATAGCTTCCGGGATGCCTTATTCCAGTCAGGCTTTTCTACCCCCAGGGTTTTAGCAATCCTTATGCCGCATTTGATACTGAGCCAGGTGCTGCTAGAGGCGGTCAGAATTGCTCCTGGCCAGACTTCGTTGTTCTCGCTTAATCCCCAGTAAATCTCGCCGCCTGGCTGCTGCAAAGTCAAGGCGAAGTTTATGCCCTTCTCCACCGCAGGCCACATGTAGTGGAGGAAGTCCAGGTCCCGGGTAGTGAGGTAGTGAAACCACATCCCTGTTGCTATGTAGGTGCTGAAGTTTGTATCTTTGGTCAGGTCCTGAGGCCCATCATTGTGATAGCTGAAATACCAGCTTCCGTCAGGGTTCTGGGTATCCCGCATCCACTTGTAGGCCAGGCGAGCCTCACGGAACGTGGCCGCTGAAATCTAAGGCCATGGCGCATTCTACGTGGTCCCAGGGGTCTGTGATACCGCCTCGATACCAGGGAATAGCCCCGGAAGGAAGCTGTTCAGTGACGATAAAGTCTGCCTGGCTTTGAATCAGCCTTTGAGTATCTCCCGGCATTCCTTCAGACCAGACTTTGCTTGGTTTGCATTTGTCTGCTAGAGGCTCTTCTTTGTTTCCTCGATCTCTTTTTCTACCTCCTTCAGCTCCTCTTCCAGGTCTTTCTTGTACTCCTCGAGCATGTCCAGATACTCCTTTCTGTCTGGGAAAGGGCCTGAATCCCTGGAAATAGAAACCGAATGGAGGGAGTCCAAAGCAGAACCTCCGGGATCTCCTGCTCCACATCTCTATTTCACCCTCACCTTAATCCTCTCCCATCAAGGGAGAGGAATTTTGTACAAGATCATGCGGTTAACTATGGTTGCCCCTGAAAATTAGCCTCGCTCTTCTCCTAGGTTGTTTAAATCGGTCGTCGCTTTGGCAATCCCGCACGACGGGGATATTTACCCGGCGTTGGGCATATTTTATCAATAATTACCAAATGACGCGCATCATCGAATTCATTCAGTTCTATCTTCTTTATTTGATCCAATTTGCCTCCCAGCACAGCAATGGCTTTTTCTGCCCTATTTACCTCCTGGTCAATCTCCCCTTTCTTTTGCGCGATAAATCTTCCCCCAATCCGGCAAAAGGGCAGAGTCAGTTCCACCAAGGTGGGCAACAAGGCGACAGCACGCGAGAGAACCAGGGTAAATTGCTCACGGTAGAGTGGCAGATGAGCTGCCTCCTCGGCTCTGCTGTTCAGAACCTCTACGTTTTCCAGCTCCAGTTTGCGGACAATATGGTGGAGGAAACCGGTCTTTTTTGTTGTGGATTCAATGAGCACCAGCCTGGGCTGAGGGAAAACAATTTTGAGTGGCACTCCGGGGAAACCGGCACCTGTCCCTATGTCTATAATATTGAAATCTTGGCCTGCCACTTCTTCTTCAGACAGAGCTAGAGTGATGGTCAGCGAATCAAGGAAATGCTTTACCTGCACTGATGAGTAATCTGTTATGGCCGTGAGGTTAATTCTCTTATTCCATTCAATCAGCTCCTGGTAGTAGAGCTCGAATTGCTTTACCTGTCTGGAATTGAGCTTTATCCCCAGCTTACCTGCTCCGTCAACAAGTTTTTTCATCGTGAGCCACGCTTAAAATTCAGAGGTTATTTAGCAACCCGCTCGCACTGAGCCCCTCGGAGGACAGGCTAATTTTACCGTAACTGCTGTTCATAGGTCGACACGCTCCCCATGAGCATTTCAGATGCGGGGCTCGCCCCCGCCAATAAGGCGAGGATAAACATCGCCACTACATTCGCTGGTCCTAAGTTATGGTTGGACTGTCAGATTTATACTACTTGACAAATTAGTAAGATAAATCATACAATACTAACTTTGTTTATGCAGGAGGTGATAATGGAACAAAGGGATATGCATGTAATAGGCAGGTGTTTTGGCACTGCTGTGCTCGGGCCCCGAGGGCAGTTGGTAATTCCCGTGGAAGCCCGAAAAGAACTTGGCATAGATACTGGCAATAAATTTCTGGTTTTCTGTCATTTTGAGGGGTTGGGGCTTATCCTTATCAAGGTTGAGGCAGCAGAAAAAGTGCTTAACATCATAAGCAGCCGGCTTGACGAGGTTGCCAAATTGGTCAAGGAAAGTAAGACCACCGATGTTGGGATAAGGGGCGAAGGCAATCGAAGTTAATGACGCGATCAGGATACATAGTACGTTATTTTTGCCAGAGAATATAGGGTTGCTGCTATAATAAGCGTTTTGTCACAATAGAGAGGCGGTATAAAGAAAAATGAAAAAAAGACGAATACTGATAATAACAATCTGCGTGGTTGTTATTGGTATGGTGCTCGGTATCGTACTTACCAGAGGAACCAGCTCCCAATCTACGCTGACGACTGTTAACGTTACCCGGGGCGATATAGTGAAAAGCGTTGTTGCGGATGGCAATTTGGAAATGACCAACAAAGCATATTTGTCATTTGGCGTCACAGGCACGGTGACAGAGGTGCTGGTTTCCGAAGGGGATAACGTGACAAAAAGCCAAGTATTAGCCAGGCTCGATGCCCGGTCCCTAAATTCAAGTGTAAAAACGGCTGAGTTGCAAGTCGAAATAGCACAGGAATCAAGTCAAGGCAGCTCAAGCACAGTATGAAATCGCCCAGATTAACCTGGACAAGGGCGTACTGGGCGCGTCTGAAGACGTGCTTGAGCAGCAAGTCAATATAGCCGAAGCGAATTGGGAAACAGCAAAAATGAACTTGAAAATAGCAAAACTTAACCTGGAATCGGCAAAGCTTAACCTGGAAAAGGCGGACAATAGTGGCTCCCTTTGATGGCGTGGTGACTGACATCGCCATAACTGAAGGAAAGGAAATCACGACAGCGATGTTGGCCAGTCCGGCAATATCTCGTGGTTGACACCAGTGAGATAGAAATGCGCGGGTTCATTGATGAAATAGATGTGGCCATGATCAAGGTAGGCCAGGCAGCGAATATTACTTTGGACGCCTTGCCCGATGAGGAAATAAAGCGGCAGTGTGGCTTTTATTTCCCTGGTAAGCACAACTCGAGCCGGGGTGATATCTTACGCCACCACTATAACTCTGGAAGACCCCATCGCCGGGCTCAGGGATGGCATGAGTGCCACCGCTGAAGTCATCATCGAGAGTCGTGATCATGTATTGTCGATACCGAACAGATATATTCGGGGTAGCCTGCAAAACCCAATGGTTGTAGTGCTCGTAGACGGGCAGCAGGAAGAAAGAGAAATTACCTTGGGGCTGACCGACGGGATAAACACCGAAGTTTTGTCGGGATTGCAGGAGGGGGAAAAGGTGGTACTACCTGCTTCTCAGGAGCGACAAGGCGGCTTTTTCACGATGTAGCCAATGCTGGAACTTGAGAACATAACCAAAGTGTATAAAGCGGGGCAGACCGAAGTTCCTGCTCTGCGGGGGATTAGCTGCCGCATTGAGTCAGGGGAGATGGTATCTATCATAGGGCCTTCGGGCTCGGGGAAGTCCACCCTGATGAATATCATTGGCTGCCTGGACAAGCCTACTTCTGGACGATACCTCCTGGATGGGACCGAGGTAAGTGAGTTTGACGATAATCAATTAGCCGAGATAAGAAATAAAAAGATAGGCTTTGTCTTCCAAAGCTTCAACTTGTTATCTAGGACCACGGCTTTAGCCAATGTGGAACTGCCGCTTATTTACAGTGGTGCCAGCAACCGACGGCAAAGAGCGTTACAGGTCCTGGAGTCGGTGGGGTTGGCCCATCGGGTCACTCACAGGCCAAGCGAGCTAGCCGGAGGAGAGCAACAACGGGTGGCTATCGCCCGAGCCTTAGTAAATAACCCCTCTCTTATTTTAGCTGATGAACCCACAGGCAACCTTGATACCCGGACCAGCCAGGAAATCATGTCAATTTTTAAGAAATTGAACGAGCAGGGCATGACCATCGTTCTGGTTACTCATGAACCAGATATTGCCGCTTATACCCAGCGCACCATTAAACTTCGCGATGGCCTGATAGAGGCATCGGAATGAAACTCTGGGATTGTTTCTCTACTGCGCTGCGGGCTTTGCTTGGTAACAAGCTAAGGTCAATTTTGACCATGCTGGGCATCCTGATTGGCGTGGCTGCAGTTATTTCCGTGCTATCCTTAGGAAGTGCGCAGGCGGCTATAGTAGAGGAATCCTTTGCCACCCTGGGGTCTAACCTGATATACGTCACACCTCAAGAACTCGGCATAAGTGGAGTGGGAGCTCAGTCAACACTGACTTTGGAAGATGCGCAGGCGATTGCCCAAAACGCCCCTTCTGTAGAAAATGTGGCGCCAATGGCGCAGACTTATGCTCAGGTTGTAGCTGGGGGAGAGAGCCTTAGCAACACAATTATTGCCGGGGTGACTCCAAAAGCCGAAGTAGTGGACAACTATGCCGTGGCACAGGGCAGCTTCATAACCGATTTCGATTATGGAGCGAGGTCGAGGGTAGTTGTCCTGGGCAGCGAGGTAGCCAAGACTCTTTTCGGCGAGATGGACCCTACTGGTCAGAGCATAAGGATTGGTGGGCGTCAATTCCAGGTCAGCGGTGTACTGGAAAGCCGGGGGATGGGATTTGGACTTGAAGACATGAGGGTCTATATTCCTTTATCCACCTTCTATGCTACTCTGGCAACCTCGCAGGTGGGCAGCCGCGGAAACAGTGTTAGCACAATCAGTGTAAAGGCAAAGAGCAGCGACGGGCTGGAATCTGCCGAACAGGAGATTACCGATATCTTGCGGGCCACCCATGGCCTGAGAGAGGGAGAAAGCAATGACTTCAGAGTTCTCAACGTGGCGTCTGTGGCAGACCAGGTCACCCAGGTGCTGGGAATACTCCAGCTCGTCCTTGCCGGCATAGCTGGTATATCCTTGCTTGTCGGCGGCATCGGGATTATGAATATCATGCTGGTTTCGGTGACCGAGCGTATCAGGGAAATCGGTTTGCGTAAGGCGGTAGGGGCCAAGCGTCGAGATATTCTGATTCAATTCCTCATTGAAGCTGCTACACTGGGGCTCTGTGGCGGTGCTCTGGGGATAGGACTGGGGTGGATTATAGTTAAAATCATGTCTATCGTGGCCACAAATGCTGGTTTCTCCTTTGCTGCTACGCTTTCCGGCGATGCTATTGCCCTGGCGGTAGGTGTAGCGATTGGTATCGGACTTATTTCTGGGTTGTACCCGGCCGTCCGGGCGGCACGACTCGACCCCATCGAGTCCTTGCGTCACGAATAAACTATTTCCCTTGAATCAAGGACAAGAACTCGCTGCGAGTCGCTACCTTGCTTCGGAAATTGCCCCTCACCGAGGAGGTTATCACAGTTGTTCCGGGCTTTTTTATCCCGCGCATAACCATGCATAAGTGCTCAGCCTGGATAACCACAGCCACCCCAGCGGGTTGAAGTGCTTCGAAAATAGCGTCAGCAATTTGCTGGGTCATCCTCTCCTGAAGCTGGGGGCGCCTGGCGCAGATTTCTACCACCCTGGCCAGCTTGCTTACTCCTACCACTCTACCACCAGGGCTGGGGATATAACCGACATGAGCTACGCCAAAGAAGGGCAAGAGATGGTGTTCACACATGGAATAGAACGGGATGTCCCTTAGGATCACCATCTCTTCATATCGCTCCCCAAAGTCCACCGCCAGTTCGGCTTTAGGGTCGGCATCCAGACCGGAAAAGAGCTCGGCATACATGTCAGCCACCCTCTGTGGCGTGTCCTTTATACTCTCTCTGAGGGGATCCTCACCAATAGCTTCGATTATGGAGACCATTGCCTGTTTGATTCTACTCTGATTAACCATCTAAATCCCCCTCTTTACAAAGTTTACGCTGTCTCTGTCTATGCTAGCATAGAAATCTGAACCGAGGTAAAGGAGCGGCTTCAGCTTATCCGGGTTGAGAACCTCCGCTGGGGTAAATGCTTCCTCGAGGAAATGTACAGCTACAATCTCGCCGACTATCCAGATGTGGTCACCATAGGGCTTACTATCCATAAGTCTGCATTCATAGGCAGCATAAGCATCTTTCAAGATGGGTGCCGTGGTCTTCAAAGGCTTCTCTTTTCGGATATTAAATTTCTCAAATTTGTCTATCTGCTGCCCAGAAGTGCCTCCAACGGCAGCGGCCAGGGAGGCTTTTTCTGAAGGAATGAAATTAATGCCGAACTCCCGGCTTTCCTTGATAAGCTGATAGGTGAACCTCTTAGATGTCACGGCGACGCCGTAGATGGGCGGCCTGAAAGAAATTGAACTGTGCCAGGCGGCAGTCATGGCATCATCTCTGCCCCGGGCACTGGCGGTAACTATAACTGCTACCTTGGGATAGTGCTGGCCATATTTCCCTATATCCTCGGTAACAATTCTTGACATAACTTTCCCATCCTTCCTATTTGGCTAAATTCTAAATCATAATTTCTAAACTCTAAACAAATCCTCCAAAATGCAAAGTAAAGTGCAAAATCAGAGTAATCTCGAAATTGTTAATTTTGATTTGTCATTCTTATTTCCTTTGGTTCTGAAATTGTTTAGTATTTGGTGCCTGGGATTTAGGGTTCTTCATGTTGGGAATTTCAGAACTTCCTCAACCGCCGCCAGCTCGGCAGGAAGCTCCATGGGCGCCCGGGCATATCTTGCCGGCACACCGGGGTCTTTCAGGCCGGTGCCGGTGATGATGCAGACTACACGCTTGCCCGAAAAGTCCTTCTTTTTGGCTAGCTTGATAAGCCCGGCTAGGGAGGCTGCTGAAGCCGGCTCACCGAAGATACCTTCTTTGATTGCCATCAATCTATAAGCATTCATAATCTCGTCATCAGTAACACAGTCAATAGTGCCTCCTGACTCGTCTCGGGCAGCTACGGCCTTCTGCCAGCTAGCGGGATTGCCAATGCGAATAGCTGTGGCGATGGTCTTGGGTCGTTTGATGACCTTGTCCAGCACTATGGGGGCGGCGCCGGCAGCCTGAAAGCCCATCATTTTGGGAGTGTGGCTGGACTTGCCGGCACGGTGGTATTCCATGAATCCCTTCCAGTAGGCGGTGATGTTGCCAGCATTGCCTACAGGGATGAAGAGATAATCGGGAGCATCCCCCATGTCGTCTACAATCTCAAAAGCTGCCGTCTTCTGGCCTTCGATGCGATCAGGATTCAGTGAGTTTACCAGGGTAACGGGGTATTTCTGGGTCAAGGCACGTACTATGTGAAGCGCCTGGTCGAAATTGCCTTTTATGCCTATAATCTGGGCGTCGTAAACAAGGGCCTGGGCCAGCTTTCCCATCGCTATCTTCCCTTTAGGAATAATGACAATAGTTTTGAGTCCGAATCTGGCGCCATAAGCAGCTGCGGAAGCACTGGTGTTGCCTGTGGAGGCACAAATGATGCTCTGGCTGCTGCTTTCCGACAGCCTTAGCCACCGCCACCACCATGCCCCGGTCTTTGAAGGAGCCGGTGGGGTTGCAGCCTTCGAGCTTGAAATAAAGTTCACCACAGCCAAGCTCTCTCTCTAAAATGCGTGACCTCACTAGAGGGGTATCACCTTCTCCGAGCGTAATCAGAGGCGTGGCCTGGGTAACTGGCAGGAAATTACGATATCTCTTTAGGACCCCTGGCTTCATTCCTCAACTCTGATGAAGTTGCTGACCTCGTTAACCTCTGGTAGCTGCTTTAGTTGCTTGAGGGCCTTTTGCATTGCCTTTTCCTTGGCGGGAGAGGTCATGATGACGATCATGGCGGTCTGCGTGGCTAAGTTGCTTTCTTTCTGGATTACGGACGAGATGCTTATGGAATTGTCACCCAGGACTTTGGAGATTTGAGATAAAACACCAGGGCGGTCAGGCGCATTCAGCCTGAGGTAGTACCGTGTCTTCAACTCGGACATAGGCCTAACACTCACTCTCTGGTTCAGCCTCAGCTCCGGGACATTGTTTACGCCGCGACAGATATTCCTGGCTATCGCCAGCACATCAGCCATAACAGCGCTGGAAGCTCTGAGCGCTCCAGCCCCTTCCCCATAAAAGACCAGTTTGCCAGCTAAGTCAGTTTCCACCTCGACGGCATTATAGACACCATCTACTTTGGCCAACTGGAAATCCTGGGGAACAAAAACAGGATGAACTCTCATCTCCACTTTGTCATCATCTCTCTTAGCAATGGCCAGAAGTTTTATAGCATAGCCAAATTCTCTGGCATACAGAAAATCTCGAGCGGCAATATTTGATATGCCTTCGCGGTATACATCTTGAGGGGTAAACTTGGTGCGAAAGGCCAGGTTGGACAAGATGACCAGCTTATAAGCAGCATCTGTCCCCTCTATATCATTAGCGGGATCGGCTTCGGCATAACCTAGTTTCTGGGCTTGCTTTAAGGTCGCAGCAAAATCCAGTCCCTCCTGTGCCATTCGGGTCAATATGTAATTAGTGGTGCCGTTAAGGATGGCATGGATGGCCGAAATTCTATTGGCGGCCAAGTCTTGTTGAAAAGGGGAAATGAGCGGTATGCCGCTGCCTACGCTTGCCTCATAGCGGAGGTCAGCATTGTGTTTGTTGGCCAGGGAGAATAGCTGATATCCATGCTTGGCTATTACTTCTTTGTTGGCCGTAACTATGTGCTTTCCGTTGGCGAGGGCTTGCTTTATATGTTCTGTGGCCGGATGTTCGCCGCCAATAAGTTCGATTACTATGTCTACTTGAGGGTGAGAGAGGACCTCTTCAGGGTGGCTGGTCAACAGGGCGGAACTAAGCTTTGCCGAGCGTCGTTTCTTCACATCGCGCACCAGCACTTTTCTCAGAATCAGGGGAAGCCCTGTTTGCTCAGCCAGGCTGTCTGCTTTGGTGGCCAGGACTTCAGCCACACCGCTGCCTACAACCCCTAGGCCCAGCAAGCCAATGCCGATAGTCTTCTTCATTGTGTGTTTCTTCTCTTGAAGACCTCTTCTATAGCCCACGCGTTCTTATCTTCATCCAAGCGATTTTCGATTGTGCTCTTCTTTTTCCATGCCTCAAGCCAGTCATTATAGCGCTTGTCTTTCAGGTTCCCCCTGAGTTCTTCGTCAAGCTGACGGTCACCCCTATCTATGACTTTGACTATCCAATAGCCACCAGTGGTCTGAACCGATTCATCTTTGACTGGCTCGCTTACCTGGTTGAGAGTGATGTTGAAGGCAACTTGGTCAAAGGCAGTGCTGCCCATATCCCCTCGTTTCCATCCATCAAGCTTACCGCCTGTAGTGTTGCTTGCGTGCTGGGAATAATTCCCGGCTAGAGCACTGAAGTTTCCACCGGCTGCTAATAGGGCTCTGACTCGCTCTCCCTCGGCTTTGCTGCCCAGCAGCATAACTTGCGCGTTTATCGTCTCATTTTGTGCATCAGTAACCTCTATAAGCCAATAGCCAACATTCTTGGTTGCTGTTCCATCATAAATAGGCTGACTTATGTCACCCGGGGTAAGGTTGAAGGCAGCACTGGCAATTGAGGTATTAGGCATTAGCTCCTCGGGCAGCCAGCCCAAATCGTGTTCAACTGATGAATTACACGAGAACTCCTCAGCCAAAGCAGTGAAATTGCCACCGGCTTCGATTCTGGCCATCACATCGTCAGCTACCTCCTGGCTCTCTAGAAGCATCACCTGTGCATGAGCCTGCTCGATTGTCGCATTCACCCCGGGACCCAAGTGTTCCTTAACCTTTTCCTCCAGTAAACTGGCGCTAATTAAATCTTGATATAC
Source organism: uncultured Chloroflexia bacterium (assembly GCA_963726175.1). Lineage (GTDB taxonomy): Bacteria > Chloroflexota > Dehalococcoidia > GIF9 > AB-539-J10 > RBG-13-51-36. Next base: position 58,786 of record CAVSBM010000020.1, on the reverse strand, counting down.
CTTGTCATTGGGCAACCCATATTGTTGTAATGTTGCATCTATCTCCTCAGTAGTAACTACAATATTCAGACTCTTAGCTCCTTGTGTTACCAACTCAGCATTGATAATCTGATCGGCAGCCATACCGGCAAAATAATCGCCGTAATAAGTGAGTTCCGTGGAATTCACGCCTGTAGTGTAAACGTCGAGCATATCTACGAAGTATTCCATGTTGAATTGGACGTCGTTTACCTTAATCACAACCTGGCGCAAGGGATCGCTCTTATAGTCTTTATAGAACCCATAGCCGATCCAGCTCGAAATGCCAACCAGGAAAACAACGGCAGCGATTATCACGATTCGGCGTATCTTCATTTGCCGCTGCCACTTGGAGAGTTGGTGTTTAGTGGGAACTCGCTCAGATGTAGCCTTTTTTTGTTTCTTAGCCAAGAGTCACAACCTCTCTATCTACAAAATTTTCTTTGTTGCGGCCACTATGATAACATATTAATAGAAGTCATAGCGACGGGGTGTAGCGCAGCCTGGTAGCGCACCTGAATGGGGTTCAGGTGGTCGGTGGTTCAAATCCACTCACCCCGACTCTGAATTGGAAATAAAGTGGTCAGACCACCTAATACCTCAGAAAGTCCTACAAGATTCTCCGGTTCCGATACTCATGGTATGGCCGCCCGGCTGTAGAGCCAGTACATGAGCGCATATTATCAACTCTTGCCGGTAATGAGAAGTTAAACCACCTCCAAAATGCCATAAGTCTGTAATTATTTGTGAGTTGATTTTTGACTACTTAAGTTCCTGTCTGCTAAATTTCATTGAGCTTCTGGTAATTCATCCAGAGTTAACGGCGGCATGTATACTGCTCGGATAGAGTCATTGTGAAACTGTTAATATGAATGCACAGACTACTGACATCAATATAGTCGGCAACAAGGCCAATGTCGACGAGGTCATTCGCTGCGAGCAACTGACCAAGCGCTACCCAGATGGCAATATTCTGGCCGTGGACCGGCTCGATTTGAGGGTACACAGCGGGGAAATCTTTGGGTTGCTTGGCCCTAATGGTGCTGGCAAGACAACGACTGTCGGGATGCTTACCACGCTGGTAGTCCCGACAAGTGGCAAAGCTATAGTGGCCGGTATCGACGTCGTCGCTCATCCCGCGCTAGTTAAGCAGGTGATCGGTGTTGTGGCTCAGACGAATAACCTTGATAGGGCACTGACCGTCTGGGAAAACCTCTATTATCATGGCCGTTTTTTTGGGATGAGCGCCAGAGAAAGCCGTGAGGCAGCGGACAAGTTCCTGGTGGACTTTCGCCTCACGGAACGTGCCAAGGCAGATGTGATGGCCATTTCCGGCGGTATGGCGAAACGGCTCCAGGTGGCTCGTGCTCTGTTACATCACCCGTCGGTCCTCTTTCTCGATGAGCCCACGGCCGGCCTTGACCCGCAGAGTCGCCTTGCCCTGTGGGATATCCTCGGTAAGCTGCACGCTGAAGGTCAGACTATCCTGTTGACCACGCATTATATGGAGGAGGCAGATTCGGTCTGCGACCGGATAGCTATTATGGACTATGGCCGTATCCTCGCCATGGACACCCCGAAGAATTTAAAGGAATCGGTCGGCGCTGACCATATCGTAACCATATCAGCAACAGGTGACTTAGACGCCTTCGCCCAGTTCCTTCGGGACCGAGTCGAAGGAGCGACCACAAGCCGGCTACTCGACAATACTATCCAGCTCCACATCAAAGGCACGACTGGCGTACTGCCCAGGATAGTTGCCATTGCTGAACAGGGAGGCTTCAATATCACTGATTTGTCTGTGGCCGAGCCTTCCCTCGAAACTGTCTTTATCAATCTGACCGGAAAGGAGCTACGCGACTGATGAGCACCATGACTGCCACACCAAGTGTTCAAACACCGAGGCCAGCTCGGTCGGCAGCAGCAGCCAGCCGTGCCGCCTTCAATGCCCTGCTGCTGCGTGACCTAACGGTGCTAAAAAAGAACCTGGGTGTCTTCATCGCCCGCACCCTTATCCAGCCCTTTCTCTTGGTCTTTGTTTTCCTGTATGTGTTTCCCCAGATTGGCGAGGGTGTGGGGGGAAGCTCGGCAGGTGGTCTGTCATCGTTTGCCACTGTACTGGTTGCCGGCGTAGTGGGCCTCTCCATTATGTTCCAGGGAATCCAGGCTGTGGCTTTACCACTGGCTAACGAATTCGGCTATACCAAAGAGATTGAAGACCGAGTGCTTGCACCTCTCCCGGTATCACTCGTGGCCATCGGCAAGGTTGTTGCGGGAGCCATCCAGGGCCTTATCGCCGCGGCAGTCGTGTTCCCCATCGCCGCAGTTGTCCACGCCCAGGGTGTGCATCCCAACCTTTCGGTGCACTGGGTGCTTCTGCTCACGCTGATTCCTCTCACCAGCATCATGACCTCCAGTCTCGGCTTAGTTTTGGGAACCCGCATTTCACCGCGTAACATCGGCGTCATGTTCGGGTTTATTGTCCTGCCCTTAACCTTCCTCGGCGGCACTTACTATCCATGGACGATGCTGGCGGCTATCAAGGTCGGCGGCTTCTCCTGGCTGCAGGCATTGGTCTGTGTCAACCCGCTCATTTATGTGACCGAGGGCTTTCGCGCCGCGCTGACCACGGCGCCGCATATGCCACTATATGTTATCTACCCCGTGCTCGTGGCTTTTTGCGTCCTTTTCCTCTGGGCCGGGTGCCGGGGCTTCCACAAGAGGGTCATTAGCTAGCATTATCTTCGCTCGACGACGTGCAACAAGTGTAAACAATGATGAATGCCCGATAATTCAAGCAGGAGAAAATACAGATAGAAGGAGTGCAAGATGTTAAGAGGCGGCATACCTATTGGCAAGGCTTTTGGTATATCACTAAGGCTTCACTATTCCTGGTTTTTCATTTTTGCACTGGTGACTTGGGCGCTGGCGGGCAGCTATTTCCCGTCCACCTACCCGACCTGGAGCTTATCGGCCAGAATAGCCGCCGGTATGATAACCAGTGTCTTATTCTTTGGCTCAGTCCTGGTCCATGAACTGATGCATAGCATAGTTGCTCAACGGCAGGGTATACCAGTTCAGTCTATAACACTCTTCATTTTTGGTGGTGTTTCTCAAATTACCAGTGAACCTAAGCAACCTAAGGATGAATTCCGTATGGCCATCGTCGGCCCTTTAAGCAGTCTATTAATCGGGGGTATATTCTTTGGCATTTACTTCGGATGGCGCCATGTAGACACTTTTGCAGCCCAGTTTATCACGGCCATTGCGTACTGGCTTGGATACATTAATCTGGTGCTGGGCGCCTTCAATCTTATTCCCGGTTTCCCCCTCGATGGCGGGCGCGTCTTAAGGTCATTAATATGGTGGCGTAGCGGTAACCTGAGAAGCGCCACGAGAATAGCTTCAAACATTGGAAGGGCGGTAGGGTTTATTTTCATCTTTGTAGGTATCTGGCTCATCTTTACGGGTAACTGGGTTAACGGTATCTGGCTGGCGTTGATTGGCTGGTTTCTGGAGAGTGCTGCTGTTGGTAGCTACCAGCAACTTCTGCTGCAAGATATGCTCAAAGGCCACGTAGCCAGCGAAGTAATGTCCCGTGACTGTGTCGTAGTTGCTCCGGATACTACTATTGACCAACTTGTGCATGGAAATATCTTGACCTCCGGACGCCGTTGTTTCCCCGTAGTTTCCGGCTCACAAATCGTGGGCATGATGACATTACATAACATAAAGGCGGTACCTCGAGAGCAATGGAGCACAGAGACCGTCAAAGAAGCGATGACGCCGTTTGACAAACTCAAGTGGGTGCGACCTGATGAAGAACTTTCCTCCATACTCCAAATCCTGACTCAAGATAATATTAATCAGGTGCCTGTAGTCCAGAATAGCGAAATTGTGGGCATGGTAAGCCGTGAAAATCTGCTCAACTTTGTCCACATTCGCAGCAGACTGGGCGTATAGTGTTTTTATGAATCTCTGTATGCCCTCTGGCACGAAGGTGTGAAATGAGAATACAAGGAGAGAAACAAGAATTAGGGCGATTGATAAGGTACTAAACTCGCTATGGGGTAACTCTGCTTAGCGACACCAATAGTTAGCCGTCAAACAATCAACCGAGCTACCACGTCAGTATATGTCTAAGAGCCTCTCGTCTGAGGAGCTCTTCATTTGCACACATTGTGCTACCGCCCGTCTGGAGAGACCATAAAGTCACTAGGTTATCTCATGTCATATGAAAGTCGTTTGTCCGGCAACAATTGCTCGTGTTCTTACCTCTGACGCAACAATCTGACGTATTGTTACGCTAGACATAAGAAAACAGACTATTGTTGGCTGAGCTGCACATTAGGGATTGTTGTTCTTCGCTTGTTGCGAATTGACCTATTAATTGTGCGTGGCCCGGCAACTTGCTCCACCCGAAACTAGGGCCAAATATCATCTTCTAAGGCAGTGCGCTCAGGCTCCAACGACTCCATGGGTAGTGTGTCTACAGCGATTTCCCTGTATATGACTATATTTTCATACACGGCATTGGCTTGTTCATGACTATAGCCGAGCACTTTGATTTGTAATTGCTGGAGGGAGATCACATACCACATGTTCGACATTTGTAACGACTAGTGTCGGTGGCAACAGTTTGCTAGTCTACTTGCCGATTGCATGATAAGATGAAAGCATGGATAAGATACTAAGCTCGTTATCGGGCAGGGATATTTGGGGTGTCCTAAAGCGGATAATCCTTGCCAATTTGGTTTTTATGGGTGGCTTTCTCATATTGAACACTTTTATCGATTTCGAGGAACTTCACAAAAGCCTTCCTTTGTCCAGGGTCTTGGAGTATCAGACCGCGCTCATCATCGTTCTTTCCGTTCTAGAAGCCTTGATCTTGGTGGTGATCATTCGACGGTGGTTCCGCTCAAGGCGTCTCAGTACAGGCTCTGTCGAGAGCTTGTTGCAAGCAGGAGAAAATGAAGATGTCGAGTTCAAAGCATCTCTTCGTTGGGGCTACAGAGAAAGAAGGGTCAATAAGGAGCTAGAATACGCTGTCGCAAAAAGCGTTGCGGGATTCATGAATGCAAAGGGAGGTACTCTCTTAATTGGTGTAACCGATGAGAAAACACCTATTGGATTGGATATGGACTACAGTACATTGAAAAAGAAAGGTAGTGATGGCTTTATGCTTCATTTGACTCAGATACTAGATAGTCATCTGGGCAAAGAGTATTCTGCCTTTGTGTCAGCAAACATTATTCACTTTGGAGATAAAGATATTTGCAGAATTGATGTGCTCCCATCAAATAGGCCAGTGTATGTAGTACACGATGGGCAAGAAGAATTTTTCTTACGAGCATTATCCTCCACACAACCAATGCAAATGAAAGAAGCGCACGAATACATCAAGATGCACTGGAAAGTCTGACTAAAAGATAGCAGAAAATTGGCGAAGAGTCCTTCTGAACCGCTTGACCTTATCAATTCATGATTGCTATGCTTACTCCAGAGGGAGGCAAGCGGCCTCCGCCTTTTCTACTAGCTACATGGGGTTCAGGTGGTCGGTGGTTCAAATCCACTCACCCCGATTCTATTTTTGGGGCGTTGCCAGTCTCCTCGGTCCATTCTACCGACATTCTCTATTCTGTTGAAGGCATGACTGACTGTACTCGGGTCTGGCGGCGGGTATGATATAATGGAGGCGCTACTCGATCTTGTTGATAGCATACTGTCTAAGTTGAGACTGTCAGACTCAGACGAGTGGGAGGAGCAACATGATTAGAGAAAAGTGGAAGATTGTGCTAAGCATAGTAGTGGTTGGGCTGTTTTGTCTGGTGGGTTGCGCAGGGGCAAGTCCAGCTCAGGGCCCCGTACAGGAACTAGACGTACTGTCTTTGGCTGAAAGTGTGATGGAGGAGTCAGACCTACTGGCTCTAGCCGAAGGTGCCACCGAGGCATCAGACCTGCTGACTCTAGCTGAAAACGCCACACAAGAATCACCCCTACCCACTCTAATGGAGCGTAGGATTCAGCTATTTGAGAGGGTTCTGCAAAGGCTTGACAGGACGATAGAGCGAGGTCAGATTGCTGAGGAGCGTAGGGAGCAAATCCTGGAGGATGTCCGGATGTCACTAGGGGGCAACATAAGTGAGGAGCAGAAAGCGCAAATCCTTGAGCGGGTTGAGGCTCGGATTGACAGGGCAATAGAGCGAGGTCTGTTCGCTGAGGAGCATAAGGGGCAAATCCTCGGGCGGGTTGAGGAGATGACTGCTAAGGCAGTAGAGCGGGGCAGGTTAAGTGAAGAGCGTAGGGCGGAAATACTGGAGCGGGTTGAAGCTAGGATCGATGGGATGATACAAGGAGGTCAGATTGCTGCAGAGAGTAGGGCACAAGTCCTGGAGCGTGTCAGGATATCGCTAGAGGGCAACCTGAGTGAGGAGGAGAAGGCGCAAGTACTCGAGCGGGTTGAGGCTAGGATTGACAAGGCGGTAGAGCAAAGTCAGCTTGCTGAGCAGCGTAGGGCTGAAGTCCTGGACAGTGCTGAGGCCTGGCTACAGAAGGTAGTGGATCGAGGGTTTCTCACTACAGAACAGAAGGAGCAAATTCTCCAGCGGTTGATCAGTTAGGAAAAGCACCACAACTTGCAGCCTGCTCTCAGGAGATGAGGCCGAAGTACTCACTTATCCTTGTTCCGTTCAAAGATACCGCACTAGGACTCGGAACTCGTTGTCTTGCCGTGTCTCGCCGGTAGCTTCTTGTCAGAGTCACCAATAAGCGCACGAGGTCTGCAGACGCCAAACATTCTGACGATTTGTGACTCCCTAATTCTATCGTATGTTTTGGACGCCGCACAAAAACCTATTGACAATTTGTTAGATAGCGGTATAACGTTGGAATAACCTATCTAGGAACAGTATTCTGAGCACTAGTATCAAGGTCGGCGGCCAAGTGTGTGCTGTAGAGGATCGTAGTAGTTCCCACCATGCTCCGGCGAGCATGTATAGAGATGTGAACTGGGCGCTTTTTTCTTGCCACAGTGGAACCAAGCATCCCTTTCACAACCCAGGGCTATTTTGAAAATGTAGTTGCCCAACTCAATGGGCCATTGTGCTTGATGAATCAAGCGACTACTGAAATTTGGAGGTCAAGTATGAAGATAATACTTAGTTCGCGGAGACACCATTACATGGCAATAGTCAGCATCTTTTTGATTATGTTGATTGTGGTAGCCTTAATTGCTGGGATGGCAGGCTGTGGTGGTGGTGGTGTTATTGAGTACGAACTTACTATCGCCAGTACCACTGGAGGGTCGGTACCCACCCCTGGAGAGGGGACTTCTACGTATGATGAAGGAACGGTGGTCAACCTGGTAGCCGAGGCTGAGGAGGGCTACCACTTTGTCGAGTGGACTGGCGATGTGGCCACCATTGCCGATGTCGAGGATGCGACAACTACCATCACGATGAACGATGACTATTCCGTGAAGGCCAACTTTGTGGCGGCATATAGCCTCACTATCTCCAGGACCGTGGGTGGGTCGGTAACTGCGCCTGGTGAAGGGGCCTTTTCTTACGATGGTGGCATGGCGGTTAATTTGGTGGCAACCCCAGACTCTGGCTACCAGTTTGTCAACTGGACTGGCAATGTTCACACAATCGCCGATGTCAATGCTGCTTCGATCACCATCACGATGAATGACGACTATTCCGTTATTGCCAACTTTGAAGCGATTCCGCCCGCCCAGTACACCTTGACTATCTCCAGCACCGTTGGCGGTTCCGTTAGCACTCCTGGCCAAGGGATTTTCCGGTATGCTGCCGGCGCGGTGGTTGACTTGGTGACAGAGTCTGAGGAAGGCTACAAGTTCTTCACCTGGACAGGTGATATAGAAATGATGGCTAGTTTCAACGCCAGCTCAAGTACCGCGCATAATCAACCGCCGATGCACTTTTCGATTACCATGGAGGGTAACTATGCAATTACCGCCCACTTCATACCGCGGTGGCTCTATCCCGACATGATAGGGCCTGGACTATGAGACCTAGGTGTATGGGGCCAAGGAATTGACGCTGCGGTCGATATCCAGTATCGACAAAATAGTCACCTAATAAGATGAGGATGCACGAACGGTACTGCCGCTGTAGAATAATAGGGCAGGTGACCCACAAAGCCTTAAGCTATCCTAAGAACTCAAATAGCTCACAGATAGTTAGCTGAATATCGGAAAGGGCATACCCCGTTCTTGAAATAGACATACCTGTCCCTGACCTATTCGGAGTTTGGGAATAGCTTGAGGCTTTGTCGGAGGATTGAACATTTCGATGGTCTGTGCAGTTAGGTAACAAAATACGCAATTGTGCAGTTCCCGGTCAGATATATAGTGATTCTGGCTCAACCATCCAAGCTCAGGTCTTGTTAAAAAACGGGCTGCCAGCTTAGGAACGGATAGGTCGCACCGTCAACGATATTCCACATGTAGGCAGGATTACGCGTGCCAGGATCGGCAACCGCGATTATGTTCCAGCCTGCACCTGAGAAGGTGGCGATGTTCTTCATTTCCACAGTGGTCTTGCGCGTTCCCCCGTCACTCACTTCCATTCCGGAAGTGGCCCTATCCCAGAAGGAGTTGCTCACCGTGCCCTTGTTGTAACCCACCAGACCACCAACCTGCGAGGACCCAGTCACGCTGTCGGTGGAGTAGGAGTTCGTTACGCTACCATAGTAATTGATTCCCACTAGACCGCCGACACGTGTAGAGCCAGTCACACTGCCAGTGGAATAGGAGTTGCTCACAGTGCCCCTATAATACCAATTGTCCCCAGTGAGACCGCCGACACGCGTCGAGCCCGTCACGCTGCAGTTGGAATAGGAGTTACTCAGGGTAGCCTGATTCCATCCCACAAGACCGCCGACACGCGAATCGCCAGTCACGCTGCCGCTGCAATACGAGTTGTTCACAGCGCCGGCATTGTGCCCGACCAGAGCACCAACCTCCGCAGAGCCACTCACCTTGGCGTTGACCAGCCGGACATTCTCGACGACCCCGACATTGTCGATGTAGCGTACCCAGGAAATATGAGCAAAAAGCCCCACATAGTCTTCGTCAGGGCGGTTGATAAACAGGTCCCTTATCTCATATCCCTGACCATCGAAACTCCCGGTAAACCCGTCATCAGGGGTCCCGATTGGCTCCCAGCCCCTTCCCCCATTGGCTGTCACGCTCGCCAGCTCCGTATAACCGGCAGTAGCAGAAGCGAGGTCGTTCATCAGAATGTAACTGCCACTCAGGTCATTTCTGATGGCATGCAAGTCATACCAATCCCGTATTTCAATAGGACCAGGAGCACAGCCTATCATCCCCGCAATCAACGCCACCACAATCAAAAGGCTGTCAATTGTTTTCACGTATATGCCCTTCGTAGGCTTATTGTATCACTCGTGAAGTGAGTGTCAATAGTCCCTTGTGCGGGTAAGTAACGATTCAAGTTAATGTGCCACAAGACAGGCTTCTGTTCAGTGCAGACAACGTGCACCTACGCAGTGGGATTCAGAACACGCCTGGCGACGAGAATGATACCAGTCTCAATGTCGCGAATCAGGAAGATGAAGGGGCTGGTCTACGGTGACTTCCGCTCTACACTGGTCGCCGTCTCAGCACCTCCTTTTGCCTGCACTGCGAACCCCGAATGGCCATACATCGAGGATCACAGTTCGCCCACTCCGCTGCAGTTGCTAACCTGAGTGTAGTCCCGAAACAAAAACACAGCCGATTGCCCGCAAACAAGAATCCCGGAATCTCGCTATAGATATTCGTAGTGTGGACATTATAGCGTTCCTCCAAAACCCAGCGTCACTAGTCCATCTGAACTAGCCCAAAAGGGTCATTGACACTTGCTTCGGTGCTGCTACAATGGCACTCGGAAGGGGGTACACGTGAAAAGGATCAGCAGTTTCTTGATTGTGGCAGCGCTAATCACAGGGATGGTAGGCTGCGTTTCCTCTCCTACTCAGTACAACCTCACCATATTCGGCACTGAAGGCGGAGAAATAACCACCATTGGAGAGGGTACTTTCACTTGTGACAAAGGTGAGGTGGTCAACCTAGTTGCAGCCCCAGCTAGTGGCTACCGGTTTGTCAACTGGACTGGCGATGTGGACACCATTGAGAATATCGAGGCTCCCTCGACCACCATCACCGTGAACAGAGACTGCTCAATCACCGCCAACTTCGAGGCTATTCCGGCAGAGCAGTACAGCCTGAGCGTCTCCAGCACTGGTGGAGGTTCGGTAACCCTACCTGGCGAAGGAACATTCGCCTGCAACACAGGCATGATGGCTAACCTCGTTGCGACCCCGGACGCTGGCCACCAGTTTGTCAACTGGACTGGCGATGTGGCCACCATTGAGAATATCGAGGCTCCCTCGACCACCATCACCATGAACGGAGACTACTCAATAACGGCCAACTTTGAACAGATACCTCCGGAGCAATTCGACCTCGCCACCTCGAGCACCACTGGTGGCTCGGTCACAGTACCTGGCGAGGGAACTTTCACATATGATGCTGGCACTGTAATCAGCTTGACGGCGAGCCCAGATGCTGGTTACCGGTTTGTTGGGTGGAGTGGCGATGTGGGCACCATTGACAATGTCAACGCTGCCTCGACCACCATCACCATGAACGGAGACTGCTCGACAACGGCCAATTTCGAGCCGATTCCGATCGTGCGGTACCAGCTGACTGTCACGACTGCTGGAGGAGGGTGGGTAACCAGTCCTGGCACGGGGACTTTCACCTACGATGCAGGCACGGTGGTCAGCCTGGTGGCGCGCCCGACTTGTGTCTACCAGTACCAGTTTGTCAACTGGACTGGCGATGTGGGCACCATTGCCAATACCAATGCTGCCTCGACGACCATCACCATGAATGGAAACTACTCCATCACCGCCAACTTCTCCACGATACAGGTGACCTACTACACCCTGACCGTGGCCGTAAGCGGGAGTGGCTTGACAAGTGGGGTGGTGGAACAGCACACATACGCCGCAGCCACAGTGGTTGGCATCGTCGCCACTCCGCCTTGTGGCTATCGCTTTGTCAACTGGACTGGCGATGTGGACACCATTGCCGATGTCAACTCCTTCCAGACCACCATCACTATGAATGGAGATTACTCAATCACCGCCAACTTCGCCAAGATAGCAGTGACCTACTACGCGCTGACCGTGGCCGTGAGTGGGAGTGGCTCAACAAGCCCGGCGGTGGGACAGCACACCTACGCCGCAGGCACAGTGGTTCCCATCGTCGCCACACCAGGTAGCGGCTACCGCTTTGTCAACTGGACCGGCAACGTGGGCACAATTGCCAACGTTAATGCTGCCTCAACCACCATCACCATGAACGGAAACTGCTCAATAACCGCCAACTTCGGGCAGATACCTACAGAACAATTTGACCTCACCACCTCCAGCAGCACTGGTGGCTCGGTCACAGCACCCGGTGAGGCAACTTTCACATATGACGCTGGCGCAGTAGTGAGTCTGGTGGCGACCCCGGCCACTGGCTACCACTTTGTCAACTGGACTGGCGATGTAGGCACCATTGCCAATGTCAACGCCGCCTCAACCACCATCACCATGAGTGGCAGCTACTCGATACGGGCTAACTTTTCGGAGGATTCACCAATCCCTCCAGGGATAGGCTATACTGAGGCAGAAGCTGAGGCACTCATAATTGTACTGGTCAATGGCCAACGACAACAGTCTGGCCTACCTGCTCTTAGCGAAGACGCTCTCTTAACCAGTCTGGCCAGGGAGCACAGTATCAGTATGGTGGAGCACAACTTTTTCAGCCATGACAGATATCCAGGGGAAAGAAGTTTTGACTATGGTATGCTTCCCGGAACTATACGAGGAGAGAATATAGCAATGATACCGACCAGACAGTTTATTCCAGGTCCTTATCTTTCTCTACAAGAAGTATGTGAGTGGGCTGTCTCAGCTTGGATGAGTAGTTCTGGACACAGAGCAAACATACTAAGACCCAGTTACACCAGGACAGGTGTGGGAGTTGCATTTTCGGAGGGGGGAGACTACCTATATATAACCCAGATGTTTGAGGGTTATTACTAGGAAGAGACAGTAATAGGAAATGAAAACTTACTTGGAAGTCCTTGTAGCAATCTTGTAGCAATAATGATAACGTGATAACAGTAGTTGCAGAATATCAAATAAGAGTGAAACTGGAAACTAACCTTGTTTGCCGTGGCGATAATCTTGGAAGTGAACCGTTTGGTGAACAGCCTAATATAGGTGCCAATTTTTGGAGAGATATTGCTCCAAACATGACATAGTCTCCTAGTGTATTAGCTAGCGAGCCCCGCTGATTTCAGGATATTGGGAACCACTTCTTCGCGACCTATGGCCATGACATGGACTCCGTGGCACATGGATTCTTTTTTTATGGTGGCAATCATCCTGCCGGCGATTTCTATACCTTTATTGATCGCCTCACCTTTGGGGGCACTGGCTAATTCATCAATCAAGTTCTGAGGCACAAAAACGCCCGGCACATTATCGGTCATATACTTCGCCATCTTGGCTGACACAAGCAAAATAATGCCAGCCAGTATCTTGACCGGGAATTGGCGGGCATATTCCATAAACCTGGCGAATTTGTCCAGGTCATAGATAGCTTGAGTCTGAAAGAATTCGGCACCGGCTTCAACCTTCTTTTCAAACTTCATTAACTGGGGCTCAATCGGGTTTGCTTCAGGTGTGACTATGGCTCCGGCACAGAACTCCACGGTCCCGTCGAGCGCATTCCCTCCCAGGTCTTTGCCCGATTCCATCTGCCGAATTGTCCTCAGTAACTGTGCGGAGTCCAGGTCGAAAACACCCTTGGCCGCCTTGTGGTCGCCGACTACAACAGCATCTCCGGTTAGACAGAGAACATTTCTGATGCCTCTGGTATATGCGAAGAGAAGCTCGGCCTGAAGGGCAAGGCGATTACGGTCGCGGCAAGTCACCTGTAATATGGGCTCGCCACCTCGCTCCTTGATGGCCAGGCAGCCACCAATGGAGGGAAAACGCATTACGGAACTCTGGTGGTCGGTGACATTCAGCGCGTCGACTTTGTCCTTCAGAAGGTCAATATGGTGGAGCATCTTCTCAATGTTTGTCCCCTTTGGAGGACCGATTTCGCTGGTTATCACAAATTTGCCAGATTTAAGAACTTCCCTAAAACTCGGCGCCATAGCTCCTCCTTTATGTGATCCTGATCGTTCGCGGCCTGGGTGCCACGTTGTAATCTCTGGGAGGATGATGCTTACGCATCAAGTCAAGTCGTCCCTGTTCTTTTAGCCGCTGATATATGAGAGCCCAGGCACAGTCCTTTTCCTTATCCACCTCGCACTTGCCATTATTGGTGCCGCCGCACGGGCCGTTCAGCAGACCTTTGTGACATGCCGTCAGGGGACAAATGCCCGCAGTCTCTCCCAGGATACATTGACCACACTGGGCACAAACTTCTTGAAAACAGCCCGGACCATCCTCGACGCCTATGAAAAGAGTATCCAATGCGGGAATGGCTGGCTTGTCAATATAGGTGCTCAGCTTATGCACGCCTAGAGCACAGGCCATGACCAAAATACAGGTGGCATTCTGAATGGCTCCATTGTTCTCCTTGATAGCTACTTCGGTCATTTCATCACAGGCCGTGGGGATAACTATCCAGCCGGTGACCAGTTTACCCAGCTCTTGTAGACGCTTCCTCATCTCCACGACCTCTTCTTTCCCGCCAGTTTTGGTCATTGTGGAGCACGTGCCGCAACCGGCAATATACACTCGGTCAAACCCCTCCAATTGTTGCTTGATTTCCTCAAAAGGCTTCTGTTTGGTAATAGATTTCATGCCTAACCTCCCACAAGAAAAAAGTCAAAGGCTAAAGATCAAAATGACAAATCAAAAATAAAAATTACAAATACGTTCCTTTGTATCTTTTCCTTTTGCATTTTTGCTTTTTACATTACTTTTCTAGGTCGCATCTTAAGCATCGCTTAGCCTCCTGTCCCGCCTTCTCTTCAGAAAAGCTCAGCTCTATCTCCTTAAAGCTGCTCTTCCTATCTTGAAGAGAGAGATGAGGTGTTTCCGGCCTGAATTGAGGTTCCCAGGTTTCCTCCTCCTCTTCTTTTTTACTTACTTCTTCTTCGATAACGCTGGGCTTCAGGTCATACATCTCGACTCGTGAGGCATCGCCCCGGAGATACTTGTCTATGGCAATGGCTCCTCTACGGCCAGCGGCAATAGCTTCTATGACCATACCTGGCCCGGAGACAAAGTCTCCCCCGGCAAAGACCCCGGGAACGTTGGTGGCCAATCTATTTTCATCAACTGCCAACCTTTCCCACCGAGTCCGCTCAAGAGCACTACCCGGGGGCAAAAACGATAGGTCTGGAGCCTGCCCCACAGCAGCAACAACAGTGTCCGCCGGAGCAAAAAACTCCGAGCCAGGAATGGGGATCGGGCGACGGCGTCCGCCGGCATCGGGCTCACCCAGCTTCATGCGGACACACTGTAAACCGGTCACTTTCCAGTCGTTGCTTACTATGCGGGTAGGGCTGACGAGGAAATTAACCTGAACGCCTTCAGCCAGAGTCTCATCATACTCCACCTCAGTTACTGGCATCTCTTCCCGCGACCGGCGGTAGAAGATGCTCACCTCATCACCACCAAGGCGAAGAGCTGTGCGAGAGGAGTCCAAGGCTACGTTACCACCTCCAATGACAGCTACCTTGCGTCCAATCTTGACAGGCTTGCCGATCTTTACGTCTCTCAAAAACCTCAAGCCATAGTAGAAGCCCTCGATGTCCTCCAATTCACCGGGTATACCAATATTCTGGCTCCTTTGCGCCCCGGCGGCGATGAAGACAGCTTCAAAGCCACTGTTTCTGATATCGTCTATGGTGAAATTTACGTTAATGGGTGTGTTGTATCTTATCTCCACCCCCCGCCTGGCGATATAATCTATCTCCTTGTCAATGACCTCCCGAGGCAAGCGAAAGTCGGGTATAGCTACCGAAAGCATACCCCCGCCTACGGGAAAGGCTTCGAAGACCGTGACAGGATAGCCCATCTGAGCCAGGTAGTAGGCGCAGGACAAGCCGGTAGGTCCCGCCCCCACTACCGCTACTTTGCGATTATGAATCCGGGCGAAGGGTTCTGGTGGAGGTAGCTCCCCAATGTGGTCAAAATACCAATCGGCGGCAAATCGCTTGAGCGCCCTGATTGCTACAGGCTCGTCGAGTTCGCCGCGGCGACACCTTCCCTCGCAGGGGTGATGACAGATGCGGCCGCAAATAGCAGGGAACGGATTACGCTCCCTGATGGTGTTGATGGCCTCCAGATACTCACCAGCGGCAATTTGAGCTACATATTTGGGAATATTGATTCCTACCGGACAGGTATGCTGGCACGGCGATATCATGAGGGCATCGCATACAGCGGCCGTGCATTTCTTCTCTTTTATGTGAGTTTCATATTCATCTCTGAAGTAATCGAGGGTGGTAAGGACGGGATTAGGACGCGCTTTGACCCAAGCCACATAACGAGCATTCTTTCACCGTCTTAGCTATGGTAAGCAGAGTATCTATATCTTCTTCACTCCCTTTGCCCTGAGTGATTCTGGTCAGTATTTCCAGCATTTGTTTGGTTCCCAGGCGGCAAGGGACACACTTCCCACAGGATTCCGCCTGAGTAAAACTCAAAAAGTACCTGGCCACATCCACCATACAGGTGGTCTCGTCCAGCACTACCATGCCGCCAGAGCCCATAATTGAGCCTAGTTTAGCCAGTGTTTCATATTCCACCGGGGAGTCGAGAAATCGCGCAGGGATGCAGCCACCCGAGGGGCCGCCCGTCTGCACCGCTTTGAACTGCTTGCCCCGGGGGATACCACCACCGATATCGAAGATAATGGTGGATAGAGGAGTGCCCATAGGCACCTCTACCAACCCGCTGTTGGCAATCTTCCCGGTGAGGGCAAAGACAGCCGTTCCCTTGCTCTTTTCGGTGCCGATGCTGGCAAACCAATCAGCCCCGTTGTTGATTATTTGGGGCACAAAGGCAAAGGTCTTGACGTTGTTTAGCGAGGTAGGCTTGCCACCCAGGCCTCTCTCTACTGAGCGAGGTGGTGTTTGACGGGGCATACCTCTCCTGCCTTCAATTGAGGCCATCAGTGCCGTGGACTCTCCACAGACAAAGGCTCCTGCGCCCTCCACAATGTCACATCAAAGCTGAAGTCTGTCTCGAGGATTTTCCTGCCAAGAAACCCGTGCTCTCTTGCCTGGGAGACAGCTACCTTGAGGCGCTTCACAGCTAGGGGATACTCAGCCCGGACATATATGTAACCGTCTTGGCTACCAATGGCATAAGCACTAATAATCATTCCCTCCAAAACCGAGTGGGGGTCTGCTTCCAGGATGGAGCGGTCCATAAAAGCACCGGGGTCGCCTTCATCGGCATTACAGATTACATATTTAGGCGTGCCTGAGGCTCGACGACAGGACTCCCACTTCTGTCCAGCAGGAAAACCAGCACCACCGCGCCCTCTAAGCCCGGAGCTCTTGACCTCGTTAATGACCTGCTCCGGCGTCATTTCAAGGAGAGCCTTCTTCAGTGCCAGGTAACCTCCACGAGCAATGTAATGCTCAATCTTTTCCGGGTTGATATGCCCGCAGTTGCGCAGGATGATGCGCTGTTGTTTTTTGTAGAAGTCTATCTCTGAATAGTGCGGTACGGCTTTGCCAGTTACCGGGTCACGGTAGAAAAGGCGTTCCACGGGTTTGCCATCTCGAAGATGAGAGGCGACAATTTCTGGAGCGTCGTCAGCCTGGACATGGGTATAGAAAATGCCCTCGGGTTCAATGACTACATTGGGGCCTTGCTCACAGAAACCGTGACAGCCAGTGAAATCCACCTCGGCATGGCTTATCCCTTGTCGGCTTATTTCTTCCTTAAGCGCCTCATAGACAGCATCAGAGCCGCTGGAAAGGCATCCTGTTCCCTGACAAACAAAAATAGTATGACGGTCCTGCATACTACTCTCTACCTTCCCGATTCCTGAACAACTGCTCTACCTTCTTGGGGTTCATGTGACCATGGACGTGGTCACTAACGACGATATTAGGTGCTAGGGCACAAACGCCGATGCAGGCTACGGTTTCCAGAGTGTATTCGAAATCAGGGCTAGTCTCCCCCTCTTCTATACCCAGGCGCCGTTTAACCAATTTCAATATCGTCTTTCCCCCCCGTACGTGGCAGGCTGTCCCCCGACAGACTCTAACAACTCTTCTCCCCCGTGGCTGCGTATAGAGCTGAGTATAAAAACTAATCACGCCTTGGACCTGACTGGGGAAAAGTCCCAGGCTTCTGGCTATAAGCGGTATAGACTGAGGAGGTATATAGCCGAACTCACCCTGGATTTTTTGCAGCAGCGGTATCAACGCCCACTTCTGCTGACTATATTCAGAAACAAGGGCATCTATTCGTGCCAGGTCGGCCTCTCTAGTTGTTCCTTCTTTATCCATCTTGGCTAACTCCTTCGCTTCACTCTGGACAAAACTTAATCCTCTTCAATGGATAGGAATCTTATCTATCTTTACGCTGCACGCTTTCAGTGAAGGCGCTTTTGTTTCTGAATCTAAGACGATGTCGAATAGCTCATTAACCGGAGCCTCCGGGAATGAAATCGGCATAAAGAGCATGCTTTCACACAGTGTATTGGTGATCTTGACTTTTGCCGTCACCTCGCCTATAGATGAGATTACCTTGACCTTCTCACCATCAGTGAGGGCAAGCTCTCTGGCGTCGGACTCACAAATCTCCACAAAAGCCTCGGGGCAGAATTTCCTTAATCGTGCAGACCTGGAGCTTCTAGAGCCGCTGCCAAAATGATTGAAAATAGTCCCGGTTAGCAAGGTGAAGGGATAGCTCTTCTTCCCCTTTGCTGGTAGAACATACTCAACCGGGCAAAAGCGGGCAAAGCCCTCTGGGAACTGACCGCCATGTATGCGACCGACCCCTCGATGACTACTCGACTCAGCCCCATACAGGCTCTTCGCCTCTGGCTCAATATGGCCACCTCCTTCATAAAAACTGTAGGCTGGCAAATTGCAGCAGCCGATTATCTCGTCCATAACTTGATGCGGAGAGGAATATGGCATTGGAGAGCCAATTTTGTGGGCAAGCCGCAGGATTATCTCCCAGTCTGGCAAGCTTTCGCCCAGAGGGGCGATTGCCTTTTGCACCCTTTGTACCCTTCCTTCGAAGTTGGTAAATGTTCCCTCCTTTTCAGCAAAGCTTGCGGCTGGCAGAACCAGATTGGCCAGTCTGGCTGTCTCGGTAAGAAACATATCCTGGACCACGAGGAAATCAAGGGAAGCTAGAGTTTCTTTAATGAATCTCGAATTTGGAAAGCTCAAGACTGGGTTCTCCCCCACGATGTACATACCTTTAATCTTCCCCTTTTTTGCCTGTTCCATCATCTCCATGGCTGTCAGCCCAGCTTCAGCCGGCAAGCTCACTCCCCAACGTTCTTCGAACTTGCCTCTGGCCTGGGCATCCGCCACGCTTTGATATCCGGGGAGGAATTTGGGTAGTGTTCCCATATCGCAGGCGCCTTGCGCGTTGTTCTCTCTTTGCGGGGCATAGATGCCACCTCCCCTGCGCCCGATATTGCCTGTCAGCAACGCCAAATTTGCCAGAGCTTTCACACCGTCCGTCCCTGTAATATGCTGCGTGATTCCTGTGCCATAGACGATTGCTGCCTGGTTAGCCCTGGCATACAGTCGAGCGGCGTCACGAATTTCCTGAGCGGGAACACCGGTGGCCTCCTCTACGTACTTCAGGGTGTACTTTTTCAAACTTTCGTCAAAGGCTTCGAAATTATCCGTCCTTCTGGCCACGAATTCCTCGTCCAGCAAACCTTCGTCGATAATCACCTTGGCCAAGCCATTTATCAGAGCCATGTCAGTGCCAACTTTGGGTCGTAACCAAAGATGGGCAAACAGAGAGAGTTTTGTTTGCCTGAGGATCTATCAGCAGTAATTTGACACCGTGCTGTTTCACAGCACGCTTTATGGCATAACCGATGGCAGGGGCTGAGGCATTAGGATCGGCCCCGATTACTAGTATAAGCTCGGTTTGTTCCAGGTCAGTCAGATAATTTGTAGTGCCGGAGAAGCTAAGGGAAGATCCCAGGCCGACACGACTGGCAGAGTTGTACAAGCGACCGCCGTTGTCAATATTGTTGGTGCCGAGCACACATCTAGCGAATCTCTGCAAAAGGTAATTCTCTTCGTTGGTGCACTTGGAAGAACCTAAGATGGCTAAGCTATTGGCGCCGTATCCATCCTTTATTCGCCGGAATTGAGTGCCCACCAGTTCTAAAGCTTCTTCCCAGGACAGTTCCTGCAAAACTACCATTACTCTTGACCAAGGGTTTGAGTAACCTATCGGGGCTATGGATGAAATCGCAGCCATAGCTCCCTCTCACACAGAGCGTGCCTTTGTACACCAAGCTTTCCTTGCCTGGCCTGGCTCGCACTACACGGCCATCCTTAGCTTCCAGGCAAATGCTACAGCCGCAGCCGCAGAAGGGACAGGTTGTCTGCACAACAGTCTGGGTCGTCCCTCTATATGTTTTCTCCTTCTCTGTCAGCGCGCCCGTAGGACACAGTGCCACACAAGTTCCACAAAAAGTGCACTCGGAATTTTCCAGCGGTAAATTGTTAAGTGTCGCCGGTACGGTCGTAAACCCTCGTTGAAAGTAATCAATAGCACCTTCAACGACCAGCTCCTGGCAGGCCCGAATACATTTGGCGCACAGTATGCACTTACTCAAGTCCCGCTCGAGGAAGGGATTGACTTCTTCAATGCTGGCCATCCGGGGAATCCTTTGCAGTTCCACGAAGCCGATGCCCAAGTCTGTAGCAATTTGTCGTAGCTGGCAGCGATTGCCTTTATCGCATACCAGGCAAGAATCAGGATGGCTGGCGAGCATCAGCTCAACTATGGTTTTGCGGCGCTCCATGACTCGTGGGGAATGCGTGTTGATAACCATTCCCGGCGCTATCGGGGCGACACAAGATGCCAGTAAAGCACCATTTCGTTCGTCTTCGACCAGGCAGACTCGGCAAGCCCCGACTGAGGCGAGTTGAGGGTCCTGGCAGAGTGTGGGAATATCTATGCCAGATTCCTTCGCCAGTTCCAGGATGGTCATCCCGGGATAGCCACTTACCTCACGACCATCAAGAGTAATGGTTATCGCCTGCAAACCAATATCCTCCTTCACGACCCGGCAGATGGGGGCAGGGCTTTCCAAGGGGATTACTTGTTTCTGCCCAGACCCTCTGGCCAGTTAGCAGACACGTAGGCAAAAGACGGAGGGAAGTACCTTCCTTCACCTACCGTCCTTATGCCAGTCAACAAGTCAGAACTGGCGGCGCTCTTGGCAATGAAGCCGTAAGCCCCTACCTGCTTAGCAACAAACATATTCTCCTCTTCATCATATTGGGTTAGAATCAAAACCTTGGTATCTGGGTATTCCTCAGTTATTCGTTTCGTTGCTTCGAGTCCGCTCATCACCGGCATGACTATATCCATCACCGTTACGTTTGGCATAAGACGCTGCACTTTGTCAATGGCATCTCGCCCATCAACAGCCTCTCCTATTACTTCAATGTCTTTTTGCAGACTCAGCAGGGCGCAAACTCCTTCCCTTACTACAGCATGGTCATCTACCACCAGCACCTTGATTCTTCGCAGTGTCTTATCCAGGAATTTCTCAGCCCAGGCCACTACTGAAGCTAGCTCGACCGGCCTGATTAAGTATTGTTCGGCTTCAAGCTTCAAGCCCTCGTCCATACGCCAGCCCTTAAGCAGACGCTTTTCTGGTGGGGCATCAACCACAATGAGAGGCACCTCTCTGAAATTGGGGCTTTGTTTCAACCACTGGTGCAGCTGAAAGGCATCTCCACGTGGCATTATTGTGCCCAGAATAATCAGGTCAGGTTTTTCGCGACGCGCTGCCTCCTCTGCCTGTAATCTGTTGCCGACAGTAAACACCTGCCAACCTTTTGCCAGTAATTTAGCTTGCATATCCGCAATGAACTCAGGCTCATCATCCACCAGCAGAATCTTAGTGTTCCTTTCCATCTTTCACCCCCTTGCCAATTGCACGTTTTTAGGAGTCTACTTTAGCCTGCTACTATAAAGTATAATGGTTGGTCTATCGAAGGAATAGAGGTGTTTACCCCAGAAAGCAGGGAAATATCACCGCAATTTCCTGCAGTTAATTACCCATTTATGAGGATAACGCTTCCCATTAATGGGGTGTGGGAAATAAGCGGTGACATGAAGACTACGAGGCAGTACTCTCAGACGGTGATGATGCCCTTGCGCAGAGCATATTTGAACAAGTCAAGGCGGTTGTGGATATCCAGCTTTGCCATGAGGTTAGTCTTGTGTCTTTCTACAGTTTTGGGACTAATGACCAGCATTCGAGCTATCTCATGAGTAGAATGGCCTTCCGCTAGTAGTTTCAGTATTTCTCTCTCTCGGTCGGTAAGTTGTTCGGACGTGTCCTGGCTTTTTCCTGCTTTGGCCATCTCACGATAGTCTTCGACTAGGAGTCTGGCTATGGATGGAGATAGGAAAGAATCCCCACGGTACACAGACCGAATGGCAGAGGTAAGTTCTGAGGATGCTGCTGTTTTACTGACAAAACCGCTGGCTCCAGCTTCGATAACGGGTAATACATACTCTCTGTCTTCGTATTGGGTCAGCACTATCACCTTTGTCTGTGGGAACTCTTTGTGTATGCGGCGGGTTGCTTCCAGTCCATCCATAAGAGGCATAGCGATATCCATGAGTACCACGTCGGGCGCAAGCTTTTTGACCATCTCGAGCGCCCCCCTGCCATTGGTGGCCTCGCCTACTGCTTCTATGTCCGCGGTAAGAGCAAGCAAGGCACAGATGCCATCACGTACGATGGCATGGTCGTCAGTTACCAGTACTCTTATTTTCGCCATATCTAATGTCTTGACCTATTGGAATCTTGGCCCAAACCGTCGTTCCTGCTCCAATCTTGGACTCCACGCCACTGGTGCCGCCAAGGAAGCCAATCCTCTCTCTCATAGTGAATAATCCACGGCCTCGCCCACTTTGCTCTACATCGGTGATTTTGGATACGTCAAATCCTTGCCCGTCATCGTTAATACTCAGTGAGAACTCACTTGGTTGATATACCAGTACTATGGTAGCATTCTTTGCTTTGGAATGCTTGACAATGTTGCCAATGGCCCCTTGAATAACGCGAAAAAGAGCAGCTTCTACATCAGGAGGAAACCGCATCTCAGTCCCTTTAGCCTCTACTGTTACGTTAATGTTCAGGGGCTGAAGACTATTCTTGGTGTGCTGGCGAGCAGCAGCGACTAATCCCAGCGTATCTAATACAGTAGGGTGGAGATTGGAAATCACCCTGCTCACCTCTTTATGTACCTGCACTGTCAGTGCTTGGACTTTCTTCAATCCGGCAATGATTTGAGCATCCTGGTTACCAGACTTCGCAGACATTTCTATCAACGCTTCTAGCTGAAGTGCTATCCCGGAGAGGGATTGACTGGTCTCATCGTGTAGCTCACGGGCGATCCTGCGTCGTTCCTCTTCTTCTGCTACAAGGTTCTGTCGTGCAAGTTTGCGTAGTCTTTCCCGTGCTTTTCTCAGCCGCTCGTACAGCATTGCTTGCTCGATAGCTATGCCAAGTTGATCTCCAATCGTGTGTAAGAGATGCACGTCTTCTTTGGTGAAACGATGCGGTACGTGGCTAGCAACATTCATCACCCCTAGAACATTATCTTTTGCTCGGAGGGGAACGCTGACAAATGCTCTTAAACCCTCCGAACTTATCAAGTCAAGCCGGGCGGCATCTGGTTCTGAAGAAATATCCTCCAGTAGCACTGACCTGCCGCTTTGAGCTACCTTTCCCGCAATTCCCTCGCCAAGTTTAAGATGCATCTCTTCAGCATACTTATCAGACAGACCGTGATGAACTCTATAGGACAGCGTCTGCCCCGATTCATCCAGGAGCATTATTCCTCCGACGGTCCCATTCATGATGTTGAGCACGTTATCCAAGCCGATTTTCAGTATGGTATCTAAGTCCTGCAGACCGCTGATTGCTGCCGAGACTCGACTCAAAGCCACGAGGTCATTGTAGTGTTTCTCAGTCTTGTTGCCCTGATCAGATAGATTTATATCAGAACTAGCTGGACCAGTGGCTTCGTTGATTCCCTTACTGTCTTTCATTGTCAGTTACTTCACCAAAGCAGCCCTACATTTAAGCCTATACAAAATCATGGCCTTTTGCAACCTCTTATGTCTGCTGCAATTAAGCAAAACATTGCCTTCTTTCCTAAGATGGTGGGGTCATCCCTGCTCCCAGTTAAATTGAAGATTTCGTGGGGTTAAACGAATTGCGCGACTGCATCATTTTAAAGCATCGTCTATTGCTTGTTAGTGGCGGAGAGGGTGGGATTCGAACCCACGGTCGAGGAAACCCCGACACACGCTCTCCAGGCGTGCCTGATAGACCACTCCAGCACCTCTCCGCGGAGAGGGTGGGATTCGAACCCACGCTCCGATATAATCGGAGACCGCTTTTCGAGAGCGGCACCATAATCCTCTCGGTCACCTCTCCTGAAGCTAATTATCGGGGTCGTCATTTTACATAAACCAATTTTGCTAATAATTTGCTAATAATGCTTTTCAACAGCCTCTTCTTCGGAAATGCCATTATACTTTGGCGACACGAGTTTATCAAAGCTTTCCGCAGCAGCCTCCTGTAGGCCCGGCGCTACATGCGAATACGTGTCTAGCGTTATCTGTACTGAAGCGTGTCCCAGCCTCTCCTGGACTATCTTGGGATGCACCCCCTGCTTGAGCATCAGCGAAGCATGGGTATGTCTCGCATCGTGAAGCCTGATAACCCTTACACCCGCACGAGAAGCAAGCGCAGTCCACGCCCTGCTAACCGTGTTAGGCCGCAGCGGTCCGCCTTCCGGTGTGCTGAATACTAGGTCCTCACCTCTCAACGGCACACCCAACATGGCCCTTATTCCTTCTTGTCTATCCTTATGCTCCCTCAGGGTAAGAACGGAGGAGGGAGACAGGGCTATGGTTCGTCTGCTTTTGGCTGACTTCGGCTGTGCAAACACGTAGCTACGATCCCTCAGCTGGTGGAGAGAGCGGCTGACATGAATCTGGTGAAAGTCTATGTCCCGCCACTGCAGGGCCAGCAATTCAGACCTCCGCATTCCGGTAAACAACGCCGTGTGGAATAGGGCATAGTAAGGGCTGCCACGGGCAGCCTCAAGGAAGCGCGCCACCTCATATTCGTCCCATGTCTGCATCTCGGCCTGGCGGGCACGGGGCACGTCAACACCGTCAGCCACGTTTCGTGCCACTAGCCCCCACTTCATGGCCGTCTGAAGTGCCTTGTGCAACACCACATGTTGGTACCTCACGGACCGCGGGCTGAGCCCTTCATTCAGCTTGAGAGTGTAATGCTTTTGAAGTTGCTCTGACGTGAGTTGCCTCAGCAGTATGTTACCTAATCGGGGTATAAGGTGAACCCGGGTTATGCTCTCATATCGCTCAAAGCTCCGTGGTGACAGGTTAGGTTTAGCATATTCCTGTAGCCATCTTCGAAGATACTCTGCCAGTGTAGTTCTGCCTGGCTTCACGAAAGTACCCGTATCGAGCTCATGCAGTAGTTCTGAAAGGTGCTTTTCGGCTTCCCTTTTGGTCCCCTTCACGCTAACCCACTGGTACTTATACTTGCCGGTGGCAGGATCTCTCCCTAAGCTGACAGCAATAGAATAACTGTCCTTACCCCTCTTTGTTATGTGCCCTCTCATTGGCTAGCCTCCCTATCTTGTCTCTGAACTGCCTAAAGTCCTCGATACCTAATGCCAGATACGGCAAGAGTGAAACCACGTCATCAAGGTCGACCATCATCACATCACTCAATCTCATAAGTACCTTATCCATATATACTGAATCGAAAGGTTGACCTATCAAGTCATATATCAACTCAAGGTGCGCATAGCCTTTCGCGCGGTAGATCAGGGAGTTGATATCTTTGATGATGGGCGGGATATTCCTAACTACCGAAGTCTCTTTACGAACGGCATTCGATTCCTCAGTTCCTATGGGAATTCTGGCGATGTTGAACTGAGCGTCGCAGGCACCACATATGGCTGTCCGACTTGTGGGGCCTATATACATTGGTGCCCGACATTCTGGGCATTCAATTGTTCCAGCATCACCTTCTTCGACCCTTACCGAGAATTCACTCATCGCCCCTTTGTTACGCCTACGGGATTGGCGCGCAGACGATTCCGTTCCGATTGCATTGTCGCACCAAGTCTCTGTTTCCAGCCATTTAGTACCGTGGCGCCAGGTAAAATCCCGGCGTATCTCTTCTGCCATAAGGCCGTACAGCCTTGATACCCATTTGGCTTCTCGTATGGTTAAGGCCGTGTCATTTTGGACAGATCGCTTCCAACACGCGAGTACAGCGGGAATTGCCTGGGGAGGAATGGGGTATTTATCTATGGTAGCCATGCTCCAAGGTTTATCTTCAGGGTAGTCAAAGGCTTGTTTTCGGTAATGTGAAATCTTGCGCTCTAAGACCTCAATTTCGGGAGGCTTTCCTGGCCAACGGACTTCATTCTGTATTTTCTCTGCTAGCTCAGTGCGCTTCATATTACGAAACTCAAGCGTGTAGTGACAAATCTGAAATTCCTGTTCATCACCAATCCAAGCCCGTTCCCTTTTTGTCGTCATGCTAATCTCATTATTCCTGAAATGCTCGATTGCTGTTCCTAAAAGATAGGCCTAGTAACTCCTACTGCTCTTGATTATAATACTTAGTGACATCTGCTGTCAACTAATAATAAGACAGAAAAATGAAGACTGACAGTCCGAAGCCTGAACGGCTAGTTTTCACCATCGTGGAGACCGCAAGAATGCTAGGCATCAGCCGTGGCACAGCATATCTGTTGGCTAACAGTGGAGGCATTCCTGCCATTCGGATCAGTAAACGACGGTTTGTTGTCCCTCGCAAAGCGCTGGAGGATTTCTTGTCTTCAGCGAACAGAACGAGAGAGAACCAAGCTGAGAGTGAACAAAAAGGTGCATGATAGTGGTTCCATTGAGACGGACGACTAGCTTTGTAGTGCCCGGCCAGTAGGTAATAGGCGAAAAGCAGTGAAGGTCTATGTCGAACCATCCGAGGTGAGTCTCATACAGGAGACCGCGACTAATTTGAGGGACAAGTTGCTGATTAGTCTCTTATTCCATCTTGGCTGCCGGGTTTCAGAGGCCTTGTCCCTGGAAGTGGACGATATAGATTTCGTCCAGGGCACCGTCAGGATCGAGCATCTCAAGGCACGTATCAATCTGGCGTGTGCCAAATGCGGTGCCAGATTGGGAAAGAGCCACAGCTTTTGTCCCAAGTGCGGCGCAAAGGTAGCAGCAACAATAATCAAACAACAGCAGCATCGCAGAATGAGGATGCTACCTCTGGACAGGGACACCTCGGAAATGTTGGAGGATTTCATCAAACGTGGCGGGCCGGTAAATCAGAATGGCAGGAGACTCATTTTCGGCATAAATCGTCACAGAGGGTGGCAGGTCGTTACGGCTTGCGCCGAAAGAGCGGGGCTTCCGAAGTTGGTTAATCCCGACAGCGGGAAGATACACAATGTAAGTCCGCATCGGCTGCGAGACGCTTTCGCCGTTCACGCAGTGAAGCTGAATGACTCTGGGGATGGACTCAGACTCCTCCAGGAGCACCTCGGTCACACCAGCTTTAACACTACCGCAAAATACAGGAAGGTTGCGGGCGAGGAACTGAGGGGCTGGTATGACCGGCTATGGAGCAGAGAGGTAAGCGGAAATGGACCTCAGACCTAGCAGAGGGGGCTTTCTACGTCCTTTCGGCTGTGGCTGGTTTATTCGAGAATTTCTCATGGGTCACGGACCAAATGGTTCACCGGAGATAGACCCAAGTGTTGGTGCGCCTCAATCTGACATCTGCTATCACTACAAGCAAGCTCTTCTTAGAGCGATTGCTGTAGATAGAGCCACAAGGCAGGAAGAGAGACAAGCCAGGCGTGAAAAACGTCTCATCTCTCCTGACAGGATAGAGAGCCTTGTCTCAAGGTACCTACATCAAACACCCTACAAGTCCAATGGTTGCCGCTACCATTCCTTTGTTGTCTACTTCTCAAATCTCCAGAGGCTAGGTTGGGTAGAAGAAAGTGGCAAGGAAGAACGCTCAGCCTTTCAAGACAATTACCCCCGAGGCTATCCTCGCAGGTTCTTCCGCCTCACCGAGGCTGGCAGAGCTGCCTCCGAGAGCGCCTGGGCAAACCCCCTTGCTGCCCTCTATGGGTAGAGGCGTATTCCAGTGACCGACCAGTAGTGGCGGTTTTCATTCCCTCGTGAAATCATGGGGAATCCCTTGCTTTGAAATCGTCCACGTAAATATAGGTTCATTCTTTTAATGCACAATATGTCCTTTTGTGTGATGATGAATACTGGATAATCGCACATTAACAACTGAATATCAGATAAGCCTAGCCTGAGCGCTTGCTCACCTTCGGGCAAATACAAGCGATAAGGGGGCAAGATGGAAGAATTATAGGAAAAAGGCAAGGCATTTGCCACTGGGTCTCGGGTAACGCAAATTGCGTTACCGCAGCGACAAATCCTTGCCAGCTACAGTGTAGCCGAAGCACAAAGGGAGAGCAAGCCGACAATGGCGGTAACGGCTATGACCATCTACCAGAGCCGTATCTAACCTATTATAAGGTAGCCCTGCGGTTTGCTCATAAGGCGTTAGTGGATGAGCGAGAGGATTTGCTACACGACATCATTGAAGGACTTGCTGGAGTGGCAAAGAGGAAGGCTGCCACAGGACAGGACTTCAGCCAAGCTGCGATGTATCGGATTGCCGAGCATATCAAAGACCATTACTGGTACAAACACTACGCATACCATAATGGTCTCGACTGCCAGCACTGCAGCAAGACACAGCGGGCAAGGTGTAGAGCAGCTTGGGGGTATTCCGATTGGGCTTACTACGATTGCCGTAGAGCTGTCACTCTGGAAAGCATAAACAGACCTATTATAGACAGTGAGGGGAATATCACCGAGCTTGCCGAGTTGATAGCTGATGATGAGGCTATCGACTTAGCTGAGTGGCTAGACGCTAAGACGTTCTTAATCGGCGCACCAATACGATTGAAGGCAATCGCTATGAAGGTAAACAAAGGGGAGCAGCTAAGTCAGCCAGAACACTGCTACTTGTATCGGTTGAGGCAAAAACAGCAAATTGCACTGGTACAGCGATAGTTCTTGAGCAATTCGGGACTTATATGTAGTGGAAGCATCGTATAGGCTTGCGAGGTTCAGCTATACGAGGCTTACTACTAGGCGACCAATAGACTTTGCCCAGCTATTGTAATCGCCAAAGGGGGTGTTCTCATAGAACAACTTAATATCGTGGGCAAACGCTCAGGCGAAGGCTTTGTGGGTCACAAGGCTACGCTGGTAAACGCTCTGTCCAGAGCATTAGCCGATAGACTATTGCTCATGGACTTCACGATAGGGCGTAAAGGCTTCCTCAACTACGTGAAGGCTCTTAGTGGTAGCAATATCGTGAAGATAGTG
This sequence comes from uncultured Chloroflexia bacterium, assembly GCA_963726175.1. Taxonomy (GTDB): domain Bacteria; phylum Chloroflexota; class Dehalococcoidia; order GIF9; family AB-539-J10; genus RBG-13-51-36. The sequence goes on along the minus strand of CAVSBM010000020.1, from coordinate 29,977 downwards.
CCTGCCACTAACGGCAGTGCCAGTGAGGCGCAGGCTGCTTCTAAAAGGCTGAAGGTAGTGTGCGGAGCTACTACCAGCTATCTTGAGGACTTGGCTTGGATTGGTGATAACACACCAGTGACCCTTGCTGAGGTCAGGATAAGCCCTAATAACACTGTCAAGCCTAACATCGGAAGCAATGAGTTAGCAGAGGCACTTAATAGAGTGCTTCCCTTCACTGCCACAGATGACGCCAGACCAATTCTTCAATGCGTTCTGTTTAAGGCGGGTGAAGGCAAGTTACAGCTAGTCAGTGCCGATGGCTTTACTCTGGCGCTAGTCACACTGGACTATGACGATGGTGAAGGGCAAGTCCTAATTAGCCGAGATGAGCTAAAAGGCATAGCCAGCGCCTTGCGCAAGGCAAAGCGGGTGAGGCTAGGCTTTGAGGCAGGTGGTGATACTCTGGATGGTATGAACCTTGTCATTGACACCGAGGCAATACGCTACAGATGGCGTAACACCGAGGGGCAATTTCCAGACTATCGGAAGGTGATACCTACCGAGTTTAACACCACAGCACACCTTGACACCGTAGAGGCTATCAAGGCTGTTGCTTCCCTCAAAGCCTTATCGGACAAAGCCAAAGACTATCCGATAGACTTGACCATTGGCGAAGGCAAGATGATTATGGCTAATCCTGATGATAAAGGCGAAGCCATAATACCAGCCGATACCGATGGACAGGGTTATGTGAGGATAGACGGCAAATACCTTGCCCAAGCCCTGAAAGCCTGCGGGGGTATGGTGGACTTCAAGTTCACCAATGCTTATTCGCCAATGCTCTTTGCTGCCGATAGCTGTCAGGTGGTAGTAATGCCGATGATGAGCACGAAGGCAGAAGAGCAAGCCAAGCAAGACAAGGAAGCAAGGGAGGCCCAAGCCCCAGGTGAGCCTATCGGGGAAGCTGAAACCCAAGCAGTAGCGGAAGCTGAAGCGGTAATCAAAGGGAAGGGAAAGGCGAAGCGTAGCCGTAAGAGAGAGCCAGTAGCCGTAGCATAAGAGCGTTTGACCAAAACACAACCACGCACAGGAAGGCGGCGGTAGCCGCCTTTTTGTGCTTTTTTGTAAGGCAGGTGTCCCTGTCCTATGTGGCGTGGGACGCCTGCCTTTCTATTTATCTTGGGCAAATCTGATGGAACGGAGGTGGTATATGCAATGCGACTTATGCCATCAGCCCACTTCAGACTTGATATACCTGCGGCTCTACACACCAAATGGTATTAAAGTCTGTGAAGCGTGTTACTGGCAGGTAGACCGCAATCGCCGTAAACCTTACTCAAAGATAATGGACAAAGTAGCCATAGCTGAAGCTGGCTGGTATGTTAATCGTAAGCTGGCAAGGCATCAAATGTAGCTGGCTCTGGCTTGGATAGGTACGAATGAACAGGGTCGAGGTTAACTCCTCGGCCTTGTTTTTTTGCCTTTGAAGTCACATTTTACGCTAATGTGACCTACCGAACAAAACAAGCTTGTGTTACCTGTTAACGGGGTATGTGTGACTATTGACATTGCAGAAACGAATAGCCTATGCTTCGTAATAAAAAGGAGGTAGACAAATGCAAGCATATTGTATGAAGTGCCGTGCCAAAAGGGAAATGAAGGACACTAGAAGGATCACGATGAAGAATGGCAGGCCGGCAACTCAGGGCGTGTGCCCTGTGTGCAGAACCAAGATGTTCAGAATTGGCAAGAGTTAGGTCTAGTTCGACATAGCCTAACAGACTCAGGAGGGCTGGATATTCTCGGTGTCGAAATATCCAGCCCGCATATTTTACGATTCACACTTAACAGGCTAATGTTACTTGCAGAGGTTTTCACTTCTCTTATCGTAAAGTAAACGCCGGGAGTGCTGCCCGGCATTTGCCATCTTAAAGGCAAAAATCTCTTCTTTGGCCTTTTGTCATAACAAAACTCCAGTGGCATTCTTGCTAGGTTTTTTGGGGGTGTTTTCGGGGCTGGCATAGATTCATGGCCTGCCTTACTTTTTACCCCCTCATTATGGTAAATTTTGATGGTCGCAATATGCTTCTTAGCAAGAAGTGAATATTAGGGGGGGAATGTTATGACTAAGGCACGAATTTCTGAAACCGATTCCGGAATAACCGGTGAATTCAATACGCAAATGTATGATCGCATGATGCGTAACATGCGCGATAAAGGATGGATTGAAACCAACTTAATCCTGAAGAAAGGAATCTCCTCAGGACTCGCGCTTGAAATAGGTCCAGGCCCAGGATATCTAGGTCTTGAGTGGCTCAAGAAGACGGAAGGGACTCGGCTCAAGGGATTGGAAATTAGCAGTGACATGATTGTCTTAGCGAAGAATAATGCAGCTGAATATGGCCTCTCCGAGAGGGTTGAATATTATCAGGGTGACGCTAAAAAGATGCCTTTTGAGGATGGGCATTTTGATGCTGTATTCACTAACGGCTCGCTGCACGAATGGTTGCATCCCGAGATGATATTCAATGAGATAGCCCGTGTTCTCAAAACTGGTGGTAGGTATCTCATTAGTGATCTGAGGCGCGATATGATTGCCCCCGTCAGATGGTTTCTATGGCTAACTGTTAAACCCAGGGAGATGCGGCCCGGACTCATTACTTCAATCAATGCTTCCTACACCATCCCTGAAATCAAAGCGATACTAGCTCGTACGGAACTTAAAGGCTGGAAGGCCAGCCAGAACCCATTAGGTATTGTTATATGTAATATATAAACAAAAGAGCAGAAGCTCTAGTTGAGGGGATTCGTACCCCTTCAGCTGTACTCAGTTTGAACTTTTCGCTATATTGTTCAATACCCCGCAAGGGTTAAGGCAACAGAATGAGTATTAGTTAAGGGGGTCGGTGATGTTCTATTCCTTCGCCCTAATAGGCCGCCATTGCCATTTCTTTTCCTTCTGAACAATGTGACCCAGACCTGGAAAAGGGAAGTGAAAGGCAAGCATCAGAGTTTTTTCAGTTGCTGCCTTGTTCAATAAAAAGTGCCTTGTTTTTTTAAGTTGTTCAGGTGCCACCTCGTGGGCTGCATACCATTCCGGATGCTCGATATGGATGGGATGAAGAAACGCATCAGATACACACAACAGTTGTTCTGCATTTGAGGAGATAGCTACAGCCATGTGTCCAAATGTATGACCTGGTGCCGCGATCACACTAATGCCGGGTACGATTTCAGCTTCATGATCCAATAGGTCCAGTTGATGCTGAATGGGGAGGAGTTTCTTACGTGTATCTGCAAGTTCGGATTTTTCATAAAGCCTCTCAGCCTGTTCTGAAGTCCAAAAAATCCATTCTTCTTTCCACATCACATAGCGAGCTTTGGGGAAAGTCGGATTGCCTTGGGCATCGGTGTTTCCGCCTACGTGGTCGTCATGACCGTGGGTCAAGATAACTGTATCTATGTCTATAGTTCGGATACCAACAGCTTGCAAATTTAGAAGAAGTCTTCCCGTGCCTGGGCTAAGACCATCCGCACCCGTGTCCACTAGCACCTTATGCCTGCCAGTGTCGACCATCACACACGTGAATGGACTTACAAATGACATCCACTGCTCTGGTAGTATACCGTGCTCTCTAAGCACCTGATTGAGTTGTTCCTTCGGCGCGTTAGCGAAAAGGAAAGTCGCAGGCGGCGGGATGAGGGTGGGGCATATGTAAAATTGCCATCATTGACAGCCATGCATTCAAAACCACCCACCTTGAAACGATAGATATCAGTGTTCATGTCTATCCTACCACTTTATATAAAAAACTAGTTCAAGAATAGCACAACTAAAACCTACAGAAAAAGCGACTTAACATTTTGGCTTCTTGTGCAATGAATTCGTCGCTAGCAGAAGCGTTGTATCACTTCTCCAAGCAGCTGTAATAGAAATCCGACTGCCAAGAAGGATAAACCCAATTTGGAGATCCTTCGGTATCTTTTGCCTTTCTCGATTTCATCCTTATCTTCTCCCTCCAATAGCAAGTAACGCTCTCCGTTCTCCCGTACCCTGGGGGGCAAACCAAAAACGAAAAGCAATACCGCCCCAACAAAACTAAAGGCCAATCCTGCAATACCCAGAGTCATTTTCGCTCCGAAGGACATCCGAAGGGCCCATTAATGTAGGTTCACCTTTAGCATATCACGTTCATTAGTAGCATCCAACTGCACCTTGTGACGAAAAGTGACATGGAGCTGGCGTCGGGATGTCGACGCGCGCTAATATGCGGTAGGATCATTATCCCGCATATTATCCTATGGCAGAAGGTAAGTAAGCGGGGAAGCTATGGTTACACGCAAAAAAGTGATGATCTCTACAGGCACCGGCCACATGGCAGGGACCATTGTCGCCATCGCCCCGGGACGTCAGCTATCCTCCTTCAAACCCCGTTGCGTTCGCCTGGGTGCGGCGTAATAGTGAACGGATCCTGGCAAGTAGTTCTCTTAGATTTAGCGGTGAGGCTAAATAAGCATCGGCTCCCATCTCGATGAAGTCAATTCCAGATATTTCCTTACTACCTTGCCCCAGAATGATAATTGGAGCCTGACAGATTTGCCGCAAGCGAACACAGAGCTGATCTCCATTTAATCTGTGGCTGGATTCAGCCACGACTATCACGTCAAGGCGTCCACCGTACACCTCGGTCAAGGCTTGCTGGCCATCGCTAGCACCTACAACTTGGAAACCCGAGTGCTGTAGACTGAAGGTCAACGCGTCTCTGAGCACCAAGTTGGGATGAATAAGTAAGATTCGTCTCATCTTCAGGGCCTGCCCCAGTACTCAAGTACTAGATCGTGAGCATGGTAACATTAGGCAGAATACATTTGCTGATAAAAAAACAAAATACCTATTGGTGGAAAAGGGCTCTTTACTTGGTGGAAAAAGGTGTCTACTTGGTGGAATCGGAGGCTGTAATAAAGGCGTAACCCACGCCTCTTCTAGTGCGGATGATTTTAGGGTTGGCCTGGTCTTCTTCAATTTTAGACCTCAGGCGGTAGATATACTTCTTGAGAAATTCAGGGGCAGCTCCGTAATGTGGTCCCCAGACACTGTTGAGTAAATGTGTATTGCCGACTACACTGCCTTCATTTCTGACTAATTGGTAAAGAATCTTGTACTCGATAGGGGTTAGCTCCACCGGTTCTCCATTCACATATACGTCATGGGTGGCATGATTTATGCTAAGCTTGCCACAGAGAAAAGAGGCGGTATGGCTATCGCCATGCGGAGAACAACGGCGAAGAACAGCATTGACCTTAGCTATATATTCCATAGGCGAAGAAGGGGGAATCCAATCATCCGCACCCATTTCCAGAGCTCTTACCTTATCCATAACATCCTTGCTCTGGCTAAGAGCAATGAGGGGCACCTCGGGAAGCTACGGATTTGCCCTATGATGTCAAAATCATCCAGGGATGCTGCATCGACTTGAAGCATAACGATATCTGGCTGTTCCCTGTATATTAGCTCCGTGGCTTGCCTCGCTTCAGTAGCATGGATTAAGCTTAACTCTCGCCATCTCACTTTCAAAATAATAGACATAGCCTGTAATAGTTCCTCGGAATCACCAACGAACAAAACCTTCATCATTGCTCCAGTATAGAATAGGGAAACTCTGCTGGGTCAGGTTCACTACTGGCTTCCTGCAATCCGATCCATCCTTTAACTGGGACTAATGAACTAGTACTTTCGTCACTTTATATGTCGCTCCAAAAAAGGAAAATCCCTCACTTTCTATTGCTTTCGGGGGGGATTCTTTCAGGATTTGTCAGCCAAGTGGTAGATATTGATGGTACCAAGGGACCTCAGTTCCTCGCCGTCCTTCCCATTCTCGCGATAAACCAAGTAGAACTCGAACATCTCGTTATATTGTTACCTCGTAGAATCAGCGTAGAATCAGCGAAATTTCGTAGATTACGAGGCAATTCTGAAATAGTTCGTTGAGGCAAGGTGCTATTCTTCTCGTAGCAGTCAGCGTAGTCACGTATGTTATAATTGTCATTGCAACAACTGGCCAAAGCATGGACACGAATAAAGTAGCGAAGCGTGATGGCAAAAAAGGCGCGCAGGGCGTTTAACGTAAAGTGAATGGTAGACATTGTGATTGCACTGACAATAATGACTGCTCCTCGACGCCGAATCGGACCCACCGGGGCTTCTGATCATCGCAGGGTTAAAGCCGAAGAATGTCACCATAGGGACATTGCCAGAGTTTGTACTTCGTTGGGACGAGAAGACAAACACCTAGATGTGGAACCCGGTGGATGTGTCAGAAGCTGAAGAGAGGCAGTTCAGGAAAGGAACTAGCGGTTACTATGGACATCACGCTGACAAGCTGGATTCTGGCCCAAGGGTTTTTGAAGAGGTAATATCGGACTGCATGCCAACGAATATATCACGGGGAGATAAGATTCGACCCTCGCAAGGGAAGCAGAAATGTAGGGTTGCACTAGGGTCAAGTGCATCCGCATCCGTGAGCTTCAGTAAAGAGAATGGCTAGACTAGTTGCGAATCTGGCAGGTCGGACGAATGTGGTTTCAGAGTGTTAGCAAAGGTAACAGAAAGCCAGATTGTGTCCGTCTTGATTAACCGTCTGGTTTACACTTTGATTTCCTTGCTTCTTCTGCCCCCGCTCCTCAGTTTTGCTTATCTTGTATCTGCTATCGCCCTTTTCTCTTTAACAAGAGCCATTCTATCGCCCGTGTGAACCAGAGCGTACTCCCCTTGTAGTCTATCTCCATGAAGTGTGACGGCTAACAGATTAGGCTCCGTTTGCTGGAGTTCATATTCACCGCTGTCCCAGATTTCGACCTTGCCAGCGCCGTACAAACCTTCGCCAATGTCGCCTTCAAAATCTATGTTTCACTGGATGGTCATCTAACTGAACGGCCAATCTTCGAATACCGGACTCCGTAGGAGGGCCTTTTGGCACGGCCCAACTCTTGAGTATCCTTCGATTTCCAACCGGAAATCATAGTGTAGACGAGTTGCATGGTGTTTCTGAACTACAATTCGATCATATTCCGACAATGCGGCTTGCCTTCTTGATTTCAACCGGTTTCTAAAGGAGGTAAGCTACGCAGGAAATTGATGGCATCTTGAGCTGTGGCAACCTTAATTACCGTAATGTGTGTGGCCATAGCCAGAGCATCCGGGTAATTTTCAGCTGGTGAAAGGAAGTACCCGGCTCCCGCCCGTTCCGCTGCGACTACTTTCTGCTGACGCCGCCCATTGGACCCAACGCTCCCCTCCAAATCGATAGTACCGGTGCCGGCAATCTTCCTTCCTCCCGTGAGGTCCTGGCCAGTAACCAGGTCATAGACCCCCAGAGTGAACATTAGACCCGCCGAAGGCCCGCCATTGACTTTCTGCGGCACGATGTCGACCGGAAACGGCAGACTAACACCACTGTTATGCTGTACGATAGAAATGCCTATGCCCACCAGCCCACCCGCTTCTATAATTCATCGTGGGTATACTGACATCCATTATCTGTCCATGGCGCGCGATTGTTAGATTAAGGGTTCAACCGGGAGTTACCGATTCCAGCTGCTTGTGCAGGTCCGCCGGGGAGAATACTACCGGGTTGTTATTGACTCCGGTAGTAACATCGTCGGGTTGTAGGACCGCGACCGCCGGGCTTGAGGGCAAAATGGAAACGATGCTAACTCCATCGTCGGCTCAATAACTACTGGATATCCGGCCAGGCGCAGACGGACGATCATCTTGCAACTTGTTGCACCATCCTGAAGCATCGGGTAGTTCTCCTGGGAAACGCTTTGCGCCGTCTTATTTAAGGAACAATTTCAGTCTGGGGCACAAGTCTTATCGAGTGGTTCAGATGGGCGTAGGCCCATTCTCCAGAGCGAGGACGGGGACCTGGGCAATCACCGTCGTCAGGATGAGGCTTCGGTCTGAGGAATGGCGAAACCGCCACGGCAACGGGACGACGGGTTCCACGGAGGCAGTGAATCCGGGAGCCTCAAGACCATAGTTCAGGGGAACAAGGCTGAAGCTGACCGCTGCCAAAGTTGCAGCAGCAAGACCACAAGAGAAGACCGGGCAACCATCGCCGGCAAACTTAACCGGGCTACTCGTTCAGGCCGGTCCCATGTCCAGCCTCCCCGAATAAAAGCCACACCAATTACAATCAGATTGCCCAATGATGAAAAAAGACGCGCTGGTTTCAAAGCGAAAACGGGCTTGTTGGGAAATTAAGACAATACCCCACACAATAAGTCCGGCGGCAATAACCCATCCGAGGCGAAGTGCCAGCCGGGTCGCTAAGCCAGGTAGCCCTAATAGCCGCCAGATAATAGCTCGCATGAGCCGGCCCCCGTCGAAAGGAAACGCCGGGATAAGATTGACGGCCATTAAAACTGAAATTGAAGAAGATCAAAAAGAAAGCCATGGTATTTGTAAAGATGTTTATCTGCAGGTTCCATAACAAGTAAGATAGAGCTGCCAGCAAGCACTGAATCAGCGGTCCGGCCAAGGCTACCAGGACTTCTTTTCCGGCATGCGGCTCCGCCGGCCAAAAGTGGGCCGGGTCCCCCAGAGGACTGAAGAAGATCCGGTGAGGTGGACCGCTGCCAGCTTTCGTTGCGGCTATATGGGCCAGAGAGTGAAGGAATAGAGATAAAAACATGAGCACCAGAATAGCAAAAGGAAATTGCCCCAAGCTTGAACGCTATTAAGGCCGGCCCCCATAATGGGAACGTAAATTAGCGCAATAGCGCCTGCGGAACTGGCGCTACCAACAAGAAGCTAGCATCCAAAATGATGATAAAATAGCCGAAGTCTAATTGCCAGGCCGTGGATAATGTGGTAAAATCCCAGCCACCGGAGAATATCTCTTATAAGACCGCCCATCCTCAAGCACCCTTATATGTTTGGTATGGCATAGTTATCTTCACTTGACAATCCGGATTTCCATCACATACCACAGTCATGTTTCTATAATAATATATGCTTTCGCAATAAATATCAGGCGTACAATAGCAGTTATTGAACTTTTCATCGGAATGTGACCTGTAATCAGGGGCGCCTTGCTCTCAAGATTTGCTCCCTTGTTCCAATTCCGGGTTCTAAGTTCTGCGGTTCTATGCTGCTACCCCAGAAATTGTAGCTAAACGAAAGCTAGCACTTGAAACTTAGAATCACCGTATACTTATGTGAAGTGGAAGAAGGTAGACTAGCAATAGAACTAGAATTCAGAGCCAGCTCGAGTAGACACTAAACTGGGTACAGGCAGAAACTGCAACGGAACTATGAAATGAATCCTGGAAGTACACAATTTGGCTTTTTGTGCAACTGAGTAACAACGGCTACATTGTGCAAATTAGGAATGAAGAAAGAGGCTACTGGGTAGTCTCTCGATTCAGCTTGGACGGGTTACCATGTTCCTCAGCTTTTGTGAAGCATCTGCTTACAACCGGGGCGCCATGACCCGGGAGAAGTGTATCGAAATCCAAGGCTGCAATCGTTGTCAGCGAAGCTCTGGCCTTCGCTTCGTCCAGAGAAGCCATTCGGGAGGAAGGTTAGGATTACCACTGGAATCGCTCTTGAGGGCGTCGCCTACAAAGATAACCTTACCAGGTTTGTAGAGCACAAATAACACCGCCAGGACCAATAATCCGCCCCTGGTACGTGGATAATCCTGAATCCTTCTATTCTCAGAATTGGCATTTTAATAATATCAGGTTCTGCTGGATGATAGTGTATTAACCTCATTGCCAGCTTTAAAATGAAGCCCAGGGGTTCTTTAAGGGTCTTAAAACTCTGTTTACCACGGAGAATGGCCGCATCATCAGCATGATTGCTAGCCTTGCTCCGGTCATTCTCTTCAATTCCTGCAGCGCTGCCGACGTGGTCTATATCAGCGTGGGTCAATATAATAAATTTTATGTCGGATAGGTTCTTCCCTAGCCCCTCGACAAGACCTGCTATCCTTTTCGCATTGCCAGGCATACCTGTTCTATAGCCAACATCTCATCCTCGCCAATGACCAAGTAGGCGTTAGCTCCCCTGTCGCATTTATTCGGTGGATTCCAGGAATTATTTCCATGTTAACCTCGACGTGCTTATGCTCGATTGTTCGGCGGTTTCGTCGGTGAGGCCACTATCCTTTCTGACCTTTTTCCACGTATCAGTAATGAGGAAGCTCCCATCCATGTTCCCAATCATTGTGACAAATCTTTTCATGGGTACAGTGTAAGACTCAGAGTGTATCCTTTGGCACATAGGTTGGTGCCGCAGGGTTAAACATCCCGATGACGGCCCTGGGATGTGGTGAATCCTTCTCCAAGTATGGGTAAGACACAATGGATGAACAACCTGAACCCATGGGCGTGATTAAACCTTCGGTTGCGACTCGTCGAAATTCACCAGAGTGAATAGACCCGCAAGGACATCGGGTTGAGAGAAGAAAATCACTACTTCCGGGTCATCTTCTTTGGAGAGTTGATCCCATCTCTTGAACACAACGAAAGACCTCGGGGGTCTAAAATGAGGCCAGTTCTTCATAATCTCCTTCACCAGTTCCGGAGACTTCTTATTGTTCCGCCTTCCACCCCGCCCGGAATGCCACACGAGAGAAAATACTCAAAATCAGGCCTTAATCTCCCAGTGAAGCCCAAATACCTTCTGCCCCCGAAGCATTCGATTGAATCAGCGTTAAAGCTAAAACAGCGGCCGTTTCTTACCTCTGCCAGTGCACCCATTACACATCGCGCTACTGAACCGGGTCTGACCAAAGTCCCGCCTGTTCTCCAGTGTCACTGTAATAAAAGGTGATTCGATAAGTTCAGCATTGCTAAAATACTTCTTACTCAGTTTAATGAATTTGTCTTTGATTTTCATATCCATAGAGCTTTGCCTCCATTAATCATACTTCAACCTTCTAATTGTAACAAAACTTGTCAGAGATGAAATAAAATATCGAGTCCACCAACCTATGCGGAATGTCAGTTACTGTGGTAACAAAATGACGACTTGTTACTTGATAACCGCTTCGCTGGTATAATTGGTCAAACCTCATGAATCGAAATCGAAACAATGAGTATTTTCCTCGACACTTCTATTGCGAATAGGATACTCGATTTGAAGGATACGTGACCAGACGTGCGTTGGTGTAGATACCCAGTCTACCTGAACAAACTCTTGAAAGGCCCGGTTGCACGGGGCGCTATGATATTTTTGGTTAACCCAACTGTGACGTCGCAAATTCGCGATACACCGGACTCTGAAGCGCAGAGAAAAGTCTAGTTCCTACAGCCAAGCGATATAAGTTCACTGAATTCAATATGGCCATTTTCCGTTTCCTTTCCCGCCCGATTGTTCTCCAAGAAACAAAAAGATGAGATCGAGAGTATATGTCATAATATCCCAGCCTAATCAGTGACCAAAAGATATTGGCTGACGCTGCATTCGGTAAGGGAATAGACGTCCTGTCGAGTGAGACAGCAGGGAAGTCTACGAAAAGCACCACAGCTCGGATGGCTACAAGTCATGCTTCCCCGAGACTTATGGGAATATTTTCAAGGCAGCCAGGAATCAACAGGTAATCCCCTCCCCCTTTGAGCAGAAGGGTGGTTTGCGTGATGTACCAAATCGCAGTTGCACATTTCTGACTATTGTTCAATTGCCAATTCGTGCTTAGCTGCATGCTGCCGAAACTTGGCGTTTGGCCTGTTGCGCAAGTCATCGCTCAGTGAGTTAGACCAGCACTTTACCCGCTTTCAATATCCTTAGACTATTCTATATAATAGCGATAACAGGAGGTCGAAAATGAGTAAACTGGTCTTGGCAAGAGTCCATGGTTGAATAGTTTTTCGGTGTTTGCTCAACCTCTAGGCGATATGAGATTTTGCTATTCTTACTTACAAAACTCCGGATTACTTCCAGACTATTGACATCCGCTGCGGAAGCATTTATCATTCATTTTAATAAAGCAAAGGTATGGTATGCATATACCGACATAATGTTGAGGGTTATGAACCAACCTTACATATACCACTACACTGATAAGGAGGGTGCTGCAGGTATATTAATTACCCAAGAATCGAACCCCTTTATCCCGGAGGGGTTAGCTTCTTCACCGATGAATTATATGGAGATGGTGCTACTGCGTACCGAAGACTAGGAATTAGCGGCAAGGCTGTTGAAATTTGTTTTGCCATTCCGAGGAATAGAATCTCTGGGCTAGCAGGTCCACGGCCAGCGCGTCCGGGCGTCTTACCCCCCACAAGGAGGTGCAGCATCGAGTGGCATGGGCAACGAATATTATTCTGCCTGGCCAGTCCATCTCAGCAATGATGTTGAACTTGATATGAGAAGCGTTGGATAATGACTGGTTTAAGTAGGCAAAGGGGACAAGGTGTATAGAATAGCATCTGATGGTGTGGAATACCCTGTATTTACATATCTTGATGACTCCATAAGTAAGTTATGTAGAGAAAAAATAGCCACTCTAATACGTTGGTACCACAGTGAACCAAGGTGGATCATTTAAGACCGGGGACAAGATCCGTTGAAAGAGGTAGAAATCAGATTTGAGACTCTCCCACCGACAGAAGGCGTGAAACGCTTCCAGCTCGCTATAATTCCAAGTATTTTTGTGAAGTCATGGCAGTTCAGTATAGTCCGTTATGTTAATGTCAATACTGTAATTCTGACAAACCATGGCCATAACTCAGATCCCTCTCATCCGGTCAACCTAGAGCAATTTGACACCTTTTTACGCGAGGCACTTGAGGAAGCTAATATGCTGGCAGGAAGATTCCCAAATAATACTAACGGTAAGGCGAAGGTTATGAGCGAACGAAAAGCAGGCACTCGCCCTTTGTCTGACCAGCACGTTGGAAACACTAGTACCCTGCTTAATAAAACATACCAGAGGTTGAGAAGAGTAGTGGCAGATAAAATAATAGGGGAACTGATTAACACGTGGCAGGAAGGAAATGTTTCGATTACATCAACGTATCACGCATACGATATCCGTCGCAATCTGGTTGAGATAAGGGCGCTGCAGCAAATGGAATCCCTTTTAGCTGGTTCTACAAAATCCCAGAGAGACCCTCGGCTCAAACCCGAAGATATTGGCGCCATGCTTACTCCGTATATCACCATTTCAGAGGGTAAGCTTAACGGTTTCAAACTATCTGAGTCTCCCGGTGGGCATCCAATGAGCTGCGCCTTCGATTCGGCAATACGCTTGGCTGCTTATAATGTTAAGAGAGTGACAGGAGATGGTAGCAATGGTTATGTCCTAATAATACCGCTCGAGTGGAGAGCAGCTGCTCATTATGCGAAAGATCTAGATATGATGACAGCTGAGTTCTTGAAACAGTGCAAAAATGATGGTGCAATAGCATCCGCCGCGGGAGGTATTGCTTTACTGTATTCTACATTTGTGGCACTAAAGATAACCCACAATATTACCGATAAGAATGGTTTGCGAGTTCAGGACAGTGAATGTGCGAATCTCATGAGGAGTTGGGAAGCGGATATCAAAAAAAATATACGAGAATGTATTAAACATTTGACCATGACGGACAAAACCAAGATTTGTGCTTTCAGCTACGAAAGCGATGCAAAAGCATGTACTTCGGCCAGCTACTACGCCATTAGAGCACTGGGCCATTTAGGTCAATTCAGTGATAACAGTCAACATAATTCATACAATTTTATTGAAGAAAGCTGGCTGATCAAAGACTTCCTCCAGGAGATCAAACAACTTGTGAGAAGGAGAAATTTCTGGATTTTCTAAAGCTCTGTTGGATCCGCATTGCGGTGGATTCTTACATAGACCATACGAACAAGCTGACATTATTGACACCAGATATGTCTTACAAATACTCCGAATGTATTAGGAGCGGCCATTGTGCTGTTAGAAGAAATCAACTGGCTGAATCTCTTTGCCGTATGGGACGGAGTAACGAGTCGCTTTACATATGGTGGCTTCGCATTAGCACCTCTGATGATTCCAACGCTCTATTCTACACGACTAGGGGTTAATTGCATAAAGCTTTTAGAAATTTTTTTCTTTTACAGAGGCTTACATAACGGAGAGGAATATCTGGGTAGGCGTGAGCAGTTTAACATTATTACCGAAGACATACAAAGATTTGTAGATGGCTGTGCTAGTGGCACTAAGGAGGACATGTTTACCTACAACTCACCACAGGTCACGAACGAGGTTAGCACATTGCTGGATACTAATACCCTATACATGCATTAGCGGTCTAGCCATTGGAATATTAATCTGCCCTCTATAAATTGTGTCAATTCATGAGTCAGTGCTATCTGCATTGCACTTGCTCTACTTTCTATACCAACCGAGCCTGCTGGGACAAAATAGCCTTTGTGACTCCCTAACTCCATAGTATGTCTTGGACACAGAGCTGATAAAGCCAACTTTTTAGCGAAAAGTTCATTGAAGGGAGGCTACACTTATGGGGCAACATGTGGAATACGGGAGGACTCTGCTTGTCGCCTTGGCAGGGAAGCACTTTACCGATGATTGGAAAGCCACCTTGGTAGAGTATGGCGGTGGCACGTCAGCTCACATTGATGGGAGTCGTTGGTGAGGATTGCGCTATCGAGATAGAAGCACGTGTCGACAAACAGGTTCGCAGGGCATTGGTTGACCTTCTCTTGCACCATTGTTCAAAGAAGTTGCTTGTTCTAATACCGGCTTGGATGAATCGACCTGCGAAGAGCAAAGAACAGTGCGAGGGAAATACTGTACACACTCAAGCGTCCTTCTGATGAGGTGCAAGTTGTCCTCCTGCGAGGGACAGGAGATAATCCTATGCCCAGGGAGGATAAAGCCTTACTGAAGCACTTTTTAGAACTTGGTGTGGTTCTCCGTTATCTTGATGATTGTAAGTGAGTACCAGGTAAACGTTCGCCTGTCTTGTTACCCCATTACAGTAAAACGGGGAGTATTGTGCGTGACTACGCCGGATTAGGCGCGCACGCTGAACGGCAAAAGTTCTATGTTATTGTGTCCCCGCAATCCCGATTTTAGTGCTGCACAAAACATCGTTTTGTGACCTAGTAATCAGGGACGGTATGTTTTCAAGATTTGCTCCCTCGTTCCAGTTCCAG
Organism: uncultured Chloroflexia bacterium; assembly: GCA_963726175.1. Taxonomy (GTDB): domain Bacteria; phylum Chloroflexota; class Dehalococcoidia; order GIF9; family AB-539-J10; genus RBG-13-51-36. The sequence continues at coordinate 14,838 of CAVSBM010000020.1, read as the reverse complement.
GTTCCAAGTTTACGGTTCTATGGTTCTACCTCAAAAAACTAGCTGTTCAAACTCAGAATCAGCATTAGAACCACAGCTACAACTATATCTCTAGCTAAGACCATATAGGAGATACCAAACTGTATACTAGTGGAAACTGAAGCGGAACTAGGAAATGAATCTTGAATACACGATTTGGCTGTTTGTGTTGTTCCGTTCATCTCCCCATACATTGTGCCGCGCGCTTGTGGGTTTGTAGACGGTGCGTAAGAGTGTCTACTAGGGTCTTCTGGCACTCGCAGGTTAGATAACAGAACTCTTTATATGCAAAGCCGGCTAACCCGATTGTCCGAGAAACAAGCGCACTTCTGAAACTGAAAAAGGTGTAGATAACTTCAAACTCTGGCACCAAGCTTACGCTGTTAGCATCTGCATATTGCGGCCTTTTATCAGAGATAATATGTTGATAAGCGCCCTCTTGGATGCTAGAATCGACGATGAGAGGGCACACATAAAGCTTCACATACGAATGGGAGCGATGTTTGTCCTTTAGAGAGAAGAGCAGGAGGCTATCTCGCAATGAGTGCAGGGTCAACAGTGAGAAAATGGGACCTGCACGTTCATACGCCCATATCGTATGAAAATCAATTTGTTTTTTCTGGTATGAGGATGCCAACGCGTACAACAATAATATGTGGGATAAATATATTAGTGAACTGGAGAAGGTGGAGGATATCCAAGTCATAGGTATCACCGAGTGTCTTATTTTACTATCGATGGTTATAGGAAAGTGCTGGAATATAGGAAGAAAGGCAGGCTTAGAAACTTCGACTTCGCTTCTGCCCAACATTCGGTTCTAGGCTTTATAAATTAGTAGAAGACAAGAGACTTAACTACCACGTGATCTTCAGCGATGAAATAAACCCGAATACTATCGAGAAGGAGTTCTTGGAAGCGCTCTTTATAAAGACCCCTGGTGGTGAGGATAGAAGCCTTTGTAGAGAAAACATCGAGAGTATAGGAGAGACTCTTAGGAAGCAACACAAGGAGTTTCAAGATAGGTCTAGTTATTATGTTGGTTGCATGAGCATAACCGTTTCGTTAGATGGGATTGTGGATGTTCTGCAAAATAAGAAGTCCTTATTCGACGGAAGGTATCTTCTGGTTTTGGCTGAGGCCGAATGGGCTTTAATTGATTGGAAACGCCAAGACCATTTGACAAGAAAGAACATCCTTGCACGCTCAGATGCAATATTTTCTTCCAACGAAAACACGAGGATTTGGGCTTTGGGCAAGAGTGCAGAATATGGCTCCCCTAAGGAATTCATCGAAGAGTTCGGTTCAGTGAAGCCATGTATTCACGGCTCAGATGCCCATCGTTTTGAGAGACTCTGTATACCAGATCAGGACAGGTTTTGTTGGATAAAGGCTGACCCAACTTTCGAAGGATTAAAACAGATCGTCTACGAACCGGCAGATAGGGTCAGGATAGGACCTGAAAGTCCAGAATTTAAGAAAAACATATATACACTTGAATCTGCCAGTATGGGCGAAGTTGTCGTAAACGATGAACTGTCCCTTCAAGGATGCGATATCAAACTAAATAGCAACCTAGTTACAGTCATTGGAGGCAAAGGTTCTGGCAAGACTGCACTACTGGACTTGATAGCAAATTGCTTCCAGGATAGGTGCTATAGAAATGGAAGGAATCCCCGTGAGGAAAATTCTTTCGTTCAAAGAATAGAAGACGACAATCCTAATTTGTCAATCACATTAGGGTTCATCGGGCAGGATATACAACCGTTCTCCAAACATTTTAAAGGGGAGAGCTTTTTTCAGGATGTACGAGTAACCTATCTGCCACAAGGACAGATAGAAGCATTCAGTGGAAATAGGAAACGACTAAATGAGAAGATCAAGGAGATCATTTTCGGTAGCAAGAGAATTATTGACGCTAACGTGCAGCAGAGATTCAACGAAATCGAAAATAAGATAAATAACCTCTGCAGACGAATTGATGAAATTAACGATACTACATCCCGCCTTGAAGCAAGAGAGTACAGACCAGATAATGGAAGGACTCAGGGCAAGACATAAGCAACGGGAAGGGAGAATTACATAATAAAGAGGCGCTACTGAAGGAACTCACGAAAAACATGACGGATGAAGACCAGCAGCGGATAAAAGAACTGAGAGCAAAAACAACAGAACTTCAGGAGAAACATGCGAAAATCGAAACTTTCCAACATCAATGTAATGAGCTGCAGCAACAACTAGAGGAGTTTCAAACCTCTTCAAATGAAGGCATAGATGCTTTAAACACCCAATTATCAGAGTTAGTTGATAATTTGGGAATTCCTCGTATGGATTTGAAACCACAACTAAACGCAATTGAAGAGGCACGTACAGCAACTACTCTAGTTGACAACGGTATTCAACAAGATTTACACCATACGTGAGACATTGAAGGAACTTGAGGGTTCGATCCCCGCAAGCTGATTTGCTTGAAGGCATTGAGAACAACAAGAGCAGAAGTCAAAGCACTTGAAGGTCAACTACAATTGGTACAACGAAGAAGGCACCAAATACAGTCATTGGAAAACGAGAGGCTAGGGTCATTTATCAAGCTGCTCAGTACATTTCTAGAATGGAGGCAGTTCTACGAGCAAGTCATTGCCATCTTTTTCGAGGAAACTAGTGGAATACTACGCGGTATCACCTTTAAATCGACCTGTTACTTCGACAAGAAGGGGTTTGTTAACTCTGGCTATGAAATTATGGATATGAGAAGCATTACCGCTTCGGCAATTAAAGGATGGGCAACCATTCTGGAGACGGCAATCAGTCAAGGTTCTCAAGAGGGAATTGATGAACAGACTAGACAATTTGTAAAAGAAATACTGAGCCATAGAGGATATATCAAACCAACAGCAACACACTCTGATTTCTATAGATGGGCTTTCAAGAATTACTTGTCGTCAAACACAAACATCTTTTTTAATAATATTGCACTTGATAAGCTATCGATTGGACAGAAGGGGACAGTTTTGCTAAAGCTGGTCTTGGCAGAAGGCGATTACCCCTTAATATTAGATATGCCCGAAGAGAACTTGGACAACAAGTCCATCTATGATGAACTTGTTGACGCTCTTAGACAAGCTAAGACAAAGAGACAACTGCTAATAGCAACGAATAATGCAAATCTCGTGGTCAATACGGACGCCGAGCAGGTAATCGTCGCTGAGTTCAAAGATGGTAGAATTGCCTACAGGACCGGAGCAATAGAGACTCGGTCAATTCGCAAAGAGATCACTACTATCTTGGAGGGTGGTGAAGAGGCACTCAGGAAGCCAGAACAGAAATACGGGATGTAATACCGTATATTTTTCACTGAACCCCCACAGAGCGCATTTTTCGTACTCAAGAGCCTTATCACTAAAGTAGTTGACATACTAGCCAGAAGGAAATTGGCTGGTTGCTAAGAAGTGAAAGGCCACTATTTCGGTAAAGCAGGAACGACAACCACTCTCTCTTGGGGGCGGCTAGTTCAAATCCTAGTAGCGGGGGTTGGATTTGAACCAACGACCTCCGGGTTATAAACCCGATTGGCTTCGTTTGCTGATGCCCTCATTAAACAAACTGACGGATTGTGTGATGCATCGAATTATCATTGAACAAAACTCGGTTTTGTGCAATTCCGTTCAACTGGTATATTTAACCGGGGAAATATGAAAATAAAGGCTGAGGGGACGATTCCAGCCGCAATTCACGTCGGTGAATGCATTTATTGCGGGTCAAAGACTAACCTCACAAAAGAACACATTGTGCCGTACGGACTTGGGTGTCCACCGGAATGGGTACTCTACGAAGGAAGTTGCCGAGCATGTGCCAGAATAACGTCGGCCTTCGAAAGAGATGTCCTCAAAGAATACTTTAGAGAGCCACGCGCAACTCTTGACCTACCCACCTATCGGAAGAAGGACAGACCTAAGAGCGTAAATCTGCAGTTGCTCAGAGGTCGCCAGAGTTTCACGGTAAGTCTCCCTCCAGGGGAATGCCCGACTTTGATGATAATGCCACATCTAAAAGTGCCTGCATGTATTGGGGAACTATGATTACCAGAGCGGTGTGATGGTGGTAGGGGCCTCTCTACACGGCCCTCCTGACATGAAGGAGAAAGGCTAGCAAAGACTCTGGTGCTGACGGTTTCTCCGTAAGCCGGACTGGAGTGTTGGCAAGTTTTGCGCGTATGCTCGCAAAGATAGCGTACGGAATGTCGATACTTGAGTTTGGGCTTCATGCGTTTGAAGAAGTCTTTGTGCTCCCACGCATTTTGGATTCAGAGAAGGATGTGGGCCGATGGGTCGGGTGCTCAGGAGAGGCTGCTATCGTACCTCAGGCCGACAAACTGCTGCACAGAATTGAGGTAATGTCAGACAACACCATAGTGAGCTGTCAGATTAGGTTGTTTGCCAATTACATGACTCCGCTGTACTTAGTATTTGTTGGAAGTCTAAAGCAAGCCAGCTCTGGCGACTGAGTGGTCCTCACCTACCGCTTTTCAAATGGCGACAAGTCCTTGGAGCATTTACTCAGAATGTGACATCTGAAACGTCAAATATCGGCAGACATCATTGCTTCAGATGCTTCCGAAGTTTCAGAATGCGACTGCGCACAGAGGGATGAGTCTCAGACTCATGTCGCCACTGTGCTTTTGGTGCAATCTTTTTCAATAGAGAGATTGTGTTCTTAGGTCCCGCAATTCTTGCTGCCCCGGCGTCGGCATCATATTCATTGTGCCAACTTACGAACAGAAATACCATAAAAAACAGAGCGTAAAAAACAATATCGTGAACGATTCCGGGGGTCCCTACTTTCACGAGGGGCAAGGTCAATAATGTCGGCAGCCCCATTGTCCAGAGCAACATCTTTATATGGTGATGCCTCTTAAGATGAGTGATTTCATGTCCCACAAGTGCAGTAATAGCGCCATCACCAAGCCTTCGAAGTAGCTTGTCACCCACGACTATTTGCCTTGTAAGAGGGTTGGCGTATGCATTATCGAAGTTCTTTCTCAGACCAAACGGCTTACTCTTATGGAGCTTGACACCTTCGGTTTCGGCCAATGCGCCGAACTCTGTGAATACCGGTATTTGTTGCCAGGATATCGACCCCTTCTTGACAAGTGGCATGATCATCATCTCTGCGAAAGCACTGCCCCAGAGCATGATCATCATTTCCGACGTTACTAACATCCCAACACCGGCTGCCAATCGCACAAACGGTTCATGGCTAAAGCAGAAACAATAACCTGTAGCCACCACTAGGACACAAACGAACAATCGGCTGCGAACTCCGACCTTTATCGCAGCAACATTCGCTTGATAGACATGCTTCGCTCCTGTGTCCTACCCGAGTGTTTCGATAAATTCCAGTAACCTGTCCAATTTCCTTCTGTTCCCGATCCCGATGAGTCGTTTCAGAAGACGGTTGAGTTCGATAACGGTATCGAGATCAGCACTTTTTGCCTCTCGTTCTAGGTAAGCTGCATCTTCACCTAGAACGTTCGCTGCTCTCTCCAGCACATCGTAGGATGGGATGCGCTTACCGTGCTCAACAAGGCTCAGAAATGTCTGGGTTACTCCGATTTCATTTGCCAGTTCAGTCTGAGACAAACCCTTTCTTACTCGTCGTTCCCTCAATATCGAACCGATATTTTTCTTGGCTGTAGTCGAACTAAGTCTCATCTGTCTATCCCAATACCTTCGGTATACGCCTCATATCTGTTAATAAATTTTAACAAAAGGCCTTGGCGTTGTCAAGTAAGGTCGCTTTCCCGATGGGCGAAATAAAGAGACTCGGTAGCCCTCTAAGCTTTCTGATAGCGACCAAGCATTGCACGATTTAGCGAAAAGTTACTTACCTCTTCGAATTCACCACTATAGTCCGTATACCAAAACTAGTTATCGGTACTCTGGCATTGACAACTACAAAAACAGGACTATAATTTAGCTTACCCGATGTGAAGGAATCTTAAAAGAGCATATTGCGTTAGGAGTGTAGTGACGAAAAGGTGCGCTGGAACCGCCGAATAAGGGACGGTTGGCGGCGCTTTTTTGTTTCACTTGGAAATTGGCTAAGAGAATCAGAATGGTGGTGGCGAAAATGAGAAAAGCGAATTATCTACAGATAATGATTCTGTTTATCTTGTTTCCGTTGGTAATAATAGTCGGTTGCCAGCAGCAAGGCGTTAGCGGTATTGATTTAGCCCTGGCTAATTTCGCCAAAGCTTATGAGACAAAGGATATCGACCTACTAAAGGGATGTCTTGCCGAAGAGTCCTCTTTTTATTCCGAGTTGGTGATAAATGCCCAGAATGTGTTTGCTCACCACGAAAAAATCGACATGGAGTTCAGCAATGTCACTATTAACCTCTATGACGATGGGAAACGGGCGATGCTCGGGTTTAGGGAGACCTTTAAGGGAATAGGAAAGGATGGGAGGATAGAAGAGATAGAATCTGGGGATATCTTTGAATTGATCAAATCCGAAACCAGCTGGAAGATTACATTTTGGTATAGAGACATCTACATGAGACAACCAATGACCCACGAAGAGTTTATGCAAGGCCTTCCTTCTGAAGAACCTTTGGCTATCAACCAGATCCATGCAACTTCCTTTGTTCCATCGGAAAAGAGTAACCCTTCAGCCTCTCTGGTCATAATAATTGTTAACTCTTCGATCCAACCTAGCATTCAGAATTCACTGGACCAATATGTTTTGGACCTTGAAAATGAAGGTTACTCAGTGACTATCTATGCTGCAAGCGGAGGAACACCGAATGACCTGAGGGCATATCTGCAAGGCCAGCTGCCCAACGGTTTGGTGGGTTGCCTTTTGGTTGGTGATCTGCCGGTTCCCTGGTATCAGGTGTTTGATGACTTTTATGGGTACCCTGGATCCGTGCTTAGTTTATACGCTGAATTCCCGATTGATTTATACTATATGGATCTAGATGGCACCTGGACAGACGTTTACAATGCCCAAGGTCAGGCTAAACCCGATGGTATTTATGATGGACACTCTGATGGCAGCGGAGATCGGTATCCGGAGATATGGGTCGGTCGGCTTACAACTCCGCTTGGGACGGCTCCGGTTAGGCAAGATGAAGCGACCCTGTTACAGAACTACTTTAGAAAGAATCACGCTTATCGCACTGGCGGCATAATATTAAGTAACCGTGCTTTGGCCTATGTCGACGATGATTGGGTCCGCTTCGGAGGATGCAGGTTGAATCTTGCCTATGCTGACGTTACGTCTATAATTGATGTCTCAAGAAGAGTTTGGCCCCCAAGTGGAGCCCTCACCAACGCTTCTGATTACATGGCCAGACTTGACGACAACTATGAATGGATTCAACTATGCGCTCACTCTTCACCTTGGTCACATGTTTTCAAAATAGGAGGCGATCAATGGGAAGAGGGTTTTGTTTCCTTTACTGATATCCAATCTATAGACCCTGTTGCCCTTTTCTATAATCTATACGCTTGCTCCAACTGCAGATATGTAGAAACTGACTATATGGGTGGCTGGTATATCTTTGCCAATACCTACGGGCTGGCAGCCGTGGGGAGCACCAAAACTGGTAGCATGATGCTGGAGAGCCTTGATAAATTTTATACCCCCGTCGGTCAATACAAAAGTCTAGGGGAATCGTTCAAGCAATGGTTTATTGCTGTTGGCCCTTATGACGCACAGGACCGGTGGTGGCATTATGGAATGACACTTCTGGGAGATCCAACGCTTTCCATTAAGGTAGAGCCGTTTCGTCTGAGAATAGGTGGTTCTCCAGGCGGAACAGTAGCGGTCTCGCCTTCCAGAGACCCAAATGATCCTCTTTACGAACTTTATGCCCCTGGCACAGTTGTGACTCTGACAGCGACCCCGGACACAGGATACGTGTTTCTCAACTGGTCAGGCGATGTGGCAACAGTAGCCGAATGTGAACTCGGCCAGCACCACCATCACCATGTAGGAAACTACACCGTCACCGCCAACTTCGTTAGTACGACCAGCAGTTTCGTCTGACAATAGGTGTCTCCTCGGGCGGAACAGTAACGGTCTCGCCTATCCCGGTACCCATTCCCTCTTCCCCTTTATGCCGCTGGCACAGTTGTGAATCTGACAGCGATCCCGGACACAGGATACGTGTTTCTCAACTGGTCAGGCAATGTGGCAACAGTAGCCGATGTGAACTCGGCCAGCACCACCATCACCATGAACGGAAACTACACCGTCACCCCAAACTTCGTTAGTACGACCACGCAGTTTCGTCTGACAATAGGTGGCTCTGCGGGAGGGTCAGTAACGGTCTCGCCTAATGGTCCCTGTATAGCCCTTATGTCCCGGTCTACGAACTTTATGCCCCTGGCACAGTTGTGACTCTGACAGCGATCCCGGACACAGGATACGTGTTTCTCAATTGGTCAGGCGATGTGGCAACCGTGGCCAACGTGAACTCGGCCAGCACCACGATCACCATGAACGGAAACCACACCATCACCGCTAACTTCGTTGGGCCTTAGCCAGTTGGAGCTGGGGGCTGGAGCCCCCAGCTTTTCCAAGATGCCTTCGCCGTTACCTCACGCCTTGCCCTACCTAGGTTATCTCTGGGCAAGGCATGTTATTGGTTCTGGGATTTGACCAAGCGTTAGGCTTCGGCTTTGCTCGTATTTAATTATTAGGGTGCTGTCCGTTTTCAAGCTTCGTTATTGAACAAAAGGGCGAATCGTTCAATCTCCCACTCTAGGCCCACCAGTTGATTTCGTCATATAGATACTGCAAGATGATGGCAAGTGGCAGACTACATTCTTACTTCCTTACTTCACCCATAACAGGAGGTTTCTTATGGCTATGGTTTGCTGCAAGGATTGTGGAGCGCCTCGTGGGGTGAGGCACCGATATGTGATTAGCGTGAGACCAATAGGGTATCCCAACAATGCCGTTATATGCTGCAGGAAGAGATATCACAAGCCAGGGTTGGTGTGGTTAAATGAAGAGGACAAGGCCAACTACGACGCCGGTGAACGGGAAATAGTTATCTGGGGGCAGAGTGTGAAAATGAAGGTGAAGTAGCCGGATGAGCCAATTTAAGGGATTCTTCGCGCTTCAGAAGCCGGGCATTTCTTGGCCAAATTGAAGCATGATTATCAGCGACTTCAGAGTTCGCCGATGGATCCCTATGCTCTTTCGACTTCTTCGTTACCGGATACCATATGCTCGATTGGCTTTATCCGGATGACAAGAAAAGGGGGGACCAAAAGGCAAGGCGCGAACAAGAGGAGAAAGATCACGTTATCCTTAGGTTTCAAGGATATTTGCAAATGGGATAAAGCATTTCGAGCTCTTGATGAGACACTCAAGTCAATCAGTGACACAAGGGTTCAAGAGGGCGCGTTTCAACGGAATGTCTTCCAAGAGAATGCGTTTCAGGTTCCGGCTTTGATCGTCCATCTTGACGGTGAAGCTGCTTAGCGATTTGGTCCCGAGGTAGAATGCGTCAGCTCTTGCAAGGCAAGTGTTGCAGCACTGGGAGAACCACTCGAGTCTGAAGTAGCTTCTTCTGGAGAGTTCAACGTAAGTAACAATCGCGTATAATTGTTCAGACCTAACCAATACCCGTCTTGTGACCAGATGATCAACTAGATTGCACCCTGAAGATATGGTTCTTTGCCGGAGTTCAAGTCTCCGGTCCTCATCCGGTTACACCGTCGCGTCGATACTTGGCCCGCGTCCACCTAATCCACGTTGCTTTCCGCTTTAGATTGAACGTTATTTGCCACTTGTTTGCGCTGGTGAAATAGCGCTACGGGCGACTGCTGTGAACCGGATTAGCCGATATTAACGATACGGCCATTAGAGTCATTCAATATCATTTCACGTTTAGTTCAAGTATTGTGTTTTGCTAATAATTTGCTAATAGACGGAATGAAACGCTTTGTCACCAGTTGGTATTTTACGCACAAAACCGGTTTTGGGTAATTGACACAAAAGTTCTAATTTGAACGTAAAATGACTGTTTGGGACACCTAATGGCAAATTTCGAGAGCGGCACCATCAACCACTCGGTCACCTCTCCTACTGGTTTATTATACCATCTGCGGTGAAAATAGCTTGCGTTGTTGTTTTCTTCCTGCTGTGGCAGGGCATTTTGGTTGCCAGGCATGGCCAAAGCGAACTCGGATGATATTATCCGCCTCCGTTCGGAACAACTATGTGACCACTAGGACGGTGCTGCTTCGCTTGCAATCAGGGTAAAGGCTCGACTATTTTTGGGGATTGTTTATGCTCTGGCCGTGAGAACTTTACTGCCAAACTTGGAGATGAAACTTGAGAGTGCTCTATACCTTCAAGCTAGTTCCTTCGTAATAGGTAAGTTTTTGCAGAAAAACAAGAACCCCTAGGCAAAATCTCGGGGGTGTGTATAACCTTCCTTAGGGAAATTAAACTATTATGCGTTTTATGGCATTACAGATTCTCGCTTTCTTTCTGTTCGTTTGTCAAAAACGAGTAGTCATGCGCCAGAACACAGATAGCTGGGTTCTGAGAAATCACTAAGGAGAGTTGCACGCATGGAAGGAAAGACATGGTATAACCTGGATGTAGCCGAGGTTGTCAAATCTTTGGGTTCAAAAGCAGAAGGTTTGACTCCCGAGGAAGCAAAAAAACGCCTGGCTCAATACGGGCCGAACGAACTCAGAGAAGAAAAGAAGAAGATCTCCGTCTGGTCATTGGTTGCAGAGCAGTTCAAGAGTACCTTAATTATTATTCTTATGGCGGCAGTAGTTATTTCAGTTGGTCTGGGCATAGTCAGTTACAAGCCAGGAGGTGGGCTACCTGAGGAAATTACTGATGCTATTGTGATATTTGCCATCGTGATAGCCTGCGTTGCCCTTGGTGTGATAGAGGAATACCGCTCAGAGAAAGCAATGGAAGCCCTCAAAAAGATGGCGGCTCTCACTGCCACTGTAATTAGAAAAGGCGCAGACGTAGAAATACCAGCCAGGGATATAGTGCCGGGCGATATAGTTGTGTTGAGCACCGGAGACAAGATTCCGGCTGATTTGCGTCTGATTGAAGCTTTTAACCTGAGGACCGATGAGGCTTCTCTTACTGGTGAGTCAACCCCGGTGGAAAAGGTTACCCAGGTGATTGAGGGCACTGATATAGCTATTGGCGATAGAAAGAATATGGCTTATAGCGGCACCACTGTGACTTATGGGCGGGGTAAAGGCATCGCCATCGCCACCGGAATGCAAACCGAATTTGGCAAGATTGCGGCTATGCTTCAGGAGGTAGAGGAAGAAAAAACGCCTCTGGAAAAAAACCTGGACAAGGTGGGCAAATGGCTTGGCTATGCTTGTCTGGGTGTGGTTGCCATCGTCGTTGGCCTTGTGTTAGTACGAACCTTGATAAGCTCCGGGGCTATCACAGGTGGCGTAATTTTACAGATGTTTATCTGGGGTGTGAGCCTGGCTGTGGCGGCTGTGCCTGAGGCTCTGCCAGCAGTAGTGGTTATCTCCCTATCTATAGGCGTACGGAAAATGGTAAAACGCCATGCCCTGGTACGGCGATTGTCTGCCGTTGAAACGCTGGGCTGTACCACAGTTATCTGCTCCGATAAGACCGGTACCCTGACTCAAGACCAGATGACAGTGCGCCAGATTTATGCCGGCGGCAGATTGATAAATGTCAGTGGAGTGGGTTACGAGCCAAAGGGTGAATTTCAGCTTAACGGCAAGGCTATAGATGTATCTCAAGATACGGCAGTACAGACCTTAATGAAAATAAATACCTTGTGCAATGATACCAGGTTGGTTTCGGTTGATGGAGTCTGGGACATAAAAGGCGATCCCACCGAGGGAGCGCTGGTAGTTGTCAGCGCCAAAGCTGGGCTATTGCAGGAAGAGGCTAATGACAAATTCCCGCGTATAGATGAAATTCCTTTCTCCTCGGAAAGAAAGAGAATGACCACCATGCATAATACCCCGGAAGGTAAGGTAGCCTATTCTAAAGGTGCCCCAGAAATAATCCTGGATTCCTGTTCCTATATTCTGACAGATAGCAAGGAAAAGCCGCTAACTGAAAAAGATAAAACTGAAGTACTGGATACTGCCAGGCAAATGGCGGGTGAGGCACTGCGTGTGCTTGGTATGGCCTATAAGCGATTCCCTGAAATACCAGCTTGCAAAGAGGATTCCGAAACAGGGATGGTCTTTGTCGGTCTGGCCGGTATGATTGACCCGCCTCGCGAAGAGGTAAAAGAAGCTATTAAGCTATGTGATAAAGCGGGCATCAAGTCAGTGATGATTACTGGCGACCATAAACTTACTGCCATGGCAGTAGCCAAAGAACTAGGTCTTCTTAAAAAGGGCATCGCTCTAACTGGAGCCGAACTTGATAAGTTAACCGATGAGGAATTCGAGAAGAACGTAGAGGATATTGAGGTTTATGCCCGTGTATCGCCGGCCCATAAGCTGAGGGTAATAGAAGCCTTTGACAAGAAAGGCGAGATTGTAGCTATGACCGGGGATGGTGTAAACGATGCCCCCGCTCTTAAGAAAGCTGACATCGGTGTGGCTATGGGTATTACCGGGACTGATGTAAGCAAGGAAGCGGCGGCGATGGTACTGACCGATGATAACTTCGCCTCTATTGTTGCTGCCGTTGAAGAAGGCAGGGGTATTTTCCAGAACATAAAGAAATATTTGATATATCTGCTTTCCTGTAATGTTGGTGAGGTACTTATCATGTTTGTCGCTGGTCTCATGGGGATGGCCCTGCCACTAGTAGCTATCCATTTGCTATGGGTTAACCTTACCACCGATGGGCTGCCAGCTCTGGCTTTAGCTGTTGACCCCAGTGACCCGGATATTATGGAACAACCACCTCGTGACCCTAAATCAAGTATCTTTTCTAAAAATGTGCTGATTACAATTGGGGCTATTGGCGTCGCCATGGCGGCTACAATGATACCTATGTTTATCTGGAAGCTAACTTCCGAAGGTGGTTCATGGCGAGACCTTAATAACCCGCTTATACCGGAGGCTCAAACCATGGTGCTGTGTACCATGGTTTTGTTTGAGCTATTTACGGCGCTTGCCTGTCGTTCTGAAATACACAGTTTCTTCAAATTGGGTCCCTTCAGTAATAAGTGGTTAATATATGCCAATCTTACCTCCCTGGCTCTGCTAATGGTGTGTGCTGTATATACCCGCTTTACAGTGGTCCTTCCATGTAGTGCACATGGGTCCGGAAGATTGGATATGGATAGCGCCAATATCTATCTCAGGCTTTGTCATCGTTGAAATCGTTAAATTGGTCTACCGGAGGATTAGGAAAACAGGCAGACCAATAAAAAGAGACAGTAGAAATACTGAGTACAATTAGGGGGGTGATATGAAAGATTTAGCCTTTGGTTTAACAATGACTGTTATGGGAATGGGAGTCACCCTTCTTACACTTTATTTGTTGGCTTTAGTTATTCGCCTTCTGATTAAGCTATTCCCTTTGAAGGAAGAAGAGGAGAGCAAGGGCTAGACTAGAATGACACTCAACATATAGAGTAAGGAGGCTTTTGATGGAAGTCTGGATTTCAGCCCTTTCTAGCCTAGCACAGGGTTTTGCCAACCTTACCTGGCAAAGTATTATCATGATTCTGCTGGGCTGTGTTCTCCTTTATCTGGGCTTGGCAAGAAAATTGAGCCTCTTCTATTAGCTCCCTATTGGTTTTGGCGTAATCCTGGGGAATCTCCCCCTGGCCACTCTATCGGCATACGATGAAGGTGGCATAATAAATTTGCTCTATACCGGTGGCATCCTTACCGAGCTATTTCCCTGCCTTCTTTTTATCGGGCTTGGTGCCATGATAGATTTTGGCCCGATGCTGGCTAATCCTACCGTACTTATCTTTGGTGCTGCCGGTCAATTTGGCATATTTCTGACCCTCCTTCTAGCCCTTGCGCTAGGATTCGCCAAGCAGGAGGCGGTCTCAATAGCCATAATCGGTGCCTGTGATGGCCCTACCGCCATATATGTGACCTCTAAATTTGCCCGTGAATTATTACCGGCGGTATCAATTGCTGCCTATTCCTATATGTCTCTGGTACCGATTATTCAGCCGCCTATTATGAGAGCCTTAACCACCAAAAAAGAACGCGCCATACTAATGGCATACGGGTGAGAAAAAGGTTTCCCAGAGAGTTAAAATTCTTTTCCCCGTAGTGGCCGGAATACTCACTATACTTATCGCTCCGATGGGGGCACCGCTGATGGGAATGCTCATGCTGGGGAATTTCATGAAGGAGTCCGGCGTAGTCGGAAGGCTGGCAGATGTTTCTCAAGGAGCTTTGACCAACATAGTAACCCTCTTTCTTGGGGCTTTGCATCGGCGCCTCTATGTTGGGTGGCAATTTCCTGCGATGGCAGACTATACTGGTGTTTATCCTGGGATTGGTGGCCATTTCACTTGACACCGTGACCGGAGTTCTGCTGGGAAAGCTGATGCGCGTGATAACAAAGGGTAAAATAAATCCCTTAATTGGTGCTGCTGGTACCTCGGCTTTCCCAATGTCAGCAAGAGTAGTGCAAAAAGAAGGGCAAAAGGCAAATCCAAGAAGCTTTTTGTTGTGGCATGCTATCGGTGCTAATACCGGTGGTCAGATAGGTTCGGTTATGGCAGCCGCGGTAATGCTGGCAATTATGGCTGGTATGGGCATAAAGCCGCTTCCATAGCACTTATTTAACCCCTTGGTGCGCCAATCGGGCGGTCCATAAACTCTCTTTCGAGTACAGCCACCG
>CAVSBM010000019.1:0-39268 GCA_963726175.1 uncultured Chloroflexia bacterium | reverse complement strand
TAATTCGGTGATGGATCACCAAGAACCAAGTCTAGGATATAGCTAAAATTAGCACTGCGATGGCGATTAGTATGTAGCAATACGATGGTTTAAGCGTTAGATAACGTCTTATTGCTAGGGAAATTCCTCCCCTTTTTTCCTTTTCTCTACACGGGCAGGCCTGGTCTGCTCTACCTTCTTAATATAGGGCTCGAAGAAATCGGGATATCCTAAGTAACTCATCTCGCCTCCTACAGGTATTTCGTATCCTTCGGTCTCCAATCCTCCCCGGCTCCCATCGGCTCCACCTCCCGTTCCTGATACAGCTTTTTCAGCTCATCCTCCTTCGCCTGCTTCAACTCGTCCAGACACCGGTCATACTTTCCTTCGTTAACTGCTTTTACCATCCCGGCTAAATGTTCGGCCCGGGGGACAATTCTGGCTGCATAGATTCTTCGCGCCAGCTGGAACATATGGTACTGAGCTAACTCCCCAAAGCAGCGGCTGGTGCATAACCCGCATTGGATGCAATCGAAGCTAAGTTGAGCAGCCCCGGCGATATTCCCCTGCTTCAAAGCCGAGACGGCGTCCATGACCTCTATTCCCTGAGGGCAAGCCTTCGTGCAGGAATTGCAGGCAACACAGCGAAACAGCTCGGGATATAGCTTAAAGACCTCTTCAGGGGCGGCAGTCAGTCTGGCAAAGTCATACGCAGCTCGATTGGCAGGGAAAAAGGGAATCTGGGCTATGTACATATCCGGCTCGACCGTCTTCTGACAGGCCAGCGCCACCTGTAATTTGTAATCGCCGGGCTTGCGATAGACCGTACCGCAGGCGCCGCAGGTGCCGCCCCGACATCCACAACCCCGAATGAGTACGTAGCCAGCATATTCCATGGCCTTCATAATGGTGAGGCCTTCGGGGACTTCGTAGCGCTTGCCCATGATGTATATCGGGATCAGCTTAGCCGCTATTTGTCTTTTCTCCTTGACTGCTGTTGCTGCTGGTTTTCTTCGCTTCTCTGTTTGACTGCTGTCGCTGCTGATTTTTTCTTTGTCTGTTTGGCACTCATTGTTAACCCCCGATCGGTTGTAGCGCTTCTACTTTGAGAAAGCAAGTTCTTTTCCCTCAGAAGTGATTCCGGGCTGCCGTGATTCAGCTCAAAATGACATACCTGGGGACCGAGCCCCAGGGCAAGAGCCAGAAGCTGAGTGAAATAGAATAGCGGCATTTCCCTGAATCCGCTCTGTTTCTTAACCAATTCTTTCTGCCCCCGGCCCAGATTATAATCACATAATGGGCAGGTGAGGACCAGGGCTTCTGCCCCGTGACCCAATGCCGAGTTTAAGATAGGCCGCGCATATTCGGAAATATCGTCCGGACTGCTTATTACTTGATAAGAACCACAGCACCTCGTGGATTCAGGAAAATCAACGGGACTGGCCCCGAGAGCCTTGAGAAACTCCCGCAAGATGGTAGGGTTCTCCGGACTATCTATAGCTATCTCCCGGGGGCGAAGCAGAGTGCAGCCGTAATACGGGGCTGCTTTTAATTCCCGGAGGGGGAGCTTTACCTTTTGCGAAAGAGCTTCCCATCCTATCTCGTCTCTCAATACCTCTAAAAGATGGACCACCTTCACTTCCCCGCTATAATCTATCCCTTCATCTATGAAGTCATTAAGCGTATCCCTCTTTGCCGCATCTTCTTTCATCAGAAGATTGGCTCTCTTCAGAGTATTGAGGCAAAACGCGCATAGGGTAACTAACTCGGTCTTGCCCTGTTTTTTGACGCGGATGAGGTTGCGGACAGGCGCTACCTGATGGATTAAGTCGTCGTCAGCCAGAGAATAAACTGCGCCACAGCAGTTCCATCTGGGGACCTCATCCAGCTTCAATCCCAGAGCTTCCATCGAAGCCACAGCCGGCTCCTCCAGATTCCTGGCCCTGGTTTTCAAGGTGCAGCCGGGATAGTAAGCTAAGCTCATTTTCTATTTCTCTAGCCCGTAAACTTCCTCAAGCCGCTGACCATAGCTATTTGAGGAAGCTCGCAGCGTTCCTGCGGTGAGATATCCTCGGGGCGTATGTGGTCAATGTTCTTCCTCAGGGTGAGCAGCCTTATCGCCTCCATTACTTTGGCGAGGTCGAATCCTCTGGGACAATTGACAGCACAGGCAAGACAAGAGGCACAAATCCAGACGGTCTTGGAATTGGCAATTTCCTCTTCCAGCCCTAACCGTGCCAGCTCAATAATCCGGCGAGGGGAAATGTCCATATTGAGAGCCGCCGGACAGTTTCCCGTACACATACCACACTGGTAACATAACTGAAGGTTCTGTCCGCTGAGCTCCTTGACTTTCTTTACAAACTCACTGCGTGACCTTTTGGGCGAAACGGTTACAGATGCCTTCTTAGTCATCTTTCAAACCACCCACGAAAATCTTGCGATTTTCGCGGGGACCCGCTAATTCAAATTCCAACTTACCAAGCATCTCCAAAGAGTCGCAAGACTCCTGGGGTCGACTAATTTTCACAGGATTGCTTCCTCATGGCGAGCACACCAGCACTGCATGTTTACCGCTACAGGCATGCTGGCAATATGGCAGGGGAATGTTTCCACGTGAACCGCCAAAGCAGTCACTGTGCCGCCATAGCCCATAGCACCGATGCCCAGGCTATTGACTCTTTCCAGAATTTCCTTCTCTAAAGCGGCAACCTCGGGGTCAGGACTGGGCTCGCCGACTTTGCGCAACAGCGCCTTCTTGGCTATGAACATGGTCTTGTCCGTCGTCCCGCCTATGCCGACGCCGATGATGACCGGCGGACAGGGATTGCTGCCGACCTCGCTAACGAGGTTGACGACAAAGTCTATGACCCCTTTGCGCCCCTGGGATGGAGATAGAACGGTCAGACGAGAACAATTTTCCGAGCCGCCGCCCTTGGGCAGGACGCTGATTTTCAGCCTGTCTCCAGGGACTATATCGGTGTGAATCATAGCCGGCGTGTTATCTTTGGTGTTTACCCTGGCAAAGCAGGGCCCGGCTACTATGGATTTACGTAGATAACCTTTATCGTATCCCTGGCGCACTCCCTCATTGATTGCGGCGTAAAGGTCACCTCCGGTTATGTGCACTTCCTGGCCTAATTCCAGGATGACCACGGCGGCGCCCGTATCCTGACAAAGAGGGATTTGTTCCTTGCCAGCGATGTTTGCATTCTCCAGAATTCTATCCAGCACGTCACGACAAACAGGAGATTTCTCTTTTTCTTTTGCCTGCTTCAATGCAGCTATGACGTCCGGGGACAAATAATGGCAGGAATGCTCAAACAAACGGGCTACGGTGTTCGTTATATCACTGGCTTTGATTTCTCTCATCTTTCTTGCCGGCTGGTGTCATTGCGAGCGAAGCGAAGCAATCTCCGGGATTGCGGAGCCTGTTCCGAAGCGTAAGCGAGGAATCTCGCTCCTCTCAATGACAATGCCTTTCTAGCCCTGTCGCCTCTGGCACAGCGGGGTTAGCATCCATCAGGAACAGGACTTCTGCCTTTACTCCCTTCTTTTCAATTGGCCTTTCTGGTGTCTTGTGAATCTCGTGAAAAAAAGAAAACTCTAAAGAGTCTTCATATTTACTTTATCATCTCCGACGGAAAAATTGAAGTTCCCAGCCTGCTCTCATTCGAAGATTGCTTCCTCTCTAACTTCCCTTCAGCTTGCCAGCTTTAACTTGAGCGATAAGCTCATCCTCCTTCTTCACTTCCTCAAGGGTCTTGGGAGCATAGGGCGGCTTCCATTCGTCCGGGACGGTCTTGTCTATACCATACTTGTATTTCAGGAAGCGTGCACCGGTGGTAGGGAAAAGAGCATAAGTGAGGACGTCCTGAATATTCCTGGCAAATTCCTTCGATTCTTCTTTAGCTTTTTCTAATTCCGGTGCGAGCAGGTCCGCAGGCCGACAGGTGATAGGCTCTTTATCTTTGAGAATAGTCTTCTGGATTTCGGGGTCAATTTGAGCCGGTGGCTTGCCATAACCCCCGGATATATATTCCCTTGCCTCCTTGGAGACAAGCTTGTAGCGCCCGATAAGGACATTCTGTACTGCCTGGACGCCAACAATCTGGCTAGTAGGTGTAACCAAAGGCGGATAACCAAGTTCCGCCCTGACTCTGGCAGTCTCCTGCCGCACCTCAGCCAGCCTGTCCAGAGCATCCATCTGTTTGAGCTGCGCTACCAGGTTTGTGGTCATGCCACCAGGAATTTGATGAACCAGGGCTCCGGTATCGATGATCGACATTGCCGATGTATCCAGAAAATCTCTGTATTTAGGCGCGATCTGTTCCAGCATCTGTCCGCACTTGAATAGTTGCTCAATGTCGAGCCCCGTGTCCCTGTCTGTGCCGTATAGAGCGACCACCAGGGGCTCGATAGCCGCTTCTGAGGAGCGTAAAGCAAAGGGAGACAAAGCGGTGTCAATAATGTCAACACCTGCCTCGATGGCCTTCAGCAGAGACATGGACCCCTGCCCGGTTGTATAGTGGGTGTGCAGGTTGACGGGTACTTTCAAGTTTTCCTTAAGGGCTTTGATCAGCTCATAGGCATCATAGGGGGAGATAAGTCCAGCCTGGTCTTTGATACATATGGAATCAGCACCCATATCCTGGAGGATGAGCGCTTTCTTGACAAAGTATTCCAGATTATAGATCGGCCCACCCATCCTGGGCTGAGTAAGCGAGTAACATAGGGCTCCCTGGTAATGCCTGCCGCATTTTTTGATTGCCCTGGCAGCGCGTTCGTGATTGCGCTCATCATTCACGGCATCGAAAACACGGAAAATATCAATGCCCACCTCAGCAGCCTGTTCCACAAAAGCATCGACCAAGTCGTCGGGATAGTTCCGATAACCCACCAGATTCTGTCCCCGCAAAAGCATTTGAAGTTGAGTATCGGGCATGAGTTTCTTCAACTTGCGAGGCCTGTCCCAGGGATCCTCACCCAAAAAGCGATGGGCTACGTCGAATGTTGCCCCGCCCCAGACCTCCATGGAATAGAAGCCACATTTATTCATTTCAGAGGCCATCCACTCCATATCCTCAGTTCGCATCCTGGTGGCAAATGTGGATTGATGCCCATCACGAAAGGTAGTGTCACAAATTTTGACCGGGTTTTTAGCTTGCGGCCTTGTCTTCACCTTATCAGCGGTTAAGTCTTTGGCCAAGATAGGACCTTTTCTTAGTGCGCTCACGAATTATCTCCTTTCCGCCGCTACGAGCATTATGCTGCCTGAATTTTCGAGTTTAGCCACCGATTCCAGCCCTTCGCTGGACTCTTTGTCCGGCTTCGAGCTTCTGTCAGGGATAGCAGCCAATAGCTATGGCAGCTACTGGTCCCTTATTAAACTTCATTACACGGGAATATTCCCGTGCTTCTTGGGAGGTCTCGTCTCCCGTTTAGTAGAGAGAATTTCCAAAGCCTTGATAATCTTGGGGCGGCTCTCATGGGGTGGAATAATTTCGTCAACATATCCCCGCGAGGCGGCAATGTAAGGATTATATAGCAGGTCACGATATTCCCGGATTTTTTCCTGCTCCTTGGCTTTAGGATCCGGCGCAGCGTCTATTTCCTTGCGAAAGATAATCGGCGTAGCCCCTTCAGCTCCCATCACTGCAATCTCCGCTGTGGGCCAAGCGAAGACAAAATCAGCACCCAGGTCCCTGCTGCACATGGCGAGATATGAGCCTCCGTAGTCTTTGCGAATGACCAGAGTGATTTTAGGAACCGTGGCCTCAGAGTACGCCCACAAAACCTTTGCTCCGTGTCTTATTATTCCCAGCCATTCCTGGTCTTTCCCCGGCAAGTAACCAGGAACATCGGCAATGGTAAGCAGTGGAATGTTGAAGGCATCGCAAAACCTGATAAACCGGGTGATCTTATCCGCGGCATTGACGTCAAGACAGCCGGCAAGGTGCATCGGCTGATTAGCGATAATGCCCACCGGTCTACCATTAAGCCGGGCAAAGCAAATGATGGCGTTCTGAGCATAATGATAATGGGGCTCAAGTATTTCGCCGTTATCCACAATGGATGTGATAACATCCCTCATGTTGTAGACCTTGTTGGGCTCGTCCGGGATTAAGGTGTCGAGGGCGGGTTCGACACGGTCCGGGTCATCGGTAGGCTTAATCGAAGGGGGAGCCTCCTTATTACTTGAAGGAAGGTAAGCCAGAAGTTTCTTTATGAGTTCGATAGCCTGGGCATCGTTATCGCAGGCAAAATGGCATACACCACTTTTAGTGGCATGAGTGATGGCTCCGCCCAGTTCTTCGGAGGTGATTTCCTCCCCAGTAACCTGCTTGATAACCGCCGGGCCGGTGATGTGCATGTAGCTTGTCCCCTTCACCATGAACACCCAATCTGTCATGGCGGGTGAATAGACCGCCCCTCCGGCAGTAGGTCCCATAATCGCCGACAGCTGGGGAATAACCCCTGAGGCTGCGGAATTGCGGAAGAATATCTGCCCATAGCCTGAAAGTGCGTCAACCCCTTCCTGAATCCGCGCCCCTCCGGAGTCATTAAAGCCTACTATGGGCACGCCACACTTCATGGCCAGATCCATTACCTTGCATATCTTTTTGGCATGCATCTCGCCCAGCGTGCCTCCCATGGAGGTAAAGTCCTGAGAAAAGGCACATACCAGGCGACCGTTCACCATCCCATATCCGGTAACCACTCCTTCGGCAGGGACGACGACTTTGTCCATGCCGAAGAGCGTGGCTCGATGCTGAACAAACAAATCGAGTTCGTGAAAGCTGCCAGGGTCAAAAAGAAGGTCGAGCCTTTCGCGAGCAGTTAATTTCCCCGATTTGTGCTGCTTCTCCACCCGCTCCGGAGCCTCCCAGGGCTTTTAGCTTTTTCTCTTTGTCTTTCAGTTCCTTCAACCGGTCGTCAACTCTGCCCATATGAATTCCTCCTCACGAGTCAAACTGTTTGCGCAGAACGCTATTTTAGAACGGAATTCGCAACCGCGGCAACCCCTTGAGCCACAGAGTTGCCTCTAAGGTATGCTAATCTGTTGCATCTCTATTCAAGGAATCTTCTAGTATAATCACGTCAAGCATATTTGAGGCATTACCAGCTCTTTCGAAAACTCAACTGGAAAACGGCATCAAGCCCAGACCCAAAAGCTTGTGACAGCCTAGCTCAGAATGATATTATGGAGGCAAACTTGAAACCACAGCTAATTGCTATAGACGGGCCTGTGGCGGTTGGCAAGAGTAGTGTCGGCTTGCGACTGGCAAAAAGGCTCGGCTATATTTTCTTCGATACCGGCATGATCTATCGGGCGTTCACCTGGAAGGTTCTCCAATCAGGTATTTCACCAGAAGATGAACAGGAGCTTTGTAAGCTAGCTGCTACGACCGAATTTGATTTCGTCCCATCTAAGGAAGGCGCCCTCTCAGTCGTTGTCGACGGCGAAGATGTCTCATCCAAGTTGCTCCGCGCTGAAATAGAGGAACTGGTCGCTCTGATAGCAAAAGTGGCGGGGGTACGCCAGGCAATGGTATCGGAACAGCGCAAGTTAGCCCAGCGAGGAAGGGTGGTTATGGCAGGCAGAGACATCGGCACGGTAGTCTTACCCCGGGCAGAATTGAAGATTTTTCTCACCGCCTCCACCGAAGTGAGGGCCAAACGCCGCTACAAAGAACTATTAAAGCGGGGAGAGAATTCCAGCCTCGAAATCGTCCTCGCCGATTTAGAGAAGCGAGACGAGATGGACATCAATAGGAGCGTCTCGCCACTCAAACCGGCTGAAGACGCCATAATAATCAATACAGAAAACCTTAGTCTGGAGCAAGTTATAGACAAAATATACACTCTGGCGGTAATCCCATGACCCTCTCTCAGAAGATTTTCTTAGCCACATTCAGACCTTTGCTCAAAATTTGCTTCTCCTGGAAGGTCGAAGGAAGAGAAAACGTACCATCAACTGGCCCGCTGATTTTGGTAGCCAACCATGTGCATGTTCTCGACCCAATTTTGCTCGTGTTTACTCTTCCGCGATGGATTACCTTCGTAGCCAAAGAGGAACTCTTTCGTTCTCTCTTCTTGAGATTCTGGCTGCGCTGGGCTGGCTCGTTGCCACTGCGACGTGATGGTAAGGTCAGAGAGAAACAGAGGATACTTGAGAGCGCCAGAAAGGCATTGGGCGAAGGATCAATCCTGGGAATGTTCCCAGAAGGCGCCAGAAGCCACGACGGCAAACTCAGAAAAGGCAAACCGGGTTCCGCAGTTATAGCCTCGAAAACAAATGTCCCTCTTCTTCCTGTCGGCGTCGTCGGAACAGACAAGATTCATGGCATAAGCTGGCTATGGAAACGCCCCCCTATAGTTGTCAAGATTGGCAAGCCGTTCAAGCTACCTCCAACCAACAACAAGATCAGTAGAGCACAAATGCAATTATTGACCACGCAACTGATGGGGGAAATTGCCGCTCTTCTGCCGCTCGAATATCAAGGCGCCTATGAAAAACATGAAGATTGAGAAGGCCAAGAAGCTGGGCCTATGCTTTGGCGTCAGACGGGCCATCAAGCTATTGAAGGAGGCAGCTAGTAAGTACGGAGAAATTGAAACACTGGGACCCGTAGCCCACAACCGCTTGCTGGTGCAGGCACTGGCCAACCTGGGAGCGAAGCCCATAAGTCATCTCGACCAAGCCCAGGGCAAAATCCTGGCTATTACTACTCATGGTACAAGCCCGGTGGTATTATCTGAGATCAAAGCCCGTCGCATCCGTATCATCGACACCACCTGTCCCATAGTCCGTAAAGCTCAAAATGCAGCCAAGGAATTAGCCGAGGCTGGTTTTGATGTCGTCATATTTGGAGACGCACAACACTCTGAGGTCAAAGGACTATTAGGTTGGACAGGAGAAAAAGGCATAGCTGTCCTTGACGTGAAACAAATATACGAGTCCGGGAGATCACCATCACACCTGGGCATAATATCCCAGACGACCCAAATTCAGTCTGCCTTTATCGAATTTGCTGCACAGCTTATACGAATGCTGGGGCCGAAGACTGAGGAAACTAGACTTGTTAATACTTTATGTAAAGTAACACAGGGTCAACAAGAGGCTGCCATAAAACTGGCTCGTGAGAGTCAACTCATGATAGTCATAGGCGGAAGTAGTAGCGCCAACGCTAGACACCTTGTTGAAATATGTTCTCCTTTTGTGGAAACTCATTTGGTGGAAACAGCCGATGAAGTAAAGACTTCCTGGCTCGTAGGTAAGGATCACGTTGGCGTTACCGCCGGAGCATCCACCCCGGATGAAGCTGTAGAAGAATTAATAGCCAAGTTGAGGTCTTTATGATTTTCAGAGAAGGCCCAGCTAGCTTCTGTGCAGATTGACCAGGTTAGCCGGAGAATCGCAGGATCTTCGAGGGGTAGTCTATCCAAGCCTGGCATCCATCTGCCTGCCACCAATAAGGTGAAGATGAAGATGAGGCACGATTTGCCCCCCTTCAGAGCCACAGTTTATGACTAAGCGATAACCTTTCTTGGCTATCCCTTCCTTCTCAGCCAGATTCTTAGCTATGATTATGAGGCGCCCCGCAAGCTCTTCTTGTCCGTCAGTTAGTTCAGCCGTTGATGTGACATGAGTCTTAGGTATAATAAGCACGTGCGTAGGTGCTTTGGGCATGATATCCCTGAAAGCCAGGAAATCCTCATCTTGATAGACTATGTCGGCAGGTATCTCACCGGCAATAATTCGACAGAAAATACATTCTTCACTCATTCTGACTCCTTCGATATACTACTAATATACCACGCCTTCCCGGCGCAAATTCCCAATCTCTTCCTCCTCATAACCTAGCTCCTGAAGTACTTCATCAGTGTGTTCCCCAGGAAGCGGAGATAGACTTCTCACCTTGCCTGGCGTGCCGGAGAGCTTGGGAGCTATGCCAACTTGTTTGACCTTGCCCAAGGTAGGGTGTTCCACCTCTATCACCATTTGGCGATGGAGCACCTGCGGGTCACTAAAGACCTCATCCGGTGCATAAACCTTGCCGACTGGCACGTCATTACGAATCAGCAATTCAAACCACTCATCTCTCGTCTTAGTGAGGAAAATCTGCCTTAGATAAGAGTGGATTTCATCCCACTTGTCACCCTCTGGCTTACGAAAAGTGTGTTCCAGAGCGAAATGATAGGGAACATATTCTTCCTTGCCCAGAACTCGGCATAGGTTTTCCCAAAAATGTGGCTCGAGGCAGCCAATGGTAATATGCTTACCATCCTTGGTCTCGTACACCCCGTAGTACGGATATGCACCATGAAGCCAAGACTCACCCCTCTTCAGCATCGACCCATCAAAGAAGTAACCGCAGTTGAACCAGGTCATCAGTGACATGGCTCCATCCATGTAAGCCACGTCGATATATTGTCCTTTGCCCGTCTTGTTTCTAGCCACCAAAGCCACCGAAATACCGAAAGCCCCGTATAACGCCGCCCCTGCAAAGTCAGCAACCAGATTTAAGGGTATGACTGGAAGCCCTTCATTGGACCCAATTAGGCCCAGGACGCCAGCCATAGATATGTAGTTGATATCATGCCCGGGAAAGGCACGGTAAGGCCCATCCTGACCATAACCACTAAGCGAGCAGTAGATGATCTTAGGATTTAGCCTATCTATAGTTTCGTAGTCTATCTTCAAACGCTTGGCTACTCCGGGTCTGAAACCTTCAACAATAACGTCTGCACGCCGAGAAAGCCGGTAGAATATCTCTCGTCCCGCTTCCGATTTCAAGTTAACCACGATGCTCTTCTTATTACGGTCAGGGGCATAATAAGCTGCTGCCTTTCGGTTCTCCTCACGTGCAGAAGCTTTCAGTGAAGGTCTAAACTCAGCTGCCCCCGGTGCCTCAATCTTGAGCACATCAGCGCCCAAGTCTCCTAAAAGCATGGTGCAAAAGGCACCTGGAACCAACATTGATAAGTCCAGAATTCTCACGCCTTCCAGAGCTAACATATATCGTCCCACATTGACCAGTTGCCCATTATAAGCTATTTAGACGAATCTTTTGCATTTTTGACCCAAATATGCTAGATTAAATGAAATAAATATGGATCTAAGGTGGGGTTTACCCACCTTTTTACTAAATGAAGGAAACTGAAGGCGAATGGGAAGATGAAAACAGAGCTTAAGGCCGCGATTACTCAACTTTCGGCTGAGAGAAACCTGCCCAAAGAAGTGGTCTTGGCTGCCCTGGAATCAGCGCTGGCTTCAGCATACAAGAAAAGCATGTCCGCGCTGGAACAAGATGTTGTGGTAAGAGTTGACCCTGAAAGCGGCGAAATCAATTTCTATGTTCAGAAGGCCACAGTTGAGTCAGTTGCCAATCCGAATCGTGAAATCTCTATCAAGGAAGCCCGAAGGCTGCGAGCTACAGCACAGCTTGGTGATGTAATAAACATAGAATGCACACCGAAGAACATTGGGCGCATCGCAGTTCAAGCAGCCAAACAGGTCGTTCTGCAGCGATTGCGGGAGGCAGAGCACCGTATCGTTTACGAAGAGTTCACCGATAGGGAAGGCAAGGTTGTCAGTGGAATAGTTCAATTCACCGAAGCCAAACGAATCTATGTCAGGCTGAATAGAATAGAGGCGATACTTCCTGCGAATGAACAGGTCCCGAACGAACGCTACTATAGAGGGCAGCGACTCAGATTCTATCTTCTTGAGATGTCCCAGAGGGACAAGGAGCCTCAAATAATAGTCTCTCGCTCCCATCCCAACCTGATTCGTGGCCTCTTTGAATTAGAAATCCCTGAGGTTCACAATGGGATCGTGGAACTAAAAGCACTGGCTCGTGAGGCCGGGCATCGAACTAAGGTGGCAGTGGCAACCATGCAAGAAAACGTTGACCCCGTGGGTTCTTGCCTTGGCCCTCGGGGCATAAGGCTCCAAAGTATCATTAATGAATTAAATGGCGAAAAGATGGATGTAATCCAGTGGCATCCAGACCCGGCAGTGTTCATTGCCAACGCCCTTAGCCCAGCTCAAGTGGCAAGCATTAAGATCGATGCAGGAACAAATACAGCTACTGTGGTTGTACCCGACAAGCAACTTTCTTTAGCTATAGGCAAAGAAGGACAGAATGCCCGACTAGCTGCGAAACTCACAGGCTGGCGGATCGATATCAAGAGCGTCTCCGCTATTGAGGCGGAAAGAACCCTTATACAAGAACCAAAAACGGCGGCCAAAGTCACTGCCCGCAAAGTTGCGGCAAGAGAGCCACTTGAAGAAGCGCCGGCTGAGAAGATTGGCGTGGCAGAGCCAGTTGAAATTCCAGGCATTTCAGAGGCTCCGTCCGAGAAGCCCGAAGAGAAACAGATTCGGTTTGCTGAAGATATCTTGGTGGAGGCATTGAAAGCAAAAGTACCAAATAAGGCGAAGGACGAAACTAAAGGTAAAAGGAAGGGAAAGGTGCTAAAGTATAAGAAGCAAGACGAGCACCTTGTGGATGATGAGAGTGAAGAGTAAGCGTCCACCTCAGCGTACTTGCATAGCTTGTCGGCAGGTTAAGGAAAAGAACGACTTGATTCGCCTGGTGAGTAGAGAGAACGGCATTGTTGAGATAGATGTATTTGGGAAGAAGCCAGGCAGAGGCGCCTACCTGTGTCCCCAAAAAAACTGCTGGGAGTTAGCGCTCAGGAAGAATCGACTGGACTATGCTCTGCGAACAAGACTTCGTGATGATAGTAGACAAACCTTACGTAACTACATTCATGACCTGGAGGAAAGCTAGACTTGGATGATAACAAACCGCGATTGAAAAAAGGCCCACCACAAGTTGAGCTTCCGCCTTCCATAACTGTAAGGCAGTTGGCCGATGTATTGAGAGTAGAGCCTACAAGAGTAATCAAACAACTCATGCGCAAAGACATCATGGCCGGCCTCAATCAGTCCATCGACTTCGATACCGCGTGTACAACAGCTGCAGACTTTGGCTATGAGGCTAAAGCAGCAAAAGAGCGTAAAGCTTTGCCTACCCGAAAGGAAAAGGGGAAAGGAAAAGGCAAACTGTCGGTTCGCCCTCCTGTAGTTACTGTCATGGGCCATGTAGACCATGGTAAAACTACCCTTCTTGACGTCATCAGAAAGACTAACGTAACTGCTCGTGAGGCAGGAGCAATTACCCAACATATCGGTGCCTACCAGGCCTTGGTGGATGGACGCAAAATCACCTTTTTGGATACACCAGGACATGAGGCTTTCACAGCCATGAGAGCCCGAGGGGCACAAGCAACTGATATTGTGACTCTGGTGGTTGCTGCTGATGACGGTGTTATGCCCCAGACTGTCGAAGCTGTAAACCACGCCAAAGCTGCCAAGGTGCCCATAGTAGTTGCACTGAACAAGATAGATAAATCTGATGCTAATCCTGAACGTGTAAAACAGCAGCTTGCGGACCTGGGGCTGGTCATTGAGGAGTGGGGCGGCGATACTGTTTGTGTACCCATATCGGCCAAGAAGGGACAGGGAATATCAGATTTGCTGGAAAACTTGTTCTTAGTTGCTGACATACTGGAACTGAAAGCTGACCTTGACAGCGCCGCAGAAGGGGTAGTCATTGAGGCCAAGCTGGACAAAACCAAAGGCCCTCTGGCTACCCTTCTTGTCCAAAAGGGCACCCTTAGACGAGGCGAAGTTGTGGTAGCCGGCAGTGCTTGGGGAAAAATAAAAGCCATGTTTGATGATGCAGGAAAGCAAGTTCACAAAGTTGAACCGTCCACCCCGGTGGAAGTCCTCGGCCTAAATGAGGTGGCAAAATCGGGAGACCTTTTTATTGTGCTTCCCGATGAGCATGAAGCGCGAAGTATCGTTGAAAAACAAAAATATACTAGACCACGTCCCACCCTAAGTCTAAGCGCTCTTTCCAGCCAAATAAGTGACGGGCAAATAAAAGAACTGAACATAGTTCTGAAGACGGATGTCGAGGGTAGCATCGAACCCATAAGAACTTCTATAGAAAGACTGGGGACAGAGAAAACAAAAACTAGAGTCATCCACGCCGCCAGTGGAAGCATCACTGAGAGCGACGTGCTTTTGGCATCAGCCTCAAAAGGCACTATCATCGGTTTCAATACTCCTACCTCACCCGGAGCAACACAATTAGCCGATGCCGAGGGGGTAGGCATCCGCCACTACGACGTAATCTACAAGCTAATAGAAGATGTGGACAGGACGCTGAAGGGCATGCTTGAGCCAACTTATGGTGAAGTGCTCAGCGGGCGCGCTGAAGTAAGAGCCGTCTTCCCTCGCAGTAAGCTCGGAAAAATAGCCGGCGTTTATGTTGTGGAGGGAAGAGTATTGAGAGATGCCCAGGTTAGAATACTGCGCCAGAGCAAAGTTGTTTATGACTCTCGGGTCGCCAGTCTGAAGCGCTTCAAAGATGACGTTTCTGAAGTCTCCGCCGGGCTCGAATGCGGCCTGGGTATAGAAGGGACTGTCGATTTTCAGATTGGCGATATCATTGAATTTTACCGAAAAGAAAGAATAAGCTAGTCAGGCTTCGCAGATAAGAGATTGAAATGAGCAGGCGAAGCGAACGAACAAGTAAACTGATCCAGCGAGAAATCAGTGCGCTGCTCGAGCGTGAGGTCAATGACCCCAGACTGAGCAAGTTTGTGTCAGTGACAGAAGTCACTCTTTCATCTGATCTTATGCATGCCAAGGTGTACGTTAGCACCTTGGCTAGCGAAGTGAATAAAGAGGATTTGCTGGCAGGCTTTAACAAAGCTTCCGGATTCTTGCGCAAAGAACTGGCAACTCACTTGAGATTAAGACAAATGCCAGAGCTCAGCTTTCATTACGATGACTCTATCGAGCGAGGGGCGAGATTGCTGAAATTGATGGGAGAGCTAAGCAGTAAGAAGGATGATACAATTAGCTCCGGCAATAGTCCGCGCATTAACAAAGGAGGAAGAAATGGAACCAATAAACGTGGCGATAATAGGCGTCGGTAATTGTGCCTCATCTTTGGTGCAAGGAGTCCATTACTACAGGGATGCCAAAGAAGATGAATTCATCCCCGGCCTGATGCATGTCAATCTAGGGGGCTATCATATATCTGACATCAACTTTGTAGCTGCATTCGATATTGACAAGAACAAAGTAGGCAAGGATTTAGCTGAGGCTATTTACACCAAGCCGAATAACACTATCAAATTCTGTGACGTGCCCAAGACAGGCGTCCGGGTTGAGCGGGGTATGACCCACGACG
Organism: uncultured Chloroflexia bacterium; assembly: GCA_963726175.1. Taxonomy (GTDB): domain Bacteria; phylum Chloroflexota; class Dehalococcoidia; order GIF9; family AB-539-J10; genus RBG-13-51-36. Next base: position 24,008 of record CAVSBM010000019.1, on the reverse strand, counting down.
GACTGGGCAAGTATCTGTCTCAAGTTATCACCAAGGCACCGGGCCCCACTGCCAATATTGTAGATATACTCAAGAAGACCGAAACCGACGTAGTGCTCAATTATCTGCCTGTAGGAAGCGAGGAGGCAACTAAATGGTATGTGGAACAAGTGCTAACTGCCGGCTGCGGCCTCGTCAATTGCATGCCCGTTTTTATTGCCCGTGAGAGCTATTGGCAAAACAGATTTGCCGAGCGGGGATTGCCTGTCATTGGTGATGATATTAAGTCACAGGTAGGCGCTACGATTACTCACAGAATATTGACCAAACTTTTTCGTGACCGCGGTGTTAAACTAGAAAGAACCTACCAGCTAAATTTCGGCGGCAATACTGATTTCTTAAATATGCTGGAACGAGAACGCCTGGAGTCCAAGAAGATTTCCAAGACAAACGCTGTTACCTCACAGCTAGACTACGATATCGGTCGCGACAACATTCATATCGGTCCCAGCGACTACGTGCCCTGGCTAGCTGACCGCAAATTTTGTTACCTGCAGATGGAAGGTCGTACCTTCGGCGATGTCCCTCTGAAGCTAGAGCTGAAGCTAGAGGTATGGGATAGCCCAAATTCAGCCGGGGTAGTTATTGATGCCATAAGATGCCTTAAACTAGCCATGAACCGTGGCTTAAGCGGGACTATAGTGGGACCTTCAGCTTATTTCATGAAATCTCCGCCAATTCAGTACTCCGACGAGGAAGCCCGAATAAGAACTGAGACATTTATCGCAGGGCAAGAGCAGGAGGGGCCCATCTCTTTGCCTGAGCTGCACTCGGTCAAGGTCAAGGGATGAGTCTCTTTCGGGACACAAACGCTAGCTTCAAACAACGTGAGCTGTGAGCCCAGAGTAAGACTTCAAGTTTGCCACGAGCTAGAGGTAGCAGGTTGGCCGAAGTTTCCCTCTCCACTATGTGGGCTAAAGGTAGATTTAGCCACATGGCGGGATTTGCGGCTAAACTTAGAGAATTGGGCTTTACCCACGTAGAACCAAATGCATTAGTGTCGCCAAGAATGCTGAATGAGCTTCTCAAGACCACGGTTCCTATTTCAAGCATTCACTCTCCCTGTCCAACGGTATTGTCATCCCGAGGAATCCCTGTAAGTGGCCTTTCTTTGAGTTCTCTGGATGCGAGCGAGCGCGTGGAGGCTGTTAGCTTCACCAAGAAAACAATAGACCTGGCGGCAAAGGTGAGCGCCAGAGCTATTGTCCTTCATATGGGCGAAGTGCCAATCGACCTGAGTTTACAAGATAGGCTGTATAAGCTGCATGAAGGAGGCTACACTGAAACCAAAGAATATCGCCAGACTAGAGAAAGGCTAGTTCACCAGCGTCTTTCTCTAGCTCATTCTTATGTTGATGCGGCGAAGAAAAGTCTCCAAGAGCTTAGCAAATATAGCCGACAAAACGGTATAATGCTGGGGCTTGAGACCAGATTCCATTTTAACGAGATACCAAATATGGACGAAATGGCAGAGCTGCTTGACGAAGTATCAGAACATCTAGCCGGCTACTGGCATGATGTAGGACATGCTGAGGTACAACACCGTCTTGGATTTAGCTTTCATGAAGAATGGCTTTTGCGATTCAAAGATAGGATGGTTGGCATCCACTTGCACGATATCCACGGCATTTCCGATCACCATGCGCCAGGAAAGGGGAATATGAATTGGAAAATGATAGCCAAATACTTGCCTCAGGGAATAGTAAAAGTCTGCGAGATCGGCGAGTGGAATGATGAAGAGCAAATGCAGGGAGTAGTCAAATTTCTCCAAAAGAAAGGAATACTAGATTAGCCGGAAGAGCAGAATGAATTTGCCAGACATTCGACGGAACTTAGCCTATCGTATTACCAGTCCCCTAGTCAGGATCTTGAGCAAAAGTGGTATAGCACCCAATACTCTTACTCTTACCAATCTAGCCTTGAACATAGTCGCGGCCTATGTTATTGCTACCGGGCACTTTCTTCTTGGCGGGGTGTTAGTCCTAGTTTCCGGCTTATTTGACCTCCTCGATGGAGCCCTGGCTCGCTTCACCAAGCAGACTACAAAGTTTGGCGCCGTTCTGGATTCCACAGTTGACCGCATTTCTGAAGCAGCGACTCTCTGCGGTCTCTTGATTTGGTATGTCCCACAAGAAGGCACCACCTTAGAAATCGTACTTGTTCTTGCTGTTTTGATTGGTTCCTTCCTGGTCAGCTATATAAGGGCTAGAGCAGAAGGAGTCGGCTGGCAATGCCAGGTTGGCTTGTTTACTAGAGCAGAACGGGTTATAGTATTAGCAGTAGGTTTGCTAATAAATCGGATTCTTGTTCATGGTGTTTTTGTTGCTCTATGTGTTCTGGCGGTCTTTGTTTTCATCACTGTAGTTCAAAGGTTAATTTACCTATGGAAGCAGGCAAGAGTTGAAGGTGACTAGATGGCTGTCATAGCTGTTGTGGGAGGGCAATGGGGTGATGAAGGGAAGGGAAAGATAATTGATCTTTTAGCTGAGAAGGCGAAGATAGTAGTTCGTTTCTCCGGCGGAGACAATGCTGGTCATACTGTAATCAACCCTTATGGCGAGTTTCGGCTGCATCTCGTCCCTTCGGGCATTTTTTACCCTCAGGTAACTTGCATTATCGGCAATGGTGTGGCTATTAATCCAGCAGTACTTCTTGAAGAAATAGATGACTTGCATAATCATGGTGTCAATACAGATCGTCTTTTCATCAGTGACCGCGCTCACTTGATTATGCCCTACCACATCCTCCTTGACAGACTGGAAGAAGAAAGGCGCGATAAAGGAGCAATAGGTACCACACTTAGAGGAATCGGCCCTGTCTTTGCCGATAAAGTGGCTCGCCTGGGAATTCGAACGGGAGATTTGTTAGATAAGGCTGTATTTCTGAGCCGCTTGAAGTCGGCGTCTGGAACTCAAAAATATTATCCTGACCAAAGTGTACCAGGCTCCCCCTCTATCACCGGAGGAGATCTATCAACAATATTGCGACTATGGGGAGCAGCTCGTCCCTTTCATTCGGGAAACTAGCTGCATAATTCGCGAAGCAGCAACAAAAGGAGAACTGGTTTTGCTAGAAGGTGCCCAGGGAGCTTTACTTGACCCTGACTTTGGCACCTATCCCTACGTGACCTCTTCTTCACCACTGGCCGGCGCAAGCTGTATTGGAGCGGGCCTGGGCCCACGGGGAATTGATCGCGTGCTGGGCATATTCAAAGCATATGACACCCGAGTCGGTGCCGGACCCATGCCCACAGAGCTCAAAGACGAAATTGGCGACCTAATACGAGAAAAGGCTCGTGAGTATGGTGCTACCACGGGAAGGCCGCGAAGATGTGGCTGGTTTGATACTGTGGCGGGGCGCCTCAGCGTTCAAATAAATGGCCTCAGTGATATAGCTCTGACTCACCTGGATATCTACGATGGTTTCCCTTCAGTCAGAATATGCACCGCTTATAAATTCAAAGGCCAGGCACTGACTTCTTTCCCCAGCGATGCAGCCGTATTACAGAAATGCCAACCCATCTACGAAGAATTGGACGGCTGGCAAGAATCAATAAGTGGAATCCGTAGTTTCAGAAAGCTGCCGCCGCAGGCTCGCAAATATCTGTCTCGCCTTGAAGACCTCCTCTCTTGCCCCATCAGTCTCGTCTCCACAGGACCAGATAGGAGGCAAATCATTGAAAGAAGTCCGAAAGCCGAAGTACGAAGCCCTAAATCCTGAAACACGGAACATTTCACCAGCCAGTAGCCGGTAGAAAGAAGGTGGGTTCTAATTGGTCAATCTTGAATCCTGCCTACTGATTACTTTCGTTGTCTGGGGCTTAGAAACTAGGATTTGGAATTTGACGGCGAATAGGCAAATCTATTCTGTAGTTCTTTAGCGTGGCCTTTATGAGATCGGCTGATTTTTCATCAGGCTCAACTAGAGGCAAGCGAGGTTTCCCCACCGGAACACCTACGTAATTTAGAGCCCACTTGATAGGCACAGGATTGGAAACAATAAACAGGGCATTTACCAGAGGTAATAGATATCGGTGGATCTTGGCTGCGTCTTGAAATTTGCCGTCAAGGCACTTCTCTATCATGTCCTTTATCTGGACTCCTACTAGATGGGAGGCGACGCTAATCACGCCGTAACCGCCCAAAGCAAGTATGGGGAAGGTATCACTATCATTACCACTATAGACCAAGAAATCTTCCCTGGTTCCTTGAATAATCTCAGCTATCTGCCCGAGATTGCCACTGGCTTCCTTCACGCCCACAATATTATCAATTTGACTTAGCTTGATCAGCGTATCGGCAGCAAGGTTAGTGACTGTACGCGATGGCACATTATAGATGATGCATGGCAAGGTAGTACCCTGGGCAATGGCCTCAAAATGCTCCCGCAATCCTTGCTGGGTCGGCCTATTGTAATAGGGAACTACCAACAGACAAGCATCAACTCCAATTCTCTCCGCCTCCCTAGTTAAGTCCTGGCTTTCTCTGGTGTCGTAGTTGCCTGTGCCAGCAACTATTGTTCCACGGTCGGCTACCGCCGACTTTATTTCAGCAAAAAGCCGCAATTTCTCTTCCCGGCTCAGAGTAGGACACTCGCCAGTGGTGCCTGAGACCACCAATCCATCGCTACCTGAATCAAGCAAAGACAGTGCCAATCTCCTAGCTTGTTGATAGTCAACCTCACCCCGAGCATCAAAAGGTGTCACCATGGCTGTCAACAGGCGACCCAGCGCACTCCTACCCCGAGACTTTGGAGAGCTTTTGCCAACTCCCTGCTTATTCATTCAACTGGCCAAACTTTCCTTAAGGCTTATCCAACCCTTCTCTATCCCTTCCTCAGCAATCTGCACAACATTTAGCGCTGCCCCTTTACGCACATTGTCAGCCACTATCCACATGACCAGTCCGTTGGGATGTGAGACATCTTTTCTGATTCGGCCTACAAACACATTATCTGACCCACTAGCAGCCCAAGGTTGAGGGTAGAAGCTGACGGTGGGCTCGTCAAGCACCCTGACTCCCCTAGCCTGCGCCAAGATCTTCTTTGCTTCTTCAGGCGTGATGGGCGAACTGAATTCTACGTTGACTGCCTCACTATGCCCAAACCAAACAGGAACCCGGACACAGGTGGCCGAAATAGCTATGTCTTCAACATGCATTATCTTGCGTGTTTCTTCCGTCATTCTTTGTTCTTCCTTGGTATATCCATTATCCAAAAAGACACCGATCTCTGGCAGTATATTAAAGGCTATCTGATGAGAATAGACATGAGGACAGATACGGCGTCCTTCCAAAACCAACCGTGCCTGATTTGTCATTTCTTTCAGAGCAGCACTGCCGCTACTCGATACCGATTCGTAAGTGCTCACCACAATTCGCTTTATGGGGTTGACCTTGTGCAAGGGATAAAGCGCGACCACCATTTGGATTGTGGAGCACTCTGGACTGGCAATTATCCCTTTATGCCACTCTATGTCCGCAGGATTGACTTCGGGGACTACCAGAGGCACTCCAGGGTTCATCCTGAAAGCGCTACTATTGTCAATGACCACTGCTCCGGCTTCGGCAGCCAAAGGCGCTAACCTGCGACTGATATCAGCACCAGCAGAGAAAAAAGCAATATCAACATCGCGAAATCGCCTCCGTTTTCGCTTCCCTAACCTCGATTCTTTGATGATTAAATAGGAGTTTCACCCCAGAAGAATACCCAGGGGATAGTAACTGGATGGAAGCCACAGGGAACTTACGCTGCTCCAGTACCTTGACAATTTCCTGCCCTACAATATCAGTAGCGCCAACAACAGCTACGTTGAATTCTTCCATGACATTTCTTACAGCTTTAACAGGGCATCCAACCCGTAAGTTAGCCCCTTGCGTTTTGTTACTTCCTTAATTGCCAGGATAACGCCAGGCAGATAGCATTCCCGACTTATCGCATTGTGACGCAAGCTTAGAGTCTCACCAGTCCCACTAAATACAACTTCCTGCCCAGCCATAAATCCTGGCAACCTCAAGCTATGGATAGCTATGCCATCCACTTCTCCTCCTCTAGTACTGGCGAGCACTTCGCGTGTAACTTGAGGATAAATGAATGGTTTACCATGCGTCCGCGACATCGCTCTAGCTGTAGCGATAGCAGTCCCTGAAGGAGCATCAGCCTTTTTATCATGATGCATTTCGATAATTTCGGCGTGGTCAAAAAACTTAGCAGCAAATTTGGACAGATGTATCAGAAGTGCTGCCCCTAGAGAGAAATTGGGTGCCACCACCGCTCCTACTTTATAGGTCTGGCATAATCTTTCTATTTCTGCCAAATTCTCGTCAGAAAGGCCTGTGGTGCCTATCACCATGTTGACTCTCTGTTTAATAGCAGTGCGGGCGGCTGCCATAGACACCTCGGCATTGGTGAAATCTACCACCACATCCGCATCGCAGCTCTTCAAAAGCGAGCCTAAATCGGAAGAAAAGAGTATTAGTTCGGGAGCCTCAGTTAGAGGGAGATATTGCTGAGTTACTTCCTTTTCCACAGCCCCCACCACTTTCAACCCGCGCTCGCAAACCACAGCTTTAGTTACCTCTTGCCCCATCCTGCCCAAAGCGCCATTAATAACTACCCTTATAGGTTCCAAAGATGAAGTCATGTTCCTATGTCTCCCCCCGCCAGTCCCGATTTATCGGGGTTCATTACGGTTGCTATGTTGTTCACCCCTGTCACGGGGCTGAGCAAATTTTCTATGATGGTCCTTGGGAGCCGAGGAATTTCTGACTTTAGCGCCAGGGACATTGGAAAGTCCCTCTAATATTGCTTTGCGCGATAAATTTATCCTGCCAGAACCGTCAATGCCAATGACCTTTACCATTACTTCATCACCTACTTTAACTACATCTTCCACTTGAGGTACATGGTAGTCGGCGAGCTCGCTGATATGGACAAGGCCTTCCTTCCCTGGCAAGATTTCTACCATGGCACCAAAATTGAACAGCCTGGTTACTTTTCCAGTGTAAATCTCCCCTTGCTCTACTTCCCGAGTTAAGTCCTGAATTATTTTGATTGCCTTCTGGGCCGCCTCTTCGTTTGGAGAGCCAACGAGAACTCTACCATCGTTCTTTATGTCTATAGTTGTTTTGGTTTCCTCTATGATGGACCTTATGACCCTACCACCAGGGCCAATAACACTCCCAATCTTGCTCGAATCAATTGTTATTTCATACATCCTGGGAGCATAAGGACTAAGCTGGGATCGGCTAGCACTGATAGCCAAACTCATTTTCCCCAGTATCTCCAGCCTTGCCTCACGAGCCTGATTCAAGGCTTCGGCCAGGATGCCAAATTTTATCCCCTGCAGCTTGATATCAAGCTGCAAAGCCGTGAGCCCACGAGCTGTGCCAGCAACTTTGAAATCCATGTCACCATAGGCATCTTCCATACCCACAATGTCGGTTAGAACAACATAGCCTGCATCCTTTCCGGTAACTAAACCCATGGCTATCCCAGCCACAGGCGCCTTTATAGGCACACCGGCGTCCATTAAGGAGAGGGTCGAAGCACAAGCACTAGCCATCGATGTGCTTCCGTAAGAACTAAGCACTTCGGAAACCAGACGCAGGGTGTAAGGAAAATCATCCTCCGATGGCAGTACTGGTGCAATAGCCCGTTCCACCAAAGCGCCATGCCCAATCTCGCGCCTCCCTGTTGTTCCTATCCGTTTCACCTCACCAGTAGAAAAGGGGGGAAATTATAATGATGCATAAAGCGTTTAGTTTCCTCCAGACCTATGCCATCCAATAACTGCTCCCGACTTGTAGACCCCAAAGTGGTAATAGTCAACACCTGGGTTTCCCCACGGGCAAATAATCCTGAGCCATGGGTGCGAGGAAGGATACCGACTTCACAGCTAATAGGACGAATTTCTTTAGTTTGGCGACCATCCAAGTGTCGCCTCGTCTGTAATATTTTTGCCCTCACCGCAGCTTTAAGCTGGGTTTCAAAAGCGACATTGATTTCATCTTCAGAAAAAGAATCAACTAACTTATTCTTTATTTCTTCCTTGAGAGACGTCAGAGCCTTATCTCTTTGCAGTTTCCCTGGTTCCTCCAGAACCTGGCTTAATTTCTCACCAAGTATGGAAGCGATTTGAGATGAAAGCTCGGGAGCAAGTCCCTTAGATTTGATATCTATTTTAGCTTTGCCATGAATTCGCTGTAGCTCTTCTTGAAGCTTAATGATCTCCTGATTTGTCTCGTGTCCCAACTTAATTGCCTGGAGCAGTATCTCTTCAGAAACTTCTTTGGCGCCCGCTTCCACCATCACAATGTCTTTATTAGTGCTAGCAACGACCACATCGAGCAAGCTATTCTCCATTTGAGCCAAGGGAGGATTCACGATCAGAGCATCGTTTATATAGCCAATATGTACCGCCGATATAGGACCAGCGAATGGGATATCTGACAATGTCAAAGCTGCCGAAGCACCAATAAGGGCACAAATATCAGGGTCATTTTCTTGGTCAACAGATAGCACTGTCGCCACAACTTGAACATCATACTTAAACTCCTTGGAAAGAAGAGGGCGCAAAGAGCGATCGATGAGCCGACTAGTTATAACTGCTTCCTCAGTAGGGCGTCCTTCCCGCCTGATGAAGCTGCCCGGTATTTTGCCCGCGGCATAGAGCCTTTCCTCATAATCCACCGTCAGAGGAGCAAAATCTATCCCCTCTCGTGGTTCAGAGCTTGAACAGGCAGTAGCCAAAACAACCGTGTTACCATATTGAATAGCTACAGCACCATTGGCTTGGTGAGCGAGTTTCCCTGCCTGAATGCTAAGAGTCCTGCCAGCTACTGTACGCTCAAGAACGTCAGGCATATTATTCCCTCAAACTTAGCCTGGTAATAAGAGAATAATACCGCTCGGGCGCCGTCCTGTTCAGGTAGCGCAAGAAACGCCTCCGCTGCCCTATTACCCCGTGGAGTGCATGCCGCGAGTGTCGATCCTGGGGACACAACTTAAGATGCTCCGTTAGCCGATTTATCCTTTCGGTAAGCAAAGCCACCTGGACCTCGACAGACCCGCTATCATTTTCCTTAAGTCTAAATTGGGTAATGATTTCCCCTTTTTTCTCTTTATCCACTGTTATAGACTCCCTAATTCAGTAATGTCGTATATCATATCACGGCAAAAAAATCTTGTATAGAAATTGACCAGAAGAGCGAGATGCCTTATAATTGGCTGGTAAAGGCAACTTTTTATGCATGAAAGTTGCGGTGTTTTCGGTGTTTATGCCCCAGGCATAAATGTAGGTCAAACTACCTTTTTTGCCCTCTTTGCCTTACAACATCGTGGTCAAGAAAGTGCCGGCATCGCTGTCACCGATGGCAACGGAATAAAGGTACATACCCGCATGGGATTAGTGTCCCAGGCATTCACGGAAACCGACCTCGCTTTGCTCCAGGGATATATTGGCATTGGCCATAATCGCTACTCCACTACAGGCTCAAGCAAACCCATGAATGCCCAACCCATCATAGCAAAATCAGAAGGGTTGACCATTGCCATAGCACATAATGGTAATATCATTAACGCAAAACTGCTCCGCGATGAACTCCAGGAGCGCGGCTATCAGTTCAACACCAGCAGTGATTCGGAAGTCATTGCCAACCTGATTCTGGCCTCCGCTGGCCAGAACTGGCAGGAAAAAATAGAACATGCCATGTATCGACTCCAAGGAGCCTATTCATTGGTAATCTTGACTGAAGATAAACTGATCGCAGTTCGTGACCCCTTTGGAGTCCGTCCTCTTTGTCTCGGAACTATTGACGGCGGATGGTGCATCGCATCTGAAAGCTGCGCCCTAGACCATATAGGCGCCCAATTCACAAGGGAAATCGATCCTGGAGAAATTCTGGCCATTGATAGCCATGGAGTGCAGAGTTTTAAGAAGGAAAGCGACAGAAAGGCCCTGTGCATCTTTGAATACATTTATTTCGCCCGCCCCGACAGCATCATCCAGGGCAAACTACTCTACCCAGCCAGGGAAGCTATGGGCAGAATACTTGCTGAAGAATATCCCGTCGATGCTGACTTCGTCATGGGTGTTCCTGACTCAGCCACTGCTGCCGGTATTGGCTATTCTCATGCCTCGGGCATCCCTTATTGCGAATGTTTGTTAAAAAACCGCTATGTAGGACGTACCTTTATTGAGCCTGAACAAAGGATACGGGAGCTTGGTGTCCAACTAAAATTCAACCCCCTTTCGCGCATAATTGCCGGAAAAAGGCTGGTAGTCGTCGATGACAGCATTGTTCGCGGGACCACCACTCCCCGCGTGGTTAGCCTCCTCAGAAAAGCCGGCGCTTCAGAGGTTCATCTCCGCATCTGCGCCCCACCTATTCGCTACCCCTGCTTTTTTGGAGTAGATATGGCTACTAAATGGGAACTCATTGCCGCCAGGAAGACTATCCCGGAAATCAGGGAACACCTGGGTGCCGATTCGTTGGGATACCTTAGCGTTGATGGCTTAATTCGGGCTGTAGACCTGCCCAAGGATATTTTCTGCCTTGCTTGTTTTACCGGAGAATATCCCATTCCGGTCCAAATAGAAATGGATAAACTGGCTTTGGAAGCCCTTCCCCAGGAGGACCTCATTGGAGCCGACCACTAAAAAGGCTTATGCCCTCGCTGGTGTAGACATTCATCTTGCTGACAAAGTCAAAAAATCTATTGCCCAACAAGCTCGGACTACCTTTCGCTCCGAAGTCATTGGCTCAGAGTTTTTCGGCAGTATGTTTCAGCTCAAAGGATATCGTGAGCCAATTCTAGTCTCCAGCACCGACGGAGTAGGCACCAAACTTAGAATAGCGTCGCTTCTGGGCAAAAATGATACCGTAGGCATGGACATCGTCAACCACTGCGTCAATGATATCCTTTGTTGTGGCGCCGAGCCCCTTTTTTTCCTGGATTATATTGCCATGGGCAAACTTGTGCCAGAGCAAATAGAAGCCATTATTTCGGGCATAGTCCGTGCCTGCCGAGAAGTTGGCTGTTCGTTGATTGGCGGTGAAACCGCCGAGATGCCTGGCATATACTCTCAAGGAAACTATGACTTGGTAGGTTTCATCGTCGGAGTGGTGGAGAAGAAGAACATCCTTGATGGCAGTTCCATTGTCCCAGATGACGTAATCCTTGGCCTGCCTTCATCCGGCTTACATACCAATGGTTATTCATTAGTCGCGAAAAGTCTTTGGCATAGATGCCAACCCTTCTTGCCTAAATAAATCATATCCTGAACTGGGGCGAAGCCTCGGTGAAGAATTGCTCCAGGTCCACCGCTGCTATTATCCGCAACTCAAGCCAGCCTTGCCACTAATCAAAGGTATAGCTCATATTACCGGTGGTGGCTTTGTGGGCAATATACCTCGCATTCTTCCTAAGAGGTTGTTGCCCACATTAAAAAGCGTTCCTGGGACATTCCGCCCATTTTCAAACTCATTCAAAAAGAAGGCGCCATAAAAGAAGCGGAAATGTATCAAGTGTTCAACATGGGGATAGGCATAACCATCGTTTGTTCCCCCCGGCAGGTAGCCAAGATTGTCAGTGTCTTGCCCCAGGCGAAAGTTATCGGTGTGATAATCAAGAGCGTAGACAAAGAAAGAGTACTATTAGATTAAGGAGGTTCTGTGCGCGCCATAATTAGTGTTTCGGATAAATCAGGCGTGGTTGACTTTGCCCGAGGTCTAAAAGAGCTGGGCATTGAGATATTCAGCACGGGCGGAACCAAGAAGTCTTTAGAGGCTGCCGGAGTAAAGATACATAGCATCTCCGAGCTTACTGGCTTTCCTGAGATCCTCGATGGCAGGGTGAAGACTTTGCATCCCGCCGTCCATGGAGGCATCTTAGCCCGACGTAACCTTCCCCAGCATCTGTCCCAGCTAAGCCAGCACCACATTGAGCTCATTGACATGGTAGTGGTCAACCTCTATCCCTTTGTGGAAACAGTGACCAGGGCTGATGTTTCCCTAGACGAGGCGCTGGAGAATATCGATATTGGTGGGCCGAGCATGATTCGCTCCGCCGCCAAAAACTTTCCCTCCGTCCTGGTAGTAGTTGACCCCGGGGACTACGATGCGATCCTGCAAAAGCTGCGCCAGGGCAATGTAGATTCAGGATATAGAAAGCGTCTCGCCCAAAAAGCATTCCAGCATGTAGCTCTTTATGACACAGCCATCGCTCAATATCTTAACGATGAACTTTTTCCCGAAGAGATGACCATAGCGCTAAAGAAGGCTCGCGGCCTTCGCTATGGCGAGAATCCCCATCAGCAAGCTGCCTTTTACATTGAACAGAATGTCAGACAAAAGCCAGACGGCCTGCAATCCCTAGAACAGCTTGGTGGGCCCGAAATTTCTTTTAACAACCTTCTCGATTTGGATGCTGCCTTGAACATACTGGCCGACTTTAGCGATCCCACCATTGCCATAATAAAACATAATAATTCCTGCGGACTCGCCTCTCATAACGACTTAGCCGAGGCTTATCGAAGAGCTTTAGCTGGCGACCCTGTAGCTGCCTTTGGCGGCATAGTTGCCAGCAACCGTATTATTAATCTGGCTACTGCTCAGGAGATAGATAAGACCCACTACGATGCCATTGTTGCTCCGGGATATCAGAAGAAGGCTCTGGAATTACTAAGACGAAAAGATAGCCTGCGCCTTGCCAAGATTGCCCCTTATCGTCCTTCGTCCTCCAAGTCCCACCTCGATTTCCGCCGCGTCAGAGGCGGCTTTTTAGCCCAAGTGTCTGACACTTTGACCAAACCAGAACTTAAGCCTCGCGCGGTAACCAAGCGCCCACCCAGCGAGGCAGAGTTATCGGACCTGCTCTTTGCCTGGAAGGCGGTCAAAAGCATAAAATCTAACGCCATAGTTATCGCCAAGGACAAGACATTGTTAGGGATGGGAGCCGGACAGCCCAGCCGGGTAGTCAGCGTTGAGCTAGCCTTGAACAAAGCTGGTGACCAAGCTAAAGGCAGTGTCCTTGCCTCAGATGCTTTCTTCCCCTTCGCCGATGGCCCGGAATTGGCCATCAAGCACGGAGTTACCGCCATCATCCAACCCGGCGGCTCGGTAAGAGATAAAGAGGTAATCAAGCTGGCAAACAAGTATAATGTAGCCATGGTATTTACCGGTGCCCGCCACTTTAGACACTGAAACGAGAAACCCAAAGCGCAGTGCCCAAGAATCCTAGACTTTAGGAATTTGGATTTGGAATTTGTTTAGAGTTTAGATATTAGGATTTCTATGCAGGGGGTGAGAAATGTTTATGATTAGCAAAGAAACTATGCAGAGCGTTATGTCACTTAAAGAGAAGATGGCTGACCCGAAAAAAAGGACAGAGTGCATTGCCGATGTGGAAAATATGATAGAAATGAAGGAATCCCATCTGGCAAGAGCAGAGTGGGGCTCTTGCTGTGGCAATATCCGCAATCTGGTGCCACAGATAGACAGCGAGCTACGGATACTCCAGAGCACCCTCGAGGCTTTGAAGAAGAAAGACAGTCCGAAGGCAAACTCTTTGTTAGAAGACTACATCGCTTTACTTCAGAAAAACTACACTCCAGAGCCTGAGCACTGGTGATGCATGGCCAGAGCAGTAATCGTATCGGATATGCTACGTGGCTTTCTCGAGGAAGGCCATCCACTTTACTGCGGCATCGAAGCCCGTAACATCATACCCAATATCCAGAGATTACTGGAGCGAGAGCTAAAGCAGGGTTCAAAAGTATTCTATTTATGTGACCACCATATACCCGACGACCCAGAATTCAGAATGTTCCCGCCCCATTGTATTGAAGGCACTACGGAAGCTGAACTCATACCCGAGCTTTTGCAGTATCCCGGTGAAATAATACCCAAAAGAACTTTTAGCAGTTTCTACAACACTCCTTTAGACAAGAGACTGAAAGCAATCAAGCCCGAAACCATAGTCGTCTGTGGCGTAACCACCCATATTTGTGTTCTGACAGGCAGTAATCGATGCCCGAAACAGAGGCTACGAGGTTGAAGTCCCCGTTGATTGTGTTGCTTCCTTCGACAAAAAAGCTCACTCCTTCGCGCTGGACTATATGGAGAAGGTGCTGGGAGCCAAGCTTATCAAGCCCTCGGTTAAGGTTCCTTCGCCTCGTTTCGAAATCCCCGATTCTTGGCTAAACGGAGAAACTGCCGACATTTATTTTCCCCGCACCGTGGAAATCCTCAAGAAAGAGGGGATTAATCCCGTAGCCACTATGGAGGTATTTCCGCGCCGGGCCGGTATCCTGTGCGGGATAGAGGAAGTCAAAGCTTTGCTCGCCGAAGTTCTTCCCAAGGATAACTGTGAAGTCTGGGCGTTATCTCAAGGCGAGCCTTTCGACAGAAAAGAAGTAGTCTTGCGCATAAAAGCCCCTTATCAAAGCTACGGGACTTATGAAACAGCTTATCTAGGCATACTCTCCCATTGCAGCGGCTGGGCCACCGCTGCCCGAGAATGCGTTGATGCCGCCCAGGGCATTCCTGTCATCAGCTTCGGGGCCCGACATGTCCACCCCTCAGTAGTCGGCATTATGGAATACTCCGCCATAGTCGGAGGCTGCACTGGCTGCGCCAGTACTGCCGGGGCGAAACTTGCCGGCGTAAAACCGACCGGCACCATACCCCATGCCCTCATCATCATTCTGGGCAGCACTGCTAAGGCCACTCTTGCTTTCGATAAGCATATGCCTCCGAAGTGCCGCGCATTGCTCTGGTGGATACTTTCGAGGACGAGGTTAGAGAAAGTGTCACTGTGGCCAAAGCGATGCGAGGAAAGTTACAGGGCGTAAGATTAGATACCCCTTCAGAAAGAGGTCGAGTTACTGCCGACTTGGTCAAGGAAGTTAGAGCCTGGCTGGACCTCGAGGGATTCAAAGATGTGAAAATAGTTGTCAGCGGTGGACTCGACCCCGAACGAATCAGCTATTTTCTCGATGAAGGGGCACCTGTGGATATTTTCGCTGTTGGCAGCTACATCAGCGATGCCAAGCCTATTGATTTCACCGCCGACCTTCATGAAGTAGAAGGCAAACCCATCGCGAAAAGAGGCAGAATGCCCGGCATCACCCCCAACCCCAGGCTAAAGAGAGTGATGTAAAAACTCCCAGAAGAGCTTTATCCCGCTTACTCATGTATAGTCAACTGTATAATCTCGTGCAAAAATCCTCTCCCTTGACGGGAGAGGATTAAGGTGAGGGTGAGAATTGCAGGGAGTTCTGCAATTGACTATAACCAGCGATACACGAACTAGGTTTGATGCTTTTGCGCTTTCCTTGCCTCTTCCACTATCCTGGGCAATATCTCACCCGTCTTCCCTTGAATTAAATAGTCTGATACGCCTTCGTGGGTGAGCGGTGTAGGGTCCGCATTTACTTCTATTATCTTGACATTGGTCCTATACCCCACTACATCCAAACCTGCCATGAATCTGCGCGAATGAAATCTTGCCATCCTGGGCAGATTGGCAAAAGGATAAACCACTGCTGATGTCCCGCAGATAAGCATCAAGTCACATCTCAAAGCTTCTTTCTCCGATTCCTCCATGACGTCCGAAGGTATTGGCTCCTTGAAGTGAACCACATCATCCTTCAGGACAGCACCGCACTTACAGCGAGGCGGAAGCTCATCCAGGGAGACTTCTTCCCAGGCAAACCTTGAGCCGCAAGAAATACACCTCACCGCATTGACACTGCCGTGATATTCCAAGACCCTCTTACTCCCCGCCTTTTTATGCAGACCATCAATGTTCTGCGTGATTACGCACTTCAGTATCCCCAGAGCTTCGAGTTCAGCTAGGGCATAGTGACCTGAATTTGGCTCAGCCCCCCTGACTTGTCCATGAAACTTCCCATATGTCCCCCGCAACTCCAGTATTTCCTCCCAATATGCCCTGGGGTTGTTCAGGAAAAGCTCGTATCTTTCATAAGCCTTAGCCTCAGCCTCTTTATTCATGGTCCAGATGCCCTTTGGTCCCCGGAAATCAGGTATGCCTGATTCGGTTGACATGCCTGCCCCGGTTAAGGCAATAGCATATTTGCTTTCCGCCAAATCCTTGGCTGCCCGCTTGATCAGGTCTTCCATTATTTACCCAAAATCACTGCTATTGTGGCAAAATCCAGCTTGTTTGCCAGATTCATCCTAAATATTCTTTACAGGAAAGTTGTTTTTGTGCTGGCTAATTTATTACCGCCGAAATCCCCACGCCAGTTTTCCCAGACCTACCCTTTTTCGAACGCTTCCGGTCAGCAATCTATCCGAATTGAAAATGCGCACCGCTATCCATATCATTATTACAGTGAAAACTGCTGTATAAGCAATACCACCGATTACCAGCGAATAATTATCCAGCATAAGAGCCCGCATAGCCATCATAGGGTGGGAAAAAGGTATGGCAAACACAAAACTCTTAAGACGGCAGGAATGGTATCGAAATCTTTAAACATGATTATGAACGTGGAGATCAGAGCCAGGGCGGTTATCGGGAAGACCAGTGCCTGGGCACTTCTATAATTCTTAGCAAATGTTCCCAGAACTATACATAGTGAAAGCCCGGCCAAAAGAGCTACGAATAACGAAATCCCTACCAATAAATAATCTTGCATGCCCAGGGCCAACCCAAAATCCGCCAGATTTATATCTGAAATCTGGAACGAACGTCATGTAGCGTGAAAATCCAATCATGTAGATAGCTGCCATTATCATCCCTACCAGAGCGCTGCCAACCATTTTGCCAATTACTATATGACTTCTTCTTACAGGCAGGGTTAACAATGTCTCCAGTGTTTTGTTTTCCTTCTCCAATCCCATCGAAGATATTACGGAAGCTCCGGCCATGATTATGAGCATCATTACGACAATTGGAATAACTATCGATTGCGACATAAGCATATTACTCAGCGTACTTGGCGATAGCCCCTCGATCTCCTTTCCCTTGAAAAATGTGGTATCAATTCTTTTCGTCGGGGTCAAGACCAGGGCCGGGTCTGATGAGCTATCTTGTTGTATCAGTTTCTTCGATATCTCCTGGTTCACTGCCTGGATAAGCCCTTCACACCGCGCCTGAGGATATGGAATCCATCATCCCCGCCCCTTTCATTATCCAGTAAATTTCTATTTCCCCGGGATGATTGGCATAAATGTTTTGGCTGAAGTTTTCCGGTATTACCAGAAGCGCAACTCCATTTTCTTTCCTTACTTCTTCCAAGCCTTCTTCAGCATCACTGCCATTATAGACAACCTTTGCATTCTCGGTAAGAACGGACATGGCTATATCAGAAAAATTGCCATCGTCCATATCCACGATTCCTATGACTGGCTTCTCCTTCATGGTTTCCCCGACGTTGCCAATCATTTTCCCCACAGACCCATACACTATGGCAATAACCACTATGGGGAGTATGGTTGAGAGGAGAAACAATTCCTTGAATTCTTTCTTTATTATGTTGCCAATCATTTTATCGCCTTAACGAAAGCCTCTTCTATATTTCTAGCGTCATATTCCTTTTTGAGTTCCTCAGCAGTCCCGCTGGCAATTATTTTCCCATCGTTTATCAAAGCGATGCGGTGACATAAGAGCTCTACCTCAAGCATATTATGCGAAGACAATAAGACCGCCACTCCTGCCTCAACTGCGCTATTTATTATCCTCCTTACCTCCTGAGCATTTACCACGTCCAAGCCAGTGGTAGGCTCATCTAATATTGCCAATTTCGGGTTTACCATTAAAGCTCTGCCCACGAGCAAACGCCGTGTCATTCCCTTGCTATATGTATCAACTTTGTCGTTTATTCTCTCTCCTAAATTGGCTATTTCCAGTCCTTTCTGGACCATATTCTGGAATTTCTCTCCCTCGCCAAAGAATTTGGCGATAAAATTCAGGTACTCTTTACCCGTGAGATTTTTATAGGCGCCAGCCTCTTCCGGCAAATAGCTTATTATCTTTCTCACCTCTCCCGCCTCTTTAGGAAGTTCATAGCCAAAGACTGTTATCGAGCCCGAGGTTATTTGCAGCAGCGTGGCAATAGTTCTCAATGCGGTTGTCTTTCCCGCACCATTAGGACCTATCAGACCAAATATCTCCCCTTCGTTTACTTCAAAAGAGATTCCCTTTATTGCCCTGAAGTTCCCATAGTCCTTGACCAGTTCTCTAACTTCTACTGCTTTCATTTATCTCACGTATCGCAACAGTTAAACTTCAATATCTAGGTAAATGTTGTCTATGTCTCGTTGAATTTTTATTGTCTCCTCTAAGGCGGTAGCAATCCGGCAATAATCTTTTATATCATCAAGAGATAATTTCCGCCTTTTCCTATCCTTAAGCCATTTATTAAGAACTTGGTAACCGCCAATTTGGTACTCCCAGACCTCTCTTTCTATCCCCTCGAAGTATTGGTATCATTGATGTAAACCCGTTTTCCCTTTTCCTTCGTATCTTACCTTCCTAACTCCGTAATCACCACCTCCCTGAAACTTAACGATAGGATTATTTAGCTCTGCCGACTTCATTAAATGTAAATCAACGAGCTTCTGCCATATTTTCCTATTGTGCTAAACAATTCATAGTTTCTGGTAAAAGGCACTTTCGGGAAATCAATTTTCAAAAATTCAGCGTATTTGTTGCGATAGATATTGGAATAAAGTACTCCATATATGTAGTAAAATATTTCCTCTGGGTGTTGGTTCCTTGCGCATAAGCCTCAGCTAATGATTCGATCAGCTTGGGATTGAGATTTGGCTTTCTTTCTCGAGATTCTTGACTGAACATATCTTCTTTATCTGGGTAGAGATAAAGAGGGCAAACTATGCTATTCGCAATGCCTGTTCATAGAATATGGCAATCTCAGGTAGATTCGTTAGCTAACAAAATATATGATGAATATGGTGACCATATTCCTTCTTGTCTACTTGATTAATAGCCCCAAATTCTCGTCATCATATGGCGCATGACTTCTTTGCGAGGGCGTTCAATAAGCTCATCATGGTAAAATATCCATCTGATATCAAAAGGGCGATAAAGTATTTGAGTTATTGTATTTTTCCCAACTCTTTATCTTTGCTTACTTTTTCCCGTGCTTCTTCTAACTTTCCAACTTGTTTATCCTTTAACTTGAATGTCTTGCCTAATAATTTCATCCGGCAATTTTTCTCTCTAAATCATCTTTATTCGTCTTTCTAAAGCATTGCTCTATCAGAATCGATAACGAATTTATCCCTCGAAGTAACAATGCCAACACTATTTGCCGGGAAAATATCGGTTATCTTCGGATATTTGCTATAAGTTTCCAGAAGTGCTTCTTCTCTAGGTATGAAAAAATAAAATTCCTATTTTGGTTTTATCTCTTGCCACTCAGTTGTTTCAACGTCGTTTCCCAAAAGCCAGTTGTATTTATCTTCTCGCAATCCCCAGCTTTCAGAATGGAAAAGCTTCTTCTCTAAGCCCTTCTTCTTGATGAAGAGCGAAATGGCAACTCCCTGCCGGATATCGAAAACATTTTCGTCTTTAGAGCCATCGGGGCATCTCTCCTTCTTCAAGCTATTGCCATGCAAGTCCAACAGATAGATTTCATTAAAGCTATTCATCAAAGATTGCCGCATCCCACGGAAGGTTGGGTTATCCAGATAGCTGTGATTGGTGATGAAACCCAAAACACCTTCACCTGCCTGATCAATCTTCCACTGGGCAAAGCGAATGAACTTAACATAGTCATCTTGAAGCCACTTTGGTTTCTTTCACCGAATGGCTTTCCATCAACTTTATAGTAGGTTTTGATTTCCTTTGAAATCCACTTCTCCCATATTAGAGGAATTCCTGAATATGGAGGATTTCCCAGAATAACCAGAATAGGCTTTTCCTTCTTTACCTTGCCAGCAAGGTGCGATTCCTCAGCCAAGGATGACATCCCAGGAAGAGCAGTTTGCTCTAACTCTTCCATCTCCAAAGTATTGGTAAGATAGAACTTGAAGCGCTCATCCTCACCAAGTTTGTAGCCCAATTCTTCTAATAGCAATGCCATCTTTAAATGTCCTATGGCATAGGGAGCCATCATCAACTCAAAGGCATAAAAGTTCTTCAAGATATGCTCTTTAATAAAGCTCTCCTTTCCTCCTTCCCCATATTTAGCAGTAAATTCCTCTACTGCCAATTTGCTTGCCTCAGCAAGGAAAGTCAGAGTGCCAGCGGCTGGGTCTAAGACAGTGACGGAATTGGAGGCAAATCCATCTGGCCTGTCAAAGCGCTCTTTAAGAATGACATTTAAGGAACGAACAATATAAGAAACTACCGATTCAGGGGTGTAATAAACACCTCTTCTTTCCCTCTCCTCAGGATTATACTCAGCCAAAAAAGTTTCGTAGAAATAGTAAACGGGGTCTCTTCCTTTCCCTTCATGATAAAACTTGCTTAGAATCTCATTGACATCAGCCACTGCCAGAACATCGGAAATGTCATCTACAATCCATTCCATCTGTTTAGGTAGTTCCTCTAGGGAAATGAAACTGAAAACATCCCGCAAGATACCAATAGTTCGAGGAATATAATCGTAAGCCAACTTGCGGTTAAAGCCATTTTCACAACGGGTGCGGGCAGCAAAAAGCCCGTAGGTAACGGTCTGAGCATAGAGATCAGCAAAACTCTCCTGGGTCAGCCCGGCGATGAGATATTTCTGAAATGCCTCATAAAATCCAAGGATAGGAGCTTTGCCCTCTTTCAATTCCTCTAGGATAACTTGGTCTTTTAAGAAACCAGTCCTTTTTGCCAATTCAATGGCTAAAGTCTCTGCTGTATAAACCTTGGGAAGGGAGAAGGAAAAAAACTTATCCAGCAGATTGAGGAATTTATCCTTATTCTCTACAGGTGGAATTGCTCTTAATTCATGAATAATAAAAGGTCTAGCCAGCAAGACTTTATCAATTAGCCTTCCATTGCGATACAGGCGAAATTCAAAGAAGTTAGTTAGAATGAGATTTGGGAATGTACGTCGTAGCGTTTTAGCTGCTCGCTGTTCTCAACATAGTCAAGATTCTCCACCTGTGGCTCTTTTGCCTCAATATAGCCAACGATTTTTGCTTCCCATCCCAAACTCTGAAAGTCGGGATTGCCTGCCTCGGTCTTCTTGGGCAATGTGGTGATGTGGATATGCTTCTTGTTAATAGAATCAGCAAAAACCGTGTAGAAGCTCTTCTAAGCTTGAGTAATAGCTTTCCTCTCGAGCGTCGCCCGTCTTGGCAACTTCATATATTCTTTTAAGATATGCCTCTAGCATCTTTCCACATGCCCTTACACTCGAACTTCTAACCTTATCTATATTATAATATTCGAGGCTGAAAAGCCATAAGGAGCTTGAGAGATGCCTAGCTCGGGACAGAGGACGGGGATTGCTAATCTGCCTTTGCATTATGGCAAGGTGCCGCCGTGGCTATTCGGGCGGATGTGCCAGCTTGCCCGGGAGATTACCATTGTTACGGTAACGGAGTTTGGCACTGGGGAGATGCTGCGCCGCCTTTCCGACCCCTTCTGGTTTCAGGCTTTCGGCTGCGTCCTGGGCTATGACTGGCATTCCAGCGGCGTTACCACTACCGTCTGCGGCGCATTAAAAGAAGGAATGCGAGGGCTGGAAAGAGAGCTGGGCTTATTTGTCGCCGGGGGCAAGGGCAGGACTTCACGAAAAACCCCTGCGGAGATAGAAAACACCGGGCATCTGCTAAAGGTAAATCCATCGTCCCTGGTCTATGCCAGCCGAATGTCAGCCAAGGTGGATAATTCCGCCCTTCAGGATGGCTATCAGCTTTATCACCACAGCTTCTTCTTTACCAAAGACGGCTCCTGGGCAGTGGTTCAACAGGGCATGAATGAGGTCAACCGCTATGCGCGCCGCTATCACTGGCTGGGGGAGAAAGTCATTGACTTTGTCTGCGAGCCCGAGGCTGCCATCTGTTCCCAGGCCAGAGGCGAGGCATTGAATCTGGTGGCTCTGGAGAGCGCAAAGGTGAGGGAGGTCATTGCCCATGTTGCTGCCGAAGAGAAGCCAGATAAAATTGTCGGCCAGCTAAATAAGCTAAAGACCTTAAACCTGCCTCAGCGACCTTATATCAGCCTGGAAGATATTCACCCCGATAGGCTGAGCAAGATTTTCCTCACTGCCTATGAGCATAAGCCGCAGAACTTTGAATCACTGCTAGCCCTTGAGGGCATAGGACCCAAAACCCTCCGCGCCTTGAGTCTTATTTCAGAGCTGGTTTATGACACTCCTGTTAGCCTGCGCGACCCGGCGAGCTACAGCTTTGCCCATGGCGGCAAAGATGGCTATCCTTACCCTGTGGACAGGAAGACCTACGATAGCAGCATCCAATTTCTGGCTCAGGCGGTGGAGAAAGCCAAAATCGGAGATAGAGAGAAGCTCGATGCCTTCAGGCGCCTGAGGGCGTGGAGGTGAAGTGAGATTGCTTCGCTGTCACCGACTCACTAAATCGGGCCTCGCAATGACGAGGGAGAGTTCGATAGGTCGCAGACGGGAATTCGTGGCTGAAATGGCGCAATGACATAATGAAGTTATTCTCCTGACAAGATACAATAATAAGGTACGGCAATGAGCGACTTTGACATCGCATCTTATGTTTCCCGCATTGAGGCGAACCGCTCGGTCAAGGATGCCTTAATGCAAAGCTTAAAGACGCGCCGCCCTCCATATCGCATCTCCGTAACCGACTTACTTAACCTCAAACAGGCTTACTTCAGGAGAAAGTATCCCGAAATCGTTCCGCCTCTGGAGAAACAGCAGCTTATGTGGGCCGGCACCGGCTTTCACAAGACCTTCGGCTCAGCCGTATCCAGCGAAGAATACCTGGAGCAATTCGTAGAAGCTGAGGGCATTGTGGGCAAAATTGACATCTACGAAAAGATTCCCGTGGAGGTCAAGACAACCTCTACACCTATAGACACGAAGGATTTATTGCAATACAGGCCAACTTATATCGAGCAATTGGGCATGTACTGCGCTATGGTCAATGCCCACGAGGGAGAAATCATCATTTATCAGCGCCCCGCGGAGGAATCGCCCTCGACTCTCCTCTGGTTATCTATCACGTTAATTTCCCCAACCTGGAGGCAATTCGAGAGGAAATGCGGCGGAGACGAGACCTCCTGGTGCAAGCGCTCATTTCCAACGACCCCAGCAATCTTCCCGTTTGCCCATGGTTCAACAGGCAGTGCGATTACTCGCAGGTATGCGACTGCAAGACCACATCGGTGCCAGCATCGTATAAGATAGCTGAGTTAGCCGGGGAAATTTATGTCGATAGCACAACTTGTGAGCAACTCCTCAGCAAGATGGCTGAGTCCCAACCATCCCAACTGTTTGGAATCAACGATATTGTTTTTCCCCGCAAAGCATATTTTGAGCGCCTTAAGTTGCAGGAAACCGCTCCAATTGAAGAAGTCCGGGAAGAGAAGGGAGAGTATCTTCGTTCCATGGATGAGCGTGGCTTTCTCGATGCACTCCGCGATTCATTACGCTACGGTGCCCCAGGCGAAGCGCAGAGGATTCCCGTGCAGCATGCGCCATTGGCCGACCTGGTCCAAATCTGGCAGAACTTGCCCACCATCCTGCGCGACCCAAAATTTTCTTCGCTGGTGGAAAGGGAACGCTTGCCCAGGACATTCCCTCATTACTTCCTCCGCCTGGGATTTGACTGTGCATTGACGAACCATGCCCAGGGCAGACTATTGGTCTATTATGTTAAGGTTCCTAAAGAGGATGCCAAGCTGATGGTCTACGATGTAACCTTTAGAAATTTGGATGCCATCAAGGCTGAAGCGCTGCGAAGAGTTGAGCTTCTGGAAAAGGCAAGAACAGCTCTCCAGCTTCCCAAATGCCCCTCCTGGATGTGCCCTTACTGCGACTACAGGCTTGA
>CAVSBM010000018.1:0-82288 GCA_963726175.1 uncultured Chloroflexia bacterium | reverse complement strand
AACGCCAAGCCCACAGCCTCAGCCTCAAGCAACTCGCCAGTCTGTGAGGGAGCCACCATACAGTTAACCGGCGGCCCCGGTGGCCTGACTACTTACAACTGGACCGGCCCGGGTGGCTTTACAAGCAGCGCTCAAAATCCCACTATCCCAATGCCACATTAGCTATGGCCGGGAATTATACTTTGACAGTAACCAACAGCAATGGCTGCACTGCTAGCAACACCACCAGCGTGACAGTCAACGCCAAGCCCACAGTCTCAGCCTCAAGCAACTCGCCAGTCTGTGAGGGAGCTACCATAGAGCTATATGGCGGCCCCGATGGCATGGCTAGCTACAGCTGGACCGGCCCGGGTGGCTTTACAAGCAGCGCTCAAAATGCCACTCGTACTGATGCCACCACGGCAATGACAGGCACTTACACCTTGACAGTAACCGACAGCAACGGCTGCACTGCTAGCAACACCACCAGCGTGACAGTCAACGCCAAGCCCACAGCCTCAGCCTCAAGCAACTCGCCAGTCTGTGAGGGAGCCACCATACAGTTAACCGGCGGCCCCGGTGGCCTGACTACTTACAACTGGACCGGCCCGGGTGGCTTTACAAGCAGCGCTCAAAATCCCACTCGTCCTGATGCCACATTAGCTATGGCCGGGAATTATACTTTGACAGTAACCAACAGCAACGGCTGCACTGCTAGCAACACCACCAGCGTGACAGTCAACGCCAAGCCCACAGTCTCAGCCTCAAGCAACTCGCCAGTCTGTGAGGGAGCTACCATAGAGCTATATGGCGGCCCCGATGGCATGGCTAGCTACAACTGGACCGGCCCGGGTGGCTTTACAAGCAGCGCTCAAAATGCCACTCGTACTGATGCCACCACGGCAATGACAGGCACTTACACCTTGACAGTAACCAACAGCAATGGCTGCACTGCTAGCAACACCACCAGCGTGACAGTCAACGCCAAGCCCACAGCCTCGGCCTCAAGCAACTCGCCAGTCTGTGAGGGAGCCACCATACAGTTAACCGGCGGCCCCGGTGGCCTGACTACTTACAACTGGACCGGCCCGGGTGGCTTTACAAGCAGCGCTCAAAATCCCACTATCCCCAATGCCACATTAGCTATGGCCGGGAATTATACTTTGACAGTAACCAACAGCAACGGCTGCACTGCTAGCAACACCACCAGCGTGACAGTCAACGCCAAGCCCACAGCCTCATAACTGCCTCAAGGGCACCGAGCGTCTGTGAGGCAGCATTCACCATGACTGATATGGCGGCGATGCCGTAAGCTGGCTGTGGACTACCGCTGAGACCACACAATCCATAAAGGTAAGCGCCAGCGGCACCTACGGTGTCACCATAACCGACGTCAATGGCTGTCAAAGCTACTGCGAGATAGGGATAACGGTATATGACATTACCAGCTTGCGACATAAGCGCCGATCCCGGGCACCGAGGTCTGTGCCGGCAATAATGTCACCCTCACTGAGGATGGCGGCGATGCCGTAAGCTGGCTTTGGACTACCGCTGAGACCACACAATCCATAACGGTAATCGCCAGTGGCACCTACAGCGTCACCATAACCGACAGCAATGGCTGCACTGCTAGCAACACCACCAGCGTGACAGTCAACGCCAAGCCCACAGCCTCGGCCTCAAGCAACTCGCCAGTCTGTGAGGGAGCCACCATACAGTTAACCGGCGGCCCCGGTGGCATGACTACTTACAACTGGACCGGCCCGGGTGGCTTTACAAGCAGCGCTCAAAATCCCACTCGCAATGATGCCACCTTAGCTATGGCCGGGAATTATACTTTGACAGTAACCAACAGCAATGGCTGCACTGCTAGCAACACCACCAGCGTGACAGTCAACGCCAAGCCTGCTTGCCACATAACTGCCTCACCGGCCACCGAGGTCTGTGCCGGCAACAATGTCACCCTCACCGAGAATGGCGGCGATGCCGAAAGCTGGCTGTGGACTACCGCTGAGACCGCACTATCCATAACGGTAAGCACCAGCGGCACCTATGGCGTCACCATAACCGACGAAAATGGCTGCACTAGCTACTGCGACATAGAGATAACAGTATATGACGAGCCCAGCTGCGACATAAGCGCCGATCCCGGCACCGAGGTCTGTGCCGGCAACAATGTCACCCTCACTGAGAATGGCGGCGATGCCGAAAGCTGGCTGTGGACTACCGCTGAGACCGACACAATCTATAAATGTAAGCGCCACTGGCACCTACGGCGTCACCATAACCGACATCAATGGCTGCACCAGCTACTGCGATATAGATATAACGGTATATGACGAGCCCAGCTGCAACATAAATGCCTCACCGGCCACCGAGGTCTGTGCGGGCAACAATGTCACCCTCACCGAGAATGGCGGCGATGCCGTAAGCTGGCTGTGGACTACCGCTGAGACCGCACAATCCATAA
This sequence comes from uncultured Chloroflexia bacterium, assembly GCA_963726175.1. Classification (GTDB taxonomy): domain Bacteria; phylum Chloroflexota; class Dehalococcoidia; order GIF9; family AB-539-J10; genus RBG-13-51-36. The sequence goes on along the minus strand of CAVSBM010000018.1, from coordinate 79,839 downwards.
TGTAAGCGCCAGTGGCACCTACGGCGTCACCATAACCGACATCAATGGCTGCACTAGTTACTGTGATATAGAGATAACGGTATATGACGAGCCCAGCTGCAACATAAATGCCTCACCGGCCACCGAGGTCTGTGCGGGCAACAATGTCACCCTCACCGAGAATGGCGGCGATGCCGTAAGCTGGCTGTGGACTACCGCTGAGACCGCACAATCCATAAATGTAAGCGCCAGTGGCACCTACGGCGTCACCATAACCGACATCAATGGCTGCACTAGCTACTGTGATATAGAGATAACGGTATATGACGAGCCCAGCTGCGACATAAGCGCCGATCCCGGCACCGAGGTCTGTGCCGGCAATAATATCACGCTGACCGAAGATGGCGGTAATGCTGTAAACTGGAACTGGACCACGGCCGAGACGACCAGTTCCATAAGTGTAAATGCCACTGGCACATATGGTGTCACCATAACTGACATAAATGGCTGTACAAGCTACTGTCAGATAGCGGTAACCGTATATGCAGCGCCAACCTGTCATATAACTGCCTCACCGGGCACCAGTGTCTGTGCGGGCAACAATATCACGCTGACCGAAGATGGTGGTAATGCTGTAAGCTGGAACTGGACCACGGCCGAGACGACCAGTTCCATAAGTGTAAATGCCACTGGCACATATGGTGTCACCATAACTGACGGGAATGGCTGTACAAGCTACTGTCAGATAGCGGTAACGGTATATGCGGCTTCCACCTGGTATCAGGACAACGATGGCGATGGCTACGGCAACGCCACTGTCTCACAACAAGCCTGTTCTCAGCCTCCAGGCTATGTCTTAGATAACACTGACTGCGACGACAGCAATGCCGCTGTTAACCCTGGGGCCACGGAGGTATGCAACGGCATAGATGATAACTGCGACGGCGATATAGATGACTGCACCTATAACATCAGCGGCACCATCTGGGTGGACAGCACCCCGCTGGCGGGTGTCTTGGTGACGGCCCATAGCCCATGGACATGTGAAGATATTACCGATGCAGATGGTAAATATGAACTGACGGGTGTGCCTTGCGGAGAAACCAATATACATATCACCGCAACACTGGCGGGCTATACCTTTGATCCACCAATCATCATCCTCACCGGCCCTATAACGGACTCCATCGAGGATCAGGATTTTGCGGCCACGCTGGTGACCGGGTGCGCCGAATGCGGCCCAGAATCGCCCTGTGCAGTGCCCATACCGGAATGCCAGACCGAGTCGGCTGGTGGTGGTCTCCTCTGGTCTCTCCTCAGTACGGCGTACATCATGGGGAAAGCTGTCGGCGACGTTACGCAGACTCTGGCGGGCACCCTCGGGTGTTGGGTTGATGAGTTAGCTGTTCCGACATTTGGTGCAATAGGCGTGCTTACTGAAGGGTTAGGCGGCCTGATCAGTGGTGTGGGCGACTTACTTAACATGGGATACATCTTCGACCCCATAGGAGAAATGCTCTCAGCGATCGGCAACGTGATCACGAATGTGCTGCCGTCCGGATGATGTTATTACTGCATCCGCTTAGGCAGAAAAGTGCTGCCGGCGGGATAAAAGCACAAGGGCTCAGAATGGTAAGAAGCTTGGACGGGGACAAGCCCCGCCCGAGCTTTGATTTAATTTATGCCTGGCAAGGACGACCTCTTCTGATCGAGGAAGCTCACTCCGAAAAGGAGCACCGCACTTACAGCAAAACCTATGAGGCCAAGGTCTCCTTTGAGAGGAATGTCTAAGACCCGGTATCTTCCCCATCAAACCTATTACCCCGCCACCTATAAGAGCAGCCAGGGCTCCTTGTGAAGTTACCTTGAGCTTCTCTTTGTAAAACCCAGCGATTACGGGAACGACGAGGCCGCAGGTGAAGATGGTATAGGCAAAAAGAAGGGAAGAAATTACCCCCTTCAAAATCATCGCCAGCCCCAGTGCTAGCAAACCTAAAATGATGATATTGAGGCGGGTAAGTAAGATAGTCTTATTTTCGCTAAGTGAAGGGACAAACCTCTTAACTATGTCCTGGGTCAGGATGACGCTTTGGCTGAGGAGACAGGTATCCGCTGAGGACATAAGTGCTGCAACCAGGGCAGCAAGGACTACCCCGCCTAGACAGGGGGAAAGGATTCCGCTTATTACTTGGGGAAATGCTTGCTCAGGAGAAATCTGCGGGTAAAGGACTCTAGCGCCCATTCCTATCAAAACAACGGCAAAAGCCAAAGGGATAAACGCAGAGGCAGATAGGAAAGTTGCTCTTTGAGCAGTTTTTTCATCCCTGGCGCAAAAAAGACGGGTGTACATATCCGGTCCCACAACATAAGTCGCTCCCACGAGAATCAGAAGCGATAGAAGCGCCTTCCAGTCGAATTGAGAGCTTACCGGGAAAGAAAAAAAGTCTTGGGGCAGAGAAAGCCTTAATCCATCTAATCCTCCTACACGGGGAAGAAACAATCCTAAACCAATGAAGATGCCCAGGTAGATTATTATTGCCTGGTAAAGGTCAGTCCGGATTACCGAGAGCTGTCCCCCTATGACGGTGTAGGCAATAAAAACTATGGTGAAGATGACCATCCAAAGACTACCTGAACCCATCCCGAGGATGGATAGGACTTTCCCGGCAGCCACAATTTGTCCCGCTACCACCCCGACCCAAGCGATAACGATGAGAATAGAAGCTGCCAAACCTACACGGCGATCATACTGCCTTTCCACTAGCTCGGGAAGGGTATAGAGTGCGGCACCTCGCACTCTCTTGGCGAAGAAAGCCCCCAGAAGCAGGAGGCCAATAGAGCCAACGAGGAGCCACCAGGCACCAGTCAAGCCTCGCCCAAATCCCAGACCAGCCATCCCCACGGTTACTGAGCCCCCTACAGCAGTGGCGACAAGCGACCCAGTGATAAAGGTTACATTGATTTGACGCTGAGCAACGAAAAAACCATTTTGGCTTCTTACCTTTTTCCTGGCCCCCAGTCCTACGCCTATCATAGCGACGGAGTAAACGACAACTAGGATGAGTGGAATCATATTACCCTCTCAAATGGATGCAATCGCCGGCAAGAACTGTTCTTAAAGAGCCGTCTTCGCTTTTTAATATGAGCGCTCCAGTGGCATCAATATCCATAGCTTGTCCTATTACTTCCTCACCTAGACTCATTACCCTGACTTCCTTGTTCAGCGTCGCAGACAGTCGCTTCCACTCTCTGAGCAAATTTGCTTTCATTAACAGAGGCTGCCGTCGCTCCATTTCCATTATCAATACGCTTAGAAATTCTTTCCTGGAGATTTCTCTTCCTAACGCATCCTTTAAGGAGGTCGCCGTCTTTTCAAAGTGCGAAATTGAAGCATTGGCGTTTATACCTATCCCGACGTTCACGAAGTTTACAACATCCATTTCGGCATCCATCTCCGCCAGTATGCCGCATACCTTCTTGCCTTTAATCAAGACGTCATTGGGCCACTTTAATTCGGCCTCTAGCCCGAATAGCTTTCTAATTGTAGCTGCCACGGCAATAGCGGCCATCAAGTTTATCCTGGGAGCATATGCAGGACTTATCCTGGGGCGTAAAATGAGAGTGAAGTAGATCCCTCCTTCTGGTGACAGCCATTGCCGACTCAATCTTCCCCGCCCGCGGGTCTGGGCTTCGGCAATCACTATTGTCCCTTCTTTTGCTCCCTTTTTGGCTAGTTCTCTTGCTGCATCCATGGTCGAGCCAATCTCTGGAAAGTAGTGAATTTTTTGTTCTAAATCGGGGAATTCGCAGGGCAGCAGCAAATCTGGAGAGGAGACCAGCCTGTATCCTTTAGGCGAGGCCTCTATTACGTAGCCATCCTTCTTTAAGCCGCGAATATGCTTCCAGATAGAAACCCTGGATATCCCAAGCTGCTTAGACAGTGTCTCGCCGGAAAGATAATCGCTACGCTCTCGCAGAGCGTTTAGTATCTGTCCCTTCATTTCGTTAACCTTTGCTTTTGAGATGTTAACCGATGCCCTGGTCTTTGTCAATCGTCCTGTTGGTTGACTATTTCCGCCACTTTGCATATGATTATCTATGTAGCGTTCCATATAGTCTCGTATGAAGCCCTCTCTCTCGACCGAGAGGGTCAGGATGGAAAGAAAAGAGCTATTCGGTAGACACGATGGAGATTACCTGGCTGGGACATTCCTGTTTTCTGATTAAAGGGAAGGAAGAAACCATCATAACGGACCCATGTCATCCTGACGTGGGCTACCGCCTGGGTGAGCCTGAGGCGGACATAGTGACATTGAGCCATTTCCATCCTGGACATGGCTACATCGAAGGTGTCGCCAATGACCCCAAACAGGTAAGAAGCCCCGGAGAATATGAGATAGGAGGGGCGTTCATCACAGGAATCGCGTCTTTCCACGATAATAGGAAGGGGGAAGTACGGGGCAAGAATACCATTTATGTTATTGAGATGGACGGTGTGACTTTATGTCATCTGGGTGATTTGGGACATCCTCTGGACTCACATTTGGTAGAAGAAATGGGAGACATAGGCATACTGTTCTTGCCTGTGGGGGAAGTGTCTACTATAGCCATCGGCACGGCCGTGGAAATAGTAAGACAATTAGAGCCTGCTATTGTCATCCCTATGCATTACAAGACAAAGGCATTCACTGGCAATCTCAGTCCCGTGGACAAGTTCCTGGACGAAATGAGAATTCGGGAGTTAGAACCGAAGCCCAAGCTCACCGTTACTTCATCGTCCCTGCCCACCACTACACAGACCATAGTTCTCAACCACTTGTAAGTCATAAACAGTCGCGATTGAGCAGTTCCGCAGGCTTGCAGTTTTACAGGTTTGCGGTTCTGCAGATAACGCTTCAGTACAAAATTCCAGTCAGCCGTGAAAGTTGATGGCACAAGCGGGCAGGCGAGCGTTATTTCCGCTTCTTAGGACTGCCCTTTACACTGGCAATGAAGGCATCAATGTCCATGGCAGCCAAGGTCATGGTTTGAAGCGTACCCCTTGAACCCAATGCTATTGCGACTTTGGACACTGCCTCGTTACCGGAGGCTTCTAGAATGTTTACGAAATCATACGGTCCGAGCACAGCATACTGAGCCAGAACCTTCGCCCCCATCGCCTCCACTTCCTTGTTGACCTCTTTGATCCTGCGGGGGTTTTCGGTGATAGTCTTTCTTCCCTCGTCGGTGAGAGTCGTCAGCATCACGAATTTGGCCATCTTTTACCTCCTCTGCACTATTTTGGACTATCAAAAAACTCGGGTAAAGCCCCGCTTGTGCCCCCAGAAGTGCTCGCGTACCGTTCGCCGAGTAACTGGATTAGCTGGCATCCTCAACCCCATTCTGCACTTATATTATATCACTACCCGAGCAAGCATCTCTCCAGAAGTTCTCTTTCCCTTACCCTCATCTTGCTTTCTTTTTCCGGTTCTTCATGATCGTAACCCAGAAGATGAAGTATCCCGTGGATAACCAGCAATGCCAGCTCTCTTTCGGGTGAATGCCCGTGCTCTTCCGCTTGTGCTATTGCTTGGGGATAGGAGATGATGACCTCCCCCAGGCGAGTTATGCCATCGGGGGGCAGCGCAAAGGAAGATGCAGATCCCTCGTGCGGAAGCATGTAAAATGCCAGCACATCCGTAGGCTCATCCACCCCACGGTAGTCCCGGTTAAGTTGTTTGACTGTGCTGGAATCCGTGAAAACTAGGCTCACCTCGTAAGGAGAAGCCACTCCTTCAGTCTTGAAAACTTGCCGGACTATCTTCTTAACCCAACCTCCGTCCACGGACCGCCCGAAATTCATCCTCAACGCGGATTCCGATTTCTTCCGACATGGCAAACCTCCCTAGCCTATACGACGACTGGGTAGCATCTTAGAGGGCAAGGGAGCATAAGTCTATAGCGTATATATTATGTTGCATGAAGTGGCGGCCTTCTTCATCCTTAGTTCTCCCCAACATCTCAATACCCTTACTCTTTTTGGTGCCTTAGAATGGTGAATCGCCATACTCAACTGTTTCTTCTTCAGATATGCGTTGTTTTAAAACACTGTCTACTTCTTCTGGTAAATTTATTATACTTTCTCTGATTTGTGGTATCCAATCAGGGATTTTTACTGTTGAATTCTCTACCTGTCCTTTTACTTTGATAAAAAGGTCTAATCCCTTAGGCGATCGTTCAGGATTACCTTCATTGTAAACATCTTCAAAGCCAGCCAATTTAAGTGCATAGTTAAAATCGTATTCAAAACCAAGATAATTCTCGTGGACTTTACCATCTGGGAAGTCTTTGCTTGCAGTTTCTCCCAATATATCACCCAGAAAGGTATCATAACAGGCAATTCAATTGGTTTCAACGAATGTAGTAAAATAACATAGATGACTGTAACACCTCTCCGAAAGCAGTATCTCAGGGTCAAGCAAAAATATCCCGAGGCTATAGTCTTCTTCCGCTTAGGCGACTTCTATGAGACCTTTGATGAGGATGCCAAAGTCGCTTCGCGAGAATTGGACGTTGTTCTAACCTCGCGGGAGATGGGCAAGGGAGAGCGGGTGCCCATGGCAGGGATACCCCATCACGCTCTGGATAACTATCTGGCCAAGCTCATAAACCGCGGTCACAAGGTAGCTATTTGCGAGCAGCTCACCCCGCCGGGCAAGGGACTGGTGGAAAGGGACGTCATTCGCGTGGTGACGCCTGGGACGGTGGTCGAGCCGAATCTGCTTGCCAGTAAGAGCAATAACTATCTGGCCAGCTTGGTTATTGCAGGCGAGGAAGCAGGGATTGCCTACGTTGATATTACTACGAGCGAATTTGCCACCACGCAGCTTCCTGTCGAAAGAGTCATGCCTGAATTGGCGCGGCTCCAGCCGAGCGAGGTTCTGATTCCCGAAGATGCCGACGATTATGCCCAGTTGCCGTTCACCATAACCCGGCTTGATGACTATTGGCTTGATTTGGAAGTTGCCCGGGAAGCCTTGCTCGAGCACTTCGCTGTGGCTAGCCTTGACGGCTATGGCTGTGCCCGCTTGCCTTTAGCCATAAGGGCCGCCGGGGCGCTGATACATTATGTCAAGGAAACACAAAAAGAAACTTTGCCCCAGCTAAACAAACTTGCTACCTACTCTACAGATTCCTTTATGAGTCTCGATGGTCAGACCATCCGCAACTTGGAGCTCTTTCAAGGTGGCAGGTGGGGAGAAAGCGGCAATTCCCTCCTTTCCATCATCGACCTGACCAGGACAGCTATGGGTGGCAGGCTGCTCAAGAATTGGTTAGGACACCCCCTTCTGGACGTCGCCATATTGAACCAGCGGCAGGAGGCGGTCGCCTGGTTGCATCAAAACGGCCTAGCTAGACAAAAAGTCATTTCCCTCTTGGGAGATATTGCTGACCTGGAGAGGCTTGTTAATCGAGTGGTGAGTGGCAGAGTCATGCCCCGGGAACTACTGGCGCTCCGCTCCAGTTTGGAGAAGGTGCCCGACTTGAAAGCGGCGATGGTAAGCGGAGACGCCATGAACCGGCTAAGCAACGGACTCAAGCCTTGTCCTGACATTGTCGACCTAATCGCCAGGGCCATTGCCGATGACCCGGGGGATTTGGAGCAAGGCGGGGTGATAAAGGAGGGTTTCTCCCCTGAGCTGGATGAAATTCGCCACAATTCCCGGCAAGCTAAGCAATATCTGGCTGGCCTGGAGCAGAGGGAAAGACAGCGCACAGGGGTTAAATCCTTAAAGGTGGGCTACAACCGGGTATTTGGCTACTATATCGAGGTATCCCGGGCTAATCTCAACCTGGTTCCCCCAGACTACATTCGTAAGCAGACTTTAGCGGAGGCGGAAAGGTTCTTCACCCCCGAACTTAAGGAGTACGAATCGCTGATTCTCAATGCTCAGGAAAAAATTGCTGACCTGGAATCTGCCATTTTTCGACAACTCTGTCAGCAGATAAGTGCTGTTGGTGAGCAGATCTTGGCCACCGCCGGAGCCATCGCTCAGATTGATGTCCTTTGCAGCCTTGCTGAGATTGCCGTGCGTCATGGTTATGTCAAGCCAACGCTGACCACCGACGACGCCATTGACATCAAAGGAGGACGCCACCCGATTGTGGAACAGAGCATAGGCAGAGATAATTTTGTTCCTAACGACGCTTATTTATGCAATAGGGATAATCAGCTTATCATACTGACCGGCCCCAACATGTCGGGAAAGTCTACCTACCTCAGGCAGGTAGCCTTGATTATCTTTCTGGCTCAGATTGGAAGCTTTGTCCCTGCTGATTCCGCGAACATTGGAATCGTTGACCGCATCTTTACTCGCATTGGCGCGCAGGAGGACCTTGCCGCCGGGCAGTCCACGTTTATGGTGGAGATGACTGAAGCGGCAAATATCCTGAATAATGCTACCCCTCGTTCCTTTATCATTTTGGATGAAATTGGGCGAGGCACTTCCACCTATGACGGACTTTCCATTGCCTGGGCAGTAGCCGAGTTTATCCACAACCACCCCGAGCTTGGAACGAAGACCCTCTTTGCTACCCATTATCATGAATTGGTGGACCTGGCTGGTATTCTGCCCAGAGTGAAGAACTTCAACGTAGCGGTGGCAGAGGAAGGAGACAAAGTCATCTTTCTGCACAAGATTGTCCCTGGAGGCACCGACAGAAGCTATGGCATCCATGTGGCTCAGCTAGCTGGCCTGCCCAAATCGGTAATCGTTCGGGCTCAGGAAGTCTTAGCTGATCTGGAGAGCCAGTCTTCTAAAAAAAGCAAAATCCCACGCCGCCAAGCCGCGCTCCAGATTCCTCTTTTTTCGAAAGGCTCCCTGTTAGCTGAGGAAATTGCCCGGCTTGACGTTGATTCCATGTCTCCTCTGGAAGCGATTACCAAGCTCTATGAGCTCAAGCGAATGGTTCGGGACGATACGGACTCACCGTCTCACGGAACAGGCATTTCACCCTACCTTAACCCTCTCCCTTCAACGGAGAAGAATTTCGTATACGGGATTATGCGGAAGGCCCTATTTGACGAGACCAGGCAGTAGTATTATTGAGGCATAGCGGTGTGGAACTCTCTCTCCGCCTCTGTTTGGATGTGAGCCAGGAAATCAACGCATTCCTTGGCTATCCCCAGGGCATCCAGATGATAGAGAGAGCGAAGAAAATCTTGCGTTCCATGGGTTACAAACTCGTCAGGAATACCTAATCGCTTCACCTTGACGTCTGAGGCCCCAGCCTTTTCCAGCAGCTCCAGCACCGCGGCACCAAAGCCGCCGCTAAGAACATTCTCCTCTACTATGACCATCTTCTTGGTGTGTTTGGCGACATCCAAAATAAGCTCTGTATCCAAAGGCTTGGCGAATCGGGCATTAATCACCATGGCATCAATCCCGCGCAAAGCTAAATGTTCCGCTGCTTCCAGAGAAGGCATAACGGTAGAGCCGATACCTATTATGACTATATCTTCACCTTGCTTCATTAGCTCAGCTTTGCCTATGGGAAGTTGATGAAGCTCAGTGGCTAAAGGAACGCCGCTTCCTCGACCCCGAGGATAACGAATTGCCATCGTGTGTTCTGTATTGGTAGCAGTATAGAGCAGGTCTTGAAGCTCATTCCCGTCCTTAGGTGCGGAAACGATCATATTGGGCATCAAACCGAGATAGGATAAATCAAATGTCCCTTGATGTGTTTTGCCATCCTCTCCGACGATGCCGCTGCGGTCGAGGGCAAAAATGACAGGCAGATCGGGGAGACAAACATCGTGCAACACCTGATCAAAGGCACGCTGCAAGAAAGTGGAATATATAGCTACAATAGGTATAAAGCCCTGGGTAGCTAGACCAGCGGCTAAGGTAACTGCATGCTGTTCAGAAATTCCTACATCGTAAATACGTTGCGGAAACTCCTTGACCAAAGACGACAGGCTATTGCCTTCAACCATGGCAGCGCTTATCACTACCACCCTGGGATTGTCCCGCAGCAGTCCACCGACTGTTCGAGCAAATATCTGACTATAAGTAGGTATTGCGCCAACGCCCTCGCTTCTAGGAGATAGCCCGTGAAAGTGAGTGGGATTATCCTCGGCCGGTTTGTAACCCTTGCCCTTCTTAGTCAAGACATGGACAATAACCGGCTTGTAGTAATTCCTGGCTTGAGTCAGAACTATTTCCAATTCAGCAATGTTATGACCATCTATCGGACCCAGGTAAGTGAAGCCAAGTTGCTCCCACATCATGGTGGGCATGACTACCGCTTTCACTCCTTCCCTAAGACGGCGCAATGCCGCCTGCAGCCTCTTTCCTCCAGGCAGGAGAGATAGCAACCGATTCGTCTGTTTCTTAGCCCTTACGTAGCCACGGGTTGTTCGCACTACATTTAGCCGCTTGGCTATCGCTCCTACTGTGGGCGAAATGGACAGCCCATTGTCATTGAGCACCACGATAAGCCTTGTGCCGAGATGCCCAGCGTGATTCAGCGCTTCGTAAGTCATGCCACAGGTAAGGCACCCATCGCCAATGACAGCTACGACGTGGTGATCATTGCCAGCATGGTCACGGGCCAGAGCCATGCCCAAAGCTGCTGAAATAGAGGTGCCACCATGTCCCGTAGTGAAGGCATCGTGAAGGCTTTCATCTCTGTCAGGAAATCCTGAGAGTCCCTGGTATTGGCGAAGTGAGGGAAATTGCTCCCTTCTTCCTGTCAATAGCTTGTGAACATAACTCTGGTGTCCCACATCCCAGATTATTTTGTCTTTCGGGCTATCAAATACCCGGTGCAAGGCAACAGTAAGCTCCACCACTCCCAGATTGGATGCTAGATGGCCTCCGTTTTCGCTAACTTTGCTCACCAATAACTTCCTGAGCTCGGAACAAAGTTCGCCCAGTTCATCGCGGCTTAACCCCTTGACATCACCGGGGCCGTTTATTTTGTCCAGTATCTTAGACACCTCACGCTCCCACTTTAGATTATAACAAATTCTACTCTTAGGCACGCTGCGGCAACTGAGATTGTTGTGCTAAGCTCCAAGCAGACGCTTAAATATACCTTTGAATCCGCCCGCCCTTCCCTTGATAGCAGCATAATCTATCTCGCCAAGCATCAAGTCGCATACAGCTTTCCACACCGCCTCACTCCGGTTAAACATTCCAAACGCCAGATGAGGAAAGCGGATAAGAAACTTTGATAGCACACGCGCTATCCGCAACTCGGACATTATTTTCTCATCCACGGCTTCTTGGTAATCCTCCAATTTCACTTTGCCATGCGCCAAAGAGTTAATAATCACTGGCGCAGCAAGCTGAGCACTCAGAATGGCGTTATGAATCCCCTCTCCCATTAATGGGTCAGCAAGCCCAGCCGCATCTCCAAGAAGCAAAGCTTTGTCTTGCCAAACAAGCTTCCCTTTTGTACACGTTGGTATTAAGTGGCTGTTGGACCTGGCGATGGTGTAATTACCAATACTTAGTGAATTTAGAAGCTTTTGATAGTGGCGCGTTCAAATCTCTTGCCTTGCATGCATGACATTCAACTCCAACGGAGAGATGGTCACGCTTGGGGAAGACCCATGCCTAACCCCCAGGAATGCACCCCAAGTCTATCTGGGCCCGCGACTTCCATTTTGCCAGCTCTTCCTCGGGCACGACAATTTCCGACTCTATTCCCATGAGATATTCGATGCTCCTTCCCATGCCCAGCTCGCTTGCCACTACGCCATAAGCCCCGTCCGCCCCCACCACAAGTTGGGAGCGAACAATGTTGTCGGCAGTAGAAGTCTCAACCCAATCACGGCTCACCTGCACTTGTGTCACCTTCTGACCATCAATAAGCACAGCGCCCACTTGTTGCGCCTTCTTCACCAGAAGATAATCAAACTCATTACGCATCACGGTATACATCAGTGGCCGAGTATGTTGTCCCACATATGGGGTGCCCAGATTAAAAGTAAAGCTAGCCTCATGAATTACGTCTTCTGCCACCTCGGAGATATCGAAATCCAGAAGTCTTGCCGCCTTGCTGGTGACTCCGCCAGCACAACACTTATAACGTGGCAGTCTCTCTTTCTCTAAAAGCAACACCTCTATCCCCTTCCTGGCCAGCTCATAAGCCAGTGTTGCCCCGGCCGGACCAGCACCCACAATGGTTACATCACAGCTTTGTTTCAAGACCAAACCCCCTAACAGGCGAAGCAATGAAAACCTACGTCCAATTATATCACCACCATTATGACCAATCAGCGCCGGACAGCATCGGGACCAATATAGAGATGCTCGTTGTCGCCCGCCTTTTTGCTTTTATTGACAATCTATTGGCTTTTTGGCAGCGAGATTGACAAGATATTTACTATCCTACTAGTGTACTTTCATCAGATGAATAAAAGCGGGAAGCTGCGAACTATGGCACGTAAAGTAGTCACTCGGGCAGTATAGAGCGACTGGTGAAAGCGGCCCGAGAAGAATGGGCTTCCTGTCCTGCAAAGGTAGCTAGCGAGTCGCTGCAGGTAAGAATCTGAGGCATTGACGCCTCCGGCGGTCATGACATGCTGACCTGAATTGCGATCGACGGATAACATAAGCCAGGAGAAGAGGCTCATGGAAATTAAGAAGGATATCTGTTATGATATGGAATACGTCGATGAGCAACGCATCTGTGAATAATGAAGGAGGTGAAATATGAAGAAAGATGTCGGACCTGAAGTTGTAGCTTTGAGAGTGTGGCGCCAGCTGTACCAGACCTACACCTTGCTTAAGCAGCACGAGGACGGGATATTTGAAAAACACGGACTTACCACGGAGCAGTATGGAGTGCTTGTGAGTATATCCTATATTGGGGAGCCTGCAAGGGTAACCGACATAGCCCGGTGGCTGGAGCGTAGCACGAACAGCATCAGTATGATAGTCGACCGCATGGTCAAAGCTGGTCTGGTCAGAAGGGCAAGGGACAAGCGTGACCGCAGAGTGGTATACGTGAGTAGGACCAGCAAAGCGGAATCTCGTTTTACACCAGCGACTGTGGCAAGCTTTGAGAGTGTCCAGAAGATCCTGTCGCCGATACCACATAAAGACAGGCTCACTCTTTTGAATCTGCTCGGAGAAGTGAAATATGGGACATTGAAATATCTCAGACCTGGAGTGGATATAGAAGAAATTAAGAGAGAGGAGCTCAGGCAAGCAGCCAACGTAGGCAAATGGCTGAGCGAGTATGGTGGGCGCTCCGGCTCCTGAAGTCAAACGTCAGGGCGGTGAGAAGGGAAAGACCAGGGAAAAGACCAGATAACAAGGTCAGTCAGATCGGCCTCTGCTAGCTGGCGAAGAGTAGCTCCTTGAGTATGCAATAGTCCCAGAGGGATGAACCATGTTCCCTGCCCTTTACGCATACGGGCAAAACAGCTTGGCGGCGGCTGTCATTAGTGTGCCGTGCCGCCGTATGCGGAAAGCCATGTATAGAATCAACGAGATATGTGTGCCTGCAGAATTAGTTATATAATATGGCGTTGCCTGGTCGGAATCTAAAAAAGGTGGCGGGGAATTGTCAGGCCAATTTTACGACGTCATCATAGTTGGGGCAGGGCCAGCCGGAAGCCATACAGCCTATAAACTGGCTTCATCGGGCTACAGTGTCGCTGTTTTTGAAGAAAAAAGTGCGTCGGGACTCAATATCTGTTGCACAGGAATAATCAGTACCGAATGTTTCCAGTCCTTGCACCTCAACACAGATATGATATTAACCGAGGTGAACTCGGCCAAGTTATTCTCCCCTTCAGGGAAATGCTTAAGACTGCAAACCGAAAAGGCTCAGGCTTTCGTTGTCAATCGGCTCTTGCTTGACAAGGCGCTAGCCTCTAAAGCCCAAGCTCAGGGCGCACAATACTTGTTCTCTTCCCCAGTCATTGACATTGTTCCTGGAAAGGATAGTATACAGGTCGAGACTTCGTGCTCGGGAGCCGGGGAGATATTCAGTGCCAGAGCTGTAGTCCTGGCTAACGGATTCAGGCCCAAGCTGCCCCACAAGCTAGGTCTGGGCAGAATCAAGCGCTTCCTCATCGGTGCTCAGGCGGAGATTGAAGCGAAAAACATCGATGAATTCGAAGTATACTTTGGTCAGGGAATAGCCCCAGGTGCGTTTGCCTGGCTTGTACCCACTTCGACAAATAAAGCATACGTTGGCCTTTTGTCAACTTCCCAGGCCAAGCTACATCTACAGAAGTTCCTTAACAGTCTCTTTAGCCAGGGTAGAATAACAAGTCGGGACGTGGAAATCGGGCAAAGGGCTGTCCCCATGGGGACTTTGACTCGCAGCTACGGAGATAGGTTACTGGTTATTGGCGACGCCGCCGGGCAGGTGAAGCCAACGACTGGTGGAGGAATATACTTCGGGCATCTTGGTGCCCGGATAGCAGCCGAGGTGCTCGACAGGGCTCTCAGCAGTGATAATTTGACCGCCGACCAGCTTTCGCGCTATCAGAAGAAGTGGAGAGCAAAGATGGGCAAGGAACTTTCCCGCGGCTACGGTGCCAGATGGGCTTATGCCAAACTGAGCGACCGCCAAATCGAGGGAATATTCAACACGCTGGACTCTAACGGTATGGCTGGGACTTTACTTAGCTCGAACAATTTTTCCTTTGATTGGCACAGCAAGTTAATTCTGACTGTTCTGAGACGCGACCTCCGCCTACCCTTTGCTGAAAGTAAAGCACCTGTTTTCTCGTGAGGTCAGTTCATGAGTCAAACGAATTATCCTCCCCAGCATGTAGCCATTATCATGGATGGCAATGGCCGATGGGCAAAAAAACGCGGCTTACCCAGGCTTGTCGGACACAAGGCTGGCGGTGACAATATTCGCCCGGTGGTAAAGATTTTTGCCAACTGCGGAGTAAAATACCTGACCCTCTATATGTTCTCCACCGAGAACTGGAATCGGCCGAGGATAGAGGTCGCCGGCTTACTCGGTCTCCTGGCAAAGAAGATTGATCAGGAAACTCGGGCTTTTCATCAGGAAAATATCCGGCTGGTGCACTTAGGCAGGCTGGATAGGCTACCTCAGAAACTGAGGCAAAAGGTGCAGGCAGCAGTGGAACTCACCAAGAATAATACCGGGCTTACGGTTTGCCTCGCGTTCGACTATGGTGGACGTGATGAAATTGTCCGAGCCGCCAGACGTATCGCCAGCGCTGGTGTTCTCAGTGACAATCTAAATGAGTCTGTGTTTGTCCAATATCTAGATAGCCCCGGCATTCCCGACCCGGATTTGGTCATACGCACTGGTGGTGAGAGCCGCCTCAGCAACTTTCTCCTCTGGCAGGCTGCCTATAGTGAACTTTACTTCACCTCAGTGTTATGGCCTGATTTCGGTGCTAAGGATGTTGAGGAAGCGCTTTCTGAATATAAACGCCGCCAGCGCCGTTTTGGCAAAATATGAAGCGTTCGACAACGACTCAATTACAGGGAAGGAAATCAAGTTGCTCGATTTACTTTACCAGGCAGTTGGCCCACAATAACGATTGAGGGTGCTACACCACCTCAATTTTCGCCCCCACTATGCCGATAAGAATCCGCCGTCAACAGGTATGAGCGCTCCGTGAACATAACTGGATAGATCACTGGCTAGGACCACAGCAATACGGGCCACTTCGTCCGGCTGCCCGCCCCTTTTGAGGGGCAGCCTGGTGCTAAACAATACGCCGGTTCTAAGCAGGCTCAGCCGGAGCTGAGTGACTTCCTTGGCCACAGCCTTTGTTCCCGGAGTTATTATCCCGCCAGGTATGATGGCATTTATTCTGAAACCATCTTTGCCGTATTCTTTGGCCAGAGACCTGGTCAGAGCGATGACTCCCGCCTTGCTTATGCTATAAGAAGCCATGCCTTCTACGAAAGGTATGAGTGCCTCGATAGAGCCAATGTTGATGATGACCCCGCCTTTCTTCAATCGCCTCTTTATCATATGCTGACACATGAAGAGAGCCGACTTCAAGTTAATGTCCATCACCTTGCTAAAGAAAGCGTCGTCTACTTCCAAGAACCCCTTGAAAGGATATATTCCAGCATTGTTCACCAGTATGTCAGGCTCTCTACCTTTTAACTCCTCCCACAAGGCAGCTATCTCCTCTTTTGAGGAAAGGTTCACTTTGTGAATGCCGACTTCCACTCTGAACTTTGAGAGTTCCTCGGCCACAGTCCTTAGCCCCCGTTCGTTTATGTCCACAAGCTCCAGATCCGCACCTGCTTCGGCAAATCTATAGGCCATTGCCTTCCCAATGCCAAGCGCGGAACCCGTTATCAGGGCGTTCTTCCCTTTCAGGGAGATGAGTTCCGATAGAGGCTTCAAGATCTTTCATGGCGATGCTCAAGTCTGCTTAAGTATGCATCATGTCACTGCTCTAGTATTATACCACGGCGCAGGAGCAGTTGCGGAGCTAGTGTGCTATGTATATCAGAACAGACTTCGGCGATGATGGGCCCTCTGTAATAGTATATAATTGAAAAGAAGTATGCCTCGGCATACTTATTATTATGGTCTCGATAATCGTTCTGTTGGTGGTCTTTGTCCTCATCGCCGTCCGTCAAATCGGCCGGTTCCGCCTTCAGATATGGCAGGCGATGCTGCTTGGGGCAGTGACAGTACTGCTGACGGGGCAAATCTCTCCGACTAACGCTCTCCAGGCCATCAACCTGGATGTCATACTGTTCCTGTTTGGCATGTTCGTGGTCGGCCAGGCGCTGGAGGAGAGTGGCTACCTTTCTCAGCTTTCATCCCAGCTATTCAGACGAGCTAAGACAGTGGACAGCCTGTTACTCCTGATATTGTTCGGTACCGGGCTGCTATCGGCTTTCCTGATGAATGACACACTGGCTATTATTGGCACCCCGGTGATGCTGCAGCTTGCTCGAAAGACCGGTATTCGCGCAAAGCTGCTGCTACTATCGCTAGCTTTCTCCGTCACAATTGGCAGCGTGATGAGTCCTATTGGCAATCCGCAAAACCTGCTGGTTGCCATCAACGGGAACATCCCCAATCCGTTCATCACTTTCCTCCGCTACCTGGCGGTGCCAAGTCTCATCAATCTTTTTCTGACATACCTCCTGCTTAAGTTCTTCTACAGAAAACACCTCAAGAACCAGCCACTGAATCACTCAACTGACCCCATTACGGATCCCAAGCTGGCCCGACTGTCGAAGGTATCTTTGATTATTATTGTTGTCCTGGTGCTTGCCAAAATAACCACCTCCCTGGTGGGGCTTGGTATCGACTTCCGGCTTACCTATATTGCCCTGGCAGCAGCGTTGCCTATCATCCTGCTGAGTCCCCACCGTTTTGGGATAGTCCGTGGAATCGATTGGACCACTCTGATTTTCTTTGCCGCGATGTTTGTTCTGATGCAGAGTGTCTGGGACTCCGGATACTTCCAGAGTGTCATTGCTAGCCTGTACCTCAATCTCGAATCCGTCGGCGTCATTATGGTGGTGAGTATTCTGCTGAGCCAGGTAATCTCCAATGTCCCTTTGGTGGCACTCTATCTGCCTGTGTTGAGTCACCTGGGTGCTGCGACTAAGGGAGATGATGGCTCTGGCCGCTGGCAGCACCATCGCCGGCAACTTCTCCATCCTCGGCGCAGCCAGTAACGTCATCATCATCCAGAACGCTGAAAAGAAGGGCGGAGAAACCTTGACCTTCTGGGAGTTTGTCAGGGTAGGTATTCCCCTGACGGCAGTGAACGCACTGGTCTACTGGTTGTTCTTTCTGCTTTTCTGAAGGTTGTGAAGGAAAATCAGGCGATAACCTGGAACGCTGACAAATATGAATTCGATCGCCTGCTAGTTAGCCCAATTATTGACATGGAAAACATTTGGTGTTAGTATATCGATATTAGGATTCATTACTAATAATATGAACAGGCAGACGAAACAGAGAGAGGCAATTCTAACCATTCTGAGAGGCGGCTATTGCCATCCGACCGCTGACCAGATATATGATGAGGTCAGAAAGGACATACCCAATATTAGCAAAGGTACCGTGTATCGCAATCTCAAAGTGTTGCGGGAGTTGGGACTGGTTTCAGAACTGAATCTTAACGATACTGTCAGCAGATTTGAGGCAAAGCGTGATGGTCACTACCATTTCCGATGTGAACGGTGTAGCCGATTGTTTGATGTTGATGAGCCAATAAACAAAGAGTTAGACCGAAGGATTGCAGAGAAGACCGGGTTTAAGATTTCATGCCACCAGCTCGAGTTTCGCGGGCTATGTCATGAGTGTCAGCGAAAATAGGAAGAAAGGAGGGCATATATGGCAGTTAAAAAAGTCGGTGAGAAATACAGGTGCAATGTCTGCGGCAACGAGGTCATCGTAACTAAGGTAGGTGGGGGAACATTAGTCTGCTGCGGTAAAGACATGCAAAAAATAGAAGGATAGGAGGAATAACACATGAGCAAATCAATAAAAGGCACACAGACGGAAAAGAATCTATTGAAGGCGTTTGCCGGAGAATCTCAGGCACGGAATCGCTACACCTTCTTTGCCAGCGTTGCTCGCAAGGAAGGTTATGAACAGATTGGCAACATATTCACGGAAACTGCTGGTAATGAGAAGGAACATGCGGAGGTTTTCTTCAAATACCTGGAGGGCGGTGATGTGGAAATCGAGTGCCGCCTACCCTGCAGGCATTATTGGAGACACGAAGGCGAATCTCAAAGCTGCGGCGGATGGTGAAAAGATGGAATGGAGTGAGATTTACGCTGAATTCGAAAAAACCGCCCGAAAGGAAGGTTTCCCGGAGGTAGCAACATCATTCAAGGAAATCGCCGAGGTGGAGGAGTTCCACGAAAAGCGCTACCGAAAACTGGCTGCCAATGTGGCGGCCGGGGAAGTCTTCAAGAAGAAAACAAGCGTCAAATGGCACTGCACTAATTGTGGCTATATCCACGAAGGGCCCGAGGCACCAAAAGAGTGCCCAGCATGCAAACATGCTCAGGCATACTACGAATTGCTGGCCGAGAATTATTAATAATCCACAAGACTAATAGAAACAACTGAAGGATAAAGAAATGCCAAAAAAGAGTGAAATGAAAAAGAAACTGACCACTGTCGCCGGCGCTCCAGTCTCAGATAACCAGAATACGATGACCGCTGGACCTCGAGGCCCTGCCCTATTACAGGATGTCTGGTTCCTGGAAAAACTTGGCCATTTTGACCGTGAGGTCATCCCCGAACGGCGCATGCACGCCAAAGGTTCTGGTGCCTTTGGTAACTTCACTGTCACCCACGATGTGACAAAGTATACCAAGGCCAAAGTCTTCTCTGCTGTCGGGAAGAAGACCGACCTCTTCGTCCGCTTTTCTACCGTGGCAGGTGAACGCGGTGCTGCCGATGCCGAACGTGATATCCGCGGCTTTGCAATCAAGTTCTATACCGAAGAAGGCAATTGGGACTTGGTCGGAAATAATACGCCCGTTTTCTTCCTGCGTGATCCGCTCAAGTTTCCTGATCTTAACCATGCTGTGAAAAGAGACCCCCATACTAATATGAGAAGTGCCCGTAATCAGTGGGACTTCTTCACCAATCTCCCGGAAGCGCTGCACCAGGTGACTATCGTCATGAGTGACCGAGGTATTCCCTACTCTTACCGCCATATGCATGGCTTCGGTAGCCACACCTTCAGCCTGATTAACGCTAGGAACGAGAGGTTCTGGGTCAAGTTTCACCTGAAAACGCAGCAGGGCATTAAGAACCTTACTGATGAGGAAGCCCAGGCAATTATAGCCAAAGACCGGGAAAGCCATCAGCGTGATCTCTATGAAAGCATCGAGAACAGGGATTATCCCCGCTGGACGATGTATTTCCAAATCATGCCTGAAAAAGATGCCGCCAAAATGCCTTATAATCCGTTCGACCTGACCAAGGTCTGGTATCACGGAGATTATCCACTTATTGAGGTAGGCGTCTTGGAACTCAACCGTAATCCCGAGAATTACTTCGCTGATGTTGAACAAGCCGCTTTCAACCCGGCTAACATCGTGCCCGGTATCGGTTTCTCCCCAGATAAGATGCTACAGGGTAGACTTTTCTCCTATGGCGATGCGCAGCGTTATCGTCTCGGAGTTAATCATCACCTTATCCCGGTCAATGCTCCTCGCTGCCCGGTTAACAGCTTCCATCGCGACGGGTTGATGAGGGTTGACGGCAACCAGGGGAGCATTCCGAGTATTGAACCCAACAGCTATGGCAACTGGCAAGAGCAGCCTGAATTTGCTGAACCACCGCTCAAATTGGAAGGAGCTGCAGGCCGATGGAACTTCCGTGAGGATGACAGTGACTACTATACCCAACCGGGAAAGCTCTTCCGTCTGATGAAATCCGAGCAGCAAAAAGCGCTTTTTGAAAATACTGCTCGTGACATAGGCGCAGCACCTAAGGAAATCAAGATCAAGCATATTGCCAACTGTCTTAGGGCTGACAAGGTCTATGGCGAAGGTGTTGCCAAAGCGACGGGCATAAAAATGAGCGAAGTCCTGAAATAACATCTCCAAGTTAGCTATTAATACGGGGGCGACTTGAATTACAATGGTCGTCCCCGTATTCCTAGAGGATAGAACTGTTTTGTGGATTCCCCATCGGATGAACAAAGTACCAGTGGGTGGAGAGAAAGGTTCTACAGGCCAGCAACAGCTTTGGTGCTATGGAGGCTGAGCCGATACGGTAGGAATTGACGGCGTTCCCTGATAAGAGTCTCCTCGGGGCGACCTTCGAAGAGCAGGCTGACGTTGTTGCCAGGCTCGGAATGGGCATAATACTCTGAAATGTGTGCTGATTGAGGGCAATTCCAAGCGTGACTTGAGCGTAGTATTTGATTAAATTACTAAAACGGTTTAATAATCAACATACCATGATTAAAAAAGGACATTACAGGAGACATCGTGGATTGCCCAAAAAAGAGCTTAACAGCTACTTCAATTGGTACTTCTTCTGTAAACCAAAATAGCACACATTTTGTGGTATTATGCCCGGAATGAGAATTCTCCCGTCAGAAGACTTAAAGTCTAGGAAGATACCTTGCCGGTCGAACCTTGTCAAAGTGAATCATGAAAGGGAGCAGACTGGCTTTCCCAAAGTGGCGTTTGGTGGAGCTGAGGGGATTCGAACCCCTGACCTCCTGCTTGCAAAGCAGGCGCTCTCCCGACTAAGCTACAGCCCCTTGGTCAATTATTGTATCAAATGCTGTGCGGGAGCAAAAGCTTCAGCCTTTTTAGTTTATGACGTAGCTGTTATACTAACAAAGAGGATACATAAGTGCCGAGCATAACTTTCTTAACGGCTCTGGCTGCAGGGCTTCTATCCTTTCTATCACCTTGTATTTTGCCTCTGGTTCCGGTATATCTGGCCAACATAGCTGGGTCATCAGTTCTTGCTCCAGATCTTGCTGATCGAAGACACGTCTTACTCCAGACCATCAGTTTCGTAGTCGGTTTTTCTCTGGTTTTCACCGTTTTGGGGGCCTCTCTTGGCTTATTAGGAGCCGCAGCGCCACAGGAGGTGTTGGAAAAAGTGGCCGGTGGTCTATTAATCGCGTTCGGCATATTCCTGATAGCTGCTACCAAGGTGCCTTGGCTCAATTATGAGAAACGCCTTGACTTTGCCAGGGTTAAAGGTACAGGCTATCTGAGGTCACTGTTAATAGGGGTAATATTCTCCCTGGGCTGGATTCCCTGTGTCGGCCCGATTCTAGGTGGCATACTAGCCCTAGCCGCGAGCTCACAAACAGCGTGGCAGGGAGTCTACCTTTTGCTTGCCTATTGCCTGGGGCTCGGCTTGCCATTCGTCGTCGTGGGCCTAGCCCTGGGGGCAGCATCCCCGGCCATCAGATGGCTTAGTCGCCATGCCTTTGTCACTTCCGTAGTAGCCGCGGTGCTGCTTATCACCGTAGGAATACTGATGTTGACCGGTTACCTGGAGTATCTCGGCGGGCTTATGCCAGGAGGTTACTAATATGGCTATTAGAATGTCAAGAAAGACCTGGGTAATACTGGCAATCGTGATTATCGCGGTTGGTGCTATAGTCGGAATCGTTCTGAGTCGTGGTTCCTCGAGTCCGCCAGATCTCACATTGCCTATTATTACATGGAATGAAACAACCTTATCTGCGTTCGAAGGAACTCCGGTGGTGCTCAATTTCTGGTCTATTTCGTGTGTTTATTGCAGGCAACAACTGCCTTACCTTGAGGCTGTAGCCCAACAAAGTGAAGGAGAGCCAAACGTCGTAGCCATTAATATGGTTGATAGTGCTGAGAGTGTACGGAACTTCTTCGGCGACTATGAGCCAGCTATGACAATAGCACTGGATAAGAACAGGGAAGCTTTCAAGGATTACTGCGTGGCCTACAACAACACACGGGGTGCAATTCCATTCACATTATTCATTGATAGCGAAGGTGTAGTTCAGTACGTAAAAATTGGCGCGTTTGCCAGTGAGGAGGCGTTGTGGAATACTCTGCACGACGTTTTTGGAATTACTATTCCTTGAACTTCCTGAAGACAAGGGTGGCATTTATTCCACCAAAGCCAAAGGAGTTGGAAAGAGCTATATTCACCTGCCCCTTTCTGGCTATATTAGGAACATAATCCAAGTCGCACTCAGGGTCCGGAGTATCATAATTTATGGTAGGCGGCATAATACCATCCCTGATAGTAAGAATGGTGAAAATAGCTTCTACTCCACCTGCCGCCCCTAGCAAATGACCGAATCATGGATTTATTGGAGCTTACGGGCACCTTTTTGCTGTGTTCTCCTAGGGCTGACTTTATAGCTCTAGTCTCTGAGACATCATTGACAACGGTAGATGTTCCATGAGCGTTAATGTAATCAACATCGGTAGGCGAGATAGCGGCGTCATTCATGGCCAGCTTAAGACACCGTACTTGATTTTCCCAGTCGGGCTCGGTTATATGAAAGCTATCGATGTTGGATCCGTAGCCAATAAGCTCGGCATATATTTTGGCCCCTCTTCGTATGGCTGACTCCATTTCCTCCAAGATAACAACTCCCGCACCTTCTCCGATTACAAAACCATCGCGGTCCTTATCAAAGGGACGGCTCGCCTTCTCGGGCTCATTATTCCTTCGGGATAAGGCTCTCATTTTGTCAAATCCCGCAACGGCAATGGGGAGAATGTAGGCATCGCTCCCTCCGGCAATCATGGCATCTGCTTCGTCATATTGAATAAGCCTCAAAGCATCACCAATACAATTGCTTCCGGTAGCACAGGCTGTCACCACACATTTGCTCGGTCCCTGGGCACCAAAATCCATGGAGACCTCCCCTACCGCCATGTTGGTTATAAATCCAGGAATGAAGAAAGGGGAAACCTTCTCTGGCCCCCCATCACGAAGGGCGAAAAGGTTCTTTCCGAACATGTCCATGCCGCCAGCACATGAGCCTAGCACTACTCCTACCCTGCTGGCATTATTTGCATTTATAGTCAATCTGGCATCATCTATTGCCATGCGAGCAGCCACTAGTGCGTACTGTATGAAGGGGTCTGTCCTTCTGATTTTTTTCTTATCCAGAAAATCTTCAGGATGAAAATCCTTGAGCTCGGCAGCGATTTGCACGTTAAAACCGGAAGGATCAAACTTGGTGATTCTGGCTACTCCTGACTTGCCCTGGCATAGCTTTTGCCAGGATTCCTCAACACCCGTAGCTAAGGGAGTGATAGCACCCAGTCCAGTGACTACTACTCTTCTTCTAAGCGCCTTGTTCACGCTTGGTCAACACTCATTTCCCAACCTGAGAGATTTTCTAAGCCGATTTTCTGGTTTTGTCAGCGTCGTCACAAATAGTATAGAGAAGCATGAGTGCTTATTATGGCAATGGCTACCTCTTAGATTTTTGATTCGATGTAGTCAATTGCATCTTGGACAGTTTGTAGATTTTCCGCGTCCTCATCGGGGATTTCGATTTTGAAGGCGTCTTCCACCGCAGTAATCAATTCAATGAAGTCTAAGCTATCGGCATTAAAGTCATCAGCAAATGATGCTTCGGGCACCACTTCTGATTCATCAACCTCCAACAGTTCCACGATCAGTTTTTTCAACTGTGCAAAGGTCTCGGTCTGGCTCATTTTTCTCATTCCCTTTCTGGCGCTAATTCTTCAAGCTTCACTTGAATCATAACTTGTACTATATCATCCCCTGCGCTGTCAAGTGAATCTAGCCGCGTACACAGCGATTACGGGAATTGTAAGATGAATTTTGAGCTCCCCGGGTAGGACTCGAACCTACAACCAAGCGGTTAACAGCCGCCCACTCTACCATTGAGCTACCGGGGAACAAATACTCTGGCGCAACTGCTCGCGTGCGCCAACACTGATTTTGGCATTTTTTAGGATTTTCCTCAACATGTTTTTCCCTGGATTGCTGCCTCAAAGCCTATGTGCATCCCGCTCTTTGACTGCGGCGAATTTGTGGTCTACCATACCCTGCTATTTACTTGATCCCACTCTGAGAGACGTAACCCTCATCACAAGGCAGGTTCGGCTGCTGAGCAGCTTGCACTGCCAGCTCATCGCAGCGTGTGTTTTCCGGGGTCCCGGCGTGACCCTTAACCCAGCTAAATTGTACCTCATGCAGGTCGCATAGTTGCAGGAGTCTCTCCCAGAGGTCGGGATTCAACACCTTTTCCCGTTTATTGCGCTTCCAGCCGTTTGCTCGCCATCTCCGAGCCCATCCTCGTGACATCGCCTTTACCAAGTACTCGGAGTCGCTATACAAGGTCACATTACATTTCTCCTTTAGAGCCTCTAATCCGACAATCGCAGCCATTATTTCCATTCGGTTGTTGGTAGTCTTGCGATAACCGCCTGATAGCTCTCTTTTGTGACCCTGATAGAGGAGTATTGTTCCATACCCGCCAGGGCCAGGGTTTCCCAGGCATGCGCCATCCGTGTGAATAGTGATGTGCTTAGTTTTCCGCATCGAGGTTGTCTATTCGGCCATTCTGAGCGATATTGCAAGGTCCAAGTTCTTCGCTGCACTCGGAGTGCCAGAAGCCGTTATCGAGCAATTTCAGTCCATTGGTCTTTGTTTTGATATTTATTGGCTGCCGGGCCAGGATTCGAACCTGGGCTAAAGGATCCAAAGTCCTCTGTGCTACCACTACACAACCCGGCATTACCTCATGTCCTGGTGCCGAAGGTCGGATTCGAACCGACACGGGGGTTGCCCCCCAACAGTTTTTGAGACTGTCGCGTCTACCTTTCCGCCACTTCGGCGCGCTCACCCTCGAGGTCTCAATCCCTTTCTCAATGGTCTCCCATTGACAAAAGACAATCTCGTGCCAACATAACTCTAGCCTATGACTTCGTACGTGGTGCCGAGGAGCGGAGTCGAACCGCTGACACGCGGATTTTCAGTCCGCTGCTCTACCACCTGAGCTACCTCGGCATCGAGGATATTGTAGGTTTTCTGTTATTGTAGTGTCAAGCAAGTATATTCGTAATTATTTAGACGCCGTCTTGGGTAAGTGATGCCAGAATAGCTACTAGATTGGTGCCCCAGGCTTGACAAGGGGGATGTGAGCGACGCACAGAGGGCATTCTTGAGGTGAGTAGACTGTGGTGGGGGCACGAAGACAACTAAAGAGAGGCACGTTAAAGTCCAAATCCTTCTCACTACGGTCGACCAGCACTCCAATACCGATGATAATCCCTCCCAATCTATCCACAGCATTTATCGTCTCTCTGATCGAGCTTCCTGTGGTCAAGATGTCATCCACAATAAGGACGCGTTCACCAGGCTTAATTTCGAAATCCCGTCGGAAGGCCCTTACCCCGCCCTCTTTTTCAGCGAAAATGCCCCTCGTTCCTAATTGTCGGGCGGTTTCGAAGGCTAGAATGATGCCGCCGGTGGTCGGTCCAGCCACCACGTCTATTCTTTGCTGTTTAAAGTGTTGAGCAATGAGGCGACACAGCTTTGCGGTAAGGTGCGGATACTGCAGGATGCGAAACTTCTCCCAATAAACAGGTGAGTGCAATCCTGAGGCGAGCAGAAAATGGCCTTCTTTGATCGCTCCGGCCGTCTTGAATATTCCCAGCACCTCGTCACTCAAATTGCACTCCAAGCGACTGGGTAAGCGCCATTTCTTGTTCCCCAAGGACGGGAAGTCCTGCGTAACTGTAATGTTTGACTACTCCCCATCTGCTGGGTGGCCAGTAGATAAACCAGGCCTTGCCGATGATATTATCCCGTGGCACCGTCCAGCCAGTACGTGAGTCGTTGCTATTGTTGCGATTATCACCGAGGACGAAGTATTCGTCGTCAGACAGTACTTCTGGACCATAGTCCTTGTTGTTCTGTGGCGGCTCTGGAAATATATAAGGCTCATCTATGGGAATCTCGTTGATGAAAACCTGGCCATCTTCAATCTCCACGGTCTCACCGGGCAAGCCAATAACGCGTTTGATGTAGGGGTATGGAGAATCAAATGGCGGGTCAAAGATTATTACCTGTCCGCGCTGTGGAGCCGACGAACGGTAACACACCTTGTTAACCATAATGCACTCACCCTGTTGGAAATTGGGCTCCATACTGGACATTACCACGGTATAGCTTTGGACAGTGAGACGAAGGAGAACAAAAACGGCTACGGCGATGAGAACAGTAATTGCGACTTCACGAAAGATTTTCATTGGCAAGCGCTCATTCTATCATAAACCATGAAGTCAATTCATTCGTTGTGCCTGTACTTGTCTACGCTGTTCCTTAGTGCTAACATTACTGCCTCGGGCCGCTAGCTCAATTGGTAGAGCAGCTGACTCTTAATCAGCAGGTTCAGGGTTCGAGACCCTGGCGGCTCACGTTCGAACCCACCATTGGTTGCTAACATTTTGCTAACGGACGCCTTCAAGTTTTCGTTATTAACTTCTTCAAAAATCCTATCGAACTTTTCAACCGCAGCCTCTTGTAGTCCCGGAAGTACGTGGCTATATGTATCCAGCGTTATGCCGATATTTGCGTGTCCTAGACGCTCAGATACCACCTTGGGATGTACCCCCGCTTTTAACATCAACGTAGCATGAGTATGCCGTAAGTCATGAAGCCTAATATTCTTTAGCCCAGCTTTTCCTGCTATCCTATGAAAAGCTTTTGTTACCACATCCGGGTCTAGCGGCCTGCCATCAGGCCACGAAAAAACAAAATCCTCGTCAGTTAGAGGATTGCTCATCTGCTTTCTCATGAGCTCCTGGTCCTTTCTATATTCAAGTAATAAAGAAGCTAGCGATGGCGATAAAGATACAGCTCTTTTACTATGCAAAGTCTTAGGCTCTTTTATGATGAACTCTTTATGGATTCTATATGCAGACTCGACTACATGCAGTTCAAGCCCCAGCAAATCAATATTCTTCCACCTTAAAGCAATAGCTTCACCTCTTCGAAGTCCGGTATAAAGGAGCGTAGAAAAGAGAGGGTAGTATACTGTTTCACTGCTAATATCCAGAAGCTTGGACGCCTCACCAGCGTCTAATACGTTTATCGTCGCCCTTGCCACTCGTGGTGGTCTGATAAGCTTTGCCACATTACGGACGACCAGCCCCATCTTTACCGCTTGGTCTAATGCCTTGCTCAATATGCGGTGGTGATATAGAACGCTTCTGTTTGATAGGCTGCCTTTGCCATCAACACGCCCTTTCGCCAGTTTGTCGGCGTAGTATACCTGTATCTGCTGTGGTTCGAGTCTTGACAGTGCAATTGAGCCAAGCCTCGGCCTTAGATGACGGTCTATTATGGAACGATAACTCACGTATGTCCTTGGAGTAGTATTCATGACTACGAAGCTTTCACACCACTGGTCTAACCATTCACCCAGGGTTGTCTTATTGGGCTTAACATATGACCCTTGTTCAAGTGAAAGCAGCACTTCACGCAAGGTACGCTCAGCATCCCTTTTCGTGCCCTTTACTGTTTCCGACTTCTGCCGCCGCTTCCCTGTTACAGCATCCATCGGTAAATCATAAACGATTGTCCAGCTACCTTTAGCTCTTTGATAGATATGACCTCTCATTGCTTCCCCCGAATAGCTCACTCTTTAGGCCAAGTCAATAAGTACGCTAAACCAGCCAATATCGGTGTAAACACGATGAAAGCCGTTGTCCAGGCAACAGCCCTTCTATTATGGCTTTTTGCGTGGTTATGAACTACATACGCAAGCGTGATGTACAATGCAAGACCACCTATCAAACCGAGACCATCCCAAATTGTAAACTCTGGACGGGACAGGAATGAACTTAATTCACCGAATAAAATTGACAACGCCCATATAACTACACATAAAAGTATCCAGACTATTAATGCTTTTACGCTGTCGTGAACCTTCAACTCTCTAGTGAATATACTTTTTCTTTTTGCGGTATCTTCACCTTTCAGCTTAACACCACAATAAGGACAGTAAACCACCCCATCATTTAACGTAATTTCCTTGCCGCACTTCTTACATTCCATTTGGACCCCCCTTTTCCAGCATTTTCTCTAATGCTAGTCTTGGTATTAACAGCCTCTTACCAAATCTTATCACGGGAAGTTGCCCTTGTTTCACCAATTCATAAGCAAAATTCCTTGATATAGCGAGCATTGCAGCGGCTTCAGGCACTGTTATGCATAATCTCTTTTCAAGGTCGGCGTGGCGTAGCAATCCACTGACATCGCCACCATCGTTACCTTTGCCTACGTTACTTTTTCCGAATTCATTTCTCATTTCTCCACCTCTCCTAATTCAAGCTAACCTGAGATGTCAGATTAGATTTTGTAATATCGATTGCGTAACCACCTTTCATAAGATTAAATTCCAATCCTTCCAGATTCTTTGTTTCAACAATCTGCCATCTCTGCCATTCCGATTCTTCTTTTCAATCTTAACCGAGAATCCTCTTGAAAAGCCATACATTCGGCATTTCCACTCCAAAGCAAGGCAAGATGCAAATCCAACCAGCCACTCATTTTTCTTAGATACTTCGAGATATACGCCGCGCAATTAACCTTGATTTTCTTCGGGCTTTCAATATTAGACCTGCCTTGTCTCCAGTTACCATTGATAATATCTAAGTGGTGCTATCCACTTTAAATTCGGAAAGAAGATATGCACGTGTGGATAACCAGTTTCCCTTTGGACTTCTACAACCCACAAATAATGTAATCTTCGCCAACCTCTTCTTTTCCGATACTGGTTTACCGCATTGAGAAATCGCCTTGTATCTTTTCCGAAACTAGCCCAAGCCTCTCGCTTTCCTATTCTCTTGGTGTCATAGGTTAATGTTTCCATCAACCCAGGAACTTTCTCATATTTGCCGAGCCTCTTCGGATTTTTCGAGACATATATAATCGGCCATCATCAAAATACCTGCTTCTGCACTTGCCGGCATTATCTTCAACGTTGAAAGCTCATCTTTCTTGATTCAGAATGACATGTGTCCTACCAATACGTCCTTTGTATTCCAAGAAGTCCCACATTGTAATCAAACCCTTGCTCTCTAAAGCTGAGCGTTGACATTATCCTTATTATGGACAAGGAAAGAAGGAGAGGCGGCAGCGTGGCTACCGCCGCCGCCTCTGTCGCCATCGCTTCCCGCTATTTGTTCATTCCATCGGCTCAACGGCCCGACCCCATTCTCAACTCTTAATGACTCCCTCATCCTTCATTCACCCCTCGTTCACTCTTCGCCTTCCGCTCTCTTCTCCACTTCTTTATCCAATTTACTAGACCCGCGTCTTCCTTGGATATCAACAGGTCGCTTTCTATAGCCCACATTATCTTGTCGGCAAGGTCCCTTTCATCCTCGTTTTGTATGTTCACCTTCACCATACCCTCCGAAACAGCTTTCATGAGGGCTTGCGCATTGGTTGTCGCATCCAATTTCTTGTTCAGACTATGCAGCATGTTCTTGACGGTCTGATATTTAATATCAAGGGTTTCGGCTATTCCCTCGTTCGATTTTCCTTCGCTGTGCAGAATCAGTATCTCCAGCTCTCGCACAGATACTTTTGCTGCCTTCGAGTTTTCACTCCATTTACTACGGGGATTTATACTCAACCCATAATCATTCATATCTAGCACCTCACAGAATATAGTACCACGGTACCATATTACTGATTATTTGTCAAGTCTCTCATTTTCTCGACACCTTCACGCCCATAGACTCGCCTCACACATTGCTTTCTCACGCTACCATTTCTACCCCCTTGCTGACCCCCCTACTCAGAAATACCAATCTATGATACAATATGACCATCAATCATCACCATTAAAGGGAGGTGACCGACAAAATGGTTGGCAAAGCCGAATGGGATGCAGTCAAAGCTGCACACAAGAACAAGTGCATCATATGCAATAGAACCCCCAAGTCGGTAGGCATTCTTGAGAAAGTCCACATCAAGGCGCGCTCACGAGGGGGAACTCAACTCGTACCAATGTGTCCGACCCACCACAAGATGTACGACCAGAACAAACTCTCCCCCACGCAACTCAAGAAGATCGGTCAAACTCCAACAACAACGAAGCGCCTAACACCTCGCAAAACCAGAAGCGCTAGACAAAAAACTGATTTGGAGCGTTTATGGTTCGGCTAGCTACAACCTTCCCTGCTAATACTTCTACCACTGTACTCGCCTTTCAGGAGGATTTATGTCCAGAGAGAGAAAAGACAGAAGTGATATGAGAGTAGGTACATTTGAGAAGAAGCATGGTTTGCCTCCAGGAACCCTTAGAGACAAGAAGGGTAGAGACATTAGGTCCGACGCAAGGCTTAGAACCGTCAGAAAGAAACCAAAGTAGACTGGCTTTGCCGACATTTTTTCCTAATGGACTTCTGGCCACCACTGTATGATCCGTTCAACGCCAAACATTCAGAATGTACACTAAATGACAGCTCAAACTAGCACAACAACAGAACCCGCTTATGAATACGCACCTGTTACCTTGTCGATTGAGACATTAGGAGGCATCTCTACACCCGTACTCAGACGAGGAACTCCCTTGCCCTGTACTCGAGACCAACGGTTCTCCACTGCAACTGACAACCAAAAATCTGTAGAGATTCACCTTCTATTGGGTGAAAGACCACTTGCCAAGTACAACGTCCCAATCGGAAAATGCACCCTCGGCCACATTCCACTTGCCAAATCAGGTGAACCCGAAATACGTGTTACCTTCACCGTTGATAAACTCTATAACGTAAAAATTCAAGCACTCGACAAAAAGTCCGCCACAAAGGTACACGCTGCATTTCAGAGGTCGCAAATTCAACTCACTAATGAACTGGTAAGCCAACTCATATCGGACGCCAGAAAACACAGGATCCAAGATGATGCAGAATTGGCTATCGCTGAAGCTAATCTACGAGTTCAAAAAGACCACCGCAACAACGCGGTGAGTTCTACCACCACTAATATAGAACAATCAATGGCAGCACTCGGTATAGCTTTAGTGGAAGATAGTCCCACCCTAGTTCCAAAGACCCAACAACTACGAGAATTGCTGCAACTTTCTTCCGCCGCTTCTCAACCTTTTGCTTCGGGCGGCTTTGCTGACCTCTTCGAAGGCTTCTTTCCACCTACCACACCCGTCAAACAGGGAAAAACCATGACCAAAGATTCTGTTCCCAAGCCCCAGGCTCAAACACCAGAAGAATCTACTACACGCCTCATGTCTCCATCAACACAGATGACCGTGTTGATACAGACTTTCTTGGAACAGACATCTCCGGAGCTAGAGAGCAAAAGGGCAGGAGCATGGCAAGCACTGGAAAGCGGCACACAAGACGGACCGGCACAAGCAGCCCACAGTATGCGCGAACTTCTAAGCCAGGTTCTGGATAACCTTGCTCCATCAGAGTTTGTCCAAAAAGCTCCCTGGTATAAGAAACCCAAACAAGACCCGCCGTTACCCGTGCTATGAGAATCCGTTACGCTATCACAGCAGCATCCAATGTAGAAAGTGAGTCCACGTTCAGCCTCATCAACGGTATGTCAGAAGCAGTCAATGCAATCTATGCAAAACTTAGTGCAGAAAGCCACAGTCGCACACGGTTAAAAATATCTAACGTAAGAATGTACTTGTATGCTTGTGAAGCTATAATAGGCTTAATTGCTACTGAGCGAAAATCCTAACATCTTTCTTCCCCAACATTCCCTCTTGCTAACATTTTTGCTAACGAACTCTTCACCACCATCAAAAACCAAAAGGTATTTAACGGTACAAATCGAAGCTAAATCGCCAACAAAAAGGTATCAAGGATTACTTCCTCTCACGCTTAGGGATATACCTCTTGTATCTCTTAATCAGCAGGTTCAGGGTTCGAGACCCTGGCGGCTCATTCGAGGTAGCGAATTGCCCTCGGGAATGGCTATTTGACTGTTGAGCTTGTTCCGAACTCGGCTCGGGCGCGAATCAGGCGAGCTATATCTTCCCGGTTTATTATCCCAATGACTTTCCCGGCTTCCATCACCGGTATGTGATTGGCAGTTTCCCCATTCATTTCTTGGAGCACGCCCAAAAGGTCTTGATCAGCATAAGCTACCTTGAGTTTGTTCGCTGGGGTCATGATATCTTGTACAGTAGTGGTTGCCCAACGGGTGCGGGGGACTCTCTTTCCCTGTTGCAGGGTGACCATACCTTCTAACTCAGCCCCCCAGCTTATCAGGAAGCAACTTCGTCCAGTGGG
Source organism: uncultured Chloroflexia bacterium (assembly GCA_963726175.1). Classification (GTDB taxonomy): domain Bacteria; phylum Chloroflexota; class Dehalococcoidia; order GIF9; family AB-539-J10; genus RBG-13-51-36. The sequence goes on along the minus strand of CAVSBM010000018.1, from coordinate 47,128 downwards.
CAACACGTATTGCTCGACTAGCTCAGTTAAGTTCATGTGGGGAGGAACCAAGGGACTAGCATAGTCCGTCACCTGGCGTGTCGTGATACCAGTAAGCGCATCGCGCAGCAAGACCTGCTGGTAACTGGCTCTGGCTGCATCGTTGAGAAACCAGCCAATGAATATTAGCCACATACCGTTAAACCATTGCTGGAGAAGGAAAATGAGAACAATGCCTCCGGCGATGAAGGCATAAGCTATTCCCCGCGCCACTTTGGTAGCGATGTGGGTTGCCCTCTGGTAATCGTGGGTTCTGTGCCACACGAGGGCACGAAATATTCTGCCCCCGTCCAACGGAAAACCGGGGATCAAGTTAAATCCTGCCAAAAGCACATTCATCCAAGCTAGCCACTGCATTAAGCTAGCGGCTAGGCTCTGATTGGCGCTGGCCAGTAGAAGATGCAATCCGTAGAAGATACCAGCCAGAGCCAAGCTGGTTAACGGACCTACTATGGCTATTGAGAGTTCTGCTCTGGGGTGGGTCGCTTCCTTGGTTATCTGAGAAACACCGCCAAAAACAAAGAGGGTAATCTCTTTAACCGGGATATTGTTACGAACAGCCAGGATGCTGTGGGCTAGTTCATGGATAATGATGGAAGCGAAGAAGAGCAAACTGGTTAATATGCCCCAAAATTATCCTCTGCGCTATAGGAGGATAAGGAGGCTCTATCTAGGGGTTAAGCACGAGTGAATACGGTGACCAGAGCAAAGATAATAAACCAGGTATAATGGAGTCGCAGGGGAATCCCGAAGACCCTACCTAAACTTATATTACCCTTCATCGTCCTTCTTGCGGCACAGCGCAGCCGATAAGCTTGTAAGCTAATTTAGCCAACAAAAAAGCGCAAGACCCCGGCCCTTCCGCCAGGGCAAAATTCCATTAAATCGAAGCCCACTACATGCTTGTGAAGGGCAACCGATTCTATTATATCCAGGATTTGCCGCCAGGACATCCCGTCGGGTTCAGGGGTGCCTACTGCCGGCATGATGGAAGGGTCCAGAACATCTACATCTATGGTGACATAGACATCTTCGCTGAGCGAGTCCACTATGTGAGCTATGGAAGCTGTCTTTGATGCCAAGTCAGTCATATAGACAGGCTTCAGCTTGTTCTTTGCCAGGAATTGTTTTTCTTCCCAGCTGAGGCTGCGTACTCCTACCTGGGAGATAGGGCAAAGCTCGAAGATGCGGCGCATAACACAAGCTTGACCATATTTGGTCCCCAGATATTCGTCTCGAAGGTCAGCGTGAGCATCCAGCTGCAGCACAGAAAGTCTGGGAAACGCTTCCGTGAAAGCTCGAACCGCTCCTAAAGAAAGGGAGTGTTCTCCACCGAGCAGCACTACAAATTTCTCCTTTTGTATTAAATCTTTGACCACTTTGTAAACCCTGTCAATCATATCCTGGGGACTGCTCAGCAGGGGCTCTACTTGGGGCAGGGTGGAAATACCAACTTTGTATATCTCGCGGTCCAGTTCCAAATCATAAAGCTCTAAATATTGGGAGGCATCGATAATAGCCTGTGGACCGCGGCGAGATCCGCTTCGCCATTCGCTTGTGCCATCGTATGGGACAGGCAGAATTACGACCTTGGCTCTCCGCAGACTTGAATAAGGGGGTTCCAGTCCGGCAAAGACCTCGTGTGGCAGGAATGTCCCCTCACTCCAACCAGCGAAGGACTCAGGGTGACAGTCATGGTCGTTCATGGTAGATAAAACTCTGGGGGTTCGCCATCGCTATCTCTGCCTTGGGCCATTCTCGGTCAATTAGACAAGTGCGCAGCTTAACCAGCTGGAATCCTTCTCGAAAATCCTCTATTGCTTTGCCGGTATCAAAATCCTTGCAGGAGAAAACGTCTATGTTAACGTAATTCCGCTCGACGAAGGTATGGATGCCAATATGACTTTCCGCTATGAAGACAAATCCGGATATTCCCCAATCCTCTAACACCGGTCCTACGTATCTAAGCACGTATGGGGGTGAAATCCTGGTCATTCCCATTCTGGCGGGATAATTTTCCAGCCACTTCCGAAGGAAATCCTCGTCTCGGAGAATTCTTTGATTGTCGGAATAGCCGTCTATAATCAGGTGCATTGGACCTCCTCGAGCAGCATCTTTCTTAAATCGAACAGGGCGGCGTAGACTGCTCTTTGCTTCATTCTTGAGCGATTTCCACGTAGCATATGGGTGAAGGTTTTGTCGAATTCATTACTGCTCAAGCCTACATATGCTTCGCCGGAATTTGCATCCGAATTTATGTTACCTCCAACACCTATGCCGATATCGGTCTTCAAATTCGTGCGTGCACTCTCAGCCATCGCCTTGGCTACCTGAACACTTTCCGTGCCATATCGCTCCATGATGGAAGCATCCACACCGCAAGCCATTTTAGCTTCGCCGCAGCAAGCTAGCAATCCTCCCTTGAAATAGCTGCAGCTTTCGCGGCCATTGGCAATGGTGCTGCATAGAAGCCCCTCGGTGCAAGATTCCATAGTTGCCAAACTCCAGTTTTTGGTTTTGAGCAACTTTCCAACAACGGATCCCAGGGTATCGTCGTCCACACCCCAAATGTAAGGAGAAAGAATGTCTCGAATTTGTTCTTCGCTTTGGGCGATGAGGCGCTGCGCCTCTGTTTTCACTTTTGCCTTGGCGGTAATACGCAGATAGACACCATCGGGATTGATATAGGTAGCCAGAGTAGGGTTGGAAGATCTAGAAATATGGGCTACCATCTCATCTACCTTAGCTTCGGCTAGCCGAAAAGTCTTGATCACCCTAGACAGTATGACCTCCCCGGTTGCTCTCTGCTTTAGCTTAGGCAGGATACCTTCTTGCCACATCATTTTCATCTCGTCAGACGGCCCGGGTAGGGCTATGATTATGTGGTCGTCTTTCTCAACCCACCAGCCAGGCGCTGTGCCCATGCGGTTGGGAATTATTTGAGCCGAAGGAATGACAGTCGCCTGTCTGATATTGCTTTGTGGTATTTCCCCAAGATATCGGCGGAGCAAATCCTGCAATTCCTGCCACAACTTCTCATCGACTTTGAGTTCCTCATTGACTAGCTCGCTAATCGCCTCACGGGTAATATCATCCTGGGTAGGTCCCAATCCCCCTGTGGTGATAATAATGTCTGTTCTCTTCCAGGCTCGTTTCAAGGTATCCACTAACCTTTTCTGATTATCGCCTGCTGTGGAGATGAAATACAGGTCGATTCCCAGCAATGGTAGTTGGTTGGCTAAAAAGGAGGAGTTGGTATCAACTATATTGCCCAGCAAGATTTCCGTGCCGATGGGTATTATCTCTGCCTTCATTTTCTGCTCATAACCTGCCAGCTGATGGCTACTTCAGCATTTGGGTGCTGAGATGCCGAGGTATTTCTCCACTATCGCCATGGCGCAATATTTGCCACACATACTGCAAGTCACTCCGCTAGCTGGTATATTGGCATGGATTTGCCGCGAGAGTTCTGGGTCCAGGGATAGTTCAGCTTGAGTCTCTCCAATCAAGAGACTTGCGAGCCCTGGACATTTGCTCATCCCACTCTCTAGCGTCTTTTGCACCCTTAGCAATATCGGCGGCGTGTGCGGCTATTCGAGAGGCGATTACACCTTCTTTAACATCCTGTATACCGGGGAGGGAAAGGTGCTCGGTCGGCGTGACATAACACAGGAAGTCTGCGCCAGCAGCAGCGGCAATTGCCCCTCCGATAGCAGCAGTAATGTGGTCGTAGCCCGCACCTATGTCAGTCACTAGGGGACCAAGGACATAGAAAGGTGCCCCACGACAAAGGCTCTTTTCCAGTTGAACATTGGTGGCGATTTGGTTCAGTGGTAAGTGGCCAGGCCCTTCAACCATGGATTGAACATCGGCTTCTCTAGCACGTTCCACCAATTCGCCAAGGATGATCAATTCTTGGATTTGGGCCCTGTCGGTGGCATCAGCCAAGCATCCAGGACGCAAGCCGTCGCCCAGACTCAAAGCGAAATCATACTCGAGAGCCAAGTCCAGCAAGCGGTCATAGTATTGATATAACGGATTTTCCTTGTCGTTATGGAGCATCCAGCCTATCAAGAAAGCTCCACCCCGGGACACTATGTCAGTTGCCCTACCCTGCTTCTTGAGTCTGGCCAGAGACTCTTGAGTCACCCCGCAATGGACAGTCATGAAATCAACGCCGTCTTTGGCGTGTTCTTCGATTACCGTAAAAATATCATCCACAGTCATGTTTACGATAGCCCCACGATTCTCAATAGCTTCAATGCCTGCTTGATAAATGGGCACAGTCCCTATCGGCACGGTGCTAGTGCTCATGATAGTCCTCCTGATAGCTGAAATATCGCCTCCAGTACTCAGATCCATCACAGTATCAGCACCAAAGTCGATGGCGGTCTGTAATTTCCTCAATTCCGTGTTCAAATCACAGAAATCCGAGGATGTGCCTATGTTTGCATTGATCTTAGTCCTCAGTCCTTTGCCTATGCCGCAAGGTATTAGTTTCGTGTGAGCAACATTGGCTGGAATTACGATTTCACCCGCAGCCAAGCCTCGGATGATAGAATCCGGCTCCATGCCTTCCTGTTCGGCTACGTGCTTTGTCTGCGGTGAAGCAGTGCCTTTTCGAGCTAACTTCAGTTGAGTCATCTTTCTAGAACTTTACGTAACTCATAGCAAAAATAAAGTATAGAACAGGGTGATTCTCAATGCAAACGCACCCCAATAATGAAAAGACAGACGAAGGCGAGGAATCTACAGGCAAGTTTAGGATAAAGCCCTCAAGGTCTCCTTCTGGATCCTGAACAACTTGACTATCCCTTGTCGTGCCAAAGAAAGTAAGGCATCAGTGGTTTCCTTAGAGAAGGGCTTACCTTCGGCAGTGCCCTGAATTTCCACAAACTCATTCTTGTCGGTCATCACCACATTGAAGTCAACTTCGGCTTGGTAATCCTCTTCGTAGCAAAGGTCAAGCAGCATATTGCCGTTCACAATGCCCACGCTGGTAGCCGCTATCATCTTGTTTAATGGCATCAATGGCAAAACGCCTTGTTTTCTTAGGTTATGGAAAGCGTGATATAGAGCAACGTATCCGCCGGTGATAGCGGCTGTTCTCGTGCCGCCGTCTGCCTGCAATACATCGCAATCTACCATAAACGTCCGCTCTCCCAGAATGGCTAAGTCAGTGGCGGCTCTTAAGCTGCGGCCGATAAGGCGTTGAATTTCCTGGCTTCTTCCCTCGGATTTGTCGCGCGGTGTACGAGTAACCGTCGAGCGAGGCAACATGGCATATTCCGCAGTGACCCAACCCCGGCCACCACCTTTTAGGAAGGGGGGCACCCTTTCATCCATGCTCACAGAGCACAATACCCTTGTTTGTCCGAGCTCGATCAAAGCTGAACCCTCGGCGAAACTCTGGTACCCCAAGATTATGCGCACGGGACGAAGCTCATTGTCAGCGCGGTTATCTGTTCTTGTCATACTAGAAGAAGTATATCAGACCACGTCGCAATCTGCCTGTCTATTTTCAGCTGTTGTTCACCATCGCCCTCTTCTCTGATAGGTCTCAATAAATCTTTCTGTGGAGCGATCGTAAGTCTTCTCCACATCGTCGGGGAAAAAACAGGCTGGTAACTCGCCTGACCGCCAGTGATATCTTAGACACTCGCAGCAAATGCCTTTTCTGTTGCACGGCTCATAAGTACAGTTACATTTTGCCTTGTTTTGCTCCCAAGTGCACTCTCTCATATTTGCTCTCCTTCCATCATTTCTGGCTCAATACTTCTTTGCTCCCGACTAGGAATGATACGGAGCGGTGAACACAGACGTAGAAGGCTGCGTCATTTTCAGTAACATATGCTATCATATACCAGAGCAGAAGCATTGGAAAGGCAGGCAATAGGTTGCAGCTACCAGTTGATGCTTATCTTGATATTGAGACTACAGGCCTATGCTCGTTTTACGACGAAATAACTGTTATTGGCATCTGTTTGGCTGTTGATGGTACGCATAGCTTCGTTCAACTCGTCGGAAATGAGGTAACCAGAAGTAACTTGGTCAGGAGCTTGCGCTGTGTGGACACCATTTACACATACAACGGCAGCCGCTTTGACCTTCCCTTCATCAGTTTCCGGCTGGGGGTAAACCTGAGAGAGCACTTTCGTCACCGTGACCTGATGCATGATTGCTGGAGGAACAATTTGTACGGTGGGTTCAAGGTGGTAGAGCAACAGTTAGGCATTCCTCGGCGGCTACGGGGTATCGGGGGGGCGCAGGCAGTTATGCTTTGGTGGAGATATCAGATTGACCATGACGGAAAGGCACTGGATTTGCTATTGAAATACAACAAAGAAGACGTTCTTAATCTGATGGCATTAAGGAAGAAACTGGAAAGGTTTCCAAAATCAGGGTATTGATCTGGGACACATCAGGTTTGTGTCAGTTCAACAAGAGGCCGAGCAAATATCCCAACAGTCGCCGCACTAAGAGGCGCTTTTCTCGGCGCAAGCTTTCGGTCATCTCAGTGAATATCTAATTTCTGAGGACTCAACCTGGAAATATCATTTTCTCTTGACCACGGATTTCACTAACTTTTCAACATCTGCAGCGGTCAATCCGTATCTCTGAAGCAGTTCCTCAGCTTTGCCTGATGTGGCGTACCTGTCACCAAGATTGACGAATTCCATAGGCACGGGCTTCTCCTTGGCTACCGTCTGAGCAACTCGGCTGCCTAGACCACCTTGGGCTAAGTGCTCCTCAGCAACGACAATTGCGCCTGTCTCTGAAGCTGCTTTGACTATGACCGCTTCGTCTAAAGGTTTAAGGGTGTGCATGTTGATTACCCGGCAATCTATATTTTGTCTGGCCAAGATATCTGCGGCCTCCAGAGCCTTAGCCACCATGATGCCCGTGGCTATAATAGTGGCATCCTTGCCTTGTCTCATAGTTACTGCCTTACCTAATGAGAAGTGATAACCTTCCAGGTAAACAATCGGTGTCTTAGGGCGACTTAGTCTGATGTAGAAAGGTCCATAGGTGCTTGCTGCTGCTCTTACTGCTTCAGCAGCCTCGATGGCGTCTGCCGGAACGACCACAGTGAAACTGGGAAGAGCGCAACATAAGGCCAGATCTTCAATTGCCTGATGTGAAATGCCATCCTCCCCTACGCTGATACCAGCGTGCGTGGCTACGACCTTAACATTTAGATTCGGCTGGGAAATGCATAGCCTCAACTGGTCAAAACATCGACAGACGACAAAGACAGCGAAGGTGCTAGCAAAGGCTGTTTTACCGGAAGCAGCTAGGCCACTAGCTATACCGATCATGTTCTGTTCTTCCAGGCCACAGTTGAAGAAACGCTCAGGAAACTCGCGGGCAAATAGATTGGTCATTGTTGAAGGTGACACATCAGCATCCAAGACAACAATGTCTTTGTTTTGTCTGCCTAGCTCTACCAGAGTTCTGCCGTAGATTTCGCGGGTAGATCCTTCAGCCATACTTACTCCTATGCTGTATGAAAGACTCACTTCGTTCTTTTCACGGGGATCCGGTGATGGCAATCGGTAGATCTGGACCCCGCGAAAAAGGGGGTTTTCTAGAAGTAGTTACTCCAACTCCTTTAGTGCCCTTTCGGCTTCTTCTCTAGTAGGTGCCTTGCCATGAAACGTGACGTTGTTTTCCATGAAGCTAACACCCTTGCCCTTAATAGTTCGCGCGATGATGACAGTAGGCTTGCCTTTAGTCTTCTCAGCTTCAGGGAATGCAGCTAGGATTTGGTCGAGGTCGTGTCCATCTATATCAATGACATGCCAGCCAAAGGCTTGCCATTTGCTGATAAGAGGCTCAAGGTTCATGATATCGCGAGTCCATCCGCTGAGTTGCATGCCATTGCAGTCAATCACAGCTGTCAGGTTATCCAGGTTGAAGTGGGCCGCAGCAAGAGCCGCCTCCCAAGTTTGCCCCTCCTCACATTCGCCATCGCTGAGAAGAACATACGTGCGGTAGGTTTTGGAATCTAGCCTGGCGGCCAAGGCGACGCCAATGGAAAATGACAAACCTATACCTAATGAACCGGCCGACATTTCGACACCAGGGGTGAGATTTCTGTCAGTGTGTCCCTGAAGACGGCTGTCCAGCCTTCTCAGTGTTGCCAGTTCTGCTACGGAAAAGTAGCCGGCTTCAGCCAGGGCAGCGTATAAGATTGGAGCAGCGTGTCCCTTGCTTAGTATGAATCGGTCACGGTCTGACCACTCGGGATTCTCGGGTTTATAGCGCAAAATCTTGAAGTAGAGCGCCGTGATGATATCGGCTGCTGATAGAGAACCGCCAGGATGACCACTGCCTGCTGCGGCTATCATGGTGATTACATGACGGCGCAGCTTTTTAGCCATTTCCTTGAGCTCTGCCGTGGACAAGTTGAATTTGTTACTGGGGGAGGTGTTTTCACTGGATGCTTGCTTCGGCATGGGTTGACTAGTACATTTTAACTCAAGATGGCTCACCATGTCTAGGATTGGCGTGCTACCTTTGGATCAGAAGAGCGCATATCTACGCTGAGGCCATGAGAAAGTGTTTTAGTTGAGTCAGATCGGCAAGAGATTCGCGATGGTTTTCCCCCGACCTATCAATATAGAAAGCATTCAGGCCGGCCTGCCGGGCATTGAGAAAATCGAACTGCCAGTTATCACCAACATGGATGACTTGGCCAGGCTTGACGCCCATCTCTTCACATATCCTGAGGTAAAAATCAGGGTTTTTTACCTGTCTATAATGCGAAATCGAAGAGAAAATTCGAACGAAGTAAGGTTTGATATCGCGCAGTAAGCAATGTAGTAGCTCTAGCGGTGTACCTGAGGCAACAATCAGCTTATATTCGCTGGCTAAAGACGAAAGGACCTCAATAACCTCGGGATAATGAGCTATCTTATTCAGGCAGCTTTGTATCACTGGCTCAGAAGAGCCCAAGTCTAGACATTCAAACCAATATTCAATATCATACCATTCCAGCCTATGGACACCGATCTTGTTGTATTCCTCAGTAACGCACTTCTTGGCCTGAGTAAGGTCAAGTCCCTTCTTCCTGGCGTAAAGTGCAGGGATAGCCTCATGCCATATGGTCTCGCTGAAATCAGGCGTTACCAGTGTGCCTTCAGCATCAAAAGAGACTAATTCAATTTGCCTCATTCTGAAATGCCGATATTATCATGGTAAGGAGGCGAAAGTCTATTTGCCTGTTCCCTTTCTCCACGATAAAATACACAGAATGCTAAGTTATTCAGTGACAGAAAAGCTGAGTCATACCTTCGAGCTAGGTCCTATCAGACCTCCTAGTGAAGCTTATTCCCTCTTGATAAGGGCGACCAGGAACTGTCCCTGGAATAGATGCGAGTTCTGCCCAGTGTACAAGGGCAGCAAGTTCGAGCTAAGGCCAGTGGACCAGATCATGAAAGATATTGAGGCGGTTCTCTCTATCAGTGAAGGTATTAAGGAAGTGGCGTGGAAGGCAGGCTATGGAGACAAAGTAACAGAGGTAGCAGCGACGCTCTGCAATCAACCTCAATATGGCCCATGTGTGTGCCATGTTGCTCAATGGCTCGCGACGGGAGGCAAGACAGCCTTCCTGCAAGATTCCAATACCCTAATCATGCGCACTCCTGAGCTAATCAAGGTGATTACTTTCCTGAGAGAAACCTTTCCCAGCCTAGATAGAGTAACTACATATGGTCGGTCCCATACGGCAGCTAGAAAGTCGGTAGCGGAGTTGAAGGAACTCAAGGATGCCGGGCTAGACAGGATACACATTGGATTGGAGACTGGCTATGACCCTCTGCTGGCTTATATGGAAAAAGGCTGCACCGCAGAGAACCATATTGAAGGTGGAAAGAAGGCCAAAGAGGCAGGCATTTCGCTGTGTGAATATGTCATGCCTGGTCTCGGTGGCAGAAAATTGTCTCAAGAGCATGCCCGGGAAACAGCCAAAGTGCTAAATGAGATTGACCCTGATCATATCAGGCTACGCAGCCTTCATGTCTCTCCAGCTATGCCATTGTGGACCAGGTTGCAGGAGGGAGATTTTGAGGTGCAAACAGAGGACGAAGTAGCGAAAGAAATAGGCGTTTTCATTGAAAACCTGCAGGTTACCAGCTATCTCAAGAGCGACCATATACTTAACCTATTGATGGAGGTCGAAGGCAAAATGCCTGAGGAAAAGGAAAAATGCCTCGATATCATAAATGAGTATTTATCTCTGCCGGATGAAGAAAGGCTCAATTTCAAAGTCGGCAGGCGGGCTGGTGTATACAACAGCCTAGGTGACCTCGGTGACAACTGCAAACATGATAAAGTGGAACAAGCTATAAGACATCTCGGAGCGCAGGGCAGCGACATTGAGGCGGAGATGTTCAGGCTGAAGAATAGCTTCATCTAATGAGAGAACTGTGACAAAAGGATTCGTAAACTTAAATCGTTTCAAGCACAGTCGGGCCATAAAGCGAGATGGCAAACAAAAAGCCGATTTACAGAATAAGAAGAGAATCAAGGGGAAGGAGGTTAGATTTCGTGGCTAGAACAGAGGAACCTACATTTGGCTCCGTAGTAGTTGAAGGGAAGAAATACCGTCGGGATATTTTGGTTTTCGCGGATGGCACGGTGAAGAAGCGGAAAGGCGGCTTTCTGATGTTCGGCAGCCATGAGATCACGAGACAGGAGCTGGAAGAATTGAGCCAGGGGCAACCGAGAGTAGTAATTGTCGGCACCGGAACAGATGGCGCTGCTCATATAGCTCCTGAGGCGGAAAGCTGGGCTAGGGCAAACAATGTGAGCCTACTGGTTCAGCCATCCTATGGCGCCGTAGCCAGGATAAATGAATTTGTGGAACAAAAGAAAAGGGTTGCTGCCCTGATCCACATAACCTGCTAAGCCACAAATTTCGCGTCAGTTTGATTCGTCTGTAAGGTGCTTAGCTGTGTTTCTGGTGTTCTCTTTTACATGGATGAATAGGTAGACTAGTTCCCTATTTACGAGTAGGAATAACCAGGCCAGGAAGGAGCCAATCATCCCCAATATAATCACGGAGACGCCCATACCTACGCCTCTCAGCTCAGTTTGCGAAACCATCAATCCACCATTTATGATCTCCAACCCAAGGAGAATTGAAGCAAGAACGCCGATTACCAGTACCACCCAGCCCAAAACTCTCAAAACACTAGTCACGTATGGCAAAAAATGATACTCCAGCGGTTTAGTTCTTCTCCAAGTTTTCTGCAAAGCATGGTCTATCCTCCGACCGGGCGGCAGCAGCCACAGTTTTCGAATAAGTTTGTCTAACAAAGAACCGACCTTGCGGAACAAGGAACCAACCTTGTAGAACAAGGAAACTATCTTGTGAAATACAGAGGAAATTACTGCCTTCATTTCACATAACCGCTAAGGTATATAAATTCAATCTTGGCTCGATTCCTCTGTAATGCTGATGCGCTCAGCTGTGTTTCTGGTGTTCTCTTCCACCTGAATTAGCAAGTAGAGAAGCTCTCTGGCTGCCAGCAGGAATAGCCAAGTCAGGAAAGAGAAAATTGCTCCCCCCACCGCATAAAGTACACCTGTAACTCCACCCGTCTTAATTCCGAAAACAATCGAACCAATAACGCCAACGACCAGTATTATCCACCCCAGGACCCTTAATACAGCAGTCGCAAACCGTAGGAAAGGATACCTTTGCATTTTGCCTCCTTTCTGTCCTTAAAGTTCTCTCAAATCAGATTCACATGACTTGCCCAATCTTGGACTTTGCTCAAATTCGCCCTTCCCCAAGACGAGCAGTACAATTGCTGCTATCGCAAGAGGCACGTTCAAGAAAAATAGGAAAAAAGAAAAGATCGCACAAATAGAGCCCGCAAGGGCCAATCTCCACCTCTTCCTCTTCAGGGCAAAAACACCGCCTACTATAGCTACTATCCCAATTGCTATCTCGACTGCGACGACCGCGGTTGCGACGATTCCACCTAGACCGCCACCCATTGGCAACCATCCCCAATAGGGTATTTCGACCGCAGCAATCGTTACCCACTGAGCCAAGCCAACAGCTCCAGCAACAATAGCTAGAATTCCGGCGGTTCTCGTCCTCCATGTCTTGCCTCTTATTGCCTTGGCCACTTGCACACCACAATTGGTGCACACTTCAGTCAGGGGCGTTGTTGGAGCACCACACCCGGGGCAAAAACTGGTGCCACGCCATTGGCTTAGCTCCACAATTGAGACAAATTTCTGGAGCCCCCGTCAACTCTTTACCACAATTTCTGCAAAACATCATCTACCTCCCTTGCAGGCACTGGCAACTACCATTTCCGAATGAGGTTGCTCCTTTCTGTCCTTGAATTCTCAAACAAAATTGGGTAATTGCCCTGACTCATAGGCACAATCAAATAACTTGCCAGTTCAAATTTCCCACACGAATCGTTCGATCTGGTCTGGGAATCCCTAGGTCCTAAAATCCACTAGGCTTTGCGACGGTTTGCCAACTTATCGCAATCTGCAATCTACTCCGATACAGATAGGATGCAAGAACTCTTACCCGAAATGCCACTTACGCATGAGAGTTATAATTGATCGCTGCGATGCTCAAGCGCTATATCAGGTGCAGTCCTGGGAATCCGAGTGATCCCGACAACAAGTCTATAAATTGCGGCAACTATTGCAAACCCCAGGCCCTCTTCCGATGGCGAAAATCTGACCGCCTACTACGGTTACATGCAGAGGATGAACAATGGACCCGAATGCGCCTATTCCAGCGATTTTAAAGTCATCGACTCTTAATCATGGTAGTTATGCAATACTTCAAGCCGAAGTAAATCAGGACAAATAGTCCCAGTGTGAGGCAGTACAGCACGATCACAGCAGCGGTGGGGAAAGTAGCGGTGAATTGGTGCTGACCAAATTCGCTTCGCTGTTCATCAGACAAACTACTTAAATCAAAGGCAGGATCGTACATGTCGCCAGTACCCGTCATAAGCTTAGCCCCACAATTAGGACAAATTTCTGGACTACCTGTTAACTCTTTGCCACAATTTCTACAGAACATTGCCTCCCTTCGCAGAAGACCTCGTTGGGAACCAGTACGCCACTAATTACCTTCAGAAACCTGACTTTACTTGAATTCGCGCTTTCCCAAGCTGACGAATATAATGGCGAGTATCCCAAGAAGAAACCAAGGACCAATGAGTGCACAGATAGACCCAGCAAGCGCCAGTCCCCAAATCCTTCTTCTCAAGGCATAGATACCGCCTACTATCGCAATTATCCCAAATATAATCAACGGGGCGAAAATGACACTGAGCCATCCCATCCCAAGAATTCCGCCCAAAACACCGACTCTGCGGCAAATAACAAACCAATGATCACCTCAAGAGCTCCTGCAATGAGGGCTAATATGCCCGCATTTGTCGGCTTCCATGTTTTCTTCCATTTCTTAGTCCCTCCCTTTCTATTTCTTCACGTAACGATATAGTTAGAAGCTCTCTTTGTCAATACCCCAAAACTCTAGTAACCGCCGAGGCAGCACTGCTTACCTGCGCAGCCTATCCCGGCGCTGTAACCACCATATTTTTGTGTCCTCAGCAACGACAAACTGTCATCGCCCTCGGCATCACCACTCGCTAAAACAACAAAGATAGGCATGTCGTTAGACCCACTGCGAATAGAATCAAGTAGACTATTCCAGCTATTCCTAGGCTAATAAGAAACATCCGCCACCATAATCCCCAAGCCAGTCTCCAGGTTGGCTTCACCTCGTTATCCATCTACTCTCTCCTTTCCCTGTGTTATCCAGGGTCCAAGCCTCTCAATTGATTGAATACCCCTTGCGGTCTCCTCGATTCATTATAAGTATAGATATTATTCGATGTCAATGTATTTAATCGGAACACGTTTCGGCAATGTCATTCTGAAGACTCCCGACAAAACCGGGCCGACGATGAATTGGTAGCCGCCCTCCCGGGCTATGGAAAGGATTCTTGGCTGAGTTTACCCTCAGCAGGCTAAATTCTTGGCTGCGTTCAGAATGACGGGAAGGGCTCAGAATTACAGCTGGTAGCGCCAAACGGTCTGTGAGCAGCTTAATCAAGGTCTTTGACCATGTAAGCGCCTTCCAGACGATAACCAAGCGAGCGATAATACTCCCTGGCACCGACGCCACTAAGCACTGACAGTCTATCAGCCTTGAATTCCTCCCTTGCGATTCTTTCTGCTTCTCGGAGCAACCCTTCCCCGAGACCGTGATGTTGAGCACCTTGCTCTAGCCTTGTGCCCAGAGGAACTTCAGGACCAAAAATGTGCAGCTCCCTGACTATTGCCTGTTCCTGACTCACCCTCAACCTCAGCAAGCCAAACAATGTTTCATTCTCATCTTCGTAGGAAAGAAAGATCTCTTTGCCCCCCGGTGTTTCATAATCCAGCCTGGTTAGACAAGGCTCCCCAATTGACTGACCATCCCGTCGGCGATGCCCATATTCACGGCAACGAATGCAGCTACAGCGAACACCTGCCTGCTCCATCTTCTTCCTAATAGTTCCTCTCAGCGCTAAGTCCCGGCTGCCGGCGATGATGAATTTGCTCGGAATGTCCCGCATCAACCTGGAAATCCTTACGTATTTCGGAATCAAAGTCTTGATAGCTACAAGTAAATCGATCATTACCTCATCACCATAAGGCCGATAACGATTATCTCGATACCAATTCTCCAATTCACTCCCCCGGACTACTAGCGTGGGGTAAAGCTTGAGCCCATCCGGTCGAAAACGCGCATCTTCAAACAGTTGCCGCGACAGCTCCAGATCATGCTCAGGCGTTGACCCCGGTAGACCAGGCATCCAATGATAGTAGACCTTGAAGCCGCGGTCTCGTAATAGCCTGGTTGCAGAAGTGACTTCAGCTACTCCGTGTCCCCTCTTTGTCAGACAGTGAATCTCATCATCCAAAGTCTGAACACCGAGCTCGACTCTGGTGGCGCCGAAATCGAGCATTCTCGTTATCTCCTCCTCTCCACAAAAGTCTGGCCTGGTCTCGATGCACAATCCTACACAGCGATGCTCGGTGTTTTCATTCAATTTCCTGGCTTCCTCTAGACTGCTGGACGTGATGCCGTTCAGAGCATCATAACAATCCTTAACAAACTGGTACTGATAGTCGCGGGGATAGGACAGAAATGTGCCACCCATGACGATAAGCTCCACCTTATCCCGGGCATGTCCCATTTCGGCCAATGTCCTAAGCCTGATCTCCACCTGTTTTTTGGCATCAAAGCCACAACTTCGAGCCCGGATCACGGCTGGAGACTCTATGGTATAGCTTTTGGGCGCCTCAGGAGAACCGGGACAATAGACACATTTGCCCGGGCAAGGAAATGGCTTAGCCATGACTGCCACCGGGGTTACTCCGGAAATCGTTCGAGATGCTTTCTTCATGGCATAATGTGCTAAAGTTTAACAGAGCGTATATATGACCACAAATAGAGAAGTCTTCGACCGAATAGCCGAAAGCTGGTATCGGGTAAGGCATTGGCCCCTATTAAGAGAAGAGCTGGATGCTTTAGCAGCAAGATGGCAAAGCGGGAAGCTGCTAAATGTCGGCTGCGCACATGGAGCAGACTTTTTGCCTTTCAGTCAAAGGTTTGAACTCTGTGGGGTGGATTCCTCTCGTGCCATGCTGGGGCAAGGTCTGAGATATTCTGCCAAGCATGAACTTTATGTCGACTTGGTTCTTGCTGATGCCTTGTCGCTGCCTTTCACCGATAATTCGTTCGATTGGGCGATATCAGTGGCTACTTACCACCATATCAAAGGAAGAGAGGAAAGAGAGAAAGCATTCGAAGAATTAAGGCGAGTATTAAAGCCGAAAGGAGAGGCTTTTGTGACGGTTTGGAACCGGGGACAGCCAAGGTTCTGGTTCAGATCAAAAGAGCAACGAGTCCCCTGGAGGCTAAAAGAAAAGACAGTCTATCGCTACTATCATCTCTTCTCTTACGGGGAGCTACAAAAGCTGTTGCTGAAGACTGGCTGGGAAATCCTTGCTATGTCACCAGAGAAGCACTACCATTTCCCGATAAGAAGTTTTTCACGCAATATATGCGTTCTGGTAAGGAAACACAATACGCCTCTGATACCCATTGTGTGACGCTTGTGCCCGCACACAAATCGATGTCCCCGAATTCCACTAAGGGTGGTGTTCTGGACTTGTCCAGCAGGTGGAAGGTCAATTAGCTATCGGTTGGTCGGCTGACCGGACGAGTTTCCTCCCGCCTTCACCTTCTCAGAAAGTCCAGCCTCGATAATGCCAATGAAAATCTCCGCCAGTTTAGGATCAAACTGAGTCCCGGCACCGCGGCGCAGCTCTTTTAGCACCTTCTCACTACACAACGCAGGACCGGTAGGGACGGGCAGCACTCATGGCCTCAAAGCTATCAGCTATGGCGAGAATGCGAGCTTCGATGGGAATCTGTTCGCCTTTCAGCCCGTCAGGATAGCCAGCGCCATCCCATCTCTCATGGTGATGTAGAATGCTACTCACACAAGGAACCAGGTTAGGTACATTACCCACGATGGTTGCTCCTAATTTGGGATGAGACTTGATCGCTTCCCAATCTTCTGTAGTGAGCTTACCTTTTTTGTTCAGGACTTTATCGGAAACACCAATCTTGCCAATATCGTGAAGCAAAGCAGCAGTACTGACTCTGGATACCTCTTCAGGCGATAGCCCAATCGCTTCAGCCAATGCGACGGCATAACTATTGACCCTCTTGGAATGACCGTAAGTGTAAGGGTCTTTGGCTTCGACTGCAGAAACTAAGGCATAGATAGCGCTCAGACCGTTGCGTCTGGCGTAAATCCCAGCATCCTCCAGTGGCTCGGACAGAATCTTCGAGGAGAGATAGACTCGATTACCTCCCGTTCGCTTGGCAAAATAAAGAGCAGTATCAGCTACAGTAACAAGCTCCCCGGCCATAACTCCGTCCGAGGGATAACAAGCCAAACCAATGCTACAAGTTACAGCAATTCCCTTTTTCTCCATTTCTCCGGCAATCGTCTCGCGAACTCGGTCAGCCACGACACGGGCATCTTCCACAGCTGTGTGTGGCAGAACGACGATAAATTCATCGCCGCCATAGCGAAAAGCCTGGTCAGCATCCCTGATAGAACTCTTGATAATCTTCCCTATCTGACTCAGAAGAACATCCCCGGAAGGATGTCCATATACATCGTTATAGGTCTTGAAGCTATCCAGGTCGAGCAGGAATATGGAGAATAAGTTACCGTAGCGGGAATGCCGGGCAATCTCTTCTTTGAGCCGTTCTTCAAAATGGCGCCGATTAAATAGCCCGGTAAGCTCGTCAATGCGAGACCTCTGCTCCGCCCGGGCATAAAGTTGGGCATTCTCGATGGGCGTGGCAATCTGTCTAGCCACCTGCTCCAGAAGCCTTATTTGTCTGGGACTGTACGCGTTAGGTCTGCCACTAGCCAAAACCAGGCTGCCGATACCCTGCTCCTTAATACTCAAGGGTAGGTAAAGAACAGAACGAATCCCTTGTTGCAAGTGACGTTCGTCAGTCCAGAATCTGTGGTATCGCGCCAGATCAGCTTCATACAGGCTCTTCTTCTCTCGGCATACATATTCCGTACCCGTCCCCTCAAGTGGTATTCTTTCTCCTGGCTGCCAAGCAGAACCTAAGGTACTGGATAGAGCCGTAAAGTAAAGCTCGTTTTCATCAATCAAAGCAATTGTTGCCCAATCAATATCGACCACCTTCTTTAATTCCTGGATAAAACGTTCGAATATCTCCTGAATGCTCACGCTGGAGGTTATGATTGTGGTTAATTGGTTGACCAGGGTTATTTCTTTATCCTGCTCGCGCAATTGCTCATGGAAATATTCCTTCTCCATGCCGGCTGCCACTCGGGCAGTGATGGACTCCAGCAAATCAGTGTCCTCAACGGCATAAAGCTTCCCGTCTCGCCGGTCACTTATTGCCAAAACAGCCACAAGCTCACCCCTGTTCACTAAGGGGACGAATATCTGTACCCCTGCCAATTTGAGCTCCTCCCTTTCCCCCTGCCACATAGATTGGAATTCAGGCAGAATGGCGAGATTCCTCTCCGGCAATATGGTTTTTTCGCGCTTCAGCCAGGACACAACCGGACTATCCTGCCTTAATTTCAACTTCCCCATAGGATTATCTTCCACGGGAGGGTAGATAAATCGGGCGCCAAAACCTCCTTGTTCAGCTTCAGGCAAAAGCAAACAAGCTCTCCTACAGTCAACGGATTGAGAAAGCAGGGATATGAAATCGCTGCCAAATTGCTCCAGAGTGGGAACGTTGTGTATTTTGGTGATAAAGTCTGATAGCTGCTTACGATAGGAATATACACTCCCAACAAAAGCCTGCTCCACCTTGACAGAGAAGAAGCCTAGCAGCTTATAAACAGATACAGCAGCAACAATTGCTACGCCTAGAGCTGCCGCAACAATCTTGGGCTCGAACTCAAAGCCCCCTCCGTAGTAGTGAGCCAGAAAGAATAGACCTATGTAAATGCCAACGCCAATAATGCCCGAGCTCAACCACGATAAGGCTCGGCGGAAAATGAACTTGACGTCCAATAAGCGATGCCTCACTACGGCATAGGTAAGAATACAGGCCATAGCTAGGTTGCCGACGTGGGCCATAGGATACTCCCTACCGAAGCCAGTGAAAGAGATAAAACCAAAAACACCCAACGTTGACATAGCAAAGAAGAGATAGGCAATCTGATTACGCTCTGCGGCATCTGACGAAAACCTAAACTTCTGTACCAAAGAATATATGCTGTGAGAGAACAGGATCGCAAGCGAAATAGCTAAGAGAAGAAGCCAATTACCATAGTCAACAGTGATGCCACTGGCAGTCGGAGTAATGCCCCGGGGTAGATAACCCAAGTATGCAAAGACAACAGCAGTGCCCAACCAAATATAGGCAAGAAATGCCTTCAGACCTCGAGTTTGGTAGAAAGAATAGATAAAACAGTAGAATCCAATTCCCATCCAAAGGCCAGTGCAGAGGACAATTTTGACCAACAGAAGTTTGTCCTGCATGAAGAAATTGCCGCGGAAGAGGACGTCGCTGAAGCTCCACACGATGGCAGGAATAAGATATAGTAAGAGAAGCTTGTGCCGCCTTTGCCACGGTCGGTTAGCCAACAAAATGCCAAGCAGAGGGACATAAGCAACGAAGGCAATGAAAGGAACCAAAGCTTGGGTATTCATATCGAATATAAGGCTATTATTGACATGAATTTGCAGACTGTCAAGAGGGACTAAAGTAATCCCCCAAAAGTACCGGGCGCAAGGTGAGCTTGAAGCTTCACCTTTTTCATTCTAAGCTGGCGGCGAAGGATCTTCCGAACCCTTAGAGTGATGAACAAAAGGGCGAGGCTAAAACCCCGTCCTGGTTTGTTTTGGGAGACACAAAGCACTGCAACAACCATATACAGAAATAATTGACTCGCTTTGCTTACAGTGCAAACTCAAGGTTGTATCAGTTAGCTAGGCTTCCACCCGTTCGCGTTCAGTCACAGGCGCAGCCTCTACCACAACCTTCGGAGCCCCTAGCAAGGAAAGAACCTTTTCCGAAGGATTTATATGAGGTGGCTTCAAGTGACCTAGAGCAGCACCCTCGGCTTGCCGCTGAGCGATGTAACTGGAAAAGGCACCCTGACGAAGAAAAGTGACTTCTACAGGTTTTAAACCGAGCACAGTCTCTGGGTTGCCATAAGCACTATAAATATTGTAGTGATAGACGTTGTCCAGTTTTATCAGTTCTTCATATATTGCTGCTCCTACAGCTTGCTCGCTAGCAATGGACTCATCTTTAACTTCAACGTAAAGATGTAGTATCGGCTTGCCGCCCACCACTTCTTTGCGTGCTGTCCAATCAGTATAGGGAACGCCAGCGCCCTCGATTGCTTCCCAGATCACTCTTTCCGTCAAGTGACCAAAACCGGTGATATCAATGAGCTCGTCAGCTCGCCTATGAAACACCATTTGAGGAATATCAATGTTGAGTTTTTCATTCCGCAGTGAGGTTATTCTTATCATATCGCCAATTCTATATCTAGCCAAGGCTCCCCCATGAAAATTGGTAATAACTATCTCATAATTCTCCCCAGCCTTCACCTCGTCCAGCAAAACAGTCTTCGGTCTGTAGGAATGGTCTAGCTGCCATTTGAACCATTCCCTTTCGGGGACGAACTCGAAGAAGTTGAGGTTGGGGAAAAAGACCATGCCCTCATAATCCCAAGTTTGCGCAGCATAAATGCCTCCTTCTGTGCCACCATATGCCTCTAAAGGGTGCCGTCCCCAGAGTTCCTTGACTCTCTCTCCAAAAATAGCGCAATCTGTTCCGCCACCGCCAATTAGCTTAACCGTCCATAAGTCCTTAGGCAGCAAGGGACGACGGGCCAGTTTACTCTTGATTACGCCTCGGGTCACCCGGAATAGAGCATTAGGACGGGCTAACAGAGAGCGAATACTTATCCTGCCCGATTGTTGCTTGAGCTGCTCCCCCACAGCAACCAACACAGAGGGTAAACCACCAAAGCCATCAAGTCCCTTATACAGGGCTTCCTCAAAACCAGCTCTTATCTTCTCTTGAAAGGGCATTCCATCACCCTTTGAAGGCAGAAAATCGTAACCAAGAGCCCGCTGTACTAACTCAACACCAAGCCCAGTCCCGTATTCCGGGGGCCCCACGGTATATAGAACCTTAAGATGTTCCTTAAGTCGGGATAGATCACCTCGACCGTTACACAAAGTAAATAGGGCGACACCGGTGGCTACCTTTTCATATTCAGAAAGAAAATTCTCAGGCACGGGCACCCATTTGACGTCGTATTCACCGGTGTGGCCCGAAGTGCGGATCCATCTAGCAACCTTGCCCGGCAACACATCCTCTCTCTTTTCCGCAAGCTCAGGCAGGTAATCACCATAGGTTGTCAATGGTACCTGCTCTCGGAATTCTTCCACCGTCTCAGGCATGGCTCCACGCATCACCTTCCTGCCCAGCTCGCAGCTCTTTAATAGCTCGATCTGCTCGAGAAGCAGCCTCTTCTGGATGCCCATAAATTGCTCCAGGCTGAGGTCGATAAAACCGCAGCACATCTGCCATAGTTCCCGTTTCCTCCCCTGGCGCAATAACTCAATTGGCCTTGTCATCGCTATCCCTCCTGCGTTCCTCCGTGCCATTAGAAATGACAAACGGAAAATCGCTATCTTGAGGCCAGTATGACAATGCTGGAATAGCTTGGGAAGAGATTATGTTCTAGAAGATAGTTCTAGTTGAAGCTGTGGGGAATGTATCCGCGGGGAAAAATGCGAAGAAATTAGGAGCTTTTTACTTTTGCCGAGCCACCCAGAGTCTGCAGTTTGTGGCTCAGGTGCTCGAATTCGCTATCGCTGGGTTGCTTGCCTAGCTCTAACCCATAGCTGATGAAGAATTCCAGGAAACTGCGCAATAGCTCCTTCGTGCCTTCCTGAAACTGGTGAAATTCTTCCCGAGTCACGTCGCCCTGCTTCTTGCCTTGTTCCTTTTCCTTCAATTGACTCTCAATAAGAAGGTCAATGAACTCAGACCGCCCCAGATCACCCCGGTTGTCATCTACTTTCTTCACCAGTTCGGCATCTACTATTAGCATTCTCTTTTCAGACATGTGCCGCTCCTATCATGATCACTCCTTACATTATTTTATATTAAAAGGGGTGACCTTGCTCTACTTCCAGGCACCCCTTAGTAACTTCACAACATTCGAGCCTCAAGCTCCGTGGCCATTATTGCCGTTTCGGAACTCGAGTACTTCGACTATGCTGTCTATGTTTCTGAGTAGCTCTCCTCCTTTTTCAGTTACCTGGTAGGTAACTGACGGATTTCCCAGCTTTACTTTGTTAATGAATCCGTGGCTCAAGAGGAAGCCAAGATATTTTTGTATCTGGGCATAGCTCATATTGGCGCTGTACATAATCTCCGTCTTGCCCGCGCCATTTTCGCCGACTCGGAGCATATCAGCTATTATCTCTATATTAGACCTTCGCCGATTCATTATACAACACCGCTGGCTGGTACTTTCAGCCTATTACCATTATACTACGTTGATATCACTTGTCAATACCCC
Organism: uncultured Chloroflexia bacterium; assembly: GCA_963726175.1. Classification (GTDB taxonomy): domain Bacteria; phylum Chloroflexota; class Dehalococcoidia; order GIF9; family AB-539-J10; genus RBG-13-51-36. The sequence continues at coordinate 24,911 of CAVSBM010000018.1, read as the reverse complement.
GAATATCCCACAGTGGGAAATGATATAATATTGACACCAGATGAATTGCATTATACGATAAGTCAGCGGAGCTAAATCGAAAGAGTTAAGAGGTTGTTTGAACCAGGTATATAAGGATCATCAGGAGGTGACGGATGGATAAGATCAAGGTTATGGTAATTGATGAGCAAGGGCTTTTCAGGACCGGGGTGCGTCAGGCACTGTCGGGACAACCTGACCTGGAGATATTGGAGTGCGATCCAACTCAGAAGCCACTCGAGACAATTGAAGCTAATCTTCCTGATGTTGCTTTGCTTGGCTCTGACCTGGCCAGCCTCAGTGGGATTGACCTGGGAAGAAAAATTGCCCAATACTACCCAAATACCAAGGTGATAGTGTTGAGCCCTGACCCCAATGACCAGGAGCTTTTCGAAGTCATCAAAACTGCCGCCGCAGCCTGCATGAGTAAGAGAGCCAGTGCCGACGAGCTGGCTAGCACCATAAGGCGAGCCCACAAAGGCGAATACCCCATAAATGAAAGCCTGATGACCAGGCCCAAAGTTGCCAGGCAAGTGCTAGACCAATTTCGCGGTTTCAAGAAAACCATGGAAGGCATAGCCGCTCCTCTTACCAAAAGGGAGACACAGATTCTAACCTACGTTGCTGAGGGCAACACCAACAAGGAAATCGCCCATATACTGTCAATCAGCGAGCAGACGATTAAGAACCACGTCAGCGCCATCCTTCGTAAGCTCAATGCCAATGATAGAGCCCACGCTGTTACTCTTGCCTTGCACAGCGGCTGGATTTCGCCAGAAGCAAAACCACGAAGGGTACCACAGGATTTTGATGAAGTTTGAATGCCGCTTTATAGGCACTTATGGTGATGTGCCGAAACAGTGACACGGAAGCCATCGCAATACCCTCCACGGACAGATAAATCCTAAGCACCAAATCCCAAAATTAGTAGCCAGTAGTCACAACTCGGCATTCAGAAGATTCCTTTCCTGACTCCCGGCTGCTGACTACTTAGTACTTCCGCCCCTCCCCCAAAAGTTCTATTGACAAACTAATAGTATATGCTAAATTGTATTTAGGTTCTGGAGAAGCCAGATCATTATGCTGTGTTAGCTCGAGTTAAGACATGATTAACGTGTTGCCTTTAGCCAATCGGTGAAAGTGGATGGTAAGATGCGTCAAACTAGAATTAGTCCGCAGTTAAGGACACAGATTAGAGAGTATCTGGAGCAGCAGGGGTATGCAGTAACCGAGGGAGCCAAGCTCCTGGGGAAGTCGGGGATCGAGCATACCTTTGATATGCTGGCTCGAAGAAACGATGGTTTTACTAGCTACACTATTGCTATCGGCATTGCGGCTGGTGGTGATAGGGAGAAAGAAGCGGACACTATCTTCAGCCTTGCCAATGAAGCCTATGATTGCGGCATCCTTGACAGGATTCTTATTGCCATTCCCGACTTCAGTAAAGAGACGAAGCAGCTGGCTGAGAAACAGCGAATAAAGGTTATTGATGGAGAACGAATTGGGCAACTATTAACCCTGAAACCCGCGCCGCCAGTTAAGCCCGGGGAGCTGGTCGGGTTTGAGCACAAAAGAGGAACTGGTCAAATCCTTAACCAACCGGGGCTATGGAGTAAAAGAGAAAGCCAAACTAAAGGCCGCTCCGGGAGTTGAATATGTCTTTGATATGCTGGCCCGTACAGAAAATGGTCAGGTTGAGCATATGCTGGGCATAGACTTCCTGAACGGGCATAAAGAAGTGAGCCTGGAGCAGGTAATGTTATTTGATACTAAAGCCTATGAGGTGGGCGTTGATGAGAAGGTCATTGTGGTGTCAACCGACCTTAGCCCCGAGGCCCAGCAATTTGCCCAGCACCAGAAGATAAAAGTCCTCAAGTGGGGCCAAAAACCAGTTTCTGAACCTCTGACCGAACAATTGCCCGTCCAGCCAAAGCGGAGCTGGTTAAGACAGGTAAGACTCACTGCCAAGCTACTGAGGCAGATGCCCCAGCCTGAGGCATTACAATTGATTCCCGAGGTAGTAGCCAGGAGATACAATGCCATACCCTTGACTATATCTGGTAAGACACTGGAAGTGGCTATGGCAGACCCGACCGATATTTTTGCCCTGGAGGCTCTTTCCGCCCAGACCCGAATGAGTATTAAGCCGATAGCTGCCACTGCCCAGGAAGTCAGGGATGCTATTGACTTCAACTATAAAGCCTATAGCGAAATTGAAAGACAGGTTTCTCGTATCTCTATCCCGGCTGAAGCAACTGATGAGAAGCTTGCCCTCAGTGCTGTTACTGATACCCCTCTGGTTCAAGTCCTCAACCTTCTTGTTGATGAGGCAGTCAAAGCCCGCGCATCTGACATCCATATTGAGCCGGAAGAAGATAGATTGCGAATACGCTACCGCATAGATGGCACCCTTCAGGAGATGATGTCACTACCTCTCAGTGTCCATCGACCAGTCATTTCACGAATCAAAATTCTGGCTGAAATGAATATCGCTGACCATCTTCGTCCCCAAGATGGTCAATTCTCCACCGAGGCTAAAGGGCGACAGATAGACGTCAGAGTTGCTACGGCTCCCACTGTCTGGGGCGAGACAGCAACCCTGCGTCTTCTGGATAAATCAATGGCTACTCTGGGCTTGGCTGAGCTTGGTATGCTCCCTGATACCCTGGCGAAGTATGAAAGTATGCTCAAGGTTCCCTACGGTATGATTCTGATTAGCGGTCCCACCGGAGCTGGCAAAACTACCACTCTATATGCCTCAATCAATTCCCTTGATACCCACCAGAGCAACATCATTACTGTTGAAGACCCTGCTGAGTACCGATTTAAGGATATTAACCAGATTCAAGTTAACTCCCAGGCGGGCATTACCTTCGCCAGCGGCTTGAGGTCTATACTTCGTCTTGACCCTGACATAATATTGGTTGGTGAGATACGCGATGCTGAGACAGCTAACATAGCTATCCAGGCAGCCTTAACCGGGCACCTGATGCTGTCTTCTATCCATGCCAATGATGTTGCTGGCGTACTCTCCCGGCTCCTTGACCTGAAGGTAGAGCCCTTCTTGATAGCCTCAGCAGTTATCGGTGTTGTCGCTCAGCGGATGGTGCGCCGCGTTTGCCCTGATTGTAGCCGCTTTATTGAGGCTCCTTTAGTGGAGCAGATGGCTTATGAAAAGGAGATGGGGGAGAAGCAGACCGAATTCTTCTACGGTGCCGGCTGTAAGTCCTGCGCCTATACCGGTTACCTGGGGCGGACAGGAATCTTCGAAATCCTAACTATGAGCGATTCGCTAAGAATGATGGCCAGTAATCGAGTTAGCAGTAGTGATATTCGAGCTCAGGCACTTGAAGAGGGTATGATATCTATGGCGAACGATGGTATGCGCAAGGCAAAAGAAGGTATTACCACCCCTTCTGAGATACTGCGCAATGCCTATGTCGCAGCCTAGCTGATTGGAGGTCATAAATGGATTTTGCTTATGTAGCTTATGCTGAAGAAGATAAAAAGTTAATTAGTGGCAAGGTTTCGGCTACCAGTGAGGAGGGGGCAACCGAACTTCTGGGCTATGGGGGCTATCGGGTACTCAGCCTTAGGTTAGTTCGTCCCTTGTTCGATAGAGAAAAACTGCGAGCCCGCTTCTCTCGGACGAAGTCGGCAGAAATAATCATGTTTTCCCGCCAGCTAGCCTTGCTTCTCGAATGCGGCACCGATATTGTTACTTCTTTAGACTTATTACAAAACCAGATAACTAATCGAACCTTGCAGAAAATAATCGGTGAGATAGCCTCGGATATTCGTGGTGGTAGTTCACTGTCATTGGCTTTAGGCAAACACCCTCAGGCTTTCTCCCCAATGTACCACCGGGCAATAGCTGCCGGTGAACAAGGTGGTAACCTGGAGCTGGTGCTGAGGCAAATGGCCGATCACATGGAGAGGGGAGCCGTCACTCAGAAAAGGATAAAAGGGGCCTTGGTCTACCCCATTTTCGTGGTTATTGTCGCTATTGGTGTGGTATTGATAATGGTCACCACGGTTTTTCCCACCTTTATCGGCTTCTATTCTGAACTCGGGGCTAAGTTACCCAGGATCACCCAAATACTTATAGACCTTACTGACTGGCTTCAACATAGTGGGCTTTATCTGTTGCTCGGGTTGTTAATTGCTGTTGGCGCAATCTATCTCTATAGCAAGACGCCAGCCGGCAAATACCGCTGGGGTAAAACATTGCTTGGTTTGCCTGTGGTCGGGCGTATTATCCAGCTTAGTGAGCTTTCTCGCTGCTGCCGGACTATGTCATTGTTAATCAAAGTTGGCTTGCCCCTACCAGAAGTCCTGGCCGTGACCATTCACAGTGCTACCAATATGGTTGTAAATGAGAACCTGGCCGGAGTTCAGCAAGAATTGATCAGAGGGGAAGGCTTGTCCCGACCTATGGAAAAGAGGGACCTCTTCTTGCCTTTGATGACACAAATGGTGAGAGTGGGTGAGGAAACCGGTAACCTCGAGAATACGTTAAATACCGTAGCCGAAAGCTTTGAGGCCGAGGCCAATGACAAGACCAGCTCGGCCGTGGCTATGATTCAGCCAGCGATGACGATAATTCTGGGTTTAGTGATTGGTTTTATTGTTGTAGCCATGTTTTCAGCTATGTATTCTGTCTATAGCCAGGTGAATTTCTAGGTGAGGGTTATCAATGGGAAGAATAAGGAATCCTAAACAAATAGAAAATCAAAGATCAAAAATCAAAATGACAACCCAAAACGTAAAAATTTTTGACCTTTGCTCTGCCATTTTGCACTTTCCATTTCGCATTTTGAAAGGATTTGGAATTTAGACAAGGGGATTGTCACGCACGCTTTTGCCAATGAAGTGCTAATGAAAATGAAAAGACTAAGACTGAATAGCAGGGCAAGAAGAGCTTTTCAAGGCAGCTCCCAAGGCGTCGCTCTGCTTGAAATACTCATAGCCATAGCCCTTATCGGGATAGTTGCTGTCGGCATTTTAGGCGCCCTATCTACTTCCTGGAGGGTTGTCTCTAGTGCCGATGAGCGAACCACTGCCGAAAGCCTAGCCAGAAGGCAGATAGAGTATATCAAAAGCCAGGGTTACAGCACCACTGAATCGGTGCTGAACGAACCTATCTATCAAAAGATTGGCGGCATCCCCGAGGGTTATTCTGTCTGGAGCGTCGACCATACTGGTGGGCTTGTCGCCAATATAGTGGGTATAGCCTGGGATAGCCAGAATAATAAGCCTGCGGACAAGGATGCTGGCCTTCAGAAGATAGCGCTGGTGATTAAGCACAAGGACATGGCAAACCAGGATAAGACAATATATACCTTTGTTAACACGAATTCTTACTGGGCTTACAACGTACCAATCACATTGGAGGCCTATAAGGCAAACCGATGAGAGAGGGAAATACTAAATACTAATTTCTAGACTCTAAACAAATTCAAATGGCCAAAAATCAAAATTCAAAACACTATAGCCTGGAGGAGAGAACACTTGAATTTGCCAGACGCAGCGTTAAGTTTTGTAATGAACATGAGATGCTCCTCGGAGAATCTGTAGAATTGATGAAGATATTCGGTTCAATCCTAACCAAGAGCCAGTAGTTTTGGATTTAGCTATTTCAGTTTTTGATATTGTTTAGGATTTAGAGTTTAGGATTTAGGATTTTATAAAAGGGGATAAGGTTGATACGTAAAGGCCAGAAGGGATTTACTCTACTGGAGTTGCTAATAGCTCTCGCTATTACCGCTCTTATGACCACAAGCATTACCATGGCTATTTCCCAGACGTTTACCGGGAGTACCCGTAGCTCTAACCATATGGTGGCAGTCAGGCAGGTGCAGGAGGCTGGCTATTGGGTTAGCTACTATGCCTCCTCGGCTCAAAACATGACAATAACTGGAGATTCAGGCTTCCCCCTTATCCTGCGCTGGTTCGATTTTGGCCCCCCGTGTACGAGGCAGAAAATTGTGTTTAGCCTGAATAACACTGGTCTTAGGGGGAGTTATTATGTCAATGATGTCTTTAATTCAACTAAAACTGGTAAGATTCCTGTGTTTAGTTTTGTTAGCTCCAACAAAACTAAAACTAATTGTCAAGTTAGCGGGGGCAGTGACTTCAGCTTGCCTGATATTGGTGATGCGTTTAAGATTACCGGTGGGAATGCATCTGACAACGGCAGAATAAGTGCTGCTGGTGGCAGCATCGCGGTCACCAAAACGGGCAGCGCTACCTATGTCCCGGCTACGGGCGCCTGGACGACAAACACCACAGCGGATACTATTACAGTTACTGCCGGAGGTTCTGGCACAAGAGGCAGCTGGACGTCCGAAACCAGGGCTGCCACTGTTGCCATAACCGCAGACAGCGGTGCACAAGCTGCTACCCTCAGCAGTGCTAGGGGGCTTATTTTCACGGTGACGGCCACGGTAGGCACCGGGCAGCAACAGGAGAGTGAAACGAGGACATATATAGTTGTGCCCAAATCAGCCTCATAGTGGACAGTCAATAGTGAGGAGCACAGGCATTCAGCCATCAGCGGTCAGATCTCAGTTTCCTGTCCTTCCGGGGGCTGGCCGGCTGATTGCTGACTACAGGGTGCCGGGGCAGGGACAACTATGAGGAGTTTTGCAATGGACTATAACTATAATAGGATGAAATTGCTGCTAAGAGTGGTTATCGTACTCGTCGCCTGCCTTGTAGCCATTATACTGCCGGCTGTGCCCGCACAAGCTGCGTGCGGGACACCTTCCATCAAGCTCTCCTCCAGCTCGGGAGCCCCCGGAACAGACGTCGCCGTCGAAGGCCAGCGTTTTCATGAGAACGCATATGCCAACATCTATTATGGCGGGACCAGAGTAGCTACAGGCAGGACCGATGTCGTGGGAAATTTCGCAATCACCATCACCATTCCTGAATGCTGTAAGGGAGACCACCAGGTGCACGCCGAGGTATTGCCTGACACAGCCGATGCCTACTTTACCGTGAAGCCGGGGGTGACCGTAAGTCCGGAAAAAGGTCCCGTGGGCACCAATGTTACCGTGAAAGGCCAGGGCTTTGCCAAGAATGAAGGGGGCATCGAACTCAGGTACTACCCCAATGGCAACTACGAAACGATAGGAAGGGAATATCACAGCGGATGCCAAGGGCAGTTGGAAAGCGAGTTTCCCAATTCCCCCCTCTACCCAGGGAGAATATAAGCTAGACGCCCAGGGTGCTGAGAGTAAGCTTTACGAGGTCGACGATGCCACCTTTAGAGTAACGTCGGAGATAAGCATAGATAAATCATCGGGCGTTGTGGGCGAAAGCATAACGATGACAGGCAGCAGATTTGAGGCCTACGAGACTGGCATTCACATATTGTTTCACGGAGAGGCAATAGTCACGGGTATCAAAGCCGATTCTCAAGGTAACTGGAAGGGAAGCTTCGAGGTGCCTGAGATGCGGGCAGGCACATATAGCGTCATCGCCGAGGGAGAATCGACTGCAAAAGGAGACATTCGCGAGCTCAACTTCAAGATAGAGCCTGGCATCGTGTTGTCCCCTGACGAAGGATACGTGGGCATGAACGTAACCGCCACTGGTCGTGGATTTGCCGCCGGCAAAGATGTGGTCATAAAGTACGATGGTAGACAACTAGCGACAGCCGGGACCAATGACAAAGGCAGCTTTGACGCGAAGTTTTGTTATGCCTGAGAGCCAACATGGTGAGCGCCAGGTGACAGCCCAGGATGCTGCAAAGAACAAGGCCACCGCCATCTTCACCATGGAATCAGACCCCCCATCTATGCCGACACTCGCTTCACCATCCAACGGAAGCGTGGTGGGACTCATAGGCGGGGTGAGGCCGACGTTTGAATGGTCGGCCGTATCCGATGAGAGTGGGGTTCGCTATAGCCTGCAAATAGCAGCCAGTGCCGATGTCACCCCCACTGGAGGATTCGCTGACCCCCTGGTTTCGGTTGAGGGTATAGTCGGAACGAACTATACACTGGAGGAGACAGAAGCCCTGCCCTATGGCACCTACTACTGGATTGTGCAAGCCGTAGATGGAGCAGAGAACAGAAGCGGCTGGACTGCAGCCCGTTCCTTCCGGGCCGGACTCCTGCCATTATGGGGATTCATTGCTATCATAACCGCAACAGTGGCGGGCATCATCGCCCTGATCCGCTTTCTCTTGATAAGGAGAAGAATATACCACTAGGGAGGATGGTTGACGGATGAAAGATATGGAATCCCAAGTGCCGATTTCATCGAGCATCCCCGGCAAAGCCCAGACAATATCAATTCACCACAATCCAAAGGACTAAACGGTTCTTGCCACCTGAGCGCCCTGATTTCATCAATTTCCCCAAAAAAGCCCCTCTTAAGACGTGTCCTGAGCGAAGTCGAAGGATAAGAGCGGCAAGGCCTGCCCGCCGAACACCTGCCCGCCAGGGCTTGGCAGGCGGGGGAGTTATGTAAGTTATGGAAATAACCCCCTGTTATCCCCCTTACACTAGGGAGCCGACAGACGGAAAGACTGGTTTGTGCAGTTGACAGCAGCGGAGTCATGGTTCATACTGTGGTATGAATAGGGTCAGGAGGCCGTTATTATGGGTAAAACTGCTAAGGTGGCAATAAGCCTGCCCGAGCACGTCTTGGCCGCCGTGGAAAAAGAGCGTCAGGCCAGGGGAGAAAGCCGGAGCGAGTTCTTTCGCCGGGCAGTTGAAACACGTCTGAAACAGGAAGGGGAGTCCTCCGCGATAAGGGACTACGTGCGCGGCTACCAGCAGTACCCGGAGTCAGCTGAGGAAGTTGAAGCTGCTCACAGGGCAGGCAGCGCCGTGCTGGCTGCGGAGCCCTGGCAGTGAAACGAGGCGAGATATGGTGGGCGGAAGTGGCCGGCCCTGCGGGGAAGCGTCCTGTGCTGCTTCTATCGCGCAATGAGGCTTATCCTGTTCGGCAATTGGTAATGGTGGCTCCGCTGACCACCCGCATCCGTGGCATTCCGTCAGAGGTTTCATTAGGAGATGAGGATGGCGTGGCCCGTGCCTGTGTTGTCAATCTCGACACCATCGCCACAATCGCTAAGGCCAGTCTGCGTGAGCGACTGACCATCCTGACTGCTGACAAGTTGAAAGCTGTAGAGGAGGCCGTCCATTTCTCTCTCGGCCTGGAACGGTAAAGGGCGTGTCGCGAATTACATGTAGTGGCGGAGTTCATCTCCGCCTCCCCCAGGTCGTTTTGGATTTTGTAATTTGGGACTTGTTTATCATCTGGATTTTATCATTTAGAATTTACCCAATGGCATTGCCACGCTGAGTTTACCCTGAACTGAGCGGAGATTCTTCGCCTGTGGCTCAGAATGACAGAAGTGAAGGGCTCGCAATAACGCCGTCCCCCCATCTCCTTGCCTCGAGCATCCATCATTGTGATGACTGAAAGGTTGTTGTGTAAGTCTAGACCAACATATATCACTATGCCACGTCCTTAAGCCTATTTTGCTCCAGGCGGCGGGCTTTTTCATGACATCATTGCCAGCCCTGATTTATGCGGGACGAAGCAATGCCGGTAGAGCAACGACGCCCGGCTGGTAGTAGCAGTACTAACGAGCTATTGACACCAAAGAGTGATAAGCTATACTACTAGTGTACAATATCATGTACTGTAATGCGGCGCGAACCGAGGGAAACTGCTGTGAAGAGATTAATGAGAGATGAGAAGGGGCAGGCATTGGTCCTTACCCTGCTTCTGCTACTTATAGGCTCGCTCATCATCGCTCCCACCCTGAGTCTTATGGGCACTGGCATCAAAAGCGGTCGAGTCTATGAGCAAAAGGATGATGAGATTTATGCCGCCGATGCCGGTGTTGAGGATGCCATGTGGCGCATAAGGAATGACACCCTGGATGACTTACTCGGTGCAGGCTATAGCCCTTACGACTATTTTTCCACTTATCAGTATCCGTATAACTTATTTGTAAACGGCAAAAATGTGACTGTTAATATTGCAAACGTCTGGGTTCCCACGGGTATATCTACCCCAACAAATACAACAGCGAAACAGATTATTGAGGATGAGAAGCTGATGATAGTCGGCTATCCTGACGCCAACGCCTCCACATACGACATCAAGATAGTTTATTACTGGCAGGGCTCGAATGCCCTGAATGTAAAGACGCTAGGGATATGGCTGTCCTCCGGCTTCGAGTATACTGAGTATAGCGGCAGTTGCAGCCTTCAGGGCCAAACTTTTTACCGTGCCCCCACTATTTCCCTCGATAAAGGCGGCTGTGCCGTGGTCTGGAACTTTACCTCTCCTTATCCTCTTCTTAGCAGCTTTCCTACTCTGCGTACATGCGGCAACTCCCCGCTGGTAAAAATATTCACCTTCAAGTACTCAGGACCGCAGGGGCAGATTCCCGAGCTTGTGGCATCCTGGATTGATACCACGGGGGTTCCCGGTACTACTTATAGTTATAGCTGGGATGACAGTATCCGGCTTTATAAGATTGTGTCGCGAGCCGGCGGAATCCAGATTGATGCCTATGGCGCCAAAACCAAGTTCCGCAGACTCAAGTCTGCTGTATCAGGCGATTACTTGGCACCGGCAACAGCCTCATCACAGGCACGGAGGATCCTCCAATAACTACCATTACCTGCTTCACAGGTCCACCTCAGCCACAGTGGCAACCAACGATAATGATGATACCCTGGGCATCCCGTCAGACGCCACGATTGACGCCGCCTACCTGTACTGGACAGGCTGGATAGACTGGAACACCTATGACCCGCCAGACTCCGGAAGCCAGACTCGCTACCCCACGGGTGATATCTCTTACAGCAGCGGGACATGGGACAAGACCACGAATATGTACAGCTATGTGGACGAAGTGGGTGCGCATGATGGCGATACCACCTATCTGCTGCATGGCACAACGGCTGGTTATGTGCTGTTTAGCTTCCCGGCTTTCAACGTCAACGTGCCAGCTGGCATGGTAATAAAAGGCCTGACGGTATCTCTGGTGGCAAGGGACAACACGCTCCGGAGGCAACGATATGTGGCCGCCTATCAGGGTAGGTGGGACCACTTATCTGACGGCCCCATCCACTGAAGTGCCGACTAGCTATGGCACCATCAGCTATACCTGGGCGACGAACCCCAGAACAGGTAATGCGTGGACGGCAGACGAGATAAACGGCGTCGGGTCTAATGCGTTGCAGGGTTTCGGCGTTTATTCTACCGATGCCTCCCGCAAATCAGGCTGACTCAGGTCTATGCCACAGTAGGTTGGGGTTCCACCTTAAAGTACCCGGATGCTCCCACTCAGGACAGCCTGCGTGCCCTGGTTGAGGACACCGCTCGCGTCAACAAAGTAAATTTCAAAGGCGGCAGCAGCACTGACACCCTGGTCACGGCGGACAAATGGGAGACTCTGTACCCCGCCAGTTGTCAGGTTACGCACATCGACGGGACATGGTTCTACACGTGCAAGACTGATGTTACCAGCCTGCTGAAGAATTGGATAGGCAATGGCACTATCTCCTCCAACGGCGCCGGCACCTATACCGTCGGCCATGTGGCAGCGACTAATCAGGCAGACCCGAGCTATTCATTCAGCTTTGCTGGGCGGCGGCTCCACCGGCTACCCTCTGGGCACTCCGGCACCTAACCAGTCGAGCCCCCACACTCGGTATTACCCCGCGCATGCCGGCTGGTCGCTGTTAATCCTCTACCACTGCGCTTCAGTGTACAATCATCAATTTTATCTCTACGATATCGACACCCCGGGTTTCAATTTCTTCTTCGGCTGGGAAATGGCAGTGTGGATCCCGACTGGGATAATGACGGCAACGCCGGCGGCACCGTCAGCGGCTTTCTGGTGCCGCCCCAAACCCCGGGCGAAACAAATGCTGCCCGAATCACCGTTTTCGTGGGCGAGGGGGACAAGGGCTACGGCACCTCTGGAACGGCTACTGTAAGGACCGCTTCAAAGTGCATGGCACCGCGCTAGCCGACGTATTGCCGGATACGGCACCAACAACGTCTGGAACGGCAACTCGCGTGGCTTGCCGACCGACGCAGGGATAGATATAGACCACTTCTTTGTCACCTGGGCTAGCCAAATCTTGAAGCCCATGGATGTCTCGGTGCTGATAGAAGTTCCAACTGCGAAGATGGCTTTACCATGTCATATATGCTTCTCCAGTTTCGCAGCGAGCTGGGGCCGGGTGGTGTCATCACAAATTACGCGATAAAGACTCTCGGATGAAGGATTGGAGTCCTGGATGATTGTTCTCGCACCGAGTGTATGTTATGGCAGTAGGGCGAATTATTAAGCAGAGGACTATGGAGTAATTTATGAAGATTAAAATAGATAACAAAATCTGGTTGATTATAGGAATCGCCATTTTCATCGCTGCCCTGGTCAGCCTGGTTAGAAGCTACACCCAGCAGGTCAATGAACAGGAGGAGTTGAAAGCTAGCCTGGCGGCGCAGCAAGCTCTCCTGCACATGCTCACTACTGAGGAGAATGACCAGCAAAACAAACTGAACGCAGCCGAATCATTGCTTGACACGAGTCGGGCAAAATTCCCTGAATCAGTGGAGAGCATTGAATATGGTGAGGACTTTTTTAGGATTGCTTATGGTCAAGACCTATATGCGATGGCTGATGGGTGTGGGGTGGAGTTAACCAATCTAACCGCATCAAAGCCGACTGACAAAACAGGAGGGGCTGTTACCTATTCTGTTTCCTCATTTGGGGTAGTCGTCAATGGTAATATTGATGACATACTCAAGTTCATCGACGCTATAGGAACTGGTATTGATTATAAGCTACCGTGGAGCTTTCAGCTACCCTGGAGCGCTGATGTGAATAGTGTAAGTATAGATATAGGGGGCGAAGAAGGAGTAGCTACCATCAGCGCGGATATTTATGGCTATAAAGGTACATAAAACATGGCGAAAAAAGTTACTACATTATTCATCAGAGATACCAGCGTTAACCTGCTGGTCATGAATGGTAGACACATAAGAAACTGGGCCAGTTTACCACTGGAGCCCGGCTTGGTTAGCCAGGGGCTTATTGTTGATGAGGCTCAGGTAGCCGACAAGGTTAAGCAGCTATTCAAAGAGACGGGAGCACGGGCAAGCAAGGTCATCACTGCTTTAAGCGGACATGATTCCTTGTATCGTATCATAACCCTGCCCGAACTGCCTGAAGCTATACTCCCTGAGGCAGTAAAGCGTGAGGCAAGGAGAACGATACCAACGCCTCTAGAAGAGGTTTACTTTCCATACCAGCGCCTTCTCTCGCAGGGGGGAGAGAGTCGTATATTCCTGGTCACTTTCCCCCGTAATCTTGTTGATGCTCTGATGAGAACGCTACATCAGGCCGGCGTCAGACCATATAGTATGGACTTAGCTCCCTTAGCTCTATGCCGAATTCCAAACGAGTCCAGAGCAATCATCGTAAATACCCGTTTAGAGCGCCTGGATGTCATGGTTATAGCAGACAGGCTCCCCCAGGTCATCCGCAGTTTGTCCCTGCCCGGCGAGGCCGAATCCCTGGAGGAGAGGCTGCCGCTTATCGCTGAAGAGTTCAAGAGGACTGTGGCCTTCTATAATTCCAGCCATATTGAAAAGCCTTTAGATGCAACTGTGCCCGTGTTTGTCTGCGGTGACCTGGCAGAAGTGCCGGATACCTGGCCGTCAGTGGTTGGCCGGGCAGGCTATTCGGTGTCACCGTTGCCTTCACCTGTGGAACTCCCCGAGGGTTTCAACCCCCACGAATTCATGGTCAATATCGGGCTGGCTCTCAAGGAACTACTGCCAGAAAAGGGAGAAGCTAACTTCTCGTTAGTGAACTTCAATGCCCTGCCCCAGGTCTATGTGCCCCCGCGTTTCTCTATAGCACGGGTCCTCGTCCCCGTTGGTATTGTTATTGGTATTGGTCTGATTATTTTTGGCGTAGTTTTTGTCCAGCGTAACCGCGCTTATACCGAGGATTTGCGTTCCCAATTGGAATCTACTCAGGGCAGTGTTACCCAGAAGCAAGGTGAAATAGGTATCTTGACAACTCAAGCTGCGTCGCTGGGAGCTATTGCCGGTGAGCTTGATGGCAGAATTACCACTATGGAACGGGGACGTGCAAGCATTTATCTGGATTTACGCGAGATTGTAAACTTAGCGAAGGAGAAGGTAACCCTCACCAATGTTGAGCATGGGGGCAGCTCAATAAGTGTAAGTGGGTCGGCTCCAAATGTGGGACTCATTTACAGTTATGCGCGAAATTTAAGGGAGAGCCGCGAGATTCTCGGAAGTCTGGATTAAATCTATCAGTGGGAGCGCAGGCGCGTTCAGTTTCGAGTTCTCCTTAACAAAATAAAGTAATTTGGAGAAACGGCGGCACAAAAGTCATAGCGAGCCGCGTTTCCTTTTTGTCATTGCGAGGCACGACAGTGCCGAAGCAATCTCGGTGGGACTCCTCATATGCACTTCGGATAGCTTACTTTGACAGTGTTCGCTGGCCTATATATAATTCCTGCGGAGGCATAATCATGTTGACGGAGTATGTTGAGCGCGCGATGAGCACAGCAGTGTATGACAAGCTTGAGGATGGTACTTATTGTGGCAAGATTCCTGAATGCCCTGGGACAATTGCTTTTGGTGAAACGCTCTATCAGTGCCAAAGCGAGCTAAGATCAGTCCTGGAAGGCTGGCTGCTGGTCAAGATAAGGCATGGCGACCACCTGCCTGTTATAGCTGGACTCGACCTAAACAAGGGCATACCGATACCTGAGGAAGCTGCAGCCCATGGCTAGATGGGCACCGTGCAAACGCCTGGTTTTCATAAGGAAATTAGTCAGATTAGGCTTTAGCCCCCCTGAGCCAGGTGGGCATCATTTTTATATGCGCTATGGGACGCATACCCTGGCTATTCCCAACAATGCTGAGTACTCTGTGGCTCAGCTCAAGGCACTTCTCAGGGAAGTGATCCACATCGTGGGAAGGAAGATTTCCCTGTCGGAGTGGCAAGGTCTTTCCTGAGAAACCAGCATTGGAACTGGCTACGGGCTACTGAGCGCATTTGTCATCTGAATTTCGTCGTTTGGATTTTGGGCACCGGGATTGCCACGGTTCGCTCGCAATGACACCCCCGCCCTGTCATTGCGAGGCATGATAGTGCCGAAGCAATCTCGGTGCCCATGGGGTCCCGCCCACATGTTTGGCTAGGACTTTAGTGCTATTACTAATGAGATATTGACAATAAAGATTAGGTAAGCTTACACTGTATCATAGATATCCCTAAATATACTGTAAATCTGCGGATGCGACTTATAGGTTCGACTATAGAAGGGAAAACGTATGGATGTCTTTGCATTGTTGCGGACAGGTAACTCAAGGCGGGCTAGCGACTTGCATCTGGTTGTTGGCAGCCCGGCGACGTTTCGCATCGATGGCTCCCTAACACCAGCAAACGGTGTCGCTACACTAACTCCTGAGGAGACAAGCGAAGCTTTTCTCCAGCTAACCACGCCTGAGGAGAGGGAAAACTTCCACCACCATCTGGAGCTTGATTTTGGCTATACATTACCTGGCGTCGGTCGTCTGCGCTGCAATGCCGCTCAGCAGCGCGGGTCTATCAGCCTGGCCGTGCGCCTGTTGCCACCAAAAATCCCTACCATAGATGAACTGGAGCTGCCCCAGATATGCAAAGAGCTTGCTTTGAAGCCCAGAGGGCTGGTAGTAATCACGGGACCTACCGGCAGCGGCAAAAGTACCACCATCGCAGGTATGATTCAGCACTTGAATACTCATGAAACTCGTCACGTGGTTACCATTGAAGACCCCATAGAGTATGTTTACGCCGGCATGAGATGTGCTGTGACACAGCGTCAGTTAGGCACTGATACCCTATCATTTGCTAATGCTCTCAAGCACATCTTAAGGCAGGACCCGGATGTGATTCTGGTTGGGGAGATGAGAGACCCAGAGACTGCCGATGCTGTCCTGACCGTAGCTGAGACCGGGCACTTTATATTAACTACCGGTCACGCCCCCAGTGCTAGTCAGGCCATGGAGAGAATAATAGATCTGTTCCCACCTCATCAGCGACACCTGGCTCAGACACGGCTGGCTTCTCTACTTGTGGCTGCGTTGTGTCAGGTGCTTGTGCCCCGGGCTGATGGCTCAGGGAGGGTAGCCGCCGTAGAAATTATGCTCGGCAATCCGGCAGTGAAGAGCCTCATTCGGGAAGGTAAAATCTACCAGTTACCCAATGTCATCCGTACCAACCGGGACATAGGCATGATTTCGCTTGACGAAGCCCTGGTCAGCCTCTATCTTAAGGGAACCATCACTGGCAAAAGCGTGCTTGAGTTCTGCAACGACCAGAAAGAAGTGGAAAAGCTCATCGGCAAGGTACCGGTGGGATCAACCAGATAAGACACAGCCCAATCCCCAATTTCTTAATCACCCAGCCAAACTCCAAATCCCAAGTACTGAATCCCAAACAAATCCGAAACTACAAAATCATAAGTTGCCTGTCACGGCGAGCGATTGCTTGCAGGAGCGAAAGACACTTCTACATCACTCCTGGAAATTACTTCTTGTACACATCGCCCCTCGGAGATATTCTGAACACGAGGACGGTTCTGTTGAATTTCACGAACAGCACTCTGCATCTACCAACTCTGATCCTATAAACATCCTTCTGGCCCTCCACGGGCTTCAAATCCAGCTCCAAGCCTTCAGATAACCTGGAGAGAGCAATACCAACTAGGCTCCGGTATTCCTTTGGCAGCCTTTCATGCTGCTTTGTTGCTTCTTTCCCGAACTTTATTTCAAATCTTCCCAATTGATAGCCTCGCCTTTGGCATGTTCGTTCAGAGCCTCCTTGTACGATGCCTCCTCTTCGTCAGTCAAAGGAGAGGTATCACTTTGGACCAATACCTTCGCAAATATGTCCATCAAAACGCTTTCGGGCAATCCTTTAAGCATCGCCATAATGCTATCTTCCGATATTGAGACTGTCTTTCCCATTCGCTGCCTCCATTCGCACCGATATTATACCATCTCTACATCTGTGGGGCGACGCCGGAGCGACTGTCATTACCGGCTCTGCGGCAGAAACCCCCAATGCCAATTGAAATCCAAATGTGCAGGCGCCGAAGCTGCGTGTCACGTGAATCTCCCCCCTTAAGGTAAGGGGGATTAAGGAGGTCATGTGCACAGCTGGGCCGTTACTCCGTTGCACAAGGGGGGCTCGCACTACATTCTGCGATTGTCGTAGGGACGGGGCTTGTCCCCGCCCCGTCAGGCGGATTTCCTCTCCCTTGATGGGAGAGGATCAAGGTGAGGGTGAATTCCGCCCTCACCGTTGGTCTCTCCCGCCGGGGGAGAGACGATTGATGCTGCCATTTAGCATCCGGGCTTTGCCATCTGACATTGATTTCGGATCTTGGACTTGTCCCCCAGCTAAATCTCCCCCTTGAAGTAAGGGCGAATGACAGGGTTGTTTTTTGGGGCCTGTAGTGCGACCCTTCAGGGTCGCGCCGTATTGTTGTGATTCTGAGCGCAGCCAAGAATCTGGCTCCTCGCTATCACAAGCCGGGCCTACAGCTTCTCCCAGCTATCCTTGTCGATTGCTGCCTGCCTCAGGATCCTCGAAAGCAGCTCCCTTCCGACGTCGCTCTTGTGCGGATTAGGCAGTCGCAAGCGAATCATGCCTTTCAACATGAATTGGTGTTTTCCACCAGAATAGGGACCTTCAAAACCCAAAATCTGCAAGCATCTGACTAGCTCAGTTCTTTTTATGGGGCCAAGGCGGGGCACTAAACCGCTTCCTCTACTACCAATCTAATTCCATCAACAATCGGCAGCGGCAGATGGCGGGATATGCCGAGCATTATCCACTCTTCCAGGACTTCTTTCAGTTCGTCGCGGCATGTTTCCAAATCCTCAGCATTGGCGTAGACACCCTCAAATCCAGGAATATATCCGTAGTAACTCTTGTCGTCACTGAGGATCTCATATTTCGCCTTTCTCATGGCTACTTCTATATATTCTGTCAGCACGAAACCCCTCTGTTTCAATTGTACCGTAGGCCGGCGAACACTGTCAAAGGAAACCGCATCTCAAATATCAAGGATCAAAGTGCCAAGAGCCGCCGCCTTCCATTGTATCTCCCCCTTAAATTAAGGGGGACGAATGGGGTTATTTCCCTTATCCTCGAATCCACACGATTGTAGTGTGACCCTTCAGGGTCGTGCCACCCTGCCAGCGCACGCGGCTAGAGCCTCGCACTACACTCTTAAATTGCGCGCTCTCCAGAACGCTTCGGGTCGTTTGAACTTTTGGCTTTGAACTTCATCTGGCATCTGAGCTTTGTCATTTGATATTGCCTTGGCATTCGGATTCTAGCCACAAGGTGTCGCTTATGAGTGTCGCCTGTGCTATGATAGTAAAAGCAGGCACCAATGCAGGTCGCGAGGTGTGCTATGAGATACAAGGTGAGTATTAGGAAGACCGACGAGGGCTATGCTGTTTGGTGTCCTGGGTTGCCTGGTTGTTGGTCACAGGGAGAAACAGAAGAAGAGGCACTGGAGAACATAAGAGACGCCATCGAGGCTTACCTGGAAACAGTTCACGAGTTAACCAGGGATAAAGAGTGTCGCGCCGTAGAAGTGGGTGAAGTATGCCCAGGCTTCCCGGCGTAAACCACCAGCAAGCTATCAAGGCGTTTGAAAGGCAGGATTTTGGATTGCACGCCAGGGTAAGCATGTCACTATGACTGACGGCGAGCGTGTTATTACTATTCCGCGGGCTAATCCCATCAATGTTCACCATGGCTGGAATTTTGAAAGATGCTGGTCTCAGCACCAGGGAGTTCAAGAAGCTTTTGTGAAAGAAAGTTCTGTCGGAATCTGCAGAGGGCTAGGCCACAGCAGCAAAGCCCAATCTCGCAAAAGCAAATCCTAACTCGTAAGCACGAAATCCGAAACAAGAGAAAGAACAAAACCTAATTCCTGTCGTCAAGATAAGAGCACTCGAGACGTTTTGGATTTGGAATCTTGGCATTGGATTTCATTTGTAGGTTGCGCCTTGTAATTTAACATTCCTTTGGCATTTGGGCTTTGGCATTCTTCACGCTCTGGATTTCGTGCTTGGGATTTGAGATTTTCCCGCCATTGTAGGGGCGGGGCTTGTCCCCGCCCATCCTTTACAACCTGCTGACGCTTGGATATACTACCAAGGGAAATGGGGAGGGAACTTAGAGGCATAAGTGGATGAGAAGCTATCAAAGCCTTTGAGAAATGTGGCTACGGCCAGAGAAAGAGTAAAGGAAGCCATGTACATGTTGTTAAGCCTGGCAGCAGTCGGCTGACAGTACCGCTTCATGCTGAATTGAGCGTGGGGTTACTAGCTAACGAAATAAAGAAAGCCGGCCTAACTGTGGAGAGGTTCTTGGAGCTTCTAGGGAGGTGACCAATGGAGGCTATCGAATACACAGTGATCTTGCACTGGGATGATGAATATAGCGGCTACTGGAGGGAAGTGCCCGTCCTGCCGGGCCGCGTCTCCTAAGGCAAAACGAAAGACGACGCGCTGGCCAACATCAAGGAGGCCATGCAACTCCACCTTGACTGCTTGAGGGAAGACGGTGAACCCATCCCCACGGAAGAATCTTATCGCCTCGCCGTAGTTGCCAGGTAGGTTACCTCACTCGAACCCAAGCGACAAGTACCCGTTTCATCCCGAGAAAGTCGGGACAGGGGCGGGACAAATCCAAATATCAAAATCCAAAATCCTGAACCTTTTGAGCATTGGTATTTGGTGCTTTGATATTGTTCGATTTGTCGTGGGATTTGAATCGTGAAGTATGAAGATGTGATTCCTTCGCTACTACCTCTCTGAGACCCCTGACTACTGTCTACTGACTACTTAAATAAACGCCTACCGGCGGAGCCCGCTGATGCTGACTCCGCCGGTAACTTATTCCTCATCACCTGACTATCATCCTAATGATTCTTATGGTGTTTTCGCCCAATGCCCGTGCGTCCCAGTGGGGCCTGATACGCCCCCGGTAAACTCGATTCCGCTCCAACCTCCAGAAGTAGGAGTGGCATTTATTGCCCACCCATAAGCTGTGTCGAACGTGTAGACAGCCTTAAGGACTCCTGAAATGTAGCCGGTCGTGGTCAGGTTGTCTGAAGTAGAGGGCCACACATTAAAGCCAGCAAAGTAGCCCAGTTCCGCCGTTTTGACGTTTTCCACTTCGGTGTTGGCTGCCGCCACTTGCCCCGAGGTCAAGAAGCCAGCGATGTTGGGGATAACCACGGCGGCAATAATGCCCAGAATGGCAATCACGATCAACAGTTCAATCAGGGTGAAACCCTTCTCTCCACGATGTATCATTTTCATTCCTTTTCTTTTTTCCCTCCTTTTTTGATTTTTTCTGGATCTCTCTCCGGTTCGCTCTTTTATGGATACACTAATCGTCTACTCCTTCTCTCACCTCCTTCTTGTTTTTCTGGATCTAGCTCCAGTGATTCATTGTATTTGTATAGCCTATGGTATAGCGTAGTTCTCATAGGCGTCAATCACCCATTAGTAATAGGAAAATAGTTTGGGCCCACCATCCCACGTACCCCAAGCCCACCGACCTAAACCCAAATGTCAAAATCCAACGCACAATCGAAATCCAAATGACAACATCCAAATGCTTGAGTGCAGAAAAAACGTCTTCTCTTCAATTTCCCCCTTAAAGCAAGGCGGATAAAGGGGGTTATTTCCATAGTTTTCGTAACTCCCTTTACCCCTCTTATCGTAAGAGGGGGAGATGCTGGGCAAATCTGAGTGAAATCCAAATGCCAAATGAAATCCAAATCTCAAAGCTCAAATGACAAGCAGAGTCCGAATAACAACTGAAATCGAGATACTTGAGCGCCGGAACTACTTCTTGGGCAGCAGAATCCAGGAGAATATCAGACTGAGCTCTTGGGCGTCCATTGACAACATCTGGCACTCAGCCTGCCTACCGGGATTTGCCTTCGCAATCATCCTGAGCCAATGCTTGGTTTCCTTTGCCTCTTTTTTGGAGATGTCATTAAGAGGTAAGGCGAGGATAAACCTCGCCGCTGCATTTACCGACTATTGTAGGGGCGGGGCTTGTCCCCGCCCTCTGAATCCCAGGCAGAGATGAACTCCGCCACTGTAGTGCGACCTTTTAAGGTCGTGCCGCTCCTCGCTTGCGCCAGGCTAACCCGCCTGCCAAGCCTTGGCGGGCAGGAGCCTCGCACTAAGTGCTCTCAAACCATCACTCTGGGAGGCTGCAAGACCCTTCCACACATTCTTCCGCCAAACCACCACGCTTGTTTCTGCTAAGGGCGAATCCTTTTGAATGCTTAGTGCTGAATACTGAATTCTGTACTATCTGGCTTCTAGTTTCGGATTCGGGGCTCTACTGCGCGGCTGGCTCCAGTTGCGCGACCTCAAAGACCCTTATTCCCTGACGCTGAGCAAACTGCCTGGCTTCCTTGGTGAGTCCGGGAACAGCAATAAGGACCTTGTCCATAATACCGGCATCATAACCCTTGTCGTCGAACTCAAATACCCTATCCAGTCCCACCGGCTTCTCATCCACCTCGATGCCAATAGCAATACGATGAGTAATGATGCCCTCATCCCTGGTAGCCAGTATGTCTATGTTATGGGCAGCGCCAGACCGGCCCTTGACTTCAGCATTTTCCTTTACTCTGTAGCCCTGCTTCTCCAGGTATTGTATAAGCTGTGATTTGGACTTAAATTCAAAGGGCTCCTTCACTATTTCCCGGCCTGGCTGGGGACTACCAGTCAGCACTCTCTCCAGGTCCTTGGGTTCAAGCACCTTTATCCTATGGTAGCTGGCAAATTTCCCCGCCTCTTCGCCTAACCCAGGGATGACAATCAATACTTTATCGTGAATGCCGCTATCGAAGGCTTTGACATCGAAATCCATTATCCTGTCCAGTCCTATCTTATCCCTGGCAATCTCAACCCCGATAGCGATATTATGGGTAACGACGCCGTCATCCCTGGTAGCCAGTATATCTATGCAATGTTCTGCCCCCGACCTTCCCTTCACTCTGGCATTTTCCGTTACTTTGTAGCCGTGGTGCCTCAAGAATTCAACGAAGCTGCACTTTAGGCTGAAGTTCAAATTCCAGCCAGTTTCTCTTCGCTTCATCAAGGGTATACGAGTAGACATTTACCTCGCCAACCTCATCCTCATCGGCAAGCGAGGAACATTTCAGACAGCGCCACTTTATCAGCGGCACGCTGAATATCTCGCCGCAATCACGGCACTTGCGCAGCACTCCCGGCTCTGGTAGTCGGCGCCCATAGTCCGCAGCTCCAGTTTACACCTGGGACATATATATTTACCCCTGTCCGCAAATTCGTCTTCAACGCCGACATACTTGCAGGCCAGGTGCTCGAGGATTCTGCCCCGGACAATATCCCCTGAGCTGCATTTTGGGCAGTGGGTGCTTGGTCTTAAATTTATTGACTGGCACCGGGGACAACGGAGGAGCCTATCAAAGAAGCTCCTTTTCAATATACCCTTATCAGTCAGGGATTCCACGATTGCTACTGCTTCCTTGCCTTTGACCTTTGCTGTTTGCTCAACGATCGGATAGAGGAAGCCCAGTTCAGTGGTGAAATCAAGCTGGGGCTTGATGTCAACGATCTTCGCCGCCAGCATTGCCGCCACCACTTTCATCGCTAAATCATCTTTCTCCATGCCGCTTACGGCTTGTGAGGTCTTTGTTGCTTCTACCGTTTTATCGACTTCTGCCATGTCTCGCCTTTGTTCACATAGTTAGAAAAGTATAAATCGCAACGTTCCAGAAGTCAATGAGAGAAAAGTACTGCTTTTGTGAGCCCTTCGCTCTTTTCATTGCGAGCCCTTTCCCTCTTCATCATTCTGAGCGAGGCGAGAAATCTCTGAGATTGCTGCGGCACTGCCGTGCCTGGCAATGACAGAGAGGAATGTCATTGCGAGCGAAGCGCGGCAATCCCATAGAGAAAAGCCCAAATATCAAAGTCCAAATGCCAAACAAACTGGAAATTGCAAACTCAAAGTCCAGAACCGTCGGGGGCGACAGACGTCGTCATTCCGGCCAGAGCGTGGTAATCCCACCCGTCAGAGTCCAAATGACAACTGAAATCGAAATGCGAAAATCGCAAGGTCAAGACTACCTCCCGGGCAAGAGAAGACAAGGAACAAATTCCCATCTGCGGTTGCCTGATTTATCAGGCGATACCTCCGCCCATAAGGCGAGGATAAACCTCGCCACTACATTCAGCGACTATCGTAGTGCAACCTTTTAAGGTCGTGCCATTCCTCCGCCGCACGAGGCTGAAGCCTCGCACTACAGTTTTACCCTTTTATGCCCGCGAATGTCTCGTCGCGTTGTGCCGGAAATCCAAAATCCTAAACCTTTGAGCATTCGTATTTGGTCCTTTGGATTTGTTTCGGATTTCGTGGTTCGGATTTGAGATTTCCCTGGGCGGGGCTCGTCCCCGCCCACACCCTAAATGTTATTGCGGGCGACCTGCCCCCCAGGGCTTGGCAGGCAGGAGCGTGGCAATCCCGCTGCAAACACAGACATAGTGTGGCCCTTCAGGGCCGTGCTATCCTCTCGGTCGCACGAGGCTGACCCGCCTGCCAAGCCTTGACAGCCAGGAGCGTCGCACTACAGTTTTGGTTCTTCCCTTTTAAGATTGGTTCGGCACTGTCGTGCTTCCCAATGACAGGGCAGGACAGCTCCCAGCAATGATATGGGATTTATCACTGTGTGTGGAGGGAGGGAATCCATCTAGGTACGGAATAGGGGTGAAGGAGCTCAAGACACACCATTCGACAAGGTTTCGCCGTGAGCCCGGCCGAGCACTCAGGACATGCCTAAATAAATTCTAATTCGCATATTTGAATCCGCTTGAGGTAAGGCGAATCTAGCCTCAGTCGTTTTATCTTGGACTTCCGGAGCAGAGCTAGTCCCGGCCTCTTCGTTTAGAGCTGCCCAACCTTCGCCTTCTGTAATTCCCAGCGCCGACCTGTCAAGGCGAACAATCTCGCCTCTCCTCAGGGTAGACTCCACGCGGCAATGCGCTGGTATGAGTGGGATTCCGAAGCCCGAGCGACAAATCTCCCCTCCTCGCCACGACGGCAGGGTGTGCTCCGCAATGATCAGGAGGCGTGTCGTTGCCAGCAAAGCGCCGTAGTCCGTCGGTATGGTTGCTGATTGCTCTCCGTCGTTGGCAGGGTTATCTGTGTCGCTCATAGCACTAATGGGCTATTACCTTTCTCATACTATTAGTCGCAGAAAAGGGGAGAATCCCTCACCTCTCCAGTACCTTTGAGGGAATTCTCGGCCACAAAATCCAAATGCCTAAATGCTAGAGGCGCCGCTCTTTGTGCTTTGAGCCTGCGCACCTGTCATTGAAATGGAGTTTTTGACGTCTTGTTCTCTGAATTTCTACGGTGTCGGTCTACTGCCGAGGGAGGGACTCGAACCCACACTCCCTTGCAGGAAGCGGATTTTAAGTCCGCCGCGTCTACCATTCCGCCACCTCGGCCTGGTGATCGATAGTTGGAAAAGGCGGCGGGCGGATTCGAACCGCCGCATGGGGGTTTTGCAGACCCCTGCCTTAACCTCTTGGCTACACCGCCGCGGCTACAGACTCGCTGGAGCGGAAGACGGGATTCGAACCCGCGACCTCCTCCTTGGCAAGGAGGCATTCTACCGCTGAACTACTTCCGCTTTGAGCAGATTTTACCGCCTTTTTCCGGTTCTCGCAAGCTGACGAATTGCGTCATAATTATTGTTACCGAAAAGGGTATCGTT
>CAVSBM010000017.1:0-40448 GCA_963726175.1 uncultured Chloroflexia bacterium | reverse complement strand
CCCGCAATGACACAGGGGGCACCACCTTAAGAGGTCGCACTACAGTTGACGGCTACGGGGTCGTGACTGGCGACAAAAGAGAGGGTAGGCGACTTCGGATGACAAGGAAGGATGCAGCACCAGGCCTATTTTCGCCTACTTAAGGCGTTAAGAATTATGCCGGTGAAGATGCTTAATATACCAGTGATGATGAACAGAGTGGTCAAGACGGCACTCCCTATGGCTAGGCTGCCCTGTCGCGCTGGCTACGTTGATCACCCTGAACCCGAAAATGAGGCCAATCACCAGCAAAATACCACCGGCCAGTCCGAAGACCAACAGAGGCCTCCTCTGTGAAATCATGACTACTATCCGGCCGAGCACATCTATGCCATGTCTTATGGGATTGAGGGTCGACCCATCTTGGGTATATATATTTGAGATGGGCACCTCGGTTATCTTGAGGTTCTTATCGGCGGCGAGGGTTATCATCTCTGATTCCACAGCAAACCCATTCGCCTGCAATTCAAGTTCGTTTATTGCCTTTGGCGAAAGGGCTCGGAAGCCCGATTCGGAATCGTAGATATTGGTCCTGGAAGCGAACCGGGCTGAGCGGGAAATTACCTTTTTCCCGATGCGACGGTACAGGGGAGTCTTATTTTCCTGCGCTTCCCGGGAGCCGATGACGAGGTCAGAACCTTCCGAAATAGGTTTGATGAGGACGGGAATCTCATTAGGGTCATGCTGGGCATCAGCATCCAGAAGAACCAGGACATCAGGGTTTCTTTTTCTGGCCTCGGCCAGTATGCTCTGGATGGCTGCGCCTTTGCCCTCTGTTCTGAGGATGGCGGATTACGGTGGCGCCGGCGAGCTCGGCAACCCTGGAGGTGTTATCCGTGCTGCCATCGTCAACAACAATGACCTCGTCCACATATTGCTGTGCCTGGAGGACTATGCTGCCGACATATCTTGCCTCATTATAGGCAGCTATGCCGGCCAGACACTCTCACCCTAGTTTGTTGGGTTCTTTGGGTTTGCTGAGTTTCTTGAGTCATTTGAGTTTGTTGAGTTTGTTGAGTTCCTTGGGTTGCTGGGGTTTGTCCTTATTTAGGAGGTATCGGATGAAGCCAGAGATCAAGCGAGCTACTTCGTCGGATTTGGAGTAGAGTCCGTCAAATTTCTCTTCATTGATGTAGCCCTGGTCTAACGCAACATAAAGCTGACTCTGGACTTCAGCTACCGATCCTTTGGCAATAAACAGGAATTGGGTAAACTCCCTCGTTGACCTTCTTGAAAACCCCTCAGCTACATTGGACATTATCAAAACCGCAGCACTTTGAATTTGCTCCCTGAATCTGTAATCGCCAGTGAAGCCCTTACAGATTATATGGCTTCATATATTATCCTCACCAAGACTCTCGCTCCTGCCACGCCTTAATATCCTCAAACCTCTCAATTTTCACTCTTTCAACTCTATAAACTCTATGAACTTTATAGACTCATTTCACAGTTACCGATTTTGCCAGATTGCGAGGTTTGTCGGGGTCGCATCCTCGATTGACAGCGAGATAATAAGCTAGGAGCTGAAGGGGAACCACGGCAACCATAGGATAGAGTAACTCATCGACTTTGGGAAGCTTGATCCAGGAATCATAAATTTCGCTTTCCTTGTCGGAGACACCGATAATATAGGCGCCACGAGATTTAGCTTCAATAGCGTTGCTGAGGGTTTCAGAAAAGGTATAATCGGCGGGGCAAATCACCACCACTGGCGTGCCGGACTCGATGAGGGCTAAGGTGCCATGCTTTAGTTCCCCGGCGGGCATACCTTCAGCATGGATGTAGGAAATCTCTTTCAGCTTTAGGGCGCCTTCGGAGGCGATGGCAAAGTTAATTCCTCTGGCTATATAATAGAAATCGTTCTTGTCTTTCAGGTTCTGACTGAGTTTGATAAGCTCGTTCTTGTTCCAGTCCAGGACCTTGATTATCTCACCGTTCAAGCTGGTAAGCTTGGCTGTCGCTTCATCAAAAGCGTTAACCATGGAGAAAGACAACAGGTAGAATATGGCTAGTTGGGACAGGAAGGTCTTGGTGGCGGCTACGGCTATCTCGGCGCCACAATTGAGGTATATGATCTCGTGGCTCAGGTCAGCCAGTATGGAGTTAGGTCGGTTGATTATGGAGATGACTTGCGCTCCGTTGTCTCTGGCAGCCTTTACACCCTCGATTATATCGGCGGTCTCGCCACTCTGGGAAACAGCGATGACAATGGTGTTCTTGTCCACAGAGTCGGCGAAATAACCGAACTCAGAAGCCATGACTACATCACAGAACTTTTTGCCCACTTTGGAAAAGAGATATCTACCGACCAGAGCAGCATAACGGGAAGTGCCACAAGCAGTCACGATCACCTGATTTGCCCTCAGAATATCCAGAGCAATCTTGGTGAATCTCTTTCCGTCCTGACAAGCTGTTTGGCCGAGCATCTGAGCTTGCTCCATTATCTCCTTGAGCATGAAATGCTGGTAGCCTCCTTTGTGGCTCTCAGCCCAGCTGTGGTCGAGTTTCCTGACTTGCTTAGCCAGCTTGTTTCCCTTGGGATCGAAGAACTGGACTCCTTCTTGTGTCAGCGTCACCACCTCGTTATCTCCCAAACCCATCACCTGATTGGTATATTGAGAGAAAGCCAGAGCGTCACTGCTGACATAGTAATCAGTGGCGTTGATGCCGACAATCAAAGGGTTACTCCTCCTTGTGCCCACAATTTTGCCGGGGTTATCAGGGGCCATGACTAGAAACGCATAGGAACCCTCAAGCTTCGGAGCTATATTTAGCACAGCCTGTTCCAGGGAACATCCGTTTTTGAGCTCATCTTCGATGAGGTGAGGGATGACCTCGGTATCAGTCTCCGAAGTAAACCTGTGTCCCATTTTGGTGAGTTCCTGGCGAAGCTGCTGATTGTTCTCAACAATGCCATTGTGAACCACAGCCACTCTGCCACTACAATCGGAATGAGGATGAGCATTGGATTGTGTAACACCCCCATGGGTTGCCCAGCGAGTGTGCCCGATGGCAATGTTGCCGGGCAGGCTTGCCAGGTTATGCTTCCGAATGACTTCGTCAACCTTGCCAGCGTCTTTCTTTATTAATAGCCTGCCATCGGACAAGGAAGCTACGCCCGCCGAATCATAGCCTCGGTATTCCAGACGCTTCAAAGCCTCGAGGACAACCGGGACCGCAGGCTTCTTGCCGCAATAGCCAATAATGCCGCACATTTCAACTTTCCCAGCTAATTATATCGCGATTCGGGGCATATTCAAGTTTTACGTCTGATTCTCCAGCTTTCTTAGTAGTTCTCTTCTTTTGCCCCTGTCCAGTCTTGTCTTGTTATCCTGTATATTGTACTGGGACTCAAGCAGGACCATCTTATTCGCCTCCAGGTCCTGGCTCAAACATACCTGCGGGTCCCACGAAGCAATTAGGACCTACTCGAACCCCGGGCATAAGGCTGGCATTTACTCCGATGCGGGAACCTCGACCCACAACTGCCCCCAGTTTATCATAGCCGGTATCTACCAGAGTATCACCGACTTTGATCTGGATATTCCCTTCGTCCAGCCGGAAGTTGGCCAGCACAGTACCGGCACCCAAAGAGCAGTTGTCGTCGACTATGGAGTCTCCAATGTAATTGGAATGGAACCAGCAATTATCGCCGATATAGGAGTGCTTTACCTCAGTGGAATAGCCAATAACGGAGTTAGCACCAATGTGGCTGTAGTCCCGCACGAGAGCATTATTGCCAACGATGGAATTTGCCCCGATATACACGGGACCTCGAATTACAGCGTTTTCCAATACCCGGACATTCTCGCTCAGGATAACTTTTCCTTCGATGGTCGCTTTTTCAGAGATCCGGGCTGAAGAGGCAATACAAGGTTGAGCATTATCCAGGAAATACTGCATTACCTTGAAGATATGCCAGGGATACTTTATTGGTGCCCAGAAGCCGCTGTAGGGAACCACCTTGATCTTGTGTCCTGCCTTCACCAAATTGTCCAGGGCGCATTCATAGACATCATCCCTGGTAGTCTGTGCGGTTTCAATGTGGCGTAAGAGTTCTTTCGAGTTATTATGGCAGTGAATCAAGATGTTTACTAAGTTGCTCGGTTCCTCACCGGGATTGGGCTTTTCCACGATGTGCAGTAACTCATTTCTGGAATTTACCTGAAGGTAGCCTCCGGGGAAGTATTCTTGGACTTGATAACCCAGGATATAGGAGGAGGCAGGACTTTTCTTGGCTGCAGAGATGATTTTGGTATACGCTGAGCTTGAGAAGACATCGTTGGGGTTTATGACCAAAAGCTGTCCCCTCAGGAAAGGCTCAGCACTTTTCAGAGCATCAGCGATCCCTAACGACTTTTTTTGCAGGGCAAGGTCGGCCTTTATCCCGGCAAATCTTTTCATTATTTGCTTTATCTTCCCTATGTTTTCTGGATTGCCAATGATTACAAAATGACTCAGACCTGCCTTGCGGGCCAGTTCTATTTGATGTTCTAGCAATGGCTTCCCGAGGAAATCAAGCAGGAACTTGTCTTCGCCAATAGGAAACATCCTCTTGCCTCGGCCGCCACAGAGAAAGACAGCTTTCATCTATCAGCCTCCACCAGACTCTGAACGAGCTTTTTGCCTTTGCTCATAAGCTCATCGGTCTGTCTTCTGTGACATTGATTCAGAGATTACTCGAATGACAGACTCGGTGCCACTGGCTCTGATAAGCATCCAGGAGTCGGCAAATTGTAGCCTTAGGCCGTCCAGAGTATTTATCTCATCAGGAGCAAAAATATGGGCTTTCTCCTTCACTCGAGCCATGATTGATTCTTTGAGTTCGTTAGGGCAAGAAACCTTAGCTTTCTCAAAGAATAATCTGGGAATACCTTGGAAGAATTGCCTGATTTCGCCAGCATCGCTGAGCTGACTTAGCAGGAAGAGTGAGGCAAAAATGCTATCGGGATAGTACCCTACCTCCGGCATGATGTAGACGCCCACCTGCTCCACTCCCAAAGCAGCATCGAGCTGCCGGGCCAGGTGAGCCACTGCGGCATCACCGACCTTGCCCCTGACTACTTCAGCCCCAAGGTCCTTCACGGCTAAGTCAAGAAGAGTTCCAGTTTCTACTGTGGTGGCAACCTTCTTCTTTCCCGTCTTCTTGACAGCCAGTCTCGAGATGAAGGCGATGGGCTCGTTGAAGCCGAGGAAACCTTCCTTATCGCAGAAGACAACCCGGTCGGCATCGCCGTCAAAGCAAATAGCCAAGTCGGCATTATGCTGCCTCAGGAAATTGACTGTGCCCTGAAGAGTATCCTCCTTGGGCTCGGGACTTCTGCCCGGGAAAAGGCCATTTGGCTCATCATTTACAGGCACTACATCGAAACCCATCTGGACAAAGATGTCGCTGGCGAACCTGGCGGCAGCGCCA
This sequence comes from uncultured Chloroflexia bacterium, assembly GCA_963726175.1. Taxonomy (GTDB): domain Bacteria; phylum Chloroflexota; class Dehalococcoidia; order GIF9; family AB-539-J10; genus RBG-13-51-36. The sequence goes on along the minus strand of CAVSBM010000017.1, from coordinate 34,993 downwards.
TTGCCAGGATCGACGACTACCCTCAGCCGGTGATTAAATCCTGGCCGAGAAAGCTTGCCTTTAATAAAGGAAAGGTATCTTTGTTTCATGTCCTGTCCTTGCTCCAAAGTGCCCTTCTTCCCCTGGCGGAATTGTTTCTCAAAAAAAATCTTCTCTATCTCTGCTTCTTGAGCCTGGCTATATCCCAGCGAGCTCTCGGTGAAGAGCTTGATTCCATTGAACTCAGGGGGATTGTGGGATGCCGTGACCATAACTCCGGCAGCAAAGCCCGATTCCCTGGTGAGCAATGCCAGCGCTGGGGTAGGCAGAATGCCCAAGTCAACTACGTTTATGCCACAAGAGAGCAAACCTGTGGTAATCGCCTCCTTAATCACATCTCTGCTTACTCTAGTGTCGGTAGCGATACAGACTGTAGAGGATTGAGGGAGGGTGGTCCCTATGGCTAAGGCAACTCTGCCGCAAAAATCAGGCGATAAATCCTGGTTAACTACGCCCCGGATGCCACTGGTGCCAAATAGTCTTTTTGCATCCATTCCCTGCGTCAAGTCGAGTCAAACAGGGGATAAGGATAGCACGGAATTAGATGGTTGGCAATGAGCACAAGGTGTAATAACATATGTTAAACTGTGCTTCCCAGCCGTAAACGACTTCTAGAAACAAACAATGACTTGGGACATAGTGGACATAGCTAAGTTTCTGCTAGCCACCGTTTCGCCTATCAGTGAATTGAGAGGTGGAATACCCTTGGGCATAAGTCTGGGGCTACCACCGTGGTTCGTTTTCCTCATAGCGGTCATCGCTAACGCCCTGATATTCTTCCCCGTCTTCTTTGCTCTGCGACTGTTTTACGACAAATTCCTGTTTCGGATCCCGTTGTTCGATAAATACCTGAACAATCTGAGGAAGAGAGGTAAGCCAATAGTAGACAAACATGGCTTCTGGGGACTGTCCTTGTTTGTGGCTGTGCCATTACCTCTTACCGGGGCTTATACGGGCACTATTCTGGCTTGGCTGCTGGGCATGAACTGGAAAAAGCTTTTCCCGCGGTCAGCTTGGGTGTACTTGTGGCGGGTATCGTGGTGCTCTTAATAACTCTCGGGGTGACCGGTACCATATGAAAACGAATGTTCTAGGCGTGATTATACGGAATACCAATAGGCAATGGCAAACACCCCTTCTGAGGTGTCAGCTCACCGGTCTAGGTGACGATTAGCGCGAAAGGCTGGGTATCTTTGCGTACAGACACCCAGCCTTTACGTTATTTTGCCACCCGCAATATTAGCTTTGACCCTTCGCTACCTGCCTATTCTGAACATCTTGGTCCCACATACGGGACACACACCTTGAGTAGCCGGCCGGCGGTTCTTCATGATTATGGCTCTAGGATTCTTCATCTCTCTCTTGGCTCGGCACTTCATACAGTATGCTTGCATCTGTTCACCTCCCTTTTTGTAAAAGGATAAGCCATCATTACTGGAATGTCAATAGGTTTTCCTTGAATTTTACTCAAATGTCGCAAAAAATCTCATTACTTATGCGTATGATCCCCAATTCCAGTTCGCAGAAGAAGTTTGCTAAATGATGGATGCTTCAAGAATTCGTGGTTGAAATCCATAGCGGTGTCATCGAGACGGGGAAGCCGTTCACAGATTTGTTGGTGGAATGGTGGGTTACCTTCCTTAGATGATCTGATGCACAGGTTAGATATGAACTTGCTGTAGTACCTGACGTGCCTTCTGACTTGCTCGGGCTCGGTGGCTGATTTGATTTTTCATCTCCAATGGAAGCTCGGCCATGGTCTTACCTATCTCGGGAAGAAAAAAAACAGGGTCATAGCCAAAACCATTTTCCCCCTTAGCCTCAAGGGCAATCATTCCGCGACACTCGCCGTAACATATCTCAGTCTGACCTTTTGGAGTAGCTATGGCGATAACACACTTAAAACGGGCTGTTCGTCTCTCCCAGGGAACTCCTTCAAGTCTGGCCAAAAGAAGACTGACTCTTTCCGCATCGGTGGCAGCTTTGCCAGCAAAGCGAGCTGACTTGATGCCTGGCTCACCGTTAAGCGCATCAACCTCCAGTCCTGAGTCATCAGCGAGCAGTGAGGAGCCGGCTCAATTTGGCATAAGTGACGGCTTTTAGGCGGGCATTTTGTTCATAGCTATTCCGTGACTCGGTGACGACTTTTGTTATTCCTTCTTCGGCCAGCGTGGTTATTTCATAGCCAAGACCATCCAGCAGAAGGCGATATTCCTTGATTTTCCCTGGATTGGAGGTAGCTAAGAGAAGCTTCGGCATTTTGTCGTTAGATGTCTTGAAATCTCGGTGCCAGCTTCTTTGTCACTTCAGGCATAGTGGTGTATTCCATTTCCTCAAGCGGCAGGCGATGTGGTTCAAAGGGACCCATTCGGCGCAGGAAATCCGCCACAATGTTTGCTTGATGACGAGCCTCATCGAAAGCAGGGTCATCGAAGAGGTCACGAGGCCCGACGAGCTTGCCATTAGCAATTTGGAAACCAGCAGCTATTACTCTTGGTGGACCGTCGAAACGGCAGGGATTGCTTTCTCGGACAGCTACCGGCATTAAGGGGCCGTGGTGGGAGCCTCTCATCCAGCCTTCTACTATGTTAACAGAAGCGAAGGGTTCCAGTATTTCACCCACGGCGGGAAATTTTCCCTGGGAGCGAACGATGCAGACAGGGTCATCCTTGCCTACGTATCTGCCTGCCATGAGAGATAGTCTCTGAGTAGAGGAAACAGCAGCGATTTCGCCACTCTCTTTGTGGTACACCGCTTTAATGGCATAGCGTCCTGGTGCGCCGATAAAAACTAGCATGTCGTAGATTTCCTCGGGAGCGTTAAAACTGATTTTTTTGTGCTTTTTGACATCGTGGACTTCAAATGTGAAGCCGGAGTGCATATTGGAGGCAATAACGAGCCCAATGGTGTTGAAAGGGTCAGCAAATATTTTGTATAGCGGTAGGTTCCAGGCACCAGATGCCGTCTTATCTGCCATAAATATGACTATGGTTTCAGCCTGGCGCTCGGAAAATTGCATCTCAGCCGTACCGGGCCCCATCCCCTTGACAGTGCCGGCAAAAGCATCAGATAGAAGGTCCTGCCCGGCACCATGCAGCTTCAAACGCTTAGCTATATTGGTGCATTCCACAAATGTATCCCAGGCTAACTTGTGGATTTTCTCGCTATCCTCGCCATGCTGATGCGTCATTATCAACTGGAGGTCGTCGCCACAAACTGTAACGTGATGGTCTATGAGCAGCCCCTCGCCTTGGGCATGTTCCAGTTTTTCCTTAGCTTTTTGTATTACATCCGGGTGGCTGGAAGAATGTCCGACATAGCCGCCGATGTCTGCTTTGATAACGCTTAAAGTTAATTCCATTTCACCCCCTTGCTTCAGTTTAGCAATGGAAAGGGGTGAACGTCAATCTGGGATAAAAATTAGTCCCTCTTCGCTATCACCTAAAGCCTGTGCCCTATTCTGGTGATAGAGTAAAGCAGTGTAAGCCGCCACCGCAGCATCGCACAAGTCGTGGTCGAACATATCTAGATATGGCTCAAGAGCAGGTAGAATGGTTGCTAGTTTATCCCTCAGAAAACTCATCCCCTGTTTGGTAGTTTTCCGGGGCATAGTTGCGCCGAAAAGGCGGACTTTGCTGGCAAAGGGGTAGACCTCAATGACTTGACTAGCTTGTTTCAGCTCGCGGCCAATGCTAGTTTTGAGCTCGATACCACGGTAGATCAAGTCTTTGATGAAGGTCTTCTTGGTAGTGGGATAACAAGGAATTCCCTGTTGCCTCAATTCCTGGTCACATTGCCTGTTCTTCGTCGGGAGTTTTGGCTCGCAAGGACAACTTTCCTCAAGACAACATAACCCCAGTGGCAAGCTCAAGGGGGCATCGATAGCTATTACTTGAGGTGGATAGAAATTCAGCAAAGCGATGATATCTCTGTTTCCTGTTAAGAATCCAAAGTAAACAAGTTGTGATTTGCCGTCCAATCCTAAGCAGGCGCTTGGTTTGGCTTCTGTTGAGGTTAAGTCGATGCCAAAAAAAGTGGGATGCTTCACGTTACTGGAGAGGCCCTTTTCCCTAAACGTTTTAGTATCTCTCTAGCCGCCACTATACCTGAGGCTGAAGCCTGGACTAAACCCCGGCTGACACCGGCGCCATCGCCAGCAGCGAATATATTACCGATCTCGGTTTCCAAGCAAGGGGTCAACTTTAACCGACTGGAGTAAAATTTGACCTCTATTCCGTAAAGCAAAGTCTGGGGAGAAGCGACGCCCGGAACCAGTTTGTCAATAGCCTGAAGCATCTCCACTATACTTTTGAGATAGCGATAGGGGAGGGCAAAGCTCAAATCTCCGGGGGTTGCCGCTTTCAGGCTTGGTTCAATAGGATTGTTCTGCAAGCGAGCTTGTGTAGAGCGGCGACCATCCATTAAGTCCCCCAATCTCTGCACCAGCACGCCGCCGCTAAGGATGTTAGCTAGCCTTGCCAGATACTTGCCGTAGGCGATAGGTTCATGAAAAGGCTCAGTGAAAGTGGTGCTCACTAGAATGGCAAAGTTAGTATTTCTTGTCCGAGGTTGGGCGTAACCAACGCCATTGACTGTAATCACGGGGTCGGAGCCGCCTGTGGACTCCATAATCACCTCGCCTCCAGGACACATGCAAAATGTTCTAACCCGGTCATTGAAACTTCGGGAATAAAATTCAAGTTTTGATTCATACAATGTTGAAGTCAACTTCTCCATAGTCGTCATTGGTACTTCTATTCGGCAACCCACATCTACGGGGTTGGAATCAAGGCTCAGTTTGAGCCTCTCTGCTTCGTTGCATAGCCATTCTGCCCCCTCCCTTCCCGGGGCCAGGATCAGGTAGCGGCACTTTATGTTTTCACCATGGCTAGTTTCGACAGACTTGACTACACCATCCTCAACTATGATGTTCTCAACTGTCGTTCCTAGTCTTATGTCTGATTTTGACGACAGATAATTCTGCATGGCCTTTAGTGTTTCGTGGCAAAGCTCTGTTCCCAGGTGACGCAATTTGACAGGGGTTAATGTAAGCCCGGCTGAGGCGGCCTCTCGCTCCAGCTTAGCTGTATTTCTCCCAATTCCATAAACCTTGGGAGGGGCGCCAAATTTGAGATAGATGGAATCAACATAATCTATGAGTGCTCGGGCTTGTTCGGAACCGACCAATTCCTTGAGGCGGCCGCCTACCTGGGTGGACAAAGTTAGTTTGCCATCGCTAAAAGCTCCGGCACCTCCAAAGCCACTGACTAGATTGCATGGGGAGCACAGGGCACAGCACCCACTTGTGTTTTGGACGGGGCAAACACGAGCATCAATTTCTCTGCCCTTGTCCAGAAGCACAATATTGAGGCCAGCATCACATAGTTCTAAGCTAGCGAATATGCCTGCGGGACCAGCACCAACTATGACGACATCGTAGTTTTCGGCCATCGTGATTCATTCTGAGGGTTATTGACGCAACCAATCGGTCAGAAGATTCCCAGATTTAAGGATCTCGTCGGCTGCAGAATAAGGATCGAGCTCTCCCTTTTCCACCTTCTCAATATAGCTGCTCAGTTGCCCGTCCTGCTCAATTAACCCAAGTAGTTTATTAGTGAGTTTCCGTTCCAGAGTCTTTATGAAGTCCTGTTTTCGTTGGAGCTGGCGCCGTTGCAGAAGTCTGCCCTCTTTATAAAGGGCTTGGTAGTGTAATTGAATTTGTTCGTGAAGTTCCTCAGTGCCGACGCCGTTGATTGCTTGTGTGGCTACCACAGGTATATTCCACCAGCTTGGCTCACGAAGCTGCAGCATAGCCTGTATATCACGGACAAAGTTATCGGAACCAGGATCGTCAGCCTTGTTAACCACAAATATGTCAGCGATCTCAAGTAGTCCTGCTTTCATTGTCTGGATAGCATCGCCAGATTCAGGACATAGTATGACAAGCACAGTGTCAGTCTTCTCCATAACATCTATCTCGCTTTGTCCTACTCCTACGGTCTCCACCAGGATAATGTCTTTACCAGCAGCGTCAAGCAACTTGATCACACAACCGGCGGTTTGTGGCAGCCCACCCGTACTGCCACGAGTCGCCATACTGCGAATGAAAACCCCATCGTCAAGATAATGCTGTTGCATTCTTATCCGGTCACCTAATACTGCCCCTCCCGTGAATGGGCTTGAGGGATCAACGGCAATTATCCCGACTTTTGAGCCTTGCTTACGCATCAATGCTGTCAGCTTATCCACTAGGGTGCTCTTTCCTACGCCCGGCGGGCCGGTTATTCCTATGCAGTGTGCCTTCCCCAGGTGCGGAGAGATGAGCTTCATTATCTCGGGCACGTGGCTGCTTTCGTTTTCTACCAGGCTGATGACCCGTGACAGGGCGACGTTGTCTCCGCTAAGCATCTGTTCCACTAGCTTCATAGTTTTCGGAGCCATTTATTACGGGGTGAAGTTATTTTATAGCTTTCCAGATTAACGGTCAAATAGGTCTGCTGATGTGGCAAGATGGGATGGAGTTCAATTCAATTGTGAACTGAAGAAGCCTGTATAGAGGCACGGCAAACATGGTTCGGGATTTCGGTGTGTTTCTAGGCTGGTTTGCCCACAGGCATTATATATAGGGGTTTGATCTGTTCCTCTAGGCCAAGGACTTCCCTCACCTCTTCGTCACGGAAGGCTCCAACTTCCACCGTGGCTAGGCCTAAGGCCACCGCTTGAAGGTGGATGTTTTGACCTGCGTGTCCTACCTCCATGTGAACATATCTTTCTCCACGTCTGCCATATCTGTAGGAAGTCCTGTGATACAGAGCACAAATCACGATATCCACCGGGGCGTCCATAATAAATTCTTGGTCTAGGGTTGCTCTGGCTAGTTCTGGTCCTAAATCGGCCGCTTTGTGTAAGGTTAAGGAGTGAGAATTTGCCTCATAGTGGTAAATGCCGGCCTGTAATTCCTGGGGAGGTTGATTTGGCTCGCTGGCGATTACGCCTCGTTTGCCAACCACTACAAAGATCTCGAGCGGATAGGTAGCTCCGGCACTGGGCGCTGCCCTGAATCCTCTAGTTCCGGTAGTGCCCTGGGCTGACCAGAGTATTTGACTCAATTGAGATAAGTCAAGCGGCTCCCTGCGGTACCTGCGAACCGATCTGCGCTTCAGTATCGCTTCCTCTAATGGAACCTTCCCTTTCAACTGAGGAGAGGGAAGCCTAATTACGATTTGCCCCATGCCAAAGTCGCAGCTACATACAGAATGACAAATAACATTTAGCCCTTGATAACACCCATAGGCACGGCCATAGCTACTTTCCTGGAGATGCCGGCTTGATGAACTATATCTATGACTTCGGTAACATCCTTGTAAGCCTGAGAGGCCTCCTCAGCCAGCGCAGAAACGCTTTCCGCCCTGACAATTATGCCCCTGCTTTCCAATTCTCGTATGATATCTGCCCCTCTGATAGCTCGTTTGGCAGCTCCCCGGCTTAGTACCCTGCCCGCGCCGTGACAGGTGGAGCCGAAGCTTTCCTTCATAGCTTTCTCGGTGCCCACAGCAACAAAAGAACACCGTCCCATATCCCCGGGCACGAGCACAGGTTGGCCTACTTCCTTGTAGCGTTTGGGAGTATCCTTATGGCCTGCTGGAAAGGCCCTGGTAGCCCCTTTGCGGTGAACACAGACCTTAACACTGCGACCATTTATCGCGTGTTCCTCTATTTTGGCTATATTGTGCGCAATATCATAAATCTGCCTCATGCCAAGTTTCTCAGGGCTTTTGCCGAAAATTCCGGAGAAACTCTCTCTAACCCAGTGGGCAATACATTGCCGGTTAACCCAAGCATAGTTGGCAGCACACGCCATGGCAGCTAGATAATCCTTGCCTTCCTTTGATTCTACGGGAGCACAGGCAAGTTGTCGGTCGGGGAGCTTTATGCCGTACTTTGATACTGCCTGCTCCATGATGCGCAGATGGTCAGTACATATTTGATGACCAAAACCACGAGAACCTGTGTGAATCAAGACTAATATCTGACCGATCTCGGTGATGCCCATAATGCTAGCGGTGTGAGGATCGAATATCTCCTTCACAACTTGAATCTCAAGGAAGTGATTTCCCGAGCCTAGTGTACCGGCCTGCGGCATACCTCTCTTTACAGCCTTATCGCTCACCTTGCTGGGATCGGCCCCACTAAGGCATCCGCCTTCTTCGGTAACATCCAGATCTTCCTCGAAACCCAGGCCACGCTTCACTGCCCAACGAGCTCCCTCAACCATCAACTGGTTCATCTCTTTCTGACTTGTCTTTATCTTTCCTTCAGAGCCGAGACCGGAGGGTATATTATCGAATAGTGCGTTGATCAATTGATTAATTCTGGGCCGCACTTCAGCTTCACTGAGATTGGTACTCAATAACCTTACACCACAATTAATATCGTAGCCCACTCCGCCAGGAGAGACCACACCATTCTTAATATCCATTGCCGCCACGCCGCCTATAGGGAAGCCATAGCCCCAGTGGATATCGGGCATGGCAAAGGAGTAACCTACTATGCCGGGGAGAAAGGCAACATTGGCAACTTGCTCGAGTGCTTGTTCCTCACGTAGGGATTCCAGCATTTCCTCACTGGCATATATTAGACCAGGAACCCTCATACCAGTCTTATAATCCTCGGGGATCTTCCAGCGATAATCATCTATCTTAATAAGTTGTCCCTGCCATTGTGTCATATTCTTAGCTCCTAAATGTCGAGGATTATCTGTGCCTTGTAGCCATCATTGTTCTTATCTAACCTCAACATATGATATGTGGCTGCTTTTATCCCTATCTTTATCTTATGTTTCATTGGGTCGAAATCTTCCCCGTAGCAGGTAGCCTTGAGTTCGTTGTGTGTCAGACTCTCAATGTCGAACCGGTTGAACAGAACATGTTTGACATCAAAGACGTAGATTAATTCATTAAGCCATTCAACGAGCAAACTATCTCGGTCTTCGCTGCTCACTTCCAAATCGAAGTGCAGTTTCTCTTCGAGACTTTCAGGCTCAGTAATCAAGCTGAATAGAGCGAGAGCAGCGTTGGCAAAGAGCTCTTTGACATCTGTTCCATAGACGATGATGCCCACGTCAGCAGTATGATCAATTACTTCAAAAGCCGTTTTCATTCCCTTGATGTCCATTATACAAGAACGGCAATCACATCTCCATTTGTGCTTGCTCTTTTTTGCACTTCGCTTAGGCTGCTGCTACAATCAATGCTCAAGACAGCAAAGGTTGCGTTTTTTGGCAAGCTGTGCGATTTGGCAAATTGTCAATTACCTTGTATGATTAAGGGCACAGTAGGTAAATGTCCTGTATCAAACTAGACTTCCTCGTGTGGGAAGTCATATGGTTCTGGTGATGCTAAGCATAAATGCTAAAGGCGAACTGAGCCTCACAGTTGGCAGCCCATTATGAGAATTTGTTCCCGAGAGGTAGATACTAATGCCCTCGCACGCATTTCATGGAGTGTGCTCTATCTCTGGCCAGATTGGCCATGGGATATACCAGTCCTAACCCAGCAGTGGGAGCAGTGGTGGTTAAAGATGGAGTGGCTGTCGGTATGGGATATACTCAACCTGTTGGCTGTGAGCATGCTGAGGTTATGGCACTTCGTCAAGCTGCTGACAAAGCACAGGGTGCTACTATGTATGTTACCCTGGAGCCTTGCCCCCATTATGGGCGTACTCCGCCTTGCACTCAGGCCATAATTGATGCCGGCATTCTGGAAGTTCATATAGCCTTGCTTGACCCTAACCCCGTGGTTTGCGGGCGTGGTGTAGGAAGGCTAAATGAAGCAGGCCTCAAGACGCAGGTAGGAATGTGTCAGCAAAAGGCTCAGGAGATAAACGAGGCTTATATCAAGCACATTACCACAGGTTTACCATTTGTTGTGGCCAAATTCGCTATGAGTCTTGATGGCAAGATAGCTACCAAGACCGGTGATTCTAAATGGATAACCCGGGAAGAGACAAGAAAGTATGCGCATGCCCTGCGGCATACTGCCGACGCCATAATGGTAGGAGTGAACACCATTGTTGCTGACAATCCTCGCCTTACTGCCAAAGGTTGTGGCGGTAGAGGCGGTATAGAAAAAAGGCAGCCCCTGCGCCTGGTTGTTGATAGCAAAGGGAAGGTACCATTGGACGCTCATATTTTTGAGCCGCCAGGCGAGGTTTTGCTCGCTGTAGCAGCGCCTTTTGACTCTGTGAAGAAGGAGAAACTCACGCAGGCGGGTGCCGAGGTGGTAGAATTACCGGCCAGGGGAGGCGCGGTAGATATTGTGGAATTATTGAAGTTGTTGGGGAAGCGAGAGATTGTCACTGTCTTGGTGGAGGGAGGTGGCAAGCTCCTTGGTTCACTTTTCGACCATCACTTAGTGGATAAAGTGTTGGCTTTCATTTCACCAATCATTATAGGCGGCCGTGAGGCTGTAAGTGTGGGAGGGGATGGTGTTGACAGTATGACTCAGGCTCTGCGCCTTAGTCAGGTTGACATCAAGAGTTTCGGTGATGATATATTAGTTAGTGGATACGTTGAGAAACGATTATCACAGGAGGCGTAGGTTCTCGGTGTAGAGTATGTTCACAGGCATAGTTGAGGAAATTGGCATAGTTAAGGAAACAAGCCAAGACCGGTTGACCTTCGAAGCCCACAAGGTGCTTGAAGGAACAAAAATGGGCGATAGTATAGCTGTTAACGGTGTTTGCTTGACTGTTGTCTCCTTGGAAGATCATGGCTTCGGTGTTAACGTTATGCGTGAGACTTTGCGTTGCACCAATCTCGGCAGACTTCACTATGGCAACCAGGTAAACTTGGAAAGGGCACTGGTACTAGGTGGCCGCCTGGGTGGTCATTTGGTGTTAGGTCATGTAGATGACATGGGAGAAGTACTAGATGTAAGTAGCGAAGAAACCGCACGTATTATGAAGATTTCAGCACCAGTTGAACTGCTGCCTTACATGGTGGACAAAGGCTTTATCGCTGTTGATGGTGTTAGTCTTACCATAGTAAACGTCGACGATTCTTCTTTTGTTGTGTCTTTGGTAGCTTACACTATGGAAAACACCACGTTAGGAAGGAAGAGACCTGGGGACGCGGTCAATTTGGAGGCGGACGTCATAGCTAAATACGTGGAAAATCTTAAGGAGCCAAAAGGACAGAGTCTAGACATTGAGTTCCTTAGGGAATATGGATTTGTAGGGGGCATAGATGCTGGCTAGCATTTCGGAGGCAATTGAAGACATAAAAGCAGGCAAGTTCATCATTATCGTTGATGATGAGTCACGCGAAAATGAAGGGGATCTGGCCATGGCTGCTGAGAAGGTTACTCCTGAAGCCATAAATTTCATGGCTAAGCATGGTCGCGGGCTGGTTTGCTTTCCTATCACTGGACAAAGGCTCGACGAATTAGGAATACCACTGATGGTTACCAATAACACATCACGCCACTGTACTGCCTTTACAGTCTCCATTGAAGCCAAGGATAAAGTCACTACTGGCATCTCTGCTTTTGATCGAGCACAGACCATAAAAACGGTGCTTGATCCTAATACCAAGCCGGGTGACATAGCTCAGCCGGGGCACATATTTCCTATTCGAGCCAAGGAAGGCGGGGTGTTAGTACGAGCGGGACACAGCGAAGCTATCGTTGATCTAGCTAGACTAGCTGGACTTCATCCTGCTGGCGTAATATGTGAGGTTATGGATGAAGATGGCACAATGGCCCGTCTGCCTCAACTTGAAGCTATCGCTTCTAAGTTTGACCTAAAGATGATAACTATAGTTGATTTGATTGCTTACCGGCTTCGCCATGAAAAACTGGTACAAAGAGTGACTGAGGCTAGGCTGCCTACTAAGTATGGCGAATTTACAGCCGTGGCCTATAAAAGTGCTGTCGATGCTGCTGAGCATATCGCTCTAGTTAAAGGTGACATATCAAGTGATGAGCCGGTCCTGGTACGTGTTCACAGTGAATGCCTCACTGGGGACGTCTTTGGTAGTTTGAGATGCGACTGTGGAGTTCAGATTGAAATGGCTTTGCAGAGCATAGCTAAAGAAGATCGAGGCGTCTTTCTTTATATGAGACAGGAAGGACGAGGGATCGGGTTTCACAACAAACTTCGTGCCTATGCTCTTCAGGATCAAGGAATGGATACTGTGGAGGCTAACATGGCTTTGGGTTTTGCTCCTGATTTGAGAGATTATGGGGTGGGCGCGCAGATTCTGGCCGACCTAGGTTTACATAATGTCAGATTGCTTACCAATAATCCCAAGAAAGTGATCGGGCTGGAAAGCTATGGAATCAAAATAGTAGAGACTGTTCCCCTGATAGCCCCAGCTACCCCTTATAACATCCATTACTTAGAAACCAAGCAAAAGAAGCTAGGACATATCCTGAATCTAGAAAAATGACGGATGACCAAGCTCACATATCAGAGAGAGGTAGTTTGGCGTTCATGCATTTGAACTGGATTTGGAATTTGTTTATAGGAGGGTAAGAATGGCTAAGCATCAGTATGAAGGTATCTTGATAGGAAAAGGTCTTAAGTTTGCAGTGGTTGTTTCCCGTTTCAATGAGTTGATAACCACAAAGCTGCTTGAGGGAGCAAAGGATGCTTTGCTGCGCCACGGTGTTGCTGAGAGTGACATCGATATTGCCTGGACTCCGGGTTGTCTGGAGATACCACTTGTGAGCAAGAAACTAGCACAGAGTAACACGTATGATGCCATAGTATGCCTTGGCGCGGTGATTCGTGGTGGCACCCCTCATGCTGAGTATGTTGCTTCCGAGGTGAATAGGGGAATTAGCAGGGTGAGTCTGGATACTGGCCTACCGGTAATACAAGGCATAATAACGGCCGATACTTTGGAGCAAGCTATCCAGAGAGCAGGTGCTAAGGAGGGTAATAGAGGCTTTGCGGCTGCGGTAAGCGCTATCGAGATGGCGAATCTACTTAAGGCCATTTAGGTAACTTTGTAAACCTTGTCACCTCGCCTTACTCTATCAAGGACTTTTATGCCCACAACATCACCAGGCTTGCCTTGGGTGATGTTAACGCGGTCAATCTGCATGGATTCTACAGTCAATTCCATATCAGTAGTGCTGCCCTTGATATGGATTTTATCGCCTATATTCAACGTAGCGCTTAGCTCTATACCAGCTACTACCGGCCTAGCAAAAAAATCCGCTACGTTACCAATCTCTACATCAGGCATTTCCAGGCACCTCCCTTCTCACAGATAATGTACACCCTTGGGAGTCAAAAATCAACATGCGGAGGAGATACTGTAACATCCAATTGACAGTAAACCACCTAGCAGGGAGACTGATTGACACCCAGAATAAGACGGATTAAACTAGAAACTGAAAACACAAGCCAAGTCGTGGACCACGTGGATTTAGAAATCGGAGGTACGGACAATATGACAGAATAGCTGTTAAGCAGTCTTGTTTGTTCTAGAGAGGTTTAAGCCAACATAAACCAAAAATACGGACAATGGAGGTAATTTCATGCCACAGTCAATAGAGTATCACAAACTGATGACGGAGATAGTGTACATTAATTTGCCTGGTCCAGGGGAGCCTGTCGACGGGATGACAGGTGGTGAGCTATTGCATGGTTTTCTAGCAGATTTGTATACGACGTCAAACCCGGATACCAAGAACTTTGTCATGGCTTTGTGCAACAAGTGGAATGTGCGTTACGTGCAATCAGGTGGCACAGGCTCTTATGACATTGGCAAAAGGAAGTAGCGGACTACCGACACAAGATACCAGCTGAGCCCAGGATGCTACGGATTTAAGTGAAGAGGCTAAGTTAATGTGAACCAAAGAATATTCAGAACGGAGGTGATTTTATGCCACAGTCAATAGAGTATCACAAACTAATGACGGAGATAGTGTACATTAATTTGCCTGGTCCAGGGGAGCCCGTCGACGGAATGACAGGTGGTGAGCTATTGCATGGTTTTCTGGCAGATTTGTATACGACATCAAACCCGGATACTAAGAGCTTTGCCATGGCTTTATGCAACAAGTGGAATGTGCGTTACGTGCAATCAGGTGGCACGGCTTCTCATGACATTGGCAAAAAGAAGTAGCAGACTACCGACACAAGATACCAACTAAGCCCAAGATGCTATGAATCTAAGGGAGAAGTTAAGCTAATGTGAACCAAAAGTATTCAGAATGGAGGTGATTTTATGCCACAGTCAATAGAGTATCAAAAAGTTATGACGGAGATGGTGTACATTAATCTACCTGGTCCAAGCCAGCCCACCGATGGAATGACAGGTGGTGAGCTATTGCATGGTTTTCTAGCGGATTTGTACACGGCGTCAAACCCGGATACTAAGAGCTTTGTCATGGCTTTATGCAACAAGTGGAATGTGCGTTACCGTTAACTGAAAAGGCACAACTTGTTAGCTAAGCACATAATTGGTGGTGGTTGAAGTCTAGTTCAAGACGAATATATTGCACTGCTCAAGTGGGGGCTTGCTCCTGCTTCCCGGAAGAAGTAGATAGGTGTATGTAGTTAACAAAAGTGGGACAGTTGGGGCTTTGAAAATATCCGACATCTTAAGGATTACTGCTCTGTATTTTCGCACTTCTATCATAATCCCTTCTTGCTGCTAAAGTCTTACTTTTTGCCTCCTTCCTCTTACTTGGCTATGTTGCTCCCATTGAGTATATTGAAAAAGAGTTGCCGAAATTCATAGGCCAGGTTATCCATCTAATCAGCCACGACAATACCTTGACAAGTTGTGCTGCTAAGCCTATGATAGTAAGTCAAATAGATCTAATGGGAGGTAGTGTACCATGACTGACAAGCCTGAAAGAAAAGCAGCGCAACCATACAGTCCGGAGGAGATGCTTTCTTTTGACCGCATCAAGAGGGCTATGACAGGCAGGGTCTTGGATAGGATAGAAGAATTATGGGAAGGAAAGCGGCCCATAAATGTTGAGCAGGTGAATGAAGTGATCTCGAGTGAATGGCAGAGAGTAAAGGACGCGGTAAGGTCGTCGCCAGCAGCACGTGAAGCCTTCCGTAAGTATTTGGAACGTACCGTCTCTGAACAAGTGGAAAAGTTGATGAAGGAAGATAAAGCTGAGCTAGAATCATTAGGCGTTGTAGAGAAGAGTCTATAAATTGGTTTCACAGGATAGAGCTAAACTAGGCAAACAGGTCAACCAGGACCGTGAGGTAGGTCAGTTAGTCAAGCGTCTCGACATGCTGGATGAGAGGTTGGACAATATAGATTCTATAGTAACATCTCTTGTGGAAAGGGTGATGGGAAGACCTCTTGTCATTGAAGTGACCTGCCCCAACTGTGGTCAGACTGTGCAGATTAATGTCACGAGCGGTGTGAGGCTGCGGGGTACGGAATAGCCCTGGAAAGCATTTTTATTGTCGATGTTTGATTTCTGAACCACCCAGTGATAAGCAGTTCCCTATTTTTGCATGCTCTGGAGGTTTGCCTTGTTCAGCTATGTCTGATAAAATCGTCGGATGGGCGGTTAGCTCAGCGGTTAGAGCGCTGCGTTGACATCGCAGAGGTCACTGGTTCAAGTCCAGTACTGCCCATTTTTTGACGGAATTGTGTTTAATCTCTAGATTTGTGAAGGGAAAAGTTCAGAATGAAATCACAAAAGAGTGATGAGCAACTGGAAAAAATGCGCCACTCCACATCTCACATTATGGCTGAGGCAGTGCAGTGTCTTTTCCCCGAGGCTAGATTTGGCATCGGACCCACCATTGAGAACGGTTTCTATTATGACTTTGAACTGCCACGCCCATTAACACCGGAAGATTTGCCTCTAATTGAGAATAAGATGAAGGAGATTATCAGTCAGGATGCACCGTTTGTTGCAGAGAAAATCAGTAAGGACAAAGCGCGTAAGCTTTTCGCTGCCCAACCTTATAAACTGGAGCTCATCGACGAAATCACCGATGCTAGTGTCACTATTTATAAACAAGGTTCTTTCACTGATTTATGTCGTGGTCCTCATCTAGCTTCTACGGGTGAGGCAAAGGCATTTAGACTCACTCATGTAGCCGGAGCGTACTGGCATGGTGATGAGAAGCGTCCCATGTTACAAAGAATCTATGGGGTGGCCTTTGAGAGCCAAAAAGGACTTGACGATTATTTATCATTGCAAGCTGAAATTGCTAAGCGTGACCACAGGAAGCTGGGCAAGGAACTTGACCTCTACAGTACTCATGAGGAAATTGGTCCGGGCTTGATTTGCTGGCACCCCAAAGGTGCACTGATTCGACAGATCATCGAGAACTTCTGGAGGGCAGAGCATATCAAACGGGGCTATGATGTCGTGTACACTCCCCATATAGCCAAGCTGGATTTGTGGAAAACTAGCGGACATTGGGAATTCTATCGGGATTATCTCTTCTCACCGATGGAAATCGAGGGACAGCAGTATCTGTTGAGGCCCATGAATTGCCTGGGCCACATCTTGATTTACAAAAGCCAATTGCACAGTTATCGTGATTTGCCCTTAAGATATGCTGAATTGGGCACAGTATATAGATATGAACGAACTGGTGTACTATATGGTCTCGCCAGGGTCAGGGGATTCACTCAAGATGATGCTCACATTTTTTGCCGCCCTGATCAGGTTGAAGAAGAAGTGACGGGAGTTCTGAACTTGGCACAATTCATGATGTCCAGCTTTGGCTTTGCTGAATATGAACTGTTGTTATCAACGCGCCCTGAGAAATATGCTGGCACAGTCTCAATGTGGGAAGAAGCCACAGGGGCATTGAAACATGTTCTGGAGAGACTTGACCTGCGTTACGAAGTGGACCCTGGCGAGGGTGTTTTCTACGGGCCTAAAATCGATGTTAAACTCAAGGATGCTGTGGGGCATGTCTGGCAAGGGCCCACTATTCAAGTCGATTTTAATTTGCCACAGCGCTTTAGTGTCTGTTATATTGGTGAGGACGGACTGGAGCATAGTGTAGCTATGATACACCGCACAGTCTTAGGTAGTATGGAGCGTTTTGTAGCTTGCCTGGTAGAACATTACGGTGGTGCTTTTCCGGTGTGGTTATCGCCGGTTCAGGCAACGATAGTTCCCATAGCAGATCGCCACGTTGGCTATGCGCATGAGATAGAGAGCGATTTTAGGAGCGATGACATCCGAGTTCGGGTTGACGACCGCTCGGAGAGAATGAATTTGAAAATAAGAGAAGCCCAACTTGAGAAAGTCCCGTACATGCTCGTAGTTGGCGATAAGGAAATGGCTTCATCCGCTGTGTCGCTCCGCTTAAGGAGTGGCGAGAATCTGGGCTTAGAAAGTGTGGTGCAAGTTAAGAGCAGAATCAAGGCAGCTATAAAGGCTAAGTCCTGAATAGTGTTCCAGGGGGTAGAAAGAGCATAGTCAAAGAACTGCTAGCCAATAGGAGAATCAGAGCCAAAGAAGTGCGCCTCATAGGGGGAGGTGGGGAACAGCTGGGTGTGGTGCCTCTACAGAGAGCATTGCAAATTGCTTATGAGCAAGGCCTTGATTTGGTCCAGGTAGCATCAACGGTGACTCCGCCGGTATGCCGACTCTTGGACTATGGCAAATACAAGTACGAGCAAACCAAGAAAGAGCGTAAGGCGAAGAGGGGCCAAAGAGTTGGCTTAGTCAAGGAGGTCCGTTTAAGACCCAAGATAGAAGAGCATGATTTACAGGCAAAAATTAAGACCACCAAGAAACTATTGGAGGAGGGCAATAAAGTAAAGTTAATGCTAAGGTTTAGAGGGCGTGAAATTATTTATCCTGAACTAGGTTGGAAGGTGCTGCGTAAAGTAGCTGAAGCCTCTCAGGAAATAGCGGTAGTAAGCAACTCTGTTAATGAGGGGAATAGTATAGCATTGGTCTTATCCCCGGTTGCCCAGAAGAAATCTAAGGAGAAAGGAACAGATGCCAAAACTCAAAACCCATAAGGGGGCAAAGAGCCGTTTTCATTTTACCGGCAGTGGCAAGTTGATGCGCACCAAATGTGGCAAGAGCCATTTTAGACGAAAGAAGGCTCCGAGAACCAAGCGCCTTTACGATGAAACAATACCGGTTTCCCCCGCAGATGAGAAGAGGATCAGGAGGCTTCTGCCGTACAAAGTGTAAGTAGGGAAAATGGCAGGTACTTTGATTCCGATTTTTGGCATAGTCTTTGGCTGCGGGATAGCTCTGCTGGCAATCTGGACTGAGTATAGGAGAGACAGGGCTTTAATCGAGAAAGGGCTATACCAACCTGAGAAACCGGAGCCAGCAGGACCTTCTGATCGAGGATTTCTGGTCAGCGGCTCCATACTGGGCGGGATAGGCATAGCTTTGGTTGTCAGTACTTTTGTCTTTCGGATAGGGCGAGCGACAGGAATACCCGGATTTGTTTTCCTGTTTATTGGCATTGCACTACTAATAGTCTATTCTGTTGCTAGAAAGAAAGAGATCACGTCCGGGGATTAAAGGAGGAAAACTTGCCACGAGCCAGGAGCGGAAAAACCACCCATAGACGGCACAAAAAGGTACTTGAGCTGACTAAAGGGCATCGGGCTGCCAGGCACAAGCTTTATATTATAGCTAATCAGTCCATGCTTCATGCTTTGGATTATTCCTATCGTCATCGTCGTGAGCGGAAAGGTGACTTTAGGAGGCTATGGATCGCCCGTATCAATGCCGCGGCACGGGCCAAGGGACTTACTTACAGTCAGTTTATGGTCGGGCTAAAGAAATCCAATATAGAAATCGATCGCAAGATGTTAGCTGAGATGGCAGTCAAAGACCCCGACGGTTTTGCTTCATTGGTGACTTCGGTGACCGAGGCTAACTCACCGCGCACGTAGTGACGTTATTCCTGGAAATACCAGGATTCTTGAACAAAAATAGCACCACTAGGCAGTCAATGCTAGAACAACTCAAGGGCCTTCGGGCGCAAGCTCTGGAAGAGCTGAACAAGGTTGGCAATCCTCGAGAGCTGGAGTTATGGCGTGTTCGCTACCTGGGTAAGAAAAGCAGTTTGACGCAGATTCTGCGTTCCCTGGCCACCTTGCCCCTGGAAGAACGACGAGAGGTGGGTGCCCAAGCCAACGAAATCAAGAAAGCTTTGGAGTCCAGCCTGGAAGAGAAAAGCAAATCACTCCAGGAAGCCATTTTGACCTCTCCTCGGGAATCCCAGAGATTAGACATTACTCTGCCCGGCCGGCCTCTCCCGACAGGGCGACTTCACCCCACCACTCAAACACTTAAGGAGATTTGCGACGTTTTTAAGAACATGGGCTTTCAGGTAATTGAGGGACCTGACGTGGAGTGGGATTACTATAACTTTGAAGCCTTGAATATTCCTCAACATCATCCAGCGCGAGACATGTTTGCTACCTTCTGGATAGATACGGGCATGGGGGAAAAAGCTAGACTTCTGCGCACCCACACCTCCCCAATGCAGATCAGGTTGATGGAGAAGGAGCGACCGCCGATAAGAGCCATAGTTCCGGGGCGAGTTTACCGGTATGAGGCCACCGACGCTACTCACGAATCTATGTTTTATCAAGTTGAAGGTTTGGCTGTAGATAAGGGCATTACCCTGGCTGATTTGAAAGGCACCTTGTTTGACTTTTGCCATTGTGTTTTCGGTGAGGAAAGGAGAGTGCGCTTCCGCTGTGATTACTTTCCTTTTGTGGAACCGGGGGTCGAGGTAGCCATTAGCTGTTTAGCCTGTAACGGGACTGGCTGTCGGCTGTGTGGCCACAGTGGCTGGATTGAAATACTGGGGGCGGGTATGGTGCATCCCGACGTGCTGGCACGCGTAGATATCAACCCTGGGATTTACAGTGGTTTTGCCTTCGGCATGGGAGTTGAGCGTATACCTATGCTGCGCTATGGTATTGATGACATCCGCCACTTTTATGGCAACGACCTCAGGTTTTTGAGGCAGTTCTAGGTTTTAAGGTGACAATATGAAAGTTTCCCTCAAATGGCTCAACGATTATGTTGACATAAAGCTTGCTCCCAAAGAACTAGCTGAGGGGCTCACCATGGCTGGCTTGGAAGTCAGGAGTATCGAGACTGTGGGTGGAACATGGGATAACGTAGTGATAGGGGAAGTAATTGCGCTAAATCCTCATCCTAACGCTGACCGCCTTAAACTGGCCACAGTTGACGTCGGCACTGAGCAAGTCACCACGGTTTGTGGTGCCCCCAATATCAACCTTGGTCAGAAGGTGACTTTTGCTCACGTAGGAGCCCGGCTTATAGATCCACACATTGGGCAGGCTGTGGTGCTGAGGCCGGCCAAAATTCGCGGTGTCGTTTCCGAGGGCATGGTCTGCTCAGAGAAGGAGCTAGGGATTTCCGAGAATCACGAGGGTATTTTGGTATTGCCGCCGGAGGCACCCATAGGTACGTCTCTCAGCGCTTATCTGGGCGACGTGATTTTAGACTTAGATATAACACCTAACCGCCCGGATTGTTTGTCTGTGATTGGTATTGCCCGAGAAACTGCCGCTCTAACCGGTGAAGCACTCCGTTTGCCCGAAGTCCATTACGAGGAAACAGAGAAGTCAGTAGACTCCTTCGCCTCTGTTGACATAGTTGATTCAGACCTGTGTCCCAGGTACTGTGCGAGCTTGGTCACCGGAATCAGAATAGCCCCATCCCCAGGCTGGCTACAGCAGCGCCTGAATGGCTGCGGCATGCGTCCCATCAACAACGTTGTTGATATTACTAATTACGTGATGCTGGAATATGGTCAGCCTCTTCACGCCTTCGATTATCACAAGCTTAAGGGCCAACAAATCACTGTTCGTAGAGCCAGCAATGGTGAGACCATAACTACCATCGATGGCTCAAAGCGCACTCTCAATTCAGAAATATTGGTTATTGCCGACAAAGGAGAAGCCGTTGCTGTCGCTGGAATCATGGGCGGTCTGGATTCCGAAGTGACGGACAGAACCGACACTATCCTCCTGGAGTCAGCGAATTTTAACCAGGCTACGATTCGTCGAGGCTGTAGTCATCTTCAATTCCAAAGCGAGGCCTCGATCCGCTTTGACAAAGGGCTTAACACTGAGCTTCCGCTAGTACCGCTGAAACGTGCCACTCAATTGCTACTGGAACTAGCCGGTGGCAAAGCAGCCAAGGGTGTAATTGATGTCTATCCCGGGAAATCAAAACCCGAGCTCATCTTACTTACCACGCGTGAGGTGAAGCGCCTTTCAGGTCTGAACGTCAATATTGATGAAATTCTCAAGGTATTGAAAGCTGTGGGCTTCGAATGCGGGAAGGGCGATTCAGGCTCGCAAGTTTCGGTGTCTACGCCCTATTGGCGCAGTGATATCAAATGCTCTGCCGACCTCGTGGAGGAGGTAGTTCGCATAATCGGTTACGACAAGGTCCCTACGACCAGGCTCAGTTCTCCTTTGCCTCCACAAAAACCGGGACTGTCGCCAGCAGCCCGGCAAAGCAACCTGAAAGAGAAACTACGCAATATTCTGGTGGGCTTTGGCTTTCAAGAGGCACTGACTTATCCTTTGGTCAGCCTGGAGAAGTTGCAGAAGCTTTCCCCGAAGCTTGCCTTGAAGATTCCACCGCTAAAGGTGGCTAATCCTATGACAAGGGAACAGGAATTTTTGCGTACCAGTCTACAACCTGGTCTCTTGTCCACCTTGGCACATAACCAGAAATTCGAGCAAGCCGGCATAAGGCTCTTTGAAATTGGCAAGGTATTCTTGCCCCAGGGCAAGGATCTGCCTGAAGAGAAGGAGGTGCTCTGTGCTCTAGTCAGCGGCGCAAGGGCAGAGTTATCCTGGCAACCCGATAGGGAGATGCTCGATTTCTTTGATATCAAGGGGGCACTTGAGAATCTGCTGAACCAATTAGGGCTGAAAGCGAGTTTTGAGAATAGTGATGACGAAGGCTTATACCCGGGAAGAGCAGCTAACGTAATCGTCGAAGATGAAAAAGTAGGTATTGTAGGAGAGGTGCATCTCAAGGTAGCACAAGCCTTTGAGCTCTCTGATACTATTTGCCTTATGGAAATTGATCTGGGGAAGCTGTCGACCAAGATTACCGAGACAAGACCATACCAGTCTATCCCGCGGTTCCCTAGTGTATCCAGAGACATCGCCTTGGTAATAGATGAGCAAGTAAGCTACCGAACAGTGGAGAACGTAATTCAAAGCTTTCCTCTAGTGACAAAGGTGACCCTCTTTGATCTTTACCGGGGTGAGCAGATAGTCGAAGGCAAGAAATCCTTTGCCATAAGGATTGTCTACCAATCACCCAGCCGTACCCTGACTGACGAGGAAGTTGACCGAATCCAGGGGCAGATGCTCGCCAGACTACGTCAGGAACTGGGCGCGACTTTGAGAGCTTAGATTAAGGGCGAGTAGGGGCGATCAAGGCGAAGCTTTTGCAGCCTCATTCAGAAGCTTGTTTACCTGCGCCCCTAGATTATCGAGAAGCAGGAGCCGAGTCTGCTTTTCTGCGCGCCATTTTGTCTCTACGCTTTGGCTCTGCAAAGTACGCGGAGATAAGGTCAATCTCAGTGGTATTCCCAGGAGGTCAGCGTCGTTGAATTTAACGCCGGGAGACTCGTCACGATCATCGAAAAGTACCTCTATGCCTTCATTTTGTAATTCTTGATAGAGTCTTTCTGCCGTAGGAGCGACTGCCGATTTGTCCATTGAGAGCGGGCAGAGGTGGACTTGGTAGGGGGCAATAGAGAGCGGCCAGATAATACCTTTGTCGTCATGGCTTTGTTCTACAACGGCTGCCAACAATCGCCCCAGTCCAATGCCATAACTGCCCATAATAATAGGTCGGGATTTGCCATCATTATCTAAGAAAGACGCTCCGAATTTCTCACTGATGAAAGTGCCCAACTTGAATACATGGCCCACTTCAATGCCCCGGGATGAGGATAATTTGCCTCGACATTTGGGGCAGCTATCCCCAGACTGAGCCAGGGCAATATCAACCATAAGGTCAGCTTTGAAGTCTCTGGGATAATTAGCATTCTTGAAGTGATAGCCTATCTTATTAGCGCCAACAACGAAGTTGGAGCCCGAGGTTACGGAATCGTCGGTCACGACTTTTATTCCCTTTACACCTATGGGTGAGGCAAAACCGGCCACAAGTCCAGCTTCATTGACTTCGGTTTCCGTAGCGAGGCGGAGGTCAAGGCACTTTAGAGCATTTCTTAATTTCGTTTCGTTGACCTCAAGATCACCCCGAATGATAACGAAGACGAATTCTCCGTCAGCAAAGTAAAACACCGCCTTAAGAGTCAGGTTTGCAGGCACGCCCACAAAGTCAGCCACTTCCTCTATGGTCTTTGCCTCCGGCGTGGCTATCTCTTCTAGAGGAAGCAGATCCTTCACCTTGCTCAGAACCGCGGCTTTGTCGGTTTTGATGAATTGAGCCTTTTCGACATTGGCGGCGTAGTCACAGTTGGAACAACAAATAACTGCGTCCTCACCATCGTCAGTGAGGACCATGAACTCATGGGAGTCCTTGCCACCTATGGCGCCGCTGTCAGCTTCTATCATCAACGCCGGCAAGCTGAGGCGAGCATAAATGTTCTTGTAAGCTTGGCACATCTTCTGATAACTTTCATGCAGTCCAGCTTCATCGGCATCAAAGCTATAAAGGTCTTTCATGATGAACTCCCGTACTCTCAACAAACCGCCGCGAGGCCGAGGCTCGTCCCGGAGCTTGGTCTGTATTTGATAGAGGAGCAGGGGAAGGTCTCGGTAGCTCTGCACGTAACGGTGGACAAGGTCGGCAATGACCTCTTCGTGGGTAGGCCCCAGAGCCAGTGTATGCTCTTTTCGGTCGGTCAAAGTGAATAGAGACTTGCCGAATGATACATCCCTGCCTGATCGCTGCCACAGCTCAAAAGGCTGCAACACGGGCAGCATTAATTCTTGCCCGCCAGCCTTATCCATTTCCTCTCTGATTATGTTCTCTATCTTCCTCAGCGCACGCCAACCTAGGGGCAAATAAGAATAAACTCCCGCAGCCTCTTGAGCAATCATACCTGCCCTGAGCAACAGCTGATGGCTTATGCTCTCCGCTTCACCGGGCGCCTGTCGTAATGTCTTGCCAAAAAGCTTAGAAAAACGCATTATCCTGCACTCTAATCCTCTCTTACGAGAGAGCTCACTTCTGACATCAAAGCTTCCAAAAGATTTCGCTCACTCACTGTGCCCACTACCTTCCCCTTTCTAAATATAGCACCTTTTCCCTTGCCGCAGGCAATGCCGACATCGGCATCTCTAGCCTCGCCAGGACCGTTGACTACACAGCCCATGATCGCCACTTTAATAGGGTTGCTCAATTTTCCCAGGCCCTTGCTTACTGCCTCGGCTAGCGCAATGATATCAACTTCAGCTCGGCCACAGGACGGGCAGCTTACCAGAGTTGGACCCCGCTGACGAAGTCCCAGGCTTTTCAGAATTTCGTAAGCCACAAATACTTCTTCACAGGGATGAGCGGTGAGAGAAACGCGTATGGTATCGCCGATTCCTTGATAGAGAAGTATGCCGATGCCTATGGCACTGCGTATAGCTCCGGTCCGGAAAAGCCCAGCCTCAGTGACACCTAAGTGCAGTGGATAGGGCATTCTATCGGCAATCATTTGGTAGGCCTCGATGGTAGTGGGAACGTCAAAGGCTTTCAGGGAAACCTTGATTAAATCGAAGTCCATGCTTTCCATAAGCCTTATCTGCTCCAATGCCATCCTGACCATGCGCCTAGCTAGTGGAGCCTTGGGCTGAAAATTGGCGGGCAAACTGCCAGCATTTACCCCGATACGGATAGGCACCTCTCTCTCTTTGGCAGCAGTTACTACCCTCGCGATCTGTTCTTTGTCTCCCATGTTGCCGGGATTGAGGCGGAGTCCATCGACACCCGCCTGTAGCGCAGCTAAAGCTAAGCGGTAGTCAAAATGTATATCACCTATAAGGGGTAAGGAAATGCTCTTTTTTATAGTCGCCAGGCTTTCAGCCGCTTCCTCGTCGGGCACTGCCACCCGCACAATTTCACAGCCGGAATCCTCTAACTCCTCGATCTGGTTTATGGTGGCTGGTATGTCGCGGGTATCGGTTTTGGTCATAGACTGCACCACGACGGGGGCGTCGCCACCAACGGTCACCTTGCCGATTCTCAATTGTTTGGAAATTCGGCGTGTCATAGTCCGAATCCCTTGCCGCTGATTAGACGATAGACATCACTGAAGGTTACCAAGACCATAATTGCAATTAGAAGAGCAGTACCAATGTAGTGGGCTAAACGCACTGTGCGAGTGGAGACACGTTTCCCATGTCTGAATCCCTCAATGAGCGCCACCAGCATCCCCCCTCCATCTAAAGGAGGTATGGGAAAGAGATTGAATATCCCGAGACCTAGGCTAATTATGGCAGCCATAAATAGTATGTTGCTGAAGCCGGAGGAGCGCACTACCTCTACCGTCAATTGACCAGCACCTATTGGCCCGACCAAGGCTAGATCAGGAGATTCTATGATTAGAGGGATAGCCTCTATTATTAGCACAGGCATATAGATAATATACCTCGCTCCCGAATAGACTGCCCTCCACACAGGAAGTCGCTCTTGCTCAATATGAGTCCCGTCTACCCACTGCAATTCCGCACCGGGCAAGGTCTCATAGGCGACATTAATCAAAGAGGCTGCAGTCACGTTCCCACCTCGAAGCAAGGCCACGTCTATTCTCTCACCTTCCGCGACTGACCGCAGGACACTAGACATACTGTCTTCATTGTATACGCCCTGACCATTGATGCTTAAGATGGTATCACCAGCTCTAATGCCGGCTTCGTAGGCTGGCGAGCCTTCTTGCACTTGGCTCACCAGATTCCAACAAAGCAAGACGCCGATTATGCGGCGTTGTAACTCTGGATCGAATTTCGGCTTCAACGTCGTTTGTATCTCTTGCCCGTCCCTTCGCAAGAGCAAAGTCACCTCTGTTTCTTCCTCGGCCGAATTGACTATGTCTTGCATGTCTCCCCACCGATGAAGAGGTTGTCCGTCTACATCCAGGATTATGTCCCCGGGCTCGATGCCTGCTTCCTCTGCAGAAGAATTTACTGCTACAGAATGCACCATGAGTCCGTTGCCGGTGACGAAGGATACGGGCAGCCCAAGAAAAACGCTGAGGAAAACAAAGGCCAGAAAGATGTTGACCAGCGGACCGGCAGCATAGATTCCTAACCTGGTCCATGGTCCTCTGCCGGCCAGGCTTCGGGGCACTGTGGGGTCATCTTCTCCGGCAGCCTTGACAAAGGCTCCTATAGGTATGGCATTAACCGAGTATATTGTCTCGCCTCGCTTGATGCCAAAAAGCCTTGGAGGAATGCCTATGCCAAACTCTTCGACCTTTACTCCAGCACGTTTGGCAGCAATGAAGTGTCCCAATTCGTGAAGACAGATTGCCACGAATAGAGCCACGATGAAAAGGGCAATGATTATGGCCAGACTCATCTCTTATCTCTTTGTCGCAGGATTGTCTCTCCGCTCGTGTTTCCTGCTCTGAGCCGAGGAAAGGCGTGCAGCGTGTTCCCTTGCCCAGTCGTCAGCAGCCAGTATGTCCTCCAGGGATGGCTGGCTAACGTTCCGATGTTGCTCAAGTGTTCTCTGCACAATCTTGGCTATATCGGTGAAACCTATCCTGCCGCTGAGAAAAAGCTCTACGGCTGCTTCATCCGCGGCGCAAAGCACGGCTGGATAAGTCCCTCCCGATTTGGCAGCATCCACAGCCAATTTAAGACAGGGAAATCTATCATAGTCTACGGGCTCAAAGTCCAGAGAGTTCATCTTATTCCAGTCCAGGCGAGGTAACTCTGGATTGGATCGCCTTTCGGGATAGAAAAGAGCGTATTGAATGGGCAGCCTCATATCAGGCCAGCTAAGCTGAGCTTTCAGGGAACCATCTGTGAATTCCACCATGGAATGAACGATAGATTGGGGATGAATTAGTATTTCAATACTATCAAAGGGGAAAGAGAAAAGCCAATGAGCTTCGATAACCTCCAGTCCTTTATTCATAAGCGTTGCGGAATCTATAGTTACCTTCTTTCCCATTTTCCAGACCGGGTGTCGGAGAGCTTGCTCCGGAGTTACCTCGGCTAATTGTGCGTCTGAATAACGATAAAAGGGCCCTCCAGAGGCAGTGAGAAGAAGCCTTCGTGGCTTAGTTTCTTCTCCCTGCAAACACTGCCAGATGGCGCTATGCTCGCTATCAATAGGCAGGATTTGAGCGTGATGGATACTAGCTTCACGAAGAATAATCTCACCCGCCATCACCAGTACTTCCTTGCTAGCCAGGGCAACTGTCTTGCCAGCACGTAAAGCTGCAAGTGCTGCGCTCAGTCCCGCCTTACCCACAGTGGCAAGGATAACGAAGTCGACCTCGGGGTGGCTGGCTATTTCATGCAGGGGCAAGAACTGCCCGCCATAACTGACGTCAGGCTTAGCTGAGGAACAGAACATCTTGGGTCGAAATTCGTTGATCTGCTTCTCCAAGAGCTTGAGATTTTTGTTCCCCGTCAGAGCTACTACTTTTAGCTCATCAGGCAGGGCACGGACTACGTCCAGAGCTTGCTGCCCTATGGAGCCTGTCGAGCCCAGGATGGCTATTTTTTTCACAACACCCACACCGCGTAATAGTATATCACTGCTCCGACGAACATAAGGCTATCGAAGCGGTCGAGGATACCACCATGTCCCGGCAGCAAATTACCTGATTCTTTCACCCCCATATTGCGCTTGAGCAAGGATTCGACTAAATCGCCAAGCTGAGCAAAGAGGCTGACTAAAAAGCCCAGGAGTATGATTTGCCAGTATTTGAGAGTAAAAGGAGAAATGAGGCTAAGAATGACAGCTACTACCATAGCGGCCAGAATGGCGCTTACTAGTCCCCCTATCGCACCTTCCCAAGTTTTGGCTGGGCTTACCGCAGGAGCCAGCTTATGTTTACCTCTTGCCCGTCCGATAAAGTAGGCGCCCGTATCGTTGGCAAATGTGGTCAGCATGGCCAGGTAGACCCAGTTTCGGCCATCCTCTAAACCGCGCAAATTCAGCCAGTAGCTGAGCATCCAACCTACATAGAGAGCACCGACTATTGTCCATGCCCAGTCGCGGAATGCCTTTTCTTTCGACCGCCGGAGCAATAGGCAAATCAAGGAAATTAACATGGTGGCAGTAATGACTCCGGGCAAGAGGTCGAGATTCGTGTAATGAGGGTTTAGAACAAGCGCGAACGTCCATAGCAAACCCAAATAAAGCAGGGGCTCTCTCCTGTCAAAATTGGCTATGCGGTAGAACTCGTAGGTGCCCGCGAGCGCTGCTGCGGTTATGAGAAGAGTAAACCAGGGCCAAGGGTCACCGAACCAGATAGCAAGAACAATAATGGGCAAGCCCACGGCGGCAGTAATGACTCTGTACTTGAGCATAGGCCTATTTTAGCAGCTTTTAGATGGTTATAGGCTAGCCAATGTCTAGGCTCATGAATGGGTTCGATCGAATT
The DNA here is from genome assembly GCA_963726175.1 of uncultured Chloroflexia bacterium. Classification (GTDB taxonomy): domain Bacteria; phylum Chloroflexota; class Dehalococcoidia; order GIF9; family AB-539-J10; genus RBG-13-51-36. Next base: position 6,373 of record CAVSBM010000017.1, on the reverse strand, counting down.
AGCGTCATATGTGATATGTAGCCTGAGCAGTAGCAAAAACTTGAGGACAGGATGACGACTAGCGAAACCCCAAGATTAGAGCAGATCTAGCGAAATCCCCCAAAGAGGCGAAAGGCTTTTTGGGCGTGAACTATATTTCCCGTATTTCCTTTTCCTTGCGCTGCCCCAACTCATTTACCTTCGCCACACAAGCCTCTGTAAGCTGGTCAATTTTCTTGGTATTGTTTTTGAGTTCGTCTTCCGATATTTGTTTGTTTTTTTCCATCTCTCTTAGCTTCTCAATACCATCTCTCCTTATGTTGCGTACGGCAACCCGCCGTTCCTCCACTTTCCTGGATACGAACTTGACCAGCTCCTTGCGCCGCTCCTCGCTGAGAGGTGGGATGACCACCCGAATTAGATTGCCGTCATTCGCAGGATTAAGGCCGATATTGGCTGTGAGGATAGCTCTTTCAATGTCGCGTAACGATGTGCGATCCCAGGGTTGAATGATGATTAGATTAGCCTCAGGTATAGAAATGGTAGCGAGTTGACGGAGTGGGATAGTGGCGTCCTGATAGTCAACCATGATGTGGTCAAGCAAGGCTGGAGTGGCACGCCCGGCCCGGAGAGTAGCTAGCTTCTTTGGCCAGGCCATCCGTGGCCTTCTGCATTCGGGAGTTCAGTTCAGCGAATAGTTCATCTAACATGGCTTAGTGGTCAACACCAAGCTCGAATCTGGCAAACCTGCCCACTTTTATGTTTTCACCTACCTTAGCAATTGTTTCAGCAATGATTTCCTGCACTGTCTTGGTAGGATCCTTGATAAAAGGCTGGCTGAGAAGGCAAACTACTTGAGCCTCGTGTTTCTGCCTCTGGTGGCATCTCTTCGCTACTGATGAATTGCGGGGAAGTAGCAGCTATCTGCATAGCTAAGTCGCGGGCGAGTCTTCTTGAACTCATCGCGTGCGCGCCACAAAATCGGTTTCGCAATTTAGCTCCACCAATGTTCCGATGTGCCTGGTATGATGAACATAGGCCTCGATTATGCCTTCGCTCACAGCTACATCCTTCTTGTTCTCAGCAATGGCTGCCCCGCGCTGTTTCAAGAATTCGATTGCCTTCTCTATATCACCATCCGCCTCTAGCAAAGCCTTGTTGCAATCAGCTATTCCGACATTAGTTCTACTTCTTAACTCTCTTACTGCTTCAACTGATATTTTCATGGAGACCCAATTTCTCCTTACTACTCCTTTGGCTTCTCTGATTCACCTGACTTCTCTGGTTCAAAGGTATAAGAACCCAAGATTTCAACGGTTTCTCCGTGCTCCTCTTTAGCAGCTGATTTGGTAGCTCCCGCCTCTGCGGAAAAGGCTTCGGTTTTTCCCTTAATTATGGCATCGGCTATTTTGCTACAAATTAGCTTAATCGCCTTAACGGCATCATCATTGGCGGGGATAGGATAATCGATGCCGTCGGGATTGCAATTGGTGTCCGAGATGGCAATCGCGGGTATGCTTAATCTTCTTAGCTTCAGTAAGGGCAATCTTATCCTTAATAGGGTCAGCGATGAAGAGCGCTCCCGGAAGGGTGGTCATCTCCTTAAAGCCCCCCATTTGAGTATTCAGGTGGGATATCTCCTTGTCTATCTTCACTCGTTCTTTCTTGGGCAAGCGGTCAAGCTCACCTTTGTCCTTCTTATTCTCTAAACGAACCAAGTGATCAATCCGAGCTTGTATGACGGCGAAATTCGTTAGCATACCGCCCAGCCATCTTTGATTAACATAACTCATACCACACCTTACAGCCTCTTCTTCGATGGTCTGTTGGGCTTGTTTCTTAGTGCCGACAAGAAGAATACTTTGGCCTCGAGCTGCTAGATCTTGGGCAAAGGCACAAGCAGTTTCTAACATGGTAACTGTCTGCTCCAAATCTATGATATGGATACTATTGCGCTGGGTAAAAATATATTTCTTCGCCTTGGGATGCCAGTAACTGGTGTGGTGACCAAAGTGAGCACCGGCCTCCAGCAATTGTTTTAGTAAAGCATTCTCTATCATGTTTACAATCTCAACTTATGTTAGTCAATAAAACCAGTATAATGTAGCATGATTCGATTTGGATAATGCAACAAGAGATTACCTCCGACCGTCTCTGAGTTGACAGAGAATTTGCCCTTATCTATACTATTGAGCCAAAATTGTAGCTAGAAGTCGCCCGAGTAGCTCAATGGTAGAGCAACCGATTTGTAATCGGTAGGTTGGTGGGTTCGACTCCCCTCTCGGGCTAGGTTTTTCAAGCATTTTTTGATAGAGTTATGCCAGGGAGGGGTGCCGGAGTGGTTAATCGGAGCAGACTGTAAATCTGCCGCCCTTACGGGCTGCGTGGGTTCGAATCCTACCCCCTCCACTTTACAAAGTGTAAGAGGGCATAGGTCAGCAGGTAGAGCACATTCTTGGTAAGAGTGAGTCCCCACGCTATCACGGGGCCCAACTAATAATAACCTCCTGCAATTCCAGACGCACTACCTTTTTACCCTACTTTGTCATATCCTGACCAAAATACCTGTCAATCCCGCGTTCCAGATAAGACCGGGACACCCCGCCATTAGACGCTCTACCATTCATAGCAAACCCTACCAACCCTGAACTCAATACCCTTGCATGCAACTTCATTGCATCTTGTAACAAATACTTGTCAGTCCCTCGTTCCAGACAAGAACCTGCCCTAACCAACATCATACGCACCGTAACCCAAGAAACCCTCATCGCCAAAGAAAGTTAATATCTTCTCCTATAATCCCAGAAATTAATAGGACTTTGCGGCCTCCATGTCCTCAAGTGCTTCTCACTTCTTAAACTTACATAAAGCCTGTGTCTACGGCAAAGAGAATACAACCCACCTATTAGTCTATAACGACACTCCTTTAACCTCGTTATATTCCCGTTATCCCATGCCATGGACGGCATCAATTTCCCTTGTCTCTCATCTCCCCTCTCTACCCATTCAGCACACCCACCGTTATCCTCGTGTGAAAAGCGAGCCATCCCAGCGAACAAGTCCGCAAGTTGAACTAACGGCTCTTCTACCGAATTTAACTCTTCAACTTCGGAAAATTCAAACTGCGCATCTTCACCAGTTCTGTCAATAAAGGCTTTTTAACCCCTTCCGCAGTCAACATACTAGTCATATTCAAATACGAGACTATCTCACTCCAATTGACTCCTGAGTTCTCATCCGGGTAAAAACCCCATTTCGTACACCCCCATCTTCTACCTACGTTGGAGAGCACCTGGTAGTACATTCCCTCCAAATCCGGTTCACTACCAGAATCATAATCCTCGCCATTTAGGCACTCGTTATCCGTAGTTATAGTGTCAATCCTTACCCTATTATGGATAGCAAAATCATTCACTACGCATCCAACAAAATCAACTGCAGCTTCTGTAATCGGGCTTCCATACCTCGTTATCTTCGAGAACTTGACTTCATCTACGTTCTTATCTCTTAGCGTTTCACCTAGTTTATCTCGCAGAGAATTCAGTGCCTCAGCCTCTCCAGAAACAACACAAACAGACGTATATCTATCACCGACGTTTATGCCGGATTCATCACTATAAGCTTCGAATACTTTACCTTCTCTCATTACTTCACCATTCACTGCTTCTCTCTATAACCTCCTTCGTTAATTATACCACCGAATTTATCCATTCCAAAGGAGTTTTTCTCACACAAACAACATCATTCTGTAAAATGCTCACCATGAACCTTCCATTTTCACCACCTCTGGCACAATAATCTCATCACGAACCTTCTTAGGCATACGTGCTAGCTTTACCTAATATACCCGGATACTTCTGCGTCAGGATAAACGCCATAATTACGTTTAAACCACCGCGACCAAGACACCCAACCCGGGAACACCCAACCAGCACTCATAATATACTTCCGCACATGATACGACTACGTATTAAGATAGTTGTCAATGTACCGCGCAACACCTGCGACATCATCAACTTCAGCTAGGCTTGGCATCTTCCACACCTCCTGCTTGACTTTCATAAACCCTTCCTTTACAATCCCTCCATTAATTTGCCTGGACATGTACATCACGTTCTAAAGAGAAAGTCTGCATTTTGTTGACTCTCTGCCCAAGTTGACTTAAAATATATTTTCGTGCATACTTGCCCACATAGCTCAGTAGGTAGAGCACATTCTTGGTAAGAATGGGGTCACCAGTTCGAATCTGGTTGTGGGCTTTGAAATAAAAGGAGGCTAAAATGGCTAAGAAAGTTTATGAGCGTGTAAAACCACATATCAATGTGGGCACCATAGGGCATGTTGACCATGGGAAAACTACACTGACAGCGGCCATGACCCAGGTGCTGTCTAAAGCAGGCTTTGCACAATTCCGCCCCTATGATTCTATAGATAATGCTCCTGAAGAAAAAGCTCGTGGGCTGACGATTGCCATTTCCCATATCGAATATGAGACTGTGAAGCGCCATTATTGCCACGTTGACTGTCCCGGCCATGCTGACTATATGAGGAACATGATCACTGGAGCTGCTCAGATGGATGGGGCTGTTCTGGTGGTTGCTGCCGATGACGGTCCTATGCCACAAACCAGGGAACACATCCTGCTAGCCCGGCAGGTGAATGTTCCCCGCATAATGGTGGCTCTCAATAAGGTAGATCTGGTGGATGACCCGGAGTTGTTGGATTTGGTGGAGATGGAGGTTCGAGACCTATTGAAAAAGTATAACTTTCCTGGTGATGAAGTCCCTATTGTGCGAGTGAGTGCGCTTAAGTCTCTGGAATGTGGCTGTGGCAAAAGGGACTGCAAATGGTGTGGAGGAGTATGGAAGTTGTTGGATGCAATAGATGCATATATTCCCATGCCCAAGAGAGAAAGGGATAAACCATTCCTTATGCCGGTGGAAGATGTATTCAGCATCAAAGGACGTGGGACTGTGCCTACAGGCAGAGTGGAACGTGGCGTAATCAAAGCCGGTGATGAAGTAGAGATAGTAGGATTAAAGGAGACGAAGAAACGGTGGCGGTTAGCTTAGAGATGTTCCATAAGATCATGAGCGAGGCAGAAGCCGGGTGATGCTGTCGGAGTGTTATTGCGGGGCGTTGAACGGGAGGAAATAGAACGGGGTCAGGTTCTAGCAGCGCCAGGCTCGGTCAAGCCTCATACGGAAGCCGAGGTTGAGGTATATATCTTGACCAGGGAGGAAGGCGGTAGACACACACCTTTCTTCAATGGTTACAAGCCCCAGTTTTATATCAGAACTCTGGACGTTACAGGTGAGATAAATCTTCCTGAGGGTGTGGAGATGGCTATGCCCGGTGATAGCCTGGCTCACATGAAGATTAAGACTTTATTTCCCCGGTAGCTATGGAGCAGGGGTTACGCTTTGCCATCAGGGAAGGTGGCAAGACAGTCGGGGCTGGCGTGATTAGCAAGGTTATTGCATAAATATCGACTCCTGCGCGTTTTGCAGACTTTTGAATAGACGTGGCTAAAAAGAAGGGCGATTTACGCGTAATTATCCAGCTAGCTTGCAACCAATGCTCGCGGAGAACATATACTACGACCAAAAACAAGAAAAATGATTCGCAACGGCTGGAGTTGAATAGACACTGTCCTCACTGTCGTGGGCTATACTGTCCATAAAGAAACAGAATGAGTCCAGACATTTCAAGCCAACGAAGCAAATCTAAAATGAGCCCCCAGCAAGAAAATCGAGGTTCAGTTTCTTTGCTGGGGTGGCAGTTGAACTACGAAAAGCACACTGGCCAACAAGGCAAGAAGCCTTGAGGTTAAGTATTTTGGTGCTTGCTGTGTGCGTCGTTGTGGGGCTCATTTTGGGTGGCTTTGGACTTGGCCTTCACAAGATTATTCTTGCTTCTAGGTGGTTTGGACACCGATGATTGATGGTGAATGGTACTTACTGTACGTTTCTTCGGGTCACGAAGAGCAGGCTCCGTAGAAACATAGAGCAACGCATCAAGTATATGGATGTAGGAGACAAGATATTTGATGTGGTGATACCCACAACCAAAGAGATAGAAATCAAAGCTGGAAAGCGGCATACGATGACGGAAGAAAGCCTTCCCGGGTTATATTATGGTAAATATGAAGCTCGAGACGAGCATAGCTGGGGGAATAGTGCGCAATACCCACGGGGTCACCGGCTTTGTGAGTGCTGGTACCAAACCTGTTCCTTTACCTACACAAGAGGCAGATGCCATCTTACAGCGTATGGAAGAAGCTCCTACGGAAGTTAAGATGACTTTCAAGGAAAAAGATAGTGTACGTGTAACGAGTGGACCTTTTATTGATTTCATCGGCAAGGTGGAGCAAGTCAATCTGAATAAGGGTAAG
>CAVSBM010000016.1:0-19888 GCA_963726175.1 uncultured Chloroflexia bacterium | reverse complement strand
AAGCGAATTTTCTACTGCAGACAGTGAAAGTGCTACCCTGGATACCCCCACAGTATTGCTCTGGTTTGTTATGGGCACCGCAACGTACATCATCATCTCCCCTAAAGTAGTGCTGTAACGAGTGCTTTCACCCAGACCTGAAGCCAGTGCATCTATCACTTCAGGCCGTGTGGCGTGATTCTCCATGGTCGCTGGGTCTTCTTGGGAGTCGCCTAAGACCGTGCCATTGAGTGCAATAATGGTGACGCGGGCATCAATTTCCATTCCTAACTTCTTAGCCAAAGTATCTAGGTCACCACCCTGGCCAAGAAATGCGGGCAGGCTGGCCTCTGCGGTAATTCTCGCCTCATCCTCCAGGCGTGAGCGTAAATTTTCAAGCTGAGTGTTTCTGGCAAAACTTGTCAGGTAAATACCTAGCACACTCATGCTGACTACAATGAGGAGGATGAACGGTATGGCGATTCGCCACTGAATGCTGCGAAACAATTCTATCCCTCCAACTTATATCCGGTACCCCTAATAGTTATGAGATACTTAGGATTGTTGGGGTCGGTCTCTATTTTCTGTCTTAGCCATCTAATATGCACATCGACGGTCCTAGTATCACCGGCGAAATCATAGCCCCATACTTTCTCCAAGAGCTGGTCCCGGCTGAATACGAAGCCTTTATTTCTGGCTAGAAACGCCAGCAAATCGAACTCTTTTGGCGTTAGCTCCAGTATCGTCATTCCTTTTGAAGCTTTATGACGGGCTGTGTCAACCTCAATATCACCGACTTTTAGCAATGCCTCTCTTGGTCCAGGCTGTATTTTAACCATCTTAGCCCGGCGAAGCATCGCTCTTACACGAGCCAAAAGTTCTCTCAGGCTAAATGGTTTGGTCATGTAATCGTCGGCACCAATTTCTAGCCCGACTATCTTGTCGGTCTCATCAGTTTTTGCAGTGAGCATCAGTATGGGGACTATCATCTCCCTACGAAGAATACGGCATACCTCGAAGCCGCTCATCTTGGGCAACATTATATCGAGGATGATGAGGTCGGGCTTTTCTCTGCGGGCGGCATCCAGAGCTTCAGCACCATCAACTGCAATAACGACGTTGTAGCCCTCTTTCCGAAGATTATATTTGAGGGTATCCAAAAGGTTGCGGTCATCTTCGACAATCAGAATCTTGTCGTTGGTCACTTCAGCCATCACTTCTAGTATAGAATGAACAGGACAGCCTATCAAGATGAGCATTTTTATCGAACAACTGAGGAGGCACAAAATGCTAGTTTGTGCTAGAGCTAGTCTCACCTACCATTGAACGAACATTGGAATGTCTGTTCAATGGTAACACTTGGCTAAGAATCGAATTCGCTGACCACTGTTCCGCTTAGCCAAATTTGACTGCCAGTGCACGCCTCTGTTTTAATAAGCGAAGAATGTTTCGGTAGGATGGAGACCAAGTCTCCCCCGCCTCCACCAAGAGAATTAGAGGCGCCAGCTTTTTGATGCTGGCGCCTTTTATATCTGGATGAGGTTTGGTGATAGTACAGGTTGGTCTTAGCACAGGTTTCCCTTCTTTCAAGCGAAAGCCAAGCAGAATAAGTTCAGCAGTCGCAGGTGATTCTCATCTGCTAGAGCATTAGGGCAGGATGGGGATCCGGGATGCAAAGGTTTCCACTTCCTTCTGCCAGCCCTCTTCCAGCGGCCCCTTGAGACCAGTCACAAAAATCTTGCCCTCGGCAACCTTGACCAAGCCCTTTTTTTGCAGCGTTTCGTTAATCATAGGGATGACGCGCTGGCACTTGCCTAGCTCCTCTTCGGTGGTGGGTATCCGTATGCTCTTCTCTGGCTCAGGTGCGAACTCGGTGACCAGGACGGCGTACTTTGCTCCGGATGGCAAGTTGACCTTCTTTAGGAAACCCCGCATATCTCCAATAGGTTTGCCGAAACGCCCAGGCGAGCTGAACAAGTACAGGTCGGCTGGCGGTATCTCCTGTGCCTTGACATCTCGGACGTGGTGAACATTGACAGTGACGCCCTTGGCGGCCATCTGACTCTGGAACTCCTCTGCAACCTTGGCTCCATTTCCATACTTCGAGGCATGAAAATACTCGATCCTCATCGGAAACCCTCTTTGATTTGAACTCAAGCCCTCTGAATTCAATACTACCGCTACCAACAGCTGTTGTCAATTTGATAATTCGTGCGATTCCTCAACGCTAGTAGACCGGACCTACGTTTTGTCATCTTTTCAAATAAAAGCTCGGGAACTGTCCCATCGGCTACACCAAAGGCCACCTTCGCAGAATTAGCCTGCTCCTTCTCTTAATACTAGTCTGTATTAGAGTGCTATTTGCCAGGCTCAGGATTGACCAGATGGTGACTATGTGTGGGAAGTGGCTTGCCCTTGTAGCAATAATTCAACTTCTGATAGCTGTGGCGTTGAAGTTTGCAGGGATATTGTGACGCCTGAAAATCTGATTTGCCTATTATCCTGTGGATATCTGATTTTGCTCCTGCCATAATAGATAATATTCCTTTTGCTGCTGTCATGAATCCCGTCATTGGCGAGTTCTCACACGTGACGAGGCTGAACCTGCCAACCTTAGCGCGGGCCTTGGCTTTGGGTACGGACATCGGTGGCGGTGCTACACTTATTGGAGCGTCAACTAATGTGGTGGAGGCAAGCTATCTCTTTTTTTCAAGAAGGAATCTATTTTTTGAGTAGGATAGTTGACTTGAGCCCATTGATTAATCGGGATTATTAAGTATAGAATAAACACTATAAAGGATTTCATAAATACGGTCGAGCTAGAGGATTTTAAGAAACACAATTCCGAGAACGTCGGTAGTGAAAGAATGGGCAGGACCGCTGCGATTCTTACTTACTATAGGTTGGTATATGGCTCTAAGCTTGATCATCCCAACTGGAATTGGATACTGGCTTGATCGTCCTGAAATGTTTGACCGGCGTCCTATGTTCACCCTTATTGGTCTTGGCATAGGGACGGTTATTGCATTTTATGGTCTAGTTCGTATGCTTCGCCGATACAAGGCTGAGCAGAACGAATTAAACAAAGACAAGAAATAAAACAGTGCCAAAGCTGGGTTGTGCCACAAAAATTATCGTTTTCTCCCTTGTCATTATTTTAGCTTTGTTCGCTGTTGGCTTCGTTTTTGGCCCTCTGGGTGCTGGTTTTTTCGGCATCAAAGTTCCCAGTTTCATGGCTGTCCCCAAACCCCATATTACGCTTCCCTCGGAAGTACTGTTTGAGGTCGCTGGCTTTCCCATCACCAACACTCTTATTGCCTCGTGGCTTAGTATCATCGTGCTGATGATCCTATTCTATGTATGTACCCGCAAAATGAAGCTTATTCCGGGGAAGCTGCAAAATTTAGCCGAAATGGCAGTAGAGGCGTTGCTAAGCTTCGTTAAGAGTGTTGCTGGCGAAAAACATGCGAGGCTGCTTTTTCCGGTAGTAGCCACCATTTTTATCTATGTGATAACCAATGCCTACCTGGCCCTGTTGCCCTTCTTTGGCACAATAGTAGTCACCGGGCAGGAAGGTACCGCTGTGCCTCTGTTTCGGTCAGCCAATACTGATATTAATGTGCCTCTTTCCATCGCTGTAATGTCCTTTATCTTCGTTGAGTTTTGGGGTATGAAATCCCTGGGTGCTTTTCGTTACCTTGGGGAGTTCTTTAATTTTGGTCAGATAGGGCGAGGTGTTAAAGAGCTATTCACGGGGAAGATACGCCCGGCTATCACCAACATTGCTTTTGGATTTATTAACCTGTTTGTCGGCATGTTAGAGATATTCAGTCATCTAATACGCATCATCAGCTTTACCTTCCGTCTTTTCGGCAACATGACTGCCGGTGAGATGTTGCTGTTGGTTTCTGCTTTCCTTATTCCTCTCATTTTCACTATCCCCTTCTATGGGTTAGAATTACTTATCGGCTTTATCCAGGCTCTTATCTTTGCCGGTTTAACTTTGGTATTTGGCACCATTGCTGTAGCTCCTATGCATGAGGAGCGAGAATAAAATTGAAAGGAGGAAATAAATGACACCAGAAGTAATGAAAATGCTAGCAGTAGGATTGGTTGCAGGCCTGGGCTTCTTGGGACCTGCACTAGCTCTGGGGCTTATCGGCTACTCAGCCATGCAGTCTCTGGGGCGTAACCCTGAAGCGAGGGGTCCTATCTTGACCAATATGATTTTGATTGGCGCTTTATGTGAAGCTATCGGGATCTATGCTTTGATAGTGGCTATTATCCTGGCTATGGTGGTGGCGTAGTATCGTTTAGAAGGAGGGTGAATTATGAAAGACGGTGATTTTCCTATTGGATTAGCGATAATCATTGCGGCAGCGGTGCTGGGGGTATTTCTTGTAGCGGCAGTCACAATTGGTTTATTCTTACTGTCGGCAAGGCTTAGTCTAGCCACTCAAATGATATGTAGTTAGGAGGGCGAAATGGGAGGTTTTGCTAAGCTAGGAATCAATTTGCCATTGCTGATAGTCTTTTATCATAAATTTTGTCATCTTGTTTGCCCTGCTGGGTTTGTTTCTATATAAACCGGTGATGAAGATGCTTGACGAGAGGTCCAGGAGGATAAAGGAGAGCATGGAGCAGGCTGAAGCTACAAAGGAGGAGTATGCCCGCGCCGAGGAAGAGGTTAGGAAGCTGATCAACAAGGCACGCGAGGATGGACAAGCTTTAGTTAGCCAGGCTGGCCAAATGGGAGAGAAGATTAAAGAGGAAGCAAAGGAAGGAGCAAGAAAAGAAGCGCAAGTTATCGTTGACCGAACCAGAGCTGAATTGGAAGAGGAGCGTGATAGGATTATCGATGACCTGCGCCGAGAATTTGTGGATATTTCGATTTCGGCTGCTGAGAAAGTGATTAAGGAGACCTTAGATAAGGAAAGGCATCGCAGGCTTATCGAGGAAACTCTAGAAGAAAGTGCCACTTTCAAAGAGAATTAGCCCCGCGGTAGCATGTCCGTGAAATGGCAAGAGTGACTTCTGGTAAACGCTATGCTCAAGCTGCATTCAAGCTAGCTCTGGAGAAGGGAGAGTTAGACAGTTGGCAAGCCAGCTTGAGGAAGATAGCTGGCGTAACTACAGATGAAAATCTTGTGGCTTTATTGGAAAATCCTAAGTTGTCTTTCGAGATGAAGAGAGCCATCCTGGCAGAATTCTTGGGAAAAATAGACCCATTGGCTCTAAATCTAGCTTGTTTATTGGTGCACAAAGATAAATTAGATATTGCTGGTGATATTTCACGGCAGTATGATAGGTTGCTCGATACTCACTACGGCATTGAACATGTTGAAGTAATTACTGCTTTGCCACTAGATGATGAGGATAGGAAGAGGATTTCCAGCCGGTTTGAAGAGATAATTGGGCATAAGGTTGTCATTGATGCGCAGGTCGATCCCTCCATAGTCGGCGGGGTTAAAGCCAAGATTGGTGATACACTTATTGATGGGAGCGTGAAAGGCAAGCTCAGGGCTCTAAGGAAGAGCTTAGTGGAAATTAGCAGGTAAGGCATTTCAGGAGGCTAAATGGCAAGTCGAGATCGAGATATTGTTTCCGTAATTAAAGAGCAAATCGAGCATTTTGGCGCTGCCGTGGCTGTGGCTAATGTGGGCACAGTAGTGGAGGTAGGTGATGGCATTGCCCGCATCCACGGGCTGGGGAACGCAGCTTACAACGAATTGCTGCAATTCCCCCACGATATCATGGGTCTGGCACTAAACCTGGAAGAGGATAATGTTGGTGCTGTTATCCTTGGTGATTACAGCCAGATTAAGGAAGGGGATGAGGTGAAGGCAACAGGGATGGTGGTTGAGGTTCCGGTAGGCGATAGCCTTATGGGCAGGGTGGTTGATCCTCTGGGACGTCCCCGGGATGGCAAGGGGGCAATTAAGACAGCGAAGACCCGCCCCGTAGAAGTGGTGGCGCCAAACGTGACAAAAAGAAAGCCTGTAGATACACCGGTGATGACGGGTATTAAGGCTATAGATAGCATGATTCCTATTGGACGAGGCCAGCGTGAGCTTATCATTGGTGACCGTTTTACTGGCAAATCAGCTATTACTATTGACACTATAATCGCCCAGAAAGGCGGCGACCTCATTTGCATTTATGTTGCTATCGGGCAGAAAACATCGAAGGTCGCCCAGGTGGTAGCTATTCTGGAGAAGTATGGAGCTATGGAGCATACTATCGTGGTAGCTGCCGATGCTGCCGACCCTGCTCCCTTGCAATACCTTGCCCCCTATGCCGGCTGTGCTATGGGTGAAGAGTTCATGGAACAGGGAAAGGATGCCCTGATTGTTTATGATGACCTTTATAAGCATGCCTGGGCTTATCGCCAGCTTTCCCTGCTGCTCCGCCGCCCACCAGGCAGGGAAGCCTATCCGGGAGATGTTTTCTATTTGCATAGTCGGCTTCTGGAAAGGGCGGCCAAGTTAGCCCCTGAGTATGGTGGTGGCTCGCTTACCGCCTTGCCTATTATTGAGACTCAAGCCGGAGATATGTCAGCCTATATCCCCACAAATGTAATTTCGATTACCGATGGACAAATTTATCTGGAGACGGATTTGTTCAATGCGGGAATTCGTCCGGCGATCAATGTAGGATTGTCGGTATCCCGGGTTGGCGCTTCTGCTCAGCGCAAGGCCATGAGGCAGGTAGCTGGCAGATTACGGCTAGAGCTTGCTCAATTCCGTGAGCTTCAAGCTTTTGCCCAGTTTGGTGCTTCTGACCTGGATAAGGCGACGAAAGACCAGCTGGAGCGGGGCAGGCGTATCACTGAAGTGCTGAAGCAACCACAATATTCCCCTATGTCCTTGGGGAAGGAAGTACTGATTCTTTATGCTGTGACCAACGGCTACCTTGACGATGTGCCCGTAGATAAAGTTATTGCCTGGGAGGAAAACTTCCACAGATTTATGGAGACTAATCATCCCGAACTAGAACAAAAGATTAACGATGATAAGGAGATAAAGCCTGAGACGGAGGAAGCTTTGAAGAAAGCAATTAAAGAGTTTAAGAAAGCACCTATCAGCTTCGGTTGAAAGCTATTATATTTTTATTTAGTTTCGGATAATGGTCAGTACTCAAATTCTTCGTCGACGGATACGCAGTGTTCAAGGCATCGCCAAGATTTGCAAGGCTATGGAGATGATTGCCACTGCTAAGATGAAGCGGGCTCAAGAACAGGCGATAGCCGGGCGGCCATATGCTGAAGAAATAAGCAAGGTAGTGTCTGACCTCGCTGTTGAAGCTCAAGCCGGTGGTAAAGTTCACCCCTTGTTACAGAAGCGGGAGGTCCAGAAGATAGCTATAATCCACATGACTACTGATCGTGGGCTATGTGGCGGGTTAAATGCTAATCAGAATCGCCATGCTGCCAGCTTTATTCTGGAGCAAACTGTGCCTGTTACCCTCGTTACTGTAGGTCGTAGAGGGCGAACTTTTGCATGCAGTGCCCAGTGTGAGCTCCGTGCTGAGTTCACGGGAATCAGCGACCGACCTAGTTTACTAGAAACCATGCCCATTTCAAGGCTGGTTATCGATGACTATACCAATGGCGGAGTTGACCAGGTGTATCTTGCCTATCCCCGTTTCATCACCACTATGATTCAGCGACCTGCAATGGAAGTGTTGCTTCCCATTGAGCCAGCCATGCTGCCTCGAGCCCAAGTGGCAGAATACATTTACGAACCTGACGCCAGTGCTGTTTTGGGTGAACTACTGCCAAGGTATGTGGAGATGAAGGTATACCACGCTACACTGGAGCTTGTTGCCAGTGAGCAATCGGCGCGCATGGTGGCTATGCGTAATGCCAGCGATAATGCCAAGGAACTTATTGAGGACCTGACGTTGGCATTGAATAAGGTCCGACAGGAGACGATTACAAAGGAGATATGTGATATTAGTGGGGGAGCTGAGGCTTTAGCTTAAATGTCTTGAGGAGGTAAATGGCAACTTTACTTTTTGTCCTTCTGAGCCCTTTGGGCGAAGAATCTCATGCAAACTCCTCGCTCAGAGTGACAATTTTTTTGGGAGGTAATAGATGGCAAAGGGCAAAGTAGTTCAAGTTATTGGCACAGTAGTTGACATGGAATTTCCACCCGATGCGCTGCCAGCCATATATAATGGCATAGAGATTCCCTTAGATGGTGGCAAAATTGTTCTTGAGGCGCAACACCATATTGGCAATAACTGGGTGCGAGCTGTTGCCTTAAGTCCTACCGATGGATTGAGGAGGGGGGCTGAAGCGATTGATATGGGAACTCCGATAACCGTGCCCGTAGGGAGGGCGACTTTAGGCAGGCTATTCAATGTTTTTGGTGAACCTTTAGATGGACTGGGAGAGGTGAAAGCTGAGCAACGCTATCCCATTCACCGCCTACCCCCCTCTTTAGTAGAGCAGGAGACAACTCCTCAAATGCTGGAGACAGGACTCAAAGTGATGGACCTCATCACCCCCTTTACCAAGGGAGGAAAGGTGGGGGCATATGGTGGAGCTGGCGTGGGCAAGACGGTTATCATTATGGAACTTATTCGTAACATCGCCACTGAGCATGGTGGTTTTTCGGTTTTTGCCGGCGTGGGTGAAAGATCGCGTGAAGGGAATGACCTTTGGTTAGAAATGCAGAGGTCTGGGGTTCTGGATAAAACTGTTCTTGTCTTTGGGCAGATGAATGAGAGCCCTGGCGTTCGCTCTCGAGTGGCGCTAACTGGAGTGACCATGGCGGAGTATTTCCGTGATGTCGAAGGCCAGGACGTTCTTCTGTTCATAGATAACATATATCGGTATGTTCTGGCCAATATGGAACTGTCGGCTCTTTTGGGGCGCATGCCCTCAGCAGTAGGTTACCAGCCTACATTGGGCACAGATGTTGGTGAGCTGGAAGAAAGGATTACCACGACTAAGAAGGGCTCAATCACGTCCTTTCAGGCTATCTATGTACCTGCTGATGATTATACTGACCCCGGCATAGTAGCTACTTATGGCCATCTGGATGCTGTTATTGCCTTGGAACGTTCCATAGCTGAATTAGGCATATACCCGGCTGTCGACCCTCTGACCTCGACCTCTCGTATACTCGACCCTGCTATCGTTGGCGAAGAGCATTACCAGGTGGCCAGAGGGGTGCAGCGGACATTGCAAAGGTATAAGGAGCTACAGGATATAATAGCTATCTTGGGTATGGAGGAATTGAGCGAGGAAGACAAGCTTACTGTAAATCGAGCCCGGCGGATTCAAAGGTTCTGCTCCCAGCCATTTCACGTGGCTGAGGTCTTTACCGGCACTCCGGGCAAATACGTGCCTGTTAAGGAGACCGTGCGTGGCTTTAAGGAAATCCTGGAAGGAAAGCACGATGACCTTCCTGAAGCTGCCTTTTGGATGGTGGGCACTATTGATGAAGCGGTGGAAAAGGCCAAGAGTATCAGAGGAGGATAGTGAGGGTAAATAATGGCTACATTCAGGTTGGAAATTGTTACTGCTGAGAGGATGATTTTTGCTGATGATGTTAACGAGGTTGTTGCCTGGGGAGTAGAGGGACAATTAGGTATTCTCCCTCATCATGCTCCTTTGATGACCATGCTACAGCCTGGAGACCTACTTATAAAAAAAGATAATGAAGAGGAGTATCTAGCGATAAGTGGCGGTTTTCTTGAGGTGCGTCCTGATAAGGTAATAATCTTAGCTGATGCTTGTGAACGTGCTGAGGAGATTGATATCGCTCGTGCTGAAGCTGCCAAGCGTCGTGCTGAGACAACTTTGAAAGAACGACCACCCGAGGTAGATACCGCTGCCGCTGAGGCAGCTTTACGCCGCTCCCTAGCTAGGTTAAAAGTAGCGGAGAGAAGGCGCCGCAAGCCAAGATAATGATTGTCATTCCTGAGGGAGAGGAGCGATTGAAGAGCTTTCCTCAGGATAAGCCCAGCGAAGAATCCATAATAAACCTGTAGTCCCTTTGTTGTTGCTCGAGTCTTAGTCAAATTTGGGAATAATTCGAGGCGTTACCAACAGTAACGGACTACCCAAAGCAAGTCAAAGAGCAACCAATACCCATTTCAAACGGTAGGCTGCGTCACAGCCCTCTAACTTCAGTGCTCAAAAGACGACTTGAAGTTGGCTGATGCCGAATGATCAAGGAGTCAAAAAGCACTGTTGAATTTATCGCACGAAAATTACCCCTGGGTTTTGCTAAAGTCTGGTTTGGCCCACCGAAGGGGATTCGAACTCACCTACGAAGAGCAGGCCGGCGGGCCGAATAATTTGGCCGGCGCAGTTTTCGGCACTATCACCTTCAGCGATAAGGGCACAGTATGGATGGCGACCGGGGTCCTGGTAAAAGGCTCACCGACTTTTCGCTCTGCTTTGCAGGATGTTCTCCATAAGGTATAATATCCGTAGTAGGGCAAGGAGGGAGCGATGCTAATAAACAAGCTTCTGACACCAAAAGGTTGGCGCGTAGTGGCATACTCTATGCTAGCAGCGGCGGGGATTGGTCTTGTTTATTTATTGTCCAAATTGGTCATAGGAGATATCCAACAAGAGGATACGTTAAGACTGTGTGTTTTGGGCGTGGGAATCGCCTTTTCGCTATGGCTAGTGGCACTGGGAAGTATGCTGATAAAGGCCGAACTGACTGACTGGAGATAATATCGCAACTGGACTAATGGCTCCTCTCGCTCGAGTACCCGCCCCGCTTTGGTGTCATTTGCTCGCGCAACTTGTAAGCAGGTGATAGCACACTATTGATGCCCCGGACTGTTCCGGTCAACTAAGGCTGCAAAATGATATTATCTGGAGGAGAAGACAATATTCGTGCCTAACGTCGCTATTGTGACTGATAGTGTGGCTGACCTGCCCCCTCAGGTAGCCGAAGAGTTTGGGATTACCGTGGTTCCACTGGTTGTCCGCTTTGGCACAGACCTCTACAGAGATGGTCTCGACCTCAGTCCTGATGAGTTCTATGGAAGACTCAAGACCAGCAAGCCTTTGCCTGCGACATCTGTGCCCCCACCAGTGGCTTTCGCCGATGCCTACGACAAACTGGCTGAGAAAGCAAGCGAGATCGTGGTTATCAGTGTGACTTCCAGGCTCAGTGCCACCTATCAAGTGGCGTTACAAGCTGTGGGGTTGATGAAGAAGCGATGTCGTATAGAAGTCCTGGACTCGCAATGGGCGGTTATGGCGCAGGGTTTCATAACAATTGCTGCTGCCAAAGCAGCCCGAGCTGGGGCTAGCCTTGACGAAGTATTGGATGCGGCCCGTCGCACCATGCGCCGGGTAGATATGCGTGCTGCCTTTGATACTCTTGAATACCTGGAACGCGGCGGGCGCATAGGCAAAGCACAGGCCTTTCTTGGTTCGTTACTCAAGGTGAACCCGATCATCGGCCTTAAGGATGGCGAAGTCTATCCCGTTGCTCGGGAACGCTCTCGGGCTAAGGCGATAGACCGCCTGTACGACTTTGCCACAAGCTTTGGCAATGTTGAAGGGTTGGCTGTGGAGTACGCCGCTGACTTAGATGAGGCGAACAAGTTAGTCCAAAGGCTCCGCTCAGAGTATCCTCAGATCCCTATTTACCTTTCGCGTACAAGCCCTGCTATCGGCACGCACACCGGGCCTGGTCTCATTGTTGTTAGCGTGCTGGGAGACAGGCAATCTGCTACCTAGCAGCGATAGAAAATGGCAGAGAATACAGCGGATTTAGCTTGACTAAAAATTCATTTCCCGAAGTCCAAGGATGCGTGACACCATGAATAGAGCGTAAGGCATCCGTTTGGGTGAGGACATGCCACTAGGTATTCTAAGCATAATCATCGGCTATCTCTTAGGCTCTATTCCTACAGCCTACATTGTGTCTCGTCTGAGGAAAGGCATAGATATTCGGGACATCGGTTCAGGTAACATGGGTGCCGCTAATGTTATGCGTGAAATTGGTACTCCTGAAGGCATTTTTGTTGGTCTCATTGATATTGCAAAGGGGGCGGGTGCCATACTCATTGCGCAGACTCTAAACCTCTCGCAGCTCTGGGTCTTTGGAGCTGGTTTTACGGCTCTAGTGGGACATAATTTCCCTGTGTTCGCAGGTTTCCGGGGTGGCCGAGGTTCAGCCACCGTTATGGGTATCTTTCTCGTGCTAGCCCCTAAGGCAATGCTTGTTACGCTGGTAGTAGTAGTCATTCCGTTCTTTACTACCCGTAAGTTTTCGGCGGCCATACTCATAGGAATAGCGCTGGTGGTCGTTGGATTTGTCCTGTTGCCCCTGTTTATCTGGCTGTTGGAAGGCTCGCTGATGCTAGTATGTTATGTATTAGCTATCGGCATTTTTATGCTGGTCCGCAATCTATCCGTCATTAAACAGATCCTGACTAAAGGCATAATAAACGACATGACATACGATAGGCAGCTGAAGAAAGTAAGATGATGTCATCAGTCGGGGTTATCCGGGCTTTCACAGGTAGTCCCGCCTGAAGCACAATATTTTGCCTCGCCTTTCTATCGTGCTATATAATTACACAGGTATCAGTGCACTCAAATTGTATGAGCACCAAATATCAAATCGGAAGGAGAAAACAATGACACGAGAGGTCTACGACAGACTGGCTCAGGCGCTTAATGCCCGCAGTATGGCATATCCATCGATACCCTGCGACGAGTTCTATGTTCTGGCTGCGAGAGCTATTCACTCCCGAGCAGGCGGAGATTGCCTCCGACATGCCTGTTGATCCCGTATCTGCCGAGAAACTTGCCGCCAACATGAAAAATTTTGATGTTGCCAGGTTACGTACGCAACTCGATGAAATGGCAGACCGAGGCCTGGTGAGGGTCAAAGAAGAAGCTGGTGAACGATTGTATGAGCTCATGCCGCTGGTCCCGGGTATCATCGAATTGCAGTTCATGCACGGCCGTGCGGACGAACGTACCAGGCGTCTGGCGCAGCTTTTCAAAAGCTATGGCAAGGCAGTGAAAAATATTCCGCCTCCCACCCCGACACCCGCCACCATCGAAAAGCCCAAAACCAGAACAATTGTCATAAAGCAAGAAATCCACGGTAAGACTACCGTCTTGCCTTATGAGGAAGTGATGAAGCTTATTGACAAGACTGAGTATATCGCTGCTGGAACCTGCGTCTGCCGTCACCAGGGCGATTTACTCGATAGACCCTGTGACAAACCGAAAGACAACCTTTGCATGATTTTCGGTCCATCGGCGCAGTTTGCTCAGAGCTATGGCTTCGTTAACCTCATTTCTAAGGAGGAAGCTCGACAGAGAATCGATGAGGCCGAGAAAGCCGGACTGGTACATAACTATGCCAACAGCCAGGACAGATACATAGACCTGCTGTGCAACTGCTGCGGCTGCCACTGTTTTCTACTTAGAGCAGCTAAACGTTCTCCGTTGCCCAGCCAGTTCGTTATCGCCAACTGGGTCATAAACATAGATGACGATGCCTGTGTCGGCTGTGGCGCCTGTATCGATCGCTGCTGGATGGAAGCCTTAAAAATGGACGGCGATTTGGTGGTACGCGATTTCAATCGATGCATTGGCTGCGGCATCTGCCGTTATGTCTGCCCATCGGACGCCATGAAACTGGCAGTTCGAGAAACCACCTCGGCCAAGAGCTGATGTAGTTCGAATCACGGGTAGCAAGAGGTTTGATCTTAGAAGCCGTCGTCCGGAATCGGGGAAATCAGCTACGGTTGCTGGAGGAATATCTCGCGGTACGTCAATCATAGTCCTGTGTCTGAGTCTCGAGGCCAGCCCGCAGGGGCTAGACAAGGTCGGCGGTAGATGCTACTTTATATTCATAGTATATGACAGGAGGTGGCAGAATGACCTATAAAAGGTACGATATGCTAACGGTGCTGGTGTGGGTGATTCTGGGTGCTGCTCTAATAATCCTCGGCTTTTTTCTAAAGAGGCCTGACTTTGGAGAAAGAGTCTGGTGGGTGGTAATGGGTGTAGGAATAGCGTTGGTGGTCGTAGGAATCGTCAGCGTCATCTTCAGTATGAGACAGGATGTTGAGCTGGATTGTCCTCATTGCGGCGCCAAGGTAGTGCCACGGGTGCAGTCAAGCAGTAGCCACCTGTATCTTTCAAAAAAAGAAGAGGAGACGGCGGGTTCTGCTGATGAAACGACAAAGGGTCCGCAGGGTTGAGGGCAATGACAGAAAGAAAAGACCTGCCAACGATATCAAGGTGAGCAGCTACTTTTAGGGTGGAATTAGTAAGAAGATGTCGGAAGCAGCAGAGAAGTAATTTGTGCGGGCAAGTCAGTAGACAGAGATAGGTTGCTTATCAGTGATGACTCTTTTGCTGGCAACTAATTTCCGGCGAATATGTTTAGGGATGGTAAACATAGCCTGATGGGTGAGGCCGTCGTAGGATTTTGGCTTTTTTGAGATCCTTGTTGAGATTCTGGCGTCAATTTCCTCGGGAGTCAATTCAGAGGGGTCGAGGCTTTGAGAAGCCGCGACAAAGCCCCATAAGCCCAGAAATGAAGGTATATGGACCTGGTAGGGGCGGGCTATCGGGAAGACGTTTCTTAGAGTACTGGCAATAGCGGTGAAATTATCCAAGTTCTTCCATTCAGAAGGTTCAGCCTGCACTGACATGATGCCAGCGGGCCCCAGTTTTCGTGCGACTATCTGGTAGAATTCCCGGGTGTAGAGCAAGCGTGCTGGCCCTTGCTCCAAAGGGTCAACCAGGTCAATGATAATGACATCGAATTTGTCGCTGCTTTCCTCCAGGTATTCTCTGGCGTCGGCGAAATGAATCTCTGCCCTGGGGTCATCGAAGGCTTTCTGGTGCCAGGAGGGTAAGAAGCGGCGACAAAGCTTCACCACCTCTTCATCAATATCCACCATGACAGCCGCTTTTACCGTCTTGTGTGCCAGGACTTCCCTTAAGGTGGCACCCTCACCTCCCCCGGCAATGAATACTCTCTCTGGCCGGGGATGGGCAAGCATAGCTGGGTGTACCAGAGCTTCGTGATAAATAAATTCATCTGCCTCGCTGGATTGAATTTTGCCATCGAGGACGAGACAAACGCCGAAGCTACCCGTATTGATAATATCTACGGACTGAAACTTACTTCGCCCTGAATATATCCTTCCCTTAATGCTATGCAGCATAGTAAGGTCAGGACTTATATGATCAGAGAACCATCTATGCTTGTCAGGGTCGCTATCGTTCATTTTGTACACTCGAACCTGGCTATCCTCCATAATCCCCCTGCGAAGTTCGATCAAGGAGTGGGTTTGGGCTCCCAGTCTCTCTGTTATCAACTTGGCAGCCTTTTCCGGGTCCACAGTGTTCCCACAGGTGAAAACGTCCACAGCAGCGTATCTGTGTTCCGGCCAGGTGTGAATGGCAATATGTGATTCAGCGATGTTGACCACTCCGCTTACTCCATGAGGGGAGAAATGATAAAAGGACTCGCCCACTACTGTAGCGCCACATTGAATGGCAGCTTCGTTAAGACACTCTTTGAGAAAGATTAAGTCATCTAGTACCTCCTTATCACAGATTTTTAGTTCTAGTAACAGATGTCTTCCAAGCGCATACAAATCACCTTCCCTCCTTTAGATTTGTTTTGTTGCCTTATTAGGCAACAGCGCAAATTCTATATAATGTCAGTCCTTTTAGCAATACTCTAAGGCTTTCTGTTAAAATAAACGGAAGCGATCTTATGTCAGCAAGCGAACAACTAGTTACTGTACGCACTGCCAAGTACCTTGAGGCTGAGATAATCAAAGGGCGGCTTGAAAGCGAAGGCATACCAGTCCTCCTGAGGTACGAGAGCGCTGGTCTGGTGTACGGGATCACAATCGACGGGCTGGGTGAGGTGAAAATAATGGTGCCCCGGGATCTGGCAGAGGAAGCCAAGGAAATCTTGGGAGTGGTGTATCCCTGATGACCTCAAGATTAGAACGCATAACTGAACAGCGGCTGGATAGCCTGAGCAGAATTCGGGCTCGGGGCATTGATCCTTATCCCCATTCCTATCATCCCAGCCACACTATCCGTGAGGCGATGACTCTTTTCGAGCAGCAAGGGGAGCGTTCTCAGGATATATCACTGGCTGGCCGCATTATATCCAAGCGTTCTATAGGTAAGATGTCCTTTCTTGATATTCGCGATGGCTCGGGGAAGATACAGCTTTCTTTACGCTATGATCTTTTGGGCCGTGAGAGGTACGAACTGCTGCAGGATATTGACATTGGCGACATCATCGGGGCAAGTGGGAAGCTCTTCCAAACAAAGACCGGGGAACTCACTCTGGACGCATCCGATTTCACCATGCTCTGCAAATCGCTTCGCCCTCTGCCCGAGAAATGGCATGGGTTGTCTGACGTAGAGAAACGCTATCGCCAGAGGTATCTCGACCTGATTTCCAACGAAGAGAGTAGAAACATTTTTGTTTTACGTAGCAAGATTATCACTGCCGTAAGGAGTTTTCTTGACAGCCGAGGATTTATGGAGGTAGAGACTCCTGTCCTTCAGCCTCATGCCGGTGGAGCGCTAGCACGCCCCTTTGTCACTCATCACCATACCCTTGATGAAGACCTCTATCTGCGAATTGCCCTGGAGCTCCATCTCAAGAGACTGGTAGTAGGTGGCTTCGACAGAGTCTACGAGATAGGGCGTGTCTTTCGCAACGAAGGCATTTCCGTTGAACACAACCCGGAATTCACCCTGCTCGAGTGCTATCAGGCTTATAGCGATTACCATGACATAATGAGATTGGTTGAGACGATGGTCTCTCATATTGCGCAGGTAGTTCTGGGTAATACCAAACTTGTCTGCAACGGCCAAACCATTGACCTTGCTCTCCCGTGGCAAAGGCTTTACCTTCGTGAGGCAGTAAAAGAATATTGCGACATTGATTTTGAAGATTATCCTGATGCTGCTGCACTGAGGACACGGATGGCAGAGCTGGGAATCGAAGTCGACCCAGGCAAGGGGAAGGGTAGGCTCATAGAGGAGTTGATTTCCACTTTTGTCGAACCGAAGCTTGTTAAGCCAACTTTCCTTCTGGACTACCCTGTGGAAATGTCACCTCTGGCTAAGAGAAAGCCAGGCGATGATCAATTAGTAGAGAGATTTGAGGGGTTTGTAGATGGCGTGGAGGTTGCCAATGCCTTCACCGAGCTTAATGACCCCCTGGAGCAAAGGGAGCGGTTTCGTCAGCAGCTAAAAGAACCGGTTGCCGATGAGGAAGTGGAAATCGCCGATGAAGATTTTCTGCAGGCTTTGGAGTATGGGATGCCACCTACTGGTGGTCTGGGGATAGGCATTGACCGCCTCGTGATGCTGCTTACCGGACAGCAGTCTATTCGGGAAGTGATACTTTTTCCTCAACTGAAGACAAAAGAGTAACAATATAGAATGCAAGGCAAGGTATGACAAATCCTAACAGGGGGGAGAATCCAGTAGTCGGTAGCCAGTAGGGAGGAGATGGCTTCTGAATTCTGACTCCTGACTCCACTACTGACTGCTTCTGAGGTTTGGAGCTTACATATGCTTGATACTAAGCTGATTCGTGAGAAACCTGAGCTTGTTCGCCAGGCTCTAGAGAAAAGAGGCGATAGCTTTGCTCTTGATAGCATCGTTGAGATTGACAGCCGTTATCGGAGCTTGCTTCGTCAAACCGAGGAACTCCGTGCTAAACATAACGAGTCCAGCAAACAACTGAGCAAAAGCAAGGAAAAACCACCTCAGCTCATCGCCCAGATGCGGCAGTTGGGAGAGCAGATATCTGCCCTGCAGCAGCAGACCAAAGAAGCCAAGGCCAACCTTGATTCCTTGCTGCTGGAGTTACCCAACATACCCCACCCCAGCGTGCCTTTAGGGAGAGGCGCAGATGATAATGTTGTAGTGCGTACCTGGGGCAAACCAAGAGAATTTCCCTTCAAGCCCTTGCCTCACTGGGAGTTAGGGGAAAAGCTCGGCATAATAGATTTCCAGCAGGGTGTGAAGCTCTCGGGGACCAGGTTTTATGTTCTCAAAGGGCTGGGGGCACATCTTCAGCGAGCGCTTATCTCATTTATGCTCAATGTCCATGTAAATGAGCATGGCTATAAAGAAATCTATCCTCCTTTTATGGTGAAGCGAGAGTGTATGGTGGGCTCAGGAAATTTACCAAAGTTCGGCGATAACTTGTATCACGACGAAGAAGACGACTTCTGGTTTATACCCACGGCGGAGGTACCGTTGACTAACCTGCACCGTGATGAAATATTAAGTGCCGATAGCTTGCCGCTTTATTATGTTGCCTATACTCCTTGCTTCCGTCGGGAGAAGATGGCTGCCGGCACGGACACCAGGGGCATTAAGCGAGGGCACCAGTTTGATAAGGTGGAGCTCTACAAGGTCACCCGTCCTGAAAGTTCTAACGAACAGCTAGAGAAACTGGTGGCCGATGCTGAGGACATATGCCGGAGGCTGGATATACCTTATCGCGTGGTGCAATTATGCACGGGAGACCTCGGTTTTGCCGCCTGCAAGACATACGACATTGAAATGTGGGCTCCGGGCTGTGCGGAATGGCTCGAGGTCAGTTCTTGCAGCAATTGCAGTGACTTCCAGGCCAGGCGAGCCAATATCCGCTACCGCCCTGAGCCCGGCGCCAAATCAGAGTTTGTTCATACGCTCAATGGCTCAGGACTGGCTCTACCGCGGGTCCTTATCGCTGTGCTGGAAAACTATCAGCAAGCTGATGGCACAGTGTTAATACCTGAAGTATTAGAGCCTTATCTGAAAGTAACATAGTACACCGCGTATGAGCGGTGCATCGTAGACTGTTACACTTAATAAACGAGGGAGTGTTTAAGAATGTAGTGCGAGGCTTTAGCCTCGTGCTGCGCGACCCTGAAGGGTCGCACTACAAAAATCTGGAGGTGAAAAATTTTTCCGATAATTTGGCCGGAATCAAAATCAAAGCTAGAGCAAAATTAGACAGCCTATGAACCATAGCTGGAGGTGACACCGTGACAGACTGGATCGCAAAAGCCGAAGCACTGAACAGACTTGTAAGGCCCCTGACCTTTCCTCTCGCCGTCAAGCTGGTCAAAAGCGTTGACGAATTCCCGGAGAAGACCCGCCGTCCTTTCAAGGACATGGGATTCAAGACAAACGTCTGTGTCGGTATGACGATGGCCCGCAAGTACGGCTGGACAGTGGGAATGACGGCCGATGATAACGCCTGTCTAATTGCCGCCTATACCTATGGATGGAGTGAGCCTGAATCGGGGGCCAAGAAAGCCTTGACTGATTTCATGATAGTAATGAAATACGCAGCTAACGAAAATGCGGCCAAGACCACCATGGAGGCTGTCGAGCAGGTCAAGCTAGGCAAGGGCAAGTATGCCGGCGTGGTTTTCTCGCCTCTAGAAAGAACAAGAATCGAGCCAGACCTGGTCATGGTATTCTGCAATCCAGCTCAATTGATGCGGCTGGTGCATGGAGCCACCCAGGAAACTGGTGTAGCCGTGCAGTCCGTGTTCAGCGGCCGAGGTGGGACCTGCACTGAAGGAATCCTGCAGACATTCAAGACCGGGAAACCAAAGGTAGTGCTCCCGGGAAATGGCGATAGAGTCTGGGCGATGGTGCAAGATGAGGAGATGGTCTTCACTATACCGGCAAACTGGCTTGACCCGGTTATAAGGGGGCTTGAAGCCACCCACCAGACCGGCATTCGATACCCCATACCGGTGGACGTAAGACACGAGCCGACGTTCCCGGGACAACTCAAGGACGCCGCATCCAGGGCAGCAAAGATAGCATGAGCAACGTAACACCGATACCCTTTGACCTCAAGGTGTCCGCAGGTGTGGTGTAGAAACACAACTTAACGCT
>CAVSBM010000015.1:0-17733 GCA_963726175.1 uncultured Chloroflexia bacterium | reverse complement strand
GCAAACAAAAGCGAGGGCATCTCGACTTGGCTTGAGTGCCCTAATTTTATGTAAAAAGGAGGAGGACTTATGAACCTGGTCTGGATATGCGT
The DNA here is from genome assembly GCA_963726175.1 of uncultured Chloroflexia bacterium. GTDB lineage: Bacteria > Chloroflexota > Dehalococcoidia > GIF9 > AB-539-J10 > RBG-13-51-36. Next base: position 17,641 of record CAVSBM010000015.1, on the reverse strand, counting down.
CATATCCGCAATCATCGGGGGATGTACTGTTGGCTACTTTGCTCGCTACATCCTAAAACAATCTCCGGGGACAGAAAGAATAAGAGAACTATCCAGTGCTATTCAGGAAGGAGCGATGGCTTTTATCCGCCGGGAATATCGCACGGAAATCATTGTTGTAGTTATCGTCGCCGTAATCTTAGGTCTTCTTGGCCTGGCTACCCCTGATTTGGGCTGGAAAGCATCGGTGTGTTTCATCTTTGGTGCCATCTGTTCCCTAGGTGCCGGCTATATTGGCATGAACGTATCAGTCAGGTCTAATGGGAGAACCACAACCGCAGTGCAAAAAAGCTTAAACCAGGGGCTGCGTATCGCTTTTCGTAGCGGCGCTGTGATGGGGCTAACCGTAGTCAGCATTGGCCTCGTCGGTTTGTCCATCGTTTACTTTGTTTTTCACAATGACCCCTACTTTCTAGCTACAATTCCAGCTTACGCCACCGGAGCTTCACTGGTCGCCCTTTTCGCCAGGCTGGGTGGTGGCATTTTTACCAAGGGGGCCGATGCCGGCTCTGACCTAGTAGGTAAAGTAGAGGCGGGAATCCCTGAAGATGATCCGAGAAATGCTGGCGTTATCGCTGACTTTGTTGGTGATAATGTTGGTGATGTGTGCGGTGTGGGTGCTGATCTTTTCGAGACCTACGTTGAAGCGATCATCGCTGTCATCACTTTGTCCGCTTTGGCGGTTGGCATTGGCATAGTCACCAACGCCCAGACTGCCTGGTATCTTCCTATGTTAATCTCGGCCGGTGGCATAATTGCTGCCGTAATTGGCAGTTTTATGGTCAGAGTTGGCGAAAAGGCGGAGGTAGGAGTTCTCTCCAGGGCACTCCGAAACGCCACATGGGTTGCGACTGCATTATCTGCCGTGTTTTCTTTTCTCATTATATACTTTCTGCACGCTGACTTAGGGATCTTCTGGGCGCTTCTTGCCGGCCTGATAGTCGCTGTGATAATCGGGGAGGCCACCAACTATTATACTTCGGCTGACTTCAAACCAACCAAGGAGATTTCACAAGCGTCAGCTATTGGTGGCGGAGCGACTATGGTCCGTGGTTTTGCTGTTGGCCTGATGAGCAATTGGCCAGTGGTTCTAGCAACAGCCGTTGCTATTGTCATTGCCTTTAAGTTTGCCAGCTTCTACGGGGTAGCTATAACCGCTGTTGGCATGCTCTCCACGCTGGGTATAACGTTAGCCTGTGATTCCTATGGACCTGTAGCTGACAATGCCGGTGGGATTGCTACTATGGCCCGATTACCAGTTGAGATACGAGATAAGACCGATGCTCTGGGCTCTGACCTGGTGGGTAAAGTAGAGGCTGGAATCCCTGAAGATGACCCGAGAAATGCTGGCGTTATCGCTGACTTTGTTGGTGATAATGTTGGTGATGTGTGCGGTGTAGGTGCTGACCTTTTCGAGTCCTACGTTGAAGCTATCATTGCTGCCATCACTTTATCCGCTTTGGCTGTTGGGATTGGCATAGTCACCAACGCCAAGACTGCCTGGTATCTTCCTATGTTAATCTCTGCTGGTGGCATAATTGCCTCCGTAATTGGCAGCTTGATGGTAAGAGTTGGCGAGAAGGCGGAGATAGCTGCTCTCTCCAGGGCACTCCGAAACGCCACATGGGCTTGCGACTGCATTATCTGCCGTGTTTTCTTTCCTGATTGTATACTTTCTGCACGCTGACTTAGGGATCTTCTGGGCGCTTCTTGCCGGCCTGGTAGTCGGTGTGATAATCGGGGAGGCCACCAACTACTATACTTCCGCTGACTTTAAACCAACCAAGGAGATTGCAGAAGCAGCAGCTATTGGCGGCGGGGCGACTATGGTCCGTGGTTTTGCTGTTGGTCTGATGAGCAACTGGCCAGTGGTTCTGGCGACAGCCGTAGCTACTATCATTGCCTTTAAGTTTGCCAGCTTCTACGGGGTAGCTATAGCCGCTGTTGGCATGCTCTCCACGCTGGGTATAACGTTAGCCTGTGATTCCTACGGACCTGTAGCTGACAATGCCGGTGGCATTGCCACTATGGCAGGATTACCAGCTGAGTTACGAGAAAAGACCGATGCTCTAGACTCCGTAGGTAACACCACCAAAGCTACAGCTAAAGGTTTTGCCATTGCTTCGGCTGTGATGAACGCTCTGGGTTTAATCCTTTCCTATGGGCTGGCGGCCGGATTGGTAACAGTCTCTGCGAGGGACAAATAGTGGCGGCGCCAGAGCTAAATTTATTGAGCGCACCGGTTATCGTTGGTGTCATTATAGGTGCTCTCATACCTGCCGTCTTTGTTGCCATGGCAATGAAATCAGTAGGGGTAACCGCAGGGCTTATTGTGGAAGAAGTGCGGCGGCAGTGGCGTGAGATAACCGGTCTGAGAGAAGGTAAGGCGAAAGCCGAATATAGCAGGTGCGTGGATATCTGCACTAGAGCCGCATTAAAAGAGATGCTGGCTCCGTCAATCATGACCATAGTCGCGCCTGTCCTTGTGGGAATAATACTGGGCAAATATGCTCTTGGTGGTTTCCTTCTCGGCTCCCTTGCCATTGGCTTTATCTTCGCCAACACTTTAAATAACGCCGGGGGGCCTGGGATAATGCCAAGAAATATATTGAAGCCGGTAACTTTGGTGGCAAGGGGTCAGATGCCCATAAGGCAGCGAGTGGTAGGGGATACCACCGGTGACCCAATGAAGGACACTGCCGGGCCGTCACTTAATATTATGCTCAAGTTGATGGCGGTAATTTCACTGTTGCTGGCACCAGTATTAACGCATTTTGGTGGTCTGATCTAACCGGGAAGGCTGTAAGTCTTAGGGATTCAGCAGGATTCCCTCATCTCCCCAGGGAAGGTTGCCCTCAGCATTTATTCGTTGAGCATAGTATGAAACTTCGGAAAGTTCGCAACCTTTGAATTCAGCGGCTGACCAGGAAATGAGGACACCTCCGCAACCATCCGGGGCTGCCAGTGATGGGTGCAAGTCACGGAGGCTCGAGCCCGTCAGGTCCCCACAACTCCCTCCCCGTAGCATCTAACCTCTGAGCTCTTGCATTCCTTCCTTCCTCATCATACCACACGCTGATGATGCCACCAGAACCATCGCTTACTATCATGCCTCCCCAAAGCTCAGCCTCCTGCTCCCACAGTACATGGCCATCGGCATCTATCCTCCCGGCGCGGAAAGCAAAATAGCCAGGAGCTGATACCTCGCTTCCAACGAAGTCAAAACAGATAATGGCGCCGCCGGCACCATCAGTTACTATTTTCGGGGTGTTCGGGTGTGATGGTCCAGCACAAATGGGCACCCCATCCGGACCCCACAACACATTGCCTTCGGCGTCTATCCTCTGAGCGTAGATATCCGAATCGCAATAGCCGCCATCCGCCCCTCATCACATGGTATGTCCCGCATGTACGCGATTATGGCTCCACCAGCGCCATCGCTCACTACCTGAGCTCCTTCGGCGGGGCCGGCACATGCCTGTACGCCACCTGTCTGCCACAGTGTATTTCCTTCGGAATCTACCCTCTGAACGTAAACAATAACCCTCCAGATGCACACCCAACGACGATGATACCGCCCAGGTTATCGCTGGCAACCGTCAAGCGGCCAACATTGGCCGGTGTTCAATGATACTCCATCCTCACCCCAAGGAAGATTGCCTTCGCTATCTACCTTCAGAACGGCTATGTCGTTATACGGGGCCCGTATAGGCAATTATGGCTCCTCCCGAGCCATCAGGTATCGCCTGATCAATGCCCGGTATGTCCCTTCGCCACTTGATATTCCCTTGAGAATCAACTTTGGCAACATGAGTTTGGAAGTATGATGGCTCCGGCTCCCCGTCTGGTTGTGGGAGGCGCTCCATCCAGATGATAACGGCGCCCCCTGAGCCATCGCTTACCGCGTATGAGGGGCATTGGTCATCCGCACGACAGCCGCTGCCAATCGGTATGCCTTCTTCTCCCCAGAGAAAATCTCCCTCAGGACTTATCTTTTGGACGTAAAACTGACCGTAAGAGTCGGACATCTGCCAAATTTGGTAGACAGCTACGGCGCCGCCCGAATTGTCGCCGGTTACGGCGGGCGGAGTGGGCGGAATCTGGGCAGGGGCCACAACTTGCACCAAGCAAGGTTACCCCAATCAGTGCCCAGATAACAATCTTGCGCCGCACTCTTTCCTCCCAGCAACTCACGGCGTCATGCCGTTATTCAGGCTAGTTCGAGCCCTCCTGCAAGAAAGCGCTAGCACACTATATGCGAGGATGGTCAGTATACACATGACAACTCTTCAAAAACTGCTGGCTTTTTGCGTGTCATATCTCACCTTCCCCGCAGTTTCTTACCTATAATATGGTATACCAATAATGTTAAAAACCTGTTAACTATATGTTATAATTTCCTGAATTATTATATTGCGCATTAGTAAATGCTCAAGCTGATGTCGGTGATTTCGCTGATGCTGGCACCGGTATTAATGCACTTTGGCGGTCTGATTTAACAGCAGCAATTTGTCAGCGGGGTTATTCTCACTAGCTCTCTTTTGAGAAGCACAGGCACCAATGTTAAAATAAAGCACCATGCCCGATACCATATCTATCAAGGGTGCCAGAGAGCACAACCTCAAAGACATAGACGTAATTATCCCCAGGAACAAACTGGTGGTCATCACCGGTGTCTCCGGCTCAGGAAAAAGCTCCTTGGCTTTCGATACTATCTACGCCGAGGGACAGCGCCGCTACGTAGAGTCTCTTTCTGCCTATGCCCGCCAGTTTCTGGGGCAGATGGAGAAACCGGACGTCGATTACATTGAAGGCCTGAGCCCGGCCATATCCATCGACCAGAAGGGACCGCCCCATAATCCCAGGTCTACCGTGGGCACGTTGACGGAAATCTATGATTACTTGCGTCTTCTTTTTGCTCGCATCGGGCATCCCCATTGCCCCAAATGCGGCAGGAAAATCTCGCGCCAGACAGTGCAGCAAATTGTGGATGCCGTTCAGGAAATGCCTCAGGGTAGCCGCATCATGATTCTGGCGCCGCTGGTCAGAGACCGCAAAGGTGAGCACCAGGCAATACTCAGGGATCTACAGAAAGCCGGGTTCGTCAGAGTCCGGGTTGACGGGCAAATTCATGACCTCTCCGAGGAATTTCAATTAGACAAGAATAAGAAGCACACCGTAGAGGTAATAGTCGACAGACTGCAGATAGAGCAAAACGAAAACGCCACTCGCCTTGCCGACTCGATTGAGACAGCGCTAAAACTGGGGTCGGGTGTGGTGCTGGTCAAAGTCCTCGATGGCGAGGAATCGCTTTTCTCAGAGCATTTTGCCTGTGTCTATTGTGGCATAAGCCTGGGGGAAATTGCTCCCAGAACATTCAGCTTTAACAACCCCTACGGGGCTTGCCCTGCTTGCACAGGACTGGGCTGCAAATTGGAAATGGACCCTAACTTGGTCATTCCGGACAAGGAACTGAGCCTGGCTGAAGGAGCTATTCAGCCCTGGATGAGAAATGGACAGCTTAGCACCTGGTCCAGCAGCATACTGGAGTCCCTGAGCCGCCGCCACGGTTTTTCTCTCTCAACACCGGTAAAGGATTTGAGCGAAGAGCAATTGCGCGTAATTCTCTATGGTGACGGGGGTGAGCGAATTCCCGCCACATACGAAGACCGTAACGGCGAACTGCGTCAGTATTACACTGATTTTGCTGGCGTCATACCATACCTGGAGCGCCGCTATCGAGAGACGAGTTCGGATAGTGTCCGAGCGGATATCGAGCGCTATATGGCATCCAATCCCTGCCCCACCTGCCAGGGAAAGAGGCTGAAGCCAGAGTCTCTGGCTGTCACCATTGTGGATAAAAACATTATGGATGTTACCGCCCTGCCTGTGGCGGAGGCTTTAAGTTGGGTGGAGCAATTAGTTAACAGAATCAGTCCCAGGGAACTCACCATAGGTAAGCAAATTATCAAAGAGATTCGTGCCCGGCTGGGCTTTCTCAAAGATATAGGTCTGAGCTACTTAACCCTGGACCGTCCTTCATCAACCTTGAGCGGCGGCGAAGCCCAGAGGATTCGTTTGGCTACCCAGATTGGCAGCGGGCTCAGCGGTGTCCTTTATATTTGTGACGAGCCCACAGTCGGTTTGCACCCTGCCGACGGTTCCCGTCTTATCGCCACGCTGAAGCGCCTCAGGGACCTGGATAATACTATAATCATCGTAGAGCATGATGAAGCCATGATGAGAGCTGCTGATTACATTATTGATATGGGACCCGGGGCCGGTAAACAAGGGGGAGAGGTGGTTGCCACGGGGACATTGGAAGACATAATGGCCTGCCCTCAGTCAATAACCGGGCAGTACCTCAGCAGGACAAAACAAATTCCCCTGCCATCTGAGCGTCGCTCTGGCACGGGAAAAGAATTGACAATCAAAGGTGCCAGAGAAAACAACCTGAAAAATATCGATGTCCATGTCCCCCTGGGCGAGTTTGTTTGCATCACTGGGGTCTCGGGCAGCGGCAAAAGCTCCCTGATTAACGAAGTCCTGTACAAAAGACTGGCCCGCCTTTTCTACCGAGCTAAGGACAGATCGGGCGAGTGTGACGGTATTGCGGGCACTGAGTACATTGACAAGGTCGTAAACATTGACCAGTCACCGATTGGTCGCACCCCGAGAAGCAATCCGGCTACTTATACCGGGACATTCACACCTATTCGAGAACTTTTCGCCGCTGTTCCTGAAGCTAGAGTCCGTGGTTATTCCCAAGGACGCTTTTCCTTTAATGTGAAAGGGGGAAGATGCGAAGCCTGTCAGGGGGCAGGCTATGTTCAGATTGAGATGCAATTTCTGCCCAACGTTACTGTCCCCTGTGAGGTATGCAAAGGGAAAAGATACAACCGTGAAGCGTTGGAAATCCACTTTAAAGGGAAAAACATCGCCGAAATCCTAGATATGACGGTAGACGAAGCTTTGCTTTTCTTTGACCATTTCTCCAAAATCAAAAACAAGCTGGAGACCCTCCGAGATGTAGGTTTAGGGTATATTTGCCTGGGGCAGCCAGCACCGACCCTTTCGGGAGGCGAGGCTCAACGAGTAAAACTAGCTACTGAGCTATCTCGCCGCTCCACAGGCAAAACGCTTTATATACTGGACGAGCCAACCACCGGCCTTGCCTTCTCAGATATTGCCTGCCTCCTAAAGGTATTGCAGCGTCTGGTGGATTACGGAAACACAGTAATTGTCATTGAGCATCACATGGATGTGATCAAAAACGCAGACTGGGTTATTGACCTTGGCCCGGGAGCTGGTAACGAAGGAGGCTACCTCGTGGACGCTGGCACACCTGAGGAATTGGCCCAAAATGATGCCTCTTTCACCGGCCAGTATTTACGTGGTATATTATCAACGCAGCGGGAAAAGGTATTGAGATGACGTCAAAGCTCAACAGGGACGCAAATTCTTGATTCCATCCATGGCAATGTCCAGGATAGAAATATGATTAGGCATATGTTGGCCACTGAGGCTATTATGTGCGCCCTGGCCAGGAAGTTAGGAGAGAATGAAGAGGAGTGGGGCATTACGGGACTCATCCACGACATCGATGTGGAACTGGTTGAGGGCGATATGAGTAGCCACGGCAAACTGGGGTCCGATCTGGCCCGGGAGTTAGGAGCCAATGGTCCTATGGCCCATGCCGTTTTGTGCCACAACGAGGCCCATGGCGTTCCCCGAGAAACGAAACTAGACAAGGCTCTCTTTTGTGCTGACCCTCTGAGCGGGCTGATCACTGCCGCCGCTCTGGTTCGGCCGGATAAACTAAGCGGACTGACCACTAAATCGGTAATGAAACGCTTTCGCGAAAAAAGCTTTGCTGCCGGAGTTAATCGAGAGCAAGTGGCTGAGTGCCAAAAAATCGGACTGGAACTGGAAGACTTTATCAGCCTGGGCATCGAAGCCATGAAAGGAATCGCTTCAGAGCTAGGATTGTGACATCTTTGAATTTCGACAAATTAGGCAGTGCGAGGCCAAAGCCTCGCACTGCGTTTTTGAATACGTTCTTCGTAGAAAGAACATTTCCATGATTGGTACTTTCGATTGGGCACAGGCCCGACTACAGAGATGGTGTAGACGCCCAACCTACGACCACATTGCCACCGTATCCACAAGCAAACTCCTATTGCACATTAATTGATGTGTTTGGTATAGTTGACTATAGCTCGTTATGGTTGAAGATTGAATGTCCAGCCAGGCAGGGAAGGAAGTAGGCATGGTGGCAGGAACAGAAATTGCTGATGGAAGAGACAGAACCACCACACAAAGAGTCAGAAGCTCTACCTGAAAGCAGAGAGATACACGGGGCCCTCGTGGCGTGCTCCCGGGATGCCATACTGGAGGTAAACCGCAAAGGGACAATAGTATTCTGGAATAAAGGCGCAGAACAAGTCTTTGGCTACTCAAACCCCGAGATACTCGGCCAGCCAGTAACCAAGTTGATAGCCGAGAAGCATAGAGAGGGTCACGCACGAGTATTAAGGGCTTTCCTGAACGGAAATTGCGGGAAAACGGCACTCATCGAAGGCGAAGCATTAAGGAAGGACGGCTCTACATTCCCCCTTGAATTATCTCTCTCTATCAGGCGGCAAAACGGCAAATCTTTGGTACTTGCCGTCGGAAGAGACATCACCGACCGCAAGAACACAGAGCTGGCACTAAGGCAAAGCGCGGAACGTTATTGCAACCTTTTTGCCACTTGCTTGGAAACAGTTTTCTCTGCGGACGTCCCAGACAATACTGGAGTGAGTAACAAAGCGCTTGAGAAACTGTGCGGGTATTGTCTGGAAGAATTGACCGAGATGAAGCCAACAGGCATCCTCCCTCCAGATAGTAGAGAGGAGCTTTCCAAGCAAATGGACAAGATGCTGAGCACAGATGAACCTATATCCAGCATAGTTCATGAGATTTTCAGGAAAGATGGCAAAAGAATATTAATAGAGCAATATTTGAATTTGATCAATAGAAAAGACAAACTCGTAGGATTTCAGGAGTTTCACAGTAACATCACCGAGCGCAATATAACAGAAGAACAATTGAAGAGTTCTTTTATCGACTTAACGAAAATCGTTTCTCGTGTGATTGAATTTTATGACCCCTATACGGCGGAGCACCAGCAAAGAGTAGCTGAACTGGCCCATACTGCAGGTGAGAATATGGGCTTGGCTGAGGATGTAGTCGAGAGGCTTTACTTCAACGGATTACTCCACGACATCGGCAAGATTTCCATCCCGAAGAGTATCCTTACCAAGCCAGGTGAACTAGCTGAAGAAGAATGGGCTCTTATCCGTGCCCACACGAAACAAGGTTATAGTATATTGAAGGATGCAAATCTTCCCTGGCCAGCAGCCGACGTGGCGCTGCAACATCACGAACGGCTCGATGGCTCGGGTTATCCTAACGGCATCACAGGAGATAAGCTAAGTCTGGAGGTCAGTATTCTCGCTGTCTGCGATGTGGTCGAGGCCATGAGTTCCCATCGTCCTTACCGGCCAGCAAGAACCACAGCGGATGTTTTGCAAGAGCTTAAAGACGGCAGAGGGACAAAATATAATGCCAATGTAGTGGATGTGATGCTACCGATGATTGAAAGCGGGGAATTCAGGTCTGTGTGGAATCGTAGGAATTCGAGAAGCACGGCTGCATAAGGTTCAATTCCCTAACGACATCGAGGAATGTCTCAAAGGCCTTGTATCTAAGATTCTTCTCTTTGCAGTACACCAGCAAGTCACCTGTGGCAAACACATGATGAGCAGATTTTGCCGGAGCAACATCCGAATCGCCATTCCCTATGTATATCACCCTGTACCCTAGCTTTAGAAACGATTCAACATATGCCTCTTTGAAGCCGTCGTTTAACCTTTTGCCATCTGGCCCCACATATCGAACTTCCATTCCTTCGGGGTTGAAGAAAGCTTGTGCTGCATGCACCTCGATGTTCCCGAGCCCCAGGTCTGTCAGCACAGCCCTTATGTAGAAATCCAGGCCATTGCTCACTACGACCAATCCGAAGCTTTTTTCCAGGCAGTACTTCACCAGTTCCTGAAATCCTTCTCGCACCTCAACCCGGCCCTTTAGAGCCTCAAGTAGCGTATGCTCATCGGCTTTGACCATAGCAAAAGCCCTGGTATTGAACTCCCCGACAGATATCTTATGTTCCCTATACTTCCGCAGCACTCGCCGCCACTCTCCCTGAGCGAAGGCATCCAACAGGAGGAAGCTGATGTCTTCTTCGGTAATCGTACCGTCGAAATCACATTGAACCAGGGTTTTCATCTTTGATGCTCCGGCATAATATGTGGACCCTTTTTCATAGCCTGGCCTTTGACCCTCAGCGCTCACAGACGACTGGAGTTAGATTAGCACACTATGCCAGGAAGATAAAGGCAAAGCTCTCTCTGCCGACACGCAAATTGACACCATCTATTTTTGAAGCTATCATTTATTCTCCGTGGAAAATACAGAGCAAAACCCGACGCTTGTTGAAGCAGCGGACGCTTTTCTAGCACATTTGCCGCCGGAAGAACGGGGGAAAACACAGGCAGAAATACTCAAATTCGTCAGATGGCTTGGCTCGTCCAGGCACGTGAAGGACATCAGCCCCGTGGATGTGGCTAGCTATGGGGAGCAGATTACCCCATCAGCGGTAAAGCCTCTGAGGTCCTTTCTTACCTACATCCGAAAGAAGAGCTCCGGCAGCATAGGTCTAGCTGTCCACCTCAGGGCAAAAAAGACTTCTCCAAAAAAGACAGCTCATCGTCTGGCAAAGCGGTCATCAGGGCCAGGCTACGTTAACCACGCAAGGCTACGCAGAATTAGAGAAGGAATTAGCTAACCTGAAAAGTCAGCGCTCTCAAGCTATTGAGGAGATACAAAAAGCGGCCGCCGACAAGGATTTTCGAGAAAATGCCCCTCTGGCAGCAGCTAGAGAGCAGAGGGCTCATTTGGAAGGGAGAATCAAGGAGATAGAGTCAATCCTGAACCAGGCTAAGATATTGGGTGAAGATCAGGACACGACCACAGCCAAATTTGGAGACACAGTAGTACTCCGTGATTTATCCTCAGACAAGGAGTTCAGCTATACTTTAGTCGACCCGCGGGAAGCAAGCCCGGCCAAGGGAAGACTTTCGGTTGCTTCTCCCCTGGGCAAAGCAATCCTAGACAAACAAATCGGACAAACAGTTGAAATTGCCGCCCCTGCTGGCATCTTCCGTTGCCGCATTGAAAGCATTGCGGTCCTATCAAGCAAAGGACAAATGAGTCCGCAACTTCAGCAGAAACTGACGGGTGCAAGTGAGTAAGACGGGACTCAAATTGGGCTAATCTTCGTCAGCTTCGCCTACGAAAAGATTTCAAGGTTTGTTGATTCATCAGACGTGTGGCATAATGAACTGGGCCGCGAGAAGCGGAGGGATCGCATAGTGGTCTAGTGCGGGCGCCTGCTAAGCGCTTACTCCGAGTTAAATCGGGGTCGAGGGTTCGAATCCCTCTCCCTCCGCCAAAAGGTCAAAGGATTAAATAATGGCTATGATTGGTTATTGCTGGTCTGCGCTCGATCAAGACACCGCTTCCATCGGGTATTCACCCAACCCTGCAGTTCGTTAGTCTGCTGTTCGGTAATATTCTTGAACCTCCCCTGTTCCACGAGATACTCTCTCAATGGCTTCAGGTTACCCTGCGTCGGCAATCGATTCGCTAGCCGAGGTGAGGCGGAAGACACCGTCTTCAACCTCATAAAGTATCACCCATCCCGTCTCCACGGCGAGCCTGCCAATCTTAATTGTGTCAGTGAAAGGAAACCCCCACCCGGGGGAACAAGGTACGAACACATGTATGAACCTGGTCCCTCGTATCGCCTTGGCTTTCCTGACCTTTTCATAGAGGTCCAGGGGATAGGAGGCATTTGCGGTAGCAACATAGGGGATGCCGTGGGCCTCCATTATAGCCGCTATGTCTTTCTGGTTCTGCTGCTTGCCCAGAATAGGCGTAGTGCCTGAAATCGCACCCAGTGGCGTGGAGCCTGAGCGCTGATTCCCGGTGTTCATATAGCCTTCATTGTCGTAGCAGATATAGAGAAAGTCAGTTTCCCTTTCCGCAGCGGCGCTCAGTGCCTGTATTCCTATATCGTGTGTCCCACCATCACCAGCAATAGCCAGTACCGTTAGCCCCTCCCTACCCAAGGCTTTCAGCCCAGCGACCAAGCCTGTAGCCGATGCCGCCGTGGTGGCAAACGGTGTATTTACACAGGGAACGGTAACAGACGTCACCGGATACATGCCATGCAGTACTGTGAGGCAACTGGCTGGCACTGTCGCAATAACCTGCCCTTCCAGTGCTTTTAGAATGTAACGATAGGCGAGCGACAGAGCACAGCCAGGGCAGGTCCTATTACCTGGCAGTAGATACTCCTTTTCGGTCATGTTGACGGCGGTAGTCTTCATCTTATAGTCACCTTCAAATGGCACATATCCACTCGGCATATTCTCGGTCCAAATCGCCTCCCTTCACCGATAACAGCGACTTGCTTACCGCATCTGCCATCTCCCTCGCTTTAACGTCACGACCACCCAGTCCAACAATGAAGTTTCGTATTATCGCTCTTGCAGAACTTCCGTAGAGGGCTGATTTTATCTCGGAGCAAGTGGCTCCTTCTAAGCCGTAACTTATATTCTTGTCGAAAACCACAACAAGCCGAGACTTTTCCAGTGCCTTGGCCACGTCTGTCTTAGGGAATGGCCTGAACACTCTCAAGCCCAGAACACCTACTTTGTGCCCGGCTTCTCGTAGCATGTCGGCGGTTACTATTGCCTCCATCGCTAAACTACCCATGGCGACGATGACAATATCGGCATCATCGAGTCTGTTTTCCCAAACCATATTAGCGTAGCTTCTGCCATACAATTCTCCGAATTCTTGCCCCACCTTGATTATGGTTTCCCGGGAGTTCTGCAAAGCTTCCTGAAGAAGATACCGTAGTTCCATGTACCCGTGGCAGAGCACTCCTTCAGCGTTAACCCTGGGATTGGCCAGGGTCACGAGGTTGTAGTTCTTGGGGTTGGCTGGATCCAGTATCGTGTGTGGTTTATACCGGGGTAGAAACCGGTCCACAGTTTCTTGTGACGGGACATCCACCGGCATTTCAGTGTGAGACAGGACATAGCCATCGTAGCAGACCATAACCGGGACATAAATTGACTCGGCGATTTTGTAAGCCTGGATTATAGAATCCAATATCTCCTGATTGTTTCGAGCATATATCTGTATCCAACCGGTGTCTCGTTGGGATATAGAATCCTGCTGGTCATTGAGCACGTTCCAGGGCGCCCCAATAGCACGGTTCACACAGGCCAGGACCACAGGAAGGCGTGCTCCAGCAGCCCAATGCAGCATCTCATGCATGTAGGCCAAACCATGCGAACTGGTAGCAGTAAAGGTTCTGGCTCCCACCGTGGAAGCTGAAGTGCACACTGCGAGGGCACTGTGCTCACTCTCGACAGCAATGTACTGGGCATCAAGTTCGCCTTTTTCGACAAATTGTGAGAGCGTTTCCGTGACTGGTGACTGGGGTGTAATAGGATACGCAGCAATTACCTGGACCCGGCTGAGTTTTGCCCCATGGGCCGCAGCATGATTGCCATCCAGTATCCGCGTGTTAGCTTTCTCGGCCATCTTTTTGTTCACCAATATCACTCAGCCCGTCTGAATGAGACAAAATCCCTATTCATGTGCCATGGTTATAGCGTGTGCCGGACATATCTGCGCGCATATTCCACAGCCTTTGCAGTATTGCAGATCTATCTGGATAGGTATGGTCTTACTAATAACAGCATCCGGGCAATAGAGCCAGCATAGAAAGCAGGAAGCCTTGTTCTGTCTAGCGGGCAGGCACTTTTCCTGGTCTATCACTGGAAATGAGTCGCGCCATTCGCCTGTTTTGCCTGCTTCGCCAACAGCCGGTGATGATTCACCGCATATGTGTTGGCAATCCCTTGTTCCCATGGTCCGCTGTTACTTTAGCCTTTGGAGCTTGGTTATCTTGTAGGTCTCCGCAATGGCGGTGAGATTAGTATTGACCTCCCTGTCGGAGAACCGCTCTCTTACTGCCTTCTCAATACTTGCCATACCTACCGCTTGTGTGGCACGGATAAACGCACCCAGCATTGCCGTATTCACAACCGTTAAGCCCGCAACTATCAGTCCCAAGCTCGAGCATACTTCAGTAGCATCAGCAGTAGCGATGTTGAAGTCGCCTCCAAGGTCAAGCTCCTTCGGATGTCGCCAGGAGTTTACGATCAGCCATCCTCCTTTAGCCAGCCCGCTTGTTACCTCGTCGTATTTCAGCAAGGTATGGTCCAAAACCACCACCACATTGGGGGTTTCCACCTGAGATACGACCATTATTGTCTGCGGAGCAATCCTCGTCGAAGCACTGACCGGAACCCCTCGCCGCTCGGCACCAAACGATGGTGCCGCAGTAACGCCCTGATAGCCTTCGAAGTAGGCTGCTTGCGCCAAAATCTTGGCCGCCGTTATCGCTCCTTGACCACCCCGCCCATGCCACCTAATCTCATAATAGTCTTGCATTCACAGATAGTGTCTTATAGTCACGTCGGTCTTGGAACTGCCATTCCTTATTGCGAGCTTCGCGGTATATACTATAGCTCATTAGCTGCATATGTCAAACACAGGTAACCCAATAAAACACGTTGCTGCACTAGGGCGAAATCCATTGTGATTTTGCTACCAAGCTTCGCCCACCGAAAACTTGAAATCGTCCCTGTCAATTACACTTCTGGGCGAGGGGATAAAAGAGTTGAGAAACCCTACAATGCTTCGTTCTGAGCTTCTCTCCGGTTGCTTTAGAAGCCTATAAGCTTCTTGCCCTCATCCAGCAGCCTACTCGCCCTTTCCAAGCTTTCAGCTTCAGCATAGATGCGGACCAGTGGTTCTGTGCCGGAAAAGCGGATGAGCAGCCAGGACTCGTCGCCAAGGAAGAAGCGAAACCCATCCGTGGTATCTATTTTGGTCACTCTTGAACCAGCTACGGTGGCCGGGGGATTGGAGCTTAATCGGTGCACAATCGCCTGACGTTTAGCTACGGAGATATGAAAATCCCTGCGCTCATAATAGTGGGGGCCAACTTTGCTGTAAAGGTAATCCAGAAGCTGAGATGGTGTTTTCTTCGTTTTTGCCATGAAGTCAAGAAAATAAAGACCAGCAAGTATGGCATCCCTCTCCGGGACATGCCCTCGGAAACCATAGCCGCCACTTTCCTCCCCACCGATGATAGCGTTCTTCTTCATCATCAAGGGAGCGACATATTTGAAGCCCACCGGGGTCTCATAAACAGGCACATCGAAGAGCTTCCCCAAGCGAGAAAGCATCATGGTAGAAGTGAGTGTCCTCACCATGGCACCATGCTGGCCACGGACTTCGAGGAGATAGAGGCAAAGCAAGGCAAAGACCTGATGTTGCGTCAAGAACTGTCCCTTTTCGTCTATGATGCCAATACGGTCGGCGTCTCCATCGGTGGCTAAGCCCACGTCAGCTTTCCGCGCAACGACCGACCGGGAAAGCTTGGTCAAGTTCCTGGCGATTGGCTCGGGGTGAATGTGGGGGAATGAAGGATTTCTTTCAGCATTAATTTCTGCGATTTTCAGGTTGCCCCCCTGAAGGACTGTCTTAAAATAGCCAATGCCAGCACCGTACATGGGGTCAACCGTTATGCTTAGTTTCTGGCGGCGCAATTCTTCTATATCCACAAAGTGACCAAGATGCTCGAAGTAAGCAGGAGAGAAGTCCACGTAGTCAACGACTCCTTTCCTCAGGGCCCTATCCAGAGCAAGCCTCTTCGCACCCCCTTGCCCGCCGATGAGGGAGGCGATATTTCTTTCTATCTGAGCAGTGACTTCGTCTGCAGCGCTAGCCCCATCCTGAGATCTGTATTTGAATCCATTCCACGAACCAGGGTTGTGACTGGCGGTTATCAAAACAGCCCCGGCAGACTTGGTAGCCGGTACAGCAAAGCTCACCACTGGCGTAGGGGTCGGCTTGAGGCAGAGGTGGACCTTAATACTGTTGCCCGCCATCACCTCAGCAGCGGCAGCAGCGAAATCCTCAGAGGCGAAGCGAGTATCATAGCCAATGACCAGACCTCGTTTGTCGAGCCTACTTTTCTTGAGATATTCTGCTACTGCCTGAGTACAGATGCGCACGTTGTCGAAGGTGAAATCCTCAGCGATAATCCCTCGCCACCCATCAGTACCGAATTTGATCGGATTAGCCATAACAATCTATTTTGTCCACTGTACTCATGGTCATAGCAATCAGGGGAATTGCGGATTCCTATCGGAGTCCCGTGTCAGTCCGGGACAACGACAAATGTAGTTCACCACATCCGACCACATCTCTGATACGTGCCCGCCCATATACAAGTTTGCTTGAACACGACCTATGTCGTAGAAGAATTGGATCGAGGGTATGTCGGGCTAGGCCCTCCATACGTCCTGCGACCATCGGAGGAGATGTACCACCGGATCGATGAGCATCTCCCTGACAACTGCTCGCACGAAATCGTCCTTGCCTATGAAGTCGGCCACAGGTGGACTGAGTTTGTAGTAGGCGTCCACGAATCGTGAACCCAGGGCGTCACTCAACAATACCTGATCTCGGAAATCGCGCAGTATGTCAAGCTCCGGGGCTGTCTCTGTACCATAGGCCGCGGTGGCGATGAAGCACTTGCCCCTCAACCAGTCCCAAAAGCCTCCCCCCGGCGGCCAGACACCGATATTGTCAAACCGCACTTCGGCCCCGTCGCTCCAGCCAGTTCCGAGGAGACAGATCCTCAAATGAGTCGTTCCGGGTGGCGCCTCTATCGTATCCGTCTTCTGTACATAGGAGCCGTGTGTATCACCGGTGAATAGCATTCTTGTCGAACTCAGCTGTCTTCCCTCTTTCCCCTCCCAGAAGTCGACAGTGATGACACCGGTAACATTGCCGGAAACATATATCCATCCCCAGACCTCATATTCCAGTACTGCTTCGATGTTTTCGATCCACTGAGTGAGTGCCGCACCATCCTCGTCTATCAGAGCAGACCAGCCACCCGCATAGATGGGTCCAGTACTTACGCGCACCGCGTTTCCAGTTATCACCCAACCGTACGGGACTTCGTCTTCTCCCTGCTCGAAGTCCCCGTTCGTAACTACTCCTCCTGCCGCTACATAGCCAGAAGGCAACAGGACCAAAACCCCCGTCAGAACGAGCAAAGCTGCCAGCGCAATGCTCACGTATCTACCCATATCCCACCCCCTCTTGTAACAGTCTAGTTTCTTGCAAGATTCTAACTCCTAGCTGATATTATATCATACCCCGCACCGCCAAGATTCCCAAGAATCGCGTCAACATTGATAAAAAGTTAACAAATTGGGTAAGAAGGGCTCGCCCCCTGCCTCACGCCACCCCTTAATAGCAAGCTGATAAGCTAGAAAAGACTCGAGGGAGTTTGCGGGGAAATTTACCTGTTGTCAAGCGCGCCATACAGGCAAGA
>CAVSBM010000014.1:0-51752 GCA_963726175.1 uncultured Chloroflexia bacterium | reverse complement strand
TAAGCAGGGAAGAGGTCAGAAATTTGGCTACGGGGCAACTTTACAGTGGTACCGAAGCCAAAGAGTTGGGCCTGGTTGATGAGCTAGGTGATCTGGATACAGCCATAAATTTGGCATTAGAACTGGCTGGTATCGAAACTGCCATAGTGGAGTATTATCAACCACCCAGACTAACACTATGGTCGTTGTTAGGTCTTGTCGATGCTATAAAGGCGAGGATATCGGGGTTGAGCGCGCAAGATATGATTTTATTGGAAGTCTTAAGCCATAGCTATCAGCAACCGCTATTTCTATATCAAAGCTAATGGGACAATTTCGCTTTCTTACTGGTGGAGAATCCCACAGAAAGGGGTTGGTAGCCATAGTGGAAGGGATGGTGGTCCTGACCTTCCCTTGGAAGAAGAGTATATCAATAAGGAACTCAAGC
Organism: uncultured Chloroflexia bacterium; assembly: GCA_963726175.1. GTDB lineage: Bacteria > Chloroflexota > Dehalococcoidia > GIF9 > AB-539-J10 > RBG-13-51-36. The sequence continues at coordinate 51,325 of CAVSBM010000014.1, read as the reverse complement.
GTCGCCAAAAGGGCTACGGGCGTGGTCCCCGTATGAACATTGAAGAAGACAAGGCGGAAATCATAGCCGGCGTTCGCTATGGGCTGACCACCGGTAGCCCCATCGTTCTCTTTATCACCAACCGGGATTGGCCAAACTGGCAGGAACAGTTAAGCATTTCTCCGATAGGCAAGAAAGTCGAGCCTGTAACTTGTCCCCGCCCGGGACATGCCGACCTGGCCGGAGTGACTAAATATGGTCTCAAAGACATCAGGCCGATTATGGAAAGAGCCAGTGCCCGGGAAACAGCCACCAGAGTAGCTGTCGGAGCTATAGCCCGAAGATTTTTGGAGGAGTCGGGCATTGCCATTCATAGCCACACCATGGCGATTGGTCCACATCGCTGGGAACGAGGCGAAGCAAGCTCTATAGATTGGCAAAAAGTGGGAGCCTCCCCAGTCCGTTGTGCCCATGCCAAACTGGAAAAGACGATGATAGCCGCTATTGATGAGGCTAAAGCTGATGGGGACACGTTGGGGGGCGTTTTTGAGGTGATTGCTACCGGTTTCCATCGGTCTGGGTAGCCACGTTAGCTGGGACCGTCGCCTCGATGGCAGAATTGCCCAGGCGATAATGAGCATTAATGCCGTGAAAGGGGTGGAAATCGGAGCAGGATTTGCTTTAGCCGAGCTTAAAGGCTCACAAGCTCACGATGTTATCGAACCCAATCCCTGTAGTGAAACGAAGGGATTCCCTTGGCGACGCACCACCAACCGCGCCGGAGGTATCGAAGGTGGCATAACCAATGGCGAGGACATAATAGTCAAGGCAGCAGTCAAACCTATTGCTACCCTAGCTAGTCCTTTACCTTCCATAGACCTCCGCAGCGGGAAGGTAGCGAAGGCTCATTACGAGCGCAGCGATATTTGTGTTGTCCCGGCCGCCGGGGTAATTGCTGAAGCCATGTTGGCCATTGTCCTGGCTGATGCTTGCCTGGACAAATTCGGCGGTGATAACTTAAAAGAGACCCTGGCAAATTATCGTAATTATTTACGCAACATATCTTGATCGAGCAACTATTATCCCAGAGCAAACGAGGCAGTATTAGCGAAAGCGAAGAACTTTCAAAAGACATCTCTAGGGAGGATAATCCTGGAGGAAAGGATTTCCTCGGCGTTCATCGCCGATTGTGGTGGGTGGTCCGTGGCCGGGATAGACAATGGTTTCATCAGGTAAAACCATAAGTTTTTCATGAATGCTCTTCATCAGAGGTTCATGGCTGCAACCGGGAAAGTCGGTCCTGCCAATACCACAGTTAAATAGAGTATCACCGCTAAAGACTACTCCATGCCCGAGAAGGCAGATCCCACCAGGACTATGTCCTGGGGTATGGGACTTCGAAGTGAAGTCGCCGACATCTATGCGGTCACCGTCCTTGAGTAACTTATCCGGCTGAGGGGGTGGTTTAAAAGCGCTAAGACCAAGAGATGCCAGCACACCGATAGGTGGAGCGGTAGATAATAATCCCTTTCTGCCTCATGAATGGCAAACTGGGCATTAGTCCTTTCTTTAACTGCACGAAGGGCATCGATATGGTCAATATGGGCATGGGTTACCACGATTAAAGATATGGATAATCCCATTTGCTGCACCGTTCTCAAAATAGTACCCGCGTCAGCACCGGGGTCAATAATCATTCCTTGCTTAGTTGAGGATGAACCAACAATATAGCAGTTAGATGCCAAAGGACCGACCACTAACATTTTTACAATCATCGCTCTTTTCTCCAGTAATTGCACAGTCGAATCCGTGAAGTATAGCATGAGTTTGCACTCCGAGGAAAAATCGCTGACTACATACACTATTGCTTGTTATTGGCGGAGAGGGTGGGATTCGAACCCACGGTCGAGGAAACCCGACACACGCTCTCCAGGCGTGCCTGTTAGACCACTCCAGCACCTCTCCGCGGAGAGGGTGGGATTCGAACCCACGCTCCGATATAATCGGAGACCGCTTTTCGAGAGCGGCACCATCAACCACTCGGTCACCTCTCCTATTGGTTTATTATACCATCTGCTGTGAAAATAGCTTTCGTTGTTGTTCTCTTCCTGCTGTGGCAGGGCATTTTGGTTGCCAGGCATGGCCAAAGCGAACTCGGATGATATTATCCGCCTCCGTTCGGAACAACTATGTAACCACTAAGACAGTGCTGCTTCGCTTGCAATCAGGGTAAAGGCTCGACTATTTTTGGGGATTGTTTATGCTCTGGCCGTGAGAACTTTACTGCCAAACTTGGAGATGAAACTTGAGAGTGCTTCATACCTTCAAGCTAGTTCCTTCGTAATAGGTAAGTTTTTGCAAAAAACAAGAACCCCTAGGCAAAATTTCAGGGGTGTGATAACCTTCCTTTTAGGAAAATTAAACTATTATGCGTTTTATGGCATTACAGATTCTCGCTTTCTTTCTGTTCGTTTGTCAAAAGCGAGTAGTCATGCGCCAGAACACAGATAGCTGGGTTCTGAGAAATCACTAAGGAGGGTTGCACGCATGGAAGGAAAGGCATGGTATAACCTGGATGTAGCCGGGGTTGTCAGCTCTTTGGGCTCAAACGCCGAAGGTTTGACTCCCGAGGAAGCAAAAAAACGCCTCGCTCAATACGGACCGAACGAACTCCGAGAAGAAAAGAAGAAGATCTCCGTCTGGTCATTGGTTGCAGAGCAGTTCAAGAGTACCTTAATCATTATCCTTATGGCGGCAGTGGTTATTTCAGTTGGTCTGGGCATAGTCAGTTACAAGCCGGGAACTGGGCTACCTGAGGAAATTACTGATGCTATTGTGATATTTGCCATCGTGATAGCCTGCGTTGCCCTTGGTGTGGTTGAGGAATACCGCTCAGAGAAAGCGATGGAAGCTCTCAAAAAGATGGCGGCTCTCACTGCCACTGTAATCAGGAAAGGCGCAGACGTAGAAATACCAGCCAGGGATGTAGTGCCAGGCGATATAGTTGTGTTGAGCACCGGAGACAAGATTCCGGCTGATTTGCGTCTGATTGAAGCTTTTAATCTGAGGACCGATGAGGCTTCTCTTACTGGTGAGTCAACGCCGGTGGAAAAGGCTACCCAGGTGATTGAGGGCACTGATATAGCTATTGGCGATAGGAAGAATATGGTTTATAGCGGCACCGCTGTGACTTATGGGCGGGGTAAAGGCATCGCCATAGCCACCGGAATGCAAACAGAATTTGGCAAGATTGCCGCTATGCTTCAGGAGGTGGAGGAAGAGAAAACGCCTCTGGAAAAGAACCTGGACAAGGTGGGTAAGTGGCTTGGCTATGCTTGTCTGGGTGTGGTTGCCATCGTCGTTGGCCTTGTGTTAGTACGAACCTTGATAAGCTCCGGGGCTATCACGGGCGGCGTAATTTTACAGATGTTTATCTGGGGCGTGAGCCTGGCGGTGGCAGCTGTGCCTGAGGCTCTGCCAGCAGTAGTGGTTATCTCCCTATCTCTGGGCGTACGGAGAATGGTAAAACGCCATGCCTTGGTTCGGCGCTTGTCTGCCGTGGAAACGCTGGGCTGTACCACAGTTATTTGCTCGGATAAGACCGGCACCCTAACTCAAGACCAGATGACAGTGCGCCAGATTTATACAGGCGGCAGATTGATAAACGTCAGTGGAGTGGGTTACGAGCCGAAGGGCCAATTTCAGCTCAATGGCAAGGCTATGGACGTATCTCAAGATACGGCAGTACAGACCCTAATGAGGATAAATACCTTGTGCAATGACACCAGGTTGGTTTCCGTTGATGGAGTCTGGGGTATAAAGGGCGATCCCACCGAGGGAGCCCTGGTAGTTGTCAGCGCCAAAGCTGGGCTATTGCAGGAAGAGGCTAATGACAAATTCCCGCGTATAGATGAAATTCCTTTCTCCTCAGAAAGGAAGAGAATGACCACAATACATAATACCCCGGAGGGTAGGGTAGCCTATTCTAAAGGTGCTCCGGAGATAATCCTGGATTCCTGTTCCTATATTCTGATGCACAGATAGCAAGGAAAGGCCGCTAACTGAAAACGATAAGACTGGGGTACTGGATACTGCCAGGCAAATGGCGGGTGAGGCACTGCGTGTGCTCGGTATGGCCTATAGGAGATTACCTGAAATGCCAGCCTGCAAAGAGGATTCCGAAGCAGGTATGGTGTTTGTCGGTCTGGCAGGCATGATTGACCCGCCTCGCGAAGAGGTAAAAGAAGCTATTAGGCTATGTGATAAGGCGGGAATAAAGTCAGTGATGATTACCGGCGACCATAAAATTACTGCCATGGCAGTAGCCAGGGAACTAGGCCTTCTTAAGAAGGGCATCGCTCTAACTGGGGCCGAACTTGATAAGTTAACCGATGAAGAGTTCGAGAACAGTGTAGAGGATATTGAGGTTTATGCCCGTGTATCGCCGGCCCATAAGCTGAGAGTCATAGAAGCCTTTGACAAGAGAGGCGAGATCGTAGCTATGACAGGGGATGGGGTAAACGATGCCCCAGCTCTGAAAAAAGCTGACATTGGCGTTGCCATGGGTATTACCGGTACTGATGTAAGCAAGGAAGCGGCGGCAATGGTGCTGACTGATGATAACTTTGCCTCTATTGTTGCAGCCGTTGAAGAAGGCAGGGGTATTTTCCAGAACATAAAGAAGTATTTGATTTATTTGCTTTCTTGTAATGTCGGTGAGGTACTTATAATGTTCGTCGCCGGTCTCATGGGGATGGCCCTGCCGCTGCTAGCTATTCATTTGCTCTGGGTAAACCTGACCACCGATGGGCTGCCAGCGCTGGCTCTAGCTGTTGACCCCAGTGACCCGGATATTATGGAACAACCACCTCGTGACCCTAAATCGAGTATCTTTTCTAAAAATATGCTGATTACAATTGGGGCTATTGGCGTTGCCATGGCGGCTACGATGGTACCTATGTTTATATGGAAGCTGACCTCTGAAGGTGGTTCGTGGCGAGACCTTAGTAACCCGCTTATACCGGAGGCGCAAACCATGGTGCTGTGTACTATGGTCTTATTTGAGTTATTCACCGCGCTTGCCTGTCGTTCTGAAATACACAGTTTCTTCAAATTGGGCCCCCTCAGTAATAAGTGGCTGATATATGCCAATCTTAGTTCGTTGGCTCTGCTAATGGGTGTGCTGTATATACCCGCTTTAAATGGTCCGTTCCATGTAGTGCACATGGGTCCAGAAGATTGGATGTGGATAGTACCGATATCTATCTCGGGCTTTGTAATCGTTGAAATCGTCAAATTTATCTACCGGAGGATTAGTAAAACGGCTAGACCCGAAAAAATACTGAGCACAATTAGGGGGTGAAATATGAAAGATTGGGCTTTTGGTTTAACCATGACCGTAATGGGAATGGGTGTCACATTTATCACACTGTACTTATTGACCCTGTTAATTCGTCTTCTAATCAGGCTATTCCCTAGGAAGGAAGAGGAGGAGAGCAAGGGCTAGGGTAGAATGATGCTCAACATATGAAGTAAGGAGGCTTTTGATGGATGTTTTTATTTCAGCGCTTTCTAGCTTGGTACAGGGTTTTGCCAGCCTTACCTGGCAAAGCGCCATTATGGTTCTTCTAGGCTGTCTTCTCCTTTATCTGGGTATTGCCAGAAAATTTGAGCCTCTTCTATTGGTCCCTATCGGGTTCGGCGTAATCCTGGGAAATCTTCCCCTGGCTGGTTTATCGGCATACGATCAAGGCGGCATCATAAATTTGCTCTATAACTCGGGTATCCTTACCGAGCTATTTCCCTGCCTTCTTTTTCTCGGACTTGGCGCCATGATAGATTTTGGCCCTATGCTGGGCAACCCGCGTGTGCTTATCTTTGGCGCTGCCGGTCAATTTGGCATATTTCTGACCCTCCTTTTGGCTCTGCAACTTGGATTTGTCCGCCAGGAAGCTGTTTCCATAGCCATAATAGGGGCCTGTGATGGCCCTACCGCCATATATGTCACCACCAAATATGCGCGTGAACTATTGCCGGCGGTATCAATTGCTGCCTATTCCTATATGTCTCTGGTGCCGATTATTCAGCCTCCTATTATGAGAGCCTTAACCACCAAAAAAGAACGCGCCATACTTATGGAGCCTGGTGAGAAAAAGGTTTCCCAGAGAGTTAAAATCCTTTTCCCCCTGGTGACTGGAATAGTTACCATACTTATAGCTCCGATGGGGGCACCGTTAATGGGAATGCTTATGCTGGGGAATTTCATGAGGGAGTCTGGTGTACTCGAAAGGCTGGTAGATGTTTCCGAATCAACTTTGACCAACATAGTAACCCTCTTCTTGGGGCTTTGCATCGGCGCCTCTATGTTGGGCGGCAATTTCCTGCGCTGGCAGACCATACTGGTGTTTATTCTCGGATTGATAGCGATTGCACTTGACACTGTAACAGGGGTTTTGCTGGGGAAGCTCATGAGGGTGATAACAAAGGGGAAAATAAATCCCCTGATTGGTGCCGCCGGTACCTCGGCTTTTCCAATGTCAGCAAGAGTAGTGCAAAAAGAAGGGCAGAAGGCAAATCCGAGAAGTTTTTTGTTGTTCCATGCTGTAGGTGCTAATGCCGGTGGTCAGATAGGCTCGGTTATGGCCGCCGCAGTCATGCTGGCAATTATGTCAGGTATGGGCATCAAGCCACTCCCGTAGCACATATTCAACCCCTGGGTGCCACAATGGGCGGTTTACGGCATTGAACAAAGTGTCGTCCTGTGTTACATTTTGAGTTGTTTTTGTACTCTTGGCCCCTGTAGCTCAGAGGATAGAGCACTGGCCTCCGGAGCCAGGTGCAAGGGTTCGAGTCCCTTCAGGGGCGCTTTGTAATTGGGCTGTTTAAAGATGTAGTTGCCCAATTTACTTGGCTTCCCCTTTGTCATTGCGAGGCTGGCGAAGTCAGCCGAAGCAATCTCGTGAGGGGTATAAGATTGCCGTGCATCTTTCAGGTGTTCGCAACGGCAAAGGTGGAAGGGCCTGATAAATCAGGCAGCTACAGAAATGCCCAAAATTGAACGGGAAATCAAAATTAAACAGCCTCTTTGTATGATAGGGAGGTGTTAAGCTATGGCTGAGCTTCTTGAAGTAAGGTGGCATGGCCGGGGAGGGCTGGGAGCGGTGACTTCGGCAGAGCTAGTTGCCCGTGCAGCTATAGGCGAAGGGAAATATGCTCAGTCGTTCCCTAGCTTTGGACCTGAGCGGAGAGGAGCACCGGTCATTGCTTTCCTGAGGATAAGCGATGAGTTTATCAGGACCAGGATGGCTATCTATGAGCCTGATATAGTGGCTGTGCTCGAACCGGGGTTGTTGCACGCGGTTGACGTAACCTCGGGGCTCAAGAATAACGGCAAAATAATAATCAATTCCAGGAAATCGCCCGCTGAACTGAAGTCTGAATTTGGATATAAGTGGCCTGTAGCTGCAGTTAACGCTACAGTAATCGCCAGAGAAACTATCGGGATGCCTATCACTAACACCGCTATGATAGGCGCACTGCTAAAAGTCACTGAGGCCGTGAAGGTTGATTCTGTGATTGAGCAGCTACAGGAACGGTTTGGGGCGCGGGCCAAGGGGAATATCGAGGCTATGAAAAGAGCTTACAAAGAGACTGTGATAGAGGAGTAAGATATGACGGGGAAAAGGCTGAAAACCGGGTCTGATTTTACCTGGAGAGATATGGAAGTTGGCAATGTAGTTACTGAAGCGGGCAATGCTGCCTTGCGCAGGACAGGTGATTGGAGATCCCAAAGGCCGATAACAGATAAAGAGAAATGTAACAAATGTGGCCTATGTTGGCTTTATTGTCCTGATGCGGCCATAAAGCCTCTTGAGGATGGATATTATGAGACTAACCTATTCTACTGTAAGGGCTGTGGCATTTGTGCCAAAGCATGTCCCAAAGAGGCTATAACTATGGTAGAGGAGGAGGAAAAATGAGCAAAAGAGTAGGGTTAGAGGCCTCATTTGCCGCAGCCGAAGCGGCTAGAATGGCTGACGTTGATGTCATTGCTGCCTACCCCATAACACCGCAGACGCATATCCCCGAGAGGCTTGCTGAGATGGTGGCTGATGGTGAGTTAAATGCCGCTTATATTCCCGTAGAGTCGGAGCACTCGGCCCTGAGCGCTTGCGTTGGAGCTGCTGCGGTAGGAGCAAGGACTTTCACTGCTACTGCAGGTCAAGGTTTGGAACTTATGCATGAAGTTGTTTACATTGCTTCATCTATGAGATATCCCGTAGTCATGACAGTGTGCAACAGAGCTCTTTCTGCACCCTTAAGTGTTTGGGGAGACCACTCCGATGTTATGGCTGTCCGAGACACCGGCTGGATCCAGGTATTTTGCCAGAACAACCAGGAGGCATTTGATATGACTCTTTGGGCTTTTCGTGTTGGTGAAGATTCCAGAGTCCTTTTGCCGGTGATGGTTCATTTCGATGGGTTTCATCTGTCTCACGTAACAGAGCCAGTTATCTTGCCAGAACAAGAAGAAGTGGATAGATTTCTCCCCAGATTCCAGTACCCCTTTGCCTTGAACCCCGATAAACCAATGACTCACGGAGCTTTCGGTCCCCCCGATATATATTCAGAAGCTAAGATAGCTCAAGAAGTGGCGTTCAGGAAATCCAAGGATGTGATAATTCAAGGATTCAAGGAATTTGGAGACATTTTCGGCCGTTATTATCACCTCGTCGAGTCCTATAGAGCGGAAGGAGCTAAAACGTTGCTTCTGACTATGGGGAGTTTTAGTGAGACAGCAAAGATTGCCATAGACACAAAAAAGAGACAAAGGAGAATCTGTGGGGCTTATCAGCTTGCGTCTTTGGAGGCCTTTCCCATTCGAGGAACTTCGCCAGGCGGTAAGGAACGCCGAAACTCTTGTTGTTTTTGACCGATGTATCTCCTTCGGAGGCCCGGGAGGACCAGTTTCCTCCGAAATCAGGTCAGCCTTATATAGTGAAAAGAACAGGCCGAAAGTTGTGAGTTTCATAGGTGGTTTAGGTGGAAGGGACATGGCGGTAGAGGATTTTGAATATGTCATTGATCGGGGTCGGGAAATCGTGGAAAAGGGGTCGAAGGAGTTATTCGAAACAGTTGGAATAAGAGGCAAGGTAACAGGCATAAGAGGGTGAAAATGAAGGAGAAATCCATAAAATTTGGCAAGAACGTTGTAACCACAGAAGAGTTTGTCGCTGAGGGACATAGTTTTTGTGTTGGCTGTGGCGAAGTTTTGGCATTAAGACTCGCCTGCAAAGCCTTGGGAAGGAACGTAATAGTTGCCAATGCTACCGGATGCATAGAGATTTGCACTTCGCCGCTTCCTGTCACCTCGTGGAGAGTTCCCTGGATACATACATTGTTTGAAAACACCGCCGCTACAGTTTCGGGCATAGAAGCAGGGTTAAAGATTCTGATGAAGAAAGGCAAGATGCCTGAGAGGGATATTAAATGTGTGGCTATAGCTGGAGATGGAGGGACAAGCGACATAGGAATTCAAGCTTTGTCTGGAGCGTTCGAAAGGAACCATGACTTCTTATATCTCTGTTTTGATAACGAAGCGTATATGAATACCGGTATCCAGAGGTCAAGTGCTACTCCTTACGGAGCTTCGACTACCACGGCACCTGCGGGTAAGATGAGCATTGGCCAGACTACGTGGAAGAAGAACATGCCTGAAATTGCTGTTGCCCATAACATTCCTTACGTAGCCACAGCATGTCCCAGCTATCCATTTGATCTAATGAACAAGGTTAAAAAGGGCGGGGAAGTCAAAGGGCCGGCCTATGTCCACATATTCTCTCCTTGCCCGACAGGCTGGAGGTATGCTGCTGATCTAGCCATTGAAATAGGTCGGCTTGCTGTAGAGACAGGCATTTTCCCTCTTTATGAAGTAGAAAATGGACGATATAAATTGAATATTGACCGACCTAAGCTTAGACCAGTTGAGGAATACTTGAAGCCACAAGGCCGGTTCCGTCATTTGTTGGATGAGGATATTGCCAAGATTCAAGAGCACGTAGATGAAGAATACGCCAAACTAAAGACAAAGGTAGCTTGTTTTGCAGCTCTTGAGTGTGCTTCAATTCTCCTTACCTACTATAATATTCAGCTATACGGGGTGTGGCGCAGCGGCTAGCGCGCATGGTTTGGGACCATGAGGTCGGTGGTTCAAATCCACTCACCCCGACCATAGTAAACTCTTTCCACTTTATAGAAGCCCAAGAGGATTTTGACAGTTTCCTAGCTAAAAAAGAGTGTTTTCCACTACAGGAGGCTTCTTCTGGATAGGGGCTGGATTCACGGGCTCATTTAGCAGATAAAAACTCTTTCAAAATCTGCGAGATATCTTTGACAGCCAGCTTATCATCCAGGTTTTCTGCCTTCACGGCATCGGTGAGCATCGTCAGGCAACTAGGGCAGGCAACTGCTACAGTATCGGCTCCGGTTTCGTAAGCTTCTCTGGCTCTGACCCGTGCCGGGCTATCTGCGCTGCCGGCTAAAAGGTCGGTAACGAAATTGCCACTGCCACCGCCACAGCAGAAGGCATCTCTCCTGTTCCGCTCCATCTCCACCAGCTTAATGCCGGGAATACTTTGCAATATCTGCCTCGGCTCATCATAGATATTATTATAACGTCCGAGGAAACAGGGGTCATGATAAGTAACTTTTGCTTTAGCTCGTGAAGGTTTTATCTTATTCTTGTTAATCAAATCATTAAGGATTTGAGTGTAGTGATACACCTCGAAGTTTCCACCTGATGCCGGGTAAATGTTCTTCATGGTGTTGTAGCCATGCGGGCACAGCGTAATCACCTTACTAACGCCAAGCTCTTTGAATTTCTGGCTGTTTTTCTCCACCAGATTCTGAAACAGTCCTGTTTCACCCAGCATATATATCTCGTTGCCGCAGCACTCTTCTTCTTCACCAAGTATCCCGAAGGACACCCCCGAGGCATTTAAGATATCTACCAGGCTCCTGGCCATTTTCTGTCCGTTTTCGTCGTACGAGCCCAGGCAGCCGACATACAGGAGGTATTCATCTCCTGGCGCATACTTTTTGGTGCCGTTTGCCCAGGCAGCCCTGTCGCTCCTGAGTTGCTTAAAAGGATTTCCATAGCCATAAACAGCTTCAAAAAAGCGTGCCACACGGGGCGGTATTTTCCCTTTCTCAACCATATCGCTCCTGGCTCCAACAATCCAGTCAACAATATCAGGAGCGAACTTCATGGGACATTGCTCAACACAGTTCTTGCAGGTTGTGCAGGTGTAAAGGATTTCAGCGAAGTGCTCCGACCATTCGATTTCACCCTTCAACCAGGCATAAATAAGCCAAAGTCGCCCTCCGGTGGAATAGCTATCAAACCTGAACCTTCTGTAGGAGGGACAATTGAAGCTTGAATAATCGGTGGGAAACTTGCAGTACCCACACCTGAAGCATCTATGGATCTGGCTAACATATTTCTGCATTATTTTACCTCCCAATTTCCAGGGTTCATGATTCCATTGGGATCCAGGAGCTGTTTTATCTTCTTCATAAGGACAAGCGTATTCGGGTCCATCTTGTCCATCAGCAGCCTCTGTTCGTAAATGTCTGCCTTCCAGAGCACGCCTCCTTCTTCCAGGGCGAATTTGCTGCATTCATCTAGAGCCTTTTTGGCTCTTGCCATCTCATCAGTATTAGCTCTATTAAAGGAAAAAGAGAAGGAAAACATCATGCAATGCCCGGCGCCGATAAGCCGCGTGCGTGGATGCATAGAAGACATTATATTTTGTAGCTACCTCCTCCAGTTTCCTGACGAAAGCCGGGAATTTCTCGATGGGGGTGATGGGCCCGGCATATTGAAATCCGCCGCCTTTAGACACATCGGCAAATCTGGATGTGTCCTTTGGAAGGCATTGACATCAGTGGTGCTTTCATGTCTGGCGAAATGCTCAAGAAAGCCCACGTCCCGGTTTTCAAAATATTCCCAGAGGGCATCCCACACCATCTTGCGCTTAAACTCAAGTTCTTCATCAGAATCGCCGGTTATGTAAGCCATTATCCAGAAAGTTCCCCTGAATCTCAAAGGCAATGGCTGCAGCCGAGACCACCACATCTTCAATCATCTCAGTGTGGCTGAGCTTCAGCATAATATCCGGGACCAGTTCAGCCTTATCCGCCAGGAATACCATGACATCTCTCATCTTCTTACATGGGTAAAGCTTCAGCCCCAGCCTGGTGATTATGCCAGTGGTGCCAAACCAGCCCAGAAAGAGTCCGGATAAATCCGGCAGTGGAGGCTCCCTTTGAGAACCAGTATGAAGATACTGAACACGAACCGATGCGGCAGAGTTCTCCCGTGGGCAGGACAACTTCCAGGCCGGAGACCATGTCGGAGTTGAAACCGTGCTGCTGCGACAGGCGCCCCTGCCCGTGTATTACCGCGTTAGCAACTATCGTTGCTACCGGCGGAGAGTCGGGTATGCTGTGCCGTAAGTGAGGATGGTGTTTTTGCAGATAACTTTTCAATACACCCTGGGTAACACCGGCTTCAACGACGACGTATCTGGCTTTTTCATTTACCTCCAAAATTCTATCCATCCGCTTCATATCCAGCACAATGCCGCCTCGCTGAGGTATGACCAGACCAGTCAATGCCAAGTCCTGCCCCCTTGGGAACCAGTGGTACCTTCTCCTTGTTTGCCAGCTTTACTATCTCCTGCACCTCTGCAGTTGTTTTGGGCATTACCACAAAGTCTGGTTCATGCGGGGGCATAAGCCCGCCATCTCTGGCATAGAAAGTAACGCTCTTCTTTCCGATCGGAGACGAAATCCTTACCGACTATTTTAACCAACGAATCGTATAAAGCACTGGTGGTCGTCATAATTCACACCTCCGCTACTAATTCAGGCAGCCTCAGCGTTTGCTCTTCGCCTATAGCGAGTTTGCACAGGTCAATCATATGTATTGGCTTTATGCCTTGCTTGACAACCTTATGGGCTAGCGAGTCCCAGCAAGCCGGGCAATTAAAAACGCAGTATTCGGCTCCAAACTTCACCATGTCGTCTATATTTCGCTTCTGGACATCGTCAGCCAGTGCTGGCCCCTTCGCCATCCTGAAGATCTCGGCGCAACATAGAGCATTTTCTTTGTCATGCTTCCGCTTAACTCGCTCGACCCCAAGCAGCCCGAATATATCGTCCACATAGTGGTCTGTCTGCGAGCAAAGCCGGGCTGAGCAGTTTCTCTGGTAGGCAGCTTTAATATTGAGCGGTTTTATCAGGCCTTTTAGCTCCTTTAGCCTGCCATACAGGTATTCGTAGTAATGAATGGGTTTGAAGGGCGTGTCTATGCCGTAGGCAGACGTCAGCGATGTGAATGTGCCATAACATTCATCATGGAGACATACAAGCTCTTTGATTCCTTGATTCTTAATATTCTCAACTATCTTGGGTAGTCTATCCTTTATTACTGATGCTTTTGCGTAATGCAGATAAACAGCATTACAGAAAAACTCTTGCCCGAAGATCACAGACCAGGCGATACCTTCGAAGAGCTTCCCCTTGACCAGTGTGTTAAAGTGGGGCAAAAAGCAGTACGATAATGCCCTTTCCTCAACTTTGCCCACCATGAATCTACCTACTGGCTGGCACTGGTTAATCCACATTGTGACTGTTGGCCTCGGCGCCGGTAATATCCCTTTCTCTTCCTGCCGCTCAACAATCAAGTAAAACGGATGGTTACCATAACGGGCAATATTCCTCACAGGCATAGCATGTGGTGCATGCCTCCAGCACAGAGGAATCCTCACCGTTGATTACCTTCTGCCACTCCTTCTTCGCCTTGTCCTTGCTCCTTAAAATCCATGTACTGGCACTTAACGAGGCAACTGATGGCTTTGCACTTGGCACATTTTGTCTTGTCAAATTTTAATTCAGGCAATGGCATATCCCTCCATTCGATTCCTTGTCACGCTACTCAGAATTAGCCGAGCTTGCGTAATTCGGCTCTTAGTACCTTGCCTAAAATGTTCTTGGGCAAGGATTTCATAAATTGCACCTTTTTGGGCGACTTAAAGGTAGGCAGGCGGTCTTTGCAGAAGGCAATTAATTCCTCTTCGTTTACACGTTTATCCGGCTTTATGACGACGAAAGCCTTTATTTCCTCCCCATACACAGCGTCAGGGATGCCCACGACTCCTGCTTCTGCGACTGCTGGATGTTGCAGAAGAACCTCTTCAACTTCCACCGGTGATACGTTTTCTCCACCTCTGATAATGATATCCTTCTTGCGTCCGGTGATGTAGAAGTAGCCATCGTCGTCCACATTTCCCAGGTCGCCGGTATAAAGCCAGCCGTCTTTGATAGCTTTGGCTGTTTCTTCGGGCAAGTTCCAGTAGCCTTTCATCAGTGTAGGCCCCTTGATTACTATCTCGCCCTTGCTGACCCGGTGGAAGCTCTTGACCTTTCTCGTCGAAAATCTTTATGGTGTTGCATTTCAGCAGGCACTTACCAATGGAGCCATACTTGGGTGGAAGGTCACCTGGTTGCCCTGTAGTGGTGGCTCCTGATTCGGTTAGGCCCCACCCCTCTCGAATATCCACTCCCACCTTTTCCTTCCACTTTAAGGCTACTTCCACGGGCAGTGGCGCTGCCCCACATTGGCAGTCCTCAAGCGAACTCAAATCGTATTTGTCCAGCTCGGGGAATTCTAGCATCTGAATGTACATGGTAGGCACTGCTGCTATTTGGGTAACACGGAATGTCTGAATGGCTTTCAGTGCCTCTTCGACATTCCACCACCGTAACAAAATCGTCCTTCCGCCTATGAAGTTACTAGTGTTACTGAAGGCAATGCCAAAAGAATGTGATAGAGGGAGCACTCCTAGGCTGACCATTTCTCGATTTACACCGGAAACTCGCTGAGTGACTTCATTGAGTTGGAGTGTTTTGGGATTAAGCGCGCGGGTGTTTAACTGCAAAGTCAAGGAGCGATGCACCAGAACATACTCGTAGAAGAATAGGGCGTTGATATAAAGCGAATAATGTGTGTGCATCACCCCTTTGGGCGTTCCTGTGGTGCCGGCAGTGTATATCAAAGCGGCAACATCGTCGTTATCAGTCTGCTCCATCGTCAGTGCAGCGGAGCTAGTTGACATAATATTGCGATATGAGATGGTTCCAGGAACATCATCGCGGTCTGTGAGGATTACATGCTGCAAGTTGGGAGTTTGCTTTTGCGCCTCCAATACACGGCCTACGAAATCTGAGCTAGTGATGGTAGCTTTGGCTCCGCAGTCACGATATATATAGGCAGCCTGGTCAGGCCGCAACAGGGGACTCAAAGGGACGACAACAGCGCCTATCTTGTATATGGCGGGAAAAGCAGAAAGCAGCTCCGGACTGTTAGGCATTTGTATAGCCACCCGATCTCCTTTATTTATGCCAATGCCTTTGAGTGCATTCCCTAATAGGTTGGCGTTATGATTTATCTCAACGTTTGTGTACCATCTCCCTTCGAAATAGAGAATTTCATATTCGCCGAACCTTTTGACGTTATCCTCGATTCCGCTGCCAATGTTCATAGTACATCCCTCCCAATTTGGTATTTTACTATATTCTACTGTTCAGAGTTGGGCCTCTCTTTCTCAGCTGACAATTGTGAAAGGATCTTGATTATCGGTTCGTTTTCAATGGTGTCAGGGTTTGACACCGTATAGTTTTTGTGCCATAGTCTCTTGTTCCAACAAGCTTGCGTCAGGAGGTCAATCTATGGTCGGCATAAAGTCTTACGGAGCTTATATCCCACGGTATCGCATGGATCACGGCACTCTCTTCATGGCTGTTGCATTTTTGGGATCGTTCCCAGCGCCCGGTGAGAATGCAGTTGCTAATCATGACGAAGATGCTCTCACCATGGCGGTAGCCGCAGGGATCGATTGTTTGAGTGGTGTAAAACGGGAGATGGTTGATGGCCTGTATCTGGCTACCACCAGTCAGCCTTATATGGTGAGGCAGAATTCAGCCCTTGTAGCTACCGCTCTGGATTTGCAGTCGAGTATAAGGACAGCCGATTTCATCGGCTCTACGAAATCAGGGACCACTGCACTGCTTTCCGCCCTTGATACAGTAAAGGGAGAGACGTCAAGCAATATTCTCACCTGTGCTTCTGATTCCCGGCTGAGCAAACCGGGCAGTCCTCAAGAGTCTCTCTATGGTGATGGCGCTGCGTCGCTTCTTGTTGGCAGTGATGAAGTTATTGCTGTTTTTGAGGGTTCGTATTCCGTTACCTACGATTTTCCCGACCGCTGGAGAGCAAGTGGAGAGAAATTTGAACATGCCTGGGAAGACAGATTCATTCGCGATTCTGGCTATAGTCAATTCATCACGGAGGTGATTTCCGGACTATTGAAGAAATACAAGCTGAACATCAAGGACTTTGCCAAGATAATTTATCCGGGTCTGTATGCACGCGAGCATGGGGCCATAGCCAAGAGGTTAGGTGCTGACCCTGGTCAGCTTCAGGATACATTACTTAGCACAGTGGGTGATACTGGCTCAGCTTCACCTTTAATGATGTTGGTAGCGGCACTGGAAGATGCTAAGCCCGGTGAGAAAATACTCGTTGTTAGTTTTGGAAATGGCGGCGACGCAATGTTTTTCCAGGTCACTGAGAAGATAAAGAATGTGGCTAATAAGAGGGCAGTGAAGAAACACCTCGCTTCTAAGAAAGATCTTGCCAGCTATGAAAAATACCTTGCCTTCAGAAATTTGGCACCGATGGACTTGGGTATGCGTGGCGAGATAAGCATTAAGACACCGATGTCGGCGTTGTTCAGGGAGAGGAAGGTAATTCTGTCTCTTTGTGGTTCGAAGTGCAAGAAATGCGGCACGCCGCAATATCCATATCAAAGAGTATGCGTAAATCCTGACTGCGGAGCCATTGACCAGATGGAAGATTACCGCTTTTCGGATAAGAAAGGTGTCGTATTCACTTATACTGGTGATAATCTAGCCGCCAGTATTGACCCGCCTTCAATATATGGCCTCGTGGATTTTGATGGTGGTGGTAGGTTTTGGTTTGATTTTACTGATTGTGACCTCGATTCGGTTAAAGTAGGCATGCCGGTAGAGATGACCTTTCGCAGACGATACGTTGATGAGTCGAGTGGTGTTCACGGTTATTCGTGGAAGGCAGCGCCTATACGTGCCTGACTGCGGTAAACGATAACAAAATTTACGGAGGGAGCAAAAATGGCAGAAGGTATTAAAAACAAAGTTGCTATTATAGGCATGGGGTGCACTAAGTTTGGAGAGCTGTGGGATAAGAGTGCCGAGGACCTCATGGTGGATGCCTTCAAGGAATGTATCGAGGACGCGGGTATAGAGAAAAAGGACATCAACTCGGCCTGGTTTGGCGTGCACTTTGAGGAACAAAGTGTAGGAAAAGGGGCTACATCTCTGGCTCTAACATTGAAGTTGCCCTTTATTCCCGTCACCAGGGTGGAAAATTTCTGTGCCACTGCCACGGAAGCTTTCAGGGGGGCATGCTATGGTGTAGCTTCAGGAGCTTATGACATTGCTCTGGCTTTGGGTGTCGAAAAGCTCAAAGATACGGGATATGGGGGGCTTCCCGGCGGCCCTAGTCTTATGGGGACAAAAAATGCACTGGTTATGCCTAAATTGACTGCCCCTGGGGCTTTTGCCATGCTGGCGACTAGATACTTTGCTGTCTATGGTCTCAAGCCTGAGGAAGGCAAGAGAATGCTGGCCAAGGTGTCAGTCAAAAGCCATTATAATGGAGCCCGGAACCCGAAGGCGCATTTGCGCCGCGAAGTGACTGAGGAACAGATAATAAATGCACCTATCATAGCCTGGCCGTTGGGGCTTTTCGACTGCTGCGGAGTCAGTGATGGTTCAGCGGCTGCCATCGTAACCAGAGCTGACATGGCCAAGAAATTTCGGCCGGACCCCGTATATGTTAAGGCACTACAGGTCGCCTTGAGTTCAGGCGAGGAACTAATGTATACCAAATGGGATGGGGCTCATGTTGAGACTACTTATAGGGCTGGCAAACTGGCTTATAAAGAGGCGGGGGTAAAGAATCCGCGTGAAGAGATAAGTATGGCTGAGGTGCACGATTGCTTTTCCATAACGGAGGCCGTCACCATGGAAGATTTGCAGTTTAGCCCACGGGGGAAGGTCAAGGAAGACATCGAGGCTGGCCGTTTTAACCATGACGGCCCACAGCCTATTCAGCCCGACGGTGGGTTGAAGTGCTTCGGGCATCCTATTGGGGCATCTGGTCTCAGGATGATATACGAGATGTACAAACAGTTGCAGGGCAAAGTCCAGTTGCCAGAACGACAGATCAAGAATCCCAAGCTGGGGCTAACCCACAATCTGGGCGGTTTCCCACCCATGAACATCGTGAGTATTGCTATCGTAGGATCGTAGAAGAAACTGAATCTGGGAGGCTAGCTATGGCTAACGGTAGTTTGATTACAGATGAACTGCGCAAATTGATAGGTGTGACTTTAGACACTATCGTTTTCAAGGTCGAGGAAGGAGCAATTCAGAGGTATGCACAGGCCATAGGTGATCCGAACCCTCTATATAATGACCCGGATTTCGCCAGAAAAACCAAGTACGGACGGTTGATAGCTCCTCCCGGTTTCACCGGTTGGCCAACCAAGGCTGGACGCCCTACAGAAAAACTGTTCGCGTTTCTGGTGAGAGCTGGAGCACCACCGAGGATTCTCGATGGAGGTATTGAGTTCGAATTTGTTGAACCCATCGGTGCTGGCGATGTATTGACTGCCACAACCAAAATTGCCAAGGTGGCCGAACGCGAAACCAAACTGGGCAAGACCATGTTCACCACAGCAGAGGTCACCTTTGTGAACCAAAAGGGCAGCGTGGCGCTTAAGAGTTGGGCGACAATAATCCAGTTCTAATTTTTCAACCACTTCGTTTTGGGAGGAAAGATGGCTAAACAAATTTGCTATGAGGACGTTGAAGTAGGCACTGAGGTAACGCCACTGGCTAAGATTGCTACAACTCGTATGTTGGTCCAATGGGCGGGCGCATCGGGGGACTTTAACCCTTTGCATTATGATGAGGATTTCGCTAAGGCTATGGGCGTGGGTGCCCCTATCGTACATGGCGCGCTTAAGCGTGCTTGGTTGGGGCAATTGATGACTGATTGGATTGGAGAGGAAGGGAAACTCAGGAAACTGTCCTGTCAGTACCGCGGTATGGATTATCCCCGGAAAATGAAGACGATGGAAGAGCCTCGTGACGGCGAAACCTGGTGGTGTAAAGGCAAGGTGACCAAGAAATATGAAGAAGGTGGTGAGCATCTTGTTGAGTGCGAGATTTGGGTGGAGAATGGAAAGGGAGAAAAGACAACACCTGGCTCAGCTCTAGTTGCTTTACCCACACGAAAGAAGAAATAAGCGGGAGCATTGGTTCTGATACCTATTTAGAAGCAGTCTCCTGAAAATAGTGAGTCAAGCCCGGCTATTGAGAAAACTAATCTAAAGGAGGTAAAAAATGGGAAGACTAGATGGGAAAGTAGCGGTTATCACAGGGGCGGCGCGAGGCATAGGCAGAGCTGATGCTCTGTTGTTTGCGAAAGAGGGTGCTGCTGTTCTTGTGAGTGATATTGACGAGGCACCGCTTATGGAGGTGGTCAAGGAGATTCAAGCTGCTGGAGGAAAAGCTGATGGCTGTGCCGGCAATGTAACGAAGCCGGAAGACTGCCAGAAAGTCATGGACAAAGCAGCGGAGAAATTCGGCAAAATAGATATTTTGGTCAATAATGCCGGACTTACCAGAGACGCTTTGATAAATAGGATGACGGATGCCCAATGGGACATATGTGTCGATATTAGTCTCAAGGGGACGTTCAACTGTATTAGAGCAGCTTCGAAATATATGATGAAGACAGGACACAATGGCAGAATAGTCAATGTAGCATCCGTGGCCGGACTGATGGGAAATATCGGCCAGATTAACTATTCTGCGGCTAAGTCAGGTCTTATCGGGCTGACCAAAACTGTAGCCAGGGAGTGGGGACGATATGGTGTTACCTGCAATGTCATTGCCTACGGCTTCGTAGATACACGGTTGACCAGAGAAAAAGAGGCGCAGCAAGTAGAGGTAGCTGGAGAAGCAGTGGGTATACCGAAAAAAATAAGGGATATGATGCTCCTTCAAGTTAAACCGATGACGCCTGACGATGCCGCCAAGCCCGTTCTATTCCTGGCTTCAGATGATGCTGCTTATATTACGGGACAAGTGCTGAACGTTTCTTCTGGAATCTATATGTAGGTTCAAGGGTTCGACTCCCTCGTAACCAAGTCTTTGTTGGATATGATGTGTCGCCTATTTGGAAATTGGGAAAGAACATGTAAGGAGTTTGACGATGGCAAAGAGACTCGCAGGCAAAGTTGCTATAGTTACTGGTGCCGGACGAGGCATTGGCCGAGGAGAAGCCCTGGCTCTAGTGTCGGAAGGGGCTAAAGTAGTGATTAATGATCTCGGGGGTGCTGTTGACGGCTCTGGGGCATCAACTTCACCAGCGGAAGAGGTGGTAGCCGAGATTAAGAAGCTGGGTGGAGAGGCAGTTGCCAACTATGACTCAGTGGCCACTATGAAGGGCGGCGAGAACATTGTAAAGACCGCTATAGATAACTTTGGCAAGCTTGATATTCTGGTCAACAATGCGGGGATTCTGCGTGACAGAATGCTGTTCAACATGAGCGAGGAAGACTGGGATTTGGTGCTCAAGGTGCACCTCTATGGTCATTTCTATACCATCAGGGCCGTGAGCCCCCTATTCCGCCAGCAGAGGTGCGGAAGAATCATAAACACCTCATCTGTGGCAGGTCTCAATGCTACTACTTACGGGCAGGCTAATTATGGTGCGGCTAAAGAGGGAATTGTCGGTTTAACAAGGAAAGTGGCGCGCGATATGGGCCGGTACGGTGTGACGTGCAATTGTATTCGACCAAATGCCGGGACCCGGCTTACCCTCAGCGACGATATGAAGAAAGCTCGGCCAGAAACTATGGCCAGGTTTGAGCAAATGAAGCCTGAGGATATTGCCCCTTTGGTAGTATGGCTCGCTTCTGATGACGCTGCCAATGTCAACGGACGGACATTCTACGTAGAAAGAGGCCGAATTGGCCTCTACTCAGAACCGGTATTGGAGAAGCAGCTGGTTAAAGTTGGCGGATGGACGATTGACGAGCTATTCATGTTCATGCCAGCAGCGATGACCAAGGACCTGGTAAATCCAGACCCGCCCCAACCCAAGTAATAGCTCACTGCATGCAATCGTCGGTGCTTTAGCTGGTTGTGTGAAAGTCTGGACAATAACAGTTACCACTACAATTTGGTCTATCCAGCAGGGTAGTGTGCTCTGTTGTTTGAATCATCGCTTACAGCGTCGTAAGGACAAAGGCACTACGCCGTCGATCATTAGTTTCGCGGAAGGCAAGAATGGACTTTAGACTGGGCGAAAAAGAACTGGCACTGAAGGAAGAAATCCGGAAGTTTGCCGAAGCCGAATTACCTCCGGATTTGGTGCGCAACACTGTAATTGATGGTGAGTTCAGGGATTTTGAGTTCGAAACATCCATGTCCAGAAAACTGGCAGAAAGGGGTTGGCTCGTCATGAGCTGGCCAGAGAAGTATGGCGGGCGTGGTGCCTCTCTCTTGGAGCAGACAGTATACGAAATGGAGATAGCCTACTGGGGAATACCGGGGGCATGGATGGGTATAAGCGGGATACAGTGGGTTGGGCCCTGCTTGATGATGTTTGGTACGGAAGAGCAAAGAGAGAAATATTTGCCGTTGATTGCCTCAGGTGAGAAGGATGGCGTCTGGTGTACGGGTTACAGTGAACCAAATGCTGGTTCAGACTTTGCCAACATCCGGACACGGGCCGTGAGGGATGGAGATGACTATGTCATAAATGGCCAAAAAGTGTGGACCAGCGCTGCCCACCGCGCAAGATGGTGCTGGCTGGCTGTCAGAACAAACCCCAATGCCGCTAAGAAACATCACGGAATCAGTATCTTCATTGTGGACATGAAGAGCCCGGGTATTACAGTTAATCCTATTTTGAACTATTACGGGCGGCATCACTTTAATGAAGTATTCTTCGATAATGTGAGAGTGCCAGCTTCGAACCTGGTGGGAGAGGAAGATAAAGGCTGGTATTATCTTATGCAGTCGCTGGCTTTTGAGCGACGCAGCATAGCGCCTACCACCTATGGTAGTTTGAGGAGGATTCTAGAAGAGCTGGCCAAATATGCTGGTCAGACTGAGTATGAAGGGCAGCCGTTATCTAAGAATCCCGTGGTTCGTGCCAAGCTAGCTGACCTGGCTATCGACCTGGAGGTGCTGAACATGTTCGCCTTTCAGCTTGCCTGGCGTATAAGTCAGGGTCAGATTCCTGTTTATGAGTCCTCGAGGAACAAGATAATGGGTGATGACTTGATGAGACAGGGGGCTGTCACCGGGGCGGACATTTTAGGAATATATTCGCAGGTTGATCCGGATTCCGAATGGGCCAAACTCAATGGCGCCATACAAGGTGCGTATCTCGGATTTCCCGGTCAGGCGATCGCAGCAGGCACTGCTGAAATCGAGAAAAGCATTATCGCGCAATTTAGATTGGGGTTACCCAAATCTTATTGAAGTTTTTTGAGTTGACTTTTTAGAGGGTTATCATGGATTTCGGTTTTACGGAAGAGCAGGACATGCTGCGGATGTCGGCCAGAGATTTTCTGGCAAAGGAATGTCCCAAAGCTAAGGTCAGGGAGATGGCTAAGGATGAAAGAGGCTATGACCCGCAGATGTGGCACCGTATGGCAGAACTGGGCTGGATGGGGCTCATCTTTCCCGAAGAATATGGCGGCATGGGTGCCAGTTTTATGGACTTGGCCATCTTGATGGAGGAGATGGGAAGAAATATCCTGCCCGGTCCCTTCTTTTCCACTGTCGCCCTTTGTGCTCTGCCTCTACTTGAATATGGAAGCAGCGAGCAAAAGGCCAAGTTTCTGCCGCAAATAGCTAAAGGCGAGGCTGTGTGGACTTTCGCTCTAGCTGAGTCGTCAGGCAAATATGAAGCTTCTGAGGTGAGACTTCGTGCTGTGTTGAAGGGGACAAATTGTGTCCTTCAGGGGCATAAGATCTTCGTTACCGATGCCCATGTCGCTGATTATATTCTGGTAGCGGGCAGAACCGGAGAGGGCGAAAAACCTGAGGACGGAATCACCTTGTTTATACTGGATGCCAGGGGACAAAATGTGAAAATGGAGGCGATCCCGACCATAGGCGGTGACAGGCAGTTCAAAGTCAGCTTCGATAGGGTGGTGGTGCCCGACCGTAATATCTTGGGCAAAATAGGCAATGGCTGGGATATAGTGGGCTTCATATTGCAGCGGGCGGCTGTGCTGAAGTGTGCCGAGATGTCTGGAGCGTGTCAAGCTGTTTTGGACGTGACCAGCAACTATGCCAAGGAACGGATTCAGTTTGATCGGCCGATTGGCTCTTTTCAAGCAATACAGCACAAACTGGCTGACATGTTGATTGATGTGGAGGCGGTTCAGTATTTGCTTTATCAGGCGGCGTGGGGAATAAGCGTTGGTTCACCATCGCCCTGGCAGATTTCCGCAGCCAAAGCCAAAGCCAACGAAGCTTACCAGCGAATTTGCATTGAAGCCATTGCTGCTCACGGGGCTATTGGATATACCATGGACCATGATGTGGGCCTCTATTATCGTCGTGTCAAGGCGGCACAGTTTGCTGCCGGTGATACTGACTTGCACAGGGAAGTGATAGCCGCTGAACTGGGGCTCTAGTTTTGCCAGACAAGAAGGCTCCTCGACCGGGTGAATCCAGATCCTTTTTCTCTGCCGATACTCGTACAAGATCAAGGTGATGAGCCAAATATTCTAGCTATGACTCCAGTCTCAACCGTCGACACCTGTCTCTTGGCTACCTGACTCTGTAGGGTAAATTGAGAAGAAACTTGCAAAATACACTGCCCTGTGTTAGTATGTGGGTAGCTAGGGGTATTGACAAAATCAGACCACGGTGTTATACTTAGCAGTTTGTGTTATGTTTCCATTCTCTTTTGGTCTTGTTGTCTTAGATTTTCCCAGTTAATGCCTTCAAGAAATTGTTTTGAACAACCAGGATCGTTTCCTCTATGCATAATTATAAATTGCTGAAGTCTTTTGCCAAATTGCCCCAGACTTTAGAAATACCCGACCTTATTCAGGTTCAGCTTGATTCCTTTCGCTGGTTTCAAGAAGAAGGTTTACGGGAGCTGTTTGAAGAGATCTCTCCAATTCAAGATTATACTGGCACAAGGCTAGAACTGCACTTCGTTGACTATGAGTTTCGAGAGCCCCTGCATTCTATTCCTGAGTGTCTTGAGCGGGGCCTGACTTATTCCTCTCCTATTCATGTCACTGCGCGACTGGTCGTCAAAGAAACAGGAGAGATCAAGCAACAGGAATTATACTTCAGTGATTTCCCTTTAATGACAGATGCGGGCACTTTTATTATTTCTGGAGTAGAGCGGGTAGTAGTCAATCAGTTAACTCGATTTCCTGGCGTTTATTTCACGTTAGAAAGAGATCCTTCCAGTGGGCGGGAATTGTGTGTTGCCAAGCTTGTTGCTGAACATGGGGCTTGGCTTGATTTTGACACTTCTAATCGCGACGTAATCTCGGTCAAGGTTAGCGGCAAACGGAAGATACCAGTTACTACTTTGTTGCGTGCCATAGGCTTTGAGAGCAATGAGACGTTGCTTTCTCTTTTCCAAGATGTAGATAACTCGCCTGAGCATGCCTTCATCCGCTCTACAATAGAGCGAGATCCCTTGATCAAAAGCAAGGCTGAAGCCCTGTTCGATATTTATAGGAAACTATCTTCTGGTGAAGCTCCGAGTCTTAGTAGTGCTCAAGCCTTGCTGAATAATTTCCTATTTAATCCTCGCCGCTATAGCTTGGGCAAAGTTGGGCGTTACAAGCTTAATAAAAAGTTAGAGCTTAATATCCCTGGGAATTGCACTGGCTTAACCCCTGAAGATTTGGTGCAAATAGTCCGCCGTGTTATTTCAGTTAACCTTGGCAATGAAGCTCCTGATGACATTGATCATTTAGGCAATCGAAGGGCCCAGGCAGTAGGTTTTCTAATACAAAAGCAATTTCGTATCGGCTTATTAAGATTGGAGAGAGCTATTAAAGAGCGAATGAGCATTCTTGGCCCCGAGGTGGCAACTCCCGCCGCCTTGATCAACATTCGCCCTGTAGCAGTTGCTGTAAGGGAATTCTTTGGCCGGTCACAACTGTCTCAATTCATGGATCAGACTAATCCGCTGGCTGAGTTGACTCACAAGCGTCGTCTTTCTGCTATGGGTCCTGGAGGCCTCTCGAGAAAACAGGCTGGATTTGAGGTTCGTGATGTACATCATTCTCATTATGGTAGGATTTGCCCTATAGAAACACCTGAGGGGCCAAACATTGGTCTTATTGGCTCTCTAGCTACTTACGCTTCGGTTAATGAATATGGTTTCATAGAGACACCGTATCTCAGAGTTATCCACGAGGTTCCCAATACTGTGGAGGAGTTGATGGGAAGAACAATCGGGGAGGATATAACAAGTAAGGGCAAAGTTGTGGCCAAAGCTGGAACACTGGTCACGAAGAAGCTTGCACAAAGGTTGTCTTCTCTTCGGGCTCGGAATATTAAGGTAGTTCCTTTTGTTTCCAGCCAAATGGTTTACCTGTCAGCTGACGAAGAAGGTCAATATGCCATTGCCCAAGCCAATGCTCCTCTCAATGAAAGAAATGAGTTTATTTATGACAAGGTTGAGGTTAAGAGGGGAGACAAATATTTCAAGGAATCAATAGACAAAGTAAGCTTTATCGATGTTTCACCAAAACAGCTATTTAGTATAGCTGCCTGTCTTATCCCCTTTCTTGAGCATGATGATGCTAATCGGGCTTTGATGGGCTGTAATATGCAACGACAAGCGGTGCCATTATTGCGTCCCCAGTGTCCTTTGGTAGCCACGGGTATGGAAAGAGAGGTGGCTAAATATAGTGGGCAGGTGATATTTGCCCCTGATGATGGCGTAGTTACTTCGGCGACAAGCTCACAAATTGCGATTAAGAATGAAAAGGGGAAGAGCAAGTATTCAATTTGATGAAGTTTGCCAGAACCAATCAAGGGACGTGCATCAATCAGCGTCCTATTGTAAGCAAAGGTGATGGGGTCAAGAAAGGACAAGTGCTTGTAGATAGCTTTTCACTAGACGATGGGCAACCTTGCTTTGGGACAAAATATCATTTGTGCTTTTATGAGCTGGGAAGGATATAACTTTGAGGATGCCATTATTATCAGCAAAAGACTGGTTAAGGATGATGCCTATACTTCCGTTCACATTGAAAAGTATGAGATAGAGGAACGTGATACCAAGCTTGGTCCTGAAGAAATCACCAGAGATATACCTAATGTAAGCGAAGAGAGCCTCTCCAATCTTGATGAAATAGGTATCGTACGTATCGGAGCTGAGGTGAAGCCCAACGACATTCTGGTTGGGAAGATTACTCCCAAGGGTGAAACTGAACCTTCAGCGGAAGAAAAATTGTTGCGAGCTATTTTTGGTGAAAAAACACGGGAGGTTAAAGATAGCTCTCTCAGAATGCCATCAGGAGAATGGGGAAGGGTGATCAGGACTGCAGTCTTTTCTCGTGACAACCATGATGAATTACCTGCTGGGGTGAACAAACTTATACAGGTGTGGGTTGCCCAAAAGCGCAAAGTCTCAGTGGGAGATAAAATGTCAGGGAGGCATGGCAATAAAGGGGTCATTTCTATCGTATTGCCTGAGGAAGTACATGCCATTTTTACCGGATGGCACGCCTGTGGATATTGTCCTTAATCCTCTCGGTGTTCCTTCCCGTATGAACATTGGGCAGGTTTTGGAGGCTCATTTGGGTTGGGCAGCGCAGACACTAGGTTTTAGGGCTCTTAATCCTATTTTTGATGGAGCTGATGCCCTGACTATCGAGGATGCCTTGGCCAAGACTTGGATAGCTTGGAAAGCTGGTGCTGTTAACTTTAGCCCTGAAACCCCGGGAGATGCCAGGACGGATCTGGAAAAGGTCGGAGAATGGCTTGCTAGTCATGGTTTTGATGCCGCGGAAATAATGGATGAGGGACAAGAAGGTGCGGCAAGAAAAGTCGCTCTCTGTCTGTGGCTTGAGGAACTGGGCATAGGTGACAATCATAAGCTTAGAGCTCTCAGTGATAAAGATTTAGAGCAGCTAACACAGAAAGTTTATAAAGAGCGCAAGCTCTATCCTCCTATTTTTGGCAAGATGGAACTTCGAGATGGGAGAACTGGCGAGCTGTTCGACAAGCCGGTGACTGTGGGCAATATATATATGATGAAACTGATTCACCTTGTTGGCGATAAGGTACATGCTCGTTCCACCGGTCCGTACTCACTCATCACTCAGCAACCATTGGGAGGGAAAGCTCAATTTGGCGGTCAAAGGTTTGGTGAGATGGAGGTTTGGGCATTGGAAGGGCACGGCGCCGCTCATACACTTCAAGAGATGCTCACGATAAAGTCAGATGATGTGATGGGACGGGCTAAAGCTTATGAGTCTCTTGTTAAAGGCGAAGATATTCAACAACTTGGTATTCCAGAATCGACCAAGGTTTTATTTATGGAGCTACGTAGTTTAGGTTTTGCTGTCGAACTACTTAGCGAGGGGGAAAATGTCTCAATTTGATGGCATTAATGGTATTCGAATAAGTCTCGCCTCACCGGAACAAATCAGGAGCTGGTCTCATGGTGAGGTAACCAAAGCAGAGACAATAAACTACCGCACTTTAAAGCCGGAAAGAGATGGTCTATTTTGTGAGAAGATTTTCGGTCCTGTTAAAGATTTTGAATGCCACTGTGGCAAATATAAAAAGGCGAGGTATAAGGGAGTCATTTGTGATAAATGTGGTGTTGAGGTAGCTCATTCCAGTGTACGCCGGGAACGCACAGGACATATAGAATTGGCTGCGCCAGTTACCCATATCTGGTTTGTTAAATTGGTACCTAGTCGGCTTGGGCTGCTTCTTGATCTTTCTCCTCGAGACTTGGAGAGCGTCATCTATTTTGCTCGGTATATAGTCATCTCTGTGGACAAGGGATGCCAAAGAGAAGAAGCTTCAAAAAATTGAGGATGAGGGGAGTCGAAAAATTGCTGAGCAGGAGGAACGCCTGAACAAAAAGATCGAAGAAGTTGGAAGCCAAAGACCTGGAAGAAGAGCCTAAGATAAAAGAGGTAAATGAGCTTCGTGCTAAATCTGTAGAAAAGAGGGAAAAACTTGAGGAAGAACTAAAGACAAGCATTGCCGAGTTAGAAGGTCTTCAGCCGCGAAAATTGCTTAACGAAGAAGGGTACAGGAGACTTAAAGATAAGTATGGTGATATTTTTGAAGCTGGCATGGGAGCTGAGGCTATTCTACAGGTGTTGAAGCAAATTGATGTGGATGCTTTGCACCAGGAGCTTCGTGACCAAATTCGTAGCACCTCGGGAGGATATCGTAAAAGAATCAGTCAACGGCTGCAATTAGTTGAGGCTTTTAAGCTCAGTGGCAATAAGCCTGAGTGGATGGTTATAACTGTGCTTCCTGTATTACCTCCGGCGCTTCGTCCTATAGTCCAGTTAGATGGTGGTCGCTTTGTTATTAGCGATCTTAACGACCTCTATCGGAGGGTTATTAATCGTAACAACCGTCTCCGCCGTCTTATGAAGTTGGGGGCGCCGGAAATAATTATTCGAAATGAGAAACGTATGTTGCAGGAAGCTGTTGATGCTCTTGTTGACAATGGACGAAGAGGGCGCGCAGTTGTCACTGGTAATAAGCATGCCTTGAAATCTCTTTCTGACATTCTGAAGGGCAAGCAAGGACGGTTTCGGCAAAATCTTCTCGGTAAGCGAGTAGACTACAGCGGTCGCTCGGTCATTGTTGTTGGTCCTAAGCTCAAACTCCATCAATGTGGTTTGCCACGCTACGTTGCTTTGGAGTTATTTAAGCCTTCGGTTATGCACAAACTCATAGTGAATGGGTATGCCAATAACCTGAAGAGTGCCCGGCGCTTGGTGGAGAAAGGTAGCCCTGAGGTTTGGGATGCACTGTATGAAGTAGTTAAGGAGCGTCCTGTATTGCTTAATCGTGCTCCCACTTTACATCGGCTTAGCATTCAAGCCTTTGAACCCGTGTTAATCGACGGTAATGCTTTTCAGCTCCACCCCTTAGTTTGTACCGCCTTTAATGCCGATTTTGATGGCGACCAGATGGCAGTTCATGTGCCATTGTCCAAGGCCGCAGTGAAGGAATCCAGGGAGCACATGCTTAGTCCTTATAATATGTTGCTACCAAGTTCTGGTGAGCCTGCTACAACACCCACCCTGGATATGGTTCTGGGCTGCTATTATCTTACCATTTCGAAGCCCGGAGCCAAAGGGGAAGGGAAATTTTTCAGCAGTTTTGACGAGGCTAAGTTAGCTTACGAACTGGGCATTATCGAACTTGGTGCCGAAATTGTTGTGCGAGATCCTTCGCTTCGTTCAGATGGGGGGAGGATAAATACTACGGTGGGCAGAATTATATTTAGTGATGCCTTGCCTCCGCAACTTCGTTTTTACA
Organism: uncultured Chloroflexia bacterium; assembly: GCA_963726175.1. Taxonomy (GTDB): domain Bacteria; phylum Chloroflexota; class Dehalococcoidia; order GIF9; family AB-539-J10; genus RBG-13-51-36. The sequence continues at coordinate 21,580 of CAVSBM010000014.1, read as the reverse complement.
ACAAAATAGTAGATAAGGCTTCCTTAAGAGCATTAGTCTCTGATTGCATTGCTCTATTGGGTAATGAAGGTACTGCTGGAGTCCTCGATAGACTTAAGGAATTGGGGTTTGACTATGCTACAAAGTCGGGCATTTCCATCGCTATGGATGATATTGAAGAGCCTCCAGGTAGGGTCAAGCTTCTTAAAGAATCCGATGAAAAAGTTAGCCTTATTGAGGATCAATTTAACCGTGGCTTGATTACTGAGGGTGAAAAGTATGAAAGCACAGTTCAAGTGTGGATGGAGGCTACAGATAAGGTTGCTGAGGATATGTCCCGGGCGCTGGATCCTTATGGTAGTGTTTACATGATGGCTACGTCGGGTGCCAAGGGGAATATTTCTCAAATTAGACAAATGGCGGGGATGCGCGGGTTGATGACCGACCCCTCAGGAAGGATAATAGATTTTCCCATTAAATCGAGTCTCCGTGATGGGCTGACACCCATGGAGTATTTCATTTCTACCCATGGTGCTCGTAAAGGGTTAGCTGATACTGCCTTGAGGACATCAGATAGTGGTTATCTTACCAGGCGCCTTGTCGATATAGCTCAAGATGTCATTGTAACTGAAACAGATTGTGGTACCACCGAGGGGGTTTGGATATCCCGGGAAACTACAGATGTGTCCCTTCCCCCGTTTGAAAACCGGATTACCGGCTACTTGGCGGCCAGCCAGATTGTTGACCCAGCTACAAACGAAGTCGTTGTTGATCGTAACGAAGAGATTAACGAAGATAAGGTGCGCCAGATTATGAACACCGGTATTACCCGGGTACATGTGAGGTCCCCTCTTACTTGTCGCTCTCGATTCGGCGTCTGCCAGAACTGCTATGGAAGGGACCTGGGGAAGAAGCAATTGGTGAAGATTGGCACCGCTGTAGGAGTCATTGCTGCCCAGAGCATCGGCGAGCCAGGAACTCAGCTTACTCTGCGCACTTTTCACACAGGAGGTGTGGTAGGTGTGGATATTACCACTGGGCTGCCTCGTGTTGAAGAGCTTTTCGAAGCAAGAACACCGGATGGCAGTGCTGTTATTTCTGAGATTGACGGTACGGTTGAGGGGACCCAGACTGACGGAACAAGCGCAGTCAAGGTGATTAGCTCCGAATTCTATTTGGACGAATACCCGACGCCAACTGGAGCGGGGTTAGTCGTAACCGACGGACAATCAGTGGATGCCGGCACTGTCCTATTCTCTCTGCCAGAGAAGACCAGCAAAAGAAAGACTAGCAAGAAATTGCCAGCTGTTAGCCGTGGTGAAGCGGGACAATCTCTTTCTGTGGCGGCTAGAGTAGCTGGTCAGGTCGTTATTGAGGGTGACCGTGTTTATGTTAAGCATGAAGAGAGGGAAGAGAGGGAATATAGCGTCCCTCGCGGCACATATCTCCTCGTTCAGTCGGGGGACAAGGTCAGAGCAGGCGACAGGCTTACCGGAGGTCCTATCGATCCTCATGACATCTTGCGTATTATGGGAAAGAATGCAGTCCAGCAGTATCTGATTGATGAAATACAAAAAGTATATCGCACGCAAGGGGTAACCATCCATGACAAGCATATTGCTGTGATTGTTCGGCAGATGTTGAGCAACGTGAGAATTGTTTCCTCAGGAGATACGAAGCTCCTGCCTGGTGAGTTAGTCAGCCGGTTTGACTACGAGGACATAAATGCCAAGGTGTTGGCTGAGGGTGGTGAGCCGGCAACGGCGCAAGCTGCGTTTCTCGGAATAACCAGAGCTAGCTTAAGCAAGGATAGCTGGCTGGCAGCCGCTTCTTTCCAGGAAACTGGCCGCGTGCTTGTTGATGCTGCGATCAAAGGCAAGGTAGATGGGCTGCGGGGCCTCAAGGAGAACGTTATTCTCGGTAAGCTCATCCCGTCGCGGGTCCTCGATTTGAGTCCTGACGATGAGAAGAAATTGAAGAAGGGAAGCGTGGAAGAGAAGGAGACCCCGAGTTTAGAATTAGCGAGTCAGTCATAATCCCCCGGTTTAGAATCGGGGCAAGGGGTAGTGATGCGGCTTATTTCAAGTAAGGTAGCCACAGAGGATAGCTCCATTGATTTTGACCTTCGTCCCAGACGTCTAACCGAATTCATAGGTCAAGAGAAGATTAAGGATAACCTAAAAATAGCCATTCTCGCTGCTAAGGGCAGAGGCGAGCCACTAGACCATGTCATTCTTTACGGTTCCCCTGGCTTGGGAAAGACTACCCTCGCCTACATCATCGCTGCTGAGATGGTAGTTGATATCAAGGTTAGTTCAGGGCCGGCGATAGAACGCACTGGAGACTTGGCAGCTATTCTTACTAATCTGCATGAGGGAGATATCCTTTTCATCGACGAGATACACCGGCTCAACCATACCATAGAGGAAAAACTCTATCCGGCAATGGAGGATTTCGTTTTTGACATCTTTCTAGGGAAAGGTCCATCTGCCAAAAACCTACGGTTGAATTTGCCACACTTTACTTTGATAGGGGCTACCACGCGCCTGGCTTTGCTGAGTCCTCCTCTCCGCGATAGATTTGGGGTGCCATATCATCTTGACTTCTACGATGAGGCAGCAATACAGGCGATTTTGGAGAGGTCAGCAACTATCCTCAAGGTGAAAGCAGAGAAAGAGGGACTTGTCCCGATTGCCCAGCGTGCCAGAGGCACTCCTCGAGTAGCGAATCGTCTCTTGAAGAGAATAAGAGATTATGCTCAGGTCATGGCAGATGGGGTTGTCACCAAGGAAGTGGCTCTGGAAGGGCTTTCAAAGCTGGAGATAGATTCTGTGGGTTTGGATGACATAGACCATAAAGTTTTGCACACGATAATTGACAAATTTGATGGTGGTCCTGTAGGTCTAGATACTATTGCTGCTTCTATTAACGAGGATGCTGATACTATCATGGATGTTTACGAGCCGTACCTTCTTCAGTTAGGTTTTCTGGAACGGACACCTCGTGGCAGAGTAGCTGCCAGGCTTGCTTATGAACATCTGGGGCTGCCTTATAAGAGGGACATCCGGTCCCAACCTGGCTTGTGGAGTCAGAAAGAGGACTAAGTTCGGTTGTTCCTAGCTAATCGCAGGAATCTTTGAAATCCCAGGTACTAAATCCTGAACAGGCCCAGAATCTAATGTGGTTTTGGAAATTTGAAACTTGAATCTTGAGATTGTTCAAGATTTGGAATTCTGGATTTTCGGTTGTTTCAAGGGACTATTCGTAGGCCCTAGCCTGCATCCACAGAGGGATGGCAAAGGCGGATAGAGAGAAGAGCAGTAGCAGCCAACTCCAGGAGCAGATGTTTCCTCCGCTTGCCGCGATTACCGCCAATAAGACCACCAGCGGTGGAACCAGTAAGCTAATAATCTTATATCTGCGTGGCTTAAGACGGATGAAGGCGATAGTGGCTGCTGCTAAGGCAACAAAACTGATGACTATCCACAGTGCATTTGTCTGTAACCTTGCTGCCCAGTCACTTGCCAAAAGCTCATTTCCTCTGCCCAGAGATGAAAACCAAGTAAATGTCACAAGCATGGGTGCTATCATCAGTGAGGCATACAGCCAATCCCGCCGTGCAGTTTGTCTCACTATATAAATAAAGACAAAAAGAACCAAGGGTATATAGATGAGCGCTGCCATCCAGCCCCAACCTTCGGGGAGTGAAAGCAGCAATATGCCGCTAACTACTACTGGCATGAGGTAGTATCCTAGCCAGGGGAAAAGCCATATCGGCTTACCTCGGCGCCAACCATAGATTGCTATACCAACAGTTAGGGCCAATATAATTGACACGTAGACGATATTTTGCCAGTAATATGAAGTAAAGAGCAAAGCAACTAGGAGGTGAGGCGAGGCACTGAGAAGTGCCTCTTTCCAGCTACCTTGAGCGTGTGTTTCGTACATTTGCTCGGCAATTAATTCGGGAGAGCCGAGAGATTGTACTGCGATCTTACTTGCTTCCTCTTTGCTTAGCCCCTTCTCTTCTAGCTCCCGAATTCTATCCTCAAGATGTGTAGAAAGCTCCTCAGCCACACCGTCCCTTATAGTATGATCAATCTTGAGGCTAGCCTTGAACCTGTTTAGATAATGGCTTATGCTACTCACTATTCTGGCCCTATGTTGTTTCCGGTTGTATAACTGCTTTAACTGCCGTAGAAAAATCCTGCCACGTAGCTAACTTTTTAGCTAGGACCTGCTGTCCCTTTTCAGTTATGTAGTAGTAACGTCTCTGCTGTCCATTGGGCAGTATCTGCCATTTACCTGTGATGAGGTTATCTCGCTCCAGCCGGTGCAGAGCGGGGTAAAGAGTGCCTTCTTTAAACTGAAAATACCCATTACTCCTCTTCTCCAGTTCCTTCACTATCTGGTAGCCATAGGTAGGCTGACGACTAATCAAACAAAGCAATAAAGAATCAGTATTTCCCTTCAACAATTCACGGCCGTAGTTCATCTCTTCACCTCAATCAATATGTCGCCTCGCTTTCACTATAGCATTGCCTAGCTAGTGTGTCAATACCAGTGGCAATAGTGGTCTCGTTGTAGTTGCCCCAGTAAGCTCTAATCGGTAAAATATCCTTTCAAGCAAATGTATCGCGGTACGAAGGACTATTACTCTGCCAAAATTGAGAGTTAGCGGGTATGGGTGCTTTTGAAGATTTCGTTGACGTAGTCAAGCAGACAGAGTCCATGCAAGCTCTTTTCCAGAGCCTGGAAAGGGAGCCAGCAAAGCTCTTGGCCGCCATTTGCCGTGAGTATGAAGTGACTAACAAAGCAGTGCCTGACCATCACCTTAATCTGAGTGGGTACTTTGGTGAAGCAATTTTGCGGGCATTGGTATCGGCAAGCTTAATTACTAGAGAGCGAGAAGATAGGTTTGCTCTTTACGGCTACAAGCCGACCGAGGCGGGGCTCAAGTATTACAGGGCCATGCGTGACGAGAAAAAATCTGGTGTATAACATCATTGATAGCCACGCCCATCTTGACGAACTGAAAAATCTGGATTTGGTGCTCGAGGAAGCAAAAAAGGCCGGCATTATTGCCATAGTGGCTGTGGGGTCAAACCACCAATCTAACGTAAGAACGTTGGAAATGGCGCAGCAACATCGCCAGTTTGTCTATCCTGCTTTAGGCTTGCATCCCTGGGAGCTAGCTAATCTGGAGCCTTCTGAGATAGACGATAATTTGCGATTTATTGAACACAATATTGCTTCGATGGTCGCTGTTGGTGAAATAGGCCTGGACTACGACAAGAGGATATTGAAGGTAGCGTCCAAAGAATTGCAGCAAGAAGTCCTAGGTCGGCTTCTGAACATCGCCAGGAAACATGCTAAGCCAGCGATAATTCACAGTAGGTATGCATGGAAGGATGCGCTAAGCCTGGTTCAGGACGTTGGCATAGATAAAGCTGTTTTTCATTGGTTTACTGGCTTTTCCAGTGTTCTTAAGGATATAATTGACGCTGGCTATTTTGTTTCAGCGACGCCGGCTGCCGAGTATCATGAAGAGCATAGAAGGGCAGTGAAAGAAGCGCCTTTGCAGAAACTACTTTTGGAAACAGATTGCCCCGTGACTTACGGAAGGGAGGCACGGTATGAGTCGCGGCCGATTGACATTTTAAGAAGCGTTGAAAGCCGTGTCCCAGCTTAAAGGGTTGATGAAGCTACAATTGCTGAACAGACAACGAGGAATGCCATTGAATTGTTTTCTTTGGATATAGTATTTTGATTGAGGAGGTCAAACCCATGATACAACCAATTGTAGGTGAGGACAACTTCCAAAAAACCGTTTTGCAGGCGAAGTCGCCAGTTATGGTAGATTTCTGGGCACAATGGTGTGGTCCTTGCTTGGCTACCGCCCCTGTTTTGGAGGAATTAGCGAAGGAATATACTGGTAAAATAGACTTCGCCAAGGTGGATGTGGATGCAAATGGTCCTTTGGCTGCCAAATACGGAATAGCCTCTATTCCCACTATGATTGTATTTAAAGGCGGACAGCCTGTTCAGCAAGTTATCGGCTACAAGCCCAAGAAGGAACTCAAAAAGGTATTAGATGGAGTTCTTGAGGAGTAAATTATACGCTAGCCGTAGTAAAGAAGTCGCGGATGGAATCACATTCCTCAGGCAGAAGCCCTAATATAACAATGGGAATCCCCTCACCAGGAAGCTGGCTATTGCCGATTGATTGATAGTTGCCTCCATGCCCGGGTAATACTTGGATGATAGCGAGGATGGCAGCACATAGCAGGCCCGCTATAACGACGCCAAGGACAAAGCCCATGAACTTATCCAGCCAACCAAGTGCGGCGAAGTTAACCGCCTTGGCTAAAGCCAGCCAATCACACCAGCTACAACCAAAGTAGCTATTGCGATGATGGCGTAGGCAGCTATGTTGCCCCAGGTAGCACCGGACGGGAAAAGCCGTGCCGCAAGCTCGTCATAATAACGCCCGGCTAAAACTATGCCACCTATTAACCCAGCAATACCAAATACTGTCCTGATCATTCCTTGCCGCAAGCCCGCAACCCCCAATAGAACTAGAACAACTATTATGAGTATGTCTAACCAATTCATTGCTCACCTCTCCAGTCCTCTATTTTATCATAAGATAACTGCACGTTCACCCAATGCCTTTTTCGACCTCATAATGCTTGAGTGTAGGAATAATTCTATTCTTCATCTTGTCAATTTTCTTCTCTGAAATAATCTGTTGTCCCAGGTGAGCGATTGACCACAATGCAGAAGGTACGAAGCGAGGTACGCTCTGTTAGAGGAGGAAGAGCAATCTTGTTTGATAGCCGGTGCGGTTGTTTATTGTTGTGCCGGCTCATAGATTTTCGCTGCACCTATCCCGATCTCTCTCCATTCAATCTTTTTGATGACGATCTTCAGCAGGCAAAAATCATCGGAGTCCGGACCATTGGGGAAATGTTCGTATAGATCGAATGGCGCCAACTTCCACACTCTCCTTTTCTTTCGTATATCCTGAATTATCCGGGCTTCACCGATGACGGTGGCGGCCTTATCCCCATCAGGCAGTTCCACAAAAGCAAGACAAATCTTGGGATTCTCTCGCAGTTGTTTTACCTTTCTGGAAGTGCTGCGGGTTGTCACCCAGATAGACATATCGTCTTCGACTATCGGTGACACTATACGGCCTCTTGGTTGGTCACCATCACAGGTGGAGAGATACGCGTGGAGAAAATTGTCCCTCATTATGGACACAATTTTCTGTTCGTCAGATACACTCATATTATTGCCTCCTTTCGTTCGGCACTCTGCCTAGCATTTCCAGGTCAGAAGAAGTCCTGAACGTTGCTGAACGGTTTGGGTGAGCATAACAAGGCGCGAGTTCGCTACCCAGTATTATATGAAGCTGACGGTTCTTACTGCAATCCATAGACTAGCCTTGGCGCCAGGTATTGCGGGAACCTATCTATCAACGCCCGGCGGATAAGATAGCACATGTGGCAAACATCGACATATCCAGCCTCATGTGGGACATCGTATTCTTTAGCCAAGCGAGCAGGCCCTCCGTTGACCAGAGGGTTGCAGATTGGGTGAGAATCGGCGTCGTATTGCTTGACTATCTTTGACAGCGGGACAGCCCACATATTGCCCATACTCAACCCCTGACAGAGATGGATGTTGCCATATGCGTCGAGGTGCACCCTCTTGGGATCTCTAAGGTCCTCATAGGGACATTCTGTGAATTCTCCCCACGGTCTCCGGGGAAGGCCTTCTAGTAGTTTCTCAACAGCTCTCCCTCTGAACATAACGCCACCGCCAATGACCGGTTCTCCTTTCTCTTGCTTCTTGCCCGTACCCTCTTCAATCGTGGGCTTATCAATACAAATCGATCCGGAGGACATGCCTAACCCTCCCGCGGCGTTCAAGGCATGTTTGGCGGGACTTGGCTCGTTGTCTCCATAATGAAATGTGTCATCGCTTATGCTTATATCGGATAATCCCAAATCATGAAGTGGCTTTAGCCAGAGTTCTGCGTCCTCCTCTGATGTCGCCCAGTATGCGTTAGTTACCAGTCCAGTTTTAAATCCCATACTCCCAGCCATCTTAACGCCCTCATACATTAGAGGGTAGAACAGAAACGGTTCGCCACCTTCCAAGATTATCCATTCTATTGTCTCAATCTTGGATAACTCGCCGAAGACCTTCTTCATCTGGTCCAGAGTGAAGGTTCCCTTTGCGTTTGGGCTACTATACACAAAACAATGGTCGCATGCTGAATCGCATTTATAGCTCAAGAGAAAATGTATTCCTGTTAGCATTTCCACTACTCCAATGAACTCAATTATACATTAGCAATTTCCTATGACTCAAGTATATACGAACTTCGCTTTTGCCTCTTGCCAACCGAGCCATTCGGTAGACCAGATTCGTCTTAGATTCACACCTATGTTATGCTTCGCCACATTCAAGCCTGTAGTCGCAGTAAGGGCACATCCAGGAGGGGCATTTGGGAAGCTGGAGTGGTGATGTCGCCTTTTCCAAGAGCTCAAGCCGGCGTAATGCTTCAGCTTTAACAGCATTCAAATTCCTGAAATTCACATCATAGACCATTAGCTTGGCATCCTCTCTGGGAACTCTGACATAGTAGAGGAGTAGCCTGCCTTTTGTGTTCTCTGTTAATGCGCAGTCAAATCCCAGACGTAGGAAGTAATGCGGGAATGTCCGGGGCAAGCGTTCCCTTTCCACCAGTGAAGAGAATTTCGGGTCACGCAAGATGGTGGGCAAGTTCTGCCAGATTTGGACGAGGTCGGATAGTGGCGCATGTTTCACAGGAATCCTTTGCGCTTCGCCCGGGGCGCCAAAGCGTAAGGAATCGCGGAGAGCATCGAGAAAGCCACGCTCATCCATGGAGCGCAGATACTCTTCCTTCTCTTCACGAACTTCTTCAATGGGAGCGGTTTCCTGCAACTTAAGGCGCTCGAAATATGCTTTGCGGGGGAAAACAATATCGTTGATGCCAAACAGTTGGGATGGTTGAGCCCCAGCCATCTTGTTGAGGAGTTGCTGGCAAGTTGTGCTATCGACGTAGATTTCCCCGGCCAAATCAGCTATTTCATGCGATGCTGGCACTGAGGTGGTTGCACAGTCGCACACTTGCGAGTAATCGCATTGCCTGTTGAACCAGGGACAACAGGGGAGATTGCTGGGGTCGTTGGCAATGAGTGCCTGCACCAGGAGGTCTCGTCTCCGCCGCATTTCCTCTCGAATTGCTTCCAGGTTGGGGAAGGTGACATGATAGGCAACCAGAGGAGGGGTCGAGGGTGATTTCTGCACCGGGCGCTGGTAAATTATGATCTCTCCCTCGTGGGCATTGACCATAGCGCAGTACATGCCCAGTTGTTCGACATAAGTCGGCCTGTACTGCAATAGATCTTTCCCATCCAGAGGCGTGGAGGTGGTTTTAACCTCTACGGGAATCTTTTCGTAGATATCAATCTTGCCCACAATGCCCTCGGTTTCTATGAATTGCTCCAGATATTCTTCGCTGGATACGGCTGAGCCAAAGGTCTTGTGAAAGCCGGTGCCGGCCCACATAAGCTGCTGTTTCTCCAGAGACGGAGTGATTTCAGGATACTTCCTCTTGAAGTAAGCCTGCTTGATGTTTAGCAGGTCAGTTACGGAGATGCGATAGGGAGGTTGGCGCGTCTTTAGGCTTTGCATTAACGCGTCCTTAACCGAGCGGTTCGCCTCAATGCGGGAGACATAAGATGCAATGTCAAAGTCCGCCATTTTGTTAACCTCTTTCACTGCCAGGCCCTCAGACGCCTGAAAGCTTCGAGCTTCTCTCTATCTCCAATTTTAGTTTTGTCCACCGCCTGAGCCAGAAATTGGATACTGCTATCATAGGTCTTCCTGTCCACAGGATAAGGATAGCCATCCTTGCCGCCATGGGCAAAGCTGTAGCTCGCCGGGTCGCGCAGGCTGACCGGAGTGTCATAAACTAGCTCGGAAATAAGACTTAAGGCGCGGAGCGTTTTAGGTCCTATGCCCTCTAGGGCCAGCAATGATTCAAAGTTCTCTGGCTTATGTTCATAGGCGCTGAGGAAAATCTTGCCCAGCCTATCGGGGTGAATATCTTCCAGGCTGATATAAGCTCGCTGGGGCAAATTTAAGGTCTTCACCCTATTTAACTGGCCGACAATTTTATCTGGTTTCTCTTCGGCAGCAACTTGAGTAATGACCTCTCTCGCCTTGGCGCTCTCTGAAGCCACCAGGTTCAATGCCTCGCCCCTTGCGTGAGAGCAGATAGCCGCCTCGGGCTCGCAGACAAAGTCTACGACTTTCTCCCCCAGCCAGTGATAACGGCGCGCGTAGCGGTTGACCTCATTCATGCCCTGTTGGACCACTGCCCAGGAGCCGTCTTTGGTAAAGAAGAAGCTGTGGTGATATAGCTGATAGCCGTCCTGAAGGGCGGAATTATCCACCTCTGCTGACATCCGGCTGGCGTAGACCAGCGACGACGGATTTATTTTTAACAAGTGCCCGGGTTTTCTATCTCGGCAGGGGTCTTCCGTGAGATCCTGCCCTTGCCCCCGGCCACAAATAAGCCGAGCTCTCTTTCCAGCCCGCGCATTCCTTCTTTTAATGCGCCACAGACGGTGGTGGTAACGCCGCTGGAATGCCAGTCATAGCCCAGGACGCAGCCGAAAGCCTGGAACCAGAAAGGGTCGGAAAGACGACGCAGCATCTCCTCAGCGCCAAACTCGGTTACCGTAACAATGGTAATCTCCCGGGCAAGCTGGCACATCCGCCCGAATAACCACGGCGGCACCTTGCCATAATGCAAAGGCAGATTAGCAATCCCCGTCCTCTGTCCCGAGCTAGACATTTCCAAGGATATTATACAACAGCGTTTGCCCTAATAGCATTGGTATTTTGACATGGAAGGTGGGACAGCGAGTGAGTTGCTTTGGGAGTGAGTACGGCCAATACCTATGGTATTACTTGACATAAACCATTCATCGTGTATACTTAAGATAGGCAACAATATAGTGGCTTGGAGGGTTTTTGGACCTGTGTTTTCCTAGTCAAGAACAGCTGTCTGTGATAGAACACCGAGGCCGACCTCTCGTTGTTGTTGCCGGACCGGGGACTGGCAAAACTCGCACACTCGTTGACCGGATGATCGCCTTGCTTAGAGAGGATCCGACTAGAGAGGTTTCGTTTGTTACATTTACCAGAATGAGTCGACGTGACACTCGAAAAAGAATAGAAGGCGTATTGGGGGCGGTGGTGCTTCAGGAAACCGCGTTTGCATTTCCCAGAACCAGCACTCTGCACACATATGCTAAGAGTCTTGTCCACCGTCACGCAACTAGGATCGGGCGCAATCCTAATTTCTCTGTGTTGGTAGAAGACAAAGGTGAGACAGATCTACTAGTGGAGGAACTCGTCTCCGATTTTGGTCTGCAATTGGATGCCAGGTCAGTTCGCAAGGGCATACGGTGTTTTCGCTCGACGAACAGCTGGCCTATCGACTTGCCTGCAAGTCCTTCGGAACGCGACCAAATCCTGCAGTACTTTGAGTTCTTACTCCGTTTCTATAATACATTTGACATTGAGGGCTTGGTGGTGTCTGCCTGCAAAATTCTCCAAGACTCCGCGGATCTTATACCGGCTCTCTATCTGCAAGTCGATGAGTATCAGGACTTGAATCCGAATGACCAACAGCTCGTCCAGTTGGCTGCCTCTCACCCTGGATCACAAGTTGTAGTAGTTGGAGATGACGCGCAGAGTATTTATGGTTCCCTACGCCACGCCAGCTATCAGGGCATTCGAAAGCTGTGGGAATCGCCAGATTGGAAGCATGTTTCATTTTGTGACTGCCATCGCCTTCCACCTCATGTCCAAAATGCAGCGCAAGCTTTAATAGAGAATGAGGGATACCTCGGAAAATTGAATTCTTGCCAGGATAACGGCAGGAAGATCCTCACTTTCCAATGCACAACAGAGAAGGTCCAAATGGAAGCTATTGGGAAGAAAATCAATGATATGAAATCCAACGGGCAGAACCAAGAGGGTCAGTCGTTGTCGTACGCAGACTTCATAATACTTTGTCCTGCGGCTAAGTTCGTGAACAGAATCACAACTGTCTTACAGAATCAATTCGGAATCCCGACCAAGCAGCAGGCAAAGGATTCCATTCCCAATGATTACTGGAGGTTGCTTTTAGTTCTCAGGATGTTGCATTCAAAAGATGGTTTGGCCTTGAGGCAATGGCTTGCTCTTTCTGGCCTCAGGAAACGGGAGGTCGCTGGTATTCGGATCGAGGCTATGGGAAAGGCTGAGTCCTTGTACTCTTATTGTGCCGATCTCTCTGACCCAAGAGTTCGTGGGATCTATGATGCGCTCTCTCGCCTGAGAGACACCCAAAATGACTTTGTGAACTTCTGCCGAGTGCTTGTGGAATTCCCCAATTTGTCGATACAAGAACAAGTTCTCCAGGAAATGATGCGAACAATTGAGGGAGCTACTGGAGAGACGGTTGTCGTTGGCTCTGTTATTCGCTCTATATACGAGAAGTTTGGGCTGTTAGGAACAGAGTCCGAGAGCGATATGCCGGAGGATGACAAAGTGTTAGTCACAACCTTGCACCGCGCCAAGGGACTGGAGTCGGAGTATGTCTTTGTTACATGGATGAATTCCAAATACATGCCCATGCCCCAAAGGGATGCATGCGAAGAACGTCGGGTTCTCTATGTGGCATTAACCAGAGCAAGACAGGATGTCATCTTGACGTTCCACGAGATTTTCGACCGTAATAAGCGCCGCCTCTTAGGCGACGAAGCAATGTCACCGTTTTTGCGCGAAATAAGAGACCACCTTGACATAAGGCGGGTCAACAAAAAAGGTGATTGTAATATATAGTTTTGTTGCTAATACCTCATGAGGGGCTAGGATGATAAACTTAACAAAGAGAAGGTTACGAAGTTTGTTATAATTATGACCAGCATGAATACGGTTTACCTATTGCTGAATGTCCAAGTATTCCAGGGTGCGTAAGTCAAGGTAAAACAGATAAGAAGCCTTAGAAAATATTGAAGTTTAACTGTTGTGATACGTGAGATGAATGAAAGCAGTAGAAGTTAGAGAACTGGTCAAGGACTATGGGAACTTCAGGGCGATAAAGGGAATCTCTTTCGAAGTAAACGAAGGGGAGGTATTTGGTCTGATAGGTCCTAATGGTGCGGGAAAGACAACCGTATTGAGAACTATTGCCACGCTGCTTCAAATAACCTCGGGCTCGATAACAGTCTTTGGCTATGAACTTCCTAAAGAGGCAGGAGAGGTGAGAAAGATAATAAGCTATTTGCCCGAAGAGGCTGGCGCCTATAAAAATCTCACGGGTAAAGATTACTTGAATTTTATCGCCAAATTCTTTGGCGACGGGGAGAAATTCCAGAATATAGTCCAGAAAGGACTGGAAATAGCCAATTTAGGGGAGAGAATAAACGATAAAGTTGACACATACAGCAAGGGAATGACACGGCGTTTGCTCGTGGGCAGAGCTTTAATGGTAAACCCGAAATTGGCAATATTAGATGAGCCTACCACTGGCCTGGACGTGGTAAATGCTCAGGAGGTAAGGAGGATAATAAATAGCGCAGTTGAGGCAGGAGTGGCGGTCCTATTGTCTTCGCATAATATGCTTGAGGTAGAGTTCTTATGTCACCGCATTGCTTTGATAAACGATGGAAAGAATAATTGCCAGCGGGACTGCCGAGGAACTCGAAAAGGAATATGACGCTAGAAATATAGAAGAGGCTTTCGTTAAGGCAATAAAATGATTGGTAACATAATAAAGAAAGAATTCAAGGAATTGTTTCTCCTCTCAACCCTGCTCCCAATAGTGGTTATTGCCATAGTGTTTGGGTCGGTGGGGAATATGATTGGCAACGTCGGGGAAACCATGAAGGAGAAGCCAGTCATAGGAATCGTGGATATGGACGATGGCAATTTTTCTGATATAGCCATGTCCGTTCTTACCCAGAATGCAAAGGTTGTCTATAATGGCAGTGATGCTGCAAGGTGGCTTGCAAGAAGTAAGGAAAGAGAATGGCGTTGCGCTTCTGGTAATACCGGAAAACTTCAGCCAAAACATTTATGCCAATCATCCCGGGGAAATAGAAATTTACTGGATAATGAAAGGGGCGGGGATGATGGATTCCATATCCTCAAGCGTGGGTGAAGGGCTTATCCAATCAGTGAACCAGGAGATATCAGAAGAAACTGATACAACAAGATAGCCCATTAGACCCAGCCCTGGTCTTGAACCCGACGAAAAGAATTGATACCACATTTTTCAAGGGAAAGGAGATTGAGGGGCTATCGCCAAGTCAACTGAGTAATATGCTAAATTCACAATCGATAGTTATTCCGATTGTCATAATGATGCTCATAATCATGGCCGGGTCTTCCGTAATATCTTCGATGGGATTGGAGAAGGAAAACAAAACTCTGGAGACATTGTTAACCCTGCCTGTAAGAAGAAGTCATATAGTAATTGGCAAAATGGTTGGTAGCGCTCTGGTAGGGATGATAATGGCAGCCATCTACATGCTTGGATTTTCACGCTACATGAGTTCGTTCCAGAGTTCAAATGTAAATCTGGCGGATTTTGGGTTGGGCTTGGGCATGCCAGATTATTTACTGGTAGGGATTTCGTTATTCGTAGCTCTTTTGGCCGGGCTTTCACTATGTATAGTTCTGGGAACATTTGCTAAGAATTATAGAAGTGGCCAGACACTCATCTTCCCGATAACCGCTCTGGCGATGATCTCCATGTTCACAATCATGTTTAAAGATTTCGATACCATTCCCGTCGTCTTAAGAGTTTTGCTGTTTGCCATACCTTTTTCCCACCCTATGATGGCTATGCGGGCTCTTATGCTGGATAATTATCCGCTGGTAATCGGTGGTATTGCTTATACAGCAGTTTTCACGGTGATAATGATAGGGATAGCGGTGCGCATTTTTAATTCGGATAGATTGCTGACCGGAAGCGTTCGAAAAAGGGTAGGTCTGGGAAAACTGGCGTGGGGATTTCGGCGGTAATAAATTAGCCAGCACAAAAACAACTTTCCTGTGCCCTAAGTTGCGTTGAAGTCCGATGGTGTTTGGGTAAATTCCTGATTACGAAGAGGCTCCAGAAGGGACTTCTTCACTGAGATAAAAGTGGGTCCACATGATAACTATAGATGGTGGGGCGAAGTCGGGGAGCGGGACAATAGTCCGCTATTCGGTGGCGCTGGCCAGCCTGCTGGGCAAGGAAATAAGGATACAGAATATCAGGGCGGGGAGGGATAAGCCAGGGCTGAGGGCGCAGCATCTTAAAGTGGTGCAGGCTTGTCAGGAGATGTGCCATGGGGTGGTGGAAAATGCCTCAGTGGGCTCTAAGGAGATTACCTACACACCCAGAGGAAGGTTCAATGGAGGAGAGTATAGCTGGGACATAGGGACGGCGGGCTCAACCACCATGATGGCCCAGACGCTTTTGCCTCTGGCTTGCTTTGCCCGAAAGCCCTCCAAATTCAGGCTGGAAGGCGGGCTGTTTCAGGATTTTGCCCCTTCGGCTTATCATATGAAGTTTGTTTTGCTTCCGTTTCTAAAGCAAATGGGTGTCCGAGGCTGAACTTGACATAATCCGTCCTGGCTATGTGCCAAGAGGCGGTGGGATTATGGAAGTTAGAGTTGAGCCGGCGGGGAAATTGAAGCCGTTAAATCTTACCGAGCAGGGGGAGATTTTCAGTATCAAAGGCATAGCGCTTTCCTCGCATTTGAAAGAAAAGAGGGTAAGCCAGAGGATGGCAGCGGAATGCCAGAGGGTATTAAGCTCTTATGGGTATAAAGCAGAAATTGAGAAAATCGAGGACGAAAGCTCCCTTCAAGAAGGAGCAGCCCTGGCGATATATGCTGAGACGAGCCTGGGTAACCGGATGGGTTCCGACAGGGCCGGGAGGCCAGGCAGAAGCTCGGAATCCATAGGAAGATATGTGGCTGAGAGGTTTATAGAGGATGTTAAAACTGGCGCCGCAGTTGATAGATATATCGCAGACCAACTCATAATCTATGCTGGCTTAGCCGAGGGGGTCACCAGGTATTCAGTCCCTCGCATTACTGAACATGTGGAGACAAACCTGTGGCTTATTGAGGAATTTCTCGGCGCCAGAACAAAAATTAATGGCAATCTCCTGGAGATAGAGGGGATTGGCTTCGCCTGAAGGATGTTTTGATGGATTTGGAAACAAGCTGGATTTTGCCACAATAGCAGTGATTTTGGGTAAGTAATGGAAGACCTGGTCAAGCGGGCAGCCAAGGATTTGGCGGAAAGCAAATATGCCATTGCCTTAACCGGGGCAGGCATGTCAACCGAATCAGGCATACCTGATTTCAGGGGACCAAAGGGCATCTGGACCACGAATAAAGAGGCAGAGGCTAAGGCTTATCAAAGATACGAGCTTTTCCTGAACAACCCCAGGGCATATTGGGAGGAAATGCTGGGGTTTCAGGGGACATACGGGACGTTTTATGAACAAATCAGGCAGGCTGAGCCAAATCCAGGTCACTATGCTCTAGCTGAGCTCGAAGCTCTGGGGATACTAAAGTGCGTAATCACGCAAAACATTGATGGTCTGCATAAAAAGGCGGGGAGTAAGAGGGTTTTGGAATATCACGGCAGTGTCCATGCGGTGAGGTGTATTTCTTGCGGCTCAAGGTTTGCCAGGGAAGAAGTCTCCCTGGATGAGCTTCCGCCTCGCTGCAAGTGTGGTGCTGCCCTGAAATATGATGTGGTTCACTTCAAGGAGCCAATACCTTCGGACGTCATGGAGGAATCGGAAAAAGAAGCTTTGAGATGTGACTTGATGCTTATCTGCGGGACATCAGCAGTGGTTTATCCTTTTGCCAATCTGCCCAGGATGGCAAGATTTCATTCGGGCAGATTAGTCCCGGGCTTGGATGTAATGGGGCATAAGGCTAATGTGAAGATAATAGAGGTGAATGCGGACCCTACGCCGCTCACCCACGAAGGCGTATCAGACTATTTAATTCAGGGGAAGACAGGTGAGATATTGCCCAGGATATGTGAGTTTTTACATCACTCTCTTTAGCCTGGGGTTCGGGGTGATGCCGGGCTTAGCAGTCTTTTTTCCTAATTCCGCGAAGTCTTTCTCCAAAAAGGTGTTCGCCTTGGTCTTGCGTAAAAGGCACTATCTCCTCGGGTACCGCAAAGGCAAGTAGCGCAATTATCCTGGCCAAGGAGTTTTCCACTGACTCTCGATCTGTTTTCCAGACTTTAGCTCGTGTACTTGCCGTTTTTCTTCACATATTCGTAGCACATCCACTATATCCTTTCGGGGTAGCCGGACGTATTTTGCCCTCTTTCAAGATCCTTTAGATTGCACTCTTTCATTAAATACTTTCACTACCTCTCCATATTCGTCTTTCTCTCAATTGAGGGAAATTGCTTTGTCCTTGCACTTTTTTGATCCGCTCCCACAGTTCCTTGTTATTCAGCACGTTAGCGGCATTTTTACCTCCTTCTGACTTATGCTGCCATGCTAGCATGTACTTACATCACTCTCTTTAGCCTGGGGTTGGGGGTGATGCCGGGCATTCTGCCTCTTTTAGCGATGGGTTTGCCTTCTACTTCGTGAAGGTCGGCGGTGAAGTCAATGGGCTTGGCATCGCTGATATAGCTGCCAACAGCGAAGATATCCACAGGTGCCCCTTCATCGATAAAATATCTGATTCGTTCCGGGTCAAGTCCACCGCTGGCAACTATTTTCACATCCTTAAATCCCTCGAGGTCCAGCCAGGCTCTAACTTCCTTGACCAAGTCGGCAGTAACTCGACCTCTTTCTGAAGGTGTATCTAATCTTACGCCTTGTAACTTTCCTCGCATCGCTTTGGCCACAGTTACACTTTCTCTAACCTCGTCCTCAAAAGTATCCACCAGGGCAATGCGCGGCACTTCGGAAGGCATATGCTTGTCAAAAGCCAGAGTGGCCTTAGCAGTGCTGCCCATAATGATGATGAGAGCATGGGGTATAGTGCCTGTGGGTTGGATGCCGGCAAGTTTTGCTCCAGCGGTACTGGCGCAGCCAGTGCAGCCTCCGACTATAGCGGAGTATTCCATAATGCCGACTACCGAGGGGTGGACATGGCGGGCCCCGAAGCTGATGACAGGAATGCCCTGGGCAGCATCAACGCATTCTCGGGCAGCGGTGGCCCAGCCGCTGCAATGGGAGAGTATGCCTAGATAAGCTGTTTCATAAGTTCCGTAGCTTTGATAAGGGGCTTTTATGCGCAAGACTACTTCTTTTCTGTCGAAAGGCTCGCCTTGAGATAACGCCCAGACTTCACAATTATCCTTGGGAAGAACTTCGGCGAGCAAAGCTTTAACTTCTTCTATGCCGCACAAGATACCAGCCCGGCGAGGAAATACCTCCATAGTGGCTACGGGATTAATCCCCTCTTTCTTAAGTATTTCCACGGTGCGGGGAAAATAAATGTCGGCAGTTTCCCCGTTCAACCAAGAGTCGGGGATTTCGAAACGAGGCGGAGAAACCTTAACTAAGGGTTTAACAAGCTTGGCTCCCAGCACCTTCTCCATATAGTCCAGGGCGAAGGAGTGAGCTTTTTTGTCGAAGGAAGCAACACAATCAACGGGGACTTCAACTTCATAGCCTCTGTTTCGGGCATCAATTACTGCGTTCAGAACACAAATATGGGTGGTTACGCCACAGACGACTATGGTTTCGGGCTTGATTGCCTTCAGTCTCTTGTCTAAAGGAGTGTTGTAGAAACTGCTAAAAGTTCTTTTGGGTATTATTTCACCGGGATATTGCAAAAGCTCGGGTATGAGTTCAGCTTCCTCAGTACCTTCAATGCAATGGGGTGGGAACATTTTGAATTCCGGGTCGTTGGGTATATGGTGGTCACATAAATAGAAGATTTTCGAGCCCTGTTCTAACTCTCGCTTCAGTAATTTCTGGATATTGGGTATGATACTGCGGGCCTCGATGCCGCAATAAAGTGGATAACCTTCCTCGAGAAAGCCACGTAACATATCCGATACGATTACTACTCTAGCCATGCGTCACAGTAATAAATTCAAAATCCAAATTCCTAAAGTTTAGGATTTAGAGCTTAGTGCTTCGTATTTACCCGTTTCAGTGTCTAAAGTGGCGGACACCGGTAAATACCATAGCAACATTATACTTGTCTGCCAGCTCAATTACCTCTTTATCTCTTACCGAGCCACCGGGCTGGATAATGGCGGTAACTCCGTGCTTGATTGCCAATTCCGGACCGTCGGCGAAGGGGAAGAAGGCATCTGAGGCAAGGACGCTGTCTTTAGCTCGGTCACCGGCTCTTTTTCAAAGCTAGCTCAACGCTGACTACCCGGCTGGGCTGTCCGGCTCCCATGCCTAACAATGTTTTGTCCTTGGCGATAACTATGGCGTTAGATTTTATGCCTTTAACCGCCTTCCAGGCAAAGAACAGGTCTGATAACTCGGCCTCGCTGGGTTGGCGCCTGGTTACCACGCGAGGCTTAAGTTCGAGTTTGGTCAAAGTGTCCGGCATTTGAGCCAGAAAGCCGCCCCGGACACGGCGAAAATCGAGGCGGGACTCAGTGGATGAAGGACGATAAGGGGCAACTTTAACAAGGCGCAGGCTTTCTTTTCGTCCCAGTAATTCCAAAGCCTTCTTCTGGTATTCCGGAGCCACAATGGCATCGTAATGGGTCTTGTTTATCTCTTGGGCAGTAGCCAAGTCAATAATTTGGTTGCTGGCAACTACGCCGCCAAAGGCAGCTATGGGGTCGCCAGCTAAAGCTCGTCGATAGGCCTCGGCTAAATCATTATGGGAGGCGAGTCCGCAGGAATTATTGTGCTTTATTATGGCAATGGTGGGGTCGCTGAAGTCAGCCAGCAGATTCAAAGCAGCATCTAAATCGAGAAGGTTGTTGAAGGAAATTTCGGGTCCGCCAAGCTGTTCCAGCGATGCCAAGCCGTCTGGCTTTTGTCTCACATTTTGTTCAATATAAAAGGCAGCCTGCTGATGGGGATTCTCGCCATAGCGCAGACTGCGAGCCTTTTTTAAGGCTATGGTCATCTCTTCGGGAAAAGCTTCTTCGTTAAGGTATTGAGCGATGGCTGTATCATAAAGAGCCACATGCTGAAAGGCTTTCTGGGCTAACCGCTTCCTATATTCTGAATCTATATTGCCCTGGCGCAGCTTTTGTAAGATTGCATCGTAATCCGCGGGGTCGACTACGACCAGGACGGAGGGGAAATTTTTGGCTGCGGAGCGAATCATGCTCGGTCCGCCAATATCGATGTTCTCCAGCGCCTCGTCCAGGGAAACTTCAGCCCTGGTCACTGTTTCCACAAAGGGATAGAGGTTGACCACTACCATGTCAATAAGCTCAATGTGGTTCTGGGTCAGCTGGGATAAATGCTGGGGCAGGTCACGCCGGGCTAAGATGCCTCCATGTACTGCGGGATGCAAAGTCTTCACCCGGCCATCGAGAATCTCAGGAAAGCCGGTAAGCTCTGAGATGCTATGTATTTTTACTCCCGCAGCCTCTAAAGACTTCTTGGTGCCACCGGTGCTGAATATCTCAATGCCCAGCTCTTTTAGACCTCGGGCAAAATCAACCACGCCTGATTTGTCCGAAACACTAATTATGGCGCGCACAGAGCCTCCTTAAATTAACCCCACGGGGTAGTTTAATTTATTATTACTCTTTTCTCGTCTTCTCTCTTAATTATCTCGCCGATAATTTTAGCCTGGGGTACGATACTGACAATTTTGGCTACATGTTGGGGGGAACAAACAATGGTCATGCCTATCCCCATGTTGAACACTCGATACATCTCCGTTTCAGCTACATCGCCTTTTTTTTGAATGAGCTTGAAAATTGGCAGTATATCCCAGGAATGCTTTTTAAGATGGGCAGCAACCCCTTCAGGCAGGATGCGGGGTATATTGCCCATAAAGCCACCACCGGTAATATGAGCTATACCTTTAATAAATGGCAAGGCTGGCTTGAGTTGCGAATAGTAGCAGCGATGGGCCTGGAGCAATTCTTCACCGAGGTTCTTTCCTAGCTCAGGATAAAATTTGTTTAAGCACGAAGGGTTGGCATCTATGCCAAAGACTTTTCGCACTAATGAATAACCATTGGTATGTAAACCAGATGAAGGCAGGCCAAGGATTACGTCATCGGGAACAATGGAACTGCTACCAATGATATTCTTCTTCTCTACCACTCCGACAATGAAACCTACTAAGTCATAATTTCCTTCAGAGTATATACCGGGCATCTCAGCGGTTTCACCGCCGATTAACGAACAGCCAGTTTCTCGGCAGGCCTGGACTATACCTGAAATGACGGCTTGTATTTGCTCAGGCCTAAGTTTGCCCATGGCAATATAATCTAGGAAAAAGAGAGGCTCGGCGCCACAACAAAGGATATCGTTCACGCAGTGGTTGACGATGTCCATGCCCACAGTATCGTGTT
>CAVSBM010000013.1:0-48492 GCA_963726175.1 uncultured Chloroflexia bacterium | reverse complement strand
ACAAGCCTTTAACCAAATCAGAGAACGCCTTGAGGGTCTGGGAAGAGCCGATGAGATGCAGGGTATCACCATTCAACAAATGATATCTGAGGGAATTGAGGTAATTGTTGGCCTAACCCCAGACCCTTCCTTTGGTCCTCTGATCATGTTCGGTATGGGCGGCATTTACGCCGAGTTCCTCAGGGATATTACATTCCGTATTCACCCGCTGACTGACGTTGATGTCCAAGACATGGTGCGCTCAGTTAAAGGTCATCAGCTCCTTGCTGGCTGGCGAGGCTCCAAGCCGTCTGACGTTAAGGCTCTTGAAGATCTCCTGCTGAGAGTGTCTGCTATGGTGGAAGACTTACCCCAGATAGCAGAGATGGACCTCAATCCGGTGAAAGCTCAAGAGCAGGGGAAAGGGTATGTTGTAGTTGACGCCCGAATTCTGCTCTCTTGACCAGTGGTGAGAGACTGCTTAGGCTGCACTGGAGCATAGTAGTGTTGAGGAAGAGGCTATCGCCTTTCGCAATATAACATTAAGCCAAATTGTGTATTCGGGATTTAGTTCCCAGTTCTGCTTCAGTTTCGACTATATCCAGTTTGGTATCCACTCGAATTGGTTCTGCTTCTATTTTCCACTTCTACAGCTACTTCTACCTCACCTACTTCCACCGCTGCTTCTAAGTTCGGAGTGCTCGTCTCTTAGTCACAATTTCGAAGGTAAAAGCATAGAAGTGTAGAAGCGTAGAAGTCGCAACCTGGAACTGGAACAAGGTAGCAAATCTTGAAAGCCTGGCGTCCCTGACTACTAGGTC
Source organism: uncultured Chloroflexia bacterium (assembly GCA_963726175.1). Taxonomy (GTDB): domain Bacteria; phylum Chloroflexota; class Dehalococcoidia; order GIF9; family AB-539-J10; genus RBG-13-51-36. The sequence continues at coordinate 47,692 of CAVSBM010000013.1, read as the reverse complement.
ACAAAACGATGGATTGTGCAATCACTTGTGTCCGCTAGCGCCAGACGAGTGAACAGGGAGAATGCCTATTCTCTGACTGTGGCCTAACGTTAAGGATCACTGCCGAGCGACCAAACGGCGCAGTATTAACCAGCACTGGCTACAGCTAATAGCTGCTGTTCACCCTTAGTTCCGGAAGATAGAATTAGCCTTACTAATGGGCTATAGACAGCCTCAATACCTATCGTATGATTGAAGCATATGGGATTGGAAGCTATATTAAGACAAACTGGACTGCAAGCTCGACTCAAGGGCTGGACAGGCGAACTGAAGACAAGATTCGTCAGTGGTCTCTTCTTGAGTTCCGAATACAAGGTTTTCAACAACGTAATCATCCGAACCAAGAGAGGTTCAACACAGATAGACCACGTGATAGTGTCTCCATATGGGTTATTTGCCATAGAAACCAAAGATAAGGATGGATGGATATACGGAGATGAAAGACAGAAGCAATGGACAGAAGTGTTTCCCAATAGGAAATATCGATTTCAGAATCCACTGCACCAAAACTACGCTCATACCATGGGTCTAGCCGAATATCTAGGCATAGAACACGAAAAAATACACTCCTTGGTCATATTCTGGGGCAAGTGCGAATTCAGGACGGCGATGCCAGACAATGTCTGCAGGGGTGGTATCCTGAGCAGTAGATTCAGAGACTACATTGGAGAGAATAAGACAGGTGTTGTTATCCCCAGAACTGACAGATTCCATCTGTGCAAAATTGAAGGCTGCAAAGGCAGACTCGGGTTTCTTCAGTGGTCTCCGACATACTGATGAATTAAGGAATAGATATGGCAGCAGCACCATATGCCCCAAATGTGGGAATGTCCTGGTAAGGCGCGTTTCAAAGAAGGGCGCGAGAAAGGGTGTCGCTTTTCTAGGTTGCAGCAATTATCCGAGCTGCAAATACGTGAAAACGGTGTAGGTAGCCCTTGAGACTGCTTTTTTCATGCCTGTCCGTCTGGCCTTTAGAGTGCAGTTCACCCCTGACTCTGCAGCAATTTGCCCCCCGCCAGTAACAAGATGGCTGATTGTTCAGCTGTGGGTCGTGATCTAAGTGTGCTTAGTACTATTAACTACACTTTGAATTGGGACTTGACCTCCTACCAGGTTCTGGAGCTACCTGTAAAAAAGTAAGTCTAGACTAGCCGTAGCTGGCGTTCCTGCTTTGGTATTTCAATTTTGAGAAGTTCTTCCAATGAAATACACATTATTTTCTCCAAGTTTGAAGCTCCTCTAATGCCGCTTTGTTCTTCAGTCAATACTGCCCAACCGTAATCTAAAGCCAGAGCGATAACTTCTGGGTCTGCATCATTCGCTACCCCTTTTTTAATGAGACCGCGATAAATCTTGCCAGGGCACTGAGGGTCCGGAAATGGGTCACCATATTTGGCTACTAAGTCTCCAAGTTGCCCAGCACTTACTGGCGATAACTCTCTGATTAGTGATTTTTCCCAGAGCTTAGCCCACTGAAAGACTTCATCACTACCCACCTCGAGTTCTCCCAAAACTCCTGGAGGAGCCTTTAATCGGTCTCGTCGTATCAAGTTTTCCAAAATGATCCGCTTAGCTGGATCAGCATAACCGTCAATCAGCGAGCAAGTATCGGCGCTATATTTCTGGTCAACGAACTCGTTGTCTGCCGCTTCCAATTAGGTTATCTCCGTTCACGCTACTTCACCCAGCTCTCGACGTCTCTTGCCTTGATAATCCAAGGTTTTTTGCCAGCGCGAACATTGCCAATGTAAAGAGCGGCGTCGATTGGGCGGAGAGTCCCGGTCTGTACTGCATTGAGTGTGAGGCTAAATAAGCGGGCACCAAGTTTCTCCTCGGCATATGCTTTTTTACCTCTGCCACCGCGTGCAAAGCCTCGCCTACCTCTGAAGGCTTTGTCCCAACGCTCACGTTTCTGCCTATAAAAACTGGGAGGAGCAAACTCTAGGTTCTCAAGACGGATAGCTATGACATCGCGACTAACGCAAAAATATCCGCTTAATTCTGACAAGACGTCGTCCGACCACCAATCCTGATATCGATCCAGTTTCTTATCCTTAAGAATTCCAAGGAATTCATCTTCTGGAACTAGGACCGATGCGGCAAAGCGATTTGCGAGTGTTTCAGTATCTCCAGGGAATTGGTCACACACCAGTAGCTCTTTATTGGTTCCAAGTAATAGGTGGTAGTATTCGTGAAGTAGCGTGAAGCTACGTGCGGCAGGAGCATCACTCTGATTTACTAATATCGCGTAGATTTTTTCTCCTACAATGGCAGCCCCACGACACTCCGAAGAAGGCATACGAAGGGAGAAAACAAAAAGGCCCAAAGCTTCAACGGCTTTTCTCCAGGTGTGATAGGCCTCTTCTTTACTCACCCATGTCTCTCTAAGGTCACGCGTGAGGTCAAGCGTCTTCAGCTCTCGTTCTGCAACCTTTTTGGGATCTTCGTCTGGGTGAGCCTTGCCGATCTTCAGGGAAATAGGGATTCCTGTAATTTCTTGGAGCGTTCGAGCAAGGCGATGGAGGCGACGGAATTCTCGCAAGGCCAGCTTAGTGTCGCGGCTTAATTTTGTGCGCCTTTCTTCTGGTACCCCTCGATAATCTCTTAACGGAGGCTCCTTAGGCAGAACCTTTAGGAAAAAATAAGAGAACGGCACATCATAGAGATGACTCAGCTGACGCAACATTTCAATATCGGGATATTCAAGGCCTTTCTCCCATGCCTGAATGGCTCCCGGAGGAATCTTCAGTTCAGTCTCAACTTCCTCGCGTTCGTAGGCTGCTTGTTGACGAGCCCACTCTAGAATTAGAGGATTGGCCCATTTCGAATGAGCATCGGCTGTAGAATTCGCCATCGCTTTGTCTTTCTCCAGCACAGATTATATCAAAAGCTTCTTACGATGAGGATACATCTGACTTATTGATTCGTCAATAAACGATGGCGTGACAATCTGACGAAATGTGCGACCAGGATGCCAGCCCGTCGTGAACGCGGAGACGGAGGAAACGCCGTCTGACCTGAAACACGGGATTTCATTAATTCGTTATACCCCTTGGCCGAAACCATAAACCCACTCTTGCAGATTTAGGTTTTGAGTTGACTATGTCTTTAAAAGAAACAGTTTCTAACCCTAACTTCCTGAAACTGTTTTTGTCATAATTCTCAATATAACTTGATATGTCATCGTATTTATTTCTGAGTTCCACTTGCTGTTTATCGTTGTCTGCAAATCCAAAAGCGAGAATGCCACTATATCTGTTTTCTTCTATCTCGGCCCTTAATAGTTTATCCAAATCTTTTTTGATTCTATTTTTTGCTGATTCCAGTGGAACATCCGCGTCAATACGCTTAACTTCAAGAACAAAGTCCGTCGTCGTTTTTGGTAACCAGATATCTAGATCAGGAGTTTTGTTCTTTAAATCTTCGTCATTATCACACCACCAATTTTCCATACGAACCAAAAAGCCCGCCATTCTAATATGGAAAGCCATGACATTCACTAGACCTCTCTCCTTCTCTAGATCTAAAGGAAAGTTTTCCTTTTGTTCCGTCGGGAACTGAAGCACCATTAGTTGCCTATATTGAACTTCTTGCCTAAATCCATCACAAATAGCTCCAAAGATAATTTTCAATTCTTTCTCATAGGTCTCATAGATGCATTGGTCTTCTTTTGGTAGCATGATTCCTTCCACTCCTTATCCAGATTATTTGCACAAGCGCTGCTGTGACTGTTGATCAATCTTACCATTATGATTATGATTTTTGATCCATTCTTTCATCCAAAAATGGCAAAGTCAAACAGCCCTAAATTACACAATTCTCGGTTTTGTTCAACCTCAGTGTATCCAACAAATACTCATTTTGTTACTTCTCGCCGGGGTAATAATTCTGGCTGTTTTACTATACTGTTTCCACGTTTGAGGAATTGGGTTATAGCCCCATCCAAAGCCTCCATCCGGCCATCGGGATAAACCTTCAGGCAGCTTCCGGAGGGAATTCCATAACCCTGCGTATCCTCTTCTTTGAGTTTAAGAGCTGCTTTCAACTCTTCCCAGTCATCCGCTTCGGCATGAGTATCACAAATGATCGGCGCTATTCCAAGGCAAGGGAAAAGTTCTGTGGTGGAATCATCCTCCGGGTCTCTCCATCGAACCCATTCTCTAGCTAGCATAATGCTTCCAGCAGAAACCCCAAAGAGGATCTTTCCCCGCTTGAAGAGGTCTGCCAGGAATCCTGCCATGTTCTTTTCTTCCAGAATCTGCATACCGGCTTCCACGTCCCCACCACTCACAAAAATGGCATCCGCTGATTCCAAAACGGCCTGTGCTTTATTTAGATCGGCTTTTTTGGGAGCGATTAATACCCGCCTGATCCGGCAATCTCCGGCTTCCTTAATCATAGCGGATATCATTAAATAGAAAGGCCAGTTATCTCCACTCGCCACACCTACGTAGGCAATGGTCGGCTGGATTCTCCCGGTATCCTTTAAAATCGTCTTAATAATAGACTTGAGGGATTTCCTGTCCCTCCCCCCAGCAATCAAATAGACTGGCTTTTGTAGCATTCATGGATGTAACTTTACTGGATCCTCCATTAGTATTCTTAAGCCAAGTATTTCTCCAATTCTATGGGAAAGAGAGCCCTGGATATTAGATACTTTCCAGATCTCTCTGGAGCAATTGCCGCCTTGTAAATAATTGATACTTTAGCCTCCTGCCCGTAAAGCTTCTTCAGTATCCGGGTAGCGTCTTCACTGAGCTTCCCTTTATCCAGTCGCTGGCTGACCAAATGCAGATCATAAACACCGGCATCAGTTTGGACCAGTTCATATTCGTCGATGTCCTGCAATACACTAAGAGCATTGTCCAGTTCATATAGAGTCACCAGCCTGCCCCTGCAGGTCAACGTCAGATTGGCTCTCCGGCCATTCACCGAGGAAAGGATTAAGCCCAAGTTCCTTCCACAATCGCATTTTCCACTGGCTTCCAATTGAACGATATCTCCTGTATCGAAACGGAGAAGATAGCTCCAGTGGTTACCAAGAGGTGTAACCAAGATTCTTCCCAGAAGGGGACCGCCATGCTCCCTTTGGAAAGGTTGAAAATCTACACGGCTATATTCGCTGTTTTGATGTAATTTACCCTTTTCACATTGCATGAAAACGTATCCGGTCTCGGTAGTCCCGTAAGAGCTAACCATGGGGACATTGGGGAAAACCTGATGGATTTGGCGATAATAGAAATGGGAAGTATATTCGTAGGTAAAGACTATCACGCCGGGCTGAAAAACTATTTTACGTCTGTTGTTGATATAGCGGCACAGCCTTGCAAGATAAGATGGATTAGCCTCAAAGACTGCCGGTTGAAAAGTATTCAATTCCTGTATCATGCGCTCCATAATAGCAGGAGTCCAGGCCACGGGGTCAGTCTTTTCATTGAGATACAGGAAGCGGGCCAAGCGTCGGCTTTCCATTGGTAGATCAACTTCATCCGATATAATTCCCACGTTTATGGGATTGGACAGAATAGCTTCGTTGTGGCTGCCAGTAGCAATCTGAGACATGTAAGAATTAAGCTTCCATGATGCTGCTTCGGAAGCATCCCACCATTTCTGATTCCAGATATTGGTAATCTTATCGTCTGTAGTACCACTGGTTTCTACCAGTGTTATCTCGCCATCCTTGATACCCTGGTCGAGATCACAATCGTATGGCAACATACCATATGGGAAGTTTTCACGGATGTCTTTCTTGGTCAGCGCCGGCAGGGCGGCAAAACGGGAGTCGATATCATAAGCAGGGCCGGGGTCTAAATGCTTCCATGTCCGGTACGCGGCTACTTTTTGCAGCGCAATATCCAGTGTTCTTTTCGAAATATCATAATACTCGGGAGTGTATTTCCAGTTCGGAGTACTCGATGGTGATATTTTTTTCATGCCCGACCCCTATTTTATTTGTTTAGTATTAGTCTACAAATCTTAATTTCGTGCTGTCAAAATCACTTAAGAACGATAAATAGAATATAGTCCTTAAATCTATACGGCCTATTTTGTTTATGATACCCTGAAACCACCAAGACTCTGGAGGTGTTCGAATAAAAGTAATAGTAGATAATACAGACCTTAAAATCCAGAGGCTACAATTAAGTAGCTATCCGACTAACGCCTATATTGTTATCTGCCCACAGACCGGCAAAAGTGCTTTAATCGACGCGCCTGCCGGAGCGCGAACGATTGTCAAGAACCTGAAAGGAACTCAGCTGGAATTAATACTCTTGACTCATAATCATATTTATCATACTCAGGGACTACGAGCTACCCGGAAAAGGCTGACGGCGACATTGGCAGTTCATGAAAGCGATAATCAGAAATGGCTGCCATTTCGTCCGGACATGATTTTGAATGATAAAGATATTCTGACTATCGGTAAAGTCAAAATTGAAGCTATATACACCCCTGGTCATACACCCGGCAGCATGTGCTTCAGAATAGGGAAATTATCTGATGGTCGGAGACACCCTACTTCCCTATGGACCCGGGAAGACGACAGATCCGGAAGCCTTTCAATTGATAATCAAGTCTATCACTGAAAAAATCTTTATCCTGCCGGATGATATTAAGATATATCCCGGGCATGGCAGGCCAACAAATCTTAAAGAAGCGAAGAGGGGATACGAGATTTTCGCTTCCCACCAGCACTCTCCCAGCCTCTGCGGGGATGTGCGGTGGGCGACATCGTGATTAGTGATTTGCTCCTTGTGTGCTGATCTGTTGCTTGCTGACAAACAACAGCGCACATTATGATAGAAAGTCGTCCAACAATATAGCGTTTTGTACATCCATATAACCAGAGTCAGCACCCTTCCGATATGTGAATAGTGGTAGAATCTAAACGGCTTAAAAAGCTATTTATTCCGGATGACGAAATGACAAACGAAAACGCAGATGAGCTAATCGAGATGCTGTGGCATCGGATTGAGCCAGGTATCAAGAAATTGATGCCGAAAGCTGACCAGATAGACCTATTCCGAACAAAAATACTCATAAAGCGCACCCTAAAACACATTGTGATAAAGCGAGATTCACGCTCTCTGGACACGGCCGACAAATACCTAAACGCAGGAGAAGCAGACTATACAGCAACGAAGTTGCTATTTCAGCACAAGGAATTCGCTCTGAGTGTTTATCACATTCAGCAAGCAATTGAAAAAGCCATGAAAGCTTTCTGCTTGTCGATCGGTGATGTAACCATCGAGGAACTGTCCACAACTCATCGAACTCCACTACCCCTGTTAAAGATGATTGAAGAAAAGCCCGGCAGTGAGATGATCAGTATACTGGACTCACTTGGTAATCAAGATTACAGGGCGACCATCAAGCAGGTGAAGAGACTAGTTAACAGCGATCAACAACGGCTGGCCAAGCTACCCTTGAACTCGTCTGTTCGTGCACTCAGCATAGAGGCACTGGTCAGAGTTGCCGACGCAGTTTTTACGACGCATCCACTATTAGAACAGAAGGAAAATGAAGTCAAAACCGTTTTTGCAGAATATCTACCTGAGTACAGAGAGTCGATTGTTGGCTATTCCTTGGTGAAATCTGGTCAGGCGGCAGGTCAGTGTTATATATTCGGAGTGTTAACCTTCCCTCACGAGAGTTATACGCGATATCCTGGTGGATTTCTGGAACCGCAAGATTACACTCAAGAAATCGGAATCGTTCAGGCAATACCGATTATAGTGGAGCGAATACCCAGAATTCTGGGCCTGGTCCGAGACGTCACCTTGATTTGTGGGCAGCAAGTATCCCAAGGAAGCGCGAATAGTGCCTAACTTAACATTTGGGCGAAGTGTGTTCTGGAAGGCGGGACACAAAAGCTGATTCTGTTGTGCAAGAATGCTCTTTGACATATACTTGTCGCAAGAACGGTTTGTCAGGGAACATGCTCCATGGATAAGGTAAACACTATAGACCCTCAGTCATTTATAGAACAGGCTCTCTTTTCTACGTTGAAGATTGAGTTGTTGGCTAATGGGAGTGAGATTCAAGGCATCGGAACAGGGTTTCTGCTGAAAGTCGATTTTCCCGAAGATCCCAATGAAAGCTTGCTCCTGCTAATTTCAAACCGACATGTGTTGGCTAAATATAAGAGGTTTAACATTAGGTTTCACAAGAGGAAGGCGAATTCCAACCTGCCTGACTTAGGGCAATCTTTCACATACAGTGCAAGCTACGAAGAGGTTTTATTCTCTCATCCCAATCCTAGAATTGACCTTTCGTGTGTAAATCTATCAAACGTAATTTCTCAATTGGGGTCGCGAATATACTACAAGTTTCTGGATAGGAGAGTATTTGCGGATTTTACTGAGCCTGAGCTTGACGCTGGGCAAAGGGTAATCTTCATAGGGTACCCTGAAAATCGCTACGATCAGGTGCATAATCTCCCTGTAGTCAGAAGCGGGGTGACTGCGAGCCATCCGAAGCTAAACTACAATGGAGAAGACCAATTCTTGATTGACGCCCAAGTTTTCCCAGGTTCGAGCGGAAGCCCAGTCTTTTTGAATATGAAGGAAGCCCAGTATAACAGAGGCCAAATTATGCTTGGTACTGGCCTTCCTTATCTGTTTGTAGGTGTTGTTTCGGCCACAGAGGTCAAAAACAACATAGTTACCCCGTTACCTACGAAGCTATTAGGTACCTCGCAAGAGGTAATCGGGTTAGGGCTCGTTTTTAAAGCAACAGCGTTGAATGACTTAATTGATCTAGCACTTCGTGAGACCTACCACAGAATCCATTCTGGAAAGCCCTGAGGTTGACAGCCTTATAGTATCTTGAAAGTGAGTCCTGTCTTCTCTTCACACATTTGTCCAAATTGTTCGTAAACTTGCTTCACACACCATTGACACAGGCTACTCTGTGAGTTAAAGTCGCTTGTGAGCTGTTTACAGTAGCGGTGCGGGCAACACAAGGAAGAAAATAGAAATTCATAGTTTATTGATTGAAGACCAAGGAGGTAGTATGCAGTTCATAGAGCTTGTGAGGAAACGATATAGCGTACGGTCTTATAAACCCGAGCCGGTAGAGGATGATAAATTGCAGTTGGTGCTTCAAGCCGCCCGTTTGGCGCCGACGGCGGCCAACCGGCAAGCCTTCCGGCTAATTGTGATCCTCACCAAAAATAGAGAATCGGAACTGCTGCGCATTTACAATAGGTCCTGGTTTGTACAAGCACCAGTGGTGATTTGTATCTGCGCGATTCCAAATGAAGCTTGGGTGCGCTTGGATGGCAAGAACTATAGTGACGTGGATGCAGCTATTGTCATGGACCATCTGGTCTTGGCGGCTACTGACCTAGGTCTGGGTACCTGCTGGATTGCAGCGTTTGACCCGGTAGCAGCCCGAGAGGTTTTAGGTCTCCCGGAGCAGGTGAACCCGATCGCCTTTACACCTTTGGGCCACCCAGCCGACCAGTCGCCAGCGAAAAAGCGTAAAAACCTAGACGACCTCGTAAAATATAACCACTGGTAGAAGTCATCCTCTGGGTCAACAAGGTCACATTAACTTGAAATGTGACTTCAGGAGCAGAAGAACAGCGTCGAATTTGGAGACTCGGCTTGTCTCATTTGAGGGAAAACAGAGTTGACCTCACTTTGACCCATTGACACTCACTTCGCTAGTGATACAATAACAGTCTCAGGTGGTGACGTGGCATGGCAAGGGTTAGCACCTTTCTGATTATTGTAGCGTTGGTCGGCGGCACCATAGGCTGTGCCCCTCTCCCTCTTGCGCAGTACGACCTCACTATCTCTAGCACAGAAGGAGGCTGGGTACCCACCCCCGGAGAAGGAACCTTTACCTATGACGAAGGTAGGGTGGTCGACCTGGTGGCGACTCCAGATGAAGGCTATCACTTCGTCAACTGGAGTGGCGATGTGGGCACCATCGCCGATATTAATGATGCCACTACTACGATCGCCATGGACAGCCACTATTCGATCACCGCTAACTTTGCCAGTGATATTACGATACCGCTGAAGAACCCTGGTAGCTTTATCCAGATGACCATTGGGGGTATCGATTCCCTCGATCCGGTATGGATCTACGATACACCTAGCTGTGAGCAAGTGCAGTACGTCTATGAGACGCTCTTATTCTACGACGGCGATAGGACCGACCAATTCGTGCCGATTCTGGCCACTGAGTGGGAGTTTGATAGTGAAAGGATCACCTATAGCTTCAAGATCCGTGAGGGTGTCAAATTCCACGAAGGTGGCGACCTGACCCCTGAAGATGTTGAGTACTCCTTTGAACGGGCAATGGTGCAGGACAGGTCAATCGGACCTATCTGGATGCTTTACCAAGCGCTGCTAGGTTTGAGCGGTAGCCGTGATGTGGATGGGAACATCATGGTTACTTTTGACCAAATTGATAACGCGGTAGAGGTTGACGACGATTGGGTCGTGTTTCATCTCGTTGCTCCGGCCTATCCCACTCTGGCCTTCTACCAGATTCTTTGCGGTCCCTGGGCCTCGATCGCCGATAAGGAATGGTGCATCGCTAATGGAGAGTGGAACGGCACTGAACAGACCTGGCAGGACTACAACAACCCCGAGAAGACCGACAGCTACCTCTTCAACCATACTAACGGTACCGGACCTTGGAAACTGGAAGAGTGGGAGCCAGGCGTTCAGATAAAACTGGCGAGAAATGATGACTACTGGAGGCAGCCGGCAGCGTTTGAGACGGTCACCACCGAATTCGTTGGGGAATGGACGACCCGAAAGGCAGCGCTCTTGGCCGGGGATGCTGACCTTGTCTATGTGCTACTACCTGACATCGGTGAGATGGAGGGTATTGCGGACCTCAACGTCTACCAAGACCTGCCCGAGCTCGATGCTGATGCGTTCTTCTTCAATTTCGATATCGCCAGCGACAGCGAATATATCGGCAGTGGTGCACTTGATGGCAACGGTATCCCAACGGACTTCTTCACAGACATAGACGTGCGCAAAGGCTTTAGCTATGCATTCGACTGGGAGACATATATCGACGATGCTCTGATGGGCGACGCTGCGCAAGAAGGCTCACCAATCGTTGAGGGCCTTCCGTTTTACAATCCCGGTGCTTCGATGTACAGCCATGACCTACAGAAGGCTACAGAATACCTGCAGGTCGCCTGGGATGGCGATGTCTGGGAGAAGGGGTTCAAATTCACCGTGCCCTACAGTATCGGTAGCCTGCCCCGTGAGACCGCCTGCAAGGTTCTAGCTGAGAATTTGGCCGTCATCAATCCTAAGTTTCAGATCAGCATGCAACCAGTCGCACATGAGACTTACATTGGTAAAATCGTCGACACTCGAGATATGCCAATGTTCCAGATCGGCTGGATACCCGACTATCCGCACCCCAACAATCTTGCGGTTCCCTTCATGGCCAGCTATGGCTACTTCGCTTCCTTCCAAGGCTACGGCTATCCCGAGCTCGACGAATTGATCGAGGGTGCGTTCAGGGAACTCGACCCAGTTGTGCAAAAGGATATGTACTATGAACTGCAGGAGTGCTATTACGAGGATGCCCCTAGCATCATGCTATGCCAACCACTGGGGAGGCGCTACTTTACAAAGTATATACAGGGTTTCTACTTCAACCCTATGATCGCTGGCCAGGCAGGGCCTCTTTGTTACATGAGCAAGCTCTCATCATGAGCAATGAGTTAAACACGTACCGATGAGTGTCAGCCAGACCGACCCTTCCCACACCTGCCATACCGTTGACGGGCGGGCCCGTTCCTTCCTGACTTGGGAGTCTGTTTCTTAGCGCGACTGGAGTTTAGATGGTTGGACCTAAACAACAATGTGCTTGGTAACGAGATTGCACAAAAGCGTAAAATGTGACTTCAAAGGCAAAAAAATAGGGTCGAGGAGTTAACCTCGACCCTATTCGTTTACCCCTTGTTCCAGTCGAAGCCAGACTATACTTGACTTCTTGCCAGCTTCCGATTGACAGGGTAGCCAGCTTCAACCAGAGCTAGCTTGTCCATTATCTTTGAGTAAGGCTTGTGGCGATGGCTGTCTATCGCCTTATAGCACTCCTCGCAGACCCGGATACCTTGCGGTGTGTAAACACGCAGGTTTATCAGGCCAGGGGCGTCTTGTTGGCAAAAGTCGCACTTCATCCTTTCTCCTTTCTTGCCCTTGCCACACACAAAAAAGGGGTATCCCACGCCACGCAGGGCACGGAATACCCCTACAAAAAAGCACAAAAAGGCGGCTACCGCCGCCTTCCTGTGCGTGGTTGTTTTCGGTCAAACGCTCTTATGCTACGGCTACTGGCTCTCTCTTACGGCTACGCTTCGGCTTTTTCGCTTTCGTTACTATTTCCTCAGCTTTGGCTATTACCTCAGCTTCGGCTGGCGCTTCAGTTTCCGCTGGTGCTTCGGCTTGGTCTTTGGCTTGCCTGTCTCGCTCCATCGCCTCATTTGCCTTTGGAGTCATCAAGGGCATTACTACCACTTGATAACCGTCATTGGCAAAGAGCATTGAGGAATAGGCATTGACGAGCTTGAAGTCCACCATACCACCGCAAGCCTTGAGAGCTTCGGCTAGGTATCTCCCATCCACCCTCACAGAACCCTGTCCATCGGTGTCAGCAGGGATTATGGCCTCTCCCTTTTCATCAGGATTAGCCATAACAATCTTGCCTTCGCCAATGGTAAGGTCTATGGGATAGTCTTTGGGATTGTCCGACAAGGCTTTGAAGGAATTAACAGCCTTGACAGCCTCGATGGTGTCAAAGTGTGCTACGGTGTTGAACTCCGTCGGTATGACCTTCTGATAGTCAGGGAATTGCCCCTCAGCGCCACGCCATTGATAGCGTATCGCTTCGGTGTCAATTATCAAGCTCATACCGTCAAGAGTATCACCGCTTGCCTCAAAGCCTAGCCTTACCCTCTTTGCCTTGCGTAAGGCATTGGCTATGCCTCTTAGCTCGTCTTTGTGGACTAGCACCTCGCCCTCGCCATCGTCATAATCCAGTGTAACAGTCGCCAGTCTAAAGCCATCGCTGGCAACCAAAGACAGCTTGCCTTCCTTCGCCCTAAAGAGAACGCATTGGAGAACTGGTCTTTTCTCATCCTTAGCGGTGAAGGGAAGCACTCTACTGATTGCCTCTGATAGCTCCAGGCTTCCGAGATTTGGCTTGACGCTGTTATCTGGACATACTCTGATTTCGGCAAGGGTCATCGGCGTCTTATCGCCAATCCAAGCCGTGTCCTCAAGGTAGCTGGTACAAGCTCCACAAACTACTTTCAGCCTTTTAGCAGCAGCCTGCGCCTCGCTAGCACTGCCGTTAGCGGAAGGCACTATCTTGACGATATTGCTTCCGCTAAGAGCCTTAATGTAGCCTAGCAAGCCTTTCCGCCCCATCGTGAAGTCCATAAGCAATAGCCTTTCGGCTAATGCTCTGGACAGGGCGTTTACCAGTTTAGCCTTGTGAGCCACAAAGCCTTCGCCTGAGCGTTTGCCCACGATATTAAGTTGTTCTATGAGAACACCCCCTTTGGCGATTACAATAGCTGGGCAAAGTCTATTGGTCGCCTAGTAGTAAGCCTCGCATAGCTGAACCTCGCAAGCCTATACGATGCTTCCACTATATATAAGTCCGAAATCGCCTGAAATCTTAGCGCCTAATAGGGATTTTTGCGTCTTTTTGCGTAGATACGCATAGATACTGCTTTCGGCATTTGTCAGTGCCTCGCCCTTGCTTAGCTTTCTGGCTATCTGCTTTAACCTAATTGGTGCTCCGATTAGGAAAGTCTTGGCGTCTAGCCATTCTTCCAAGTCCAGAGCCTTGTCATCGGCTATCAGCTCGGCAAGCTCGGTGATATTGCCCTCGCTGTCTATGATAGGCTGGTTTATGCTTTCCAGAGTGATAGCTCTATGGCAATCGTAGTAAGCCCAATCGGAATAGGCCCAGGCTGTTCTACACTTTGCCCGCTGTGCCTTGCTACAGTGCTGGCAATCTAGCCCATTATGGTATGCGTAGTGTTTATACCAGTAATGGTCTTTGATATGCTCGGCAATCCGATACATCGCAGCTTCGCTGAAGTCCTGTGCTGTGGCAGCCTTCCTCTTTGCTACTCTGGCAAGCCCTTCAATGATGTCGTGTAGTAAGTCCTCTTGCTCATCCAGTAACGCCTTGTGACCAAACCGCAAAGCTATTTTGTAATAGGTCAAATACGGCTCTGGCAAATGGTCATAGCCGTTTTTACCATTGTCGGCTTGCTTTCCCTTTCGTCTTCGTCTAGACTTTAGCTGGCGAGGCTTTGTCGTTGTGGTTCGGCAATTTGCGGTATGTCCACACCATCGGCAAACGCCTTGCCTTTCTTCTAGTGTCCATACCTTATGGCAATTGCTACAGTACCCTGTCATCGCTTGCCCCCTTTCGCGCATATTTGCCCAAAGGTGAGCAAGCGCTCAGGCTAGGCTTATCTGATATTCAGTTGTTAATGTGCGAACGTTTACTATTCATCATCACACAAAAGGACATTTTGTTCATTAACAGAATGAACCTATATTTTCGTGAAGGATTTCAAAGCAAGGGATTTCCCAGTGATTTCACGAAGGAATGAAAACCGCTACTGCTGTCGGGTCACTGGCATATGCCACTACCCATAGAGGGCAGCGAAGGGGTTTGCCCAAGCAGCTTCAGGGGCAGCTCTGCCAGCTTCAGTGAGTCGGAAGAACCTGCGAGGATAGCCTTGGGGATAATTGTCCTGAAAGGCTGAGCGCTCTTCCTTGCCGCTTTCTTCTACCCAGCCAAGCCTCTGGAGGTTTGAGAAGTAAACAACAAAAGAATGATAGCGGCAGCCACTGGACTTGTAGGGTGTTTGAAGCAGGTATCTTGTGGCAAGCTTCTCTATCCTATCGGGAGAGATGGGACGCTTCTCACGCTTAGCCTGTCTTTCTTCCTGCCTTGTAGCTCTATCTACAGCAATCGCCTTAAGAAGAGCTTTCTTGTAGTGATAGCAGATGTCAGATTGAGGCGCACCAATACTTGGGTCTATCTCTGGTGAACCATTTGGACCATGACCCATGAGAAATTCCCGAATAAACCAGCCGCAGCCGAAGGGACGCAGAAAACCACCTCTACTCGGCCTTAGTGGTTCAACCACTGCCTTCCTCCTTCCTCTGACGCAAAGCTCGTCAAGCTCTTCCTTCTCCCACAACTTCTGGTACCATTCCCTGTGCTCTTCCCCAGAGACCTTTCTGTACTTGGCCGTGGTGTTGAAGCTGGCATGCCCCAGGTGTTCCTGTAGGAGCCTGAGCCCGTCTCCTGAGTCGTCTGTCTTAACAGCACAGACGGCAAAAGCGTCCCTGAGCTTGTGAGGGCTTACGTTATGGATTCTTCCGGTTTCAGGATTAATCAACTTTGGCAGGTTTGCTCTCTCTCCACATTCTCTTAACGACCTGCCAAGCCTCTGTGCCGATTGATGCCGAAGATCAGCTTCCTGCCACCTCGAACAACTGGACCGCCACGCCGGACATATTCACTGAGCATGCTCAGAGTGTCACTATCCACCGGCAGGACTCTCTGGCGACGACGTTCCTGGTGTTCGGTCTGAGCCTTTTCAACCTTGATCCCGCACTTGGGCAGAACACATGGCTTCGGCCAAGTCTTTGTCCACACTCGGGGCAGGAGAGCTGAAGGCTGGTCTTGAGATGTTGAATGGTAATCGTACCATGCTTGAAATCTATGTCTTCAATGGCCAAAGCCAGCGCCTCGCTGACACGGCAACCGAGATGGAAGAGTACTCTGATAAGCAGTTTATCCCGCATGTTGGATGTCGCGTTCTCAAGCAGGCTTATTTCGCCTGGTTCCAGATATGTTTTCACATGTCGTCACCCGAGGCCGGCGAACCATCTTCACTTTGCTCATACTCATTTCTACGTGACTTGGCGAGTTTACGTGCAATGATCTTGGCCAGGATGCGTAGACCCTGTTCCTCGGGGTCCTCGCGGGGTTGAGGATCTATAAGTGGACTTGGTTGGTCGGCTGCCTTCATTTTCAACTTCGTAATAAGACCAGCCTACCACGAAGCAAAATACCTGTCCAAGCGTGATTATGCTGTAGATGCCATTGACAGGGACCTATAAATGCTGTAAAATACACCTATCAATCGACAAAGAAGCTACAAAAGGACCAGAGGTTTTCATGCCGAGAAAGTTTGACGATGCAAAAAAGAGAGAATGGTTAGAGTTCTACGACCAGGGCAAGTCTGAGAAATGGATTGCTGGTCGAGCTAAATGTGATGTCAGGACGGTGAGAAAGGCGATCAATGAGGCCCGTCTGAAACGAGATGTAGTGGTCGCGAGAATGGAGTTGGTTAAAGACGCATTACGCAAGCACCAAGATGGACTGCTTGAAGAACTCGACCAAATCAAGGCCAGTTTGGTCATACCTAGGAGAGATTTCGCCGTGCTCTCCTGGCATTACGGAGAAAACTCTATTCTGGATGGTACCGGTAGACGGACAAAACTGGAAAGTGGCGAGGATAGCACTATGAGACGGCTACTGAAGGAACATCTGAGGCAAGACAAGCTCTGGAGGGTGCTAGCTCAATGGGAGAAAGCGAAGGCCAACCATCTGGCTGCCAAAGTAGCATTCCAGCGGAAGACGGTAGCGTGTACTGCAACATAAGACTGGCTATAAGCTCATCGACGGTGATGGCGTCCCGCCATTTTTGTGTTCCTATATCGCTGGCCCGTTGGTCTATGAGGTCGCCATTGGCATGGCTTTTGCTGCATCTGAACGAAGACCCCGGAAAGATATCATCAGGAATGTGGAAACTGCTATTTCCGTGAACACGAATAATGGCAATGTGCTCTTCGAGAATCGATTGACCTTAGCTGTGGCACCCGGTAGTGAACAGAGAACAAAGCAGCATCTGCTTGATGCTGTAAGAGATTTGGGAAAGTCGCCCGAAGTCAAGGCTGTAGTAGAGACTTGCCAGACGCTTGAGCAAATTACGACAAAAGCCAGACATGTAGTCGAAGACATCAGGCTCTTGGGATTGGTGCCCGGCCAGTGTGAGATTTGCCATCGGCTGGGTATGTAGAGCCAAAAGAAGGAGGATAACACGCATGAGAACAGCACTTTACGTACGAGTATCTTCAGACCGACAGGACGTCGACCTGTCGGTTGCAGCGCAGCTCAAGGCACTGCGAGAATATGCCGCCAGAAACGAACATGTGGTAGTGCGGGAATTCGTTGATGAAGCTGAGAGCGGGCGCACTCCTTATCGACCGCAGTTTCGACAGATGATATCGATGGGGAGGCATAGTGATAAACCGTTTGATTTGATACTGATTTATAAGTATTCACGTTTTGCGCGCAGCCGGGAAGACTCCATAGTGTACAAGGCACTGCTCAAAAAGAGCGGCGTGCAGCTCATTTCTATTACCGAACCGGTTGAGGACACCGCTATGGGCAGATTCATGCAGTCTATAATCGAGTGTATGGATGAGTTCTACTCCGAGAACCTGGGTGAAGAAGTAACAAGGGGCATGAGAGAAAGCGCCGCTCGTGGATTCTATCTCCACTGCCGCCCCCCGTACGGTTACCATAAAATCAAGGTAAGTGATGGTGGGAAGGAACGCGCGAAGCTGGATATCGACGAATTCCAGTCCCGGGTCGTAGCCTCGATCTTCGAAGAGGTGATAAATGGCAAAGGGCTTACTGAAATTGTGAAGGGATTAAACTCGAAGGGCATTGCCAGCCCAAAGGAAGCACCTGGGGCAAGACGAGCGTTCATAATATACTTAGCGACGAGATTTACACAGGTAATATGGTTTGGGGACGAATAGCAAGCGAGGTTTGCCCCCAGTCCGTGCAGACAATGCCTGCCCTGCTGTTGTTGACCAGGAGACGTTTCGGCGAGTACAGAGGTCTCCTAAGAGAGCGGTCTTTCGCCAGGGTACACCCTCAAAGAATATCTAGCCAGTACCTTCTAAGTGGACTCGCGCGCTGCGGACACTGTGGGAAAGCTCTGATCGGACTTGAGGCGAAAAGCGGCAAGTTTGCCTATTATGTATGCGGTACGTTGATTAGGAAAGGAGCGCAGTCATGTCCTTCCCGGTACCTCAATGCCAGAAAACTGGAGGAGTTGGTCATTGAAAAGATCAGGGAACATGTGCTCACCCCGGCGAATTTAATCCGACTGGCAAAAATGGCCACGGAAGAATTGAATCGGAACGTGGCTACCTACGAGACCGAAATCCGGACAATCGATAGTGCGATTGTTGATGTTGCTACTCGGTTGGTTCGGCTTTACGATGCTTTAGAAACTGGGAAAATATCAATCGATCTTCCTGGCTCCACGTATTCGAGAGTTGAAGGAACGTCAGGATAAACTCCAGGCGCGAAAAGGACGAACTACATATGCTCCTGACTGGAGAAAAAGCAGAGGTGGCCACCCCGGAAGAGGTAGCCGAATGCGCAGCAGACTTTAAGAGATCTGCTGCAAGAAGGATCCCTTGTCGAGAAGAAAGCCTTTGTCCGCAGCTTTGTGAATGAGGTAAGAGTGACTGGGAAGCACGTGTTGGTGAACTACACAGTACCTATGCCGCCGTCTAGGTTCAAAGAGGAAAAGAACCCGGTTCTTGATATTGTACACTATGGTGGGCCATTGTGGACTCGAACCACAGACCCCGGTCTTATCAGGACCGTGCTCTAACCAACTGAGCTAATGGCCCTCAGCAGGCAAAATATAGCTTTTGTGAGAGTGGCTGTCAAGCTAAGGGAGAATTCGCCCCGGCTCAGTTCTCTGCCAGCCCACTATCTTGGTGTTCTTCCCTTTCTTGCCAGAGAAGAGATGCGGTATGCTTTATCACTTCGTAACTGAAACCGCGGTAGGCGAGGTAACTTGATAGACGACGGTAAAAGTCCGGATAGTCCAAATGGGCAAGGGCCGGCAGCCGGCTAGAGCCTAGCTTATAAGCAATCTCTTCGTCATCTATATCCTTGGTCACCTGCTCAATGATTTCTGCGTCTATTTTCTTATCTCTTAATTCCCTCTTTATCACCCTCTTGCTCTTAGGCCTGAAGGATAGGCGGTTCTCCTTCCAGAATTGTGCGAAGGCAAGGTCATCGCTTAGATTCTGCTCTCTGAGTTTGGCGATCGCTGTCTCGGTCACTTCGGCAGGAAAACCGCGTTTGCAAAGCCATTGTCTGATTTCTCCTTCGCTGCGTGGGCGATAGCTGAGATAGTAGTAGGCTGCGTCAAGACAGTCCTGCAAGGGATTACTATCTGTCAACTGGCTTCTTTCTGAATCGCATCAGGCTTCTTGTGAGGAGGTTTCTGAACCTTCTCCGAGAGAGATGCTGGGAATAGCTGTTGAAGCTCTTATTGCGCTTTCTAGTTTCGAAGCCAGTTCGGAGTGTTGCCTCAGGTAATCCTTGGCATTTTCCCTGCCCTGCCCCAACTTCGTATCACTGTAGGTAAAGAAGGCGCCGGCTTTCTTTACCAAGCCTGCTGCTACTCCCAGGTCAACCAAGTTTCCCTCTTTGCTTATGCCGTGATTAAACATGATATCGAATTCAGCGCTGCGAAAGGGAGGAGCTACCTTATTCTTAACCACCCTGGCCTTTACCCTTGAACCTACCGTTTCATTGCCCTGCTTGATGGACTCACCTCGCCTCAGGTCTATCCTCACCGAACTATAGAACTTAAGCGCCCTGCCCCCGGGAGTTACCTCAGGATTACCGAAAAAAATGCCCACCTTTTCTCGCAACTGGTTAATGAAAATGACCGATGTTTTAGATTTGCTGATAGCAGCACTCAGTTTTCTCAGTGCCTGGGACATCAATCGTGCCTGCAAACCAACATGGGCATCGCCCATCTCGCCTTCTATCTCAGCTCTGGGCGCGAGGGCTGCCACGCTATCTATGACTACCACGTCCACACCACTGCTTCTCACCAGGGTTTCCGTAATCTCCAGAGCTTGCTCGCCGGTGTCAGGCTGGGAGATAAGTAAATCGTGCAGGTTGACACCGCAGTTAGCGGCATATCTGGGGTCAAAGGCATGCTCAACATCAATATATGCAGCAATACCGCCAGTTTTTTGAGCTTCAGCGATTATATGCTGGGCGAGTGTAGTTTTACCTGAAGCCTCAGAACCAAATATCTCAGTAACTCGCCCTCTGGGGATGCCACCTATTCCTAAAGCCAGATCGAGAGACAGCGCCCCGGTAGAAATGGCATCTCCAGCTACTCTGGCTGGAACTTCGCCTAACTTCATAATCGAACCTTTGCCATATTGCCTCTCGATTTGCTCTATGGCCAATTCGACTGCTTTCTCTTTCTCAGTAGCCACTCTGGGGATATTGTATCACGGAGACAACAACCTAATCAATGAGAAGGCAATACAGAATCTACGCCTTTTGGTGTGAAGGTTTGCCCAAGTCTGCCGCCGTCGCTGAAACGCAATGTTTGTCTATTTGTACCCCAGGATCTCTTCCAGGCGTTTGGCCTGTTCGACATGGTAAGGGCCTACTCTGGTGCGTCGGACTTCCACTACAGTAGCGCCCACCCCGAGTTTCTCTCCAATATCATGGGCAAGGCTTCTAACGTAAAATCCCGAAGACACCTCGCAAGCAATGGTGAAATAGGGAAACTGGAACTCCTTAAGCTCCAGGGAATGAATGCTTACCTTTTTTGGTGGTATGTCTACACTTATCCCCTTTCTGGCCAGTTGGTAAGCTTTTCGTCCCGTTATTTTTTTAGCTGAAAACGATGGAGGAGTCTGCCAGATGTCGCCGGAAAACTCCTTCAGGACCTTTTCCAATTCTTCTTTGGTTACTTCGTTATCGTTTCGGCGTAAAATCGTTCCTTCAGAGTCGAAGGTATCTGTCTCGATGCCGAGAACAGCCTTGACTTCGTAGGCCTTGTCCAGCTTGAGGAATGAGGATGCGTTTTTCGTGAACTTACCGGTGAGAACAATCAAAAGCCCCGTTGCCAAAGGGTCTAGAGTTCCCGTGTGACCAGTCTTCACGTTGAATTTCTTTTTTATCCGCTCTACAACCCGGGAGGAGGTAAGCCCTTTGGGCTTGTCCACCAGGAACATTCTGTCCATCCCCGTAAGTATACTGGAAAAGCCAGAGCTTAGCACTACCCGTTTTGGGTTCCGCTTTTTGTTTCGAGTTTCCGAATGAATATGATAGGATAGTCAGTGAAGGTGCTTCGGTACCCGCATGGTTAAGCTTACGTTCTACGGGGGCGTCAGGGAAATCGGAGGCAATAAAGTCCTCCTGGAAGATGATAAGGGCAAGCTTTTCTTGGACTTTGGCTATCCCTATAGCAAGTATCGAACTTACTACGAAGAATATTTGAAGCCTCGAGCCGGGGCTGGACTCCTCGACCTGTTAGTAATGGGGCTGCTTCCCCACCTTGAAGGCATTTACCGCACTGACCTGGAGACGGGGAACCTGTGGCAGCAGTTTCGCCGAGCCGAGCATTATCGTAAACTTGAAGATATAGACGGAGTCTTGTTGACCCACGCCCATCTCGACCATTCCGGCCACATATCTTTCCTAAGAGAGGACATCCCGGTGTATTCCACGGCCACCACAGCCTTCATTGCCAAGGCCATACAGGACTCAGGAAAGGCCGATTTCGACCAACAGGTGTGCTACTTTACCCCCCGGGTGGAAGAATGCCTGAAGGGATGGAGGCAAGGGGCTTACATTGCCAGCAGCAGTGGTGACCGTCAACGTCGCTTCGGTGTTGCTGACAGATCGAAGCTGAGCGAGGAAGCGGAAAGATTCTGGGGAGAGGTCATCCGACAGAAGAAACTTGATTCACAACCGCTGGACGATATCGGCACATGTAGCTTTAATCTACGTTGCTATCCCGTGGACCACTCTATCCCCGGTGCCTGTGCCTGGGGCATTGAGACAAGCTCTGGCTGGGTGGTTTACAGCGGCGACCTGCGGCTTCACGGCAAGCGAGCCAAGCTCACCGAGGCATTTATGAAGGAGGCAAGGCAGTTACACCCCAGGGCATTGATCCTGGAAGGCACCAATGTGAACAAAGCAACGAATATCGCCGAGAGGGAAGTCTACCAAAATGCCTTCAAAGCTATTAGTGATGCCCGAGGCCTGGTCATTGCCGATTTCCCCGCCCGGGATGTAGACCGCTTGCTGACCTTTTTGCAGGTTGCCAGAGACACGGGAAGGAAGTTAGCCATTTTGCCCAAGGATGCCTATCTTCTGAAGACCATGCGGCTTCTGGAGCCGGAGATACCGGACATTGCTGAGGAAAGTGCCATTGTCTTATATCAAGAAACGACTGCTAGCAGAAGTCCTGCCCAATGGCTGAAGAAGACCTACGAAGAATACTCTAGCAAGGTTGTTCTGGCTAAGGACGTATCGTCTAACCAAAGCGATTTCATACTGTGCTTCAGCTTCTGGGATTTGAATGAGCTGCCCAGCATACAGCCCCGGCCCCGGCAGCCTGTATGTCTTTAGCTCCAGCGAACCTCACAACGAGGAACAGGAAATGGACTTCTGGCGCCTGCACCACTGGCTGGAGCACTTCCAATTACAGGCATTCGGGCTCCCGATAGAGAGAAACGGCAAGTGGGAGATACCTGAAGAAGAGAAAGGATTACATGCTTCGGGGCATGCCTGTGGTCCCGACTTGCTACGGGTTGCCACTGAAATTCAACCGGAGATACTTATACCGGTGCACTCGGAGAAGCCCGAATTCTACGTGGATAATCTGGCTAGCAGCGGGATAGACATCATCCTCCCCTCCGAAGGTGGAACAGTTGAGATATGACCATTGAGCCCAGCACTAGCAAGCCTACTATGGCGGTCTTCTCGGCCGGAGTAGTGTTGACGACTATGGTGCTTATTACCACAGCGGGCAATAGCCCAACCTTCACTGTTGACTTCAAGCTGGGATGCCCAGTTATAACTGGGCTATTGGTTGGCTGACCTTGTAGCAAAGCTTCAACAGACTGTCCCCCAACGGGTTGGTGAGCAGGTATTTGTCTCTGAACTCAGGCCGAGTTCCTATTTGCTCTGCCATTGCGGCGGCGTAAGTTGCGTTGGCGATGAGGCACCGTGGTGCTAGGGACAGTTCTTAAACATCATAAAGGACATTCACACCTCTCTCCTCAAGTTGAGGTAGGTATGTGTTAAGAGCATCTCTGCCTAACGGATTACCTCGAAGGTCAACTCCATCCCCTTCTGAAAGACCTTCATTCCCCACCAGGGCTTCGATGTCAGCTATTTGATTGTCGCCGAGACCAAGGCAGATTGCTATCCCTTCTCTTTGATCCAGCCACCAATCTTGCTCAACTTCACCAATCCTAATCAAACCGGAAAGCGGCGATATGTCCGTAATATTATTGTTGTCGAGCCAGATGACCCTCAAATCGGTGAGATTGGACAGAGCGCTTATATCAGCTATCTGGTTCTGGTCAAGTGTGAGCCGCTTTAGCTTGCCAAGGTTGGAAAGGGAGGATATGTCACTTATCCGGTTCATCTTAAGACCGAGCTCTGTCAAGCTGGTGAGGTTAGCAAGTGGGGATATATTGCTTATCTGGTTCTCCTCAAGCCACAGCGTTGTCAGGTTGGTCAAGTTAGCAAGGGGGGAAATATCGCTTATCTGGTTCTCTTCAAGAGACAGCGTTGTCAGGCTGGTCAAGTTAGCAAGGGGGGATATATTGTTTATCTGGTTCGTCCCAAGAGAGAGCGCCGTCAGGCTGGTGAGGCTGGCAAGGGAGGATACATCGGTTAGCTGATTCTCCATGAGGCTGAGCCCTGTCAAGCTGGTGAGGTTAGCAAGAGGTGATATATTGCTTATCTGGTTCGCACTAAGAGACAGTGTTGTGAGGCTGGTGAAGTTAGCAAGGGGGGAAATATTGCTTATCTGGTTCTGCTTGAGAGACAACACTGTCAGCTTGGTGAGATTAGTAAGCGGAAATATATTGTTTATCTGGTTTTTCCAAAGACCCAACACTGTCAGGCTGGTGAGATTAGCGAGGGGGGACAAATCGCTTATCTGGTTGTACTCGAGACCCAAATATGTCAGGCTGGTGAGGTTGACGAGCGGGGATATATCTGTTATCTGGTTCGCCGCAAGGGACAGAACTGTCAGGTTGGTGAGGCTAGCAAGCGGAGATATGTTGCTTATCTGGTTACTCGAAAGGTCGAGTCCTGTCAGTCTGGTCAGCTTAACAAGGGGGGATAGATCCAGTATCTGGTTATCCGAAAGCCCCAGCACTGTCAGGTTTGTGAGCTTAGCAGGTAGGGATACATCGCTTATTTGGTTATCCGAAAGCCCCAGCACTGTCAGGTTGGTACAATACTCAAGCCCCCGTAAGTCTTTGATTCCTCTGCCAGAGGCATCGAGATCTGGCAACCAAGCAAGCTCCGAAGCATAAATGTCTCCCTGCGGTTTGTTCAAGGCTTCCCTGATGGCAGCCTGCAGGCCGGCATCGGGGATGATGACCACAGGGTTCCCACAGCCTAGCGGAATCGCTACGGCACACAAGCCCAGAACCAGCATCAACGTCGTCACCACCGGGAAGCATTTCCAGGCTCTTAACTTAGTCATCCCTGCCATCATTCGGCCAACTTGGTTAGTGGCGACACCAAGAATCTGCGGCCATGTTAGCTCGCTACACCATCAACCTTGTGTGTCCGAGACTCCGCGTGTCCATTCTTAACACCTAACCGCGGATCGGCAAACCGTTTCTTGTGCGGTGAGCTATTGACATTTTACAGAGTTCGGTCTTCTCAAAACCGCTGACTTATGGTGTTACTGCGCCGCGCCCTGGTGCTATTATATCACCCGCACAATGCTAAGTCTTTTCGCGAGATTCTCTCACAATTTCGTTCGCATTCGGCAAGTATTTGGCAAATTATGAGTAATAAGGACTGAGCACCAATTCTCATACCTTGCTTGCACGATTCAGTGCCCGGGAACCAAGGTAGGGTCAAGTAGCTGGTTATCCGCAGCTGCACTGCCTGACAAAGTTAGCCGTTATGGAGTAGCTACCGTTCATGGTAATTGTGGTAGTAGCCGCGCTAACATCCGCAATGGCGCTTACATCGCCAGTCCAGTTGACAAACCGGCATCCAGTATCAACCTCGGACGTCAGGTTAACCACCGTTCCTTCGTCGAAGGTAAAAGTCCCCTCTCCAGGGACGGTTACTGACCCTCCATCCATGCTTGAGATGGTGAGGTTATACTGCTTGACAAGTTTGGCGAAGTTGGCTGTTATGGAACAGTCACCGTTCATGGTGATGGTGGTTATGGCGGCATTAACGTCGGCGATGGTGCCCACGTTACCAGTCCAGTTGACGAACTGGTAGCCAGCATCTGGAGTCGCCACCAGGTTGATCACTTTGCCAGCGTCATAGGTATACTTGCCTTCTCCCGGTGTGGTGACTGAACCACCCTCCGTGCTGCTGGTGGTCAGGTTATACGGCTTGGCGAAGTTGGCTCTGATGGAATAATCATCGTTCACGGTGATGGTAGTGGTGGCATCATCGACATCGGCGATAGTATCGACATCGCCAGTCCACTGGACGAACCGGTAGCCAGGATCCGGAGTCGCCACCAAGTTAACCCTCTCACCCTGTTGCGGACAATAGGCAAACCTACCTTCTCCAGGCTCGGTGACCTCCCCACCGTCCGTGCTGCTGATAGTCAGGTGATACTCGGTTACTGGGGTGGTGCAAGCGATGCTATTGCCTGCAACCATACATAGCAGGGCTGCGATTAAAGCGACTGCAATCGATTTCTGTTTCATTTCCCCTCCTCTGCAATACTTCGGTCGTCTCTGGAGCAAAAGCCCAGTTTTCCCGAAATCGCTAGCGTATATTACTATTATGCCACTTTCCTCTGCACTGTCAAGACCGGAAAGAGTCAACTCTGTTTTTCTCTGCTATGGAGTGTGTCACTCCAATGAAATCAGCCACTCGCAAGAGACGGTTGCACGTCTACCTGCAGGTCTGGCTTCAGGTGGCGTGAATATCCTCTGAACCTTTGCCTTGGAGTTGATACCTTCAAAGAAACCGCTGCGAATGCGCAGGCCTCCAACTTGACAATCATAGTAGTCCAGGCCCCATTTCTTGGCGGCACGTTGCGCTGAACAATCGAGCGTGCGCATTCTGAAACTGCTTGGAGTCAGGTCCACTATCTCAATATCCTCAAAGATTGACCAGTGAGAATATTTCAGGAATCTGGTCAGGTCCTTGATTTCCTCTCTGGGAAAACCCAAAGCTTTGACCAATCGTCCTGGCCTCCTCCGAACCATAGTCTTCGAAAAGCTGATAATATTCCTCACTCCCGTATACTTCTGGAGCTTTCTGCTGGATAAGACCCTCGATCCTCAGCCACACGTAGTTAAGGCTATACATCTGCTGGAGCATGACGTTGTAGAGGGTATCTTTCTTGATGGCGCGGATGTCTAACATCTCTTGTTCCTCCCGGGTGATAGTCTAGATCTCCAAAGTATTGGCTCGCATTATATCACCTGCTCTACGAAGGCCAAAAAGGGGTATAATGGCGCCTGTGATCATAGATTTTCACACCCATATATTTCCGCCTTGGTTAAAGGAAAGGCGCGATGAATATGTCAAGTGCGATCCTTGCTTTTCCGCGCTTTATTCCCAGCCGAAAGCTAAGATCGCCACGGCCGAGGAACTGATTGCCAGCATGGATGAGGCAGAAATTGATTTGTCGGTCGTTCTTAACGCTGGCTGGGTCAGCCATGAACTCTGTGTGAAGACGAACGACTACATCTTAGATTCAGTATCACGCTATCCGAGACGTCTTGTTGGCTTTTGCGCTATTCAGCCCCGGGCCGGAGATGCTGCCATAGCAGAGCTGGAGCGATGCGCTAGAGCCGGGGCTAAGGGAATTGGCGAATTGAGGTCGGATGTGCAGGGCTTCGACCTCACCGATAAGACAACAATGAAGCCTCTAGTTGAGGCCACACTGAAGCACGACTTGATTTTTCTGATCCACTCTTCTGAGCCGGTGGGACATGAATACTCTGGCAAGGGTCGTATCACCCCGGACATTCTCTACTCCTTTATCACGGCCTTCCCGAACCTGAGGGTTGTTTGTGCTCACTGGGGTGGCGGCTTGCCCTTCTACGCCCTGATGCCCGAAGTAGGTAAGGCTTTAGCGAATGTCCTCTTTGATACCGCGGCCACCGTTTTCCTTTACAAGCCCGAGATTTTTGAGCAGGTGAGTCGCATCATCGGCAGTGACAAAATCCTTTTTGGCACTGACTATCCTCTTATGCACCAGAACCGTGTGCTTGCCCAGGTTCAATCTGCACAGCTTCCTAAGAAAGATAAAGCTGGAATCTTGGGTGCTAACGCTCAAAAACTGCTATACTGTGATGAAAGAGCAGAAGCGTAACATAGCAGTAGTACTTAAATAACAAAGGAGGCAAAGAAATGGGGACCAAGGGAAGAAAGAATGTGAAAAAGCCCAAGCAACAAAAGGAAAAGAAGACGGCAAAGTAAAAGAACGGCATCATCCCACTTTCAAATACGAAATAAATACTAGCCATAAGGTATTACGTTGCTGCTTTAAAGGGAAAGGATTGAGGTGGAGGTGAAAATGGACAAGGGAGCAGAAGTGTCACATAGTCCTGAGCAAATTCGTTCCTTTATTGCTATTGAACTGTCTGATAAGGCCAAGAAGGGGTTAGCTAGGCTGAGAAAAGAATTGGAGAGGGATGAACATAAGTTCGTCAAGTGGGTAGACCCGGGGGGAATTCACCTGACCTTGAAATTTCTGGGTAATATTCCTTCTGAGCGGGTGACAGAGATAGCTGAAGCTGTGAAAAAAGCTGTACAGGGGATTTCTCCTTTCCTTTTGGAGATTTCAGGCTTGGGGGCTTTTCCCAGTCTAAAGCAAGCCCGGGTCCTCTGGGTTGGCGTCGGCGGAGAGATGGACAAGCTATCCAGGTTACAGCAAAACATCGACTCTGCGCTGGCTGCGCTAGGATTTGCCAGGGAGGAACGCCCCTTTGTGCCACATTTGACTCTGGCCCGCATTAGAGAAGGAGCATCAGCGCCGGAAAGAACAGACTTTGGCGAACTTGTGGGCTCTACCGCTTTTGAAGATAAATATCCTATTGAAGTCGAGGCTGTCAGATTGATGAGAAGCCAACTGACGCCAGCCGGGGCTATTTATACCTGTCTGTCGGTGGTTGGGCTGGGTGGTCAGGAAGGGCTCAAGGAAATCTGAGAAAATTGGACTTGTCGCTGAAAATGGCCTTGCAAACGAATTTTTGATAGTATATACTTACTGGTTTGGATTAACAAATAAACTAATTGTGGAGGTGGAACTTGGAAACCGGTTCATTCCCAAAGTGCCAGAAATGCGGAAAGGGGGATTTGGTGCCTCTGTCTGACTTTGGTAGTCAAGGAGCACCGATTCACTACAAGGCTTGGGTGTGTACCCGTCCTGATTGTGGATACAATGTAAAAATCAGGAACGGCGAAATATACCTTGATGAGCCTATTCTTAGTGGAGAGCTTCATACCCGCACACGCCGAGAATATACTCCTTAACAGAGGATGTGCTTCGTTCAGGTAGACTAGTTGAGCTGGCGGTGGACTCTTTTTTCCCACGCCGATGCGTTGGCTGTGGGAAAGTAGGAGGTTTTCTTTGCCCCGAATGTCTGGGAAGACTACCGAGACTGATGCCTCCGTTTTGCCCTCGCTGTGGAAGACCTCAGGCTAGCGGCATTGTATGTCCAAGCTGCTGGCAAAGACCAACTGAGATTGATGGCATCCGTTCTCCATTCAGGTTTGACGAGGTAATACGGAAGGCCATTCATGAACTGAAGTATCGAAACTTAAAGGCAATCTCTCCTTGTCTGGCTGAATTGTTGGCTGATTATGTGAAGGAGAATCTATTGCCTGGGGAAGCTTTGGTTGGCGTGCCTCTTCATCCCCGGCGACTGAGAGAGAGGGGCTATAACCAGTCCGGCCTCGTCGCCGCAGAACTGGGCAAGCGCATTGGTTTGCCGGTGATTGAAGATTGCCTCATTCGCGTCAAACAGGCACAGCCTCAGGTGAAAGCAGTTGATGTAGAGGAGCGCCGGAGGAATGTGGCGGATGCTTTCGTGTGCCGTGATGAAAGGGTAAGCGGTAAACAAATTATCCTTATAGATGATGTATGTACCTCGGGAGCCACACTGGAATCCTGTGCGGCAGCTCTCAAGAACAAGGGAGCTAAGTCTGTCTGGGGCTTAACATTGGCAAGGGAAATTCGTAACTGAAGGAGGAGAAATGAACCTGCAGATTCTCGCCAAGAATAATGTGGAGATTTCTGAGACAATACAGGCATACGTTGAGAAGAAGGTTGGCAAACTGGGCCGTTACTTGCCTACCCTCGACGAAGGCAAAGTGGAGATTTCCCGGGAAGGTACCAAGCTGCCTGAGCAGCGATTCACCGTGCAGGTTACCCTTGAGAGCAGGGGTGTCTTAATCAGAGCTCAGGAGAAGTCTAAGGATGTGCGGGCAGCCATTGACAAGGTGGTGGATGTGCTATCTAAGCGAATCGAACGACACAAGGGCAGATTATATGATAAAAGCAGGGGCGTTTCTTTTGCTCGGCAAGGAGCGGCAATCGAGGAGGAGGAAATCGAGGCTCCCAAGAGAGTGGTAAAGACTAAACGCTTCTTGGTCAAGCCCATGCCCATAGATGAAGCTATGAGCCAGATGGAGCTTCTGGGGCATGATTTCTTTCTGTTCGTGGACGCTGATACTGACCGGCTCAATCTGTTATATCGGCGCAATGACGGCAACTACGGCCTGATCGAGCCAGAGCAAGGGTGATAGAACCAACTGCTGTTCTCCTATAAGATCCCTCTCCTTAAAGAGAGGCTGGCCTGGCGAGCCCGACTTGTGGGGGCGTGGCGATCCCTGCGGCTAAATTCCAAATCCTGATTTCTAAGCTGCAGACAAATCCAAATATCAAAATTCAAATCTCTAAATTGTTCTTGGTCATTGGTATTTCGAGCTTTGATATTGTTTAGGATTTGGTGGTTCGGATTTAGAATTTCACATCCGGGCTGTCATTGCGGGCGAAGGCAAGAAAGCGTTGTCTTTTTTGGCGGTGGAGCTGATGGGATTCGAACCCACTACCTTCTGACTGCCGGTAGAACGGGGGGTAACAGCTTGTATTGGCGGACTGGTCAGCGTCTGTCAATGTTGATATCAGCGAGCTTATCCTGTAAAAGATAGAGTCTGCCACCATCGGTTTGACAGACAACCTCAGCGTCCATGAGTATTTGCAGCGCATACGGTTTGAAGTCGCGTATGCGTCCTATTCCCTCCAGGAAGGTTCGAGGTCTCAGCCTCAGTTCGTCAATTGTCTTGGCAGACCTAGCATCGAGGGCATTGTTACGCTCAAGAATGGCCACTACCTGCTTAATAGCTCGCCTTATGCGTATCTGCGGCAACACGAAAAACCCCAGAATAGCCAGGATTATGATTAAGAGTACTAAAAGCGCAGTTGTGTTCACAGGTTATCAGCATACTCCAAACCACCTGTTACAGCAACTTCGGCCCATTACCACCAGGCTCAAAAAATTGAGTTTCTTCCCAGACTGTTATTAATTCTCAGACATCAGATAATTAGAACTAACTGCCAGTCAGCTTCAGTGAAGTTGTAGCCATAATCAAGCTCCTTTCTTTCGTGATAGGCGAAGTGTCAATTACCTCCGAAAATCGGTCAAGCGCCTTTTTTGCACTTGATTCACAACTTCTCCTTCGGATTTATTTCGTTCCTAGGAAGACGATACCTCGATTGAGGAAAAGGTCAAGAGGATACAGATATGAGTCTTAGCTGCAGTTGTTATAATGTGGCGAGCCTTTCAAAAGGAGGAAGCATATGGGTCAGAAGGTAATTAACTATCCTGAATACTGGGCGGGCAAGAAATTGAGCTACCCTAATGTCCCGGCTGAGGCTGGGAAGTTCTCCCGGTCAGTTGTGGTCGGCAACCTGATCTTCATCTCGGGCTGCCAGGGAGCCAACGATGAAACAGCCAGAGTAGAGACCATGGTATTCGAGGAACAAATGGAGATGGCTTTGGGCAAAATTCGCCGTGCTCTGGAAGAAGCCGGCAGCTCGATGAACAATCTGATCAAAAACCTCATCATGTTGAAGGATCTGAAGGACTATCCTGCCATGCGGCGTACCGAATTGGCATATTATCAGAAGTACGCTCCATTCTTGATAGACCATCCCCCAGTCAGTTCTGTTTTGGGGGCACAGTTGGGCAAACCCGAATACCTGGTTGAAATAGAGTCGATCGGGGTCATCTCCAGGGAGTAACTGGCTACGGATAAAAGTGTAGTAGTCTGGGCCGGATACGGTTATCAAGGCTGCCCATCAACGAACTCACCAGACTAAGAAAAGCGCGAGGGACTGATTTGCTCGCAACTCCTCACGATATCTTGTTGTTGAATTCCAATTTCAGTGGCAACGAGTGGATTTGAACCAGCGACCTCAGCCTCAAGCTATCCTCAAACTTCACTAAGCTAGCAAGTGGTATATTTGGGTAAGGAGGTAGCATGGACAAGAAAGAACTGGAAGAATACAGAAAGCTAGTCGTAACATACCTCGAAGAACACGAGAAGTATAGGGAATTGCTTCTTCAATTCTCATCAGTCGGTCAGCTCGAAATCGGTAAACCGATTCTGTCCCCGAAGCGTATGTTTGACCCCGCCTCCTATTAATCTGCGCAAGAACTTGACAAATTACTTATTGTTACTTAAACTATTTAAGTGTCGATAATAATTAAGGAGGATATTCAGCGATGGAAGAGCTAATTGCCCAAATAATCGAAGCTCAGCGGCGGATGAATCGGGTAATCAGGGAGCGCACACTCGATTCCTGGGTGAAATTGAACCTAACTATCCCTCAACTCAAAAGTCTGTTTTACATCTCTCGGCATGGAAGGGTGAACCTCAGCGGTTTAGCATCTGGAATCCGGGTTACCCCTGCTAATGTCACAGGGATTGTTGATCGATTGGTTGAGCAAGGCTTGTTGACACGTACCCCTGATCCCGATGATCGCCGCATGTCCTGGTTGAGCGTAACCGATAAGGGAAAGACGCTCATCAATGACTTGAGGGAAGGGAGAGCGCAGGAGATGCGCAGGATTCTGGATAAGTTGACCGAAGAAGAGCTGGCGATGGTTGCCCATGGCTTCCAGTTAGTAGCCACAGCCGCTGAAGTCAGCGAAGGAAAGGAGCCGTTTGAGAATGGCTGAAGCAATCGTCGTTGAGAATCTTGTTAAGATATACCCCAGAGTGAGAGCCGTTGACGGAATTTCGTTCACCATACCGGAGAGAGAAATCTTCGGGTTACTGGGACCCAACGGAGCCGGCAAAACGACAACCATACGGATACTTCTGACGCTCATAAGGCCGACCTCAGGAAATGTAAGCGTGTTTGGCGTAAATGCGCTGGCCTACCCGGACAAAGTGAGGGAAATGGCCGGTTACGTGCCTCAAGACGTGTCAGTGGATGGGGAAATCACAGGCTACGAGAACATCCTGATCTACGCCAAGCTATACGGTATGCCAGGCGACCAGAGGAAAAAACGTATTAACGAGGTACTGGAGTATATGGGCCTTCAGGATAGAGCCAACAGCATGGTCAATACCTTTTCAGGCGGCATGATGAGACGGCTTGAATTGGCACAGTCACTGGTGAACAGACCGAGGATGCTGTTTCTGGATGAGCCAAGCATTGGTCTTGACCCAAACGCCAGAAACGCCATATGGGAACTGGTGAGGAAGTTGAGAGACGAGTTCGGCGCAACTATCCTCCTCACTACCCATGATATGGTCGAGGCAGACACCCTGTGTGACCGGATAGGGATAATGGATAGAGGCAAGCTAGCCGTAATTGGTAAACCCTCCGAGCTAAAGTCGGCGGTAGGGGGAGAGATACTGAGCATTAGCTCCCAAGCCCCTGACCTTCCTGCGGTTGTCAAAGAGCTTGGCTACTCAACTATAGCCGAGTCATCGAACGGCACTGTTGAGCTGCTGGTCGCAAACGGTGAAGTCATTATTCCACGTCTTCTGGAAGACCTTAGAGCTAAAGGACTGGAGATCGCCTCGGTGTCCCTGAAGAAGCCTACGCTTGATGACGTCTTTCTGAAGTATACCGGTGCTCGCATAGGTGAGGGCGGGAGTTGGACGCAGGCACGGATGACAAGAAGAACATTCAGGAGGCTGACAAGATGAACCTAAAACGGTATTTATCAAGCGCGCTAGTAATCACTGAGCTTGAGTTAAGAAAGATCAGGCACGATCAGTCACAGATATGGCTGAGAGTAGTTCAACCAGTCCTCTGGCTTACAGTATTCGGTGTTACGTTCAGTAAGATAAGGGCTATACCCACCGGAGACTTCTCATATCTCCAGTTCATGACGCCGGGCATACTTGCTCAATCAGTTATCTTTGTGGCTATTTTCTATGGAATCATCGTTGTCTGGGAGCGTGACCTCGGGTTGCTTAACAAGCTTCTATCAACCCCAGCACCACGGTCAGCTATTGTCATGGGCAAGTCTCTATCGGCTGGAGTGAGAGGGCTATTTCAAGCGATTGCCATCGTGATTCTAGCTCTCATTATGAAGATTGAGCTTATTCTTACTCCTCTCAGCATCCTTGGTGTGTTTGCCATAATAGTCCTGTGCGGTATGTGTTTCTCCAGCATGAGCATAGCTCTTGCCTCAGTTCTCCGTAATAGGGAAAGGATGATGGGCATTGGACAAGCTATTATGATGCCTCTGTTCTTCGCCAGCAACGCCATCTATCCCCTCTCCATCATGCCAGGTTGGCTCAAGGTCATTGCCATAGGCAACCCTCTTAGCTACGTTGTCGACGCGATAAGGGCGCTGCTTGTCACGGGTGATTTATCTTCTATTGGTATAGATATGCTGGTGATTTGTGTAACCACAATTATACTGGTTGTCCTGGCGAGCCTCGGTTTCAGGAAGATACTATCGTAAGAAAGTAGAGGAAGCTGAATGTGTTGGCATGCCAGTCTCAAATGACGATTTTTATAGCTTATCGTACCTCATTGATTGAGATAAAGGAATCGTATTGAACAATCTGAAGTTTTGTGACGTATTTACCTCTTGATGTTCTTACACCATCGGACGTGAAAAATGACATTAAAGACTACCGCACCTTCCCTCTGGCGAGCGAGGCAAATATGCCACCGAAGCAGAGAACGGCGAAAACGATGAACGACGCCCTCATGCTTTCCTGGAAAAGTGGATAGTATTCAGGCGTAATTTGAACTCTCCCCATGTATAAGGCAAACAGCAGCATGGCGACTCCCATACTTAAGACCATGCCGACCTGCCGCATCGTTGCCAGCGTTGCCGAAGCTACCCCGTAAGCCGTCTTTGGCGCAGAGCACATAACCGCGTTAGTATTGGGAGACGCGAAAAGGGCAAAGCCGAAACCCATTAGAAGCAAATTGCCTATAATGAACTCCAAGGAGGTTTCTTCATTTAGAAAGACGAAGATGATGAGCCCGACAGTGGTCAACGCCATTCCTGCTGAGGCAATTACCCTTGGTTCAATCCTGTCTGAAAGCCTGCCAGCCAGCGGTGAAAGAATAGCCTGCATAGCGGGCATGGCGACCAGAATCAAGCCGGCACTTTCAGGGTTGAATCCCTTCAGATACTGCAAATAAAGACTTAGGAGGAAAGATACGGCCCATGTGGCACTGTAGTTAATCAACGCTGCCAGGTTGGAAAAGGTGAAGGTTCTGCTGTTTCTGAAGAGGCTCATATCCAGGACCGGGCTTCTGGTTCTCATCTCCCATCTGATGAACGCCGAAAGCCCTATGATGCCTCCCACAATCAACCACATTCCCGACATCGCCGGCAGGAGAGTAAAACCGTATACCAGCGCTACAAGTGCAAGGCTATAGATTACTGAGCCACCAAAATCAAATCTCTCGCCTTTTGCCCCAGTCCACTCACCTTTTAGTTTCCATAAGACGACGCCGATAACTGCCAATCCCAGGAGCGCACTCAGGAAAAAGATGCTCCTCCAGCCAAGATGGTGTGTGAGAACCCCACCCAAAACCGGGCCCAGGGAAAGGCCAAGATATGATGCCGCCACATTTATTCCTAAGACTTTCCCTCTCTCGTTGGCGGGAAATACCGTAGTAAGCAATGCTACTCCGGTTCCGGCAAGCATGGCACCGCCAATTCCCTGAAAAGCCCGGCAAGAAATAAGCATGTGAGCAGAGTTTGCCATTCCCGCTAGAAGAGACGCGAGCGTGAAGACAACTGTGCCCCAGGTGAACATCCTCTTCCTGCCATATATGTCCGCTATTCTACCGAAGGGAACGAGCAAGGCTGCCGAGGACAGGAGACCGGCGGTGGCAACCCAGCCTAACATGACTGCATCCAATGATAGCTCTTCCCCGAGTGCAGGGAGGGCAATATTCACAGTGGAGAGCGTAAAGGGGAAAATAAAGGAGGCTGTCGTGGCGACAAGAAGCACCACTCCTTTGCTGGTACCATTGGTCACGGGGTCATCCATAACCGGCCAGTTTAGCTTATTTAGTGGGAACTGTTCTAGTCCTAGTCGACATTCTTCAAGCAATTGTTTCTGCTTCACAATCCTATATCGGCTTGGCGTTTACTACCGGCGGAGTCATAGCTCAATCGATAAGAAAAAAGGTGTACTAGCCAAAATAGTGGTATATCTTAGTCTCACTAATCCTCGCAGGGTCAATTGCTGGCGACCCGTTCGGGCCACGGTCCAAGAGAAATTCACGGATAAACTCGCCACACCCGAAAGGGCGTAAGAATCCGCCCCCGCTTGGTTTCAGCAGTTCACCCACTTCGTCTCACCTCGGAGATACAAGATGTACCTATGCCATCTGCCCTCAGTGGGTTTCCGGAGGTTGAGACTACTTCGCGGGTAAGGCTCTTGGCCATAACTCACTCCTCGCGCCTTGGGGGACGTGAGTTATGGCAAACTCAAAAAAGCTCTGGATCTTTTGGTGTGGAAAACTTATGATTGGTGGAGCTGATGGGATTCGAACCCACTACCTTCTGACTGCCAGTCAGACGCTCTCCCAACTGAGCTACAGCCCCGTGTGATTCAAGAATATAACAAAACAGCTTGGGAAACTCAAGTTAAGGGCCCAAGCCCAGCCATTTTAGCTAGGGGGGCACAAACCGAAGTATCTCGGATAAGACAGCACCTTGTGACTGTCGACCTTGGCTGGTGAGAGCCAGGGTGGGTATCAAAAAATCGTGCCTCTGCTGCTTCGGGATTTTCCTCTTGCTTCTTGTTTCATGCCCTTTCTAGAGCCTCTCAGTGCCTTGTGGGGCGATTTCCTACGGCTGGAAAGGGAGAACCGAGTCACTGTAGCATAGCCACATAGCTATCTATAGGCACCCCCAGGGAATCGGCTACGGGTCGGCACTTGGCCTTGAGGCAATAGAAGAACCTCCCTTCTTGGGGAAGCTCGGATAAAGCCTCATAATGCCCCATCCCTTTGGCGAATACAAAATCTGCTGACTCAAATTGTCGTTTGAACTGAGCTGAAGCCAGAGGAAAAACGATTCCTGGTGAGGCTACGCCTGTGCTCGCAACCTCCCCTAACTCAGCTTCCAAGCCAGACCTCTTCACATCTTTCAATGTCAAATCGTTTTGAACAGGCGATGGTTTAACTACATAGATTACCTGGGCGAATTGCTTCATCCACTTGACCAGAGGCAGGTCGAAGCAGAGCTCGCCGGCATTATCTGCCAGATATAAGACTTTGGAGGCATTCCTTAGCTTTGCTTCAAGACGCTCCGAATCATCTATGACAAAGCTCACAGGTTTCCTGATGTCATCTTCGATCGAACCGAGGTCCTTGAAGAAATCGAGAGCATTCGCTGCTGCAGCCAGCTGAAGATGCCCCCGAAGTTCATCCTTGTATAGATTGCTTCGCTTAGCTCGCAATGACACGTCTGGATATAATTCCCTGGCGAGCATCATCTCCCTTTCCTTCATTGCCCGGTAAGGGTCACGATTGTGGGTCACCTCTCTCACTATCTTGTGAATCTTGGTGGCAATCACGAGAGATAGTTGGTTGTAAGAAAACTCATTGTCCAATATCTTCATCGCTTCATTGATTGCTCTTTGCTTCAGCGAAACATCGTCGGTGGCTAGCTCCGCCGCCTGGTGGATCAATTTGCGTAAGCATTCGTAGCAACCTGGTGCCAGTTTCATTCGAGCTAACTTGGCTCAAGTTTGAGCAGCTTGTGGCGCTGTATTATAATAACATTGGTCATGTTTGAGAAACTGGAATTAATACAAAAGCGCTATGACGAGCTGAGTCAGCTTCTGGCTCAAGTAGAGGTAGCTACTGACCGCAGGCGGCTTCAAGAGCTAAGCAAGGAGAGGGCGGCTCTTGAAGATATTGTTAGCGCGTACCAGGAGTTTAAAGCCAGGGGCAAAGAACTGGGCGAACTCGAAGCGCTGCTCAATGCCCATGGTGAGGCGGAGATGATAGCTTTGGTCAAGGAAGAAGTGAGCAAGCTCAAAGAACAGCAAGGTGAGCTTCTTGGCGAGCTTAAGCTTGCCCTGATGCCGAAAGATCCTGACGATGACAGGGATGTCATTGTTGAGATAAGGGCTGGTGCCGGCGGTGAGGAGGCAAGCCTTTTTGCCGGAGACTTATTCCGCATGTATAGCCGATATGCCCAAACTAAGGGCTGGCAGGTGGAGGTCATTGATAGCAATCAAAGCGAAAGAGGAGGGTTCAAGGAGCTGATATTTGAAGTCAAAGGTAAAGGTGCTTTCAGCCGCTTCAAACACGAGCGCGGTGTTCATCGAGTGCAAAGGGTGCCAGCTACTGAAGCCTCGGGACGGATTCACACCTCGACAACCACAGTGGCGGTCCTACCTGAGGCAGAAGAGATCGAGCTCAACATTGGTCCTGACGATCTCAAAATGGAATTTTTCCACGCTCGGGGTGCCGGCGGGCAAAATGTGAATAAAGTGACTACGGCGGTTCGCATCACGCACTTACCCACCGGGATAATGGCTTCCTGCCAGGACGAAAGGTCTCAAGTAAGAAATAAGATGAAGGCCATGGCGGTGCTTCGGGCCAGGGTGCTTGACACGGAGCAGCGGAAGCAATCTGAAAGCATAGATAAAGAACGGCGGATGCAGGTAGGCAGCGGTCAACGGGCAGAAAAGATTCGCACCTACAATTTTCCCCAGAACAGAGTCACGGACCACCGAGTCAATCTGAGTTTTCACAACCTTCAACAGATTTTGGAAGGAGAATTGGACGAAATCATTGAAGCCCTGATCAGCAAAGAGCAAGTGGAGCAACTGGAAGCAGCCGTTACGTGATTCTGAGCGAAGCTTTACGATCAGTCACTCAAACATTACGCGGAGCGAGAATTGCTGATGCCTCTGTTGAGGCTGAGCTTCTGCTGGGCCACGTCTTGGGAATGTCTAAGACACGGCTTTACACAGAGCCAGAGAGGAGCTTGACTTCAGCGGAAACGGAGCGTCTACGCCATCTTGTCCGACGGCGCCTTGACCGAGAACCGGCCGCTTATATTCTAGGGCACTGCGAGTTTTACGGGATCGACTTCTACGTTGATTCTCACACTTTTATCCCCCGACCAGAAACAGAACTTCTCGTGGAAAAAGCCGTAGAACTTGCCCAGCGTATTTCCCACCGAGGAGAGCAGACCACAATAGCCGACATCGGCACTGGTTGCGGAGCTATTGCCATCAGCCTGGCCCTAGCATTACCCCAGACTAAAATCTATGCCACGGATATTTCACCTTTAGCTCTGCAGATAGCCGAAGTGAATTGCCGTCGCCATGGAGTTAACAGCCGGGTGGAACTCTTGCAGGGTCATTTGCTTGAACCATTGCCTCAGGCCGTGGACATGGTAGTAGCCAACTTACCCTATGTCAGAGACTGTGAATTCCAAGATTTGAGCCCGGAGATAAGAGAACATGAGCCAACGATAGCCCTGGCCGGCGGCAGGGATGGCCTGGACAAGATACGGGAGATGCTGGAACAGATGCGAGGGAAAGGGGGCACCCATTGCGGGGGTCCTGTCTGTCTTCTTTTGGAAATAGGTCAGGGACAGGGTGAAATTGTGACTTCGTTGGTAAATGACTATTACCCACAGGCCAGTATCGAGCTGATTTCCGACCTGGGCGGCATCGAAAGGGTAGTAAAGATCGGGTTATAAGCAGGAAAGCCAGTCTTGAAAGAGTGAGACGATGGAAGAGATAGAACGGCTAGCTCAGCTTATCATACGGTCCAAGAATGCGATCGTGTTTACAGGGGCTGGGATAAGCACGGAGTCGGGTATCCCCGATTTCCGCAGCCCGGGAGGAATCTGGAGCAGATATGACCCTGAGGACTTCACCATTCAGAGATTCCTCAGCAGCCCAGCCGCTCGCAAGACTATTTGGAAGATGTCCATCGAAGGAGGACTACTTGCTGAAGCTGAACCAAATCTCGCTCACCATGCCGTTGCTGAGCTTCACCGTTTGGGCAAATTAGATTGCGTCATCACCCAGAATATCGACAGCCTGCATCAAAAGGCCGGGGTCCCTGAAGATAAAGTGTTTGAGCTTCATGGCAATGTAAGGTGGGTGGTATGCTTAAGCTGCCGTAGACGCTTTCCGATGCCTGAAGTATTACAGAGGATAAAAGGTGGCATAGAAGTTCCCGATTGCCCTGACTGTCAAGGCATCTTGAAGCCAGATGCAGTGTTTTTCGGGGAGGCATTACCACAGGAGACGTTACGGGAAGCCATTCGCCGGGCACAGAACTGCGACCTTTTTATTGTCATTGGTTCTACTCTTGTTATTTACCCTGCTGCTTACATACCGACATACGCCACAGAGGCTGGAGCAAAGTTAGCTATCGTTAATCTGACTCCAACCCCCTTCGATCACTACGCCGAAGTGGTCATTCGGGGCAAGGCTGGCGACATAATGTCCAAAGTGATGGAAGAAGTAAGGCTCTCTTAGCTATCAAGCTTGGACTAAACCGGCTGCCAAGTGCCTCCTT
This sequence comes from uncultured Chloroflexia bacterium, assembly GCA_963726175.1. Classification (GTDB taxonomy): domain Bacteria; phylum Chloroflexota; class Dehalococcoidia; order GIF9; family AB-539-J10; genus RBG-13-51-36. The sequence continues at coordinate 7,518 of CAVSBM010000013.1, read as the reverse complement.
GTTCCTACTAGTCCACTGATTTTTGGATACGCTGGATACCTACTGCTTTGGCGGTCTTCTCGTCCACTTCGACCAGAATTGCATCGAAGCTGACTTTTCCCTTGCCAACCGATAGCCGGCTGGGTATTTGAGTAAGGAAGCGGTTGATTACAGAATCTGGGTCATCCCCGATGACCGAATCTGTGGGGCCGACCATGCCTATGTCGGTGACACAAGCAGTGCCTCCTGGCAATATGCGAGCATCAATGGTGCCCACGTGAGTATGGGTGCCCAACACAGCGCTGACTCGTCCGTCGAGGTATCTGCCCATGGCCACTTTCTCCGAGGTCGCCTCAGCATGAAAGTCAACAATAATAGGGATTGATTTATGCTCAAACTGAACCAGTAGCTGGTCCATGGCTCGGAACGGACAATCAACATGGCCCATAAAAACACGCCCCACGAGGTTAACTATCAGGACATTGTTTTTGAGCAAGTAGCCTCGACCAGGATTCATGGGTGGGTAATTCAACGGGCGGAGAATAGCAAGCTCACTGTCCAGATAAGGGATGATCTCATTATAAGCCCAGATATGATTGCCAGTGGTTATGACATCAATTCCAGAATCAAAGAGTTCTTCTGCTGTACCGGGAGTCAGTCCTAACCCGCCAGCAGCATTCTCGCCATTGCCTACAACGAGGTCAATATTGTGTTCAGCACATAAGCCTGGCAGGATTTCCTTCACTGCGTTCCTGCCGGGCTTGCCGATGATGTCGCCTATTGCCAGTATTTTCAAATCTATTTGGCGTAGTCTGTCGCCGTGGTCTCCCTTATCACCATTATCTTTATCTGGCCAGGATAGGTTAGGCTCTCTTCTATCTTTTTGGCAATATCTCGAGCTAATCTCACTGCGGTTAAGTCATCCACCTTATCTGGTTTTACCATGACGCGCACTTCACGCCCGGCTTGGATGGCAAAAGCCTTCTCCACACCAGGAAAACCAGCAGCTATGTCCTCCAGGTCCTTAATACGTTTCACGTATTGTTCCAGGGACTCACGTCTTGCGCCAAGCCGCGAACCACTTATGGCATCGGCAGCAGCAACAATAAAGCCCATGACAGTACTGGTCCCTGCCTCACCATGATGTTCGGCAATGGCTTGAATCACATCCTGATTTTTATCCCACTGCTTAGCCAAGTCAGCACCTATCAGAGCATGTGGTCCCTGCGTTTGATGGTCTACGGCCTTGCCAATATCATGAAGCAGGCCGGCTTTTCTAGCGGTACTGACATTAATCCCAATCTCGCTAGCCAGCATCCCTGCCAGATGAGAAACTTCGAGACTGTGAAGTAAGACATTCTGACCGTAGCTGGTACGAAACTTAAGCTGGCCAAGTAGCTTAATCAGCTCAGGATGTAAGCCTGGCACCCCAGCTTCGTAAGCTGCATGTTCGCCTTCACTACGAATAGTAGCCTCAACCTCCGCTTTGGTTTTGTCCACTATTTCCTTAATCCGGGCGGGATGAATTCGCCCATCTAGGATAAGTTTGCTTAAGGCAAGGCGAGCTACTTCACGCCTCACGGGGTCAAAGCTGGAGATGGTAACCGCCTCCGGAGTATCATCGATGATAAGATCAACACCAGTAGCCTGCTCTAGGGCTCGGATATTGCGTCCTTCACGTCCAATGAGCCGCCCCTTCATCTCGTCACTGGGCAGGGGAATAGCGGATATTGTAGTTTCCGAAACAACATCGGTAGCACACCTTTGAATAGCTGTGGCCAGAATATCCCGAACCCTTCCATCAGCCTCTTCCTTTATTTGCGCCTCCCATACCCTAACTTGCCGCGAGGCTTCTTCTTCAACCTCTTGTTTTAGCTCTTGAAGCAGGAGAGTCTTTGCTTCTACACTGGATGTGCCGGAGATGGATTCTAACTTTGCCAGCTGTTTTTCTCTTATTGCCTGAAGTTCAGCTGTTATCCTCTCAACATCTTTTTTCCTGCTGTCTAAATCACGCTCACGCCGCTCTACACCCTCTAACTTCCGCTCCAGCGCCTCTGTTCTCTGGTTGGAACGCTTTTCTAATCGTTGTATTTCAAGGCGACGTTCCTTGTTTTCCGCCTCGGCAGCGTTGCCAACCTTGATAGCTTCTTCTCTAGCTGCACGGAGTAGTTCATTATACTTGGTTGTCGCCTCACTTAATAAATTCTGTGCCTCTTTTCTTGTTCTTTGGATCTCCCGGTTGGCTACGAGCTGCCTGACAAAGTACCCAATAAGGACGCCCAAGACAAGAGCAAGGCCAACTATGATATATAGATATTGCTCTAACATATTCCCTCTTTATTTCGTCGTTATAATAATAAATGCAAAACATTGCATATCAATAATAACCTTTTGTTGGATTATCGTCAACTCACTGTGGTGGCAAGTCCCTTGACGCGTTTGCCTTTCTCTCACTCCAATGCCGAGGCCGATTGACCCTTATCGAACTGGTGTCTATCGCTTGAAATCCTGTATATTACTGTTGTGGAAGTCATGAATGAAGAACTAGTCGCTCCCTGCGGGATGAACTGTGCGTATGCAGTGGGTATCTTGCCTATCACTATGATGTTAAAAGCAAGGGAATCAGAGTGTCTGTATTGCGTAGGGTGCAACCACGAGATAAGAAGTGCGCTTACTTGAAGAAAGGATGCGAACTGCTGATGTCTAATAAGGCTTAGGATATTGCTATGAATGCGGCAGTTTTCCCTGCGAAAGGTTAAAGCATCTTGATAACCGCTACAGAACATATTTCCATATGAGCATGATTGAGAACCTCGAATACATCAAGAATATGGCATAAAGCCATTTCTGGAGAAGCAAGAGGGGAAATGGCAGTGCCCTGAATGTGGTGGGGTGATATGCTGTCACAATGGGCTGTGCTATAAATGCCAGCTTGATAAACTACGCCAAAAGAAACACAAGTACCGCTGGGAGGAAGAATGAAGAAAACGTGGCAGGAGAAATTGAAGGACAAACCCTCTTTTCCTAAGGTGCTTGGCTGGAGAAAGGGTTTCCTTGTTACAAGGCCGTGCACAAGATGGGAGCCGAAGTCGCTGACAATGTTATCCTGGTGAATCCATCGGAAGTAGTGGCAATCATGAAGCAGGTACCAAAAGGAAGGCTCATGACCATTGTCGGAATATGCAGGCAAATTGCAAGGAATCACGATGTAAAAGCTTGCTGCTCATTAACCACCGGGATTTTCATCATGACGGCGGCCAACGCGGTAGAAGAAGCAAGTAAGGAAGGTAAGTCACTAAACATACCGTACTGGCGGACCCTCAAAGCAGACGGTTCTTTGAACGAGAAGTACCCCGGCGGACAAGAAGCGCATAAGAAGCTACTCGAAAGAGAAAATTTCAAGGTCGTTGCTCGGGGCAAGAAGTACCAGGTTGTCGATTACGAGAAATACCTGATGAAACTAACGTGAGATTATAGCCAGTGCACAAAATCGGGATTGTTTGGCAACTTGCCATCTATAGCAGAACGCTGTTATACCTCTGCAAGCGATAGGGAAAATGGCAAAGTTGATCAAAATACCTCACGAGGTTCACGAATCTACATGCTACGTCAATGGCTTATTCGACGTTTTGACGTGGCAGGGAGCCAGGTATGACTACTTCCTGTTACCTGTCGTCGGTGGTATGGCTTCGTTCGCTTATCTCAAATTCAAGATGGCTAGACCTCCCTGCATGGTTTACTGGGGTAATAGTCCTAAATACTTACTTAGAGACCTGGGTGAGATAATAGGATTCACCCAGACCATAAGTGAGGGCAAGTCATTCAAAAATGAATTCCCAAGAATGAAGAGGCATCTGGAAAACGATGAACCAGTGATGGTCGGTGCCCTCGACATGTATTACTTGCACTACTACCCCGAACTGTACAAAAAGGAACATGTCCCCATCCACTATCTCCTCATGGTTGGCTATGATGACGAAAGGCAGGTAATCTATGTCCACGACTGCAGTGTTAAGGGTGTGCAGGAGATTCCTTACATGGAATTTGAAAGAGCTCTGGATGTTAATGTCCCGGGCATGAGCAAAAAGAATACCTACAGGGTTTTCCGGCTACCTCATAAGATGCCGACTGAACTTGAAATTGCCGAAAAAGGTTCTGTTTATAAAGCCAGGCGAATGCTCAACCCACCTGTGAGTATGTTTGGCATTCCTGCCATGAGAAAGCTAGCAAAAGAGATTATCTTATGGACAGATAAGGATTGCTTCAGGCACATGGTCGCATACGCTGGATTAACGCCACCGCTTATTGCCGAGGACTTATGTCACAACGATGGATTACGATTTGAACAGGCACGAGTGTTCAGGGACCTGGGCCAGAGGTATCAGCGACAAGGATGGAGCGATGCATCTATTCTCTTTAGAAAGTCTGGAGAACTCATCGTCAAATTGTGCGAGCGGGCGCTGGAATACGATGGTCGCGGCTGCTCAGTAATCCTCGGTGAGATAGCCGACACCGAAGAAGAAGCATATACGGCATTATTGAAATCGGTATAAGCTTGAGTCTGAAACGAGTCCATACATACTCACTCGAACCGTTCAATCTACCTGGGTTGCAAGTCACAGCGATACTTCGACATCGGGCCTTCTCTAATATAAAATATCCCGTTTATGAGCACAAAGAGGCAGGTAAAGCTGAACACGGTCTATTTGGGCCTTCTTCTTCTTTGTTGTCGCTCAGATGCTCATTCTTCTTGTCGCTCCTCGTATAGATCCATTCCTGAATGAAAATGATATAGAAATACCGACCCAGCCATCGGCACCGATAGCCTGGTGGCCTGGGGAAGTGACGTTACCCTCTGGTGAAGTTATCGATGTCCCAGCACATTCGGCGTTAGGACCAATTTTAATCTATATTTTTGCGGCAGCGGGCGTGCTCGGACTTATACTCTATAAGATTCCTCTTGCAGCTTTAAAGGTTCTTCTTAGGCTCTTGTTTGCCCTTCTGTTTAGTTGGGGTGCCTTCATCGCCACTGTCTTCTATGTGCCCCTTCCATTGGCGGTCGCCATCGCTGTCGCATTTGGAGCCTTCTGGTTCTTGATACCACTTGTCTGGCTACATAACCTGGTATTGATTCTGGCGGTGAGTAGTTTAGGAGCAGTTTTCGGTCGCTTTATTACGCCGTGGACCGCGATGGCTATTATTTTGGCACTTGCTCTCTATGACTTCCTGGCGGTTCGTTTCAAATTCATGCTCTGGATGGCAGACAGACTATCGCAAGTAAATGCCCTGCCGGCGCTAATCATTCCCAAAAACTATTCTGAGTGGAACTTAAACTTGAAAAAACATGGAGAGAAGATGATAGAGGTGAATCCCGCCGCTAGGGAATACTCCATACTGGGTGGTGGCGACATTGCCTTCCCTTGTCTGCTGACAGCCTCCGTTTATTTTGCCCAGGGCCTAAAACCAGCGGCTATTATTGCAGTCTTCGGATTACTGGGATTGGTCAGCGTCTATGCGATTCAGGCGATATTTTTGAAAGGGAAGCCGATTTCGGCTCTGCCACCTATCGCTGCCTTTACATTGGTTGGATTATTGATTATTTAGTGGTACAGCATTATGCTGGTTTATTCAGCAACAGTAGGTGAAGCACGGCGATACATCACATTCTGCTTTTCTACCCAGTCCGAGAAGCTTGTGCATCCATGAATATGACATGTTCCGGATTTTGAGGTAATGGAATAGGAGAAAACAATGGCTTCTGTGAAGGATGTGCTGGACAAACTCCGGAGCAAGGCTCAGCCAGAGCAGTTAGAAGGAATGGCTAAATACGGAATGACAATTGAGCAGAGATTAGGCGTCTCGGTTCCTGATATGAGAAAACTGGCCAAAGAGATAGGGAAGGACCACAAGCTGGCACTGGACTTATGGAGGACTGGAATAGCTGAAGCCAGGATTGTGGCTGGGATGATCGGTGACCCGGCGAAGCTCACTGAGGAGCAGATGGAGGAATGGGTGAAGGGCATCAACTCGTGGGATGTCTGCGACCAGGTCTGCATGAATCTCTTTGAGAAGAATCGGTTAGCCTGGAAGAAAATTGTCGATTGGTCCGGGCGGGAAGAAGAGTTCGTCAAAAGGACTGCCTTCTCGCTGATAGCTTGTCTGGCATGGCATGATAAGAAGGCGAGCGATGAGAAATTTGTAGCATTGCTTCCGGTAATAATACGAGGGGCTACGGACGAGCGTAACTTCGTCAAGAAGGCAGTGAACTGGGCTCTTAGAAACATCGGAAAAAGGAACCTCAACTTGAACGAAGCCGCAATAAATACTGCCAAGGAAATCCAGCGACTTGACTCGAAGGCTGCTCGCTGGATCGCTGCCGATGCCATCAGGGAGCTGGAGAGTGACGCTATCCGAAGTAAGCTTAGGAGATGAACATTAGTCCATATTGTTCAAGCACAACAACCAAAGCGTCTTGTATCTCTCTCTTCCTTTTTACGATAGGCACTAGTTTCGGGGTGGTGCGTGCGGCAACGACACACACTGATGTCGATAAATGAAATCCTCAGCTGTTGTCACTTCTTCCTCATGTGCCTTGCTCTAGACATCCGGGGAGCTTCCTTGCTGGGGCCCATCATTCGCTTCTCAGAGCCTCAATAGGATTGAGGTGGGAGGGATTCCAAGCAGGGTAAAAGCCAAAGAACAGGCCGATGCCAACCGATACTGAAACAGCAAAAATCACCATATCAGGAGTAACCAAGGCTGCTATGGTCCCCGCGTGGTTAATAATCATGGAGACTCCCCAGCCTATGATAACGCCGATGATGCCACCGGCGTACGTCAAGCCCACCAGGTGCCGCAGTTCTGACGGCTCACGAGGTGCTGCTATGGAACCTGTGGCGGCGTTGGCATCCCCCCTCCGCCGAATCGGACATGGGGAAAAAGCCAGGTGATGACGATAACTGCTATTAGTATTACCAAGCTTCCTATTTGAAGCCACTGCAGTGTCCTCAACTTGCCCCTCAGTTCGCTAAGTTCGTTTCCCAACAGTCCGCCTGAAGTTTCTAACTCGGTTTTTCGTTCTTCCATCGCATTCTCTCCGGTGTATCGCTCCTTTCCATTCAAATTTACCTGTTAGGGGCATATAGCCCTATACGTCCTATCGATTGCTTTGCTTGATGGCCGAATCTCGCCTCCTTTCTATCCCTCTTCTCCTGGTAGGGGCGTGTTTCCCCTTTGGAGGCTATATTAGTTTCCTTTGCTTGATCTATAGACTGCATCTACATCTCATCTGACGCAACAGTATTTCAGAGCTGGTATGCGTGTGTCACTACAGCGTCGGTAAGATATGCGAGGCAATGACACGCACTGACGTTGATAAACAAGATCCTCAGCTGTCTTCACTTCTTCCTCATATGCCTCGCTCTAACCATCTGGGCAGCTTCTTTGCCGGGTCTCATGATCCCCTTCTCAGACCCCCAAGAAGAATCGTTCGCGTGACCCGGGATGGACTCTTGAGACTCTGCGCCATCCAAATTCACT
>CAVSBM010000012.1:0-110151 GCA_963726175.1 uncultured Chloroflexia bacterium | reverse complement strand
ACCCTTATCAACTGAATAGGGTTTGCCTGGTTCAATAGGATCATATTTGATAGACGAACAGTAACTATGGATTACTTCCGGTTTGATAACGCTCTGTAATATGAGCGGCACACAGAACTGCCCCACGGTCATTATATAATTTTACGATATCACCTTCGCTTTATACGCCGCGGTTCGGCATCAGCTAGGATGGATTCTTACTGGCCAATATTAGTAATTATCCGTCTTTCAGTGTCCTATGTCCCGGTATGTCCTCCCAGCCATGGGCTATGGGTATCATAATGAGTATGAAAGGAATATCTCGGGTGGGGTGTTAATAGCTGAAGCGGATATTTCTTTGCGATCGATAAATCAGGGCCTTCCCAACTAGGAATATAGTGGGGCATCGGTGGGCGTTCCTTGTCGTCAGGCAAATGTTCCGTAAGGCTTTGGGAAACAAATTCTATTTTGCCGCTATCAGTACCGAGTTCCTTTCCCTTTTCCGTATTTCTCTTTCATTAATATAGTCGGGAGTATCGCAGGGTCTACCTTCATAAAACCATCTCAGCGATGGTGTGGATTTATAGTCAGCAGGTAGAGGCGCTGCAGAATACCCTTTTCGATTAAATTCTTCCCAGGATATATATTTGGGTAGGTCGGATATTTCGAAATATCTCTTACCCAGTCCAATATTTTTTTACCTCCATCGGTGAAATCATCTTTGAAACCGAGTCTTTCGGCAAGAGAGTGAATATATGGTAATCTGACTTGGATTAGAAAGCGGCTCGATACATTTCTTCTGGCGGACGATTATTCTATAATTACAGCCGCTACTTCCATGTGAGGAATAGCCGCCGGGACTGGCAAATTCTGCAATGTCGTCTCGTTCCAGATTTGTGCAGGCTGGCAGGATAATATCTGCAAATTTAGTCTCACTACCCCACCAGCAGTCCTGATTAACCACAAATTCCAATTTAGGACTCTGATATGCCATCACCCATCTATTAGTTTCGGTCATGGTGCCGATAAACGAGCCTCCATAGCGATAGAACATTTTCACTTCTGATTTCCCGGGCAACGGATACTTATATGGTTTAAACTGTTGCTCAATCGAATTTCCACAGAAACCCTCACCACGCCACTCTACAGGCGGGTTCAAAATTGCTTCAGGGAACAATAAACGATAAAGCCGCTGCTGCACAGGATTATAATCTTCTTATTAGCAGCTCCGGTAGTAGGCAATTTGCCATCAGCATCTGCATAGCCCGGGAAGAAGAAATTGGCATTAAAAGGTGCCCCCATGCCACTCCCCCACAAGCTAACCCCCGGCTTACCCAAGCCCTGCATTGCCTGGAGAAACACCGCCAAGCGCGCCCACTCATGGCCGTATGCCAGCCGTATGCACCACCAAACCCACCCCGCACTCCACAGGAGAGCACCGTCCTCTTTGATGCCCATTCCCTGGCTAATGCTGTAATATGCCGTGCCGGAACACCACATATCTTTCGGCCCACTTCGGCGTCTGGGGTTTTTGTCTTCTTTACCCAGGACATAATCCCTGAATTGTTCAAAGCCTATGGTATGTGTTTCCAAATACTTTTTGTCGTATGTATCATCATTCAACCAGACATAAGCAATAGCCAGAGCCAATGCTGAATCGGTTCCAACTTTTGGAGCAATCCATTTGTCTCCAATGGTTGCCGCAGTATAGTTGCAGAATGGATCAATAAACACCTGCTTGATACCTGCTTCCCTGGTCCAGAGCCTCCATATCTGGGATTCACCACCGCAATAGGTCCCCCAGGACGCATAAGGATCACTCGCCCAATAAACTACCATTTCAGCATTTTTCAGATGTATCTTCAAGCAGGTCATATGGCTCAGGACAGCCCAGTCTCCAATAAAAGCCATAGGCATGCACCGCACCCCAGTGAAAACCCTCCCAGCTATCCGGATTATCAAATATGAAAGTAAAACCAAGCCTGTTCATGAAACGATAAAAGGACCATCTTATAATTTACCGTCCCCCAGTTGTGATGGGATGAAACAATACCGGTAATGGCTTCAGGGCCATAGCTTTGTACTATTCGTTTGATTTCACCAGCAACAATATCAAGAGCCTCATCCCAACTGATGCGCACATAAGCTGACCTGCCCCTATTCTCAGTGTTTCTATTACCACCTTTGAGATCAAAATCGACTCTCTTCATCGGGTACTTTATCCGCTCATCGGAATATACCCTTGTCCTTTCTGTTGCAACATAGGATGCCAGCTTTACCTGCCTAGGCGGTGAAAATTTCTTGCCTTTCGCTTCAATGGTCCAGGGTTTGAAATCCTTTTCGTCTATTACGATGGGACGAACTCTGACAATCTTGCCATCTCTAACATAAACGGAGATCGGTCCACCGACGGTGCAGTTTGTAAATATTTGCTCCGACACAGATTATCCTCCTCTCCCAGTAGTGACTCTTCAAGGTTACATGGTTCACGTATAGTTACACCAATTATAGCTACAAGTCTGGCGAGAGACAAGGGCATGTTGTGCGGTGTCCAAGACATACTATACAGTTTTTGAGCTATGGGTATTCTGAGTACATCAGGGCTATACTGAATCTTTTGGGACTGGACATTAATAACTTGAGGTGGGAGAAGTATGAGACATGGATGCCGTACCCATCGACCAACAGGCAAGATTGATTACAAGGAGCTCAGGAAGATAAACCCTGAGGCAGCTAGAAGAGCAGTGCTGGAGTATTTAGAGACCAATGGCCATAACATATCACAAACGGCATTAGTTTTCGGGATAAACCGGACAGTTATTTACGATATTCTCAGGAAAGCGGGGGAGGGTAATCTAAAGGACGATTCCAGAGCGCCTCATAATCAGCCACACAGGACACCCATCCAGGTTGAAGATAAGGTCATCGAGATTAAATATAGGACCAGGTATGGGCCAGAGAGGCTATCAGGTTATCTCAAACAACATGAAGGCCTATCGGTCCCTCCAGGAACAATCAGACATATCGTGAGGAGAAACAAAGCCAGGATTGTATATCTCCCCCGACATCGTGTCAGAAAGGAGAAGCGGGAGTTTGTCGACTGGTATTCAGCTAAGCCCTTTGAAATCGTACAAGTGGATTTAAAGTACATTAGAGACCACAAGGCATTAACGCAAGAGCAAATCATCCACCTGGATCGCTATGACATACCTAACTACCAGTGGAGTGCCCTGGATGTATGTTCACGATTCAAGCTCATCGCCTATTCGCGGGAGAAATCCTGGACTAATGGCTTATGTTGGTATCTATGGGTTATTTCGTGGCTACGCTCGCACGGGGTTAAGTCATCCATTGTTTTTACTGTGGATAATGGTGAGGAATTTGGTGGCAAATCGTGGCTAAAAGTAAGGGAATTGAGGAAACTCATCAGCGGTTTTGGCTGCAGGCTGATTCAAAATCACAAGGGACACTGTGAGGAAAATGCTCATCTGGAGCGCTCCCATCGCACAGATGACGATGAATTCTATATCCCCAGAATTCTGACGATAAAAGGTGAAGCCGATCTATTAGACGAGTCCATGGGTTATATCTATTACTACGACAACGTGAGGGCGCATTCTGCGCTTAACTATCAAACACCTTTCTCTTACCTGAAAGCCCAGATGCCAGATATTGATGATAAAATGAGGTTTGTTATCCCCATAATGCTGGATAGAGTATCTGTACAATTAGGCCCCTGGAGTGGATACCATGTCTTGGCACAGCACCATGTGCTAGCTCACTACATGGGTGACACCAGGGAGCATATTCTGGCAGCTTCTTTTTGAATATGCTCGACAGGGATAAGATAGCCTTTGTGCAGCTACTTGAAGTGAGACTCCCATAAACGGAGAGCCGGGGCTCCCTGCCCCGGCTCTCACGCCAACCCACAGTACCAGGCTGACAAACCGGAAGGCTCTTCGGGTTTTCTGGAAGAGCTTACCGGTTACATTGTCTTATGGCGGTGTCGCTGCAATAAGCGTTAGGGCCCGGTTATACATAGCCTGTCCATCAAAACCCAAAGCATTCATGGAGGCTAGCCAGGTGTCCTTGACGCCCGCGGTAGCAGTCTTCCAATTGGCGAGTTCTTCTGCCGAAAGGGTGTCGATGGTGCGGTGAAGTGCCCCCTTAAGATAGCCCTTAGCCCCAGCCTGGGCCGCATCATGGATTTTAGTAAGCTTCACAGACCAGTCCGCCGTGCAGAACGAGTCAAGTAAGGTCTTGGCTTCAGCGGGTAGGCTGTCATACTTGGCTTTATTCATGGCTAACATATAGAGCCTGGGGAACAAGTTCACCTCAGTGATGTACTTTGTCACGTCAGCCAGTCCAAACGCAAACGCCCCTCCGGAATAGGTGAAGAAGCAGCCGTCAATAGTTCCTAACTGCAGAGCCCCCGAGAGTTCACCGGCCTCTATTCCCGTGACCGCTGTTGCCCCGAGGGCATCAATCGTGGGAACTTCCGGATCTTCAGCACGAACCAGCTTATTCGACAGGTCCGCCAGCTTTGTGACCTGAACATTGCCCCACCATTGGGCAGGCTGTAGCGGACTAGTGAGCAGGATCTTGACATTGTTTAATTCCCCAAATTTGTCCCACGTTTTAACCTCTGTGTTGAATAGGTTGAATGTAGCATATGCGGCCTGCTCCATGTTCCACAAGAAAGGTATATAGCCAATAGTTCCCAATTTGAATTGGTCGCCGTTTAGCTGGCCAAGGTCGGAAACACCTGAGCCTATAGCCTCTAAGCCCACGGTCTCGTCCCAAGGCTCGGAACCGTAGGTAACGTCGAATTTGAACTTCCCGCCGTGAGAGCCGGTAGCCGCCGACACATTGCCTACCCAATACTGGTAATTAGCCGCCCATAGAGAACCCGTGGGAGGCATAGTTAAATGCAGGCTCAGGGTTATCGTGGACGTCCAAGGCTTCGACTGAAAGTTGGCCGTTATGGAATAGTCACCGTTCATGGTGATGGTGGTGGTGGCCTTAGTAACATCCGCGACGGTGCTCACATCGCCGGTCCAGTTGACGAACTCGTAGTACTCACTTGCTACAGTCGCCCTTATGTCGACCACCGTACCTGTGTTATAGGTATGATCCCCCGCGGCAGGAAAGACTGACCCTCCACTGGTACTGGCGATAGTGAGAGTGTACTGAGTAGGAGCACTACAGCCGACCAGGCCTACACTCAAAGCCAGGATCGCTGCTAACGAGATAAAAAGTAACTTTTTCAAAACTGTTTCCTCCTTTTCTATTATTAGATTTTCTCCGTTCTCTTAGACTTCAGTAGTTTTTGGGCCGTTCTCACCTCCTTTAAAAGTTGCCTCCTCAGTTTCGGGTTGCCGCCTCAGCCCCCCTTAGGTAGCGGGAGAACAAAGAAACTGGCGGAAAACAATAACCTCACCTAGTAGTAATTATAACACATCAAATGTTAAGATACCATTAAGATTCCGTCGTTGACAAGAAAAATCCCTGGACAAATTTGCCTGTTGCCACCGAGCATCTTCATTCTATTTCAGCTACCACCAGCTTTTGCCATAGTTTGGCCTTTCCAAAGGAGGGGGAATTGACAACATGTTTCTGGAAGAACCTGCGCGTTACTTTACTCCTAGAGTAAACTACTAATTTTAGCTAATTCATTTCTAACAGTCAAGAAATTCCCGAACTCATCAACACGGCAGCTGGCCCTGTCGGTATTACGGTTGTAGTTGTAGGTTCTTCAATGATGGCATTGCCGGGAATAACATTACCCTCCTGAAGCTCTTGTCCATTATAGATAGGGGTACTAACCCATAGACCATTGAAATAGCAGTTCCGCCTTGTCAGTATGGCTTACGAGGCGTCACGCGTTCCGCGCTGGGCTTTCTTAATAGGCATTCCGGAGGATTTTATTTTAGCAATTAACCTCAAATTATGCAATTCAACCGCAACCCAGTTTAAAGAAAATGTATATAGTTCTTTGTGCTTTTATCGACAAATCCTGGGGAGTAGTGGGAGACTTGAACTCGTGAAATTCACCTTTCCCATCCAGCACGATGCTCTCACCAAAAGTGCCACCTACATCAATACAAACTTTAAACATGCGTTCCCTCTATATTTGTCCAGTTACCCAAAGCAGGGACCGCCATAAACAGAGAGCCCGGGTCTGTGTCCATGCTCTCGCGCTAACCCGTAATAGCAGGCAGACAAAATAGAAATATATCTCACTATTTGATATTAAATAGCCGGATAGCGTTTTTACTCAGGATTAGCGACTTGGATTTCTCATCGATGTCCAGCTTCTTAACAAAGTCAACACCCTGAGAGAACCAGTCACGTCTTATCGGGTAGGAGCTTCCATACAGAATATGATCGGCACCCAGTACCTTTACCGCGCATTCCAGCTGGATTTTACCCCACTGTGTGGCACCTGAGGTATCAACGTAAATGTTGTTTTCCAGATACTGGTTGATTTTTTCGCCTTCCGTCTGGAATCTTTGTACCGCATCTTTTCCCGTAATCTTGGGAGCCAGCATATTACTATAGGCAAAGAACCCGCCGCCCAGCATTGAATGAATCATCTTGAGATTGGGAAACTCATCAAACATACCGCTGAATAATTCTCTGCCCACGGCCGTAGCCTGTGCTACACACCGCCCATATTGCCGGCGTAGGTTGGTGTACCTACATAGAGACATAAAGTCGACCGGCAGTGGTGTGTGGTGTACCACAACCGGTATATTCAACTCATTAATCTTCTTAAAATGCGGCCTAAATTCCTCTTCATCTAGATACAGGTTTCCATAGTGCGCCGCCATCTGAACACCGCTGAATCCGAGCTCTTTAATACACCGCTCCAGCTCTTTCAGGCAATCTTTGGTGCCCCACGGCGGAACACATGCGAGAGCCAAAAACCTGCCAGGATTGGCTTTCACGTGGCCTGCAAGAGCGTTGTTCAGTTTCTTACAGGTTTCCAGGTCAAGCCACTCCTGCCAGCAAGGTATCCTTAGCACACCTTTATCAATCCCAGCTTCGTTCATATCCTTGATTTGTAGCTCAGAATTGTACTGGTTTTCGGCAAAGTTTGTACTGGGTAGCCCTTCGGTTGTTCAATTTCTATTTGTCTGAGATTCTTCCCCGGAATGGGCACAAGTCTGGCATGAACGCCATATTGTTTTGGGACCACGTTGAGGAAAGACGCTAGCAGAGCCTCATCATCGAATAGATTTTCCGGAAGCCAGTGCATGTTACTGTCAATTATCATCGTTTATCTCCTCCTTTTTCAAAATATATTATTATGATAATATCGGGCATGTCGCCTGATTATATCTCATCCATTACGTTCTTTGCATATAATCCAGTGTTATTTTCGACCACCTCAACACTGGAATACCAGTTTAGGTTCTCCAAAATTGCGGCCCTGTAGTTAATCCCCCGAAGCGCTCCCTGGCGGAACGCGTCTCACCGTCAAAAAACTATTTTAGTAGTTGGGTGAAATAAGGTTGACTTTCCGTTTCGATACTTCTATCAATCGCAGCGTTTTCGCCTTCCCCTCTCAACCCAAGAACCGAAAAAAACGTTGAACCCGAATCATTCCGTCGAGGTTGTTTTGCTTCTGGCCCCCATGGGGGCCAGAAGCAGAGTGGTCAGGCCGGTTAGAGTTCGACAAAGAGGATGAAGACCGGGTTCTGAACTGGAACTTCCGTCAGGGCCTTCAGGCTTCCATTATTTGCATCTACTGCATATGACCGTATCACATCCGCCGGGCGATCCGGGACGAGCAAGAATGCGCCGTGAGGGCGAGAGCGTCATACAGCGCGTTGCCCCTGTAGGATCCTCAGATTTACTTACCGAAACCCGTCCCGCCTTCTTGAGATGACCATCCTCAGAGATACTGAACCAGACGATGGTATCTTCACCCCGGTTGTTCATATACACGAATCGGCCATTCGGATGCACCTGCAGGGTGGCCGGCTCGTTACGTCCCTTGAACCCCGAAAGTGTCGATTGCTTGTCGATGAACCGCAACGCCCCGGAGGAAGCATCGAAGTCGAAGGACCAGAGTTCAGAAGAGAACTCGCACGTCATGAACATGCGGCCTTTCTTATCAAACGCACAATGCCTGGGACCGGTTCCCGCCGGGCACTGGTAAACGGAGGCGAGCTCCAGTCTTTTACCCCGACCCGGAAGACGTAGACCCGCTCCCCGCCTTTTCGCACACCACCAGGAACTTTCCTGAAGGGTCAATCACGACGATGTGCGCGTGAGGACTGGCCTGCGCGTGGCCTCCGCCCTGCGGGGAACTGTTCGGATCCGTGCCATGTCCGGTTAATACAAACACGTCTTGAACGTCGCTGATGGAACCGTCATTGGCAATGCCGTACTGGACTACTGTCGAATCGTCATATACGAACTTCTCCGCCCACTTGCCATCAGCAGTTTCGACCACTTTTACCACATGATCGAAGAAGCCATGGTTCGCGGTGAAGAGGAGTTTCTTTTCTTCGTCCACGGTGATAGAGGCCGGCATCGCTCCTACAGTAGGTTGCTTGTTCAGAAAGGTCAACTTTCCGGACTCCGGATCTACCTTAAACGATAATACGCACGAGGCCGGTTTTTAGGTCCTCGTCCATCGGTTTTCCTTTCGTCAACCGAATAGAGGACTTTCGCTTTTGGTGCATAGGCGAGATACCCTGCCCTCTTCGGCATATCCTCCACACCGCCGGCAAGGGGGTGATGCTGCTTCCATCCGCGCTCACTTCAAAGACCGAGACACCTCCGCCCTCAAAATTAGCAACGTGATTGCGCCCAACGTATGCAATCAGCTTCTTCCCTTTGCTCATGTCTTTTCCCCTTTTTATCGTTAGATTTCCTACGGTTTTTCAGGCACGCCGGGAAGATCCGGTACTTGGCTGCAACCTCGAGCACTCTCTTATCCTGCAGGCACATGAGGTAGCCGTTATCGTAGACAAGCTTGTCGTTGATCTTGAGGGTGCAGTTGCGAATGTCGGCGGTGATATGCACATAGTAGTTATACTTCTCATTGGCCGGCGCTGAGCCGAGGTGCCAGTGCACGTTCGAGGTATGCGAGTGGTCGATTATCCGCCTATAGATCGCGTTCGGACACTGTTCCTCCGTGACCTTCGCGTTCGGGTGGATGCCGAAGTGGAAGGTATCGAACTTCCAAATGCCGTCGCCGACCTTTCCTTCCAGTTCCTTCAGGGTGCGATTTATCGCGTCGGCTTCCTTGCCGCCCGAGATCTTGACCATGCGGTTGTCCTTGACATCCACGCGGACTGGTTCCTCCCAGGCCGGGGATGCCGATATAACGCGACCAATAGGGAAGCATACAGTTGAAGAACAAAACGCCGTTTACGTCCTTGCAGTTGACCGGCGGGTGGACCCACTCGGGCCAGGGCAGGTAGTGGCTAGCATCCCTGCGCCAGGAGTTGTAGGGCATGCCGGGGATGCCCGGGCGCTTCACCGGGTCGAGGATGTGGCCTTCGAGCTTCGTGCCGTTGGGGTCGGTCATGACGAACTTGGCCATGTGGTTCATGAAAGGATCGGAGCTCACGTGGCGGACCATGACCACGAGCTCGTGCGGCGTCTGGGCCCACTCGGTCATCAGGAGCGAGGTGGTGACGGGGAACATGCGCACATACCAGATCTTCACCTCTTCGATGTACTTCCGGAACTCGGCATTCTCTTCGATGGCCAGGTCGAGAGAGAAGTTGATGAACAGATCGGCGTTAGCGATGGCACCCTTGAGGATGGGCGGCATGCGCCACTCGTGTTTCTTCATAATCTCGTCGATCCAGAGTATCGAGCAATTGGCGCCGCGCGACTGGACCACAGCCTGGTCCCAGCTAACGGCCTCCTCGTCGACCAGGTTGTGGCTGCCATAGACGCCGTCAATGTGGGCCCCGATGATGACCTCCATGCCCGGTTTGACCTGGGCATTGTAGTCCACCATTTGGATGAGCGAGTTCAGCGCTGCTTTAGGAATACCTAATTGATGACTCATGATTTTTCTCCTTTCTGAAAGTATAGTCCAGCGTAATAGTGTAGTCCTTCCAAAATTGCAGGCGTGTATTCTACACTATATCACACCCGCTGTCAAAATGCGGAGGTTTATTTGAGGAAGATCCTGCTGAGGTTTGTCCCCGCCCCCAGATATTTGCGCACAGTTAGCAGAAAGCCTCCGGGCTTGCGGGAGTAACTCAAAAAGTGGTACAATTACTAGTGACGGGTCGGTTGATTGTGAACATTAGATTGCATCCTTAAGGATAAACCTGTAAGAGAAATTAAAAAATGAGGGCAAAGAATAACATCCTTATATATGTGACTCTGGTGGCTGCCTGGATAATCCTCTTAGTTATGAGGCAGTTTGCACATCAATACTTAAGTTCCCTTCCTATTTTAGTGTCTGCTATCGACGGTGTGGCGAATATTCCCCTTCTTGTATTGGTAATGGTATTCCTGGTCAGGTTGTATTTGGATGACCGAGAGAAAAGCATTCGAAGGCAGCAACTAATGTTTATGAAAAGCTGTATGTTCCGTCTAGAGATGAGAAATCTCTTCATCTCTAATTTTCTGGCTCTGAAGTCTCCACCTCTTACCCTGGCCAAAATCAAAAGCGCGACTCTGGATGAATTGCATAAGATGAGAGAGGATGCCAACACCATCGAATACAAGTCACTAGAATTGATGGAATCGGTAATAAGGGAATACGTCAATGCCGAACCTGTTTGGAGGAACTTTATGAATATCTCGCTGCAATATGGTTTTGAAGATGTATTTCAAGATATGCTCCATATTATGCATTTCATCAGCGACGTTAAGACGTTCAAGGCAGCATATCCCGACAAGCTCTTTATCCATGAGGCTGCCAAAAACGAGTTATTAATGGAACGGGTGATGAAGGTATTAACAGATGGTATCCGTAAGTACCTGGACTATGCTATTGAACTCAAAGAGAAACAACCTGCGTTATTCAGTCAGCTCATTGCCGATTATGAGTTGTTCACCCAGATAAGGGGTTGATGTAGCTGCTTTGCCATGAGTAAAAAACTGCTGTCGATACTTGTCTTGTCCATTGTAGTAGCCTCAACTCTAGTTGGCTGTGCTCCTTCTACGCTCACTATACTTTCAATAACCGAGGGAAATGTATCCGTAATGAAGGCAGGCACAAGCAGTTGGATAGAAGCGCAGGTCGGGATGTCTCTAGAACCCGGAGATAGTGTAAAAACGGGCGATGATTCTAGCGCCATAATCACTTTCTTTGATGGTAGCACTATCGAACTACAGGCTGGCACCGAGATAGAAATTGCTTCACTCGATATTTCCACGGACACTGGCTCTACAAGTATTACTCTTGAACAGACAATAGGGAATACCATAAGCCGCGTGACAAAGCTTGTTGACCCAGCATCTCGCTACGAAGTTGAAACACCGACTGGTGTGGCAGCGGTGAGGGGTAGTGTTATGCAGGTTTACGTCACCGAAGATGGCACAACCTGGGCAATTAATCTGGAAGGGGATATATGGGCGGTTGCACAGGGGGTGGAACTGCAGGTCCCTGAAGGGCGGCAATGCATTACCAGACCCGGTCAGCCACCCGAGCTCATTGATCTTTATTTTCAGACGGATGCCTATCTTGGCTTGGATGGGCCGGCAACCTTGCCACCGCAGGAACGAAACCCCTGTGTTATTCTAGACATTATGACCAATGTAATCATGGATAGCGTTCGGGTGGACTTGCCTGATGGTAGGTCAATAATTGTTCCACGGTATACCGATGTGTTTAGCCTTGGGGTTGATTGGACAATCTTGTTTCGTTTTTCAACCTGTGAGCCAGGAGTGCCCATAGCTGGTGGAGAGTACATTTTCACTGGTCTTGATGTGGCTGGTGAGCCGCTACCGGGAGCAAGAAACACTGATATCTGGGTAGGGGTTGAGCCACCAGACCCGCCGACTAATGTAAGAGCTGAAGTAACCGAAGACGGAATCTCAGTTAGCTGGGATGAGAGTCCGATAGTACCTGGCTCCTTTGAACCGGCAGCTGAGCCTCAACTTGGTTTCTATCAGTTATGGATAAACAGAGTTGAAACGGGGAATCGGTTTATGGAGCTAACTCATATATCTGCGTCACCCCATCTTATTCCCCAGGACAAGGCAAACTTCGTTGAAGGAAAAGATTGGGGGCTTTCACTTAGCGAAATGGAAGACGGGACATATAGCCTTGGTGCTAGTGTTCTTAGTATTGCTCCCGAAGGCTCATTAGGAAAGGGATTTGAGTATATCAATTCCGACCCCGGTCAAGCTATAATCTTTACCATTCAAGATGGAGAAATCACTATAGGATAAAGCGAGCTATCAAATTGAGGCAACTCTATTTTTCTCTGCGCTCCGTCACTGCGAGATTAAGGAAATCAGCCGAAGCACCCCCCTGGGTAAAGTGTAGGAAGAAAAATAGAGTTGACCCTGTAGTATCCACCACAAAATATGCTTCTGGCTGAAGTTCCGCATCAGCCCGTATTGTTGCCTTATTACACAAACTGGCGTCTTGTTATGCTTGACGAAAACCAAATCCCTTCTCCAGAATTGACCTATACTGTTGACCGATAAATCCTCAGCTATTCCCAAAATTCAAATAAGTCATAGCCAGGTATCTGAATATCAAGAAGGGGGTATGCCCTTTAGATTGGGCGACGGACTAGGTTTGTATCGTTGCAACCAGCTCCAGCATTGTGAAGGTCTTCTATCTGGGGATTGGTAAGGGTATAATTGATTTAACAGGGGGTATCTAAATGGCTAATGTTCTAATGGTGATTGAACCGTATTGGTATCAAGATACTTGGGCGTTCGACGATGCATCTGTGGGATTAGAGAAAGAACCATTCATGCAAGGTATTCCAGAGATGATTGATTACCTAGTCAAGGATATACCTAATTCATGGGAACCCCGCCATGCGTAAAAAACTGCTGTCGATACTTGTCTTGTCCATTCTAGTGGCCTCGACTTTAGTTGGCTGTGCTCCTTCTACGCTCACTATACTTTCAACAACCGGGGGAAATGTATCCGTAATGAAGGCAGGCACGGGCAGTTGGATAGAAGCGCAGGTCGGGATGTCTCTAGAACCCGGAGATAGTGTAAAAACGGGCGATGATTCTAGCGCCGAAATCACTTTCTTTGATGGTAGCACTATCGAACTACAGGCTGGCACCGAGATAGAAATTGCTTCACTCGATATTTCCAGGGACACTGGCTCTACAAGTATTACTCTTAAACAGACAATAGGGAATACCATAAGCCGCGTGACAAAGCTTGTTGATCCAGCATCTCGCTACGAAGTTGAAACACCGACTGGTGTGGCAGCGGTGAGGGGTAGTGTTATGCAAGTTTACGTCACCGAAGATGGCACAACCTGGATAACTAATCTGGAAGGGGATATACGGGCTGTTGCACAGGGTGTGGAACTACAGATCCCTCAAGGGCAGCAATGCATTATTAGACCTGGTCAGCCACCTAAGCTCCTATACTTGGTCACCGACAGGCACTCTGAACTGTGGGGCCTATGCCGTGATCGGTGAGGGAATTGAGGGCACTGTTACAGAACAGGGCTGGTAGTGAACATCACTTCCATCGTCCAGGTGGACGACCCAGATGCGAAGACACTTGGGGTTTACGGCTGGAGTACGTACACTTTGGACGGCGATTTCGATATTCGCATGGACTACAACTAGCGGCTGGCCAAAGGGAAGCCGGGGTACGCATGGGGCTTAAGCGTGTGGGCCTTGGGTATTTGGCCAATGAAATGATCAACGGTGAACGCGTCGGTCTTGCCGTGGGTGCCTATCGCCCCTGAGCTACCCCACGCCGAAGTCTACTTTGTGGCTTCTGACCAAGTGTTTACGAAACTACAATCTACAGGCACTGATGACCTCTCGGGAACAGCTACGCATCCGTCGCGAGGGAGACACAGTGGGGCTGCTACTGATGGCACAGCGGATGCGCTCGGTATGAACTCCAGAAGCACAGTGGTCGCACAGGAAGATACCTCGGGTCGGCATGGATACCTGGAGTCAGGAGGCGGTATTTTGGCGGTGAAGAAGTCAGCTTGGCCTCAGTGCGGACTATGGAAATTGTTGAACCTCTGCCCTAGTGGCACCTTTACCGTATCCCAACCTTGAGACGGCGATTCGGGAGGCTATGGGAGAGTCAACTGGCAAGGGCACCGGGATACTCAATGAACACCGTGAAGAGGGAGTATTGACACTTACTTCGACATGAGCAGTACATTATGATGGCGAGGCCGTCTCAAAAGTCCGCGACGAGAAACAGATACCTGGAGGCGAATCAAGATTACAGTTAATCCGTCATCCAAGCGTAGAATAACCAGACGCCAACGCAAGCGCCTTTATCATACTTTGGTACTCATAGGGGTGGGCTGCCTCTTCACGCTTGTGGCTTTGCTGGTTCAACCATTCTACAGCATCAATCTGTGGTTTTCAGACCAGCTTTTCACCTCTGAACCCCCTTCTCCTAATATCGTTATCGCTGGTATCGATGACAAGACCCTTGAAACTTATGGTCGGTGGGCAGATTGGCCACGCAGTCTCCATGCCCAAGCTATCGACAACTTAAGCCAGGCTGGAGCCAAGGTAATCGGCTTTGATGTCATCTTCGCCGATAGTTCCCCCGATGATGAAATGCTGGCGACAGCAATGGCCAAAGCGGACAATGTTGTCCTGGCCGCCGTTGGCACTCAACTTGTCTCCCAAGCCAGAGCCGAGATTACCTACGATAATTTCCTGCTGCCGATAGCTTCCTCTAGAACAGGCCGCCAGTAATGTTGGAGCATGCCAATGTGGTTCCCGATGGCGATGGCACAGTGAGGCGACTACCGCTGATTGTTAAGTCAAGCTCAGGACAAGTCTATCCTGCATTGACCCTGGCTGTACTTTACGGGCTATTCTCCATGCCTCTACCGCAAGAATATCCGCTCGAAAATGGCACGGTTAACTTGTTAGCTCGTGATATTCCGGTTGATACCTCATACTGTCTACGCATCAACTTTGCCGCCGATAATGAAAAACGGCCGTACGTCTCCTACGGTGATGTTATCAGCGGCAACTTTGACCCGTCGCTGGTCAAGAACAAGATAGTATTGATCGGGATGACCGCTACCGGTGAGCCCGACACCTGGGCAATCCCCACCTCAGCCAGTAAGGTTCCCGGAGTTTTTATACACGCCGCTGCCATGGATACCATTCTCACACAGCGTTTCTTGACAGAGCCTGGCACCATCATCACGCTAATGATTATGCTGCTGCTAGTTGGCATCACCGCCTTTGCCTTGCCCCGGTGTGGAACCCGGCACTGGACGGATATAGCTAAGGGAGTGGGAATAACCGCAGGCTTATTTGTTGCTTACCTGGCAGCCGGCTTCTTGGCTTTCGACAGAGGATATATCCTAGATCTACTTTATCCCCTGTTGCTACTACCGGTAATCTATGTCAGTAACATTCTTTACATGGTCGTTATTGAGCAGTCGGATAAGCGGTTTGTCAAGGAGCTTTTTGGTCGATATATTTCGCCGCAAATAGCCAAGGAGATAGTTAGCCGAGCTGATGCTGGGGAACTTCGCCTCGGAGGCGAAGCAAAGGGAGGTAAGTGTGCTCTTTGCTGATATCCGTAACTTTACCCGAATAAGTGAGCAGTTGTCTCCTGAAGCTACAGTGAAAATGCTCAATACTTACTTATCAGTTGTGGCCGATGCAGTAATACAGCATGATGGTATAGTCAACAAGTTTGGCGGCGATAATATCATGGCAGTATGGAACGCGCCACAATCTCAGCCAGAGCACGCATTGCTGGCAGTAAAGGCAGCGTGGGAAGCACAACAAAAAGTTGCTGAACTACAGCAAAGCGATAGCCGGCTGCTCCCAGTGCAATTTGGCATTGGCATTAACACTGGTATAGCCTTAGCTGGCAATGTTGGCTCGGTTGGACGCACTGAATACACCGTCATCGGAGATTCCGTTAACACTGCTTCACGCATTTGTAGCAGCACCCCCGGCGGTGAAGTCTGGATTGGTGCTGAGACGTATAATCAAACAAAGGATTATATAGAAACCGAGAAACTCGAGCCACAGAGTCTTAAGGGCAAAGCAGCGCCTGTTACAGTATATCGAGTAACTGCGTGGCGCCCTATAACTCCTCAGAACAAAAGTAGGCCTTCGCCTTCCTAATGTCTATCTTTGCCTTTAAGGAGAGCTTCTCGGATAAGCTTCTTCAGGTCAGAAGGCGCAGTCGTGGCTAAGTGGACTGCTGCATCCCATCTGTCAACTAGTCTGATACCGGCCTGCCTTGGAGGCCGATCATTGCATCGAGAGATGCGAGATCCCATCTAACACGTGTTTGACACCTGGAAGGGACCAATACTACATTTCATACTCATACAGAGTCACGGCGGTCGTACAACAGGAGGGATATTTCCAATGAAGAAAGTACTGATCACATACCATTCGCAGGGCGGCAACACCGAGGCTATGGCCAAGGCAGTGTTCAAAAGCGCCAACGCTGCGGGCGCCGAGGTTATCCTACAAAGAGCAGCAGATGCCGACGCCCAGCATATATTGGCCTGCGACATTGTAGCTATTGGTACGCCCGATCACTTCGGCTACATGGCTGGGCTGGTTAAGGACCGCTTTGATCTTGTCCGGGCTACGATCCGAGATAAGGTGGGAGACAACCCTTACGTGACCTTCGGCAGCAAAGGTGCCGGCGCGGCACAAGCCTTGGATGGCGTGGATAGGATCTGCAACAGTCTCGAAATGGTTAAGGCCTTTGAAGGCATCCTTATCACCCGTAAGCCAACCGAAGAACACCTGGCCGAGTGCAGGGAGCTGGGCGAGAAGCTGGCCTGGTTGGAAAGGACACAGAAGCCACAAAGGATAGAGGAACCGCTACTGTAGGTGCGCCGGATGATTAGCTTACGACAACAACGGGCGCCTGATCACTCTACCCAGAGCGAGCACACGCAGCCAATCTGCCCGCGAGATCGCATTGGTCCACATTGTGCGGCTCAGGCAACAAAAGCCTGAAATGTTGCCCAGATGCGCACTTGAAAATGCTGCTCTCTGCCTCTATAGCGTATCCTGGACGACGCAGCCCATTGACACTTCCTTCGCGAGTGATACAATAGCCCTTTGAGGGGACACCGTTACGTGGAGAGAGTCAGCATCTGCCTACTCACAGTAGCCCTAATTGCCGGGATGGTAGGCTGTGTTGGGGGTGATGGTAACGATGGTGGTGGGTCTTATACTCTCACTATCGACAGTCCAGCTGGAGGTACAGTCACCGTTGATAGTGTACCCATCCCTGGAAGAGCGATGTTTACCTATGACGCTGGCACCGTGGTTGGCCTGACTGCCTCTTCAAGTGCTGGCTACCGATTTGTCAATTGGACCGGTGACGTGGATACCATCGCCAATATTAATGCTGCCTCAACCACTATTACCGTGCAGGGCAACTACGAAATCACCGCTAACTTCGAAGCAATTTTGTATTCCACCTACAAGGTCATCTGCGACGTTCCGGAGGTGATTGTGGCTGGCGAAGAGATAAGGATACCGGTGACCTTGAAGACCGATGAGTTGGGAGGGCTAGGCTACGATGACGTCCAGTTACATGTTAAGGTATATCCACGTGCTGGAGATGTTACGATCAGGCTCTACTTTTGGTCCTTCAGGAACGAATTGTACTCAGGTGAGTTCGACTTGGCGGCAGACTACGAGCAAACCATCTACCCGCTTGTCCGCTTCAGCGAACCAGGCGAATACACCTTCACCTTCAGTTTGGTTGAGGCTCTATATGGTCCTGTGATTAATAACATGACAGAGTCTATAACTGTTACCGTGGTGGAGGCCTAGGAGGCTGCTGCAGCAGGCTTGATTGTCAGCAGGTGGTACAATCAAGGTTAGGACTTATCCCTTTTGCTGATAGGTAGCCCAGCCAGCTGATTTGAAGGACGATTTCTTGAGAGTGTCGACCTTTGGTTATTCTGATGTAGAGTTACTTATGAGCACCCTCCTGAGAATCTTGGGTGGAATAATTCTAACCATACTTGGTATCTTCATCTTTAGGTCCGCAATCGGTCTTCTATTCCAAGGACCGATTGGTTTCATCATAGGCATAGCCTTAATAGCTGGGGTATTGTCCTCTTTATTAAAGCACAGAGATAACCAAGCGACCCGAGGACACAAAGACCTATGTCTTCTTCCGATAAAGCCTCAGACTATCCCCAAAGTCCACCTAGGTGAGAGACAGATATCTGAATATGAAGAAGGAGTATACCTTTGGATTGGACGATGGACTAGCTATAACTGCGGCTTTTATTTAGGTCGAACCTCAGGCCATCCACAAACTTCACTGACCCCTGGTCTGGGTAAACTTGATTGCCGAATCAGTCATATAGATGACCCGTCCACCGTTTACCGCATAGAAAACACGCCAGCAACGCATGCCAAGTACGCCCCCGTCATTAGCTAGCTAGCATGAGTGACGTTAGCTGTCCTCATCGTATGGTCTTTCCCTTTTTCCCAACTTGACGTTTGGCTTCAGAGCCAGCGGGAAAGACGTTCTTGGCCATCAGTTCATATAAATTAGGCTGGTTTGTAGGGCTGTTCTTAATGATTTTCGCCATATCCACTTCGGGATTTAGGTACCCACGTAAATCACATGTTACTGTCTCAAGCAGACTGGCGAGGGCATCTTTGTCCTTGCATGATATCGGTGACAGGATTTTCTGGATAAACTCCCAGCCCGCGGGAGTTGCCAGTTTGACAGCGTTCTCCCCCTTGCTGGTTAAAGACACACGCACTACTCTGCGGTCTACCTTGCCTCTTGTCCTCCTGACCAGACCTGCTTTGACCATGCGGTCGACTAGCGTGCTGACGCTGTTTGGGCCCCGTTCTAGAATCCGGGCTAAATCAATTATCCTCATAGGACTACCACCGCGGCCTTTCACCTGCCCAAGCACCGTGAACTGCTCCAAGGTAATCCCGTATTCACTAAGTATTGAATCCTCGCACTGAACAAGGACATCGCGGACGCGGTGCAGTAGAAGCCACAATCTCAGAACTGTATTTGCGGATTCAGACTTTACTACCATATTTAACTCCTCCTCATTGTTTAATGGAAAGTTTGGCCGCTTGCGCCACTTCTATTATAACTGATGCTATTGTTATAGTGCCAGCACTTGTTAGTAACCATATACTACCACGACAATAGTCATACTGTCTTCCCGGGTGGTATTGTGGTCACACCTACAGGAATGCTCTGGAACACAGAATCATATACTGCTGTTGTCGAGGCAGTAGAAGAAGAGGTAATGGATGCGGCAAGAGCTGTGTACTTTGAGATTCTTGGCCTTCGGACAACGGTACAGACCAAGGGTGCACTTGAGTGGGAGGTAACTCATGGTGACACACTAACATCGCTCAACTCGACCCAAACAGAGGTTTGGACAAATGCCGTGGTGGACTACGTTACTAATTGGGAAAATGCCTGCGACGAGCCGGCCCTGGCAGCAGATATACATGACGCAGCTAAAGCGTATATTGCTGCACTATAGACTGATTGTTCCTGCGTACCGAAAGAACATAGCAAGCCCACAGCGAAGCCTCAAGCTATCCTCAGCATAGGCAACACTCATGGTACGTATAGTGATAATCAAGTCGCCATGGGAGTTACCGGAATTGGGAAGTCAGCCAGCTTTTGCTTCTTCGAAAGAAAACCCGTTGTCTCGACTTATCCGGGCAAGGAATCTCTCCCAGTTGTAGAACGGTGTTTTATATGTCACTCCGGCCGAGACGATGGTCATTGTAGGCTTGCTGGCGCTGGCTTCCATGGCACTGGCTGTCTGGGCGACGAGACAGAGATCCAGGGCATACCTGAGGGTGAAATTGCTCATCAGCCTGTCTTGTTACCTCATCACAGCGAACTGACGAATTCTGACCTGACACACAACTGCTCAGAAGGTATGATCAGATAACCAGACTAGCAAGCTGTAATTCACCTACAATAATAATGGATGGTTCAGTAGGACCGCCCATTCTCTTGGCCACCTTCCCCTTTGCCATTTCCAACAGCTCATCAAGGGTACCAAAATTAAGAGCTTCAGTAGGGCAGGATACCGCACAAGCAGGCTCTATGTTTACCTCGGCACAGAAATCACACTTCTGCATGATGCCGTTGTCACCAAATTGGGGCACACCATAAGGACATGCCGAGAAGCAGTCCTGGCAACCATTGCATTTGTCCCTGTCAACGACGACGATACCATCCTCACTCCGTTTGCTTATGGCCTCGGTGGGACACACTTCGATGCAGGCCGGCCTACCACAGTGCATACAAGCCAGGGAGAAGAAAGCTCTGGTGACATTTGGGTAGACGCCACCCCAAATATCAACGACTCGCCTCCATTTTATTCCCGGTTCTATATTACGCATGCTCTTGCATGCCACTTCACAGGTGCGGCATTGGACACACCTATCTGCATCAAAGTAAAAGCCGTATTGTTTTGCCATTACGTATATCGCCTCTTCGCTTACTATGATCGGTAGTTCTTAGCTACCGGTCAGCAACTCTATGCTTTTCGTACCTCCACCAGGGTCTGCTTAGGCATAGCGGTTACCATTGGGTCAAAGGCTTTATCTGGGTCAGTACTGTACATGACGTTTACGTTTGCGCCTCCATCCAGTATCCCATAACCTGGCAATCCCAGCTCATTGCAGCCCTGCCACCATCCGTGGAGACCCATAACCACATCTGGCCGTATCCCGTAGAAATACAGAGCCTTTACCTTCATCCAGCCATGTGGCGATTCGACAATTACCCAGTCGCCGTTCTCTATCCCTCGTGCCTTAGCTGTCTCGGGGTGAATGTGTACCCATGGGTCAGGCTGAATCTCGCGTAGGTAAGGCAGATTACGTAGCCACCCGTGGTTATATACATCCGAAGTATGTGTGTCAAAAAAGATAAGAGGGTACTTCGCCAAGAGCTCCGGTGTAGCCGTTGGACTCTCGGGCGGCTCTACCCATTCTGGCAGTGGATTGAACCCATTCTCTTCGAACGTAGTATTGTAGATTGCCACTTTGCCCTGAGGGAGGTAAGGAGCCCTCGAAAGCCGAGTACTGGGAGTGGCGAATATTTTCTCATACTTTTCGTAAACCATCGGTTTTGGCTCATAGATAATACCTGCAGGATGTGCCCTTAGCTCTTCCATGGTCATGCCAAAATTCTCCAGCTGGTAATTCATGCATCTCTCAATGCTTCCGTCCCAGAAGTCCTCCCCATAGCCCATCTTGACGCCCAGGTCGAGCCAGAATTCGTAGTCTGACTTGTAGTCTCCCAGCGGCTCGATGACCTTGTTTCGCGCCATTATCCAGTTACCCGTTACCTCAAAAGGATGGTCGCATTCATACATAGTGGCGACAGGGACAACGACATCAGCCCAGGGCATTGACGAGTTCTGCATCACATCAATAACTACGAAGAATTCCAGTTTCTTGAGCGCTTCTACCACCCTCTTACTGCCACGAGTAATTACCGTGGGCTGAGTCCCGGGAGCAATTATCGCCCTGACTGGGTATGGCTCCCGGGTGAGAACGCTATCAAGACAGCGGTAATAAGCGGAAGATGTGCCCTCTATGAAGGGCTGAAAACAGCTGGCTATTTCCGGGCCTACTAACCTGTCTACAAAATCTTGCGTATATCTCTCCCTGAGATGCACGGATTTCACCTTGGGCATGGTACTTCCCGTAGGTACAGTATTGCCGCCGGGTCTGTCGAAGTTGCCAGTTATAGCTATCAATATTGCAACAGCCCGTACGGCGTTATTGGAGTCTACCGTCTGGTCGAATGCGTTCCCGGGAACAATACATGCGGGCTTTATCGTCCCATATAACCTAGCGATTTCTCGTATCTGGTCAGCCGGTAGTCCCGTTATGGGCTCAGCCCACTTCGGGGTGTATTTCTGCATATGAGGTACAAGCTTATCGAAACCGTAGCACCACCTGGAGACGAAGTCGGCATCGTAGAGGTTCTCATTGATTATGACATGCAGCATTGCCAGCGCCAGGGCACCATCGGTGCCGGGCCTGATAGGAACCCAGATATCTGCCTTGGCCGCATCCGGCTGCATCTCAGGCTTGATCACTATGAGCCTGGCACCCCTCTCCTTAGCATCTAAAATTCTTCTCACTTTGCCCTGAGGCGCTGCAGCATAGACGGGGTTAGCACCCCATACCACAATCAGGTTAGCATGCTCATAATCTGCACCGACCATATGGACCCCAGGGAATCCCAGAGTGTAGGCAAACCCGAACTCTCGCTGTACAAAACAGAGGCCACTGTGACCATAATTTGGGCTTCCGTGGGCAATTAGGAATCGCTGTAAATAATCACAATAGTTGCGTCGCGCCGGCACGAGAATAGCCAGAGATTCCGGCCCGTGCTTTTCCTTGAGTTCGCTGAGCCTGCTGGCAATAGTATCAAGAGCTTCATCCCAGGTGATCCTCTTGAACTTACCATCACCCTTCTTCCCAACACGCTTCAAGGGGTACCTGAGACGTTGTGGCGAATAAACCCATTGCATGGAGGCGAATGCCTTGGGGCACAATTTTCCTTTGTTCGTAGGAGCCTCCTTCATGCCCTCAACTCTTATCAATCTGCCGTCTTTAACATAGCAGTTTAGTCCACATCCCGTCATATGGCCGCATAATGAACAGAAGGTTGGAACCATCCGTTCCTCAGACTTCTTAGCTTTCACTGATTCTACGGGTTCTTCCAAACCATCGCTTTTCATACTCACTTTCTGGCTCGCTCCCCATCTCACAGTTTCAGAGTAATAGTAATACAGTCTCTGAAATTTGAAATGAGTAGTATTTTCGAAATAGTCATGCTCGTGTTGGAATCTTGTTGATTTAGTGATTATTGGGGTTATTTCTGGAATACATAGTCTGTAGCTTGACTACAAATTATACCGCTAATACCGTGGACTAATCAATAGCTACAGGAATCTCCATATCATCATAGTCGGTTGCGGGCAAAAGGTCCCCAGATGGCTGGGCTTGTAATTGCCTTTCGATGCCTAGCAAGCTGACTATTGGAAGACATTGCACAAATTGACGAAATGTGATATTAAACGGCTTAGTAGAGGTCGATGGAGGTCGTTTGATGGAGATTAAGCAGGCCGTAACTCCGTCGTACCGAAATATTCTGGAGTTAATTAAGAGTAGAAGAGGACTTGGTGTTGTTTTTCAGAGTTAGCTTTTTGTTAACTAATTCCTTCGCATAATAGGCTTCCCGGTTTCATCATACTTGATGATAAAGACATCAGCCATGCCGGCACTTTTGAGCATGAAAACCTCATCTGTCGTGTCAAAATCGATACTACCGTAGAACCTTCCTGTCGCTGCTACATTGTCCGAGGAGTCAATAGCCACACCAGTACCCAAACTCCATTCATCCGCAGTCGTAACCTTGTCACCAAAACTATAAGCCCACACGTAATTGCCATTGTTATCATACTTGGCAAGGAAGATATCGCTGGCTCCGCTTCCAGAGCTTTTCGCAGTGAGAATACAAGAACCCTGGGGTGAGGGGTCAAAATCAACTGTGCCACGGAACCAGCCTGTTATGACAAGATTTCCCTGACTGTCAACATCAATGCGGTGGGCGCCGTCGAGCTCGCTGCCTCCAAAACCCGTTGCCCATATATAATTGCCGTTAGTATCGTACTTAGCCAGGAATATATCACCAAGTCCTTTGCTGGTTAAATTCGCCACGCCAGAACCAGGATCAAAGTCAACCGTACTAGCAAAATCACCACAAAGATAAATATCGTTGTCTCTATCTACAGCTATACCACCAGGACGAACCTGCTCGTTGCCGCTACCACCCCAGCTATTCACCCATTTAAGTTTTACATTGCTGTCATACTTGGCAAGGAAAATATCCCAGCCCCCCATCGAGGATACACTACCACTATTATTCCCAAGCGGGTCAAGGTTCGCAGTCCCGCTGAAGAATCCGGTTAAGATGATCGAGCCATCAGTACTTGTTTTGATACCATGGCCGCCATCTCTTCCACTGCCACCAGCAGAGAATCCCCAGCGATAGGCACCGTTGGTATCATAGGAAGCAACGATAATATCCCGCTCCTGGCTGGTAAAGGTGTCCTTGCTATCGTTTCCATCTGATGGATCCATATCTATCTTGCCGTTATAAACACCAACAATATAGACATTTCCAACGCTGTCCGTATCTATGTCTATTCCCTCTTCAAACCCCGCCTCATCGGCAGGTTCTGATTCCGGGTCACCAAAGCTATGTGCCCAGAGGAAGCGACCATCATTGCCAAACTTGGCCAGAAGAATATCACGCCCCACACCTGAGGATACAATTCTAGCGCCCGATGATGTGTCGATATCAAAACTGCCTCCGATGTAGCCAACAATATAGATATTGCCATCCTTATCTAACGTCATTGAATGGGGCATGTCAGGACCATTTCCACCAAAGGTATTGACCCCTATAAGAAGCCCATATTTATCATACTTGGCTAAAAAGATATCAACCTGACCTGCTCCGTCAGCGCCCAGCGGGTCGCCAAATGCAGTTTTATTGACAATATCCTGCCCTGGATCAAAATCCACAGTTCCCTGAAAGTAGCCAGCGACATACATATTTCCCTCAGCATCCATGGCTATGTCTTTGCCATAATCAGTGAAATCAGACCCAACACGAATTAGTACTGAGCTGGCAAAGTTGGCCGCTACGGAGTGGTCACCGTTCATAGTGATGGTGGTTATGGCGGCGCTAACATTGCCAATGGTGTCCACATCGCCAGTCCACTCGACAAAGCGGTAGCCCTCCTCAGCCTCGGCCACCAGGTTGACCACTGTTCCCTCGTCATAGGTGAAGGTCGCCTCTCCGGGGCTCGTTACCTCGCCGCCGTCCGTGCTAGAGGTAGTCAGGTTGTACTGTGTGGGAGTAGGGCTAGGAGCAGGACCGCAGCCTACCAGCCCTACAACCAAGGCTACAGTAATGACAAAGGTGCTAACTGCTTTCATATATACGCCCTCTAAAATACTATTTTATACTAATGTCCTTTGCATTATGCAAATAACTATTGTATACTAGGTATACTATCGTTCCTTTAACGGTTTTGTCAATAAGGCACTAAGTAGTTCCTATATAACGTGGAGGTATCTATGCGAAAGCTAAAGACTACTTTTCTGGAGAAGGAATTAGAAGACCTGCCGAAACCGAATCTAATGGACTCGCATTGTCCGGCACGTAAGACGCTAGAGATTATTGCTGATAAATGGATAGCCCTGGTAATTGCAGAATTAATGAATGGTACTTATCGTCATAACCACCTCAAAAAGAAAATCGGCGGCATATCACAGAAGATGTTAACGCAAACGCTTCGCCAACTGGAATATAACGGTTTAGTCACTCGTACTGTTTATCCCACTGTACCAGTTAAAGTTGAATATTCATTGACACCGTTGGGTAGATCACTGGGAAAAGTGATCTATACCTTGGGCAAATGGACGATGGACCACATGCATGAAGTCATACAGGCAAGGCTAGATATGGAGGCATCCAATCCTGAATTAAAGTCTGTCCTTCGAACTTTGCCAGTGAAAACTCAAAGGACGTAATAAACCAGATTATTGGGTGAATTAGCTTAATATAGTATCATTTCTGAAATATTGCTAATTTGATTGCCATAAATGGGCAGCTATATGGAGGTTCGGTAACAAGAACTCAACCAAATTCCCAGATATAATAAAGCTGAAATCCAAATGATTTTGGCTTCAATTATCCTGGTCGAGACGAGGGAGGCTCGGTCTCCCTCTCAAATACGATTTAACGTTACGCTTTTACTTGAGGACACCCTTCTTGCTGGCAGGGGTAAACCTATCTTATGACTTAATAGATTGATTATGATTCCTGCCTATACAAGATGTTGATTAGGTCCGACCGAAATTATCAGAGGATAAGTTCAGAATGTTTTAGAACAGAGCGTTCTTACGCTATTGTATAAGCATCAAATATTTGGCGCCGAACGCGACTAATAAATAGATTAGGAGATATACATCAAAAATGGAAAATAAGAACCCGAAGAAGATGCGTACAATCACTCTTGAAGAGCATTATGCAACTCCAGCTTTCATGGAAGCCTCAAAACACCGTCTGAGGGACCAGGCGAAAAAGGTATCAGACCGAGGTCCGGGACCAACGCTCATTGATAGACTTTGTGATCTTGGTGATTTAAGGATCGAAGAGATGGATGCCGCAGGTATTGATATGCAGGTTTTGTCGCTGACTTCTCCAGGTGTCCAGCAGATGGAGGCGGCTGAAGCAGTGGCGATCGCCCATGAACAAAATGATTATCTGGCAGATCGTGTGAAGTATTATCCAGACCGGTTCGTGGGATTTGCAGCTTTGCCGACTCCAGTTCCAGACCAAGCGGCCCAGGAGTTAGAACGTACAGTAAGTAAATATGGTTTCAAAGGGGCAGCCATCATGGGTCACACCCGGGGGCGCTACCTGGATGATGAATTCTTCAGGCCAATCCTAGAAAGTGCCGCCGCGCTCAAAGTCCCGCTCTACATTCATCCGACACCGCCTCCCCAAAAGGTCATCGAGGCCTCTTATACTGGAAATTATGCGCCAAACGTGGCAGCATTGTTATCGACCATGGCCTGGGGCTGGCATATTGAAACTGCAATACACTCCCTGCGTCTTGTCGCCAGCGGAGCATTTGACCGTTATCCAGATCTACAGATTGTGATTGGACATCTCGGTGAAGCTATTCCGTTCATGCTCTCGAGAATTGATCAACAATTATCCAGGGAACAGACGCATCTGGAACGATCTGCTGGAGCCTATTTCCGCGAGAACTTCTCTTATACCTTCAGTGGTTTTAATTATCTCCCAGCTTTTCTTGACCTACTACTTCAGGTCGGAGTCGGCCGGATCCTCTTCTCCGTGGATTACCCTTATGCGTCGATGGAGTCAGCGCGCAATTTCTTGGACCAACTCCCGGTGAGCCCTGCCGACAAAGAGCAAATCGCCCATCGTAATGCTGAGCACCTTCTGCGGATTTAGATCAGATAGTTGATAAACTCTATAAGATAGATAATTAAATAACACCTGTTGAGTTGATCGGACAATGCAGTATTCCTCAATCAAGTCATGCGCACTTATACATATCTACAGATGCTACTGGTTAATACCGAGTTTGTCCAGAAGTGAATTATCAGGATTACCGGTTGATAAGTCCCAACCCAAAGCTCGGTAGTAATCATCCTTCAGCTCCTCCAGGTGAACTACTTCTCCTTTGGTTGGGCCATCAGGCTTGGGTTCATTTAATAATCTTCCTGGCAGCGTGTCATCTTCTCGTGTAATGCCTTCACGCATATTGAATAGCCGTTCCTGACACATAATTCTCATACCCGCTTGTTTCAGCATCATCGAATGACCAAGCTTCTCCAAATAAGGATGAGACATTCCTATCTACGGAGCCAAACACCTGCCGCCCAAATGAACAGCAGGGAATGGAATCTGTGAGCATCTGGCCAATAGCCATATTCTTTACCTGCTCCCCTTTGCCTTTTACTTGCAGTCTGGTCCCATCAAGGGCTTCCACTCTAGCCACCCACCCGTAACCATGATGGCACCCTCCCCGATTGTTAATCGCAAATTGTAAGGCCTGGCCGTTGGCACCCCTGCACTCATAGCCACCAAGCTCCAGACCTTTAACCTGCATGGCAAATGACTCAGACCCCTTAATTTCCTGCGATGCTCTTCTCACCCCTTCTGATAATAGCAACCCGAACCCCTCTTGACTGACTATTTTCTTCAGCATCGCAATCATTGCCTTATCGTCGCCAAACCGAAGCTCAATGCCATCGGTGTCTTTTGTCCCTATAAGCCCCTTTTCAAAGCATTCCATGGCAAAGCCAATACTAGATCCGGCAGATATAGTGTCAATACCATTTTCATCACATATCTGGTTCGCAGCAACAATAGCATCCAATTTGTCAACCCCACAATTCGGGCCAAAGGCATAAATTGTCTCGTACTCAGGGCCATCACAGTGCGTGCCCTGATAGGGCCCCTTTTCGACCTCCATATATAGAGAACAAGGTGTAGGACAAAAGGGACCGCATGCCCTGTTCTGCCAGCTCCACTCTTTCTCATGAGAGGGGAAGCTTAGCCTCTCGGCAGCTTCAAATGTTCCTCCCTGCCAGTTTCGTGTGGGCAGCAGCCCCAGCTTATCGACTAGATCAAAGCTCCCGCGTGTACCGTAGCGGCGCCACAAAGTTGCCCATTCTTTGTTCTCCTTTGTTCTACCCAAGATATCCTTTCTTACCTTTTCAAATCCATCCCTGTCACCGACTTCTATCCTTTCATCTCCATAGATCACTACGCCCTTAAGCTTTTTAGACCCCATAACACAGCCCGAACCTCCTCGACCAAAAGCACGATAGACAGGACCATCAACCATGATAGACGCGTATCTAAGCAACCTTTCTCCGGCCGGACCAATTGCCATTGTGGCTGCCTTCCTTGCCGATAAGCCACCCAGCATTACTCGCTGCGCTTCACCGGATTCCATACCCCACAAAGGGGTGGCGTCCTTGAACTCAACCTTCTGGTTATTTATCTCAAGATAGGTCGGAGAATCAGCAATGCCCGCAACATCAATAGCCCATAAACCAGCCTTTCTAATTTGATGTCCAATCGTTCCGCTGGACATTGCATATAAATAGATGCCAGTCAGTGGCGACTTGGTATTAATAGCTGTCTTGGAAGAATAAGACAAATTTGTACCGTTGGATGGGCCAGCAGTAAATATGAGGTGATTCTTCTCACCTAAAGGGTCAATCCGCGGGGGTACTGAGTTGTATAAAAGATAGGCTCCCAGACCTCTGCCCCCTATATACTGGTTAATTATCTTATCTGGGATCTCTTCGACTCGGTAAGA
This sequence comes from uncultured Chloroflexia bacterium, assembly GCA_963726175.1. Classification (GTDB taxonomy): domain Bacteria; phylum Chloroflexota; class Dehalococcoidia; order GIF9; family AB-539-J10; genus RBG-13-51-36. The sequence continues at coordinate 81,082 of CAVSBM010000012.1, read as the reverse complement.
CCTGTTCGACAGGTCTATCCTCAGTATCCGGTTTGCCATACATTTGCTCCTTTCGTCATCAAGCGTCCCGTAGGACCTGGCTATCCAGGGCAGGATTTCCTATTTTGAGTCAAGGTAGTCAGTGGCCTCGAAGCAAGCGCGTGATGCCTTTACTCTCCAGGTACATATGAATGCAATCACTAATCTCCTGGTCTTTGACAGAATGGCTTATGAAAACATCATGACTCACGAATCCATAAATGCCATAAAATACTATAGTGCGGACACAAAGTCAAAGAACAGGGACTTTAGTATAAGAGAAAAGCGACACCAGGGACACTTTTTAGCCTCTGCGATATATGCCGAGTTGCCACTACGTAAGACTCGGAAATGTTCAACTCAACATATCCAACAGAAACTCAGATTGTTGCCCCACAAATGAAGCAATGTCAACAGAACTCTGTTCAGGACCTCTCAGGCTAGCAAATGGTTACTAGGCTATTCATTCGTCTTCTTAGACGAGACTTCGGGTAACGTTGTGTCCATTTGAAATTTGCATGGCGATGGGTTAACCTATGACTGCTAGAGATATATGGACATCCCTTTCTCAAGATGGCACCTGGCAATCGAAAAACGGAGGTCACGCAGACATTTCGATCCAAATCTACCCATAGCGCCAGAGACCCTGGCAGCTCTGGACAAGGTCTGCAACCAGTTCGCTCCATTTCCCCACGCTCGGTCACGTCTTGTAACTGAATCGGCAGAGAGCGTTTTCAAAGGCATTATTGGAAGCTACGGTAAGATCAAAAACGCCCCGGCGTTCATTGCTTTTGTTGGGGACATGGATGGTCCATTTGTCCAGGAGGAGGTCGGCTACACAGGTGAGGCAGTCATCTTAGAGGCGACGGCTTTGGGGTTAGATACCTGTTGGGTTGGCGGCTTTTTCAGACCGGATATCGTGGCCTCTCTCATGGAAGTGAGTAACAAAGAACGTGTGCTGGCCATAACTCCGGTGGGCTATGCGCGGGAGTTTGAGTCATGGGAGGAGAAGTCGATGACCCGCTTTGGTCGGTCACATAATCGTCTGCCACTTGCCAAGTTGGTTAGAGGCTTGCCAAGGGAGAAGTGGCCTGACTGGGTAAACATATGTCTTGAAGCTGCCAGGCTTGCTCCTTCTGCTGCGAATCGTCAACCATGGGGTTTTGATGTACAAGATGATGGTATCACAGTTTTCGTAAGAACTGGAGGGCCAGAGTTCAATGTCTCTAAGCGTTTGGATTGCGGTATTGCGATGCTTCATCTAGAAGTAGCTGCTGCAGACTGTGGTCGTAGGGGGCAATGGGAATTCCTACCATCTCCGCAGGTAGCCAAATTCAAGATCTATTCCCAAAGTGTTCTTTTGGCATTGACACTGTGAGGTAAGTAACAAAAGCCTGTCTTGTTACCCGACATTTCTTTGAAATGTTTGGTGGGTCAGTGACTCGTGCCGGACTAGCTGCTTTATTTGCCCGCGGTGATTCAGTAGGGACCTAGCCTCATCGGTGTCGAATCAGGCGCACGACTGGTGTTGACATACAGGTAGTACGAGCCAGCGGGCGGATTCACGATGCCAGCGTCTTCCTTGAAGACCACTGTGACTGTGCCAGGCGCTATATTCTGCGGCACAAGGAAGGCCACTTTCGTGCCGACAACGGTAACGTCAACTCCGGAAACGTCGTGACCATTGACGGTAATGTCGCCCGTTTGCCAACCGGTTTGCGGGATGGTGGTGCCTTGAGGAAACCAGATGGTGATGCTGTGGACTCCAGAGGTCAGACTGGCGTGGATATCAAACGTGATCGTATATTCCGCCGTTATCCCCTCACAGTTGGGGACAACGGTTACATCTCCCGTGATTCCCTGCTCGGTATAGACGACAGTCACACCTCTTCCCCTGAGTTCAGGGATGTATACATTGATTGAGCTCCAGCTCAGTGGATTCCCCCGCAGGTAGATGGCATCCCCTTCGCCGAATCCCTCATTCTGCACCAAAGGCTGATGTTGCTTATCTGGTTCAAGTCGAGCTGGAGGTTCGCCATGTTGGTGAGATTACCCACAGGCGAGATATTGCTTATTTGGTTATGCGAAAGGTCGAGGTATGTCAGGTTGATGCAGTGCTCCAGCCCGGTAAGGGTGGAGATATTCCTTCCTGAAGCAGAAAGGGAGGTGAGCCCTTTCAGGTCTGAAGGATAGATGGGACGCTCGGGAATGTGGATGGCTTCCCTTATGGCTGCCTCAAGGTTGGGATCGGCGAAAGTTACTGCTCCTCCTTGCCCAAAGTTAGCCGCGATGGAGCAGTCTTTGTTCACGGTGATGGTAGTTGTGGCATCGCCGACGTTGGCAATCGTACTTACATTGCCGGTCCAATTGAGAAACTGGTAGCCAGCCTCGGGAGTTGCTACCAGGTTGACCACTGTTCCTTTGTCATAGGCGAAATTCCCTTCTCCGGGTATGGTTACTGACCCGCCTTCCGTGCTGGAGATAGTGAGGTCATATACCGTTACAAAGTTGGCCGTGATGGAACAATCATCGTTCATGGTGATGACAGTTGTGGCATCCTCGACATTGGCAATGTCACCCACATCGCCAGTCCAGCTAACAAAGCGATAGCCCTCGTTAGCGTCGGCCACCAAGTCAACGTCGGTTCCGTCCTCATAGGTAAAGGCCCCCTCGCCAGGGGTGGTCACGTTGCCGCCTTCCGTGCTGGAGATAGTGAGGTCATACTCAGTAGCAGAAGAAACACAGCCTATCATCCCTGCAATCAAGGCTACCACAATCAAAAAGATGCTGACTCTGGGCACGCAATGGCCTCTCGTCGAACGACGCACTGTCTTCATACTTCACCTCCGCATTTCACAAAACGACAACTGCCTGATGTTACTATAGCAGAAAAAGAGCCCGTCTTCATGTCTATACATGCTAACACGATTGTCGTAGAAACTACCGCGACCTACTGATGCGGACACTTGACCACCAGCCCTTTGCTCTTGTGCCACCTAACACGACTATATGATTGTCCAACGAATTGTCAATGACCTGCTAGGCCACAGTGGTGGCGGACTCGGTTTTTCTGCTCCTGAAGTCGCATTTCCTGCTCCTATTCAGGCGGCGACAGGCCGTACTATCGCCGCCCAAAGTCCCTGGAAGAGCAGGCCGGCCGCGAACATTCGGAACCCGATGAGCGATACAGCAGGAACTAGATACAGGCGCTTCTTGTTGTTGATCGCTTGTGGGCCGTCTGCTACCTTGCGGTTACAGAACTTCAGGATCTACGGATAGATTGTTCCTGCCACTGAGAACGGTATCCAGTAACCATGCCCCGGCACCAGCTTGTCCGGATTTGTGACCCAGTCTTGGAGATACGGGTCCCAGCCGTATATCGCGCCGTACTCTGACGGACCGAAGTTCCCCAGATAGTCCTCCGGGGCCATGGCCTCCACGGACCTGAAGCCAACCATGTTCCAGCCCTCGCATACGTCGTAGGATGATGGCAAGTCTGGAGGCATCGGGGCTTTGGTACCAAATACCCACAAAGCGTGGGGGTAGCTACCGCTGACAGAGGGATCCGAGTGCTGCTCCTCAGGATACCTCATGCGAACCCAGTAGGCCTTGCCCGCCTCCATGGTCGTGAGGGTCTTGAAGGTCGTATTTCCGTTGCCATAGACAAGCCATTCGTCCTCACAGCGGTCGTAGTACCAGACGCTGATCAGGTCATATGGGAAGGCGAGCGAAGCCAGCACGCTCTCGATGGACGTGTCAAAGGGCACGACGGGTAGCGAGATGAGGTTCCAGCCTCCCACTAGAGACACGCCACCCGAATTCTCTCCCAGAGTGTATAGATCAGAATCGTGCTGACTCAGTACCCCGATTGCTGGTGACGCCCTGACAACCGTTGACCAAAGCGGTATTGCCATGCTCAAGATGATGGTGAAGCAAATCAGGCCACACAATACCTTTTTCTCTTTCATTTCTGCACTCTCCTTTTTTTGATGTTCTCTACCCGCCGTTAGCTCGCTTCTTTGAGGTTCTGTACCCTGCGGGCCCGGGGCAACACTGCAGTCTTTGCCATATGTCTATCTTGATTGTTCGATGAACCCGAGACATACTCTTATCCTTCCCTCTTCAAAGAGAGACGCTTGCCTGGGCCATGTCTGGCCATGACCTCAGGTATTCACGCACAGGATCGGTTTCTCTGTGCCACTCAAAAGCAGCCCAGTTGACGTGTCTATATGTGCTCGGCTTAGTATAGTTGAAGCGACCGCACCAATATGATGTACACACCTGACTACCAACGCCACATCAGCTTTCAGTATCATTGTATCAATAAGTGGGGAATTGTCAATGCTCATTTGTGCGGTGTTTAAGACATACTATAGAGTTGAACAGTCGCAAAACGCCAAATCGTGCAGCGGCCAAGCCTCTCGAGCGTCAAAGGAAGCCATCTCAGTATTCTTTGAGTGCCTGAATCTCCATTGAGAACCCACAACAGACTGGGAAAATGTCCTCAAGCCTGTTCACATTTGTGTGTGGGGATATTTACAGAAGCCAAGCTAACCAGCATTAACCAGCCCGATTAGCAAGGGGGTAACAAAGACCTCTATGATGGCTGCAACGGCAAGCCCAGGAAGAATCCACCTCAGGTAAACTTTAAGGCAATCTGACAACTGTAATTTCACTCGGCTCTCTCTTCGTACTAGCCACTTAAGTGATTCCATGCCTACCGTGAGGCCCAAAGCAGTGGCTAACAAGATCACTGGAATCTCGATCACACCATGCGGTACAAAGCTAGCCATAACATATCTCCATCCCTTGACTGATTCAAGCGCGGAGCCCAAGCCTCCAAGGATAAAGCCGTTTAGGCCTATGAAAAGTAGAGGTGGTACTCCCAGTAGGATACCTAAGAAAACTAGCCCGAGAGCCTTGATTGCGTTGTTGATGAATATTATTAAGACCAATAGGATAGACAGCTTACCCGTCGATGCCAGGGGCTCCAGTACAGCGCCCAACTGTCTCATAAGCCCTTCAACGGTATTCTGACCAATAAGCGTACCTAATACAAGACTGACAAAAAATATGCTGGTCGCCAATATAAGATTCCGAATCAACACCTTTTGTCTGATTATCTGAGTTACCTGCATGATTCACTCTAAAGCTAAGCAGTCATTGTATCGAACCTTACTGATTTCGCCAAAATCAGAAGATGGCACTGATTTCGTCACGCGCTATTTCAGCGCCCCACCACTGATGTTCACCCTGGAATTCAGCCATTGGCCCGGCTATAGCGAACGTAATAGACAGAGTCTGTTCAAAGCTAGCAGTGATTTCGTAGTTGCCCTGCATGGTGATGGTGGTTGAGGCAGCATTCACGTTGGCAATGGTGTCCACATCGCCAGTCCAGTTGACAAAGCGGTAGCCAGTATGTGGGAACACCACAAGGGGAACTGTTGTTCCCTGCGTCATAGCTAGAAGTCCCCTCGCCGGGGGTGTTATTTCACCACCTCCAGTGATGGAGATGGTGAGATCATACTGGACAGGACCGGAACACAGCCTACCATCCAGGCAATCAAGGCTACCATAATCAAAAAGCTGCTAATTGTTCTCGTGAGCATGAGCCTCAGAATGCTATTGTATCACCAATGAAGGGATTATCAACAGTTCCGGTGTCCAAGACACACTAGGGCGGTGAGGAGCCACCATAGCGATTTTGTTTCGATGGAGCCAAGTCGCACAAAACCGAGTTTTGTTGCCTGACATCTGAGAGCAATACGGCGACTGCCTATCAAGTAGAATGGCCGACTTTGGTCTAGGAGACGCGCTCGATGTTTTTCGCCTCCATATAGGCCTGTCCATGTTCGGTAACCCGAACAATGCCCATGACCTTTAGGATGATGCCCGTATCCTGCAACGAATCAGGGCTTAGTCCATCCGGAATTTTTGCCTCCGAACTAGCACTGATATATATTGCACCGGTCGAGTCCTTAATCACCCAGTCGCTGCGGGTGACAGGAGGTCCCATATCAGCTTCTTGCAGTAAATCCCAGCCACGGTAGTAGCCAATGACTGTGATATTCTTTCCTTCAAAAGCAAATGGTTCCGCTGTGATAGAGCCAACTATCTGCGTTGGTTCGGGTAGTTTGCTGATGATCAAATGCAGACGGTAGGTATCGTTAGCTATTTTCTTGCCAGCCTCAGGATAAGGGGTCACGTGAAAGGCGAGCTCATACTCTTCGTATTCTTCTCTAGTGTATTCACTCGTCAAGCCAGGCTCGGTCAATGTCATCCGGTAGGAGGAACCTGTATGCGTAAGCTCAACGACACAACTGACCCTGCCCGCCCAGACACAGGTCACATCACTTGGACAGCGGCTGTCTTCTGTCACCTCTTCGAAGCTGACCGCTAGATCCTCTCCTGTGACGGACGCACGCTGTCCAATAGATAAGCAGAACTCTTCGTTCAGACGCACCTGGACATCATCTAACGCACTGCAGCTAGATGCAGCTAAAACGACACACAGAAAAACCAGAAAGTAGAGACTGCGCTTCCACATTTGATTTGTCTCCAGCAACCTTCGTTACAACATCATAACATCGCTACGCAGAAAATGGTACCGTAAGCGACCACGTTTACTTGACTTTTGTACGGCTGCGCAAGGTTAACCAGAAGTCAGAATTGTTCAATGACGTCGACGCGGGAGGCTTGCCGGTAACGTCAGAGCCAAAGACTGGGACATAACAAAAGCCCCAATGAGGTATCTCCGGGCTAACCACTGACCGCGGGGTCGAGACAGTTCCTGCAGACAAGAATTCTTGTTGCACCATACTGATAAATTGAAGTCATGATGGTAAGTCTCATACAATAGCGGCGAAATTGCAGTAGTGACGCTGCTAAGGAGGTAATATGGAAACACTCGAAACAATCAACAAGAGGGCAAGTTTGAAGACTCGCCTTTCATCACGCGAGATTGAGCCTGAGAAAATTGCCGAAGTCTTGGACGCTGCCCGGCTAGCCCCTTCAGCACGTAATAGCCAGCCGTGGCGCTTTGTCGTGGTTCAGGGCAGGGAAGCTGTCAAGGCTCTGGTCAGCAGTGTGTTCTTTGAGACGAATCAGGTAGTGAAGCAGGCACCAGTTATCATCATCGCTTGTGCCAACCCTGGCGATGACGTAGTTATTGGCGGAAGGGAATATTGTTTGTTTGATGTCGGCCTGGCGGTGGAAAACATGCTCCTGGCAGCCACTGACCTTGGATTGGTCACTCATCCAATGGTGGCTCTAAACGAAGACAAGTTAAAAAATGCGTTAGGCATCCCACACGAAGTAAGGTTTGTGATCGCTACTCCTCTAGCATACCCGGCCGAGGGATCATATGCCGAGGCAGCCAAAGAGAGATTGGGACAGCGCACCAGAAAGGGCTTGCAAGAGTTCGTCTATTCAAACATATGGGGACGTCCATGCGAACCATACTAACGCGTGAGACAGGTCCCGATTAGACCAATCTGACTACACGTCTCGTCAATCTGTGTAACGAAGTGACAAAGGGGCAGATTGTGATACGTCAAAAAAGCGGGACGGTTATCACCCCCCCTAGCGGGGAGCATAAGCGAGAAAAGCAAAAAGGAAAGATCTCCCGTCTTTGACACCTTCAGCCCGCGTTAATGGAATTCATTTGTCAAACTGCTCACAGGGAGGTTCGTATAGCTACTAGAGAACTAGATTACGTCGTCGTTGAATCAAGTGCGCTGAAGATTGTCCAGCCAACATAATAGTGCCGGATAGTGTTTGAATCAGGCTTGGGACTTCGTTTGGTTTTTAACTCCAGACTTCGCTGCCATCTTGACTCCCAGATAGGAGAAGACTCCAGCGCCTACTATGGTGCTCAGAGCAAACGTGATTGCTCGGTCAATCACTGTTGTTGCCATTGCCACATTTGGAGGAACACCGAAAAGAACCAAGATTGAAATCAATGACCCTTCAACAAGAACCAAGCCGCCGGGTAGCAATGGAATAACACCAACTATAATTGGAAGTGAGGAGGCAGCTAGAAGCGTGGAAAATGTGGGATGATAGCCCAAAGCTAGAAATATCGCGTAAAATCGAAAAATGTCAAGCGCCCCAGTTATTAATGTCCAACCCCCTATCAACAATACCTTTTGCCATTTGTCCATTATAGTATAGGTACTTGAATACAAGGCCTCAATTCCTTCCACTGTCGCTTGAACGTCCTCGCGCTTTCCAAACCAACCGAGAACACGGTTTATGATTTTGCTTATACCCTTGAGCGCGATCCTTTTCTTGAAAAAGAGGCGGGGAATAAAGACTGTTCCGAGAGAGGCCAAAACCCATGCTGCTATGAGGAGCAAGCCTAACTGGAGTGACCCTTTCCCAAATTGCAGAAACAAGCCCGCCATTAAGAACGAGACAACAACCAGGGGAGTAAGAGCGAACTCACCAATCAAGGAAGCCATGCCCGACGAATAACTCGTATTCTCCAGCTTATGCAGCATATAAATTCTCCCGAATGGGTCGCCACCAACACGTGCTCCAGGAGTAATATTATTCAGGAAAATGGTTGCGCAAAGTATCAGATAACGAGTTAGAAAGTTTATTCTGCAGTTTATGAAAGAAAGTGCCGTTTGCCAGCGGCCAGCCCAAATTGCCACACTAATAAAATATGCGGCTATGGCTGATGCGATAAGTAAGTAGTTGGCACTCCTGATAGCTTCAAACGTCTGATAAAAATTCTCACGCGCTAGGAGCCATCCAGCTACTGCCATGAGAACAATAGCGAGAACCGCCACCAAAACCATCTTACGCAGGTTTATCTTTGGCTTATACTCATCCATGCGACACCGAAGTTACCACCGGCACCGAACTCTGGCAACAGTCCCTGAGAAACATGAACAACATGTGACTTTAGATGGAGCCCGAAGCAACGGCCAAGACTTGAGAGCTAACTTGTCATTGTGCTTGCCAGCCATAGTCGCTCACTCTTCTTCACTATCTGTTTGAAGCCAGGAACATCAAAAAGTGATCATCGCTAGCTCATCACTGGCCATGTTGACTTTCCTTACAAGCTTTCACCGGTCCAGTGCCGCTGCCACACCTTGCCTTGCGCACCTCTAACGAGTGGCTTACTCATCAGCCACAGCATACATCGTAATCGTAGTGGCAGCACTTGCCGAAGAATTGCTTGCTGTGGTTCTGCGGACATAAGGCTTGATTTATAGTAAGCCTAATCGGTATGGTGCCCGAGAGTTCAAGAGTTTATCCGACCATAGTACAGCATGTTCAACGATTAACGATTTCATCGTAGATCGATTCATATTTTTCTATCACTTTGTTGATATCGTGATCTTTGATAATCTCCAGACTTTTTCTTGACATTTGCGCCCGCATTGTTTGATTAGAAAGAATTGCGATAACTTTCTCAGCAAGCATTTGACTGTTCCCATCCGAAAAAAGGTAACCATTCTCTCCATCGTGTACCAGTTCGGGCAAGGCCATCGCATTCACGGCAACAACAGGCAAACCAGACGCCATCGCTTCCATCGTTACAATACTTTGCAACTCTGCTATACCTGCCGTCACAAATAGGTCAGCAATCCGATAGATATTCTGCAGGTCTTTATCGGGAACAAACCCGGTAAATGTTACTGCCTTTTGTATACCCAGTTTCTCTGTCAATTCCTCGAGTTTCTGCTTCTCTTTGCCGGTACCGGCTAATACTAAATGGACACTAGTGACGCGCAAAATATCGGGCAACGCGCGCAAAATCACGTCAATTCTTTTTTCCTTGTCTAATCTACCCACATATAACAGCACCGGTCTATTGACCGGTACGGCGAAGCTTTGTTTCAAATAGAATCCATCATTGGTCGGTTTGAATCTCTCCAAGTCAATGCCGCACGAGATCGGCATGACATCTTTGTTAAAGCCGGCGTTTTTTAGCAATGCTACCGCGGTTTTTGTCGGCGTGGTCACAAAATCAAGTTGTTCAAAAACTCTTACGCATTGTCTCCACGCAAACTTCTGCAGCCACTTCTCGGCAATTCTTGGCAGATGAAGATAATGTACCAGATTCTCTGGCAGGAAGTGATTTGTGCCCATAACCGGGATGCCAAGTCTCTTTGCTGCGCTTACTGCTTCTTTGCCGATCAGGAAATGGTTTTGGATATGAACGATATCTGGGGAAATTCCCTTAACTGCTCTCCTAATGATCCCAAAAATAGAGAGCGGTGAAATTCTGAAGTCTCGATATATCTGAATGGGGATGGAGCGAATTCCGTATAGCGTAACTCCCTTATCATTTGACACCGTGTCTTTGAACGATCGGGACGGGCACATGACAAAGACATTGTGGCCTCTTTTTGCGAGGGTGGTGGCGAGCCGATATGTGAAATAAGCCGCCCCGTTGACATCTGGATAGTACGTATCAGTTGCAATGAGTATTTTCATGATTTAATCATGCCAACTAGTATTTCCATCTGCATGTTCGCCACTAACATGCTTTGATTATACAACAAATGGGAATAGACTACGATTGCAGCAACTATTGCGATCCTTGCCGCTGGATTCGGGGCAATGAGAGGAACGATTCCCATATGGTGGGCAAAAGTAGCCGCGTACGGCGTTGAGGAAGGCAGTATGGAATGGGCAGGGGTGGAATGCGAACGATGGTACTGTCCTTCGTATAGCAGCCCACTCTTGAGGGGTGCACGACGTCGCAGAGTATGCAAGGGAACGGTAGCCGATGACCTGGACGGATCCCTGCAAGCTGAACCTAGCGTCAGACAGATGCACTGATGGCTCGGTAAATGACTTCACCGGATACCGGTTTGGGTCTGTGATTACTAGGCCATCTGAAGATCAGGTTTTGTTGAGCGTTGGGCAACATAGAGGTTCTTTGTTAAGTCATTGACGAAAAGTCAGAACTACTGGGTCGCTTTCCGACGTTTTGTTTAGAAAAGCTATTGACTAATCATCATCTGGATGTTATTCTCAGAAACAAGTATCGAGTGCAAGGAGGTTCAAGTGCAGGCATATTGCGTGAAATGCAGAAGAAAGGTTGAGATCAAGAATCCAAGGGCTATCAGAATGAAGAACAAGCGTCCTGCGACTCAAGGTGTATGCCCGAGGTGCGGGATCAAGGTATTTCGCATAGGTACGTAGGCCCGCCAATCTTGGAATAAGGGCCTCACCAAGTAGCCCTCATCATATTAATAACAAGACCGGCTGCCGGTCGGCTAAACGCTTTGGCGTTTTGTGACTCAGTAACTCTATAGTATGTCTTGGATACCGAAGAAATGCTATTGATACTCCTAAATTGTCATCACAAAGGTAACGAGGCAAGCTTATTCTGCCTGAGCGTAACAATGCAGGCCGCTGTGCAATTGTGAGAGCGAGATGCTAGTCTGCTATGTGCGTGCTATTCTTCGGCCATTTGCGGGCGACCGGGAGAACCGAGCATGAAGCACATTTGCCTGGCATTTACAACAGCTTTGTCCTGATAGCAGTTGTTGAACAAGATGTGCATCTCCCTAGTTTGTTGGGAGATCTCCGCCATCTTGCTGGCCCAGGGTCGGAGCTCCTCTTCGGTGTAAAGATAATTGAAACGTTCAGCCGGGCCGATACCTTTCTTTTCCCACGTTTCACTGTTCCTGCCGTGGAAACGGACCAGCCCAATGTCAGACGTCACCTCGGCGACAGGAGGCACACTCGACTTGAAGCCCTGTGGCTCGTCGACGCACACAAATGGCAAGTCGTTGCGCCTGAGAAAATCGAGGGTCGTAGCGCGATTCTTTTCACTCAACCACACGTTGTTTCTGAACTCCATTGCCAGTCGGTACTGCTGCAGTTTTGCCTTGCACATTTCAATGTAGTCGAGTTGTTGCGAGCCAGGATAAAACCAGGGTGGAAACTGGAAGAGCACAACACCCAGCTTGCCGACTGTATCCAGAGGTAGGAGCGCACTCTCGAATCTTTGCCATAATTCATCAACTAATTCAGACGCAAGGTCACGATAGTATATGTTGGCTTTTTCCTGCAATTCCGAAGTCAGTTCGTTCCTTATATTCTTGGGTAGGGAATTGGCAGGGGTCGGATGCTGAGTGAATATTCGAAAAGCCTTGAAATCGAACACGAAGTCATCGGGCGTCCGCTCCGCCCACAGATAACTATTTCTCTCATTGGGCAATGCATAGTAACTGCTATCCACTTCGACGATATTGAACTGGCTGGCATAGTACTGAAGGCGGGCTTCGGCCGAGCGGGCAGAGTCGGGATAGAAGCGCCCGGAACTGACCAGTGTCGGATCAGTCCATGAACAGGTGCCTACTCGGATTTTTGCCATTTCACTCCTTGAGATTTTCATTTTACTAAGGGTGCGAGCTTGAAGCAACAGAAAGCCTGCCGGCACTGAGCAAGGTAGGTCGCGTGCGATTTATGTCGAAGATAATTGTTTTTCCCATTCATCGCTAGGTCGGATTAGCGTGTCAGCGATAATATTCAGGATATCATGTTGCCTCTGGAGTGTTCCTTGAACCAGGATCAATGGCTCGAGCTTGAAGATTTGTCGGTACCTGTTGTATATGTTTGGTTTGATTATTACATTTAGCATACCTTCCTCGTCCTCTAGCGTCATAAAGGCAAAACCTTTGGCAGTGGGCGGCCTTTGCCTGGTAATAACATAGCCAGCTATGCGTACTCGAGCATTTGAGGGAAGCCGGGCAACCTGGGAGCTTTTGAGTAAACCATCCCTGGATATGCCCTTTCTCAGAGCATGCATCGGGTGATATTTTGTAGATAATCCCTGTACTTCGTAATCGGCTTTCATCTCCTCAAGTTCGGTAAAGTCAGGCAGGGAAACCTTGGTATCGCCAAATTCTAGAGGCAGTTCTGTTGGACTCTTTTTTTCTAAAGGACCAAGTCGCCATAATAGCTGTCTTTTCTGGCAGCCAAAGGAATCAAAGGCGCCAGCGAGGATGAGGTTTTCCATGGGCTTTCTTGCCAGTCTGGCCCTGAAATAAAAATCGTCGAAAGAAACATAAGGAGCGCTCTGCCTCTCGGCCATTATTTGGCTGATGGCTTTCTCTCCAACTTCCTTTATGTACCTGAAACCAAGTCTCCAATCTTGCCGCCTTCGATAGTGCACCTGTCGCTGCTTTTGTTGATGTCTGCAGGCAGAACTTCTATGCCGTGTCTTTTAGCATCCCGCACGATCACCTCTGGCGAATAGAATCCCATAGGCTGGTTATTGAGCAAAGCGCAATAAAACTCGACCGGATAATATCTCTTTAACCAGGCAGACTGGTAGCATAAAAGAGCGAAACCAGCAGCGTGGCTCTTGCAAAAGCCATACTCGGCAAACCCTTCCAGGGCTTGGAAGATGCGACTTGCCTTGTCATTATCTACTCCGTTTCTTTTCGCCCCTTCTATAAATCTCTGCCTCATCTCGTCCATCGCCTTTTCTGGTTTCTTCCTGGTCATTGCCCTCCTCAAGGAATCAGCCTCGCCCGGTGTGAAATCGGCTATGGCGGTAGCAACCTGAATCACCTGTTCCTGGAACAGGATTATTCCTAAGGTCTCCTCGAGTATCGGCTTAAGCTTTGGGTGCAAGTAGGTTACCTTCTCCAAATGTTTCCTTCTTCTAATATAGGGATGGACCATGTCCCCTTGAAGAGGCCCTGGTCTTACGAGAGCAACCTCAATGGTTAAGTCTTCAATAGAGTGCGGCTTTGTTTGCGGCAGTGTTTGCAGTTGAGCCCGGCTTTCCACCTGGAATACACCTATGGTATCGCCCCTGCAAATCATGTCGTAGACCTCTCTATCATCCAAAGGCAATCTATCTAAATCGAGCTTTGTCTTGTGGTTTTCCTCCGCCAGCTGGCAAGCCTCATGAATAAGCGATAGCATTCTTAAGCCAAGGAGGTCTACCTTTATCAGTCCGGAATCGGCAATGTCATCTTTATCCCATTGACATACTATCCTCCCCGGCATAGTGGCTTTCTCCAGGGGCACAATCTCGCTCAGAGTACGAGATGAGATAATCATACCTCCGTTGTGAATGGATAAATGTCTGGGAAAATCGGCAATTTCTCGGCAAAGGGAGATGAATTGTTGCCAGGGAGCGGAACTGAAGTAGCTTTCGAACTCCTTGAGACCTGCCATGTCTTGTTCTATACCCTTAGCATCATATACTGAAACGGATTTCGCCATCCTATCAATGAGCCCGGGTGGCATTCCTAATGCCTTGCCGACCTCTCTTATAGCATTCCTTGCCCGGAAGGTAACATAAGTACAGACCATAGCAACGTGCTCTCGCTCGTACTTCTCATAGACGTATTGGATGAGTTTTTCTCTGTGGGTTGTGGATACATCTATATCAATATCGGGAACGGATGACATTTCCTCGTTCAGGAACCTGCCCAGAAATAGCTTATTCTTGATAGGATCTACCTTGGTTATGCCCAGGATATAAGCCACAATAGAATTGGCTGCCGAGCCCCTTCCCTGGGCGGGAATGCCGTTTCTTTCAGCATAATCCATGATGTCCCAGACAACGAGGAAATATCCTGACAAGCCCAGTTTCTCTATTAGATTGAGCTCATAATTGACCTTGGCTTCTATCTCCTGGTTTACGTTTGCATATCTTTTGTGAATTTTCTGCCAGCATAGCTTAGCTAAATAGCTGGCAGCAGTCTCGCCTTCAGGCAGAGGGAAATCTGGAAAGCGGTACTGTGAAAAATCTAGATTGGCGCTGCATTTCTCAGCTATGGTAATGGTATTAGAAATCGCTTCGGGGCATTCCTGGAAAAGCTCTGTCATTCTTTCGGAGGATTTAAGGTGAAACTCAGAGTTCAGTCTTAATGTGTCGCATTTATCCAGGGTTGTTCGATTTCTGATGCAGGTAAGGACGTCGTGAAGTCTGTAGCCTTCTGTTGTAGCGTAGTGCACATTGTTGGTGGCAACGTAGCCCAAGTTGAGGTCTTTAGCTAGCCTTACCAAGGCATGACAAATCCTTTTATCTTCAGGATATAGATTGTTCTGAAGTTCTATGTAGAAGTTCTCTTGACCAAAAATATCAATATATCCTCTAGCTACCTCGTGAGCTTTCTCTGTTCGTCCAGAAGCGATCAAAGTGGTTATTTCTCCCTTTCGACAGCCAGAGAGGCAAATTAAATCGCCGGAGTACTGAGTAAGATCTTTCTTATCAATGGCAGGACTGCCTTTCCTGTGTTCTAGTTGGGCTCTGGTTATCAGCCGGCACAGGTTGGAGTAACCTCTGTTGTTTTTCGCCAGCAGTGTGAGGTGGCTCCCATTTTTTAGCGTCATCTCTGCCCCAATAACAGGCTTGAGCCCGGCGGCAAGACAAGCTTTATAGAAGGGGATAATTCCATATAGCCCATCATGGTCAGTCAGGGCTAGAGCAGGCATGCCAATTTCTGATGCGCGAGCCACTAAATCCTCTGAATGGGATGCGCCATCAAGGATAGAAAAATTGGAATGGCAGTGAAGCTCCACGTAGTTATTCATATTGACTGCATTTTTTTGCTTGTAGTCCATGCACTAAGGCACGAGTGTCAACATCTTTAGTCGTATATGCGTTGCAAATACCAGGCACCGGTAATCAGATCCCGGTACATTTCACAGACAATACCCCTCACAGTCCTGACTCGGAAATATTCCCTATCAATTCCACCCTGCCAAATCTCTGATTTGGCAGGGGACCCGGGGTCTCCACAAGATTGAAGAGCTTGCGGGGTATTAGTCGCTTTCTTCCACCATTCCCGGGACACTCGCCATTGTTCGCATAGTTCTTCAACACCTTCCTTTCCACCCTTATATGAAAAGGCAATAGGCCTGTGCTGGATGTCCTCCTTGACCTCCAGCGTTATAGCCTCGTGAAATAGCTTGCTCATCTCTCTTTGACATCAAAGTTAGCGAAGGAAAAGGAATCTTCCGGTAGCAAACATTTCTCTTTGTATAGCACCTGCTTAACTATTCCCTTGCCGTATCTTTGTTGAAGCTGATTTATTGCCGTTATCAGTTTCTCCCAATGTCTTACCTGCGTATCGAGAAATGAAGCCTGTTTTCCCTCTTCAGAGCAAAGATCGGTTAGGGTTAGTGTCATTTTCTCAATAAGAGACGTAAATCTTGCCCTCTCCAGGTAACACTGCAATTGACGTAGCATCACTTCCTTGGAGCATGTTGCTTCTTTGAAATGGAACGTTCGTTTAACCATATCGCCGTTGCTGAAAGAAAGACACATAGTCAAGCGGCGACAGCATTGCCAGTGCTGCTTTAACTGCCCTGCTAAGCTGTTCAAGAGGTCACCAGTTCCATTTAAAATAATAGTGAGAACTTCCGCCGGCGGCTCAAAGGAAACCTCGCCTGTGAGAGCTTCTGGCATTTTCCAGGGCGTAAGCTTTGAGAAGTCAATGCCATTTGATAGTTCCCATAAGATTTGACCTTCTCGTCCAAATTGAAGCTTGATTGCTCCGATTGGCAATTTTGCTAGCTCCTTCATTTCGTAGATGCCGAAGAGTTTGAACCTTCTCAGCGATTCAGGCGAGGCTGGTAGCAAATCTATAGGTAAATTTTGTAAGAATCTCCTTTCCTCGCCATCTGGAACTACAAGGCACTCACTGAGTTTAGCTACCTGACTCGCTACCCGGGCCACAAATGTATTTGAGGCAATGCCGGCGGATGTATGGAGGCCGGTCTTCTCCTCTATAATTTCCAGGGTATCTCTTACAAAAGCGAATTCATCCCGTTCTAAGGTAGCGTCCAGGATTGCACAGGTTCCGGCTCCCACTGCTACCACCGGGGTGTATTGGGCAAGGAGGTTTAGAACACGGGTGAAAGCATCATTATATTTATCCTCAGCCAGAGGCAAAAATGTTGCTTGAGGACATAAAGCGTAAGCCTGGCGTAAAGGCATGCCTCTTTTAACACCTTGCCTCATTGCCTCTGCTGAGGCGTCGTGAACAGCCTTTAGCTGGTATGGGAAGCCCCCGATGATAATTGGCTTGCCTGACAGGGCATTGTTATCCCTTACTTCGACCTGAACAGCAAAGTTGGGAAAGAAAATACAGCCAATCCTCATTGTTCCCGCTCCTTGGAGATTAAGCGATTAGCGACTGAGCTTTCTGAGTACAGCCACCACCTTTCCCTGCACCTCGATATTGTGGGGCTTTACGTAGATAGGCTTCATCTGCTTATTTGCTGGTTGAAGTCGAATGCGCCCTGGTTCTCGGTAAATCTTTTTTAGAGTTACCTCTTGTTCGTCTTTGAGCCAGACAGCTACCGTCTGCCCATCTTCAGCGGTTGGCACAGCTTCCATGACCACGATGTCTCCGTCATCTATAAGAGCATCAAGCATGGAAGTCCCCTTTATCTTAAGGGCGTAGATATTGCTCTTATTTCCTATCATATCTGCAGTTAGCTTAAGCGTCTCCTCGGGCGGAGTAGTCCAGGTATCTGAATTTGGCACGGGAATCGGCTTTCCTGCGGCAATTGCCCCCAGGAGTGGCACTTCAACAACATCCTTTTTCATTAACTGGATGCTTCTAACCACCTGAGGGTCGCGATGAATACGGCCTTCTTTTTCTAGAGTATTCAGGTGATGCTGGACCACGGATGTGGAACTAAGATTACACCCCTTAACAATGTCTCTAACAGTGGGCGCATAACCCCTGTCATCGAAAGAATGCCGTATGAATTCAAGAATCCTTTCTCTAACCTCAGGCTTTCTCATCATAGCCTCCTATTACAATTTATATTTAACGAATGTTCTATAGAACAAGTGTATCAATTGAGGTAATGGCTTGTCAAGACCCCCGGTAAAAGCGAGGGAAATTTTCTCAGCCAGAGGTTAAACGTACTGACTTACTTGGCAGTCTCTCCTGAGTTTATCGTTGCCCAAAAAAACGCTAGTTTGTTTAGTGGCTACTCAACGATATACTTTTTCGTGATCTTTATTTTTCAATAGCCTCGGACTGTAACCACAAAATCTAAACCGCACTGCTCAGCATATTCCTCGATTGCATCTGCAATCTGCTCAGGTGGTAACTGCAAATCCGTCTCTGTTGATTGCCCTATATGCAACTCATCACACCAGAAGACTGACTCACCCTCAGGCAAGCGGCTGAGAACATCTTTAATCGCATCTGCACCCACCACTTGGATTTTCACCCACCCGGTTTCAGAGATAAAGTCCTCTTTAGAAGTTATTTCTTCTATCGTCTTAATACGATTGGTACCTGTAATCAAAGTAAAGTGCCATTGGCCTTCTTCTTCCCATGAATATAGCTCATATCCTTTAAATGAGCGGGGTAGCTTTTCTATAGATGTAATTGATAGCTTGTTGATTAGCTTGCCAGCCTGCTCCAGAGACTTCAATATCTCCGGACTGTTCCGAGGGTCCTCACCACCATAGAACGAGGAAGATGGATAGCCCAGTTGGAGCGTTATGACTGTAGGGCCTTGGGAGCTGTACGGCTTCCAGATAGTAACACCATCAAATGAAATGGAAGAAATCGGAGTCCAGAAAGCTCCCCAATATATGGGTGCCCCGTCAACACAAACCATAAATGACTTTCCCCTGACTGGCACTTCCAGACTAGCGATACGTTCAAAAGCTTCGTCAGTAAGTTTTATCTCGTGGGTTTGGGCATTATAGGTGATGATGTCTTGTATCGATACGATAGGCTGGTCGGTAAGGTTGACGTGGCCTAGGGCTTCCATCTGGGCGGGAGGAATATCTTGTTTGGTCAAGTAGATGGCAAACCCCTCCCCTTTCGCGGTGGCACAAATGCTTGACATAAGAATGCCCAACACAAACATGATGGCAATTACGATAGGAGTAATCGGTTTCACAGGAATATAGCAGGTTAACTTACTCATGTGCTCCTTCCATAATCGAATAGACGAGCAAAGAGGTGTTGAAGTCATTATCGCATATTATGCAAGAAGAGACCATAGTCAAACCTGTAGGTTGAATCTCGCGCAAGCTGTACTTGCTGGAAACCCACATGCGAAGGTTTCTAAGCGCCGGGAACATTTGCACAAAAGTCAGAAGTGTTGGGTAACAAGACAGGCTTTTGTGACCTCAGGTAGCAACCCAAGAGATTGCGTGGTAACAAGCCCATTAGCAAGCGTGACCAAATATCTTTGCCTGCTGTTTCTTAAACTCACCTAGCATAGCGTTCCTTGACAGGAGTCCAAACCACGGTTTTCAACGGTTCTGCCACCCAGGACAAACTTCACGAACTGGTCTATGTCACACTTCTGCTCTTTATCCATTTGTAGCATATTATATTCTCCTGGGCATTGTTCTCTGATGCAGCTTCATCGCCACTAGAAGAAACAGGACAGTAAAGGCGATGAGGACGGCAAAATCAACAGCCAGTGGGAGATGTCCCCGACCCTGAATGCAACTGCGGGCAATGTCGGTGAAGTAGGTTAGAGGCGAGATGTAGGCAATCGCCTGCCCCCAGGCAGGGAGTTCATCCAGCGGTATAAAGATGCCGCTGATGAAGACCACCGGGAACTTGACCACCGAGGCAATCATGTTCACCGTAGCTGGTAGATTGGTCGGCGGGATGGAAAAGACACTACCTAGCGAAGCGAAACAGAGGGCGGCCAGAATAACTGCGAGAGCGAATATGACCGGGCTTGATACAGTTACTCCTAGGGCAATCCCTATGACGATGGGAACTAGTGAGATAGCCGTTCCAAAGGCAAAAGAGGCAAAGATATTCCCAGCAATAATGGTCTCAAACCTTATCGGGCATGACATCAGACGCTCCAAGGTCCTTGCCTGCGCCTCCCAGGGTACTACTATAGGCGATATTGAGGTTGCCGTGAAAAACAGAATCATGCTCAGAAGCCCCGGTATCATGAAATCAACTGACATGTGCCTGCCGATGGTGAAAGACAGAAATAGAAAAACGGGAAAAGAACGCCAAAGATTATCACTGGCCCTTTGGAATAGTAGATGCGGATATCCTTGCGCGCTATTCCCAGGGAGCGGCGCATCTGCTGCCACACTAAGGCCGTCTCAGGCATGCTCATCCTCTTTCTCAGTTAGCGACACAAAGGCATCTTCCAGGGACGGAGCCAGTATGTTGAGCGACACTATCTTGAGTCCGACCATGCACGAGTGGTTCACCAGCCCCACCACCAGCTCCCCGGGGCTTTCAGTGTAAAGGCGGTACTTATCGCCGACTTTCTGTACTTCATTCACACCGGGAAGCTGAGCGAGAGTCTCCAGGTTTACGCTATCAGAGAAGCTGACCTCAACCGAGTGCCGACCGCTGGTAGCCATCCTGAGCCTCTCCGAGCGTCTATGGCACCATTTTCCCTTTTTAATATAGCACCCTCCAAGCCACCACAGGAAAGAAATAAAAAAACAGGAAAAAGAACGCCAAAGATTATTACCGGACCCTTAGAGTAATAGATGCGGATATCCTTTCGTGCTATGGTCAGGGAGCGGCGCAGCTGCTGCCACACCAGTGCTGTCTCAGGCATGCTCAGCCTCTTTTCCAGTCAGCATCACAAAGGCATCCTCCAGGGATGGAGCCAGTGTGTTGAGCGACACTATCTTGAGTCCGACTGTGCAGGAGTAGTTAACCAGCATTACTACCAGTTCGCCGGGGTTTTCGGTATAGAGACGGTACTTATCGCCGACTTTCTGCACTTCATTCACACTGGGAAGCTGAGCGAGAGTCTCCACGTTTACGCTGTCAGAGAAGCTGACCTCAACTGAGTGCCGACCGCTGGTAGCCATCCTGAGCTTCTCCGGAGCGTCTATGGCGACCATTTTCCCTTTGTTAATGATAGCTACCCGGTCGCAGAGCTGGTTGGCTTCATCCATGTCATGGGTGGTGAGAAATATAGTTTTTCCTCCACCATTCAGGCTTCGCAACATGTCTTTAATCAAGCGGGCACTCTGCACATCCAAGCCGGTCGTGGGCTCATCCAGAAACAGTATCTGAGGGTCGCTGATAAGCGCCATTCCCAGAATCAGGCGCTGCTTCATCCCTTTGGAATACGTTTTGACCAGGCTGTCCCGCCGCTCCAGAAGACCAAGGCCCCTCAACAGGCTTTCACTTCTCTCCTTTGCCTTACCGGAAGTGACACCATAAAGCTCAGCCATCAGCATCAGGTTGTTCCAGCTCGAAAGGTCATTGTAGGCGTTGGCCATCTCGGGCACAACGCCGGCTACCTGTTTAGCCTTCAAGCTGCCAGCTCTAGAGTTCATTACCAAGGCAGTGCCGCTATCAGCTTTGATAACGCCGGTGAGTATCCGGACCGTGGTCGTTTTACCGGCACCATTGGGGCCGAGGAAACCAAAGAACTCACCGTTTCTCACTTCAAAGTTGATGCCGTCAACAGCAAGAAGCTCATCATAGCGCTTGGTGAGATTTCGCACCTCGATGGCGGAACCATCAGGCGGTAATACATTGAGCACGTCTAGCCTTCCTTCCTCTCTGGACAATACTGCAAGCACGATTGCTCATCGCCCGGCTCCGCTATGCTCAGAGCCGCTGATGTGAGCCTGCGGCACTTCTCCAGTACATCCTGATTCACGAAGTAGTGGATATGGTAGCCTCGCCTCTCACCTTTTACCAACCCGATGGCTCTCAGCACCCGCAGGTGCTGGGAAATAGCCGACTGGGTAACGCCTAGAAGAGCGGCAAGGGCATTGACGCAGAGGGCATCTGGGTCCCGCTGGCGGCAGAGAAGCTTCATCAGCTTGAGACGGGTAGGGTCAGCCAGCGCACCGAAGACCGCTGCCTCCTCATCAACACTTTCAGGGCTAGTCGACGTAGTTTCCATTGATTTATAAGTCTCCACTAATATACTTAATTCTAGACCATGCGTGGTTTGTTAGTCAACTGAATCAAAGATGAAAGAAGTCACAATCCGCTACTT
Source organism: uncultured Chloroflexia bacterium (assembly GCA_963726175.1). Classification (GTDB taxonomy): domain Bacteria; phylum Chloroflexota; class Dehalococcoidia; order GIF9; family AB-539-J10; genus RBG-13-51-36. The sequence continues at coordinate 59,131 of CAVSBM010000012.1, read as the reverse complement.
TGTGCAACACTAGAATCGGGATTGTGGGGACACAATAACATAGAACTTTTGCCGTTCAGGGTGCGTGTTTAATGCGGCAAGTCACAATACAACATTCCCAGTTTGTCTAATGAAGTAACAATCCAGGCTTTTGTGCAATTGCACCTGCCGGTATTTTGTAGCATCGGCGCAACTGCTTGGGTCCTCGTAATTGACAGTCGCGCCTCTCGCCCTAACGTTACGTACTCAATCCTGGGGTGAAAGAAAGCGCGCGACGATTTTAGCCACGTCCTCGATGTCCTGCAGATAGACGAATTCTTCCTTACCGTGTATATTGCACTCCGGGCGTATGACGCCGAGGCCAAATGCTTTACATCCCCACGTGGCGACAATATGGGACAAGTCCCCGGAACCCATCTCGCCGAACTTGTTGGCTTCACCAACAGTATCACCGATAATGCGTGCCAGCCGGTCTATGACAGGGTCACTAGCCGGAGGCACCGTCGGGATGGCATAAACACGCTCAAGTTGCCAGGTAACACCTCGAACGGAGGCAAGCGTATCGAGCAATTCTTTTCTGGCATCCTCCAGATTCTCTTCGGGAATTAACCTCCGGTCTACCGATATGAGACATTCATCCGGCACGATATTTGTCTTAATGCCTCCCTTTATCATATTGATATTCAACCTGCCTTCCATTCGGCTGAGCTTCGTATCGGGGTGCGTGGGGACATTGGATTTTCTCTGTTCCACTTTGTGTTTTAAGTCCAGCAGTGCCTGAATCAAAAGGCTGGCCTTCTCGATGGCGTTCTCCCCAAGATGAGATAATCCAGAATGTACCGATTTACCTGTAACTTTGATATCAAGCTGCAGTACCCCGAGACCGGCTATAGAAACATATCCAAAGCTAGAATCAAGGTTGAGGAAATAAGCACCGGAAACAGGCTCTAGATATTGCCTCAGGTACTGGATCTGGCTGGCCTGGCTGAACTCTTCGTCGGTCGTGACCATCACTGAAACGTCGAAGTTGAGGCGCTTCCCTTTTAGAGATTCCATAGCCAGAAGAAGGGCAACAATACTTCCCTTCATGTCGGCGGCGCCGCGACCGTAGACCTTCCCGTTTTCGACTCTGGGTTTGAAGGCGTCCCAACCTTCGGCCGGCACGACATCAATATGGCCGTAAAAAATCAAGCGCGGCTTACCTTTCTCGCGGCGGTGGCAAACAAGATTAACCCTTCCTTCTCTTCCTTCCGCATACTGCGCGGGGATTATGAGCCTTCGCGTATCGAAGCCTAACTCTTTGAACAAGGGCTCAAGATAGGCGATTGCCTTGTCATAGTTCGAACCCGGCGGTACAGTAGTGTCAATGGAAATCAGATCTTTAAGGACTTCAAGGTACTTCATTTTTGCCTCCCTTCAGCTTGTTTGCTGCGTCTACGGCTAGATTATATCCTGGCAACCATGTCTATCCGTCAACAGCTAGTTGAACTTGTTCATGGCTGCTTCTATGCCCTGGGTAAGAAAACAGTCAATGGCTTCAGCCACTTTAGCCATTACAGGCTTAACTATCGCTTCTTCCTGGTGACGAAAATCGCTGAGCACATAATTGACTATAGCGTCTTCGCTAATGGATTGCTTTTCTGCCTGGGGCCGCCCGATGCCCACTCTGATTCGGGGGAAGTCCTCGCTGCCCAGGGCGGAGATAATGGAGTTCATCCCCTTGTGTCCTCCCGAGCTTCCGCTCTGCCGCAGGCGAATTTTTCCCAGAGGCAAATCGAGGTCATCGTATATTACCAAGGAGGTCGCTCAAGGAGCATATTATGCCTATGCACCAGGCAAGCTACGGATTTGCCACTGAGATTCACGAATGTGCCGGGCTTGGCCAGCACCAACTTCTCACCTCTTACTTGGCCGATGCCTACTTTAGCCTGGCATTGCTTGTGGTCGAAGCGGATAGAATGAAGTCTGGCGAAGTAATTCAGGCACTGGAAGCCGACGTTGTGGCGGTTCTGAGCATAAGCCTTGCCGGGATTGCCCAAACCAACTATGAGTTTCATTGACCTGGAATCTGCGCGAATTCAGTTACCCGACATTATGGCTGATTCCGTCGACGCTAAGCAAGCGCCGACTTAATCCCATCGCCCAACAACTCCAATGCCGTGCTTGCCTGTCATCCGGCGGTCACGGCACCGCTGGCCCGCCGCTTCGTGCGCATGCCGAACAGGAAACGTGTCACATTCGTCCGCTTAACCACGAACTCGTACAGCAGCATTATTATTGCGAACGACATGGCCATTATCAGAAAATACTTGGCAAGCACCGGGATGTCCCACTGGATAACGTAGGATCCGACGCCGATGATCACCATATGATGCAGGATATAGAAGGGGAGCACCGCCTCGTTGGCGTAAGAGAGGAAGCGGTTGGAAAAAGAAAGAAACCTCCTTGCCATGCCGAGAAAAGTAAGAATCCAGCACCAGCCGCATAACGTCGAAGAGTCCCAGTGCCCCGGATCTTGCCGCGGAATAACCGATTGCAGGCATGGAGTTCGACAACTCAAGGTAAGCAAGGGCGGCCGACGTGGCGGCGGCAAGCACCAGCGCTGAAAGGCGTGGCGCTCGATTGCATCCCAGAACCGCCTGTCCGCACAGAAGAGGTACCCGAACACGAAATAGAACAGGTATTCAGCAAAATACGCCATGTCGCCTACCAGGTTCTTCTCCGAGTTCGGAAATAGCGGCTGCAGGAGCACCAGGCACAGGGCCATGGGCAGAAACCAGGCAAAAATGGCGCCGGGCTTCGACGCACAAGAAGCCAGCCCATCGACCAGCTTTTTGCCCCGTGGCCTGTTCAGAAAAAGGAAGATGGGAAGAGCTATGAGCGTGATGATAAAAAGGTAAACCAGGAACCACAGGTAAGACCAGCTGAAGTTGCCGGTCCCTGTGAATGAATACATGCCCTGGAAGAAATGGGGATAGAATGCAAAGAACGAGCCCTGGAACTGCTGTTTGAAAATCCTTTCAAAATAGATCTGCAGCGGGATGATGACCAGAACGCCGAAGGTCAGGGGTATCAGCAGCCTGAGCATCCTTTCGTTAACAAAATTCCCGGCCCGGCGTGATCGAAGTGAAAACCAAGTGGCCGCACCGGAAACGAGGAACAGCATCGGCATCTGCCACGTGTCGGCAAAGGAATTGAATATTTCGACAGGAGAGTACACCTGGCCGTATTTGATGTGCCAGGGCCAGGAGGTGAAGAACATTCCGCAGTGGAAGACAAATACCACAAGCATCGTGATAACGCGCACCCAGTCCAGGTCAAAGCGCCTTTCGGACGTGTCCACAGCCGACAATTATACACTAAGGTATCGTGGCTACGATGTTTGGCGTTATGCATGTCCGGAACGTGGAGGAATGTCTAACCTGGTTGAGGCTGTGAGACCTTTACGTCGGTGGATGCATTCACACCTCCACCTCTTTTTCCGGAATTCGAAGGACACCATACCAATTAGGCCCTATTGGCTAAATGGCCTTATATTCGCCGGTATTTAGTCTTAACGCTCTAGAATATCCCATTTCACAGAAGTTGCATGGGCGACAGTAGCAGGGAAGCCGGGATGATTCGTTTTGTAAAAACGGCTATTTTTTCTGGAGTCCAACAGCTCTTTTTCATACGTAAGGCGGCCACCCGCGGCGGATTCAGTTGTTAAAGTACGTAGGATTCGTTTCGTCAGCATTTGCCTTTTATGTTTGTGGGCCGTGCAGATCGGCGGAGTGACGCAGGGAGGCGATTTCCAGAATCTTGTCGACGACGCAGCACACGGGGTTCTAAGCACAAATTAGCATGAATTCTTTGTTCGAACAAGGGGAAAATGTCGCGTTTTCTCCGAGGGAGAAATGGAGAAGAGAGATGGAGATAATAGAGAGATTGGAGATTGGAGGCTGTGAGAATGATGCTGAGGAATAGACACCCATCTCAATAGCATGGCGGTGTTGTCCGCTTTAGAATGTCCTATTTTGGAAAGGCTGCATAAACCACACTAACTTAAACCACCCCCGAAAATGAGAATTAAAGCGGAGAATTATTTGCGATTACGATGTATATCGTGGCTAGTGAGAAGGCCAGCAAGTTTACCTGAAAAGGTAATATTTTGGCTGAATGTTAGATTACTTTTTGCCTGGCGTTTGAACCCCCCGTATAATATAAGCACGAGAAATTAAAGCGTTCTACTTTGGAGCCGAGAAGGAGGATAAGAATGAAGAAAGATAATGGCACACAATCGTCGGATGTAGGGCTGACTTTGAGTGACTGGATTACCTTCCTGAGCAACGAGAAGAGTTCCGGTCTTGGCAACGTTATCGGGGCAGCGGGCGTATTCATGGCGGTATTTGTAGTGTTTCAAGGAAGCGGCTTGACGCCTACATCGTCTGCCTTGCGTGTTGATTATCCTTGGCTACCTTATGTCCAACCTGCTGCCATCGTGATTTTAGGTGGTTTATTTATCTGGCTAGTGTTGAGTGTTCTAAAGGTTTTGGGCAAACCAGCGACAAATGCGGAGAAGTTGCTTGATGGGATCATGCGAGGCGATAAAAACCTCAGAACATAACAACAAATAAGAGCGGAATGGATTAGGTTAAATCCAAAGAAAAAGAATCTGAACTCTAAAAAGCAATTACCTAGAGCACGTGTGGATCAAACCACTGGACATGGCAGTAAGGCATAGGAATGTCACTTGCAAATTAGCATAATTCTACGAGGCTGGGAGCGGAACACTTGCAATGTAAAAAGTTCAAGGCTCGATGAAGCCAAATTGTAGAAACCCCGCTTAGAAAAGTTCAAGCACTAGACCTTATCCTTATGTTTTACCTCCAATTTATCAAAGTCTATCTCATCTTCCCACAACTCGACATACCTCTTTAATAAGTTTTCCCACCGCTCTATGATTGATTTATCTTCATTATATCTCTTAGCTGATTCCAAAAAGGTTTTAGACATTACATAAAAATCTAATGTGTCTGTTAATTTCTGCTCTTTGGTCCTTTCTTTTGCGAAAGGTATGGGGGCTAAGGGAGATAATACATCTTCCGGGGGTTCTTCCGCATAATGGATGTCAACTGCGCGTTCCCATCTGCCATTTTTGTTTGTCTCAATTATCGTTGGCTTTTTGGGGTCAATCCTTAAAGTCTTGTCAATCCTTTCTAATTTTGCAAATAGTTCGCTGACGATAAGTATTGCTTCTTGCTTGCCTACACTCAGTTGAATATCTATATCACCTGGAATCCTCCGTAATTCGGGCATCGTCTGCATCACATTCGCAAAACTTCCAAAAAACATTTCAACACACCTCTCCTTCTCTACGGTGAGAAATTGAAGAACTATCCCTACACATTCCTCATCCAGTGTCTTTGTCTTCATAGGTAGTGGTGGTGCACCAACAAATGCAGATTGTCGGCCCGCCCCTAATGCGCCTAACATCATAGTTACATTCTTTCTTTCTTCTATTTTATCTATCTTTTTGGCAGAGTCGAATGGCATAACACCAAACCTCCTTTTATTCCTTGTGAATATCATACCACTCTAAAAGTATGATAGCACCCTTCGAGAAAGATTTAAGCCAATACCAAAAGCAACCATTCACAGGACTTTCTTACTCATAAGAAGAGTCACAGTGACCTGTTTTGTTACCTCACTACACAAACTGATGGATTGCGCACTTTTCTAGTCACCTTAAAGACTGAGTAATAAATTCAATTCCGCCTTGGGTAATCTAGTCCGGAAAACGCCAAGTGCTTATGCCCCATTTGCAAAGCTGTCCTTGTGCTTTATGGCTGAGGATAATGAAATATCGCACGAGTTAACTTAGAGTTAAGAGGGTTTCTATGATTTGCCTACAGCCTTATCCAGCAACTCAAGGAACTCAGCTTCAGTGAGCATCTTTGTCCCCAACTTCTCTGCCTTGGCCAGCTTGGAGCCAGGGTCGGCGCCCACCACCACGTAAGAGGTCTTCCTGGTGACATCCGGGCCAGCTTTACCGCCGAGAGCTTTTATCTTTGCTTCCGCTTCTGAGCGGGAGAAGGATTCCAGCTTCCCGGTTAAAACAAATTCCAGTCCGGTTAAAGGCAGCTCCTCGGGCCTGGCTTCCTTGACTTCCTCTCTTTCCAACCTCACATCGGCCTTCCTCAGTTTTTCGATAATTCGCCTATTTCCTTTCTGTCTGAAAAAGGCAACGATGCTTTCAGCTATCTTGGGGCCGATGGAGGGAATAGCTGAAAGCTCTTTCTGGCTGGCTTTGGCCAGATCGTCTATGCTATTGAAGCTGTCGGCCAACAGTTCGGCATACTGGTCACCCACATGCAGGATTCCCAGGGCAAAAATAACCCGGGCCAGGGGTCTATTCTTGCTCCTTTCGATCGAGCTAAGCACATTGGAGGCGCTTTTGTCTGCTATTCTCTCCAGACTGAGAAGCTGCTCTCTGGTGAGGTAGTATAAATCGGCAGCATCCTTGACCAAGCCAGCCTCGAACAAAGCCTGACATAGCTTTTCACCTACGCCGTCCATATCCATTGCCCCGCGGCTGACAAAGTGCTTGATTCTCTCCAGGGCTTGAGAAGGACAGGCAGCATTGGTGCAGCGATGCATAGCCTCGCCTTCGGGCTTTATCACCTCACTTCCACACACAGGGCAGCGGCTGGGCATGTGGAAGATTTTCTCCTTGCCGGTGCGACGGCTGACAATAGGTTCGACTATCTCGGGAATCACTTCACCAGCCCGCTGCAAAACAACCCAGTCTCCGATCCTGATATCCTTGCGGTGGATATCTTCCTCATTATGCAGAGCCGCTGAACTGATAACTACACCCCCTACACGAACTGGCTCTAGAATAGCGTAAGGGTTGAGGCTACCCGTCCGCCCCACATTTATGCCAATGTCAATTAGCTTTGTGGTACCCTGGACAGCGGGAAACTTATAGGCAATAGCCCATCTCGGCTCGTGAGCGACAGTGCCCAGCTCTTGCTGGAGGGCAATAGAATTCACCTTTGACCACTATGCCGTCAGCCTCGTAAGGATACTTTTCCCGGCTTTCTACCCAGTTCTGATGATATTTCTCCGCTTCATCCAGTGAACGGACTAGAGCGATATTGGGATTTATCTTGAAGCCCAGGGACTTAAGCCATTGCATGATTTCCCAGTGAGTGTCGGGCATGGCTTGCCTTCCGCCCAACCTAGTCCGTAAATGAATATGTCGAGAGGACGTCGAGCGGTAATGCTGGAATCGAGCTGCCTTACCGAGCCAGCCGCGGCATTCCTGGGATTGGCAAAGAGCGGCAGCCCCTCTTTGGCCCTTTCCTCATTGAGCTTCTTGAAACCAGCCTTGGGAAGATAGACTTCGCCCCGGACTTCAAATCTGGGCGGTGCCTCCTTGGGTACGGCAAGGGGAATGCTCCTGATGGTTCTCAAGTTCTGCGTGATGTCTTCACCGCGGTAGCCATCTCCCCTGGTTGCTCCGGTGGCGAGCAAGCCGTCAACATAAGTCAAAGCTACTGCCAGACCATCAATTTTGGGCTCGCACACGAGGTCAAATTGCGATCTACTCAAGAGGTTGCTTACTCTCTTGTGCCAGGCTGCCAGTTCCTCATCGGAAAAGGCATTGGCCAGGCTCAACAAGGGCTGGGGATGTTCGACAACTCCAAACGCTTCTACAGGAGGCGCCCCAATCCTTTGGGTCGGAGAGTTCGGGGTAACCAGCTCAGGATGCTCAGCCTCAAGCTGCCTGAGTTCCTTCATCAACTCGTCGTATTCCGCATCGCTGATTTCAGGGCTGTCCAGCACGTAGTAACGGTAATTGTGGTGGTTGATTGTCTCCCGCAGATCTTCTATCCTCTGCTTGACCTTGTCTATGTCTCCCATAAGGCTCCGTCAATTATAATATTACCATAGCTATAATGGCTGTGCAGAGATGTCGTTCATAAGACGCAGATTCTGAAAAGCAAACTGTGAAGATCACGCAGAGGAATTTTTGCCTACTTGTTTCTCCCGAACGGGCAGACATAAACGCATATACCGCAAGCCCTGTGCAGAGTCTCTCGTTTGCCTAGATAGGTGTCACATGCTTCGGCAGCGAATATCTCGCTCCTCGGTCTGGGCTTGTCAAAAGCCTGTCCTGTAAAGGCATGGGCCGGACAAGCTTTCACACATGAATTGCAGTCACGGCACATCTCATCCATAGGCGTTCCCGCTTCTAGCGGAGCATCTGTGAGCACCGTACCCCACCTCACGCGGGGACCGTGTTCCGGTGTGATGAGCAGGGCACTCTTGCCAATCCATCCCAGCCCGGCCAAATGAGCTGCTAATTTGTGGGAAAACACGCCAGCGAGTCTGGTTCTATCCACTGTTTGGGACGACGGGACAACGAAAGCTTGAAAACCGGCTTCACCCAGAGATTGGGCTAACATCAGGGAAATCGAGTCTATGCGAGGATTTACGATTTGATAGACGTAATACCAGTAACTGCTCAGGGCAGCAACATTCTTGTGATGCACCAGTGTATCTACAATGCCATCGGCAAGAACGAAGCCGTGAGAAACAGCTCGGGGAAACTGAGTGAGAAATTTTCCACCCTGCCCGGAAATACGCCGTCTGCCAGGAGCAAGGTCAGCTACACCGAAGTAGGTTGCCCCCATGTCGTTAGCTAGAGATTCCAGCTTGCCTCTGAGATTTACTTTACCCCTGTCTTTCATAGCTGATTACTGTGTGCAATTATAGCACAGCAAAGCTTTCCGACGTTGACTTTGCGCTCGTAAAAGAGAGTTGCTAGATCATCTCCTGACTCTACGATATTTGCTATAATCAAGCCAGATTTACAGAAATGAGGTAGAGTACGAACCCAAACGAGGAGGAAAAACATGACTACGAAACCAGTTGTGATCAGGTTCTTTGCCCCGGTGATTGATGCCACGGTCAATGCTCTGATGAGTGCCGTTGACCAGAAAATGAAGCAAGGGATAAAGGATTTTATCCTCCTTATCTCTTCGCCGGGAGGCTCTGTTATCCATGGTTTAAGTGCATATAACTATTTGAAAGGGTTGCCTGCTTCGATAATTACGCACAATTTCGGCAGCGTGGACTCAATAGGCATCGTCCTGTACTGTGCGGGTTCGAAAAGGCTGTCAGTGCCTCAGGCGAGATTCTTGTTCCACGGCGTTAATGCTCAATTTAGGGGGGAGCAGAATTTAGATGAGAAACTGCTGGAGGAAAGATTAAATGGATTGAGGATCGACATGGAGAACATTGCTAAGGTAATCGCAGCCAATACCGGTAAAGGCGCCAAAGATATTACTGATGCCATGATTGAAGGAATAACTTTGAATCCCGAGGAGGCGCAGTCCTGGGGCTTAGTGCACGAAATCAAGTCAGAGTTATTTGGAGAAGGAAGCGAAGTAATTGCCATACAATTCCAGCAGCAACCACAACAATTACCGAAGGTGTAACATTAGCCGGGAAGCGCGTACCCTGCCATTCCCCTGTTTCCAACAACGGGATTCGTAGCCTATTAACTTCAGATTTCGATGGCATGCTCAAGGTCATAAGCAAATAGTCATTGCCCAGCAATCTATTCCTTGTCCCCTTATGTGTCTGTGACATTACCTAAGTTCCGAACACAATCGTAGTGCGACCTTTTAAGGTCGTGCAGTCCCACCCTGGCACAGGCTGAAGCCTCGCACTACATTTTTACGTTTCGAGCTGTCATTTCTATCTTTGACCTTTGATTTTTGAATTTGTTTGAGATTTGGTGCTTGGGATTTAGGATTTCCCTTTGGGAGATTGCTTCGTCGCTGTCGCTCCTCGCAATGACAGAAGAGGGGTGTGACTAACGCGCTCAATGAAGACAAGGGGTTTACGGCATGCCTTGCGTTGCGATATACTCTTTCGCAGGTTTTCCCGAGGCTGAGATGAATATTAAACAGACCCTGGAAGATACTGCCAGTGAAATCCCACACAAAGAAGCCATTGTCCTTGGTACCCGGAGGATTACTTATGGTGAGCTGGATGCAGCTTCCAACAGGGTAGCCAATGCCCTCCTGAAGCTGGGGATGAAAAAGGGCACCCATGTGGCTATCTTGATGTCCCATAGCCCTGAGTGGGTCATCAATTATTTTGGCGTCATTAAAGGTGGTGCTGTAGCGGTGCTGCTCAACACTGCGCTCAAAGCACCTGAACTTGACTCTTTACTGCGGGACTCCGACTCCGAAATTCTGATAACGGAGAAGAAGTTTTCTCGGATGCTTTCCCCAGTTTTGCCTCACATTCCTTTGCTAAAGCATGTAATCGAAGTCGATTCAGCGTTCTTATGCCAGGATGATAGCTAAGGCTGCTTCCGTATCACCGGCTGTCGATCTAAAAGGGGAGGACGAAGCTACCATATTTTACACGTCTGGCGTACTGGGGAAGCAAAAGGGCGTGGTACATACGCATGCTTCCGTTATGGGAACTCCCCCCATAGTCTCCGCAGGCATACAACGGAAAAGAGAAGATGTCATCATAGACCTTGTTCCTTTTACCTATCTTTATGGCTTATTCGAGGTTCTTTTTGGTTCCATCATTAAAGGCTCCACCGTCGTACTTGTCCCGAATTTTACTCCCAGAGCTGTCCTGGAGGCTGTGGAGAAAGAGAAAGGCACAATCATCTTTGGCGTTCCTGCCATGTATAACGCTCTGGCTATGGTGCGCGACGAAGTGCTGGCAAGGTACGACCTGAGTTCCCTGCGATTGGTGGTTAGCGCAGGGGCCAAGTCCTTTCCCAAGCTAATGGAAACTTTGGAGGACAAGCTCGGTTTATCCGCGTATGAGGTATACGGTCTCACAGAAGTCTCAGCCGTTTCCATAAGCACATCTAGGAGTCGTAAGCTGGGTACTGTTGGCAAGCCAATTTGTGACCTTAAGATACTGGATGACAATGGTAGGGAAGTTCCCAGGGGCGAAATAGGAGAGGCTGTGTTCAATGCTCCCTGGGTGATGAAAGGATACTACAAAGCTCCTGAACTCACGGCCCAAGTGCTCAAGGATGGCTGGTTTTACACCGGAGATTTAGTCAGGATGGATGAAGAGGGCTACGTAGAGTATATAGAGAAGAAGTCCTTCATAATAGTTACGTCCTCCGGACTTAAGATTGGTCCGTCAGAAGTTGAATTCGTACTACTGAGCCACCCTAGTGTAGCTGAGGTAGCGTATGTGGGTATCAACGATGGCTATGGAGGACAGATACCCACAGCCTTCGTGGTGCTCAAAGAAGGGCAACGTGCCACGGCGAAAGAGCTGTCCGACCTTTGTTGCCAGAACCTGGCTGATTTTAAACTCCCGAAAAGGATTGAATTCATAGACAGCATACCCAAAACCAGCTCGGGGAAGATATCCAGAGGGAAGCTCAAGGAAAGAGGGCTGTCCCACAACTAACCGAAAGAGTCCTGCGTTTCTTGTCATTGCAGGCGAAGTCGTGGCAATCCCCCGATGAATTCTAAATCCTAATTTCTAAGCTCTAAACAAATCCAGATATCGAAATTCCAAACTGTAAACCGTTTTGGTCATTCACATTTTATGCTTTGATATTATTTGAGATTCGGTGCTTGGGATTTAAGATCTTGCCTTTATCTTGATCTTTGTGCAGTGGTGACTTCCTAACTCTATAGTGTGTCTTGGAAACGGCACAACGACTATTGATACTCTTTTTAATGAGAATTTAACAATCGTTTCATATAATATTGTGATAAGTATTATAGGGCGAATATGGGGTGTGAAGATGATACTCAATTCGAGGAGACGCCATTACATCGCCAGAGTTGGCACTGTTTTGGTTATAGTAGCCTTAATTGCCGGGATGGCAGGCTGTGGCGGTCCTGAGGGTGAAGGTGACTCTTATTACCTCACAATCGCCAGCACCGAAGGCGGTTCGGTAACAAGCCCTCGTCAAAGGACTTCCATCCATCTCGCCAGTTTTACGGTCGACCTTGTCGCTGAGCCCGACGAACACTACCACTTTGTCAACTGGACAGGTGATGTTGGCACCATCGCCGATGTCCATGCTGCTTCAACCACCATTACCATGAACGGCGACTATTCCATAACCGCCAACTTTGAACTGGACCGAGGATGGTACAGCCTCACCGTATCCAGCACCTTAGGTGGTTCGGTAATCAAACCCGGTGAGGGGATTTCTGTCCATCCCGCTAACACGAGGGTCGACCTTGTCGCTCAACCTGACGCAAATTACCAGTTTTTGAAATGGACTGGCGACGTAGGCACCATTGCTGATGTTAATGATGCCAACACCACCATCACCATGAAGGACAGCTATACAATCACTGCCCACTTTGAGGCCGTGTTCATGATCGCCGTAGGTGACGTACCACACCGTGGGGCTTAGGTCCGACGGCACCGTGGTCGCCTTGGGATGGAACAACTGTGGGCAGTGCGATGTCGGCAGCTGGACGGGCATTGTCCAGGTCGCCAGCAGGTAGCTATCACACGCTGGGGCTCAAGTCCGACGGCACCGTGGTCGCCGTGGGATGGAACGACTTCGGGGCAGTGCGATGTCGGCGGCTGGACGGACATCATCCAGGTCGCCGACGGCGGTGCACACGGTGGGGCTGAAGTCCGACGGCACTGTGGTCGCCGTGGGAGTCCCGAGGACCCGGAACAAGGCATTATCGATGACTACGGGCAGTGTGATGTCGGCGACTGGACCGACATCATCCAGGTCGCCGCAGGCAGCTACCACACGGTGGGGCTTAAATCCGACGGCACCGTGGTCGCCGTGGGAGACAACTACGACGGGCAGTGCGATGTCGGCGACTGGACCGACATCATCCAGATCGCCGCAGGCGACTCTCACACGGTGGGGCTTAAGTTCGGACCACACCGTGGTCGCCGTGGGAGATAGCGAGAACGGGCAGTGCGATGTCAGCGGCTGGACAAACATCATCCAGGTCGCCGCAGGCCCTGCTTACACAGTAGGGCTTAAATCCGACCACACCGTGGTAGCCGTGGGGGACAACTGGTACTGGCAGCGTCAATGTCAGTGGCTGGACGGACATCATCCAAGTCGATGCAGGCAACGAGTCACACAGTGGGGCTAAAGTCCGACGGTACTGTGGTCGCCGTGGGATGGACCACGACTAGCGGGCAGTGCGATGTCGGCAGTTGGAGGGACATCATCCAGGTCGACGCAGGCGCAGGCAGCTGGCACACGGTGGGGCTTAAGTCCAACGGTACCGTGGTTGCCGTGGGAGACGACGACTACGGGCAGTGCAATGTCGGTGGCTGGACGAGCATCACGCAAGTCGCTGCAGGTGAATGGCACACGGTGGGGCTTAAGTCCAACGGCACTGTGGTTGCCGTGGGATGTAACGACTACGGGCAATGCAATGTCGGTGGCTGGAGGAACATCATCCAGGTCACTGGAGGCAGTCATTGCCACGGTGGGGCTTAAGAAACGACGGCACCGTAGTCGCCGTGGGATATAACGGCGACGGGAGGTGTGATGTCAGCGGTTGGACGGACATTGTCCAGGTATGCCACAGGCTACAGTTCACACAGTGGGGCTCAAGTCCGACGGCACTGTGGTCGCCGCGGGACACAACGGCTACGGGGCAGTGTAATGTCAGCGGCTGGACGGACATCATCCGAGTCTCCGCAGGCTGGAGTTACACGGTGGGGACCTTAAGTCCGACGGCACCGTGGTCGCTGTGGGAGACAATGAGTTACGGGCAGTGCGATGTGGGCGGCTGGACGAACATAATCCAGGTCGCCGCAGGCGGGCTATCATACGGTAGGGGTTGAATCCGACGGCACCGTGGTCGCCGTGGGATGACAATGGCTATGGGCAGTGCAATACCGGCGGCTGGACGGAGCATCAGTCCAGGTCACCGCAGGCTAACTTTCACACCGTAGGACTCAAATCCGGACGGCACCGTGGTCGCCGCAGGCCCCATGGGCGAGCTTAGCCTCATGGGACCTATTCTAGACGGTCCCATGCTCGGCAGCTCAATCGACACACCTCTTCTAGAGGCTGACTTGGAGGTGGAGTAATCAACGTCTTTTTGTCGCAACTGAACCATGTAAGACCGTGATGCAGTTGTCAAGTCCATTTGAAATGATTACACCCCAGCGTACGCATGGAACGGCAAACATCCCCATGTTGACGTCGCTAATGCTTATTGCTAACATCATGAATTGAGCCGTGCTAGGCGGGGAACTAGCGGTGCCCTGTACCCGAAAACCGCTATAGCGGGGCTGAATTCCTGCTTGAGGTTGACAGCCGGCTAGACTTGTTTTTGCTGAGCGGCGTTGATGATCGGGTTCTATGCAACTGGAGGCTATGAACCCCGTCAGGTCCGGAAGGAAGCAGCGGTAAGTAGTATTTCTGGTGTGATATAGAGTTGCCTGGTTGGAGCTAGCTGGCAGAGACAGCTTCCCGGTTTGGAAATCGAGAGCAGGTGCACGGCTCGTAAAATTCAAAACAGATAGAGAAAAGTTCACAGATGGATTTCTTAGGGCTTGAAGGTAAAACAGCGATTGTTACGGGGGGTGGCTCCAATATTGGGCGGGGCATAGTTATAGCTTTTGCTGAGCAAGGAACGAACGTGGCCATAGCTGAACTGGATGAAGCTCAGGGAGCCAAAGTGGCCAGGGAAGCCAGTGCCCTGGGCAAGGGCAAAGTTGAGAATATAAGGACGGATGTGACGGACTGGGATTCGGTACAGGCGATGGTGAAGAAAACGCTGGACAACTTTGGTCAGGTAGATATACTGGTCAACGTTGTTGGTTGGGTCAGGGACGACCTTTTTGTGAAAAAACCCAGAGATGATTGGGAAAAGGAAATAGCCCGCAATTTCTGGAGCGATATAAACTGCACCAGAGCCGTTTTAGACCATATGATTGAGCGGAAGTACGGAAAGATTATCAGCATCGGCTCTGATGCTGCCAGAGTAGGGCAGTTGAGAGAAGTTGTTTACAGCGGCTGCAAGGGTGCTTTGATTTCTATGACGAAGTCTTTGGCCAGGGAGCTTGGCCGTTATGGGATAAACGTCAACGTGGTTTGTCCGGGTGTCGTTGTTCCTGCCAGCAGAGACGTTACTACTTCGGAGAGCATGTGGACGGATGATATGATGAAAGTATTTGGCAGCCCGGAAGCACTGGAGAAAATAGCTAAGGGTATCCCCTTGGGACGGCTGGGGACACCGGACGATATAGCCAATGCTGTTCTCTTCCTGGCCTCAGACCGGGCTAACTTCATAACCGGACAGACCATCAGCGTTGATGGTGGATACACCATGGTATAGAGAATTCAATCATCCAGGAGGCAATACACATGGCAATAAAGAAAGTATGTGTTATTGGATCGGGGACTATGGGCAGCGGCATAGCTCAGGTATCGGCACAGGCCGGCTACGAGACGACCATGGTTGACGTAAAGCAAGAGTTTCTGGACCGTGGTATGGGCATGATAAAGTCCAGCCTGGCCAAATTTGTGCAAAAGGAAAGAATCAAACAAGAGGAGATGAATAAGGCTCTGGCGAGACTTCATACCTCGATTGACATGAAAAATGCCGCTAAAGACGCTGACTATGTCATAGAGGCGGTATTTGAGAGGGCGGAGGTAAAGCTGCCGATATTCGGACAGCTTGAGGAAATTTGCCCAAAAGAAGCAATCCTGGCTTCCAATACATCCGGAATACCGGTGAGTCTACTGGCATCTGCGACTAAGCGTCCTGACAAGGTCATCGGCACACACTTCATGAACCCTGTACCGCTAATGAAGGGAGTGGAGATAGTAAGAACCTTCCTTACATCAGAGGAGACTCTGAAAGTGAGCCTCGATTTCGTCAAATCTCTGGGTAAGGAAACAGTCGTAGTCAAGGATTCCCCGGGATTTGTGACCAACAGGATAATAACCCTGGTTATGAACGAAGCCGCCAAGCTATTGGAGGAGAATCTAGCCAGCATAGAGGATATAGATAAAATAGAGAAATTATCACACAACTGGCCGATGGGCCCATTTGAGCTGGCGGACATGGTTGGTATAGACGTTTTGGTCGACCTCCTGGAAGGAGTTTACCAGCAGACGGGATGGGAAAGATATAAGCCAGCTCCGATATTGAAGAGGATGGTCGAGCTTGGGTACACGGGAAGAAAAGTGGGCAAGGGCTTCTATCAGTTGTTTGGACAAGGCTGATACTCTTGTACCGACAGTTACTCCGCCAATTTGGCTTCAAGCCGAGAAAAAGCTTAGGACAGCATTTCCTTATAGATGAAGCTGTATTAGAGCGTATCCTATCTGCTGCCGAACTCAGCCCCGGGGACATTGTAGTGGAGGTGGGCCCAGGCCTGGGCATACTGACTGAGGCGCTAGCCAAACAGGGAGCCAGGGTTATTGCTGTTGAACTTGATGCCAAACTGGTTACCCTGCTGAAAAAACGACTGGCTGGCTTTCTTGATGTCAAAATTGTGCATGCCGATATACTTAAGCTGACCCCTCGGCAACTTTTGCAGGACAATTTGCCTGCCTCTGACCTTGCCCGAGGCTACAAAGTTATCGCTAATCTTCCTTATTACATTACTTCACCGGTATTGAGCCATTTTCTCGAGGCGCAGCCCCGACCCTCGGAAATGGTAGTAATGGTACAGAAAGAAGTTGGTGAAGCTATCGCTGCTGCCCCTGGTAAGATGAGATTGCTCAGCGTTAAGGCTCAGTTTTACAGCAAGCCTGCTATTGTGTCGCATGTGCCGGCGGCAAGTTTCTATCCCCCGCCCAAGGTGGATTCAGTCATATTGAGGCTGGATGTTTACTCCCAGCCGCCTATTGAGGTATCCGATGTCGCTGGTTTCTTTGATATAGTTATGCATGGTTTCCGCGCTCCTCGTAAGCAGATTCGCAATTCGCTGGCGCACTCTTTAGAGATGCCACCCAGCCAGGTTGCTTCATCGCTGGAGAAGGCAGGAATAGAACCTAGACGACGGGCGGAAACTCTGAGCCTGGAGGAATGGAGGGAGCTCTGGAAAATCTTTGCTCCCTTTGCCAAAAGAACATAATGTTGACTGTTTATGCCCCGGCTAAAGTAAACCTTGTCCTCGAAGTGCTGGGCAAGGATAACGATTATCACCGGATCTCCAGCATCATCCAGTCCATAGACTTATGCGATGTCCTTAGTTTTCAACTAGACAAGGAAATACATTTTGATTGTGATGAGCCCACCTTGAAGGGCGATAACCTGGTAACAAGGGCGGCCTTTCTACTCAAGGGGAGCGTGAAATGTGATCTGGGCGCACGAATCGCACTTCGCAAGCACATACCCTGGGGTGTCGGATTGGGGGGTGGCAGCAGCGACGCCGCGGCCACCCTTTTGGCTCTGAATGAGCTTTGGGGATTAAGGTTGCCGATTTCCGAGCTCGTGCGTTTAGCCTTCAAGCTAGGCTCTGATGTTCCCTTCTTTGTCCACAAAGGCACGGCTTTGATAGAGGGAAGGGGCGAAAAAGTAACCCCGCTGCCATCCTTGCCTTCGGCGAGCTTTGTGTTGCTGGTGCCGCCGTCGCCCAAGGTCCCGGGCAAAACGAAACAAATGTATAGTAATTTAGGCGTTGCTGATTTCACCGAAGGCCAGTTTGTTCAGGCAGCCGTGTTATCTTTGAAGCAAGGGAATAACGCTTGACCCTGATCTCATGTTCAATGCCTTCGAAAGGGTAGCCTTTGATTTCTTTCCGGAGCTGGAGAAACATCGGAAGATCCTTAATGAAGCCGGAGCGCCGCGAGTTTATCTCGCCGGCTCCGGGCCATGTCTTTTTACGTTTTTCTCCAGAGAAAGAGGAAGCCGGTGAGCTGTTTACACGTCTGAAGAAGCAAAGATTGGAGTGCTATCTGGCATCTTCTTTGCCGCGATAGTTAGGTAATTCAATGGTACTGGAAAAGCTGAAGCAAAAGAGATGGCTTGAATTAGCGCTTTACGTTGTCATTCTCATTGGTCTTAGTTTCGGCCTTACCTATTTGCTTCGATACTTAATGGCTTATTTCAATATCCCGATAGACAGATTTGCTCCCACAGCTTACTTAGCTGTCTTCGTAGTCACCCTGCTATCTAACGCGGGCATCTTTGTTCCGGTATACATTCATGTTTCCATAATGATGGCAGCAGCACAGTATTGGAATCCTGTTCTTGTAGCTTTGACAGCCAGCGTAGCTGGTACCCTGGGGGAAATGAGTGGTTATTACGCCGGCTACCTGGGAAAGAGGATCGCGCAACTAGAGAATATACCGGGATATCAAAGGCTTGTAGGCTGGATGAAGAAATATGGGCCCTGGGGCATTCTCATCATCTCTGCTCAGCCTATATTGCCATTTGACGTAGCTGGGCTCCTGGCCGGAGCCTCTAAAATGCCGTTATGGAAGTTTCTTTTGCCGTGCTGGGCAGGCAGGTTTCCCAAGTATCTTTTGGCCTGCTACCTTGGCCCGGCGCTCTGGAGTCTTCTTCCCCTCCCGCCCCTGTAACTTCGGTGATAGAGAGAGGGCTAGTTTTCTTTCGTCTGCCCTGGTGTGAACCTCTCCATCCAATTTTGCCCTATGCAATGTCTGGAGGACTTGTCCCATCTCCGGTCCCGCAGAGATGCCCAGTTTCTTTAGCTCCTCCCCGTCGAGGGCAGTTCTCACATAGCGCAGTTTTGTGAGGAATAGCTGGAGATGGCGGTGTATTGTTGAAGATTCCGTGGCTATGGCATTTGCCTGGATCGCGACGGGCCCATATTCCCTGAGCAGGTAGTGAATCTCACTGGGTTTCAAAGAAGGCTTGTCCATGGTGGGAAGGCTGCTCTTGAGATGGAGGGTATCGCGCATAGCCCGGGATAATTTTGCCGGTATGTTGAGGCGGGTGAGAAACTGCTCAATATCCCGTTTGCTCAATGAATAGACGAGGAGGCAAAAGTAGAGCGAGGGCAACTGGTTGGGCTTCTTGAGCCGCCGCGCGTCGCCGAATTTCTCAGCTATCCAGCCATCGCCCTTGAGGGAGGGGCTTAGCCTGTCCAGCACTCCCAGGTCGCCGAGTCGCTTGATAACGAGTTCCGGTCGCTGCTCTTCGAAAATATGTTCTAGCTCGTGCCTGATTCGGTCGCCGCTTATCGTATCCAGCATGGGAATATGCCGTTTGAGTAAGCGGGCGGTTTCTGCTTCGAGCTCGAAACGAAACCGTTGTTCATAACATACGCCCCGTAAAATCCTGGTGGCATCATCGGTGAAGCTTTTGGGATGCAGGACACGAACGAGGCGATGCTCCAGGTCGCTTCTACCTTGATAGGGGTCAATTAACTCGCCATAATCGTTTGCTGCCAGGGATATAGCCATAGCATTGATAGAGAAATCCCTGCGGATCAGGTCATCCTTGAGGGTGCCCGGGGTAACTGTAGGCAATGCCCCCGGTCTGGCATAGGTCTCCTTTCGTGCCGTCGCCAGGTCCAGGGTGAAGTTCTCATATCGGAGCTTGGCGGTGCCAAAGCGGCTGATGGGCCAACAACTTTGCCTGGCTGGTTTCCGCCACTTGTTGAGTCAATTTCACCGCATCGCCCTCGACTACGAGATCCAGGTCGAAATTGGGATAACCTAGAAGTAGGTCTCGGACTACACCGCCGACGAGATATACCCTTTGCCCACTATTGACCGCCTGTCTGCTGACATCCTTGACCAGTTTCAGGAGTTGGCCGGGGAGATACCGTTCTATCTGCCGTGCTAAATTCATTCCATCAGTATTATATCAACACTTCGCTTCCCGTCGTACGACATAATTCCCTTAGTCGTGGTTAGAATATATAATTATGGATAGTTGCGTAAATTATTATGATCCTCTCTCCCCTTGGCGGGAGAGAGCTAGAGTGGGGGGTAGATTCCCCTCTTCAGGTAGGAGGGGCCAGGGGAGTTATGAAATAGAGAAGGTGACAGCGAGCATGGAAGCCAAAGGCCCGGAAGGGCACCGCAAAAGATTACGGGAAAGGTTCAATCAATCGGGACTGTCAGCCTTCCTCGACTATGAAATTGTGGAATTGCTGCTGACGCTGGGGACGGCTCGCAAGGATTGTAAACCGCAAGCCAAAGAAGCCATAAAGAGGTTTAAGACCCTGAGAGGCGTTCTGGAGGCCCCTCCTGAGGAATTGCGGAAAATCAAAGGGATTACCGCCCACAACATCTTCGTCATCAAATTCATGCAGGAGATAGCCCGGGAGTTCCTGAAGGAGCAGGTCCTCGATAAACCGTATTGCCGGTCCTCCAAAGAAGTCTTCGATTACCTGTATCATTCTATGCGAGACCTCAAGAAAGAAGTCTTCAAAGTCATGTTCCTTGATTCCCAGAATCGCGTTGTGGAGATTGAAGACCTCTTTGAAGGGACATTGAACGCCAGTGCCATCTACCCTCGGGAAATTGTCCAGAGCGCCGTCAAACATGACGCTGCCGCCTTAATCTTCGTCCACAACCACCCTGCCGGCAATCCTCAACCCAGCGATAATGATAAGCGAATAACCCAGGATTTGGTATTCGCCGGCAATATTATGCAGATCAAAGTCCTTGACCACATCATAATAGGCGAGAATCGCTACTTCAGCTTTGCCGATGGGGGGCTAATCGAGGAATATAACTCGGACTTTTTAAGCCTCAAAGAGGGAAAAATTCGCTGATGGAAGAAAGCAGTGACGAAGCTAATAGATTACTGGCTAAAGACAACTGTGAGGGTCGTATTCGAGCAGAGAAATTCCACCATAAGGTAATTACTACGGCTGGCTATGGGTCTCTATCTTCCTTTTGTTCCCCACATCACAATGGCTGCACCTTTAAGCAGTGGTCTTGTTTCTACCAGCGGGATTCCATGGTCACGCCATATTGCGGCGAGGCGATCAACAGGACACCGCCGACAGAAGTCCCGGATACTCGGACCTAAGAAACAGCCGACGCGATGCCAACCTCGTGAAACTGGGATGGTCATTACTGGCATAACGATCCTATTGTAGATTTCCCATAGAGCTCTTACCCAAAGGGCTTCTGGAAGGCCGAACTCAAGCGAGAGCAATTCCCCGCCTGGTTTCAGTACGCGAGACAGCTCCCGTATTGTTGCATCAGGGTCCTGGACATAACGCAACAGGTAGGTGAAGACAACCGCATCGAAGGTCTTATCAGGAAAGGGTAAATGCTCCGCGCGTCCCTGGATAAGTTGGACTCTGCCGTCCAGGCTTTTCTTCTCGACGGCGCGGAGGCCAGCTTTCAGCATCAAGTGGCTAACATCGAGCCCCACGATTCGGCCATCATGGTGGTCGGCAATCTCCATGGCGACACCGGCTGTACCGGTACATACGTCAAGCACAAGGTTTCCCGGCCGAAGAGCCATTCGCGAGACTAAGAACCTGCGCCAACGAAGGTACTGAAAGAAAGTCAGCACTTGCGCCCAGGTGTCGTACGAGGGGGCAACCCCATCGAACAGGTCCTGGGCAAGGGTTCTCCTTACTGGGACCGCAGGTTGGGATTCAGCCAGCGAAGCCGACCGGTCCTCGCCTTTATTTGTCTTCATTCTTCATCCTCCATCGGGCTGTCTTTTCTGTGCACTATCTCATGAAATCAGCAGTGTCAAGATGCTATGGGCTTGGGTCACTCTTGATTGTGGATAACCTACGTAATCTAGGCAAACAAATCCGGCAATTTTAGTTGGGCCATACATTAAAGCTGAACAATAGCACAAAGTCGTGTCTGTCGTCCAGTACCGCCCGCTTTGCCCGACTTGAATTCTATTACATACCCAATTCTTGAGTAGTTCTAGCCTGCGCGTTTCGCCATGTTGTTGCTAATCAGGCGACGTAGTGTGCTGCAGTAGGCGATAAAGCACGTCATAATAGGCGAGAATAGATACTTCAGCTTCGCCGATGCCGGACTAATTGAGGAATATAACTCGGACTTCTCAAGCCTTAAAGAGGGCAAGAGAGCTTAAGCCAGAGCGGAATCGAATTTATCCCTTAGCGCTTGAGGCGGACTTAAAGCACGAATAGAGCCACGGCGGGACTTGACAATCTTAATAATAGGTGTATGATGTATTTTAGTAGTTTAAGTTTAGGTTATTACAAGCTTCTTAGGATTCTGCTAGATTCATATCAAGTATTGGATGACCCAGGCTCTAACTAAAATTTTTGAAAAAGGAGGTCATCCAATGAGTTTTGAAAACAAAACGATCCAGTGTTCCGATTGTGGGACTGACTTCAGCTTCACCGCTGAGGAACAAGAGTTCTTTCAATCCAAGGGCTATACCAATGAGCCCAAGCGCTGTCCTTCATGCCGAGAGGCAAGGAAGACACAGCGGAACGGAAGTCGTGGTAACAGCTACGGGCTCCCACGCCAAATGTTTCCTGCTATATGTGCTGAGTGCGGCAAAGAGACCCAAGTGCCTTTTGAGCCTACCACTGGCAGGCCAGTCTATTGTAGCGATTGTTACAGTAAAGTCAGACTGAGTAAATAATGCCGGTTTGACCATGGACATACACGGGCCGGGGACACCTGGCCCGTGTATGTCTCTGTAATGTGGCGACGTGTCATCTCAATGGGAGTGTCAACGCGTTAAGGTAAATCCGAGGATTCGTGCTGTGTCGCTTTCAAAGGATGACGCAGATCAGTGGAATTCTGCGCGAGGCGAAGGCCCACTGCCATTTCCCAGGCGAGGATTACGAGATTAAATTAAAGGAGGAGTACTAGTATGAAGATTTATGTCGGTAATTTACCCCATGAGCTAACTGAACAAGAGTTACGTGAGGAATTTGCGGCCTTTGGAGAAGTGACGTCTGTAAGCATTGTAAAAGACAAGTACAGCGGGCAACCCAGGGGATTCGGGTTTGTGGAAATGACATCGGTATCTCAAGGCCAAGCCGCAATTGCCGGCCTCAACGGAAAAACGCTAAAGGACCAGACGCTTAATGTTAACGCGGCTCGCCCACCTTCTGACAATAGAGGTGGTGGGTCTTACGGCAACAAGAGAGGTGGCTGGTCTGGTGGTGGAAGACAGAGAAGGTACTAGACTCCTTCTCGTTGATTTCTGCCTGGACACACGGGATATACTCTATTATCCTTGACGTGTGTAACATTTGCCAGATTGTTGGCACCTCGGCATATTGAATATCAAAAGGTCGGCTGCCGCGCGACTCTCCTTGAATCCTACCACCGATTGTCAGCCTGACGTTAGCTAACGTTGGAACGCAATACTGCCAGGAATCTCTTTTTGTGGACTGACTCTGACTGGCTGATGGTGTGCTACGTTTTCTGCTTGCCATGCAGGTCGAACTGCCGTGCGAGGCCATCGAGTTCAGCACGGTGCTCAAACAGAGAACAGGCATAGCGCTGGCGCTGGAGCAGCCCCGGTTGGTTGCGAATGGCGCGCAGGAAAGGCGACTGGCACGCAGCGATCAGCCCACCATGGCGGATATTTTCGCGAGCAAGAGACACAAACGGGCAGGGTTCGACATCGCCCTGGGAGTTTATGTGAAGTGACACCCGTCCCGCCCCCAAGCAGCGATTTTCCTTGCCATACTCATCGTGAGGGAACTGGCTAAGGACGATCGGTTTGCGGCGCCTGAACTCGAGAACACGCTTGCGAAACGCGGCCCGTGTAGTTTCATCCAGGACCCAGTCGGGCCTCGGGTTTAGACCACAAGGTACGTATTCCGTGAAGAAGCCAACGACACAGCCAATGGCGACCATCTGGTCAATGAATGCATCGGTGGCTAGTTGATGAGTGTTGGCAGAAGTGTTTGTGGCGACGAAACCAAAGACCGCTTGAGCTTTGCGAAGGTAGCCGAAGGCACGCATGGCAGTCTCGTAGGCGCCAGGCCGACGGCGCTCGTCGGTGTCACTGGCAAATCCCTCGATGCTCACCAGTGGGATGACGTTTCCGCTCCGGGCGATGCGATGGGCAACGTCTGGCGTTATTAGCGAGCCGTTGGTAATAAAGAAGAAGAGAAGCCGATGATGTTGAGCTATCAAGTCCGGTATGTCGTTCCGCAGCAAAGGCTCTCCACCGGTCACGACAATGGAATGGACACCCAGATCTTCCGCTTCGGAGAGAAGCATATTGAGTTCGTCTGTAGATAGCTCGTTATCTTCGGGCCGACCACGTGAGTAGCAACCCTGGCAGTTGTAGTTGCAGCGCATCGTCGGGCTGATGGCTAGAACAGAGGGAATCGAATGGTTGATCCGGCGCTGTTGTCGTGTGTGGCGGCGTTGGGCACGCCAGTGGCGCCAGACAATTCGTAGAAGAAAAAAGGTGCGGCGCGGGCTAGATCGCGCCCACATCCACATCGCAGCATAGTTCACTTTCTCCTCTTTGGGCATGAGAGTACTTCTCCACTATCTGGCGGCTGGCGAATACTGCGAGAACAATGAGCAGACGTCTTTGTTCATATGACTTTGCTGGAGAATGAACTGAGGCTATTGTAGCACTTTCACTCAGGTCCGTGCGGTGGCTGACCATATGAGAGCACCGGCGAACATATTTCAGAGAGTTCTTTTCAATGTGACCTCCGGCAGCAAGATAGCCAAGGGATTGATGTGGACGGTTCGAGTAATATTCTATAAGCCATTTCAGGAATGCTTTGAATCTTAGCTCTTTGCCCTTCGGCGTTTTGTGAGCCAGATTATCCAGAGCGGAATTTGATTTATGCCTTAGCGCTTCCAGCGCCCATCAAAATCATAGATCACGGACACATAGGAATTGATTTGTGCCTTGACCTTGCTCGTTAAAATGGAGTAAATTCAATAGGAAATTTTTCATAGCGGCTATCGGATTTACTGGCTTATGCCTACACTCTTATTAGATAGAAACGCCATCAAAACCCTGATTAGGATGTCGGATGTTATCAATGTGGTGGAAGAGGCTTTCAGGATGTGCGGCGAAGGCAAGGGAAAGATGCCGCCCAAAGTATACTTGGCCGTTGAACAAGGTGATTTCAGGGCAATGCCTGCTGCCTTGCCGGGGTGTGCAGGCGTGAAATGGGTAAACGTACACCCTCAAAATCCCATCTCGTGGTCTACCTTCGGTTATGGCTATCCTTATCTACAGTGACCCGGAAACAGGGTATCCGCTGGCAATAATGGACGCTACTGAAATCACGGCCTACCGAACCGGCGCAGCAGCGGCTATCGCCTCTAAGTATCTGGCGCGACGCAATGCGCGTACAATTGGAATTATCGGCGCCGGCTTTCAAGCTCACACGCAGATACTGGCTCATGCCGAATTGTTTAACCCCATCTCGATAAATGCCTTTGATGTTTCCAAAACTGCAGTGGAGAGGTTAATGACTGCCTTCCCACAGTTTTCGATTAAAAATTGTTCTATTCAAGAGGCTGTGGCATCAGATATCGTATGTACTTTGACCCCTTCTCGCAGCCCTATTGTCAAGAGAGCGTGGATAGCCGCCGGGACTCACATAAATGCAGTGGGTGCTGATGCGCCAGGCAAGCAAGAACTGGAGCCCTTCATATTGAAGGAAGCAATTGTCGTTGTGGATGACTTGAAACAGGCAAGCAGCAGCGGGGAGATTAACGTCCCTATTCAAAAAGGCACCTACAGTACTGGTGAAATCTATGGAACGCTGCCTGAGGTAGTTGTGGGCAAGAAGAAAGGGAGAACAGATAACAAGGCTATCACCGTATTCGATTCGACTGGAATTGCCGTCGAGGACATAGCTGTGGCTAAGCTCTTGTTTGAGAAGGCCCAACAAAGGGGTGGTTATCCGTCAATTGATCTGGTGGGAACATGAGGCAACGAGAGATGAAAGTAATTGATTTGCGTAGCGACACTGTGACTCATCCCACGCCTGAGATGCGCAAGGCGATGTTTGAAGCGGAAGTAGGTGACGATGTTTATGGCGAAGACCCCACGGTTAATCGGCTTGAGGCAATGGCGGCGAGGATGATGGGCAAGGAGGCCGCGCTGTTCACCACCTCCGGCACCCAGAGCAATCTTGTTGCCGTGCTTACTCATACCAAACATGGCGACGAAATCATCCTGGGAGATGAGGCACACGTCTTCTGGTACGAAGTAGGTGGTGCTTCAGTCCTGGGCGGCGTAATTATGCACACCGTGCCTACCGATAGCTGCGGCCGTCTCAATCCGGATGATATTGACCGGGCAATCCGGAGCAAGGATATACACTACCCTGAGACCACGCTCCTCTGTCTGGAGAACACACATAATCGCTGCGGCGGAGCAGTCCTGACCATAGACTACACAAACGAAGTCTGTAATCTAGCCCACACACGCGGGCTAAAGGTACATCTGGACGGCGCTCGCATTTTTAATGCCGCAGTTGCCCTTGGCGTGCCGGCGTGCGCGCTGGCTCAGAATTCGGATTCAGTAGCACTATGCCTTTCGAAAGGACTGAGTGCACCGGTGGGATCGCTGCTGTGCGGGAGCAAGGATTTTGTGGAACGAGCCCGCAAATTTCGCAAGATGCTGGGCGGGGGCATGCGGCAGGCGGGGGTTATCGCAGCTGCGGGTATCGTGGCACTGGAAACAATGGTAGACCGCCTGGCTGAAGACCACGCCAATGCGAGACGTCTGGCAGATGGGCTGGCAGGCATCAAGGGGATGAGTCTGGCACAGGATGAAATAGCTACAAACATCGTGATGTTCCATCTTTCCCCCGAGTTGTCTGTCGTCGAGTTTACGGAAGGCCTTGAGAAGGCAGGAGTGAAGATAGGCTTACGTGACGGCCGTCCGTTCCGTGCGGTCACTCACCGCATGGTGTCATCCTCAGATATTGACGAAGCACTGACACGCATCGAAACGGTCTGTCGCAGGCTCCACCGGGCTCGAAAATAGCCCTGGCGTGACGGCACTGCAGGAATATCTCGCCGATGCGTCTTAACCTGGCTTGTATAGACATTGTGGAATCCCGCAGTGGTTGACATTCCTGCCTAGCGGTCATAGACTTTGGCTCGCCGGCAGAGCATTCTTGATGGAAGGTAGATATTAGTGAGCGAACGCGAAGTCCCAAACTACTGGCCCGGTCGTTGCTTTGGCTGTTCAACAACTAATCCGCATGGTTTGCATCTCCGTTTCTGGTATTCGGAACATGGTTGTTTCACCAAGTGCATCATTCCTGACTACCTATGTGGGATAGACGGGATAGTCCACGGGGGCATCCTTGCTCTGCTTCTTGACGAAGTGGCTCAATGGACAAACATCGCCCGTCTGGGTCGGTTCGGAATGACCCGCAACATATCGATTCGGTACTTGAAGGCTGTGAGCACAAACACGGAAATCACTGTGGAGTCTCAAATCATCAGCCGGGATGACAGAAATGCCGTTCAGCAGTCTACAATTCATACGGCTGATGGCACTCTGGTGGCGGAAAGTAGGAGCGAATGGCTGCTTCCCAAACCTTCCGTGATTGCCAGAGTGACAAGTGCTGATGAGGCAACATTGGATCAATTTCTGGCCAAATACCCGCCAAAAGAAGAGGCTGTCGAGCAATAGCCGCTTCGTATTGCGGAGTATCTCCTTGTGTCTTGTATGGAATCGAGCAACGTTGATTCAACGAAAAACCAAATTGCTCGCTTAACTTCGCCGAACCACCTGGGTAGCCAGACATTCGATGAACCATTTCAGGCCTGCTTTGAATCGTCGCTCTTGAAGATGACACCCTCTGGCTCTATCAGGTTATGATGGGGGACTGATGTTCTTGGAACGGATGCGTTCTGAGGACCAGCGAAAAAAGGAAGGGATACTTCGATTTCAAGTGCTGAACATAGTCTAGCCATTCACTGGCTAGGTGGTCATATAATCTCTGGATATCACCGGCGATGTGCTCCAGGTCCCTATCAGGAAGATTGATGAGCGAAGGTCTTGCCTCAAGCTCTTCATCCAGGTGGGTGACTGCCCAGAGCAGGTCGGTAAAACGGTCATGCTCCAGCAAGCTGGGATTCTCGAGCAGCGTCAGTAAGAACTCTCGCTTCTGCGCCAGGAAGGCTTTGAGCTCGCCGAGGTCTATATTTCGGCAGTCAACTTCAATTTTGAGGTGGTTCGCAAAGGCGACAGCTTTTTGGAAATCTTTCTTTGTCCAGCTCTCTGTAATGTTCAGGTGCCGCGAAATCTCCAGGCGGTTATCGAAATGTTTGAGGAGGTCTTGAAGAAGATGGTTGCCCAGTTCGCTGAAAAAAGCTCCCACCACCATATTGAGTTTCTCCAGTTTAGCTTGCATTTCTCGGCGGGCCAGGAGGCGCTCGATGATAACCACCACTAATAGGACCTCGAGCGGCAGAAAGGCAAGATCACCGACCAAATAGATAAATATATGGTGAATATCACGAAAAATGAGGTAATGAATGAAATATAGAATTGCGGAAAGCGCCACAAATGCAATAGCCAAGTAGACAACAAATGGGAAACGCTTTCGCATATTAATTACCCGCACTTTGTGTAGTAAATGTATACAACATAGTCCAGTTTTACCTGAATATTATAGTGAGATAGTCGCCATCGGGCAATAGGATGAGTTGGAAAATGTCCGGTACGTCCGAATAAAGAGAGGATCTGTCGGCGTGTTACAATCCGTTCGCATGGACTATTCGCAAAGCGTTTTGCTCTATCAAGACAAGCCTAAATATGGGCTTCTTATGAAGCTTGTTCTGGTAATACCTGCGATATTACTGGCGTCGAGCATCTATTTATGGTCCACGGGTGACACTTTCGCTAGTATAACCTTGCTAATTGAGGCTTTCATAATTGGACTGATACTCTGGTTTGTATTACCTCGCGAATATCAGGTGTACGAAAATCATTTACGCATAGTGCTGGGTGGACCATTCTCAGTCAAAGTTGGATTTCAGAACATAGAGGCAATAAGAATCACAAGCAGGTTGGCTTTCACTGTCAATTTTGCCACGAAGATAACCAGGAGTTATGTAGAGATAGTGATAAGAAAGGGAATGAGCATCGCGATCACCCCCGCAGATGATGAATCATTTGTGGAGAAGGCCAACCAGGCCTTGAGCCAGTGGGTAAAGACAAGCGCGTGGTTAAAACCTGGTGGAAAAACCGCTCGGTAATGCTAGAGACCCCTGCAACGCCAGATTGGCTGTCAAACACGTTTCATTGGATTGTTGGCCTTATAGCATCAACGCCAGCTGTCTCATCTTGGCAAAATAATATGTCAAAGTGCTATAATCATTCTTGGCGGTTTTCTCAAAGTACGATATGAAAACGTAGCCAAATTTGGAATCATAAGGAGGTGCCAATGTCTATTGCAAGAGTGACTGAAATCAAATCGTCCTCTCGAGTTAGCTTTGATGATGCGATCAAGAAAGGAATTGCCCGTGCTGGTAAGACCCTGAAAAACGTTAGAGGGGCATGGATCTGGAATCAAGAGGTACTGGTCGACAAGAAAGGCAAGATATCAGAATACCGCGTTCAGATGAAGGTAACCTTTATTCTCGAAGAGTAGGCAAGGAACAAGCCCGAGCAAACGTCTATCAAGATCTAACTATTTAGAGAGATTACTCTCAACATTGGCAAAAGGACTTCATCTGAGATAATCGCGCCTGCCAGTTTACTCTATTTCTCTCCGATTGCAGGCGCAGCTGCGTTTTTCTTAACGGATTATATACCGTCTTCAGCGCTATCTTTTGCTTAATAGCCTTCCCCGCTAGATACCGCAGTATTCTGAGAACATACTACGTGATTTACAGCAAGTCTCTAATCCTATTCGAAGGGATATACCTTGCCCGTTTCCTTTCCCATTGCCTGCAACAATGCTTTACCGCCCGAGAAAATGGGAGAGGCTTCTTGAGGCGATTTGCGAACCATAGTAATTGACCATGTGGGACAGGTAGATGCACAGAGCCCACAGCCAATGCACCTTTCCTTATCGATGATGGTATGGTCATCTTCACTTCGAATGGCATTTACCTGGCATCGCTCCACGCAGGTACCGCAGTCGGTACAGGTCTCCTGCGTCTTTCGCGGCATAGTAGTTTGATCTTACTACGGCCTGCAGATTACCGTATTTTGTGACGTTTGCTAGGGACTTGCAACAGCAGCCACAGCAGTTGCATATGAATGTCTTGTTGCCCGCACTGTTTGTGGAGCAGTGAATGAGGCCGTCTTCCTCGGCTTTCGCCAGTATTTTCTTGGCTTCCTCCTTTGAGATTTCCCGGCCGAGTCCATTTTCAATGTAGAAATCCGCCGCTGGGCCAAAACTCATGCAAGCCTCCAGTAGCTTGTCACACCCTTTTCCAACCATTCTGGCTTCTTTGCGGCAAATGCAGTCGGCAACGGCGAATTTGGTATGTGATTCGATAATCTGTGACACCTTTTCGTACGGCTGGATCTCGGTGCTCCCTTCTATCTCTTTCTCAATAGGGATAACGCGAAGTCCCCCCAGTTTTCGATTTCGCTGTGAAGGTACCATCCCCTCCTCGAAGTACTTTTCGTAGAGTTTGATGTTTTCCTGGGTCAAGTTGTTCAACTGGAACTCCCAGATTCCGACTACCCAGGGTATCAGGAAGTAATACAGTTCGTCATCGGGTGCTCTATAACGCAGTATTAATCCTCTTTTCGACATATCGTACAGGGTTTCTCCCAGTTCAGTTTTATCCTTACCTGCCCTCTCTGCTATATCCGCTACTTTTTCTGGAAAGGGTCGCAGGTGCAACATTATCTCGGCCTCATTAGGAGCAAACAGATGCTGTAGTATCTCCAGCTCCACGCCGCTTTCGGTTTTAGGGAATCCCTGGGGGAACATATCCAATCTCTCACGAAGTTTCTCATAAACGCTAGACATGGGAGGCTCCTTTCACTTTAGATGGGAATCAATTCGACCTCAGATTATACTCTTGCCCGAGAAAAATGTCTTGCCCCGGTGAGGCATGGAAAAGACGAGCAGTAGCTCGGGAGATAATAACTGATTTGCAGCAGACTTGATTAACACGATGTCCCTAAAATGGAATTCTAGGGACACTATTCGGCGGAAATACAGCGGGCTGTCAGGGGCAGGCAACGTTAATTCGGGCGCTGTCCCAGCAGTGCCAGTTGTCATCGCCGAAGTGATCTGGAATTCTTGACACGCCCTTCTTTAGTAGTGCTGCTCCACTCAATATATGTGTGGTTGTCCTGGGCCCTATTGTACAGGTCCCAGATATGGTCGTAAGGAGTGCCTTTAGTGTACTGGGTGTCTATATAGCCCCCGTTCTCCGGAGCACCAGGGACTATGTTTGTGTATCTGGCAGCGTGTGTGCCTGCGGAGATATTGCGCGACCAGTCTATTCGCACCGAGTCGGTTGTGTCGGCTCGGGCTCTTCTTGAGAATCCAGAAGCCTTCGGTTGCCGGGAAGTCGCATTCGCCGTAGTACCACATGAAGTTCTCATACTCGCCCTCTTTCGATATGTTCATCGCCCAGCGGACTCCCTCAGTGATATACTGTGCGTGCAGCTCTGCGGTATACGTGGCGTTGCCAATGTTTACCGAATATGACCAGAGCCATGAGCCATCGTCCTGCTGCACCGGAGCATGCTCAAAAGACGCTCGAAATGCTGCTACCGGCACCGCAAGTCCGACTCTGATAATCGTACTCCAGATGCCCACGGCGAGTGCCGCACAGTTCCAGTTGGATTGATTGCCTGTTTCAAGAGATATGAAAGCGTTCGTCTGCTCGAAGTCTTCAAAGGGGATGACAAAAGTCTCTTCCGGGGGAATAGTTGGCGCCTGTGATGCGCTGCATCCGGCGACGGTCAAAACGGCGATGATCAGCACGAGCAGCAGATGAGCCAGATTTTTGAGGCTCAGTGTTTTCATGGATATCCTCCTTTCATGCCGTTGCCTGTCGCTTGAATCATGGCAGAAGGCACGCATACACACAAATGCTAGCATCTGAGCGTGGAGCAGTCAACTGTGTTGTATATGTGCTAATGGTCTATCGTTTTGTCAGGCTCAGATGCTCTGTGTAAATGTCACCTATGCAGGAAATGGTGACATTGTTGGTCACAAATTGTCACAATTTGCAGCGGGTTTCTTCCGCACCGTTATTTTTCCGAGGGACTTGACAAAAATAGTTAATATGTATTAAACTATCAACAATAGGTTTATAGTTAACCAAATGTTTAATAATATACTCTCCAAAGAACTGGGAGGCTGAGTATGGGCAAGTCACAATTGATTCAGGAAATAGTTGAGTTGGAGCGGCAGGTCGGCCGCATTATAGGGCAGCATGCCCAGATTATCTGGATTGATTCGGGACTTACCCTAACACAGCTCAGGAGTCTGTTCTTAATTGCCAACAAGGGGAGCACCAATTTCAGGAAACTGGCAGGGGCTCTGGCAGTGACACCCTCCAATGTAACAGGCATTGTTGACCGCCTGGTAGAACAGGGACTGGTCAGCCGAACACAGAATCCAGAAGACCGCCGGGAGATGACACTGCAGGCAACAGACAGAGGAAAAGCTCTTGTGTCTAACCTCAAAGAGGTTGGAATCAAACACATGACCCAGATTCTGTCCCTTCTCAGTCTAAAGGAGCTTTCTGCCCTCGCTCAGGGGCTTTCGGCATTTATCAGGGCAGCGGACTCTTATAAAGGACAAATCAAAAATGAACATGATTGAAGTTGAGGGGTTGACCAGGCGCTTTGGCGATTTCACGGCTGTAGACCACATCTCATTTACAGTTGGAAAGGGAATGGTATTTGGATTCCTTGGTCCTAACGGGGCGGGTAAATCAACCGCAATACGGATGCTCTGTACGTTGTTGCGTCCCAGTGAAGGCAGTGCCCGGGTGGTTGGCTTTGACATAGTCAACGAGCAGGACAAGGTCAGACGGCACATTGGTCTAGTCGCCGAAAAGATTATCCTTTATGACCAGCTAACTGCTGAGGAGAATCTCAGTCTTTTCGGCAGGTTGAATAATTTACCCGAAGAGCAAATCAAACAGGCTATAGATAAGTGGCTTGGCCGCCTTCATATGGAAGCATGGCGTAAACATCGTGTGGGCACGTTCTCAACGGGTATGAAGCAAAGAATTAACGTTGCCCGTGCTCTGCTCCACCATCCTGATGTGCTCTTCCTCGATGAGCCTACTCTCGGTCTGGACCCACAGACGACGCATGCAATACATGAATTTATTCTGGAGTTGAAGGAGGAGGGCATGACCATTGTGCTGACTACCCACGACATGGTTGAGGCTGAAACTCTGTGCCAGCAGATAGCCATTATTGACCAAGCTAAAATAGGGGTTTGCGACACGACGACAAACCTGAAAAGGCTTCTCTCTGCTGATAATACCACTGTGATAGATGTGGAGATCGTGAACTTCAGTGAATCGATGCTCTCCCAGCTTAAGAATGTGGAATCAATTGCCTCGGTCACACAATCGGATACCTACCGCGTCAGAATTCATACACGCGGCACCGATAATATTGCCCCGATTCTGAGTGCTCTCAATGTTATGGGAGCAAGTGTCCGCACCATCAACACTGTACTACCGACTATGGAAGACGTCTTTCTCCATGTCACCGGGCGAGAGATCAGAGATAAGGTAGCTGCAAGCGTTCCCTCAGGCGGGGGACACCGTTGGCGCGGAGCCTCCAGGGTAAGGTAAGAAAGGATGACCAGTATGTTTGGGAATTTAAGAGGTCTGATTATGCACAGCCTTCGTCTGGGAATAAAGGACCTGCTGGTTTTCGCCCGCGACCGCATGATGCTTATCTCATTTGTTATTATGCCCATCTTCATGATGCTAATGGTGGGTTTCATCTTTCCCTCGCAGAACGTTTTGAAGAACGTCTCTTTGGGCGTGGTCAATCTTGATGAGGGATCAATGGGTAACCAAGTAGTATTGGCGCTGCAACAGATGAGCCGGAGCCAGAATGAACGAATGTTTGCCATTACCTATTTGCACAGCAAGGGGACCGCTGTAGAGCAAATCAAATACCAGACAATTAGTGGTGCTCTCATTATCCCCTCTGATTTTACGGCTACAATCTCAGGTGGTGAACAAGCTTCGGTGATAGTTATAACCGACCAGTCCAACCCGCAGGTATCAGCCGGCATTACCGGTACAATTAATGGGCTTATGTCGGCGATGGCAAACCAGCTGGCTTCCCGGAGTGTGGCGGCGCTGTTACCAAATATTCCGAACCCTCAGCAATTAGTCGTGCCGTTCACCGTCCAGACGGAAGGCATCGTCGCTGGGAAACCTAACTACTTCGAGTTCGTGGCCCCTGGCATTATGGCGATGACGATTATGTTTGCGGCGATGACCGGATTGGCCGGCTCAATATCAAGAGAGCGGGAACTGGGCACACTTGATGGCATCATATCGGCTCCCATCAGCCGGCTATCGATCATACTGGGTAAGAGCTTTGCACAGGTGGTACGCGGACTTTTACAGGCGCTACTTGCATTGATTCTCACTGTGGTGCTTTTTGGCGTGGTAGTTCACGGCAGCTACGGCCTTCTTGCACTGCTCCTGCTGCTGACGGTTTTTTCCTTTATTGGCATTGGCGTCATGATATCGGCGCTGGCTTCACAGCAGGAAACTGCCATGACAATTATGATGACCCTGACCTTTCCGATGCTTTTTCTTTCCGGCGCACTCTTCCCCGTCCAGCAGATGCCAGTTGTGATGCAGTGGATTTCAAAAGCACTTCCTCTGACCTACGCCGTGGAAGCGCTGCGGAAATGCGTTGTGCTTGGCACAGGCATATCGGGCATGATGACCGAAGTCTGGGTGATGGTTGGCTTCGGTGTGATATTCACGGTGATCGCCATACCTGTTTTTAACAGGGCTATCACCAGATGAACGAAAGCTGATTGTTTAATAGTCTAAGAAATACGGAGGGATAAGTGATTAACAAAATGCGCTTCTGGTTGATAATCTTGGCAGTGGTGGCTTTGCTTGCCTCGATTGTGGGAACTACTACGTCCGTGCTAGCTGCGGTGAGCGGGAAACCTAATTTGGAAGTGACGGTGGTGGGGAGCCAGGAGCTTCCAGTTGGCCAGATCGGAACCTTCCAGATAATGGTTCAGAATATAGGAACTTTTTCGGGAGATGTTGAAGATCCAGCCGACCAGGTCATGGCAATGGGCTATCTCACCGCTACCGGTGTCGCCCTGGTGCCACCGTGCACAACCGCTGTAGGTGTCACTGCCACTTTGACATCCGGGTCGTCTTCAATTGAAGTCGTGAGTGGGGCAGCGTCCATTGGTACACTGTCCAGGGGTATGTCTACTACGCAACCACTTACCTTCCAGCTCTATATCCACAAAGATGCCCAGCCCGGCACCTATAAGCTTGACCTGAAACTGGAATACCAATATCTCAGCGATGTTGATTGGCTCAATCCTGGAGAGACGACATCGCCTCAGTTTGATTTTCACTGGGGCAGTAGAGTGCAGCAAGCGCAGATATCGATAACGGTTGTCGGCACCTATTTCTCGGCAGTAGTCACCCAGACGGAGGGAGTCAGAGCTGGAGCGACAGGCATTATTACGGTGGACATCCAGAACAATGGGGCCAGTGAGGCGTATGGCGTTACTGCCGAAATAGCCCCGGGAACTAGTATCTCCCCTGTTGGCCCAGCCAGTTTTCTGGGAGATATGTCCGGGAATAGTTCAGTTACTACTCAGTTAAAGGTGTCGGTCTCAAAAGAGGCGATTGCTAAGGATTCCTCTGTCGGCATTCTAGTCAAATACAAAGATGACAGGGACATAGCCGAGACAGTCGCTGCTGACCATAGGTGTAATGGTAGAGGGCGAGTTGACGTTTGAGGTTCAGACTGTTCAGGTGGATGGCAGTCTTACTCCGGGGTCTGAGAGGGTTATCACCATTCCTATTGTGAATGCCGGCGACTATGAGGCAAAAGACGCCGTCGCCAGGATCAATATTGTCAATCCGTTTGCCACTGCTCCTTTTTCCACCACTGATGATACCGCCTATATCGGGACACTCCAACCTGACGAAAGCGGCTTAGCCAGGTTCAGGATAAGAGTTGATGCTGACGCTGTGCCCAAGTCCTACATACTTGAGGTGCAGGTCGAATACTGGGATTCCTTAGGTAATTCCTATACCTCTGACACTATGAGAGCCACAGTGACAGTTCAACAACCGTCAGGGATGTCAACCACAACTATCATTCTTATTTCTGTTGCTGGCGTAATCTTTGTCGTTGTGTTGTTGAATGTGATGAGGAGAAGAAGAAAGCGCGCATGACAGTTGCCGTGTTTGATAGGCTGCTACTTTCCGAAGTGCTTCAATCGTTCCCGATAGCTATGGTCACAAAAAGCCGGATTGTGTGGCCAACTGTGGCACCGATAAGATAGATAATGCTAGACCGGAGGTCGTCGGGGTGGCCTAGGCAATAGCCCGGCATAACGGATCTCTGCCTTGGTCTCACTCAACTGCACGTCAAGTAAATCGCGCATTGAAATCATGCCCACCACCTGCTGCTGGTCTACGATAGGAAGGTGCCTGATTCTCTTCTGCTTCATAACGCTGATGGCGTAGTCCAAATCGTCCTCAGGAGCGCCTATAGCTACTCCCTTGGTCATCACATCTTCAATTTTGAGTGCTGGCCAGGGCGCCCATACGCACAAAACATTTTCTTACTATGTCTCTTTCCGTAATAATCCCCACTAGCTCGCCCTTCTCGTTGCAAACCGGGATTGACCCCCGGTCATATTCGGCTAGTTTCTGAATGGCCGCGGCAACGGTTTCATTTGGCCTAATAGTAATTACCGGGCGGCCCTTTATTTTCAGCAGATCCCTTATCTTCATGTGGTACCTCCCTTCCAACCGTGGAAAGATGTGAAATCCCTGGCCTCAGCAGGAATAACTAATAATGTGCCACGATGTCAGTAAACTGTCAACCCACCTGGCAACAAAAAGCCAGGACGTGTGTATCTGATTGTCGTGTGTGTAGCGGATTTGGAAACAGGCTTTACACTGTGAAGTCTATAAAGATATGATAGGCGCAAAGAGCTGGCATATTGATATCATTTAAAGTGATTAAAGGAGGTAGCATTGAGTAAAGCAGAGAAAGCAAAAAAGCAATTTGAGAAAGGGTTTTCTTGCGCTCCCGCGGTATTCTCCACATATAGCAAACAGCTTGGTCTAGAAAAAGAATTGGCTTTGAAGATTGCGTGTGGTTTTGGCGGGGGAATAGGACGCACGGGCAGAACCTGCGGTGCTGTGACGGGTGCACTAATGGTTGTTGGGTTGAAGCAGGGTCAGGCGAGTTTGGCCGACGAAGAATCTCGACAAGAAACCCACAAGTTGGTGAAGGAGCTCATTGATAGGTTTACAGCGCTTCATGGCTCTATTGAGTGTAAGGAACTGCTCGGTTATGATTTAAGTAGTTCCCGCGGACGTAAGGCAGCAAGAGAGAGCGGGGTGTTTGAGAACAAGTGCCCTGGCTTCGTCTATGATGCTGCGTGTATCCTGGAGGATGTCCTTCATCTGCGATAATGAACACCATGACTGGCATTGGAGAATCCGGGTTTAGGACCATCGAAAATGTCGGGCTTTTGGGCAGTGACTAAGAAAGGAGGCAGTATGGAAATGGCAGTAAAAGGACTGAGGACAATAGATTATGAAGAGAGGGCCAGGGACACAGACTATAAAAAGAGGTTGAACAAGGTGATGACGGAGAAGGAGGCGGTGGAAACATTTTTACATGATGGTGATTCATTCTGCATGGGAGGTTTTGTTATGTGGCGGCAGCCTGAGTCCGTCATGAGAGAGATAGCACGTCAGGGAAAGAAGAATCTATCTCTTATAGATGAGAGTGGCACTTTTGAAGGTATAGATTTGCTGGTAGAGCTGGGAACACTGGACAGGATAGACACAGCCTATGCCATGACACGCCAGGTGGGTGGTATTTCTGGCACGCCTGCTCTGGAGCGCGGTCTTAAGGAAGGTTTACCACGCCCGGTTGAAGCAGGCGGAGTTCTGGCCACGCCCAAAGATAAGGTTAAATCTGATGTGCCTCCATTGAAGATAGTAGACTGGACGAATTTTCAAGTTGCATTGAGATTCGTAGCCGGGGCATTCAATGTGCCCTTCATGCCCTGCCGCTCCTCAATTGGCTCCGATATCCCCAAATATAATAAGGAAATCAAGGAAATAACTGACCCCTATGAGAACAAGCCACTCATCCTTATCCCGGCTTACAAACCAGATGTTGCCTTCATCTCAGTTCATCGGGCAGACCGGAGGGGCAACGGTCAGATATGGGGTTTCAAGGGAACGGATTACTGGAAAGCCAGGGCCGCCAAGCATGTAGTCCTGCTTACCGAGGAGCTTGTCCCCACCGAAAAGATGTATGAAAACCCGGGACTGACGGTGATACCAGCCTATTGTACCGATGCCGTCGTCCTCCTGCCCTTTAATTGCCATCCCACAGGTTGTTTTGGATGCTACACAGTGGACAGCATGAACTTCATATCTCTCTTGTTACAGAGACAAAGTCGTGACGGAGCTTTGAAATGGGTTGATGAATGGGTCTTTGGCTGCAAAAACCACTTCGAGTATTGCGATAAGTTAGGCTGGGAAAAACTGGATAGGCTGGCTAAATCGGAGCATAAGCTAAACAGAATACCCGCGTGAGGGACCCTGACGAAAACTATAAAAGGAGTATGAAAATGGGACATTTGTATACTACCAGGGAAAAATACACGCCAGAGCAACTTGAAGAAATGAGGAAGAAGTATACACCTCCCGAGCTTGTATGTTGCGCCGGGTCCAGGGAAGTAAGAGATAGGGAAGTCGTGTTTGTGGGTATCGGCATTTCCGACCTGGCCGGTGCTGTAGCGAAATTAGTGCACACGCCAAATGTCATACTGGTGGCCGAGGCAGGCTATATTGGATTTCCCAGCGTTGCTGTCCTAATCAGTCCGGCTGATAACGCGGCAGGCACAATGGCTATGTGCCATCAGAGTCTTCCTGAGGTGTTCATAGACCAGCAGTCGGGCTTCATTGATGTAGCTTATCTGGGATTTGCCCAGATGGATAAGTATGGGAATGTGAATGTTAGCTATGTCACTGGAAAGCAATTGAAAATGAATGGCAGTGGCG
This sequence comes from uncultured Chloroflexia bacterium, assembly GCA_963726175.1. Taxonomy (GTDB): domain Bacteria; phylum Chloroflexota; class Dehalococcoidia; order GIF9; family AB-539-J10; genus RBG-13-51-36. Next base: position 20,034 of record CAVSBM010000012.1, on the reverse strand, counting down.
GTGGAGGCGATATAGCATCGTCCGCGGGGAGAGTGGTTTACACTGGGGAGTTTAATCCCCGGCAATGGGTGAAGAAAGTTGACTATATGACTGAGTTTGGTTTCCTCGACGGCAGTCGTGATGCCCGGAAGAAGGCGAACTTGGTGGGAGGAGGGCCTTCGGCTGTGGCCACTAACAGAGGAGTCTTCAGATTCGACTCCGAGACCCATGAGCTGTATTTAGCCGAGGTATTCCCCTGGCAAGATGAGAAGGACATTGAAGAAGTCAGGAAGAGTTTCCCCTGGGACTTAAAAGTGGGGGAAGAGCTGAAGATAATGGCGCCGCCTACAGAGAGGGAGTTATGGGCATTGAGGTTAATGGACTCTACGAGTAACTACATTTTAGCCAGCGTTATAGACAGGCCTATCGGTAAGATTATACTGGCCGGGAAGCTTAATTTAGAGGGGTATGATGAATATTTGGGAATGCAGGAGAAAGCGTTCAGAGAAATACTGGAGTTTGTCTCTTAATGTCACGTCCCACCCGAAGTTAGGTTAAACCTATAATACTTTGATGAAGAAGGCAGTCACTTTGGCAGCCAGGCGGGATTCATATTCCCACCAGAAATGGTCTGCCCCTTGAATGATTTCACACTGTTTTGGTTCGGCCAGATTCTGGCAGAATTCAAGGAACTGGTCGGCGGCTGTAAAATTATCTCTACTTCCTGAGATAAGAAATTTTGGCTTGGGACAGCTTTTGAGGAAGTCAAAGTTGAACATATCGAGCGGGGGCGAGATTGCCGCCAGAGCCTTAATTCGACCATCGTTAGAGCCAAGGGGAAGCGCAAAGCCAGCGCCGGCAGAATAGCCGGCAAGCCCGATTCTCTCGGGATCGACTTCCTTGAGCGTACTTACGAAGGAAATGGCGGCTTCCACGTCTGCTTGCTCACCTATTCCCTGACCAAACTCTCCCTGGCTGCCGCCTACCCCACGGAAGTTAAACTTGAATGAGACAAACGAGGCTTGTGCCAGTGTCTCAGAGAGGCTATAGACGACATTATTATCCATGCTGCCGCCGTAGAGGGGATGAGGATGGCAGACTATTATGGCAGGGGAACAGCTGGCACCTTCGGGTATAGCCACTATTCCTTCGAGGAATAGCTCACCGGAGGGAAAACTTACTCTTGTCTTCTTCATTGTCCCTGCGCAATTGCGGACTCATTTAACTATGACTTTGATCAAAATGTCGCCGGGCAGGCCATCGGTTATCTGGCGAGCATTCCTCAATTTGACTACGCTGCCAGTTCTTGCCCCGGCAGGAATCTTCACCTCCAATGTCTTGCCCTTTCTCTTCAGTATCTTCTTCACCCCCTGCGAAGCCTCTTTTTGGCTAATTGCAAGCTCATAACGAGCTTCCTGACGCCGGGGTCTTCGAGCCTGACCAAATATTTCGTCCAGATTGGTTTCTTGCCCCGGCCGAGCTTCAAATACGACTCTCCCAGGTCCACCGCCGAAGCTCCTAAAAGAGAAGGATGACCCTCTGCCCTTCAAGAAGTCGCCGAATACATCGTCGAGGAAATCGAATCTCAAACCGGCCCCGCCAAAGTCCTTCATCATTTCCTCGAAAGTGGTTGCAGTGGACGGACTGCCGAAGATGTCGCCTATATTGCCGACAGTGCCAAATTGGTCGTACTGCCTTCTTTTTTGAGGGTCACCCAGGACTCCGTAAGCCTCGTTTATCTCCTTAAATTTCTCATTAGCCCATTTCTGTTTCCCGGGATTGCGATCGGGATGGTATTGCATGGCCAGTTTACGGTAGGCTTTCTTAATCTCTGTGTCTGAGGCGTTCCGGGGTACGCCCAAAATGTCGTAGTAATCTTTAGCCATTTACTCGAGACGTAATCGCCAGAATTTTCCTCTCTGCCTGCTGTCCAATATTCGCAGAGATTATAGCAAAGTGCTGAAACTGACGTTAATTAGATAGTGAAGGCTCTGCACCAAAGGGTTTGACAAATAGATTTTTCCTTGCTATATTGCGATGGTTTATCCCAGACCCCAAACCAACGAATCGGAGGTACTCGATATGGTCATTATTGGCGAGAACATACATGTCATAGCCAAGGCAGTTTCCGTAGCGATAAGAGAGAGAGATGCCAAAGTAATCCGTGATTTGGCTAAAGCCCAAACTGAAGCTGGAGCTGATTACATTGACTTGAATGTTGGTCCGATGAAAAAAGACACCGAAGAGACCATGCAGTGGTTGCTCAACACAGTCCAAGAAGTCACCAATCTACCATTATCCATAGATACCATGAATCCGGTAGCTATGGAAGCCGGCTTGAAACACTGTAAGAAGAGACCCTTGCTCAACTCTGCTTCGGGGAAGACTGACTCCAAACAGAACATGCTTCCTCTGGCCAAGAAATACAACTGCGAAGTAGTGATTTCGGTGATGACGGACAAGGGAATGCCGCCCGATGTTGATTCTAAGATAGGGAGTATTATGGACACGGTGACATATGCCAACGAGTTGGGCATTCCCAACGAAGATATCTGGGTTGACCCTATAATTCTTCCCGTGAGTACCGCCGGCGAGGGACAGAGGTTCGCCGTGACAAATTTGGAATTCATCAAGATACTTGAGGATGTTTTGCCTGGCGTCAAATCAACAGTGGGGCTTTCCAATGTATCCAATGGGGTACCAGACGAACTCAGGCCGCTTCTTAATCGCACCTACCTGGTAATGCTGGGGAGAAATGGCCTTTATTCTGCCATTGCTGATCCTTTGGATAAAGAGCTTATGAGCCTGACCAAGGGAGAGATGCCGAAGATTGCTGGACTTATTCATAAGACCATGGACAAGGAGGATATAGACCTTTCCGCCCTATCTCAAAAGGAAGTTGAGTATGTTAAGACAGCCAAGGTTCTTATGGGAGAGACTTTGTACTCCGATGCCTGGCTGGAAAGTTAAGGAGGGTAAAGAATGGACTATAAAGCACCAGTAGAAGCGTATACCGGGGTAGTTAGAGAGGTAACTATAGGGAAAGGCAATAAGAGTTTGAAGATTGGGGGAGAAAATATTCTTCCCCTTCATTTTTTTGACCAGGGCTCAAATCCAAATCCGGTGAAGTTTGCCCTGGAGGTTCTTGATATGAAGCCTGAGGATTGGCCAGAGCATACAGTCGAGCCCTTCAAGGATGTAATTTCCGACCCGGTTAGCTGGGCTAAGAAATGCCAAGGCTTTGGTGTGGATGCAGTGTCACTGTTCCTTATGAGTACCGACCCGGCAGTCAAGAACGCTCCTGCCGACAAAGCAGCGGAATTGGCCAAAAAAATAGCCGAAGCTATAACTGTGCCTTTGATTGTCTATGGCTCGGGAGACGAGAAGAAGGATGTTGAAGTTCTTTCCAAGGTGGCTGAAGTGTGCGATGGAATGAACCTCCTTATAGGTCCAGTGCTTAAGGAAAATTACGAAGCGGTAGGCAAGGCGATTCTGGACCATGGGCATACGGCTATTGCTCAAAGTCCTTTGGATATCAATTTGCTTAAAGAGTTGAATGTCAAACTGAGTAAGATATTTCCTCCAGACAGGATTGTGATCGACCCCTTGTCTTCTGCGCTGGGCTATGGCATGGAATATAGTTTCTCTTTGATTGAGCGGGTAAAACAGATTGGAATTATCACCAAAGACAGTATGACCATGATGCCGATTATTGCCAATCTTGGTGGGGAATGCTGGAAGACAAAACAGGCTAAGGAAAACAAGAAACAAGGATTGCTTTGGGAAGGGATGACAGCGCTATCGCTTCTCCTGGCTGGGGCAAATATCCTTGTCTTAAGGCATCCCGAGACCTTGAAATTAATAAAGGAAACGATAGGAGCGAGGTAAGAAAATGGCAGAAGTAAAAGAAATAACGCGCAAATTAGAAGAGATTCATAAGAAGATAAAAGCAGAGATTCCCTGGGAGCCAGTCGGTCCCACGCCGATGCCGGAAATTCCCGACCTCAGAAATTGGGACATGAGGTTATTGAAAACATATGCGCCTTTTTATGCGCCATTCTGTGATTTATGTTGCTTGTGTACCTATGGCAAATGTGACCTCACCGAGACAAGGAGAGGGGCCTGCGGTATTGATATAGCTACTCAACAAGCAAGATGGGTGCTCTTATCTTGCTTGATGGGATGCTCCGCTCATGCTGCTCATGGTGGGCACATTTTGGAGTTCTTGATTGAAAGGTACGGTCCGGATAAAAAGATAGATTTAGGCGGATCAATCAATATCGAAGCACCGCACATAAGGACGGTTGTGGGCTTGAAGCCTGAGACTCTGGGAGACCTTGCAAATAGCTCATAGAATATGTCTTCAAAGAGGTCACCCATCTTCTGGATTCCACTGCAATGGGACAAGAGGGCAGCTACTTGGATTATGAATCGAAAGCTCTGCATGCTGGGATGCTGGACCATGTAGGCATGGAAGTGGCTGATATTGCTCAGATAGTGGGATTCAATTACCCCACTTCAGTTGCTGATACACCTCTGATAGATTTGGGGTGGGCATCAGTGGACAAAAGCAAACCGGTAATCCTGTTTGTGGGGCATAATCCAGCTACTTCAACCGTAGTTATTGATTACCTCCGAGAGAATAATCTTTATGACCAGGTTGAAGTGTGCGGCGTCTGTTGCACTGCTCTGGAGACAAGCAGATATTCTGATAGAGCCAAAGTCGTTGGTCCTTTTTCCCGGCAGCTTTTCTTCATCCGAAGTGGCATTGCCGATGTGATAATGACCGATGAGCAGTGTATCAGGACCGATATGCCGATAGAGGCATCTAAAGCTGGGTCATCGCTCATAGCTACTCTGGACAAGGCTATGTATGGACTTGAAGATGCCTCTGAGATGGATACTGCAGAGATAGTTAGGCAGATGGTAGATGATAAAGAAGCATTTTGCCATCCTTGACCCTCGAAAGGCAGCCGAGGTAGCGGCTAAGGTGGCGATGGCAATTGCTCCCCAGAGGAGAAAGGAATGGCTGACGGAGGAGGAGGCCAAGGAACTGGCCACGAAGTGTAATGTCTGTGGCATGTGTGAGCAGGTATGCCCTAACCTTTTCAACATTGGCGCTGGGATAGCTGAGGTCGCCAAGGGCAATTTTGATCTGATAAGGGAGCAATTCAATCTCTGTGTTGGCTGTGGAAAGTGCGAGGCAGAATGTCCTCGCAAGATTCCCATCTTCAAGATAATGCAGGTAGCAGCGAGCATGGAAAAGTGGAAGGTGAGGGCTGGGCGTGGTCCGATAATGGATACGGAGATACGGACTGTCGGGGCACCTATAACTCTGGGCACAATTCCCGGAGTGGTTGCTCTTGTAGGTTGCTCCAACTTTCCTGACATTCGAGACATTGCCGAGATGGTGGATGAATTTGCCAAGAGAAAGTACATCGTGGTTGTTTCGGGGTGCACCAGTATGGTTGCTGGAATGTGGAAGGATGCCGATGGCAAGACTGTATATGAGAAATATCCTCCTGCTTTTGAGGCTGGAGGGGTAGTGAACGTTGGCTCCTGCGTTGCCAACAGCCATATCACCGGAGCGGCAATAAAAATCGCCAATATCTTCGCTGCTCTGCCCTTGAGAGGAAACTACGAAGTGATGGCTGATTATGTCCTCAATCGCGTGGGCGCTGTGGGAATAGCCTGGGGTGCATACTCACAGAAGGCTGCTTCCATCGGCACAGGCTGCAACAGGTTGGGCATCCCTGTGATACTTGGACCTCATTCCTCCAAATATAGAAGGTTGTATCTCTCGAGAAAGGAAGAGGATGATTGGAGAGTTATGGATGCTAGGAAGAAGGAAATTGTGGATACTGGAGAGCCTTCTCCTGAGCACCTGGCCTATGTATGTGAGACTAAAGAGAAGGCTATGGTGATGATTCCCAAGTTGTGCATAAGGAAGAATGATACCCCTCAGGGAAGGGCGATAAAATTAAACCATTACGTCTCCCTGCACAAGAAATTCATGGGTGGCGGTCTTCCTGAGGACATTCACCTCTTTGTGCGCAGGGACCCTGATATTCCGCTTGTCTATAAGAAAGAGGTGCGTGAATACCTCCAAAAGATCGGCTGGAAACCCAGGGAGCCTGTGGGACTTCCCACCCTTATCGGGACTTATCCCAGCAAGGTTTCTGTGGATGCAGTGATACATTAGAAGGAGGGGAAAATGAGTGTAATACCATATCACAGGGTAAACGTCTTAACCGGGATAAAGTCAGCAAGGCTAATAGAAGATGCCCAGGAATATGCTGGCCTGATACAAAAAGCAAAAAGGCCGCTTCTCGTCCTTGGCCCTCTTCTGCTGAAGTCGTCGCTTGATGGCAGGCTGCTCATAGAATATGCTCTCGAGATTGCCAAGGCTGCCAATATTCCCACATGCGCCACGGCTCACGTTAGAGCGAAGATGGCGGAGCTGGGGGTAAAGCCGGATAGTTTCTATGATGTTGTGGAGATAATCAATGCCCTCAAGGACCCAAATTGGCGGGGGGTCAAGAAGGAAGGTAACCATGATTTGGTGCTCTTCTTCGGCATAAGGAGCGATCTCGGAGAGCAGGGTCTCTCTGTGCTCAAGCATTTCGCCCCTCATTTAAAAACCATGACACTGTGCAAGTATTACTTCCCCAATGCAAACTATTCTCTTCCCAATTTCAGAAAAGATGAGCAATGGAAAGCATTCCTGGAAAGCTTAATAGATAACTTAAAGAAAGGAGCATAAGAAATGGCAAACGGATTTCATGTTGATATCGGACCTCAATACGAAGGTGAGGTAATAAGGAAAGAAGACCTCTACATCGAGTTCGGTGGGCCAAAAACAGCACACAAGTTTGAATTAGCAACAGTCAAAAGCCTTGATGAAATAGAGCATGAGAAAATAGAAATTATCGGCCCGGACATAGGTGATTTGAAACCTTACGATGAAGAGAAAGGCGGTGGCAGCTATCCTATTGGCATCCTGGTAGATGTTGCCGGCGGACAACTGGACAAGGATGCCGAAGCAATCATCGAGAGGCGGATTCATATGTTCACTAACATGATTGAGGGGTGGTATCACATGAATCAGAGGCAGGATGTGTGGATGAGGATTAGCAAAAATTGCTACAAAAAGGGCTTTACTTCCCTGCGGGAACTGGCAGAAATTTATATCTTGCTTTATACATCGGAGATGTCAATCATCGAGAAAATCCAGGTCACTATTATCACCGATGAGAAAAAGATAAGGGAACTTCTTCCCCACGCCTTGGAGGTTTATGCCGCCAGGGATGAACGGGTGAGAAAGTTGAATGACGAGGATGTGGATACTTTCTACGGGTGCGTTCTGTGTCAGAGCTTCGCTCCAACCCATTGCTCTATCATAACGCCCAACAGAATCGCCAACTGCGGGGCGATAAACTGGTTTGACGGCAGAGCTGCTGCCAAGATTGACCCTGAAGGGCCTATATTTGCCATACCAAAAGGCGAGCTTTTGGATCCCGTAAGGGGTGAATACTCAGGGGTGAATGCAATTGAAGCTGAAAAGTCGCTGGGAAACTACGATAGAGTTTATCTCTATAGTGCATTTGAGCACCCCCATACATCTTGTGGCTGTTTTGAAGCAATTGTATATTACATTCCCGAAGCAGATGCCTTTGGAGTAGTGCATAGAGATTTCAAGGGCGAAACTGTAGTAGGAGAAACATTTTCCCACATGGCTGGTGAAACTTCTGGAGGTAAACAAATAGAAGGAAGATTAGGGACTGGACTGCAGCAACTAAGGTCACCCAAATTCATCCAGGCGGACGGTGGTCTGGCCCGTATAGTGTGGATGCCCAAGCAGTTAAAAGAAAGGTTTAAGGATGTCCTGGAAAAGAAAGGACTCTACGATAAAATAGCCTCAGAAGAGGATGTCAAGAACGTGGATGAGCTTCTAGCATTTCTGGAAAAGGTGGGGCATCCCTGGCTAAAAGGGGAAGTACAGCTTCCAACATAAATATAAGAATAGACAGCAGTCAGTAGTCAGCTAACTGAAAACTGATAGCTGAAGAAGGAGGTTTGTTATGCCAATTGCAGGTTCTGAGATTGTAAAGATGCTTCCCGGAAAGAAGCCATGTAAGGATTGTGGCTTTCCCACTTGTTTTGCATTTGCCATGAAATTGGCGTCGGGTGGAGCTACTGTGGACAAATGCCCTTACCTATCCGAGGAAGTGAAAGCCAAGCTACTGGACCTTCTGGCGCCGCCGATAAAGCTTGTTACTGTGGGCTCTGGAGAGAACGCCGTCAGAATCGGGAACGAAGAAGTGATATATAGGCATGAGAAGACGTTTGTCCATTCACCAGGCATTACACTCCTTATCTCAGACAAGGAGGACAACGCCAAAATCGAGGAGAAAATAAAGAAGATAAAAGAATTGCAGTTCCCCTGGGTCGGGGTAAACCTGAAAGCAAATCTTCTGGCACTTCATTTTGCATCAGGGGACAAAAACAAGTTTCTGGCTCTGGTGAAGAAGGTCTATGATTCAACAGATGTAGGCATTGTGTTGATCTCAGAAGACCTGGACGCCTTATTTGCTGCACGGGATATATGCGCGGATAGACATCCACTTCTTTACCCCATAACGAAGGAAAACATTGATAAGGCTATTCCAAAGATTAAAGCAAATCTTACTCCTGCTGGCCTTCGCGGGAGGAGTATTGAAGAACTTGTTCCTCTGACTATTAAGTTAAAAGATGCCGGGATTGAGGAACTGGTTTTAGACCCGGGTTCTAAGAATTTGCTGGAGGCAATAAGAGACCAGACTTTTGTCAGGAAGGCAGCATTAAAGCAGGGTTTCAAGCCTCTGGGCTATCCCACTATTGCCTTTCCTTGCTTCATGGCCAAAGATGGGCTGAAGGAAATGCTGGTGGGTTCGGCATTCATAAATAAATGGGCGAGCATTATTGTCTTTTCTGACTTCGATCAATATTCCCTGCTTCCTCTTCTAGTTCAGCGGCTGAACATCTACACCGATCCTCGTTTCCCCATGGCGGTACAGGAGAAGTATTATGAAGTGGGAGAACCCGATGCCTCTTCGCCAGTCCTGGTCACTTCAAACTGGGCTCTAACCTACTTCCTTGTCTCGTCGGCTGTTGAGGCGACTAAGGTCCCTGCTTACATTTGTGTTAAGGATGCGGAGGGGCTTGGTGTCCTCACTGCTTGGGCGGCAGGCAAGTTTAGCGGTGATTCCGTAGGAACATTTATCAAGAAATGCGGCATTGAGAATAAGGTGAAGCACAGAAAGCTGGTTATCCCAGGCAAGGTGGCCAGAATCAAAGGTGAGCTTGAAGATGCTTTGAAGCTTGAATGGGAAATAATAGTTGGGCCCAAGGAAACGACTGGAATAGGGGCTTTCCTTCCTGGGTTTGCTAAGCAACTTAAGGGCTAGTCCTGAGTTTATCTGAGGAATGATTACAGAGGAGCAAGCTAGCCAAGCAATAGCTGAGATTTTAGGCCGTCATAAAAAAGAGAAAAAGAACTTAATTCCGGTGCTTCAAGAAGTCCAGACGAGACTTGGGTATCTCCCCAGGAAAGCGCTGCAAGAAATTGCTGACTTCTTGAAGATATCAGATGTTGAAGTTTGGGGGGTTGCCACCTTTTATAATCAGTTTCGCTTTGTTCCATTAGGAAAATACCATACTGTGGTTTGCATGGGGACTGCCTGTCATTTGGCGGGAGGCAGGCTTATTTTGGAGGCCTTGGAACGAGAGCTAGGCATCAAAGTGGGCGAGACTGCCGAGGATGGCAACTTCAGCTTGGAAAGAGTCGCTTGTATTGGGTGCTGCATGCTGGCTCCCGTGATGGTAGTAAAGGACAAGATTCATCCTAAGATGACGCCTTTTAAGGTGGAAGAGGCTCTAATACCCTACAAACAAAAGGTTCCCAAATCCTAAGCTCTACCCTGAATCAAGTTCAGGGCTAGACTTGAGGTACAAACCAGCACTCTTTTCGTGTCCACTTTATCCTTGAGAGACCTGGAGCCATACAAGCCAACAGCCAACAGTAGTTGCCCAATCTATTGGGGCTTGCCTGATAAATCAGGCAACTGTACCAGAACATTTGCTCCGGTTACGGCATTGACAAGGGCGGATGCCGCGGTTCATAATAATTGCAAGTGAAAAGCATTAGCAACAAACAAAGCAAAAAACAACTGGGTAAAAGCAATCGCACCATCTTGAAAGTAGCTGGTAAGAGAATCACCAGTCAACGGGCCTTGATTCTGCAAATTATCCGGCAAGGAGAGGGGCATCTTGATGCCGATGAAATCTATCGCCAAGCCCGTGCTATACAGCCCCGCCTCAGCCTGTCAACGGTCTATCGCGCCATAAAGGCCCTAAAGAAACCAGGGCTGGTAGAGGAACTTCATTTTGATGACAGTCATCATCACTATGAGATGAAGTCAACTACCAAGCATCACCATCTGATATGTCTTGGGTGTGGCAAAGTCGTCGAATTCCAGTACCCACTGGCTCGCCACGTTAGCAGGGATGTCCCTGAGGCCAGAGATTTTGAAATTGTTGATGCTGAACTTCACCTGACAGGCTATTGCTCCCAGTGCCGACAAGTTTAAAAATGTAGTTGCCCAATTTATGGGGCGATGGTGCCTGATGAATCAGGCAACTGCTAGATCAACTCCAGAATGACCTGGACGAAAGGGCCGAAGGAAAAGACGGGATTTATGCCTGATGAAAAGCAAGTAACCTTAACCCAGATGTGGGCAGGACAGACTGGTATAGTAGTGCAGGTTCAAGGCGGGCATGGTGTGGTGAACCGTCTAAGCGCTCTAGGTATTATACCGGGTAAGAGAATAACCAAGATTAGCTCCATGCTTATGCGAGGGCCGGTAATCGTTGAGGTGGATAGAACTCGGGTAGCAATAGGTTTCGGCATGGCCACCAGGATAGTGGTCCAGCTAGATAATAAGGCAACAGAATGAAGATACTACTGATGGGCAATCCCAATGTGGGAAAGAGCGTCATCTTCTCCCGCCTGACCGGGGTCCGTGTTATTGTCTCCAATTATCCGGGAACTACAGTGAGCTACACTCGAGGGTTAATGAAGCTAGGAGATGAGACAGCTGAGGTTATTGATGTGCCCGGCACCTATACCCTGGAACCAACAAGTGAAGCCGAGGAAGTAGCTTTACAGATGCTTGATACTGGAGACGTAGTGATAAATGTGGTAAATGCCACCAATCTGGAGAGAAATCTTTATTTAACCTTACAGCTATTGGAGAAAGGTTCCCGGTAGTAGTCGCTCTGAATATGTGGGATGATACCAAGCATCAGGGGATAAATATTGACTTAGACAGACTTAGAGAACTTCTAGGAGTGCCGGTCATTCCCACGGTCGCCGTAACTGGTCAGGGGATGAAAGAGCTGGTGGAGAATATCCCCAAGGCTACCTCACCTGGTATTCCCACCCGCAGCCGCGATGAGCGCTGGGCGGCTATTGGCAGCATTATAGACCAAGTTCAACAGGTTACCCACCGTCATCATACCTGGTGGGAAAGACTTTCAGATGCCAGTGTCAAGCCACTGTCCGGTGGTATCATCGCTCTAGCTGTTTTGGCCATATCCTTTGTGGTAATCCGTTTTATTGGGGAGAGCCTAATTAGCTATGTACTTGACCCCTTATTTAATAACCTGTGGGCACCGGTGTTATCCAACCTAAGTAACCTCCTGGGAGGCGGTGGTTTCCTACATAATGTCGTAATTGGCAAACTAATTAACGGCCAGGTGGACTTCATTCAGTCCTTCGGGCTACTTTCCAGCGGACTATACGTCCCCTTTGCCATGGTCCTGCCTTATGTTACTTCTTTCTATCTGGTGCTCGGATTCCTTGAGGATGTCGGCTATCTGCCGCGGCTGGCGGTCTTGGTGGATACCATCATGCACCGTTTAGGCTTACACGGGTATGCCATCATTCCCACCTTGCTTGGACTCGGTTGCAATGTGCCGGCTATACTAGCTACCCGTATTCTAGAAAGCAAAAGAGAGCGGTTCATTGCGGCAACACTAATCTCGATTGCCATACCCTGTGCTGCCTTGCAGGCGATGGTCTTCGGTTTGGTTGGTGCACACGGAGGACAATATGTTGCCATTGTCTATGGGACGCTGTTTATCGTCTGGATTATTTTGGGCACTATACTCAGCTATGCAGTAAAAGGGTTCACGCCTGAGTTACTGGTTGAAATACCACCCTATCGCCTGCCGCTGTGGCGAGCCATGTTACAGAAGTTATGGATGAGAATCTATGGCTTTCTGGCGGAAGCAGTTCCCATAATCCTCGGAGCTGTCCTGGTAATTAACCTCCTTTATTTCATCGGTGTTTTTGAGGCTATTGCTAACTTTACTGCACCGGTAATAACCAATCTACTGGGGCTACCAAAGGAAGCAGTACCGGCCGTAGTCATCGGTTTCCTACGTAAGGATGTGGCTCTCGGTATGCTGGCTCCCCTGGCGCTAAGCGCCAAACAATTGGTCGTGGCCAGTGTCGTCCTGGCAATGTTTTTCCCCTGTATTGCTACCTTTGTCGTTCTTCTAAGGGAGCTTGGGGTCGTGAATACGCTAAAGTCAGCCGGCGTAATGATTTCTGCCGCACTGATCACCGGCGGGATATTAAACTTGGTCTTGTGAATTAGGGATTACTTGCATGATATACTTTGGTGCTCCACCTTCTGTGTAAATCACGAATTTGACCTTCTTGCCCGTAAGTAGGTAGTGCTCAGACTCCCTCCGAAGCCTTTTGAAATCAGCAGTCTGTAGAAAGAGCTTCAGAATCTCTAACCTCTTTTGAGGCCCTTTATTAGGTTGTCTTGTCCCAAGAAGCTGCTTAAGCATATCCTCGTATTCTTCTCTGGCTGCGGTTTCAATACAATGGGAGAGGTCAGGAGCCAGTTCTACGCGAAGCATAATGTTCCTCGATTAGGTAAGGCGAGCCGGCTATGGTAATGTAAGCCGGGTACCGGCGTTATTCAGGAAGAAAATACCTTCAAACTCCTGAGCCAGTCTCGCCGAGGCACGAAAGCCAGTGCAGTGAGAGACGCCCAGCCTCTGGATCCCCATTCCTCTCAGGTCGGCCATGGTGTGCTCTATACGTTCGTCTGATGCTCGGAAAAGATGAGTACCACCGATAGCAGCATAAACAAGTTCCTTCCCGGTTATGTTTTGAGCGTGGCGTAAGGTATTGACGATGCCACGATGAGCACAACCCAAAATGACTACCAGGCCAAAGTCAGTGTCGATCACCAGAGCCAGGTCATCAGCCAGCCTATCTGGTTGGAGCATGTCACCTTCTTTGACGAAGAGGTTATCTTCAATTTCTTCATAACCTGAGAGCATGGGAATTTCCCCGGTGGTCATGATATGGTCGGTAATGCGAACCGGCTCTCTTACCAGATTGAAATGTGCCCCGCAGGCTCTCCAGTTCCTCCCGTGACGAAGGGTATTCCAATATACTGCTCTTCTGTTTCTCCATCGCGCCGCACATACTTGGGAGCCCAGATGTCCGGGTGTGCAATTACTTCCACCTCACCCCTCCTTCTCAGCACCTCTCGCAGCCCCCCGGTATGGTCGGCATGGCCATGGCTGAGTACTATTCGGTCAATTGTAGAGAGGTCTATTCCCATTAGCTGGGCATTGTGCACTGCCGAGAAGCTCAGTCCGGTGTCCATGAGAATCCTCATCCCATCCGCCTCAACCAAAATGCTGAGCCCCCACTCGGCAAGAAAGCCGTAGTCTGCTGTGTTTTCACTCAATGTGTTATCCGGATTTCCATAACCTATCCCTCCTCTTCTGGCCTACGCCGGCGAGTTTCCTCCAGATTCAGTGGAGCGACTTCAGGTCTTGATGCCTCATACACTGTCAGCACGTTCCTAAATCCGGAGAATGCTTTCCGTATGGCGCTCATGTCTTCGGCTGGCAAAGGTTTAACGGCACAAGGCCGTAGCGGGGTGTTGAGCTGCACTTCATCCGGCGAAAGCCTGTTCCGCTACTCTCGCCATCTCTGATGCATAGTCTTTGTTTGCTTCAATAAACATCATTTGCAGAGCCAGCTTGCCGCTAAATTCTATCCGGAACCGCATGATGCCCTGTAATATTTCATCTAGGGAATAGCCGATGGTCAGGCCTGTTGATTGTGTGAAACAGTTTCTCATTTGGTGCATCCATTTTTACCGCTACTACATCAGCCTGAGCAAGCTCCTGACGCACGTCTTCTCTTGGCATCAGGGAAGAGTTAGTAAGCACTGCTACCGGCAGCCCCAGAGCTGATTTGACGATCTCAATTGCCTGCCCCAGGTTTCTGGCTAGGGTCGGCTCTCCTACCCAGGAGAAAGTGGCGTAGTCAGCAGGTACATCTCTGACCGCTCAAGCTCTAAGACTAATCTGGAAATCGGCACAAACTCCTTCCGCTCTGTCAGGGAATTAATGGTTCTCCCCAGTTCGCAATAGACGCAGTCAAAAGAACATGTCTTTCCCCGAGTAGATAGGAGGTCTATGCCTAATGACCTCCCCAGACGCCATGACGGTACTGGACCATAGATAATAGACATCCTAGTTTATCACCTCTCTTTAGAACAAAGCCTTGGAACTGCTCCCAAGCCGTGGTCATTTCATCATCTACAAATCCACTTTCTACGCCATAATACTTCCGTCCTGGTAGGTCTCTGTCTTCCTGGTCGGTAATCTTTCTTTGAACTGGTCAATTACATACTGGCAGGCAGCAAAGCCTTCACTGCGGTGGGCTGAGGCTACGGCAACAACCAGATTAATCTCGCCGACCTTCAGCTTACCTACCCTGTGCGATATGGCAATGTTTTCTACCTGCCACCTTTGCCTGGCTTCCTCGGGCGATTTCCCGCAATGTATTCTCCGCATTTCCTTCAGAATCCTGATATTCTACAGAAAGAACTGCTTTGCCTTGAGAATAGTCGCGAATCAGCCCGACGTAGGTGACCACACAGCCACTGCGATCACTTCTTAACCTTATCAATTACCCGCTCTGGGGAAATCGGCTGTTCGGTAACTTCAATCATGTTTGTCCTTGAGTTGCTTGGTGGATAGATTCTCCCAGCCTGGTCATAATATCCGAGTCGTATCGCTCAATATTGCCTTCGTCGCAGAGTTTAGCCAGTTCCGGGTCTATCGGTAGCTGTCCCAGAAGCGGGGCACTGCGCTGCTTTAGCCATCTCCTCACCCCGGCTCCTGCCGAAAAGCTCAATCTTCTTATCTATCTCAGGTACATACAGATAGCTCATATTTTCCACGACACCGAGAATGGGCTTACCCATCTGGCGAGCCATGTTTACCGCTTTCCGGACAACCATGGCAGTCAGGTCCTGAGGAGTGAAGACGATGATTATCCCTGATATCGGCAGGGTCTGCATCACGGTAAGGGGAGCATCTGCCGTACCCGGCGGCAGGTCAACAATCAGGTAGTCCAGCTTGCCCCAGAGCACCTCTTCCCAGAACTGGGTAATCGCCCGGCCGATAAGCGGTCCGCGCCAGATGACGGCATCATCCTCGCTGGGCAGAAGCAGGTTAATAGACATCACCTCAATGCCTGATTTGGACAATACTGGCAGAATTCCGCTGTCACTACCAGCAGGTCTGGCAGTGATGCCAAACATCTTGGGTATGCTGGGGCCGGTGATGTCGGCATCCAGAATACCCACCTCATAGCCCTGACGCTTCAGGGCCACCGCAGTCAGGCTGGCGACAAGGACTTACCTACTCCTCCCTTGCCACTCATGATGGCGATGACATGACCTATCTCGTTCAGGTCCTTGGGCTTACCGTCAACAAAGCTGACATTTACCTCTTTTACCCCAGCCAGGCTGCCAGTAGCGTCTTTAATCCTGTCTTTGAGCCATTCCTGAGCCTCCGTAGCCAGAGCCGCTGAGGCAAGGGTGACATCAACTTTGCCGTTATCAATACTGACGTCTCGAACCAGGTTCATCTTCACCAGGCTGCGCATGGCTCCTGGTACCAGTACCGTTTCCAGGCTTTTCATTACTTGTTCTTCTGTTGGCATAGATTTCCTCCAAAACTGGTTACTGAGCCGATATCTAGTGCAGCCGTTCCATGAGGTTGGGTAGCTTACCCTCAAGGTAAAGCCTTACCGCCTCCTCAATATTCTCAACATCGGTGACTATCGTCTCAATGCCGCGGCTTTTCAGGCTTTCATAAGCACCCCAACCCATTCCTCCGGCGATGAGCACCTGGCAATCACCAATACTCTGAGCCATAGTGGCGTGCCTTGCCTGCGCACCGGCATCATAGCCGTGCCGCTCCCCAGGTGCTGTATCAGGATGCTGGTTAGCGGCGAAGGTGTGGTGCCCTGCCTTGTCCCTCTTTTCTTTGCTTACTACCTTGCCATCTTCTACCGTTACCACCAGGTAATACGGTGCGCGGCCGAAGTGCTGGCTGATAGTAGTTCCGTCTTCAGTTATAGCAGCAATCTTCATTAGTTCTTACCTCCTAATCTATATACTTTAGCTCGTATTTTGGTTTGCCGTCGGTAAAGGACAGTCTGAGCGTGACCTTCCTCCCTTCGGCAAGATATTTTTCAGATTCATCACGTAGTCTCTGTGACTCAGGAGATTTGAGAAAGGCTAGCAGCATCTCATATCTCTGCTGCATCTCCTTATTCTCGCTCTCCCCTCTCAGGAGCTCCCTCAGGCAATTGTTTAGTTCCTGCTCCGCCAGGCATTTGATGCACTTGCCGGGTATTTCATTGGTTGAATATCTGGGCTCAAGGTCAAATGACTCCATCCTAGACTTCCCTTCAGTTCAACATCACACAGACACCGTGCACGACCTTCAGGCTATTCTTGTGGCAAAAGGCTATGGCCGCTTCGCTTTCTGAGCCAGGCTGCAGCCAGATGCGGCTCAGTCCCAGTTCTTTGCATTCCTTGAGAATTTCCTCGGTCACCTCGGGCGGCACGACAAAGTCGACAACATCCACCTTAACCGGAATATCGGCGAGGCTGGCGTAACACCTTGTTCCCTCAAGCTCCTTGAGCTTGGGGTTTACCGGATAGACCTCATAGCCTCGGCTTTTCAGATTCTTGAATATCTGATGACCATACTTCTCAGGATTGTCAGTGGCACCAACTACAGCAAATCTCTTTTGAGCCATAAACTCCTTAATCAGGTCTTGCATAACATCGCCTCCTTAATGCCTGTGGCATCCTTCGCCGGTAGAGCAAGGTGGCGTCTCACACCGCTCGGTCCGGCCACAGCAAGTAGTGCCTGGAGCATTAGCCTTGTCTCTCAACAAGCTGGGGGCGGATATTAGTCTTTCCAAGTGCTGACTGCCACAGCCAGGGCAGTCTAATGTCCTGCTATCCGATGAACTGGACAACAAGAACTCGGAAACCTTTCCGCATTCCTGACATCTAAAGTCGTAAATAGGCATCTTTCCTCCTTACTTAGTGAGCGATTTTGATACTAGCTCCCATAGCGCTTCTATCTGGTGAGACACGCCGTTTCGGCTATATTCCACAACCGGCAAGCCCGCTACCATCGCTTTAGTCACTGTATTATCAAATGGAATTCTCGCAGCTACCTCTACTCCCTGGCTGAGACAGTAGCGCTCAATCTGATGGGTGTTGTCCTCGTTGATGTCGTACTTATTGATGCACACCAGAGCTGGGACGCCAAAGTGGTGGCAGACGCCGAGAACTCGCTCCAGGTCATGGATACCTGATAGCGTCGGCTCGGTTACCAGAAGAGCCAGGTTTGCTCCGGATAGAGATGAGATGACCGGGCAGCCGATGCCCGGCGGACCATCGCTGATAATGTAATCGGCTCCCTTCTTCTCTGCCATCTGTCTCGCCTGCTGCCTGACCAGTGCCACCAGCTTGCCTGAGTTCTCCTGGGCAATTCCCAGCCGGGCATGAACCAGAGAGCCATACCTGGTATCGGAGATAAACCAGTGCCCAGCCATATTTTCCTTCATGGTAATGGCTTCAGCCGGGCATATGTGGGAGCAGAAGCCACAGCCCTCACAGGAGATAGCATCAACATTGAAGTCCTTTATCGCCGCGAATCGGCACTGTTCCTGGCACAGTCCACACTGAGTACACTTTTCTCCATTAATGACAGCGACCTGACCGCTCCAGAACTCATGCTTCTCCCGGATAGCCGGCTGAAGCAAGAGATGAAGGGTAGCGGCGTCTACATCGCAGTCAACCAGTACCTTGCTCTTCGCCAGAGCCGCAAAAGAGCCGACGATACTGGTCTTTCCGGTGCCTCCTTTACCGCTTAAGACAACCACTTCTTGCATTCATTATCTCCCGAATCCGGTCAAAAAGCCCTATGAAGCTTTTCTTCCACTGCGGCATGCCCTCAACCAGCGTTATTCCCCGGGAGTTAAGCCGGGCAATTTCAGTATCAAGAGGAATAGTAAGTAGAACTGGTATACCCTCTCTCAGACAGTATTCTTCTACTTTTCCATCACCTACCCCGGCACGGTTAATAACCACGCCGCAGGAGACTTCAAGCTCCTTCACTGTCTCCACTGCCAGGATAAGGTCGTTAAGGCCGAAGGGTGTCGGCTCAGTCACCAGCAGGCAGAAATCGCTGTCCTTGATTGATTCCACTACCGGACAGGATGTGCCTGGTGAGACGTCAATGATAACTATCCCATCACGATTAGCCTGTGCTTTCACCCTTCGGATAACCGGTGTTGGCATAGCCTCACCCACGTTCAGCTTTCCGTGAGCAAACTCCACGCCATCTGAGTGCCCACACTCGACAACGCCGATTTCCCTGCCTACCTCGCTGATAGCCTTTTCCGGACAAAGATAGCTACAGGCGCCACAGCCGTGGCAAAGGTTAGGGAAAACTAGCACATGCTGGGCGAAAACGGCAATGGCATGGTAAACACAGACCTCGGCACACTTACCGCAGTAAGTGCACTTTTCCTCGTCTACTTCAGGGATTGGGATGCAGACCGCTTCGCTACCGGTTATGACCGGTTTTAAGAAGATATGGTCGTTTGGCTCCTCGACATCACAGTCAAGAAGCTGCACCCTGTCCCTATCTTTCAGGGAAAGGGCAAGGCTGGTTGCCACCAGCGTCTTGCCGGTTCCCCCTTTACCGCTGGCAACTGAGATAATCATTAGCGCTCCAATATCAGTCTCAACGACCTCTAATCATGTTCCTTGAATACTTTGTCCTGCGTCGGGTCGTTCTTTCTCAGCCACTCAACGAGCATGGCGACATGCTCCTTCTCCTCATTCATATTGTGCTCGAGGAGCTTCTTTAGTGAGGCATCCTCGGTGGCATCTATCCTCTCCTGATAGAAATCTATGGCTTCCAGTTCCTCTCGCAGGGATTTCCTGGCTCTCTCCAGGTCAACATGCTTTGGGTCAAGCTTCTCTAAAGGCTCGAAAAACGGCATTTGGTATCCTCCCTTTCTAAGTAGTTATTCCCTATTCTCTTATCATTCTGGTGCCGCACTTGGGACAGCTCACAGCTGTAACATGGTGTTCCCTGTTTGTGAGGCACCTTTTCCCCACAACTGGGACAGACACAGTTACCACCGGGGCCAGCCCCGGGTTGGTTGCCTCTCATCCGGCCACCCCTCTGACCCCGTCCAGTCGGCGGCCCGGTTCCATCTCCTCTAGGCATAGTTGCACCTCCAAAGAAATTTAGCCTTTATCTCCGACCCATGCCCTGCCGCGACCCATTCCTCTGCCCATACCAAAATGGCCAGCGACGTTAGGCTGGGAACTAGCTTTAAACTTCCCTAGTTTGTACCCCTCGATAGCGTCCTGCACTTTCCCCGCGACACCGGTGATGACCTTAATCCCAGCTGCTGACAGCACCTGGTAGGCATTGGGGCCGCAGTTACCAGTGAGCACCGCCTCTACTCCCTTACCGGCAATCATCTGGGCAGTGGAGATTCCAGCTCCACCACCTGCCATAGCACCGGAGTTCTCTAGAGCTTCAAACTGCATCGTCTCCGGGTCAACAATAATGAAATAC
>CAVSBM010000011.1:0-136698 GCA_963726175.1 uncultured Chloroflexia bacterium | reverse complement strand
CCTTACAAGGAATAGATAATCTCTAAGGCTAAAATCCACGCTATAATGAAAAAGTGCGGGGTGCTATCATTGCTTTGGGGCTTATTGACGGCTCAATAGGGCTTGATACGTGGAACAGCAAATACTGAACTTTATCTACCTCATCTACCAGACCATCGGGTGGCCTGGGGTGGTTTTGTTAATGGCAATAGAGAGCGCCTGCATTCCTTTGCCCAGTGAAATAATTATGCCCCTCGCAGGCTGGATGTTGATTGCCAACAGGGGATTGGGTATAGGATACCTCGCTCTGGCAGGATTGGCCGGTGCTATTGGTAACCTTATCGGGTCGCTCATTGCTTACTGGATAGGATACCACGGCGGTGTCTCCTTTCTAAAGCGCTATGGTAAGTACATCCTCATCTCAAATCATGATATTGAGCGGGCTAGCCATTGGTTCAACCAATACGGCGAATGGATAGTATTCCTCTCACGGCTGGTACCAGCGGTGCGAACTTTTATCAGTCTCCCTGCGGGCATAGCCCGGATGAAGATGGGCAGGTTTGTGCTCTACTCCTTTGCTGGCTCTTTTCCCTGGTCTTTTGCCCTGGCTTATGGCGGCTACGTTCTGGGACAGAATTGGGAAAGAATCCGTGAGATGATACGTCCCTTTGATATGCCCATCCTAGTCGTTTTCTTAGCACTTGTCATACTCTTTGTCGTGTGGCGATTCCGGCGACTCCGACGTTCCACCCCACAGAATTTGGAAACAAATCATTCGAAGAATCCTAAAAACAATAGGAACACCGACATTTGATTCCACGGAAGCACTGTGAAGTAATAACTAGAGGCATAGGTACTGATACTTCAAAGGATTATGATTTCAGTAATGTAACTACCAAATTGGAATCTAGGAACAGGTAATCTCTAAGGCGCGAACCCATGTTATAATGAAAAAGTGCGTGTCGCTATCGTCGGTTTAGGGCTAATCGGCGGGTCAATAGGGTTAGCTTTAAGACAAGGGAAGAAGTCCAGTTGGGAAATAGTCGGCTATAGCCGTCGCCAGGAAACTGTAGCCAGCGCCTTAAGTTTAGGCGCCATTGAGCGGGGTGAAACCAATCTAAAGGATGCG
The DNA here is from genome assembly GCA_963726175.1 of uncultured Chloroflexia bacterium. Classification (GTDB taxonomy): domain Bacteria; phylum Chloroflexota; class Dehalococcoidia; order GIF9; family AB-539-J10; genus RBG-13-51-36. The sequence continues at coordinate 135,590 of CAVSBM010000011.1, read as the reverse complement.
GTAGAACAAGCCGAATTGGTCATCATCGCCACACCTGTTCTGACGGTAAAGGAAATCTTCTCCAGAATAGCTCCCCATCTTCCCTCCGGTTGCATCGTCACCGATACCGGCAGCACAAAAGTCCAGGTCATGAAATGGGCCGAGGAAATGCTGCCGCCAACAGTGAACTTCATTGGCGGACATCCGATGGCTGGGAGGGAGACTTATGGCATCCAGGCTGCCAAAGCCGAATTGTTTCAGAAGGTGCACCTATTGTCTCACCCCGTCAGAGAAGGCTTCACCAGAATCAATAGATACGGTGGTAGACATGACTAAAAAGCTGGGAGCCATACCCTTTTTCATTGATGCTCAAGAGCATGACAATCTGGTGGCTGGCATCAGTCATCTACCTATGTTGCTCTCGGCGGCTCTGGTATCGCTAACTACCAAGAATCCTTCCTGGTCTAAAATGTCCAAACTGGCGGCCTCAGGCTATCATGACCTTACTCGCCTGGCTTCGGGAAATCCTGAAGTGAATTCTCACATCTGCCTTAGCAACCAGCAAGCCATAATCGACTGGATAGATAAATTCAGCCGGGAGTTGGAGAGGTATCGGCAACTGGTGGCTAAAGGGGATAAACGCCTGGAGCAAGCCTTGACTGAGGCTAACAAAGCACGACAAGAATGGCTAAAACAGACACGATAAGAACCATCAAAGCCTGCCAGAGGCTGGAGGGGGAGGTAGTGCCACCGGGAGATAAGTCTATTTCCCACCGGGCTGCCATCCTGAATAGCCTAGCCAAAGGCGAAGCCGAGATTCGCAATTTCGCTCCGGGGGCGGATTGCCTGTCCACAGTCAGGTGCCTCAAAGCGCTGGGCGTCAAAATCGGCAGAAAAGGGTCGCCGGACTCACCTACTTTGTCAGTTTCGGGAACTGACGAAGATGGTCTAAAGGAAGCCAGCAACGTGCTTGATGCTCAAAATAGCGCCACCACCATGCGCCTTCTGGGTGGTCTTCTTGCCAGCCAGCCTTTCCTATCGGTCATTACGGGGGATGCCTCTCTTCGTAATCGCCCCATGGGCAGGTTGATTGAGCCACTGAGGTTGATGGGAGCTGACGTGTCGGGAAGGGGACAAGATTCCTTTGCTCCTCTGGTCATTAAGGGGAAGAAGATTACGGGGCATAGATTTTACCTTGCCTGTTCCTAGTGCTCAAATTAAGTCAGCCATTCTGCTAGCCGCTCTTTTTGCCCTTGGCGATACCGTCCTGCATCAAACAATTCCCTGCCGTGACCATACGGAAAGGATGCTCAGGCAGATGGGAGCCAGTTTGGAAAGCAATGGAAACTCAGTTTCCTTGTTACCCTTGACTAACCCGTTAGTGCCTCTCGACTTACGCGTCCCGGGCGACATCAGCTCAGCAGCCTACTTTCTAGTTGCCGCAGCTATTCACCCTAACGCCAGAATAGTGATAAAAGATTGTGGAATCAATCACACACGAACGGGAATTATAGACATTCTTCTAGCCATGGGAGCCAAGCTAAAAATAGACCATGAGCGTCTGGAGGCTGGTGAACCGTTAGCCGATATTGTGGTAGAATCTAGTGAGTTGAAAGGGATAGAGGTGGGTGGGGATATCATCCCTCGCCTCATTGACGAGATTCCCATACTAGCCGTAGCTGGTTGTGTTGCTAGAGGCAAAACTGTGATCAAGGATGCCGGGGAGCTCAGGGTGAAGGAATCAGACAGAATTGCCACTGTGGTAAATGAGCTTTCTCGCTTAGGAGCTCGAATTGAGCCTCTGCCAGATGGCATGACCATCTATGGCGGTACACCTTTGTCGGGCACAGAGGTTGACAGCCATTTCGACCACCGATTGGCGATGAGCTTAGCAATAGCCGGTTTGATCGCCAGGGGAGAAACAACCATCAAGCACGCTCAGGTGGCACAGGTATCATATCCTGCTTTCTGGCAGACTCTGCAGCAAGTAACTAAATACTGAGCGATATTGAAGCACTATAGTTAGGAGGAAAGCATGTGCACAGAATTAGTTCATGTCGGTTTTGGCAATGTCATCGCTGTAAATAGGGTAATCGCTCTCCTGTCCATGAATCAACAACCAGTCAAGCGACTCATTCGGGAAGCAAGGGAAAAGGAACGTTTAATTGATGCCACGCACGGCAGGAAAGCCAAGACCGTTATTCTCTTTGAAACTGGTCACATGATGTTGGCTGCAGTGACAGCAGAGACTATCGCTCATAGATTAGCCACTACATCCATCCTGTCTGAGGAAAAGGTTGAGATAGGAAGTGTCTGAGCGAAGCTCTGAGTCAAATCCTCGAGCTAATCGAAGAGGCGAGAGAAACTCTCAACCGCTCCTCGTCGTCCTTTCTGGGCCGTCGGGGGTAGGTAAGGATGCTGTGCTGGCTAGAATGAGAAAGTCAGAGCGTCCCTTCCACTATGTCGTTACTGCTACGACACGCCCCAGGCGTGCCAGAGAGAAGAATGGAGTGAATTATCATTTCCTTTCCCCGCAAGAATTTCAGCAAATGATAAACAAGCACCAATTCCTGGAGTGGGCGAGTGTCTACGGCAACTACTATGGTGTGCCCAAAGACGAGGTGAGTTCGGCATTGTCGAAAGGAGTAGATACGATAGTCAAAGTAGATGTTCAGGGTGCCGCCACTATCAAAAAAATCTTGCCCCAAGCAGTATTCATTTTCCTCATACCTCCTTCAATGCAAGCACTGAAAAAAAGGTTGAAGAGGCGACGCAGTGAGTCTCCAGCAGATCTGGCTCTAAGGTTGGCAACGGCTAGAAAAGAAATAGGAAGCTTGCCGCTTTTCGATTATGTCATAACAAGCCACCAGAATAGGCTTGATGAAGTTGTATCCCAGATAGATGCCATTGTCACTGCCGAAAAATGCCGTGTGAAACCTCGCACTGTGGAACTTCGATTTCCCACTGTCGCAACGAATTGCCCGCCCTTTTGACAATATCCCCACGTCACTTCTACAATAAGCCCTGATATGAGTTTAGCAGGGCAACTCTACAAGTTGCAGCAGCTCGACCTAGAGCTTCAAAAGAAGCAACAAGAGCTAAGCGAAGTTGAAAATCAATTAAGCGATAATAAGGCCTTGGTCGCTGCTGAATCCAGACTTGCCTCGCAAAAAGAACAACTCGAAGACGCGAGGAAAAAGCAAAAGAGCTCTGAATGGGAGCTCGAAGACCTCCAGGAGAAAATCAGGCAGATTGATAGCAAGCTTTACGGCGGCAAAACCAAGGATCCCAAGGAACTGGTTAATCTTGAGAAAGAAGTCAAAGGACTGAAAAGCCAGACTACGACTAAAGAGGATGCGCTCTTGGGATTAATGACCCAGGTGGAAGAGCTAGAAGCCAAACTAAAGACTGGCACTGAAGAAGTCGAGCGATTGAAGCGGGAATGGGAACAAACACAAGAGACTCTTAGGCCAAGGATAAGTGAAATTGAGATCGCGCTTGCTGACCTCAAGGGGGAGCGTAATAGGTTAGCCGAGCAGATTGACTCTGAAGCCTTCAACATTTATGAGCGCATCAGGCTAACAAGGGGACAAGCTGTGGTCAAAGTGGAAAGAGGAAGATGCCTGGGATGCCACATCACCGTGCCTACCAGTCAATGGCAGAAAGCCAAAGCAGGCGATTTAATCCAATGCAACAACTGTAGCAGGATACTGTATTTGGAGTAGCTCATCGAGAATCACGTCCGCATCGAAACACTTCCAGGCACTCCCACCAGCCGCTGACCAAATCCGTTCTAAGCAAAGCAAGTTTTCACCATTGACAACTTCAGGACAATGGGCATAATCTATATGCTGGCTGACGCATACCCAAAAGCGTCCGCCGAAAATCGGAGCTGGGGATTTTGATGGGAAGAGGGGAACGGGAATTCGACAAATACAAATAAAGGAGGTCTCAGTTCATGGCTGGCATTATTTCATATGGCGCCTACATACCGCTATGGCGACTCTCTCGAGATGCTATCGCCGAGGCCTGGCAAAGCGCCTCAACCGGAGGCGAAAGAAGCGTAGCCAACAACGACGAAGACACCATCACCATGGCAACTGAGGCCGCCATTGACTGTCTGGCTGGCTTGCAACGTGAGAAGGTGGACGGCCTGTATTTTGCCTCTACTACCTCGCCCTATAAAGAAAAGGAATGCTCCACCTTGGTAGCCATGGCCGCCGACTTAACACCCGAGATTATCACCGCTGACTTTGGCAACAGCTTGAGGGCAGCCACGGAGGCATTCAGAGCAGCGTTGGATGCCGTAATCAGTGGCTCTGCCAGTCAAGTCTTGGTGAGCGCCTCTGACTGCCGTATAGGTTATCCCCGATCAAACTTCGAACAGACCTTTGGTGATGCGGCAGCAGCTTTGCTGATTAGTGACACTGCCAAACCGGCCGTCATAGTGGAAGGCAGCTATTCCCTATCCAACGAACTATACGATGTATGGAGACTAGACAAAGATACCTATGTCCAATCCTGGGAAGACCGCTTCATCATCGAGCACGGCTATACCGAGAATATGGAGAAGGCGATTTCAGGCTTGTTACGAAAGAAAGCACTCTCTGTCAAGGATATCACCAAAGCTGTACTTTATGCTCCTACTTCAAGGGCACAGCAAGGGCTAGCGCGCCGCTTGGGGTTTGACATTAAGACGCAGCTTCAAGACTTGCTCATCAGTAACGTAGGCATTACTGGTTGTGCGCACGCTTTGCTTATGCTTGTAGCTGCTCTGGAGGAAGCTAAGGCCGGTGACAAGATCCTGGTAGCTAGCTACGGTAGTGGCTGCGACGCCTTCTTGCTCAGCGTGACGGAGGAAATTGAGAAGGTCAACGGTAACAGAAGAGGTGTGAAGGGATACTTGAACTCCAAGAGACCCATCTCTAGTTATGCAAGATATCTCAGCTATAGAGGACTGCTAGAGCCTCAACCTGGTGAACCATTCAGGCTCTTCCCGGCAGCGACCACTAGCTGGAGAGAGCGCAGCTGGGCCATTCGCATGCACGGCAGCAAGTGCAAGAATTGTGGTACCGTCACTTTCCCCATAGAGAGGGTCTGCTATAACTGCCGAAGCAAGGACAATTTCGAGGAAGTCAGGCTCTCGGATAGAAAAGCCAAAGTGTTTACCTTCACCCTGGACAACCTGGCGGGTAGAAGTGACGACCCCACAATACCACAGATAGGAGTGGAGTTTGACTACCAAAATACCAGAGCGTATCTTCCCATGACGGATTGTGACCCCGGCGAGGTGAAGGTAGACATGCCCGTGGAGATGACTTTCAGAAGACTATACGAAGGTGCGGGCATGTACAACTATTTTTGGAAATGTCGCCCTATCAGGTGAAATAGCAGGCTGAAAGGAGAAGCCATGACAGAGAGAAAATGGGAAAAGGTGCCCGGGCTTAACTTCAAAGACATCATCTACGAAAAGAGGCCTGGAGTAGCCAGGATCACTATAAACAGACCCGAGGCATACAACGCTTTCACTACCTCCACCCAGGACGAACTGATAGAGGCTTTTGAGGATGCGGCAAGCGATGCAACTGTAGGAGTAGTCGTGTTTACTGGCGCTGGCGATAAGGCATTTTGTACCGGTGGTGACGCCAAGGAAGCAAAAGCCGGCTATCGAAAGGGAATGCTGGAAAAGGATTTGATGGTCAAAACCCTGATACGCGAGATGCCCAAGCCGGTTATCGCGGCGGTGAATGGTTATGCCATAGGAGGAGGTCAAGTCTATCAGCAGATTTGTGACCTCTCAATAGCTTCAGAAAATGCCATCTTTGGCCAGGTCGGCCCGTTGGTGGGAAGTTTCGACCCGGGTTTAGGTGTTATTGACTTGATGATGGCAGTGGGAGAAAAGAAAGCCAGGGAAATTTGGTACCTCTGTCGCCGGTATACCGCTCAAGAAGCCTTGCAGATGGGATTGGTGAACAAGTTAGTACCGGCAGACAAGTTAGAAGAGGAGGTGGACAGATGGTGTGACGAGATACTGGAAAAAAGCCCTGGAGCTATAGCTGGCGTCAAAGCATGCTTCAATGCTGCCACCACATATATGCGAGGCATAGAAGCAGTTTCAGCTCAATACCTCTGGAAGTATTACGCTTCTGAGGAAGCCGAACACTGGAAGAACGCATTCTGGCAGAAGAAAAAGCCGGACTGGCAAAGATTCAGGAGGAAGGAGATATTTCCCGAAGTTTATGAGGGTGAGGAAAAGAAAGAGCCGTAAGCTAATAACCAAGGGAGGGCAGATAAATGGAGAGTATTAAGGACAAAGTCGCCATCATCGGTATGGGCTGCACTAAGTTTGGCGAGAGATGGGACGCTGGACTAGATGACCTAGCCATAGAGGCTGCCTATGAGGCCTACGAAGATGCGCGGATCGATCCCAAGGATATTCAGGCTTGCTGGTACGGGAGCGTCACCCAACCCGTGGTCGGCATTGGCTGTACTCATCTGGCAGGTCCATTGAAACTACATGGCATACCCATGAGCCGGGTGGAGAACTGGTGCACCACCGGACATGAGACTCTCAGGAATGCTTCCTTTGGTGTCGCTTGTGGCATGTACGACCTGGTTCTGGCACTAGGTGTGGAGAAGCTCAAGGATACAGGCTTCCCTGGTCTGGGAGCCGGACGTGGCATGAGCCCGGTACTGGAGGCACGCCGCACTGCGCCAGGCTCGTTTGGCATGATTGCCACTCGATATTTTTACACTTACGGACTAAGCCCTCAGGAAGGTAAACGTATCATTGGCAAGATTGCGGTTAAGAACCATTACAACGGCAGTCTTTGTCCCAAAGCTCATTTCCACAACCGTGTAACCCTGGAACAGGTAATGAGCGCTCCTATTATCGCCTGGCCACTGGGTCTTTTTGACTGCTGTGGCAATAGTGACGGCGCCGCGGCAGCTATTTTGGTCCCCGCCAGTCAGGCCAAGAAATACAGAGATGACCCTATCTATATAAAGGGCTTGGGGGCGGCTCATTCCGCTCTGCTTCCCCAGAATCGCCCCGCTTTCGATTGGCTCCATTTTGAGGAGGTCATAAATTCATCCCGCCAAGCTTATGCGCAAGCCGGGATCAAGAATCCCCGAGAGCAGATCGACGTTGCTGAGGTTCATGATTGTTTCACCAGCACAGAGTTGCTTCTCTACGAACTACTTGGCTTTAGCCCGGAGGGCAAATCGAGGGAGGATATTGATTCTGGCTTCTTCGAGCTCAGTGGTGGCTTGCCTGTGAATAGCGATGGCGGGTTGAAATGCTTTGGACACCCGGTAGGTGCTAGCGGCCTCAGGATGACCTACGAGGTTTACAAACAGCTTCAAGGCAAGGCTCAATCACCTGAGCGCCAGCTAAAGAATGCCAGGCTTGGTATATCACAGACCTTCGGTGGCCCACCTCAGGTAGCCGCGGTGGCAGTCCTGGGCAAAGACCCAGGTTATCCTTAACTCAATCTAGCTCTGTCATAACTCTTCATAATCTGGAAGGGGAAGAGGAGTCATATTCATTCAGCACAGTTTGGTCGAAGGACGCAGTTGTGTTAGAATTTCTTCGCAGCGGAAGATGCCTATTTATGAATATTGGTGCGATTGCTGTCGCCGAGTTGTTAGCTCATATCGGCAGAGCTCCTCTGTGCCGCCACCACCTTGCCCCCGCTGTGGCAGCAGCGAGCTCAAGCGGATATTCTCCACGTTTTCCGTACGAAGAACGTATAGAGATGTGTATGAAGATATCCTTTCCGACCGTGAGCTGACCCAGGGCATGATGCGTGATGACCCCAGGGCGATAACCGAATGGAATAAGAGAATGAGTGGCGGTGAGAAATGCCCTCCGGAATATGAGGAGATAACCGACAGAATGGAGAGGGGTGAATGGCCCATCACACAGATAGAAGAAAAAAGGAAAGAATTCTCTGGCCAAGGGGAAAGCAAGTCCGAGATTGATTGAACGAAAAGGTGTCTCATGCCCATCTATGAGTTCATTTGTCAGAACTGCCACAGAAGACTGTCTTTTCTCATAAGAGATATCTCTGCTCCTTGCGCTCCAAAGTGCTCATCCTGTGGCGATACCAACTTGTCCCGTGTGATTTCTGGCTTCTCCTACCATAAATCGTTGAAGACGGTATGGGAAGAGAGCGGCGAGCCTACAACGCACCCTGGTGATGATTATTACAGGGACCCCCGGAACATTGGTCGCTGGGTGGAAAAGAGGTTCCAGGATATGGGACAAGAGCTACCGTCCAGAATTCAGGAACAGATAGAAGCAGCCAGGGAAGGTGTTTTACCTGAGCCGCTGAAGGACCTAGAAAGTGCCTCACCAACCGCTGCGTATGATTGATGCCAATCTAAACCGCTCCAGCGAAGGCTTGCGGGTTCTGGAAGACGTCGCGCGCTTTCTCCTCAACGATGCTGAGCTGAGCCAGCGGTTAAGGACTCTAAGACACAATCTAGCCCGGGAGACTGAATCACTAAGTGTGGGGCTCTTGTCTCACAGAGATTCCGAACACGATGTTGGCCATCTTCACTCGAAGGATAAGGAACCGGCTAAGGAAGCGACCTCACTGCGGGGCTTGCTGGATTTAGTTACCGCCAATGCTAAGAGGGTGGAGGAGTCTCTTCGGGTGATAGAGGAGCTGGCTAAATTGCCGGAAATGAATTCAATGCTGAATTCAGCCAGCTTTGAACAAACAAGGTTCGCCCTTTATACCTTGGAGCGGAATTTGATTTCCAAAATATCACGGCGGGACAAAATAGAAAGGATGGCGGGTCTTTACGTTATTCTGGACAGGCAATTTCTGGCTGGCAGGGACGAGCTGGAGATTGCCACGCAAATTATCGAGGGAGGCGCCAAGGCAATCCAGCTTCGCGACAAGCAGAGCAAAAAAGGAGAAATGCTACTTGTAGCGCAGAAGCTCAAGGGGCTGTGTAGTCAAGCAGGTGTCCTTTTTATAATAAACGATTATCTCGACTTGGCTCTGGCTGTTGCTGCTGATGGAATTCACATTGGGCAGGAGGATTTGCCCTTGCCTGTAGTCCGCAGGGAATTGCCCATAGACAAAATAGTTGGCTGTTCCGTCACCACAGTGTCTCAGGCCACAAGAGCTCAAAATGAAGGCGCAGATTATATTGCGGTGGGCTCTGTATTTCCCACGGCAACAAAAAAGGAAGCCACTGTAGTTGGGATTGATACACTCAAAAAACTCAAGCGCACAATATCCACTCCTGTCGTAGCCATTGGCGGCATAAACCACAATAACGTCGGCGAGGTAGTCGCTGCTGGCGCTGATGCCATAGCTGTGATTAGCGCTGTTTTGGGCGAGAAAGATGTCAGGGGCGCTGTGCAGAAATTGGTCGCAAAAATTGACTTGGTGAAGGAGAAATGTCAAAACCAGTAGAAGATTTAGAGAACATTGCTGCGAAGCTTCGTCCCTACTTTGCAGCCGAGGACGAAGCGAGAGAGAAAGCTCTGCGTAGTTGCCGTCAGGTAATTCGCTACAGCGCTGATGCCATACGCGCTGTGCATCGCCAAGACCACGGTAAGGCGAAGCAACTCCTTGATTCAGCCCATGAACTACTTCGAGAACTCAGCCACGATTTGGCCAGATATGGAAAGTTGCTTCACTCGGGCTTCATCCATGACGCTCAAAAGGAGTTCGCTGAAGGATGTATAACCTTAGCTTTGATTGCCGGGAAAGACTTGCCAAAACCAAAAGCACTGGGCGTAAGCAATGCTGCCTACCTTGATGGCTTGGGCGAATCCGTAGGGGAGTTGCGCAGGTATATACTAGATAGTCTAAGGCGAGATGACTTTTCTCGTTGCGAGGAATTACTGACCATAATGGATGAAATATATGGACTATTGATAACCATGGACTTCCCGGAATTGCTCGCTCATGGCTTGAGGCGAACTACAGACGCCGTACGAGGCATTATAGAGAGAACTCGAGGAGATTTGACAGTATCTTTAAGGCAGAAGAATTTGGAAACTAAGCTTCACGACCTTAGTTAATCTGCCCTAGCGCGCTACTTTTCTTTTTTGTAGTTATAGAACCCTTCGCCCGTCTTGCGTCCCAAACGACCAGACTCGACAAGCGTTTTCAACATGTTAGAGGGAGCCAGGCAAGGGTCTTTGCCCCTTTCGTACATCGCGCAGCTTACCATATAGCCAACATCCAGACCGTTGAAGTCGGCGAGGGCCAGCGGCCCTATCGGATGACCCAGCCCGAGGGTCATACTCTTGTCAATATCCTCTGCGGTGGCTATTCCATTCTCCAGCAGACGTTCAGCGGCTCTCGTCAAAGATATCAGTAGATAGTTGAAAATGAACCCGGGAGTATCCTTGGCAACAAGGATTTCCTTTCCCAGTGAGCGGCCAAACTTCTTCACTGTCTCCAGGGTTTCCTCACTGGTCGTATCCGCTCTGACAATCTCAAGTAGCTTGCTGGGTGGCACCGGGGAGAGAAAGTGTGTCCCAATTACTCTGTCCGGACGGCTGGTTGCTTGAGCCAGCTCTGTAACGGATAGGCAGGATGTGTTGGTGCACAGGATAGCATGTTTAGGACAAATCCTGTCAACCTCGACAAAGACTTTTTTCTTGCGTTCCATATCCTCGGGTATAGCTTCAATAACCAAGTCACGGTCATTCAGGTCTTCTTGAGTCACACTCCCTTTGATGCGAGACAGAGTCAGGTCTTTATCTTGCTGAGAGATTCTGCCCTTCTCCGCATCCCGGCTCAGGTAATGTTCTATTGTCGCTATGCCTTTATTGAGACTCTCTTCTCGCCTTGCTACAAGCACCACTTCGTAGCCAGACCTAGCACAAACCTGGACAATGCCAGAGCCCATAAACCCACCGCCAACTACGCCCACTTTCCTAATTTTCATAGTATTCACCCCTTTCGCGCTGTATTGCGCAGTGCCTTAGGATTTTCCATCGTGCTGCCAGACCAGCGGAAGCAAACCCAATTCTGATCGGCACGTCAGTGCTTCAAATCTTGCTCCAACGTAGTGTTGACCCAACAGTCACAGCCCCATCTCTCTGGCTACTACTTCTCGATAGAAATTGGCATCGCCAAAGGCAAGCTCTGCGGCCTTGGCACGCCTGGTGTAATAATGCAGATCATGCTCTATGGTGACTCCAATAGCCCCGTGAATTTGGTGTGCCAGAGCAAAGACGCGTTGTGAGGCTTCGCTTATCCAAGCCTTGGCTATAGCCACTTCTTTAGTGCAAGGAAGCCCTTCACTCAACATCCAGGCTGCTTGGTAGGTGGTAAACCTGGCGCTATCGACGTCGGTTGCCATGTCAGCACAATAATGCTGTATGACTTGGAAACTGCCAATCGGACGGTCAAATTGCTTCCTTTCTTTGGCATAGTCCACGGTCATTTCCAACACCCGCTGAATGTTGCCGACCATCTCACAGCATTTTCCCACCGCTGCCCGCTGGACTATCTTTTGCGCTGCACTCCATCCCTGGTTCAGCCGTCCCAAAATGTTAGCTCTAGGTACTGGCATTTGATCAAAAACCACCTCACATAGCTTGTCACCGGCGATAGTCTTTAGAAGGGTATACTTGATTCTAGGATTCTTGGCGTCTAACAGGAATATAGTGACGCCGCTTCTGGGCCTGGTCTTGGCAACACACAACAAGTAGTCAGCAACATGTGCATCAGGGACAAACAGTTTTGCACCGTTGATTACATAGTTGCCATTATCGCGAGTAGCCTCGACCGTGACTGAAGAAGCATCGTAATCGTGATAGCCGGGTTCAGTTAGGGCTAAGGTAAAGATTTTCTCACCACGGATCAGCTTGGGCAGGTATTCTTGTTTTTGCCTTTCGCTGCCGAGGTCCAAGATAGACAAGCCTCCAAGAACCACCGTAGAGAAAAACGGGCCGGGCAGACAAGCCCGTCCCATCTCTTCTAGTAGCACTGCCAGGTCGAGAAAACTCATATCGCCGCCGCCGTATTTCCCAGGGAAGACCAAGCCCAACCAGCCCAGTTCAGCCATTTCCTGCCAGAGTTCTCTGGAATAGCCTGTCTCGCTTTCTTCCATCTGCTTCACGAATTTCTTGGAGCACTTCTCAGTCAAGAAATCGCGGGCTGTCTTTCTTAGCATTTCTTGTTCTTCAGTAAGAGTCAACTTCATGGCTATCCTCCTGTATCACACATTTCAAGTGCCCTTCTGAGCGCCGGCGAAGAATCTTTCAGCCATTAGACCCTTCGCTTAGCTCAGAGCGATGGCTCATGAACTTGGCAAACCCAATCTCCGTAAAGCCAGGATGTTCTTTAGGATTTCCGTTGTGCCGGCTTGAAGGCTGTAACCTTTGGAGCCCAAGTATGAATGTAAGGCCATGCCCCGCACAGGGACAAACTTCGATCCCAACCTTAGCTGCCCGTAGGGTCCCAAGATATCCATAGCTACACAAGCCAGGTGTTTCTCAAATTCCGTGCAATAGGCTTTGGACATAGCAGATTCCCAATTAGGAGCCCGCCCTTCTTGCATGACCAGAGCCACTCTATAAATAAGCAGGCGTCCCACTTCAAATTCAATCTGGAGTTGTGCCAACTTATTACGAACTACAGGGTCCCTAGACAATTTATTTTCCTTGGCAAAGCGTATGATGGCTTCAAATAGAGGATAATTGCCCATGAGGCGTTCCATGCCGCTCCGCTCGTAATCAAGCTGGTGGAGGACTTGATAAAAGCCACGGTTTTTCTCTCCCACCAAATACCTCTTATGCACGCGAACATTGTCAAAGAAGACATCATTCCAAGCCTCGGTGCCGGTGATATCAATCATGGGGATACGGCTAACGCCCGGCGACTTTGCATCCACGATAAATTCACTAATACCCCTATGCCGGGGCGCCTCGGGGTCTGTCCGGGCGTACACATCGAAGTATTCAGAAAAAGACGCACAGCTAGTCCACGTCTTTTGACCGTTGATTACATAATAATCACCATCTTCCACTGCCCTGGTTTGTAGCGAGGCCAGATCAGAACCAGTTCCCGGTTCGCTCATTCCCAGGCCAAAATAAGCCTCTCCCTTGACAATCCTGGGCAGAAATTCCTTTTTTAATTCTTCCGAGCCGAAAGAAAGGATAGCACCCCCGACTTGGCGGTCACCAAACCAGTGACAAGCTGCCGGTGCTCCATAGCGTAGCATTTCTTCAGTAAGGATAAGCCTATCTATATGGCTGCGTCCCTGCCCACCATATTCCTTAGGCCAGGTCAGCCCTATCCAGCCCCTCTGCGCCACCCGCTTTGTGAATGCGGGGTCAAAGCCCTGTACCCAGGCATCACAGGTAGGTTCCCAATACCCCTTCTTTATCTCCTCCTCCAAGAAGTTCCGCACTTCTTGTCCAAATTCATTTTGCTCTTCAGTGAAGCTGAAATCCACCTTCTTGCTCCTTTCTCAGAGATTGATGTTGGAATACTTTCTCGCCGACAATAATAGTCTGGGCCGTGGGCCTGGCAAAGACGACATCAGCCTCAATAGCTTTGTCCAGCATACTGTAGTGAGCGCCGGCACAAGGTTTTCTAATTATGACTGCAATCAGGAGCGTGGTGACAACTATCACCTGTCTCTCCTGAGTCCCAAATATAAAACCTTTGACCTATGTAGCCATAAAGACATTCATGTCGTCTAGACACGCCCAACTTCCCTCTTCCTCATCATGAACGTCCCCTCGGCCTCTAACACCGACTTTCCATCTTGATTTTCACCTACCCACTTAAACACAATGATGCCCCTCTCCTTCTTTTCTGTTTCTCGCTTGTCAATCACTTCCACATTGTATTTGATCGTGTCTCCTGGGTATACTGGACTCAGGAATTTAAGCTTATCGATGCCCAAAAAGGCTACGATGTGGTCAAACAACCCCATTGAGTACTGACCCCCTACAGCTAGCGCCAAGATTAATACTCCAGGCGCGATTCGCCCCTTAAAGCCCTGCTTTCTGCCAAACTCCTCATTCAGGAACAAAGGATTTGTAGCACCAGTGAGAGCCGCAAACATATCCATATCTGTCCCGGTGACGACTCTAGACCGGGTGGTAAATTTATCTCCTCGGCTAAACTCTTCAAAATACATTGTTAGTCAATATCTTGCCTTTCAGTCTTCTGCGTCTCCTCTCTGCTGCATAACTCTTATAGCTTCGGACCCCATATTAGCTCGTATCAAATTTAACCGAGTCCCGAGAAAATCGCAAGGCCTTCTCCGGAGTGCTTCACATGATGTCTCATGGCGCTACCCAAGAACTTCCGTATCGAAGCCCTCTGCTGTTCACACGGATTGAGAAGGACTTCAAAACCAAGTTCATTATTGCCTCAGGAAATCTCAGATTTCCCGACGCACCTTACTTTGGTGTCACGACCACTTCTGGTGCTAATTGCAGAGCCCGAATCAGAGCCCTGGCTTTGTCCAACGTCTCTATATATTCAGCTTCCGGTTCAGAGTCGTAAATAATACCACCACCCACCTGAAAATAAGCTTTGCCTTCCTTGATCAAGAAGGTGCGAATAACGATGTTGATATCCATATCCTCGTTGAAGCCCAGGTAACCTATGGAGCCCGTATAGACACTCCTCTTGGTCGGCTCCAGCTCATCAATAATCTCCATAGCTCGGACTTTGGGAGCGCCGGTAATAGAGCCGCCGGGGAAAGTAGCCTTAAGCAGATCAATGTTGCTCTTGCCTCGGCGTAGCCTGCCTATGACGGTAGAGGTCAGATGAAATACGGTGGGGAACGTCTCCAGAATAGCTAATTCGGTAACCTTCACTGTGCCATAGTGGCAAACTCGTCCCAAATCATTCCTTTCCAAATCAACAATCATCACGTTTTCTGCGCGGTCTTTGTTACTGTGAATCAACTCATAAGCCAGTCGCTCGTCTTCAATACAATCTCCACCTCGTGGTCTCGTACCCTTTATCGGACGCGTCTCCACCAGGTCGCTTCGGACTTTGAGGAACCTCTCGGGAGACGCACCGACAATAGCTACGCCCGGGAGATTGAGGTAGCTCGCAAAGGGAGCGGGGTTAACTGTCCTCAGTCGTTTGTAAAGCTCAAAGGGCGGAATTTCTAAATCAGCCTCAAACCTCTGAGAGAGATTGACTTGAAAGACATCGCCCGCGGCTATATATTCCCGCACTTTATTTACAGCTCTCTTGTATTCTTCGGGAGTAAAATTCGACCTAAGCCTGATTTCCTTGCTTTGTCCGTCATTGCGAGAAGCGGTAGCCGACAGAGTAGTCTCCACTTTCACATTGCTTCGCTTCTCCTCCGCTTTGCTCAGGGCTTCGGCCCGCAGCAACGGCTGAAAGGCTAGAACAAAGCCAGTCCTTTATTTCTTCAAGTCTCATCCTGGCTCGCCTTAACCGCTGGCGTTCCTCCAACTCAGGGAAGCCTGTGGCAACAAGGTAGACTTTCTTCTTCAAATGGTCAAAGGCCACGATAGTGTCATAGAAGGCGAAATAACTCTCAGGGAGTTTAAGGTCGTCTACAGCTGTGGATGGCAGGCGTTCGATGAAGTGGCACAGGTCATAGCTAAAATAGCCCACCGCCCCACCCAAGAAAGGCACAGGCGCCGGGACAATGGTCCAATTTATATGCCTCCAAGAGCTTATCTAGAGCATCGAAAGGGTTGCCGTACTGCACTTCGTGTTCCTGTCCTCGAATCAAGTTGATTTCAGAGCCTCGACTGCTCATTACGAGAAAGGGCTCGCTGCCCAAAAAGGAATATCGCCCCAGTCTCTGGGGATCCATGCCGCTGTCCAAGAAGAAGCTATAAGGTTTATCCTTGATTAGCTCAAAAAGCTCAGATGCACTCAAGCAAGTAAAGACTTCTTCGATCAACGGATAGCGATTCTTAAACACCTTATGAGCAATACCTACAAGCTTTCTAACACTTTCTTGGCGGTGAGGCCAACTTCGGCGGGGGTGGGAGCTATGGTAGCCCCCGCCTGTGACAGAGCCTTTATCTTCTCTGAAGCCTTGCCAGCACTGCCAGTAATAATAGCTCCAGCATGTCCCATTCTTTTCCCCGGCGGGGCAGTACTGCCAGCAACAAAAGCGACCACAGGTTTAGTCATATTGTGACTAATAAATTCAGCAGCTTCTTGCTCCATAGTGCCACCTATTTCGCCAATAAGAACCACAGCCTTGGTGCCTTGGTCTGCCTGAAACAATCTCAAGATGTCTACAAAGGTGCTGCCGGGCAGGGCATCGCCACCGATGCCAACGCAAGTGGATTGCCCGATTCCCAGGCTGGTGAGCTGAGATACGACGTCGTAAGTCAGGGTGCCGCTGCGAGAGATTACCCCCACTTTGCCGGGAAGATGAATTTCACCCACCATAATCCCAGCCTTGCATTTACCCGGCGACATAACTCCCGGGCAATTGGGGCCGATTAGCTGGGTTGATTTACCTTTGAGATAGCGGTGCACTTTCACCATATCTAATACCGGTATGCCCTCAGTTATGCAGACAATCAAGCGGCATGCCAGCATCAATCGCCTCCAGGATGCCATCTGCAGCAAAGGCTGGAGGTACAAACATGAGACTGGCATTAGCCCCGGTTTCAGCCATGGCTTTCTCTATAGTATTGAACACGGGCACACCCAGATGCTTACTGCCCCCTTTTCCAGGGGTAACTCCGGCCACTACCTTGGTGCCATATTCTATACAACGCTGGGTGTGAAAGCTGCCTTCGCTGCCAGTAATACCCTGAACCAAAAGCCTGGTGCTTTCATCAACAAGGATGCTCATTTCATTACTCCTTTGGCTGCTTCGACTACCTTACGAGCGCCATCATAGAAATCTCTAGCCTGGATGAAACTTATCCCTGACTCAGCCAGGATTCGTTGACCTTCCTCCAGGTTTGTCCCTGCCAGTCTGATGACTACGGGGAAAGGGAATATCCATTTGCTGATAAGCTTCAACTATTCCCCTGGCGATAACATCCACCCTGGCCATGCCTCCGAATATATTCACCAGGACAGCCTTAATTCTGGGATCAGCAATAAACATCTTGAACGAGTTAACCACCCTCTCAGTGTTATTAAGTGTGCCGATGTCCAGGAAATTGGCTGCCCTACCCCCACAATATTGAATAAGGTCGTTGACTGCCATGGCCAACCCGGCCCCGTTGACCATGCAACCGATGTTGCCATCCATTTTGACATAATTGTTGATTCCCCAGTCACGAGCCTGGATTTCCAGAGGCTCCTCTTGCTCTTTATCTTGAAGTTCCTGGATATCTTTGTGCCGATACAGGGCATTGTCGTCAAAATTAAGTTTAGCGTCGAGAGCCAGTAGCTTTCCGTCGACGGTAACCACTAGAGGATTTATCTCGGCTAGGGAGCAATCTTTGTCTATGAAGAGTTTATAGAGATTTGTCATCAACCGTGTGGCCTCACTTATCTGACCTCCATCCAGATGCATCCCATAAGCCAGCTTGCGACCCTGGAATGGTTGAAAGCCAATAGCAGGGTCAATATAGCTCTTGAATATTTTCTCCGGAGCTGATTGGGCCACTTCTTCGATTTCCATGCCTCCGGCTTCGCTGGCCATCATCACAGGCAGGTGGCTGGCCGCATCAACGAGGATGCTGAGATAGAGCTCCCGTGCCACATCGCTAGCTTCTTCCACCAGGACCTTACTCACCGGCGCTCCTTCCGGGCCAGTTTGATGGGTCACCAGTCTGCTTCCAATCAATTTACTTGCTGCCTGCTTTGCCTCTGCTGGGTTATTGACTATCTTTATGCCCCCCGCCTTACCCCTTCCCCCAGCATAGACCTGGGCTTTGATTACCACCCTGCTGCCAATCTCAGCAGCTAGCTCTCGGGCTTCGGCCGGTGTGGAAGCTACCTTACCTCCGGGCACAGGAATACCATATTGAGCTAGAAGTGTCTTGGCCTGATATTCGTGAACCTTCAATTTACCTCCTTGTCCTTTGAAGCGGAGGGGGTGGGATTCGAACCCACGTTCGCCAAAAAAGGCGAAAACGGTTTTCAAGACCGCCACCATAAGCCGCTCGGTCACCCCTCCCAAAGCTAGATTTTACCTTGCGCCTGACTTTATGTCTATCCTTGGTGTTAAATTGGTGTTGGTCTGAGGCAATTGCACAATTACTTGGTTTGTGGCTTTTTGACTCCACAGTGTGACGTAGATGTCGCAGTTTACTCACAAAGCCTTCGCTAGTCCCGATGCGATGCAGTATGGTAGCTGAAGGTTTCAAAAATCATACTGACAATCTCCTTTCATATAATCAAGAATTCGACGATTGCAATGGAAAGAAGACCCCGATTGGTAAGAGAGGTTGAGCTAGGTGTATTGACAGTTCACTGGACATTAGTGTAAACTCACTTCTGAGAAATAGTAATCTCAGAGCGAGATAGGGTTGGCGGTGAGGTGCCTACGTCAAAAGGTTGTTGTGGGTTCTGGGATATTGAGCCGAGCATACATACACAGATGTGTGAACTCGGCTCTTTTTTCGTGATAGGGCAAAATCCGCGCTCCTCTTTGAAACCGAAGGCCAAAGGAATTTTATGTTAATCCAGCAAAGAATCTCAAGACGAGTCGAAATTACAGATACACGGTAGCAATAAAGGACTGATAAGGAGGACGAAATGGGACCAAACAGACGAACAGCGTTGATACTCTCAGTGATAATAACTGGCATTCTATGTTTCTCAATGCTTCCGATAGTCACGCCACAGGTCAAAGCTTCAAGTCAATCAGCTTTGGATGTGGCGGAAAAGGCAGCGACCTATGTTATGAGTAGAGCTGTATCAGAGGCGGGCGGATACAAATGGGTATTATATTATGGGGGTAGCGGAGTACCATACTACGACCCAACTCTTTCTGGGGTTTCTGGAGTTGGAATGTTCTTTTTACTACTCTATGAAAAGACTGGAAAGTCCATATATCTTGATTACGCTAAGGGTGCGGCAACCTGGGTGATCAGCAAAGCCATTCCTGACTCAGGAGGCTATAAATGGGCCCATCCGGATCCCGATCGTCCAGATTGGTATTTGACTGCCATGCTGAATGGCGCTTCTGGAATAGGAGAGTTCTTTCTTGAGATGTATAAAACAACCAAGGACTCAGTTTATCTTGACTATGCAAAGGGTGCAGCTCAATGGATGATTGCAAATGCCATTGCCGAAAGCGGTGGATACTTCATTCCATATAATCCTCCGGGAAAATATGGTAGCCAAGCAGCTCATGGTATACAACCAGGTCGAGAAGCTCGCACAATGACGTTCATTCTACATTTGTATCAGGAGACAAATGACGCAAGCTATCTGCCCTATATCACGGGAATGGCTCAGTGGCTAATAGCGACCGCAATATCCGAAGGCGGTGGATACAAGTGGACGAATAATATCCCATATAATACGGATTACTCAATTAGTTGTATGGTGGAAGTAGCATCGTACTTCTATGATGTCTACAGGGAACTGGGGGATGCGGCCTATCTTAGTTATGCGAATGGCACTGTTCAGTGGATCTTAAATCAGGCGGTGGTTGTAGGCGATACAGTCAAATGGCCACGAGCACAGGGTGAGGTGGGTCAGTACAACCTTATGGATGGTCAGGGCCCGCCTATTGAATATCATGGCGCTGTGAGCGACGTATTACTGACCGCCTACGAAGTTACTTCCAACCCAATTTACCTTGACTATGCTAAGAAACAGGCGCGGTGGATGATAAACCAAGCGGTTTCGGAGGGTGGTGGATACAAATTCCCCTCTTACGAAGGCAGCACCACATACAATGTTCTAATAAACTCTATGATTTACAATTTTCTGCTAAGAATTTACGACGTCGTCAAAGATACTACGTATTCTAGTTATGCTAATGGAGTTCTTTCCTGGATTATAAGCACTGCTGTAACAACAGACGACGGTTACAAATGGCAAACTGGCGGTGTCTATGACCCCTACCCGGCGATTTGGTGGGGAGCAACTGGCATCGGCTACAATCTCGCAATTCTCACTCCCCCTAATCTATCAGAATGTGTTGCGACCGCCACTGGCAGGGGCCAGGCTTGCTTCACCCCCAGCGACGGCGCCATTGAGGAGCTAGAAGCATTGCCAGCAATACCGCCCGGTGCCCCAGCTGGCATCACGTTTCCACATGGGATGTTTTCGTTCAGGGTCACAGGGCTCAGCTCCGGACAGGAAGTGACCATAACCATCGAGTTGCCACAAGCCGGCTCCGATAGGTACCAGATGGTATAAATACCAGAGTGGCTCGTGGTCTTCGTTGGCCATCGGCGATGACGACGGCGACAACGTCATAAGGGTCACGCTTACAGACGGTGTATCCCGACAAGATGCAGATGGTATTGCCGGACAAATCACTGACCCAGGAGGCCCTGGGTAACCCAGGGTCTGTAGGTTGGGAAACCTACCCGATAAACAAGGTGCGTGTGCTGCTACCGTGGATTGCATTAGCGGTAATCTTGGCAGGCGGCATGGGCTGGTATATCCTCAGACGCCGCATGGTTCAAAGCTAGGAACTAAACTGGATCGAATAAGAGGGCAGTTCCAATTCGGCCTGCCCTCTTCGGTTTGTGCGCAAATCATGAGGCCTCAGCCTATCCTCAGAATCCAAACAGGTCAGAGACAGGTATCTGAATATCGAGAAAGAGTATGCCCTTTGGATTGGGCGATGGACTAGCCCCAAATAACCGCTGGGAAATCGACCGTTAGAATCACCGTTGAACTTCTGTCCTTTTGATACCAAATCATCCCATTACGTACAGACTCTGATTCCTGCCACCAAAACAAAGATTCTATTCTTACACGTAAGGGGACCTTTTGGGACATCTGGTTTGGAATTTCAGGCCTATGCCCCTGGCTAAAATCGCGACCTGTCTCCTAGTGTAATCCCCAGGAACCACATGTACAAGACGGCACATGGAAAACTATATTCTTAGCCATGCAATTGCCGGCGCCATCAGACACTATTACCCCGACTGTAGCCGTAACGGACATTTGATCCGGCGCACTCCAAGTAATCGTAGAGCCTTCCCCAGAAATATTCCCGGCTGTGCATGACCAATCGTAAAACAGTTCGCCGCTTGTGTTTGAAGCAACGCACTCAATATCGTATTCCTTGTCTACCCAGACATCGTAATCGGACCCAGCAGCCGTACCTCTTCTCAAATATATGTGCCCTTTGGCAGTAACAACCAGCTTCTCAATAGTCGGCGGAGTACCACGATCGACGCAAAGAGGTATCTTCCTTACGTTTTCTCCACCATAGCCATCCTTGACTACGACTGTGACATTGTATGAACCAGCTTCTTTGGGGGCAGTCCAGTTTACAGCCTGGCCTGTGCCAGAAATATGGCCTCCCGTGCTTGTCCACTCGTAACTCAGATTGTCGGCATCAGGGTCTGTAGCATTACACGTTACCTGGAGATTACCCGAAGGAGTGATCCAGGCTGCATTGGCTATCAGACTGGTAATAGTCGGCGGTCTATTGTATCTCACTGGGATAGTTAAATAATTTGTGACTGCTACACCATGGCTATCGGCCACTGTGACTGTAACATTGTAGGAGACTTCAAAGTAGGGTTCAGAGTTAGGAGCGGTCCACGTAACCGTAGCTCCTTCCCCAGTTATTATTCCTCCACTAGCCGACCAATTATAGCTTAGCTTGTCGCCATGGGGAGCTGTAGCATTACACACAATCTGGCAGCTTCCCAAAGGTGGAACTCCCTCTGGTTCGGCTACCAGACTGGTGATAACTGGCCGATGGTTGGCTAGCGTCGTGTGAAGTAAGATTGAAATCAACACTATGACCACCACAATTCCCGCGATTATCAAGTATCTTCTTTTGTTCATTAGTTTTTCTCCTCAGAGCCTTTTTTGTTCAAGCCTGTATGCAGAGCACGACGTTGATTCACTGTAAGCAAATTATAGCATTGACACTCATTAGCGCATATTATTGTTCCGCCTTCTATCTACTTGAAGCTCAAGAATTGAAGTTAGTTTGACGTTAGAATTTTTGGGACAGGCCGGGACATAACGGGACTTCACGAACAAAACGGGGTTTTGGTGATTGACACAAGTGTTCTATTTTATACGTGAAGGGACACTTTGGGACAACTGGCTTGGAATTTCAAGACCGCCACCATAAGCCGCTCGGTCACCCCTCCTACCTTCAAATTCTACTTCAAAGCGACCACTTCAGGCAATCCTGCTAACATTAGGCCAGCATTTCTGCTTCACTTTGACCCACCGGGTTTGGTCATGTGACGGCCTAAGCAAGCCAAGATTGTATGGTAGACTTTATCATTGTCGTTTAGGCGACTGGAAATCAATTAGACGCGTGGTCCTGTTTCTTGCAGTGGTGGGTGTCAATTTTGAGTAGATTCAAAGCCCGACTGGCTCTTTTGAGTCTGTCCCCTTCTGAAGATCCTTTGACACGAGAACGTTAACAGGCGCGGCTCAGAGCGAAGTCAAGGAATGTCAGGCGTCCCCTGCTCCGACATTTGGGAAGGCAACTCCAAAGGGAACTTCTTTTTTGTGTAGTGATTGATATAGAGATATGGCCTCGTTTGTCTCCAAGGGGACGATTCTATTGATTTCGCCGGGCAACAGCGTTTGATACTGGGCAAAGAAATTACCTTTTGGCGTTCTGAATAAGAATGTATTGCGGCCACCTTGCTCACAGCTATAGCCGTTCCAGTATTCATCATGGGCTATTAGCGTGGCTTTGTCTGTGCGATATCGCTTACCTGCGACAACCCAGACCATGTTTTCTGGTTGCATCGGGTCACCTCCAGTTATACTTTTGGCCCAGCCTATGCCTACACCGCTGAGGCCTTGTCATCATCCTTTTATATTATAATCCTCTTATATTATACATCAAGGATGCGTTTTGTTATTGTGCCACAATTCACCTTTGTCCGTCAGCTTCAGCTCAAAGCTAAAAAGTTAGCGCTAAAATTTGTTTGCTACGGTTTGGACATAACGGGACTTTAGCTTCAAAATCGGGGCAGAGGATTGAACTACCGACTACACTAATCCGCTGGCTATCTTGCCCCATAGAGTGTATTGAAAATGAACTTGCTAAAATATGCTGCCCAGTGTTATCCATGTGGTCAGCTAGCACACGGACTTGACATTTGGCAGAAAATACTTCATAATAATATAAGTTACATGTAATATAATTTCGGACATTGGTTGAGGAGGTACGGAATGAAAGAAGGTCTCTGGAACCGCTCCAGTTTTGATTGGAAGTAGTTGTTGCGGCCTTTTTGACTTTCTATGGCGTCCCTCCTACAGAGGAAAAGTCAATGGAGCCGAAAACATAGCACTGATTGGAAGTGTTAATGTTTGCCGCTCAAAAAGAACAAAGGCTCTTTGAAAAGTGGAGGTTGAGATCATCCTGCTTGGTTCTGGAGAGGCTTTCAGAACCAGGAAATTGTTATTGGTCGATAGCCATATTTGTTAACTCCTCAATTTGAAGATTTCAGTACCTTAACAACAGCATGGATAAGCTGTTCCCATAAGCAACCTCCAGTGCTGTTAGGCCAGTCCTGCGGCGTAGCTGGAGATGAAGAACGAAAGGGGAGGCTGGAAAGCCCTAATTTCGAAGCTAAAATAGGGCTTTTCAAAATCAAACCGCCTCCAAAAAAGAAGGGAGGTGAAAGATGGATTTAGCTTGCTGAAAACTGGTCTCTTGGCGCTAAAACAAATAAACAATAGGGAGGTACAAAGATGTATTCAATTCGAGGTAAATTTATTGCTGTTTTTGTTGCTATAGCTATGATGATGTTTACATGTGTGACGTGCGTGACTGGACAAGGGGCGGACGGTGATTGGGACTACTCCATGCTTGGGGTTATGTACCCTTACGACCTTAACTGTAAGGTCGGTATTGGGACGACGAATCCACAGTGGCCGTTGCACGTGGTAGGTGATGTTAGTGGTGTCGACCAAGGCGTAGTCCATATTACAAATAGGAGCGAGATAAATGCGGAGGGGCTGTACGCAGAAAGCTGGACTTATGGCATCAAAGGAATAGCTCTCAATCCGGACGGCTCTGGAGTCCTTGGCTATTGCGCGGGTCCTGACGGGAAGTGGAGCAGCTATAGGCGGTTTGCACAATTCGGCAGATGGTAAAGCCGTTTTCGCTAATAACTTTAACCCCGATGGGTTTGCTTTCTACGCTCAGGGTGGTAAAAACTATTTTGAGAACAACGTCGGCATCGGGGTTATGAATCCCTGGGCAAAGTTACACATCCAAGATCCAGATATATGTAGTTTATTACTACGTACTTCAAACGACCCCTCAGCGTACGCAGGTATTAAATTAGAGACTGGTGGCACATCTCGTGCTTGGGTTGCCAACGTAGACTCATCGTTAGGATTTTTTGATAATACTCTTACAATACTCAAGGAAAGCTCACAGGATGCGATTTGTATTCAGGTTGGTCTTTTGGGTGTCCCAGAGATAATGGTAAAGGAGGGAAAGGTCGGCATCGGGACGAACAATCCTACCGTGGCATTAGACGTAGTGGGCGATATAAAAAAGACAGGCACGAATGGGTTTGTCCAAGACCTTCCCAATGACCCATCAAAAGAAATTGTTTACGTCTCCCTAGAAGGTCCAGAAGCAGGAACTTATATCCGGGGCACTGCTGAGCTGGTTGATGGCGAAGCAGTAGTCAACCTGCCAGAGCACTTCAGCTTAGTCACTAGCGATGAAGGTCTCACGGTGCAGCTAACACCTGTAGGAGAATGGCTCCAGCTCTATGTGGTCGAGAAAGGCACCCAGCGGATCGTTGTCCGCGAGGCGAATAGCAAGAATGGTCAGTTCGACTACTTAGTCCAAGGAGTGAGAAAGGGCTACGAGAACTATCAAGTAATTAGAGATAAGGAATAGGACAGGGTAAGAGGGCCGGGGTTAACCTAGCCCTCTTTAACCTCTGGAATATCCTGTCCTTTTTGTTTTCAGTCCTTAAACCGCTGAGGGTGGGCATTATTGGATTACACCAGGGCTGGGGGGGACAAAAGAGTATATGAGAAGAGGGATACTTGAGGTCTTCTGTTAAGCGCGATATCGTTGGGACAAAGCGAGCTGAAAGCGCTTTTGTCTCCTCTCACCTTCAAGGCGTTTTTAGCCCGGAGCGCTAGAGTACTTGCTGCAAGTTCGGCTCTATTATTATTGAGAGGGGAAAACGGTCTCGTCAGCAGTGAAGTATCAAGTCCGAATTATCCGTGCTGCTGAAAGGGAGATGGATGCATCTTCCTGGAGTAGACTTCTGCATTTCTGAGCCCATAAGAAATACGCTTTAGCATCTTGATTTTTGTGTGGTAGCCCTCGGTAAAGCCGTTGGTTGTCCGGTTGTTGAAACATTTGATATTGATTCCCGCCAGTGTTTTAAAGTGTTCCCCCATCTGACGGGTTCACCATCGTCAGCCCCCCTTAAGTTGTAAATAATATTTCCGGGATTTTAGCTGCCTCCTCTCGGATTCCCTAGTGGTAAGGTTTCCTTAATTTCTCCTTTGTCCGTCAGCTTCAGCTCAAAAGTTAACGTTATTTTGGCGTTAAAATTTGCTTGAGACCTGCTGTTGCCAGCAGGCAATCTCGCCCTGGTCAATTCCAGAATTTGACCTCCGCTACAGTTAACTATAGAATAGATTTGGGCGAGTAAGCTGGGTGACCGCCCCTATATAATGGGGAGGAAAGTCCGAGCTCCACCGAGCAGGGTGCTGGGTAACGCCCAGGAGGGGAGACCCTACGGAAAGTGCCACAGAAACACACCGCCAGCGGCCGGCTTAGCCGGTGCGGGTAAGGGTGAAATGGCGAGGTAAGAGCTCACCAGCAACTGGGAGACTAGTTGGCTGGACAAACCCCACCTGGAGCAAGACCAAATAAGAGGGCTCAACTACCCCAAAGTCTCCGGACTTTGGGATAAGTTTAAGGTGCTCGGCCGATACCCTCGGGTTGGTCGCTTGACTCTGATGGTAACATCAGAGCTAGATGGATGGTCACCACTCCATGTGGAGTACAGAACTCGGCTTATAGGTTTACTCGCCCAAAATTTTTTTCCGGGCTTATATGCAGCAAAGGACAGGGATGAGACCCAAGCCTTGACCAAAGGGTTATTCAAGGAAAAACAAGGGACAGGATAGCATCCCAGCGGCCACAAACAAGTTTGTTAAACCAGGGTCCCGGGCATAAAATGACAGTATATGGATGACATATCCCCCCAGCTTCGGGATTTTATTCTTTTTTGTGCCCAGAGGCGGAGCCCAGAGTGGCCGGCTATTTATGATGAAATGACCAGAGTAGCCGGAGGAAAACTGTTCCAAGGTTTGGGCTACAAAGACCTGAAGCAACTGGGTTTATCTTTCTCCCTATCTGGCATGGACAAAACCATCCAATTGGTGAAACAAGTTACATCCCAGAACCATCAGTAGCAGGCATTCTGCGATCTTTCACCACGAGGAGGGGCTATGCGGATAGCTGTACTTGCTGACACTCACGTAAACAAGCTTGAATACCTCCCCAAAAAGATAATTGATGCCCTCTCTACAGTGGATTTGATAATCCACGCTGGAGACTTCACCGATGTTCAACTGCTCAAGGAATTGACACAGCTAAAGGAGGTAAAAGCAGTTCATGGTAATATGGATTCTGGAGAGCTAAAGGCTGTACTCCCGGTCAAGGAAATAGTTGAAACAGAAAACAAACGAATCGGCATAACTCATGGCTCAGGCGCACCTTGGGGAATAGAGGAGAGGGTAAGAAAAATGTTTGAGTCAGATCGAATTGACATTATTGTCTACGGCCATTCTCACCGACCCCAAAACAAGGTCATCAATGATATTCTCTTTTTCAACCCCGGCAAGGCGGCAGACTCCTTTGGCATTCTCACGATCGATGGAGAAGCCGAAGGAGAAATAATCGGCTCTCGATGACTGCTTACCGTCTTATCACAATGGAGCCGTAACCAACCACTCGGGAGAAATCGCCACTGGTATCTCCGCTGGTGGCGTATTTCAATAGACTTGCCTTTTTGCCTCTCATTTCCTTGGCGGCGACAATAGCTGAAGCTACCGGCCCATACCCGCACATGGTACAGCCCAGTCTCTCACAGCGCTTGTACAGCTCTTCCTCGTCAAGAGCAACTATGGACTCTATCACCAAGCTATCCTTTTCCATAGCTACAGAGTGAGGTTCATAGTGCGTGAAGTCAGTGCTGGCAATGATTATTGAATTATCGCCAGCCTGGGAAATAGCCTTGCCGACTGACCGAGCTGTCTCTAAGTCTTGGGCTAGCATGGTTATGGGCACAATCTTTACCTTCTTGTAAAGGTATTGGAGCCAGGGTAACTGCACTTCAATGCTGTGCTCATGAATATGAGCTGTCTCATCTGCTTTGATTACCGTCCCCAAAAGCTTTTGAGCGAGTTTCTTGTCTATTTCTACCTCACCCAAGGGTGTGCTCCAACCATCTCCGACCCACAGGGAAACAGGATAGCCATACCCAGTGTGGTTAGGACCAAGTATCACTGCGGTATCGCATATCCCATCATCAGCAAGCTCCTTATAGGCATGGGCTGCCACTGGCCCCGAGTAGTAATAGCCAGCGTGGGGGACAACGATAGCCACAATCTCCCTCAGCCCTTTGCTATTCACCCGAGGTATAGTTCCGGGTCCAACCTCGTGTCTGTAGCACCATTCAATTTGTTCTTCTAATTCTCTGGCAGTGCCAGCGTAAAACATACCAGATACAGCAGGTCTTCTTATCTTCATGAGACACTCTACAAATCAGGACTATCTTTAGGCTCTCGTTTCGTCCTTCTCTTAGCTTTTTTCTCGACCCCCTCAGCTTCTCCTTCAGCCTTTTCTTTGCTCTCCTCTGTAAGCTTATCTACTCCCATCTCGGCTTTGTCACGGAGCCAGCGGTGTATCTCATCCAGAGCTGGTGGGAAGATACTGAACACCTCTACATCGCCAGGAAATTGCACCGAGTGTCCCTCTCTGATGAACAGAAGCCCAGCCTCATCGTCCTTAAGCGTCTCGTTTATCTTCTTAGCCACAAACTCATTTCTCTTCTTTGCCGCCTCAACATAGAATTCAGAAACCTTACCTGCCACCTTATCGCTCACAAAGCCCAGCATCAGGCATCTCTGCCAGTCCATGACTTCTTCCAATAATTCCCTTTCCTCAATTATCTCGAGGATAGCGCCGTTATCACACTGAGTCCTGGCAATTTGATAACTGCCTGGATTCAGCCTCTCCAGTGCTTTCATGCCATCCTCGCCACACTGAAAGATTGATTCGTGGTAAACCCGCTTCACCTTTCCAATCTTCACCGCTAAATTGCTTAGCTGCTCTGCCACCTGTTGCCAATAACGATTACATTTTTCTTTATATTCATCGGGGGCTTCCTCGCCGAAATATACAAGTGGGACGAGGTAAAGCTTCTTCCCTTGCTTGAAATGCTCAGCTTCCAGCCTCTCTATTTTGCCTAATTGCTCTGGCATAGCTATCGACCTCTCAAAAAAGAAATATGCCAAGCCCTGCGGCGCTTCGTATTGAGATGGGCTTATGTGTAGAAAAGCAAGGCTAACCGTTTCCCGGTACTACTCATCAGCCGCCAGTTCCTTTCCCCAGTTCTGCATTATGTTCTTGATTTGCTGGGCAAGTTTAGGATCTTCCTTGAGACGCTGAGTAAATACGGGGCAGCTCTGAAGAATCATCTCCTGACTCATAGAGGCCACACTTTCCATGATCTGGTCCAGTTCACCTTTGGCTTGTTCAGGCAGATTTGTCCCTTGCATCGCTATTCTGAACTGTGAAATATCGTCAATGCTAACCTGAACCGGAGTAAGACAGTTTTTGTACCAGGGACATTCCTTACATCTGACAAGCGCAGTGACCTTATCTAAAATATCGCCCATTTTTTGGTCCTCCTGGTTAATGTAATTTTAGCACTTTCCCTTGGCACAGAGATAGTCGAATTCCAGTGACATTAGGGAAAGGGCTCAGCATGACAAAATGTGCATAGGGGAGGGATCACGCTTTGCTGCTGACCACACCCTTGTTTTACTAATTAATTCCTTATGCTATAATAAATGAGCAGCCAGTGACAGCAGGTGCCCTGAGGGCTCAAACAGTCTGCCTGCCGAGGCCAAAGTTGACCCTGTGTTCACTGGCACAGGGATTTTTTGTTATAGACTTCCTCTCCCATGGTGAGAGGGGTCAAAAAGAGGGCGACTATGTTAAAAGAGAAAAAGGCTCAGATAGTAAGCAATCTAGCCGATGATTTGTCACGGAGCACTATTATCATCGCTACCAACTATCAGGGCTTGCTTGCTAAACAAATGGCCGATTTCCGTAATGCTCTGGCAAAAGCAGGTATCGGGTATCATGTGGTCAAGAATACTCTGGTCTATCGTGCCGCTGACCAGGCAAGTAAGCCACACCTGAAGGATATAGTCGAAGGTCCCGTGGCGCTGGCTTTCGGTTACGATGACGCAGTCAATACGGCTAAAGCCTTTAACCAATACATCAAATCTACGGGATTGTCTTTGCAGATTAAGGGAGGATTACTAGGGGACCGAATTTTGCTCCCGGAGGAACTGGCAAGCCTGGCTAATTTGCCACCTAGAGAAGTCCTCGTCTCCAAGCTGCTTGGGCAACTACAAGCCCCGGTAGCAACTTTACATAACATTCTCAGTTTTCCATTGCGGGGACTTTTGACCGTATTGCAGAATAGGGCTCAAACCACTAGCAAATAACAAAGGAGGAAATCATGTCACCAGAAGAAGTAGAGAAAGAAGCTAAAGAAGGTGAGGCAAAGAAAGCCCCAAGGGCAAAGAAGGAAGTCAAGGAAGAAGAGGTGAAGGAAGCTCCAGTAGCAAAGAAAGAGGGCAAGGTTATGACCAAGGAGGAAATTGTTGCTGCCGTCAAGAGTATGACGGTGCTGGATCTGGCTGATTTGATCAAGACACTGGAGAATGAATTCGGGGTTAGCGCTGCTTCGGTAGCAGTAGCGGCAGCGCCGGCGGCAGCCGCTCCTGGTAAGCCGGCCGAAGCACCTGCAGCAGAGGAAAAGACAGAATTCACCGTCACCCTAAAGAGCTTTGGCGAGAAGAAGATCGAGGTTATCAAGGCAGTGCGTGAGGTAACCACTCTAGGATTAAAGCAAGCTAAGGATTTGGTAGAAGCTGCTCCACAGGTAGTAAAAGAAGGCGTCCCCAAGGAAGAGGCCGCAACGATAAAGCAGAAACTAGAGGCTGCTGGAGCGACTGTAGAGATTAAGTAGGGTCACCTCAAAATTCTCGGATTCTTGAGGGGGGAGGTAGAGTAACATGCTTCAGGACAATTACCAGGTTGTCTTAGGGCTGGGAGCATTTTTCATCCTCCTGGGTATTGTTTTTATTCTCTGGAACAGAAGGGAAAAGAACAAATACTACAACTCCATTTTGCTAACCCGAAGAGATATTCAAGAGACTATAACCCGTGAACACGAGCGCCTCTGGCTACACGCTTGGAGAATAGGAGGCTGGATTTCGCTTATCGTCGGCATGGTACTGCTGATTATGGGCGGGATTCTCTGGCATACTGCGCCTTAAGCTTCTTCCAGGCTCTGGTCGTCCTTGCTCAAGTAGCCGCTGTGCCGCCCTGTGCAGGTGCTACGAGCGTTTAGTTGCTTTGATAGGTTGTATCCTCAGGTCCACAATGTTCGTGTCCACAATATTCGTGAAACCAGCATGCTCGAGCATATCTTTATACTCTGCGAAGTTGTAAGCTCCCCCCGCGGAGACAGCATAGAACCACAGTCCGTGCTCTGTTGGATCAAGGTATTCGCCTCGAACCGCATTGACGACTAGTGTTCCACCATCAACTAGAGCATCGTACGCCTTGCGGAAGATACGGATGTTCTGCTCGGGGCTGAAGAAATGCGTGACGTCTCCCAAGAATGCGACGTCATACTGGTTGCGGCCGTAGGCTGCGCGCCTTAAGTCACCCGAAAGGGATGTCACCTGGTTATCAACTCCCAGGTCAGCGGCGACCTTGCGTGCCACCTGCAGAATGCGTTCCCAATCGAGCAAAGTAACCTGTACGCCGGGATTAGCCAGGGCGAGAGCCAGCGACTTAGGTGCAGGACCGCACGCCAAGTCTAGGACCCGCAACCCATCGTGCCCATGAATGCCCAAGGCTTGCCACATGGCGTCACAATCCTTCACATATGTTTCGGGGGCAGCCCAGCTGCGAGAATAGGCGCCAATCCAAATATCGATTGCCTCCGTCGCTGTGGCGCTGTAGCCGATAGGGCGGTTTCCTGTCCGGATTGCCTCTGCCAAATGACCATTACCTTCCCAACAGAAATCTGCCAGAAGGTATCTACCCTTGTAGGTAGGCTTGTCCGGCAACAGGTAGTGCTCGGCCTCGGGAACCAGCCGATACTGATCGCCTTCCTTGGCTAGCAGTTTCAATGAGCAAAGATCGTCCAGTAACATACGCGTGCCAAGAGGGTCCCAGTGCTCTGCTGCAGAGAGTCGATCGACGGAATCCTCGCCTGCCGCCACTTTAGCCCAAACCTCCAATTCCAAAGCCGCGCGTAAGATCGGAACTTCGCACATGTGTGCATTCAGTTGGCGTAGGATTTCGGGTGCTGGTATAGCAGCCGAACGATTCGTTTCAGTGTGCATTTGTTCTCCAGCCAAAACCGATGCGGGACTGCGTGGTAAGTATATTTCCGTATCAGGGCTCTGTCAATCCTTTGTACTCGTTCATATGATTAGTGACACCTCACCTCCTTTTTTTGATTTTGTTGATAACATTCAAGAAATTCTTGCGGTGTAAGGTATCCCAGCGATTGGTGAGGTCGGACGGTATTATACACCTTCTCCCATTCTAATAGAGCTTGGTTCAGTTCCGTTATCTCAAAGCTTGTGTCTGTTACCTCATAGAATTCCTCAGTATGGGTCCTTTGTGCTCTTTCCACATGTCCGTTAAGTTTGGGCGAGCGCGGCGGCAAAACAAATAGTTTTATGCCTCTCCTTTGACATTCCTCCTCGAAGGCATCTTGAAACTCAGACCCTCCATCCACTTGAATTACTTTAATAGGAAATGGCATCCGTCTCAGAAGAGTATCCATGAAGGCGGTGGCAGTATGAGAGCTTGCCCTGGTATGAGCCTCCAGAATATCCCATCTTGAGATAACATCTCTAGCAGTAAAATGCTTAAGCACCAGGCCGGGCAGAGGTCTCACATCCAGTGTATCTACTTCCACAATATCTCCCGGCTCCTTAACCACATAATCTTTGGGTTTCCTCACCGCATAGGGGCGCTGCCTCCAGCTCTTCCTGGCCGATATGTGATTTGGCAAAGGTTCTTTCAATACACCGCGCTCTTTTAGCTTCTTAAGAATTCTGCCCACTGTGGAAGCAGAGCTAGTAAATCCCTCACGACGCAAAAGTATCACCAGCTTATCCTTGCCCCATCTGGGATATCCCTCTCTCAATCTAAGCACAGCCTTAATCAGTTCCACTGAATAAGCAGGCTGCCTTAAATGCTTGGGACGATGAGATAGATCCTCTAAGCTCTTTATATGCCTGGGGTCGTATCGCTCTTTCCAGCGATAGAAAGTTTGGGGAGAGATACCAAAGTGACGGCAAGTGAGACGAGCATTGTGATCATGGGAGTTGTAGTAATCAAACCATTTAAGTCTTTGCCTGGCCTCCCTGGACAGCGTGGCGGCGCTCGTCAAGCGCTTGTATCCTGGCATTGTACAATAGACATTCATAATGCAGCCATTGTAACGTCCTTTCATTTCCCCTCAGAGTGTCACCCATCTATCTGAACTAGATCATCCTTGCTTATTACGCCTAAAGAAATGGTGTTAGTCGGCAACAGACGGTCAAGAGCTTGCCGAAAGCATTCTCGTGAAGGAGAGGATTCCTTCACGCCTCAGGGTTTGGTGCTGGCTCAAAATACTAATGTTGAGAGAAGACATCATTGCCATATGTAGCACTTGTGCTTGTGTTCTACCCATTTATCCAACCCGAACTTTTTGATCGTCCTTAAGTTCTGTCGGGGCGAATCGCCATGAATTGCTCTAAAGCTCTCAAACTTCCCACACTTCTCAAATTCATCGCATTGCCAGCAGCCGTCAAAGCCTTTCTCTCGACAGCATGCTAGAACATCACAGGGGGGTGGGGTACATCCTCCGCCTATTCGACAAGGACTGTTACATTGCAGAGCGGCTATTGCTTCGAGAACCTCACAACATTCTCCATAATGCTCAAACTTCTTGACAGCATCGAGCTGATCTACAGAGTTGCTCTTGATAGCAGCGTATTTATCGAATTCCGTGGCGTGGAGCTCACACAGTAATTCCCTTGCCAAATCCGAGGCTTTGCTGTGATAGCGAATGCAATCCCCACAATACAGCCCACAGTATCCGATCAATTCAATTTCTTCACCATTTAAAGTGAACCTCCTATTTTGGGTTGACGCATTCTACTTTTAGCCTGACGCGTATATCGACCAGGTTCTAGGTTTAAATGATTTCCTTGTGCCGGTACTGCAGAGCTTCCGCCATATGGTGTGTTCTGATGATGTCGCTATGCTCTAAGTCGGCTATGGTGCGGGAAAGCTTGAGGATGCGATGGAAGGCACGGCCGGTTAGATGAAGTTGCTTCATGGCAGCGCGAAGCAGGCTTTGAGCCGCTGGTTCTGCTGTGCAAAACTCCTTTACCTCCTTGGGCGTCATATCAGCATTGCACTTCAGTTTCGTCCCTTGAAAACGCCCAATCTGTATTTCATGTGATGCCATGACCCTGGCCCTGACCCTATCCGAGCTTTCGCCGGGCTTATCCTCAGTGAGTTTTTCGTAATCAATATGGGGAACATCAACAAAGATATCAATACGGTCCAGCAGCGGTCCGCTTATCCTCTTATGATAGCGGGAGATTTCTCCTGACGAGCATTTACATTCCTTAAACGGGTCGCCATAATACCCACAGGGGCACGGGTTCATGGCGGCAACCAGCATAAAGCTGGCCGGGAAGGTAACACTGCCATGAGCACGGCTGACAGTAATTGTCCTGTCCTCTATGGGTTGGCGCAGCGATTCCAGCGTGATGTGTCCAAACTCCGGGAATTCGTCCAGAAAAAGCACCCCGTGGTGCCCCAGGCTTATTTCCCCGGGCCTGGGCCACTGCCCTCCTCCTACCAAACCAGCATGAGAAATAGTGTAGTGAGGAGAGCGAAAAGGACGCTCGACAACGATGGGAGTGTCCGGTGGCAACAATCCGCACACGCTGTAAATCTTGGTTACCTCTATAGCCTCCTCCACAGTCAACGGGGGAAGTATCGACGGCAAGGAGCGAGCCAGCATAGTCTTCCCGCTCCCAGGCGGGCCGCACATGAGGATATTGTGTCTTCCTGCCGCTGCTATCTCCAGAGCTCTCTTGGCATGCTCCTGACCCTTTATGTAACTGAGGTCAGAGGCGTAACTGGGGCGAAATTCCTGCTCCCAATTTCGCTCGCCATGGTACTCAGCGATGACTGCTTCGCCCTGAAGGTGAACAACCAGCTGTGCCAATGATTCCGCAGGGAATATCCGTATATTGTCTATAAGGGAAGCCTCTTTAGCATCATCACAAGGCAAAAATACGGTAGATAGGCCTCTGTCACGGGCCAGAGCTACCATGGGCAATATCCCATGGGTATGGCGTAGTTTGCCGTCCAAAGAGAGCTCTCCCAAAAAGATACTGTCGGAGAGGTCGGCGTTGAGCTGCCCTGAGCTCATCAGTATGCCTATGGCCATGGGTAAGTCGTAAGCTGGGCCTTCCTTTTTCAAATCGGCTGGAGCCAGATTCACGGTGATACGTCTGTTGGGGAATTTGTAGTAGGAGTTCCTTATGGCTGATCTGACTCTTTCTCTGGCCTCCTGGACCGCCTTGTCTGGTAGTCCAACGATCGTCATCAATGAAATTGGATTTCGACAATGCCATCCCCTACCAATTCAGTATAGCAAAGCGGTAACAGAATGAGAAGGAAAGATGCTGAAGAATAGAGAGCCCAGGGTATGGGCCTGGGCTGGCGACTAGGAGATGCTTAATGCGAGAAAGCGTACTTCTGTATCGCCAGTCGACTCTAATATAACTCAAATCAAAGGTCAAATTTTGGAAGAATGGCAGCTACTCAAAATAGTAAAGGTTCAAGGAGGTAAAAAGTGAGTAAAAGCGCTGAAGTAGAAGAATCGAAACGAGCTAGAGAGTTGCTTCATAAAATTCTGAACTCAAATTATATGTGGGTAAGAGAGGAGGTCTTAGAGTATATAGACGCGTTACATGAGAAGGGCGTCCAAGGGTCGTTTGAAATCCCTCGCTATGACTGGAGTTCATTCTTTGAACAACTAAGGTTCACGGTCGTTGATTATTGGCTCCGGCTCCCCGACAACCAAGACTTCCAATGGCTAGAGGAAACACTAGCTCTCAAAGAGCTATTTGAAAAAGTCGCGAAAGCACTTGACCAAATTAGGGAGTGGACATTCCAAGCGGAAGAAATAATCCAAAAGAAAAGAAAGTCCCAGTAACTCAACATTGAGTAGCTGCTCTCTTCAATATAGGAAGGGAATGGAGCAAGGAAAAGGTCAAGCGAAAAGGAGCTTAGAATATGGATGAACAGGTTCGAGTCTATGAAGAGCCAATACCTATAGTAAAGGAGTGGTTACAGATGGTTAAGAATACAAAACCTAGGTCAGACATCGTAGAGCAGATTTTACCAGATGAGCCTGGAGAATTTGCTGTTGGAGCGGGGAGAACAGGTATAGGAAAGACTAACCTTGCTCTGGGTATGTCCTTCTCCATAGCCGCAGGTACGCCATTCCTAGGGTTCAAATGTAAAAAAGCGCCAGTTTTCTACTTTGCTTTCGAGGGGGACAACAGAAACCTTGCGTCTAGGCTAGAGAAACTGGTCAAGGCCTATCCAGATACGGGAGACCGTCTCCGGTTTGAACATATGCCCATAAAGAACCCAAGGCAGCTTTACGATGACGTATTTACGAGGTGTTCCGGAGCACAAGTAATAGTACTCGACCCTGTGAAATATCTCCTAGACGGTGACGCTCAAAAGCCCAACGACGTCCAGAAATTCATTACCAAGCTGAAGGAGAGCCTTATTGACCTAAAAGCTACTGCCATTCTTGTCATTCATATCAGAAAGCCTCAAAGCAAGAATTCGCTTATCCGTCCGAGTGATGTTTATCAGATCAAAGGAGCTACAGAATGGGTAGACTCGGCTACAACAGCCATTGTCTTGGAGAAAGTAGCTTGGCAGAAAAAGGGATTAAGGTTAGGCTTTGCAAAGCAAAGAATAGCCGCAACTGGCCTCCCAGACTTTACCGTGGACTTCGACCCAGCCACTTGTCTGTTTGAGAAGCAAGGAGAGGTCGAAATAGAAGAAGGAGATGAGGGGACTGTCATAAGGATACCGAAGCATTAAGTCCGGACTTTAATCATATTAACACATCGAAAATACCAACAAAACAAAATATCAAAATTCTATAATTTTCAAAAGTCTCTGGTTATCCAAATTTGGATATTTTGATTTTTTGAATTTTGGTAGTTTTGGAGCAAACTGGCTTGGTCGCCACCTTCGCGCCAGTTTGCTCATGCATACTACGGCGAGGAAGAATCAGATGGTTTAGCTCGCTTTATTCTTCCATCCCAAGCTCGATTGGCTAAATGGCCTTATATTCGCCAGTATTTAGCCTTAACACTTTAGAATATCCTATTCTATAAAGGCTGCATAAACCACGCTAACTTAAACTGCCCTAGAAAATGAAGATTAAAGCGGAGAATCATTTATGATACAATAATAATAGAAGTGAAGAAGCTATTCCTAGTCATTCCTGCAATCCTACTGGTAGGTTTAATTCTATTTGGCCTAAGTGATGCAGCCATCTCTGTTGCTGATACACACACTCCCAGCAACCAAGTAACTAGCAGTGTAAGCACTGCAAGCAGTTCTTCAGCAAGTGCCACAATTACGATTACTATGTATACTGGAGATGGTGAGTAGCTAAGCGGATTTTGAAGAGGGAAATAGAATGGGAAGTGACTTAACTCCAAGGCAAAAAGGGATGGTTAAGGAGTTGGATGACATTTACACAGAGATTCACATGGACTACTGGAACATAGAAAAATATCCTAAGGAAATACGGACTGGTATGCTTGAATTACAGAAGCGTCAGGCTATTGTAGGTAATATTATCACGCAGTACACCCTAATTGACGAAGCAGTGAGCAATGAAATTTGCAAATACTTCTTTGGTTCCAGCAAAAGTTCAATACAATTGTGGAGGACCAAGAAATTTCAGAATTTTAATTACTATATATTGGAAAGACTATACCTGCTTCAGAAGCTGCGACTTCTGGGGTCTGTCCGCGAAGTACCTAAGAATATTAGACAAAATGTAGCAAAGTTGGATGCCTTAAGAAATACTGTAGCGCATGCATTTTTCCCTGAAAACTTGAGGGATTACAAGAAGTGGCGCAAGGTCGTCTATAGAGGAAAAGACATCTTTACGCTGGAAGGGATAAAGCTGTTTAGAGAAGATATGGATAGTGTAAATGCTTTTTTTCTTAGTATATATAAGGGATAGTTGTAATAGCTCAGCCAGTGGATTTGGAGGGGCGAGAGGAATGACCAGCAGCACATGGAAAAACAAATGCCACTCTGAGTACAGCCTAGACATCATGCGGGGTCGCCACCCAAAAATTGTTTCCTAAAAAGTAAGACGATGAAAAAGAAACTACTAATTGGGTTAGCTTCGCTTGTGGGGCTTGGCATCGTCATAGGCATCGTAGTTCTGGCGAAGTGCCCGCAGCCAACACCGGCCAAATTCGAAGTGAGTAGTCTAAATGTGAGTCCAGCAGAGGTTAAGCCTGGAGAAACTGTCACTGTCACTGTGAAGGTTCAAAATACAGGTGAACAAAAGGGAACTTACGAACTGGAATTGGTAATAAATGGGCTAATCGAACAGTCTGAGAATGTGACTCTCGATGGCGCAGAAACTACTTCTACATCCTTCTCTGTCGAAAAAGATATAGAGGGTTCCTACAGTGTGGAATTGTCTGGGCTGACAGGGACTTTCGAGGTAGTTGAGCCAGAGGTTTTGACAGTCCACTTCATTGATGTTGGACAGGGAGATTCTATACTTCTTGACCTGGGTGATATTGAAGTACTGATTGATGGTGGGGACAAATCCCCTGGTGTAGTCAACTATATTGATGATTACGTTAATGGCCCACTTGAAGTGATGATAGTTACTCATCCTCATGCCGACCACATAGGTGGATTAATTGGAGTTCTAGATGCCTTTAAAGTTGATGAAATCTGGCTTAATGGAGACACAAGCACTTCTGGAACTTACTCCCAATTTATGTCGGCTGTTAACTCCGAAGGTGCTGAGGTGCATGTAGCGAGAAGAGGAGATACTATTCATACTGGCAACCTTACCTTTAGTGTGCTTAGTCCTGTCAACCTGAGCAGCGACACTAACGATAACTCCATCGTTTTGAGCCTTAGCTACGGGCAGGTTGACTTCCTGTTTACTGGAGATGCCCAAATGGAAGCTGAGGCAAGTATGCTAGCGGCGGGCATTGTCCCAGATGTGGACATACTAAAGGTGGGGCATCACGGGTCACGAACGGCATCATCAATGCAGTTCTTACAGGTGGCTAAGCCTGAGTATGCCATCTATATGGCTGGGGAAGGTAACAGCTATGGCCATCCCCACCAAGAGACTATCAATAATCTTTGCGAGATTGGTGCCCAGGTATATGGCACAGATATCCACGGAACTATCGTAATCACGACAGACGGGGTGACATACACTGTGCTTCCCTCGAACAATGAATCCCCAGTGGATTGTACTACTCGTAACCTTACCATCAGCGTTAATGGCCAAGGAACTACCAATCCCAGTGCAGGTACCCATCAGTATCGCAGCGGTACTCACGTAACTATTACTGCATCGCCTGCCTCTGGCTGGAAATTTGACTACTGGAGTGGCGATGCCTCAAATACTTCGCCTACTGTTGTCATTACCATGGACTCCGATAAGGATGTTACTGCTTACTTTGAGAAGAAACCTTCGGTCAGTAGCAATGTTCAAATCACCTACATCTTCTATGATGGCGTCGTTTACCGTACAGAGTCTGATGAATATGTAGAGATTACAAATCTTGGTGATACTCCGCAAAACTTAGAGGGATGGGTACTGATAGACATATCTGAGGGGTACCCTTCACTTACCTTTCCGAGTTATGTTTTGCAGCCAGGAAAGAGTATAAGGGTTTACACTAATGAAATTCACCCAGAATATGGTGGGTTTAGTTTCGGTTCTGGAAAAGCTGTTTGGAATAATAGTATCCCTGATACGGCAGTGCTATACAACGACCAAGGAGACGAGGTATCAAGAAAGAGCTACTAGAAGTTTTCAGATATGATTATCTCTCAGACTCTCTAGACAAGGCTCGCAAGCCTTCGGTAAAGCCTCAAGCCTCACCGAGCTAGCGAGTGGCATAATTAAGATAAATTCAAAATGGAGGTGAATTATGGATAACAGAGAGATTGCTAAGGAGTTGGCGGTTGCGTGCTTGGGTCATGATGTTGTTGCTGGGATGTTTCGGCCTGCAAGCGCAGACAAAGCTAATTCTGCGGCTGCGGGTGAAAGAGTTGGGGAGTTCTACAATGCTATCTGGAAAACGTTGGAGCAGGAGTCTTTAGCTTCAGCCAAAGGCCCAACAGCCCATCAATTTTGAAGCTGCTGATATAATTGATTTGAGTGGTGGTGGGAGTGAAGAGGGGGGTATCATGATTTCACCAGATTGTGACAAACGGGAGTTCATAGAGGCAGTTCAGGACAAGGACTATCCAGAGATTATTCTCATGGCAGCCCAAGAGGCAACCGGAGTGAGGGGTCTTTCACTTGGGCCAAGACCGAAGGCTAGAGAGAGGTCAATGGAATTACAAGCATGGAAGCATAGGGAATTTGTTATCCAGGGATACGAGGACTTTCTGAAGGGTTTTCTGTTCTTTATGCGGTTTGTCAGCATCAAGCCCGGTAGCGTCAGCGATAGTGATTTTCAGTTGTTCCGTCCTGTGTGTCAAAATCTAGTGAATAAGGGACAGTTCAAGCCCGAAGTTATGAACTTCTTCGACGAATAATCTGGGCTTGCCCAGATTATTCCAAATATCACAGTTTCGGGACTTCCGCATAAAGAGTTGAAGACTTCTCGTGCGTCCTTTCGAATCTTCCTCGAAAGCCTCTACCCTTCACGTCCTAGCTGACACGCTTTTCTAGTGCTCTTTTATCCACTGGATAAGGTCTTCCTTGAAAAACACTCGCTTCTTGCCTATCTTATGCGAAGGCAAACCTTGACGCATAAGCTTATAAAGTGTTTGATGGCTAACTCCTAAGAACTCTTGGGACTCTTGAAACGTAAAGAATACGCGCTCTATGTGCTGGTTTGGTTTCTTTTGCTTATCCATCTGCTACTCCATGTATAAGATGAAGTTCTAGTCCTGCTGGCGAAAGCGAGTTCGTGTGCACTATGTCAGCACAAGGAGGAACAAGTGGAAACAAGGTACTTGCATGTGCATCACATGTCAACTCCCGTGGGCGAATGCTTAGAAATGCATTGTCCGCATTGTACTGGAAGAATACAACTTATGGCTAGAATTCTAGCAGATGGCGATACTGCCGTTTTGGAGTATGCAGAAGAGTGCATAGACGATAAAAACGATTTATCTTAGCAGCCTTCTGCATTCGCTGCACAGATAGGCTTGTGCAAATTGCCCTGTGAGGTATCTGACCTTACAGGGCAAGATTTTTTCCAATGTCTTTTGGGTTAGGTACAACAGGGATTTGACCTCAAAGATAGAATATGTTATCATCAATCATAAAACATCAAGTTTAATGTATCACTAGAGGGAGGTGATCATGGCACAAAAACGGGATAGTTATTCTCCATGCTCCGATAGAGACGTTCGTGCTGCTGCTCTCAGGTCAGCGCATGAACGGATGCGAGAGATGGATAACAAAGGTCAACCTACTGTAGGTAAACTCGGTGTTATATTGCGTGAGGAGCGAGCCGAGTTTCAGGCTTTTGGTGCGCACATGGCGAACAAAGGGACTTGTTCCCTTATGACATGGGTGCAATACAAAGAAGCGGTCCAGAAATTCGCGAAAAAGAAGATGAAAGGAGACTGAAATGAGGATTAAGCTTAAAGTGAACTTAAACGACGTGCCAGACGTACCAGATACGCCGGATACACCCTTGGTGAGTGGGAATGAAATGGACACTCCTCAACCTGACCTCATAGTGGTTGGAGAAACTGCTGTAATGAATTGGCACCTCGAACAGGGCACGGATGAAATCTACAAAAAACTACTGAAGGAGGGCAAAAATGAAGTGTAGGATAGTGCTTCGAGAATCCAACGAATCTCTCAAAGCAGGTTACGGGTTTGCTAACCAAAGGGAGGTTTGCTTAGAGTTCGCCAGAAAGCGAGGACTGGATGTAGCTAAGGAGCATCAATTAGTAGAAAGCTCCAGTACGTGGAACAGAGATAAGTTTGACACTGTCATTGCCGAGGCTATACGAGAGCAAAACGATATACCAGTAATTCTATTCCCCCGTGTAGATAGGTTTGCACGAAATCTAGAAGCTGCCGGTTACTATCTGGGTATGCTCCGCCAGAATGGCCTATTGGTTATGTTCGCCCAAGAAGAACTAGAGGTAACGAACGAAGCATCTACAATTCAAGTCCTCACGTTCTTTATCCATAGCTTTAAGGCTGACCAGGATGGTAAACAGATTAAAAAGAATACGCTCGACGGAAGGAACAAATTAGCTAAAAACTCCCAACTTCCAACAGGCGCGGTTAATTGGGTTTATGACTACAAGCCTAAAACGTTGTACGGAAAACTGTCGAGTGGCAAGCCTGAATTGAACCCTACAAATGCAAACTGGGTTAGGAAGTGGGCAGATTGGTTGCTGGATGAGGGTATTCCACTACATGAGATTAAACGAAGGATGGAGAATGCGAAAGTTCCAGCACCAAGAGGTGGAGCCAATTGGTCGCCCGCTACTATAGGGCGTATATTGCGAAATCAAACACTTATAGGAGTATTCAAGTGGATAGGAGAGCCAATTGATGGAGTAATTCAAGGTGAAACAGTACTGAGTGTAGAACGCTTCCAAATGTTACAGAAGAGGTTAAATGAAATTAAGGAGAACAAAGCGTGGAATGCTGTAAAGCTGGATTACCCGCCATTGAAAGGCATGGTTTTTTGCCATTGCGGTAGGAGAATGGCTGGCTGTCCATTCCATGGGTATCCCTACTACAGATGTAACGTTTGTAGGAAGCCAATTATAAGTGCCAGTTGGCTGTGGAGAGAAGTGAGCACTGAACTCAAAAGCGCTCTCGCTTCGGAGGCTCGATTGGTTCCGGCTATAAGGAGACAGCTTACTGGAGGAGACTTAATTGAGAAGAAGGAAAAGGAGCTTAGGGAAACTGGAGAGAGGATTAAGTTCTTGGAAGGGAAATGGGATGCTTTGTATAGGTTGGCTTCGCCAGACTACCCTGTAGATAGATTCAAAATACGTGAGCGAGAAATTATAGATGCCCTAAACCAAGCCAAGAGTGAAAAGGGTCAGCTAGAGAAAGAGCTTGAGGTATTAAGGCAGCGGAGAATAGACGAGGAAGGTATTGCCAGATTTTGTAAGGCAATAACCCGGAATCTTGAGACTCAGACCAAAGACCAGTGGACAATACTACTGAAAATGCTGAAGCTTAAGATTACAGTTCACGAAACAGGCCAAATTTCAGTGTATGTGGCTCTCCCTCCCATTGGAGAAGAAGTAGAAAACCAAATTCCTTCTTTGTCATTGTTGCGACGAAATTCTAACCATGGTATCCCCTTTAGTATATCCGCTGAAATTGACGTCTAAAAGGGTGAGTTTCGTCGGGGTTTTCAAGATAAAAAGTTTTGCGGACAAAACTGGCTCGACGACCCAAGGGTCATCAACATGTCGGGTCTTAGCAAAGATGACCGGGGAGGCCAACTTGACAAATAGGCACCCAAGTGTTAATATATTAACAGATAACCATGGCGAGTTAGGGAAAATGAGAATTGCATCAACTGAAGCCAAAAAAAATATTGGATGGGTAATTCGGGAAAAAAGAATCCAAAAGGGTATAGGCCAACAGGAGTTGTGCAAGAAGGCAGAGATAACGCAGACCTTTTTGAGTTTATTGGAACATGGTAAAAGAAGTCCTTCACGTGAGGTCCTAAGGAGGATAGCAACCGTCCTTAAGGAAGACGCTACGGCTTTGGAGAAAGAAGCCGGAGGCCTCGATTACGACTTAGAGGCTCAGTTAGACCGACTTGTGAAGCGATTAGTCGGAAGGCGAAACACCACAAAAATGAGAAGGGTAATTGACTTCATTGAAACGCTTTGATTTCGGAGGAACAGTAGATTGCCAATGGGTCAGCTGTTAAGACCAATTGCGGTAGGGGTTAGGAGCAAGTGGTTCATCTGCTTGCTAACGATAGCATCAGCATATTCATCATACCTTATCCATAATCCTTATTTGAAGCTTTTATCTCTTGCTACCTTGCTAATAGCTACGGAGATAATGATATTTGTATGCGGGACCCCCTTCTTAAACAATATTTTCAAGTCCGTTACGGAAAGAAAGCGTATCTCGTGGGATAATGTAGAGTTGACTGAAAGCC
This sequence comes from uncultured Chloroflexia bacterium, assembly GCA_963726175.1. Classification (GTDB taxonomy): domain Bacteria; phylum Chloroflexota; class Dehalococcoidia; order GIF9; family AB-539-J10; genus RBG-13-51-36. The sequence continues at coordinate 91,764 of CAVSBM010000011.1, read as the reverse complement.
TCAAGAAGCTAGCGTACAGACAGGGAGTAAAACTGCACAAGAAGAAACCTCTCGGCATAAGGAAAGATCTTCGTAATGCATATGCTATCCCCTGGACAAGACAGGTTGTAGTTGGTGAACCGCTTTTAAAGGAACGCTCGGATGGCGAATTGCTTGCCTTGTTAGGACATGAGCTAACTCACATCCAGCAAAATCACTGGGTTAACGTAATGCTTTGGGTTTCTTACGCATGCATGTTTACAGTAATGCCTCTTAGTCCCCTGAAAGCCCCTAGTGTCGTTGTGAATATCGTATATGCTGCCACGTTTTTTCTCGTGTTTTCATTAATTAGCCGCCGAAACGAACGTCTGGCTGATGTTGGAGCTGCGACAATTGCTGGTCCGCAGGCACTCATCTCTCTATTAAAGCACATCACTCCCCGAAATCAGTGGATGGTTGACTCTGATACCCACCCTTCGACTCTGCGTCGCATTGTATATATTTCAAAGCGTTTCCAAAGCTTGAAATAATAATATTAATTGCTTACTGCCGAATCATTGTATTCTTCATGTCATGACCTCTCTAGACTCGACTTTTTATCTCAATACTGCTTTGGTATAAGCTGGGACACAATATCAACAAGAAGATTCCCTTTGCGTTAGCTTTAGCGAGGTAGACAGACCCGTTGTGGGGACACAATGACATAGAACTTTTGCCGTTCAGCGTGCGTGTCTAGTCTGGCATGATCAGAATACAACATCCCTAGTTTGTGTAATGAGGTGACAGTCTAGCCTCTTGTAGGGCCTATCTGGCCCTCCGCGTGCTTGTGGTCACGGTCTTGAAATTCCTTCCCGAACTTCCCAACAGAGCTTTTAGCTATCAATTAGAACCAGTGAGGTAGTCGGTTTTAGCTTTGAGGCCCCGGTCACTTATGCCTCCGGGTAAGAAGTTTAGCACTGAGATTAGAACAGAGTTTCATTGGACAAGAATGACAATATAGGCGTAGTGTGTCATACTAGAATACACTGAGAATGAAGGAATTGGTGGTGGCAAATGGCTAGACGGGAAGACGAAAGACTTCTTAATCTAAGGGAAGACATGAGATTCTGCCCGAAGCATCAATGCTGGTATGACGAATCCGCCGGCTGCCCGTATTGCAGGGGAAAGAATATTTTTGAGCGAGTGATATGGCCGAAAGGCAAAGAGGATGCGCATGAATAAGCGATCAATTCGGTGCTGTACCCTAAAACTGAACGATACCGAGAAATGAGAAATTTCAGTACTAAGAAATTACTCCTGGATTTATTAGCTATTGTCTGCCTAGTAGCTGCAGGCTGGGTTGGATATCGATTGTTTGTTCAACACGCAATAGCCCCGGTGCTTGGCAGTATCATCTTCATAATAAGCCTGGGAGTATTAATTTGGAACATATCAGTATTACGAAGCAATCGTTATAGATTCGGAAGCCCCAGCTTTGAATTGGTTTTCTTTTCTCTGCTTGGGATTGTTCTAATTCTCTCATTTGCTGGAGTTCAACCCTTCGTAGGATACAAGAATGCGGTAGTATCAAAGATAAATGCAATAAGGGAAGGGGCAGGGGGGATAATTCCTGTCAACATAGCAACTGTTGAATCTAAATGGGGTTACCTTGGTGACTATTGGGTTACATTTGCCTTGAAACCTGAAAATGCCGTTGCGGGGGTTCCATATATTGTGCAGCTGTATGAACGGGGCAAGTTAAGGTCCACTAAGGTAATCCGGTTTAGTGCGGATGAGATAAATCTGGGGAGGGTTAAAGAGGTAACATTTGAGTTACAAGAGGCGGATTTTGCCGGGCTTGTTCTGGGGGACCTTTCTATTTTTGATGTGAGAGTAGTCCCCAACTCTGAACCTTAATTTGTGATAAGAGAAGGTTGAATAATGGTTTTGGGGCCGCCGCCGCTTGTGGCCGGGGCTGAAAAGTTAAACACAGAGATTAGAATAGAGTTTCAGCTTTGTTCATTTTGCCCCAATATTGCGAAGTGAATTATGGGGGCACAGTAACACACAACGTTTACTCTTGGGGTGGCTGGTCATAGTGGTGCCATCCTATCGCACCAACTAGACAAACTGGTCTTGTTCATTGAAGCAATCGGCTTGCCACTTACCGAAGGCGCGACAAAGCTCATCCGCAGCTTCCCGCAGTACTCTGTTAGGGCGTAGGGCCAGATCTACGGCGCTACTCTCAATGCGCAACTTGATTTCTCGTTCTCGAAGTGTGGACCACCGGTGAGATGAATTACCATAAGGCAATATGAACGGACCGGAGCTTGTTAGCAAAACCACCGGCTGTTTCCTTACTTCCTCAGTTTGTAACACTGCAAGTATAGTCACCGGGCCATCATAACCGATATGCTGATACAACTGCCCCGCAGCCTCAAGCCACGGTTGCCATATACGGAACTCACTCTCATAAGCTATTACGAATCCTTGTCTTTCGTCATCAACCTTTCCCGAAATGTAGTGACACGCGACTACCGCTCCGTTGCGGTGTATTTCGACAATTTCTTGGTCTTCGTCATCTCTTCCCTTCGTCCATACTCCGTACATTGTGGGGAGCCAGTAACCATTGAGTGGGCGTCCTTCAAGCCACGTTCGCATGGCTGGCTCATGGAATACAATCCGATTAGGAATCAATAGGTGCGGAATGACCATGAGTGTTGTGGTCGGCCCACTTGCCCCGAAAAACCACAGGTTATGCCACGCGTCTCCCGACTCCATGAACTGATTCGCTGCCCCTCGGAGTTCAAGACGACGCCGGTACCGTTCCTCAACGTCACGTTCGGTCATGACGATCGCCCTAAATTCACCGCGCCTGTAATAACGGTGGTCTTGGTAGGCAGATACCATATGAGGGCCAGCCCAGCTCTCTGGCGTCCACACCACATAGCACACCTTATCTGGATACTCAGAGAGCCGAACTTTCCGAATATGATAGTCCGGAAGAAGTGGCGTGATTGCTGCGCTATACACGTTCTCTAAATCCTGCTCAAATCCGGAGATCGGGTCGATGCCGTATGGCCGCCCTGGGACCGGAGCATTATTAGCGTTCTGAGATTCCTCTGGGACACCGTAAACTAATACCCCACCGAGCTCGTTGGCGAAGGATGTTATGTCTTTCGCCCACTCCTGTCTGCGTTCACCAGGCGATGCCTTGTAATCTAGCCGACGATTCTCGGGCTGCAACGCATCAACCAGACTCCTAATCCATGTATCGAGCTGGGCGTCGGTATAACGTTCTGGATGTCCTATGAGCATAAGGTCTCCTACTGCCCTTTGAGCTTTGGCTTAATGATACAGGGAATTTTGGATAGCTTTTGGGTTCATTCTCATGGTATAGATCATCATTCCGCTGATCTCACCGGATAGTGTTTGAATCATCCTGTATAAGTGATACCATAGATTCTACCCCTCCACAAATTCACACTAATTTCCATAACTAAAGTTTAACACGTTTTCCCTTTGCCACAGGGATTTCCTTTTGATTCCTCCTTTCAAATATGGCGACTGGACTACTCAGCATCTCCAGTATACATCGTAATCGTAATTGTGGCGCTTGCCGAGGAATTGTTTCCCTCGCTTATACTTATGTTGCCAGTTACTTCATTATTGGAAATAGCCGTATCAGCGGTGGGAGTATCAGTATCGCTTAATGCCAATAGAGGTAGCCCCGTGAGTATAATCGCGAGGATGACTGCAAGGAGTAGCCTCTGCACTTCCGCTCCTGTTGAAGGGATTATATCATTGGGGAACTGCCGATGGAAGACTCCAGCGTACTTAACTAAAGCGTAGCAGTAGTGCTGTTCAATGTATTGTTGTTAAGCCAGACAGGAAGGGTTCTAGCTAGTTGCAGATTTGTTTGGTTATTATTTCGTACGTAGGGGCTGCTCTAGGCAACGATCGTGAAGGAAGGCAAGCCTGGTGACAAATCCACCTCCACTTCGACTACGGCTCCCTCCAGACCCACCACAGCAGCACTTTTTACCTTGGCTAGCATCTTAATAAAACTACCTTCGCCTAAGTGAGGCTCAGTCTCCTTCCCTTAGAAAGTCCTCAATCTTTTTGATTAGTTCTTCGTTCTCTTCTTCAGATAGCATGAGGTTGCTTTCTAGCCTGTTAATATAATCATCGATTTGAGGAAAGCGAGACCTTGCCCGGGCTAGTTGCTCATTCTGTTTTCTAATTTCCTGATCCAAATCACTAAAATCGATTTTGAGGCCTAATCTTTCGTTCAAAAAGCTCAGTACTTTCTTTTGAGCCTGGGCATCTTCCATCGCTGCTAGGTAAAAAGGTATTGGCACCCACACGTTCACCCCGGGGATATTCCTCTCCCTGGCTAGCCATAGCAGAAAGGAATTCAGTGTTGGCCTTTCACCAGGTTGAGTTTGATAATCCATATCCCTGTTCAAGTCATATTGGCTCAGTATTTCTTTCATTTCTGTCGAGTTAACTACGGCAAGCAACTGGCGGGGGGTGGTATGAGCACTAAAGCTAATCATGGCCCCAAGGACATAGAGCTCTTTCACCCGGCAATGATGCTCAGCCACATCCAGAACCCAGTTCAGGAATTTGTACCACTCGGCCAAGGGAGAGTCAGTCTGCAAAATCACCAATTCGTGTTCCGGACAAGCATAGAACTTGCTTTCAGGAAATGCTGCTATATTATCTTTTATGGCAACTCCACCCATAGGAAAGAACTCCCCGGGGTCAATCTCGGCAAATTCCTGCCCTTCCAGCTTCAAATTCAAGTAGTCCGTAACTCTTCGTCCCAAATTTCCCCCATCTTCGCTCCAACCCAGCACTAAAGAAGAGCGGCGAAGGTCTGGTTCCTTATAGATTTTAATAGGATATCCCTGGCTCAACCTCCCCCACTTCGCTTCCTAAAGAACTTTTCAACATCTTCCATAATTCTTTTCTCTTCTTCCTCGGTAATCGGCCCAGGCTCCGCCGGTTGGGGACAAGCGACATGCTTTAACCTATCCAATTGCCCCCTTATCTCCAAGGGGATCTGTTGGTAGAATTCTTCAATTCTTTGTTCTACCTTCCGGTCTAATTCATCCAAGGTGTCCAGGTTAACCTCTACTTTCAGACTATGGCTGAGGACTTCCAGCACGGACTTTGAAGCTTTGGGGTAGGACAAAGGCAATCCCTGAAGATATACTGGTATCTCACCCATCAGGCAAATAGCCTCAAAACCTCTTTTTTTGGCAACTCCCAGCAGAAGTCCATTCAAACCAGTAATACTTCCATGTCCCCCTCTTCCTTCGATATCGGACATGAGTACAGTGTTCTGATACGCCTTTATCTCGGAGATTAAACTCTCTCCATTAGGCACAGCCCAGACTCTGGGTTTCGTAGTATGGTGTATCAAAGCCACAGCCGCTCCCGAAGTATAAACTCTGCGACATTTGAATTTCTCAGCTACATCCAAAACCAGGTCAGCCATGCGATAGGCCTTTCTTCCCTCAGCGTACGTCCTACCCCCTTCGGTGGGCTGTTCTTCCCCGACAAAAAATATTATATCTCTTCCACGTACCCTCTTGAAATAGAATTTGCTGCTGGGAAATTCCAGGTATTCCAAGATTCCCTTCCTGATCAAGACCCGCTTGGGATAAAAGAAATCCCACGGCTCAATTTCACCAAACTCCTCCGCCTCTAGTATCCCTTTCAGAGTATCAACAGCGATTATCCCGATATTGCCTATTCCCGGCCAACTAGCTACCAAAATCGGATTCTCAAGCTGTGGCTCTTGAGAAAGTCGGATTCCCATCGCACTCCCCAAATCTGATTTTATATTATATACTATCTTCTCGTCTGCCGTGCTGTAGAATAGCCGTCGCCTATTTGTGGGAGATTCGTCAATGAAAAATTGGGAAAAGGACCTTCCGCCAATCGCCAGAGACAGATTAGCCAAAATTGGTGAATTGACCTCAGAAGAAAAAGAGAGGATGCTAGATTCCGAGAAGGTGGACTCTCTACTCTCAGAATTTTACCAAGGTCAGATTGACCCCGAAAGCTTGTGGAAGAGACTAAAAGAAGAAGGCAAGCCATCCCTTCTCAGGGAAGCCCAGCTGAGACTGGTGGATTCAGTTAGTTTTGGGATTACTCCAGCTGAGCTGCAAAGGAAAAGGGATGGAATTCTGGCCATGGAGTCGCTCAAGAAAGGACAGAATACTTCTGTAATTGAGCTAAGTCTGAAGCGGATGGAGGACTTACAAAAGAGGTATAGAGCCGAAATAGAGCAAGCCTACAATAGCATAAGAGCTGAAGTGGAAAGAAATCCCCGATTAAGGGTAAAGCAAGTTCAGCAAGGACAAAACACCATGGTCATTCAACTAACTGTCGATGAGGCGGTGAAACAGCTTCCTCAGTGGCGAGATTTTCTCTCCAACCAGGAAAAAAGATACAGCCAAGAGTTTGCCGGAGTAATAGAGAAATTAAAAAGAGAGTTAAAATAGAAGACTCTATGTACCTATAGCTACAGCAACGGCATACTGTTTACTATCAGAAAGGCTAACGGAGACCTCTTTCAAGTTCAATTTCGTAGCTTTATCCAAAGCTTGCCCATAAAGTCTGACTGATGGTCTGCCGTCGTCGCCAGTGAGAATCTCAATTTCACGCCAAGCAATACCTATCCCACCTGTTCCCAGAACTTTCATCACCGCCTCTTTGGCAGCAAATCTGGATGCTAAGGACGAAAGTCTATCCTGGCAAGTCCTGACCTCCGTTTCGGTGTAAACTCGGCTTAAAAAACGCTCCCCCCCTCGCTTGATTGCTGACTCAACACGCTCTATCTCCACGATATCAACACCGATGGATGTCACTTACTCCCCCTCTTTAGGGCACTATCAGCAAGTTGAACAACGGAACCAATATGTGATTAGACTATAAGATTGGCAAGTATCTGGCAAGCTCATAGTCGGTAACATGGATGCGATAGCGGTCCCATTCGATCTTCTTATTCTCGATAAAAGCATTGAAAACATGGTCGCCAAGGGCTTTCCGCACCAGCTCGCTCTTCTCAGTGAGCTGAACTGCTTCCAAGAGACTAGCCGGTAGACTATCTATTCCTCGCCTTTTTCTTTCCTCCCCGGACATGTGATAGACGTTCGCTTCTACCGGTTCCGGTGCCTCCAATCTCTCCTCAACTCCTGCTAGTCCAGCGGCCAGCATCACGCTGAAGCAAAGGTAGGGGTTACATGCGGGATCAGGAGAACGAAGCTCGAATCTGGTCGCATCTTCTTTGCCTGGCTTGTATTCCGGCACTCTGATCAGGTCGGAGCGGTTGCGTGTCGCCCAGGAGAGATAGACCGGCGCCTCCCAGCCTGGCACAAGCCGTTTATAGGAATTGACCCACTGGTTGGTAACTGCAGTGAATTCAGGGGCATACTTCAAAAGTCCAGCAAGGAAGCTTAAAGCTATTTTGGAGAGATGATACCTACCATTTTTGTCAAAAAAAGCATTGTGGTTGCCCTTGAATAGCGATTGGTGCACGTGCATACCGCTACCGTTGATGCCGAAGACCGGCTTGGGCATAAAAGTGGCATAGACTCCATGCCTCAGCGCTATCTCCTTGACCACAATGCGGTAGGTCATCACATTGTCAGCCATGGTCAGAGCATCAGTATAGCGCATGTCTATTTCGTGCTGACTGGTAGCAACCTCATGATGGGACTTATCAACACCAATACCCATGGCTTCCAGTGCCATCACCGTTTCCCGCTTCAAGTCATGGGCAGCATCTGGCGGGGTCATGTCAAAGTACCCACCTTCGTCCAAACGCTCACAGCTTTTTGAGTCCCTAAAATAGAAGTATTCCAGTTCGGGGCCAACATAGTAAGTGTAACCAAGATTTGCAGCTCGTTCCAAATTCTTTCTCAAAACAAATCTGGGATCGCCTTCAAAAGGCTCACCTCCGGGCTTTACGATATCACAAAACATGCGGGCCACTGCCGTGTGCTCCCCGGGCATCCAGGGGAGTAATTGAAAAGTGTCAGGGTCAGGCATGGTAACCATGTCGCTTTCATCAATACGGGCGAAGCCTTGAATTGAGGAGCCATCAAAACCCATTCCTTCCTCCAAAGTGGTCTCCAGCTCGGCTATGCCGATGGAAAGGCTTTTAAGGAAACCCAAAATATCGGTGAACCACAGCCAGACAAATCTTACATCATGCTCCTTGGCCATTTTCAGAACATATTGCTTCGCTTCCTCTCTGCTTTTTTTGTCCGTCATGCTTTTCCTCCTTGTTTCGTATATTATATCAAGCTTTTCCTATTTCCTTATGATTTACACTTGGCAGCCTCCGTCATTGGCTTAAATAGCATTGTCGCCCTCTTCGCCGGTCCTGACGCGCACTGCATTCTCAACCGGCAGGACGAAGAGCTTGCCATCACCCATTTCCCCAGTTCTTCCCGCCGTAGTAATAGCATTCAGTATTCTAGCAACATCTTCGTCCAGGACGACTACCTCGACCTTAATCTTGGGCAGTAGGTCTACTTTGTATTCGCCCACCCTCCACTGCAATGTGAGCCCCCCCTGCCGCCCTCTGCCACTCACCTCGCTCACCGTCATACCGAAATAACCGCTAGCCTCAAGTGCTCTCTTCACAGCATCCAACTTCTCCTGCCGGATAATCGCCTCTATCAACTTCATCGCAGCATACCTCCGTAGGCCCTTTCACCATGTTGCGAAATATCTAGCCCCACCGTTTCCTCCGTGGCGTTGACTCTCAATCCCATAGTGACATCAACTATTTTTGCCACAACCCAGGTGACCCCGAAGGCAAAGCCCCAGACAACTGCTACACCCAGGAGTTGCCTGGCAAGCTGCATGGCATCGCCGAAAATCAGCCCATTGGCACCAGCCGGATTAACTGCGATGCTAGCAAAGATGCCTGTGGCTAATGCACCCCAGGTACCACCGATACCGTGGCACGCCCAAACATCCAGTGACTCATCGACTCCCATCTTCTTCGCTCTGAAGAGCATAGCATAGTAACACAGCACCCCGGCAACGATACCGATAGGTATTCCCGCTAAGGGTGGGACAAATCCAGCTGCTGGAGTGATTGCTGCCAATCCAGCAATAGCCCCCGTGGCAGTGCCAACGATGGTAGGACGCCGGTAAATCCAGCTCAGTATCATCCACGTAACGGCCGCAGCTGCTGCTGATGTATTAGTAGTGACGAAGGCACTAGACGCCAAACCTCCGGAGGTAAGGGCACTGCCGGCATTAAAACCGAACCAACCAAACCAGAGTAGTCCAGCGCCAAGCACTACCATAGGTATGTTGTTCGGTTCCATGGACTCCCTTTCCTTGAATCCCTTACGTGGTCCCAGCACCAGAGCTAGAGCCAATGCCGAAACACCAGCCGATATATGAACTACAATGCCGCCCGCAAAGTCGAAGATGCCCAACTTAGCCAGCCAGCCACCGGAACCCCATACCCAGTGTGCCACCGGGCAGTAGACCAAAGTCAACCATAAGGCAGAAAAGATGAGCAGGGCACTAAATTTCATTCGCTCCACCACTGCCCCAGTGATTAAAGCTACGGTTATTATGGCAAACATGGCCTGAAATGCCATGAAAGCCAGATGAGGAACAGTGGTCGCATACACAGATGAGGGGTCCTGTCCTACACTTTTAAGGCCGAGCCAGTCGAGTCCCCCGATGATGCCACTTTTGTCCGGGCCGAAGCTTAAACTATAGCCGTAAAGCACCCAGAGAACAGATACCATGGCAATGACGGCGAAGCTCATCATCATAGTGGCAAGAAGGTTTTTTCTTCTCACCATCCCACCATAGAATAGGGCCAGGCCCGGCGTCATAAGCCACACCAACGCGGTGGATACTAACAACCAAGCAGTGTTGCCGGTATCAATAGGCATTTGAAATCGCTTTTCTAAACATCATCTTCCTCATGATGACTTTCAATGGGGTCAACTGTTTTGTCTTCGCTATCTTCATCGCGCTTTTCTTCATCAGGATGTTCGTCCTTAGGAAGCTCTTTACCAGGGATAGCCCTAGCCAAACGGGGTGATAGGCCTCTCCACAGCTCTATGATTTGGTTTATATCCATGCTCATTTTCTTGACCAAAGCATAAAACTCCCATGTTTCCAGAATATTACAGACAGGTTAAATCTTTGTTACATGTTGACAAAATAATTCGCGTGTTGCTAAGATGGTGTAGGTAAACAGTTACCGACGTATGTCAGATAATCAATAAGGATTTGAAGCATGAAAAGAGTATATGTTAAGGAAGAGGTCTGCATCGGTTGTGGCCTGTGTCGGGTTTACTGCCAGGTAGAGCACTCTCAATCCAAGGATCCCATCAAAGCATTTAAAAAGGAGACTCTGCGTGCTTTGCCCCGTGTGCGTGTGGAGAGGAATATAGAGATTTCTTTTCCGATTCAATGTCGCCACTGCGTTGAGCCCTGGTGTGTTTATTCCTGTCTTACGGGCGCGATGCGTAAAGAGTCTACAAGTGACAAGGTTACCGTTGATGTGGAAAAGTGCAGTGGCTGCTGGACGTGCATAGTAGCCTGCCCTTATGGAGCGCTTAGTCGGGACCTGAATAGCAAAACTGTTATCAAATGCGACCTCTGCCCCGGGCGGGATATACCTGCCTGTGTAATTAACTGCCCTAATGAAGCGCTTATACTGGGCGCTGACGAGAAAAAGGAATGACATGGATAGATTAATCACCATAATCGAGCGTGGCGCAGAAGATATGCAAGGGATAGCCACCGTAATGGCGAGGCCTAGTCGCGGATCGAGGGTAACTGGGAATATTAGCAATGCAACAACTGTGGCGGCTGCCATGCCAGCCGATTTGATAAGTATTGTGATTCCATTAGCTAAATGAATTTGATGGAGGTGTATCATGTCATACAATTGGGGACCGCACTATATTGTTCCTTCGGAGATCTTCAAAACCTATTCCGGCAGTGTTCAACTACGTGAGGAATTTGACGAAGATTTATTGCGCAAGGCAATTAAAACAGTTGGGATTTGCCGGGCGTATCGTCAGGATAACCAATCCCTGGTATTACCGAAAGAAGAATTCCAATACGTGGATTAAGATCGGAGAGTCCGAGGATAAACACAGATATTTCCCTGTGATGTGGGACACAACGAATTTAGAGAATGGTCAATATGAGGTAATAGGACTAATGCACGTTTTTGTCAAGAAGGATGGTGAGGACATCACTATTGCCGGCGAAAATATTGTGGAAGTCACTGTTGAGAACTGAATCGTTGGTGCATGAAGGAGCAGACTCTGAATGATTGTAATAATTGATTATGGTGCTGGCAACCTGCGCAGCGTGCTTAATGCTACTAACAGATTGGGCTACCAAGCCAGAGATAACAGACATCCCCGACCGTCCTTGCGGCCCGAGTAGCTATCTTGCCAGGGGTTGGAGCGGCAGCTAATAGCATGGCAAGGCTGCGAAAACTAGGACTTGTCAATCCAATCCGCCGCTTCATTGCTGAGGGTCGGCCCTTCTTGGGTGTCTGTATAGGGTTACAGATCTTGTTCAGGGGTAGCGAAGAAGGTGGCTGGCAGGAGTGCCTCGATGTCATACCCGGGGTAGTGCGCAGGCTCCCTCAAGGCCTCAAGATTCCACATATGGGCTGGAATCAGGTAAGGCAAGGTATTAGTCACCCGATTTTCGACGGTATACCAGATGAAGCGAACTTTTACTTTGTCCACAGCTTCTATGCTGAGCCTGAAGACATGTCAGTTGTAGCCGGCACGACAAGCTATGGTGTGTCTATGTGCAGCGTGGTAATCAAGGACAACTTGATCGCAACCCAGTTTCACCCTGAGAAAAGTGGTGAGCACGGATTAAAGATGTATTCCAACTTCTTGAAGATGGCACTAAGTGGGAGATAGAAAGGTGCGAACAAAATATCTCATCGTAGGAAATTCGGCTGGCGGCATTGGGGCCGCTGAAGCCATACGCCAGGTAGATAAGGAAGGGGCTCTGACTGTCGTTTCTGAAGAGCCCTATCCTGCCTACTCACGCCCTCTTATCTCAAAATATCTGGCTAGAGAACGAACCTTCGACGGAATACTATTCCGTCCTCTCGACTTCTATGACCAGAACAATATCCTTTTTCTCCCGGGCAGGAGAGTGAGGCACCTAGAACTAGATAGCCGGACTGCTTGGCTGGAAGACAATGAGCAGATTGCCTGGGACAAGCTCCTGCTCGCTGTAGGAGGCAAACCTATCTTTCCCAAGATGAAAGGGAGTGACAAGAGAGGTGTTTTTACCTTCACAAACCTTGATGATGCTAAGGCGGTTGACAGATTCTTGGATAACGCCAGAAAGGCAGTAGTCATTGGTGGTGGGCTCATTGGAATTAGCGCAACCGAAGCTCTAGTGAAGCGAGGAGTTGATGTAGGAGTAGTGGAAATGAAAGAGAGGATATTGAATACCATCCTCGACGAACAAGCATCCTTAATGGCTGAAGAAGTTCTTAAGCAAGCCGGCGTGGGAATCATTGCAGGTCATACTGTGATTGAAATCACTGGAAGAGAGACAGTCGAAGGAGTTGTCCTGGATAACGGGAAGGCCATGCCCTGTGACTTGGTGCTGGTGGCTATTGGAGTATCGCCACGTGCAGAGCTCGCCCTAGATGCCAAGTTAAAAGTGAATCGAGGCATAGTTGTGGATCGCCATATGGCTACAGACCACCTGGATGTCTACGCGTGTGGGGACGTAGCTGAAGCATATGATTTTGTGTATGGGGATAACAGACTCACCCCCATCTGGCCTAACGCTTATATTGGAGGCAGGATTGCTGGCTACAACATGGCTGATATCCTCGTCACGTACCCCGGCGGCACAGCTATGAATTCGCTCAACTACTTCGGAATTGACATCACCTCTGCAGGAATGCCTGCAGCACCCAAGGACGACGGCTACGAGGTTATCAGCAAGCAAGGGAGGGATACATACCAAAAGGTCATTTTGAAAGATAACCTCATAGTGGGAATGATATCCGTGGGAAATATTGAGAAGTCGGGCATAATTTTCGGTCTTATGAGGGACAAAGTTGATGTAGAAAGCTTCAAGCAATCGCTTTTGGCGGACAATTTTGGCCTGGCCGTCTTTCCCCGGGTATTGTGGCAAGAGCGATTGGAAACACCGCCACGGTTATTTTCCCAAAGCGCTCTATCTATTCAAACTGAAGAGAAAACCTTTACTGGCGAATAACTATCTTATTGAGGAGGTTAAGAGTTGAAAGAACTAAGCAGGATAAACAATTTTTATCAGGATGATAAGGTAATGGATGCCTGTTCCCTCTTTGGGATGATGGATACTGCGGGAAGGCGGTTCTCAGGTAAGGAGGTAATACAGGCTATCGCCAACATGCATGTTCGTGGTAATGGTCTGGGTGGCGGATTTGCTGTTTACGGGTTATACCCCGAATATGCCAATTATTACGCTTTCCATGTAATGTATCTGAGTTGCGAGGGGCAAGCCAGAGTAGAAGATTTCCTCGCGCAAAAGTTTCATGTGATTCATGCCGAAGAGGTGCCCACCAGAACAACTTCAGCCATAGTGAACCCTCCCTTAGTGTGGCGTTATTTTCTTGAAATGAAGCACGAGGCAACTAACGGCCAGTCAGAAGACGACTATGTCGTAGATAGAGTCATGGAAATCAATACTAAGATAGAAGATGCCTTCGTCTTTTCCAGCGGCAAGAATATGGGAGTGTTCAAGGGAGTGGGTTATCCCGAAGAAATAGCAGAATATTTCTGCCTGGAGCAGTATGAAGGTTACCTCTGGACAGCCCATGGCAGATTCCCCACCAACACTCCTGGCTGGTGGGGTGGAGCACATCCCTTTAGTATCCTGGACTGGACAGTGGTTCATAATGGTGAAATCTCATCCTACGGGATAAACCGACGCTATCTGGAACAATTTGGCTACAACTGCACTATGCAGACTGACACCGAGGTAGTGGCTTATGCAGTGGACCTCTTAGTACGAAAGCACGGCCTCCCGGTAGAGACAGCAGCCAAGGTATTGGCACCCCCCTTATGGAGTCAGATAGAGCGCTGCTTCCCAGAGGAGCAAAGAATTTTCCGAACATTGCGCCAAGTATACGGTAGTCTTTTGTTGAACGGACCCTTCACGGTGATCATCGCTCATCAAGGGGAGATGATTGGCCTTACCGACAGAATAAGGTTACGCCCTCTCACCGTAGGAGTGAAAGACTCGGTGCTTTACCTTTCCTCGGAAGAATCAGCCATCCGCCTCGTTTGCCCCGACCTTGACAGAGCCTGGATTCCCATGGGCGGTGAACCTATTGTCGGCAGTCTAGAGAAGCCACTCGTGCCTGCTGTCATCGCGAGGAGCGCAAGCAACGTGGCAATCTCCAACAAAAATTGTGTGAAGGTTAGCAAGTAGAAGGTGTAAATAAGTGTTAACCAAAAGGATTATCCCTTGCCTTGATGTTACTCAAGGGCGAGTAGTTAAGGGCACTAGCTTTACTCATCTTCGGGATGCTGGCGACCCTGTGGAGCTCGCTGCTTTCTACTACACAGAAGGTGCTGACGAGCTGGTTTTTCTGGACATCGGGGCTACTCCGGAGAGACGTGGCACCATGGTTGACATTGTCGAGCAAGTTTCCGAGCAGGTTTTCATCCCCCTCACCGTTGGTGGAGGTTTGCGCCACATCGAAGATATGCGTCGCTTGCTAAAAGCAGGGGCCGATAAGGTATCCATTAATACCGCCGCTGTGCAGAATCCCAAGCTTATTACCGACGGAGCAGAGAAATTTGGCAGTCAATGCATTGTCGTAGCTATTGACGCCAAGCGATCAAAAAACAGTGACGGTGTTAAGTGGGATGTCTGCACCCACGGGGGACGAAAGTCTACTGGCATCAATGCCCTCGAATGGGCTAAGCAAGCTGTCGCTCTGGGGGCTGGGGAACTGCTCCTTACCAGCTGGGATGCTGATGGTCAGCGGGCCGGATATGACCTGGAACTGACCCGTGCTATCAGTGAAACAGTAATGGTGCCGGTCATTGCCAGCGGCGGCGCAGGTAATTTGGAGCATCTCTATGAGGCTTTAGTCATAGGCAAAGCGGACGCTGTCCTCGCGGCTAGTATTTTTCACTACCAGATTTATTCCATTCGCCAGGCAAAAGACTACTTAGCTGCAAGAGGAGTACCTGTAAGAAAAGAATAAGATGAAGACATATTTGCCGCCAAGATTCGTAGTGGAGAGAGACGATTCCCGGTGCATTAGATGCGAGGTGTGTGTCAACCAATGCACCTTTGACGTTCATTCTTACGATGCTGAGGACGACGAAATAAGAAGCCATGAAGAGAACTGCGTTGGCTGCCACCGTTGCGTAGTCTTCTGTCCCACCAAGGCTTTGACCATTAGAAGAAACCCACTGGATTACAGAGAGAACTACAACTGGCGCCCTGAGGTTATCGAAGATATCATCAAGCAGTCAGAGACTGGCGGCGTGCTCCTTACTGGCATGGGCAATGATAAAAGCTACCGCATCTACTGGGATTATCTGGTCCTCAACGCCAGCCAAGTGACTAATCCCTCTATTGATCCTCTACGGGAACCCATGGAATTGACCACCTATCTGGGCCAGAAACCTGATAGGGTAGAGTTTGGCTTGGAGGGTCTCAAAACAGAGTTGGCTCCCCAGGTCAAGCTCGAGCTTCCCATAATGTTTTCCGCCTTGTCCTATGGTGCAGTAAGCCTGAATGTCCAGGAGTCCTTGGCCCGAGCTGCCACTGAGATGGGAACTTTGTGGAATACGGGTGAAGGTGGGCTTCATCCCACGCTTTATAAATATGGAGATAACACGACAGTCCAGGTAGCCTCAGGACGGTTTGGCGTTCATCCTGAATACCTCGATGCGGCCAGAATAGTCGAAATTAAGATTGGGCAAGGCGCTAAGCCTGGCATTGGGGGACATCTCCCCGGAGAAAAAGTGAGCGCTGAGGTAGCCAGGACTCGCATGATACCCAAAGGAACTGATGCTTTGTCACCGGCACCGCAGCACGACATTTACTCTATTGAGGACTTGGCGCAGCTTGTCTATGCCTTAAAGGAAGCGACAAATTACACTAAGCCAGTGGGAGTGAAGATTGCTGCTGTCCACAATTCAGCAGCTATTGCCAGTGGCATGGTACGGGCAGGAGCAGACATCATAGTCCTCGACGGCTTGCGAGGCGCTACGGGAGCAGCCCCCAAGATCATCCGTGACAACGTTGGCATCCCCATTGAGCTAGCCCTCGCTTCTGTGGATGACCGCCTCAGACAAGATGGCATCCGAAATCGAGCCTCTATTGTCATCGCGGGCGGAATCAGAAATAGCGGTGACGTAGCCAAAGCCATCGCCTTAGGTGCCGATGCTGTTGATATTGGAACTGCTGCCCTTGTTGCCCTTGGCTGTACTCTTTGTCAACAATGCCATACCGGAAAATGTGCCTGGGGTATCTGCACTTCGGATCCCTGGTTGACCAAGAGGGTTAACCCCGATATAGGCGCCAGGCGCCTGTCTAACCTCCTTCGCAGCTGGAGCCTTGAACTCAAGGACATACTGGGTGGCATGGGCATCAATGCTGTAGAAAGCCTGCGTGGCAATCGCCTCCACCTCAGAGGCGTAGGACTAACCGATACCGAGCTGCAGATTCTTGGAGTAAGGATGGCAGGAAGCTAAAATGGAAGAGGTTGTAACAATAGATGCCCGAGGCATCTTCTACCGGGAACTCAACGCTAGATTGAGGCAACTGGCATGGAATGGAACTCGAAAGATCGAGTTACAGAATGTCTATGGGCAGAGATACATCGGCACAGATTTGGGTAGACCAATCGAGATTGAAATATTCGGCACTCCAGGTAACGATTTGGGCGCTTTCATGGATGGCCCCAAGATTACCGTCCACGGTAACGCCCAAGATGGCTGCGGTAATACCATGAATAACGGACAGATAATCATTCATGGTCATGCTGGGGATATTCTTGGGCTATCAGCAAGGGGGGGCAAGATCTTTGTTAGAGAGGATGCTGGTTACCGGGCAGCCATCCATATGAAAGAATACCAGGGCAAAAGGCCAGTGGTGATCATCGGTGGCACGGCGCAGGATTTTCTTGGGTGAGTATATGGCAGGTGGAATCCTAATACTCCTGGGGCTGAACCTCAAAGAAGAAGAGGGGCACAAGGCAAATTTCATCGGCACCGGCATGCACGGTGGCGTTATCTATTTGAGGGGCGAGGTTCAGGAATATCAACTAGGCAAAGAAGTAGGTGTTGCTGAACCGAATGAAAACGATTACTTGACTCTAAAGGAGCTCGTAGGTGAGTTCGCTTATCACTTCGGCCACGATGCTGAGAAGATATTGAAACACAAATTTGTTAAGCTTTTCCCGCTTTACCTGCGCCCCTATGGCCAACTTTATGCCTATTAGACTCCATAATGTATAATGTCATTCTGAGGGAGCATAGCCACCCAAGAATCTCTGAGCCCTTTTGCTTCGCTCAGGGCAACACAGAAAACAAATAGGCAGTTACCATCCAAAAGGGTACAGCTTTGTCCAGAGTATTTATCATAGCCAATGAAAGTGAACCAATAAGAAAGCTGAAGACTGACCTTACCCAGATAGGCCTTGATTGCCTTATTATTCCTGAGAATAATGAGGTAAACAAGCAAATTGGCGGGCAATCTCCGGACCTGCTGTTGCTAGATGCAAATGAAGCGACAATTGGTTCAGAAATATGGGAATTGGCTCAAAAGACAAGGCAAGAAAGACATATACCTATTATTGCTCTGCTCCCCAGAGAGAAACTCAATGGCTTCGACTTAGGCACCGGTATAGACGATTTCGTGGTCAAACCCTGGGAAGCAATCGAGGTCATAACCAGGATAAAGCGAATTCTGAGGCAAAAAGAGAGCACAGATAGCCAAGATATAATTAGATGTGGCGACTTAGTCATAGATTCAGCTAAGTGTGAGGTATCGCTTGGTGGTAAACCGATAATACTGACCTTCAAGGAGTATCAACTACTTAAGTTCCTAGCGAACAACAAAGGAAAGGTCTTTACCCGAGAGGCGTTGCTGAATAAGGTCTGGGGATGGGACTATTACGGTGGCGATAGAACCGTGGATGTCCATATCCGAAGACTGAGGAGCAAAATCGAGGATATGAACCATTCTTTTATTGAAACCATAAGAAATATAGGATATAGATTCGCAGAGTTGTGAGTCTGCATCCGGGACTATCGCATTCCACAGAAACAACGCCCACTATTGGGAATCAATTCTAGCCGCTGTATTAGGCAAGTTATCTCACTCAAGATAGCACTAACTTCCCCCAAGCTACTCCTCCCTGAATCCGATTAGTAATTGGTAATCTCCTGTCCCGGCCAAAGTCTCTGGGAGTTATCTTGATTCCCGGGGCAGCTTGGCGGCGCTTATATTCGCTCCTGTCCACCAAGCGAGCTATTTTTGTGACTGTGTCACGGTCAAAGCCCATGGCGACAATCTGGTCAATCGCCAAGTCATCCTCTGCATAGGCCTTTAGGATAGGATCCAGTACATCATATGGAGGTAGAGTATCGGTATCTTTTTGGTCGGGTCTCAGTTCAGCCGATGGTGCCTTGGTCAGAACACTAGCCGGTATTATCTCCTTTTTCCCTTGTTGATTCCTGTACTGCGCTAATTTGTAAACCGTGGTCTTAGGCACGTCTTTGAGAGGAATGAACCCACCAGCCATGTCCCCATAAATCGTTGTATAGCCCGTAGCTGTCTCGCTTTTATTACTGCAAGCAAGTACCAGCCAGCCGAATTTATTGGACAGGGCAAACAAAATGTTGCCTCTGATTCTTGCCTGAATGTTCTCCTCGGTGGCATCCGGTTGAGCACCTTTGAAAGGCTCAGCCAGTGTCTCCAGATAAGAGCTAAATGCTCTCTCAATAGGTATCACTTCGAACTTTATGCCTAGGTTCCTTGCCAGAGCTTTGAGCGTCTGATTTGCTGCCAGGCGACGAGTAACGAGAAGGCATGGAAACACCTATGACGTTTCCAGCTCCCAGGGCATCTGTCGCAATAGTGGCCACCAGACTGGAATCAACCCCGCCCGATAAACCAATGACTACCTTCTCAAAGCCGTTCTTGCGCACGTAATCTCTGACGCCAAGAACAAGTGCCTGGTATATCTCGGCGACGTCGCCTAACCTTTCCACCTGCCGTACTGGCAAAGCCGGCTTGATTGCTGCCGGATACTCATTTGATACTTCAAGCTTGGTAACCCGTTCCAACTCTTCTTTGACCCATGGTGTCTCTTTCCTCCGGCGAGGGTCGTGCAACTGCGAACGAAACACCGATTCCATATCCAAGTCGGTTACCACGAGATCCTCCTCAAACTGTCTGCCCCGTGCGATAGGCTCCCCCTTTTCGCTGAAGATTACACTGTTGCCGTCGAAGACAAGCTCATCTTGCCCCCCAACTAGGTTGTTGTAGGCAACGATAGCTACATTGTCGGCTGCTCTGGTAGCCAGCATCCTTTCCCTAGAAAATCCTTTGCCAGCATGATACGGAGAAGCACTTATATTAACTAGCAATCTGGCCCCGGCATAAGCTTGCACTGTTGCTGGCCCGGTTTCGTACCAAATGTCTTCACAAATGGTTATGCCTATGCCAACGCCATGAATGATGAAAACGGGACATTCTTTTCCCGCTTGAAAATACCTGTTTTCATCGAATACACCGTAGTTCGGCAAATAGAATTTGTGGTAAATACCAATCAACTTTCTGTTTTGGAGCACTGCGGCAGCATTATATATATCGGCATCGCTGTCGACGAAGCCCACGACTACCGCTATTCCTGAGCTGTGGTCTACTACTTTGTCAAGGCTTTCCCTATTTTTCTTAATGAACTGCGGTTTAAGCAGCAAATCTTCAGGTGGGTAGCCAGTTATAGCTAATTCAGGAAAAGTGAGCAGGTCAACTCCCAGTGATTTTGCCAGGTCAATGAATTCCACTATTTTCCTGGTATTGCCACTGAGGTCGCCTACAGTGGAATTAATCTGGGCTATCCCCAACCTGAAGTTATGCAATTTGACTCCTTATAGCAGCAAATAGTATAGCAAACATCAATAATGATTTTCCGCAGTTTATAGAGGCTGATACAGGACAGACTGCCCTCTTATTCAAATGCTCTTGGCCCAAGCGACAGCGTTCAGAAAAATGCGGAAGCCGTCCCCATAATCCCGCCGGGGCTCCCTGGTCCACCTTGGATGTTGCGTCCAACGAATGAACCGCTCCGGGTGTGGCATTAAGGCAAAAATGCGACCAGTACCATCTCACCTTCGATGCGGGACAAGGGTCCCTCACCCCAAGAAAAGTCCTCAACTATAGGATCAGCCAGCAGTTCTTGACCAATCTTTACTACCTCCGCCTCATCCAGCTCCCCCTCTAGAAGATATACATCGCTGACCCTAGCCCGTCTTACGGTAGTGATGCCAATGTCACGGATGTCTTTCTCTAGCCTGTCTCCCTCCGGGTCGGGGAAACCGGCCTTCACTGAGACCTCGATCCGAAACAAAAGACTTACCTTTCTACAAGTTCCAGGAGTCTACAATTCTTCACAACCTGAGCTGGCTACCTCGGAGGATTCCATCCTCAGGATTGTGGGACAGTTCTTGTCTGACCATATTCAAGAAGTAGCTATGAAACCTCAAGTCGTCGGTGAACTCCGGATGGAAAGCACAGGCCAGCAACCAATCTTGTCTGATGGCGACGATTGTGCCATCGGGAAGACGCGATAGGACTTCCACGCTTGGTTTGGCCTCTTCGATGATCGGGGCTCGAATGAAAACAGCATGAAATGGCTCCTCGCCCACAAGCGGTATCTCCAAGTCTACCTCAAAGCTATCAACCTGGCTGCCAAAGGCGTTGCGCTTGACCTTCGCATCCATGAGGCCCAGAGTCTCCATTTCATAGTTGGAGACATCCTTGGCAAGTAAGATCATCCCGGCACAAGTTCCCCAGATCGGCAAACCATTTCGAGCCATGTTCCTTATGGGCTGAATCAACCCGAAACTGTCCATAAGCCTTAGCATGGTAGTGCTTTCCCCGCCTGGGATAATAAGTCCATCCAGCGTACCGAGCTCACTGGGCAGGCGAATTGGAGGAGCCTCTACACCCAGTTGTCGCAGAAGATTAATATGTTCTATGAACGTTCCCTGTAGAGCGAGGACCCCCACCCTCATATCTGGTAGATTTCTTGTAGGTTTCCCGAATCGATTTTCGATGGCTAAACTCGCGCTCTTGGCGCACATTCTCTGGCTTATGCCATGAGCTCAATTTCATCATACACCAGGCGACGAAACTAAGCAAGCTCTTACGATGCTTGACAAACACGACGTCGCTCTGGTATTGTGGAAAACAGTTTCCGATTACCTAGAACGCCAGAGTACTATCGTGGGTTTCGAAACACAGGACGTAGAAAGAAAAACAATCGCTATCCTCAGGATCCTGAGTCAATCCAGTGAGCCTGTCGGCGCCAGGGTTATTTCCCGCAATCTTAAAGATGACGGCATCGAGTTAAGCGAGCGAGCTGTCAGATACCACCTTAAGCTGATGGACGAACGCGGGTTCACACAGAGCGTGGGAAGAGACGGGAGAGCGATTACCCTGCTAGGTCGTGAAGAATTAGAGAATGCTCTGGTCAGCGACAAGGTTGGCTTAGTGGCTTCAAAAATTGAGCTTCTGGCCTATCAAACAGATTTCGACATAAACAAGCGCCGAGGAAAGATCCCTGTCAATATTTCTTTCTTCCCAGAGAGACAATTCAAGAAGGCGATTGAGGCTATGAAGGAGGTTTTTCAAGCCGGGATTTGCGTTAGTGACCTTGTGACTGTAGTCCGTCAGGGTGAAAAATTGGGGGGAATAGTTGTACCACATGGTAAAATCGGTCTAGCCACCGTTTGTAGCATCATAATCAATGGCGCTTTGCTTAAAGCTGGCGTCCCCATGGATTCTAAGTTCGGCGGCATCCTTCAAATTAAGAACCACAAGCCCTTGCGATTTGTGGAGCTTATTCAGTACTCGGGTTCATCCTTAGACCCTTCAGAGATATATATTACCAGTAGGATGACTAGCGTCGGGCAGGCGGCTAGAGAAGGGCAAGGAAGGATTCTAGCCAATTTTCGAGAGATACCGGCTATGTCCCAACCCATAGCAGAAAAGGTCGTTGCCGAATTGAAAGTAGCTAATCTGAATGGACTGATCATGATGAGCGAGGTCAGCAAGCCGGTGTGTGGCGTTACCGTAGAGGTAAACAAAGTAGGGATGATACTTGTCGGTGGGCTCAACCCTGTGGCTGCGGCTGTCGAATCTGGCATAGAAGTGGAAAATCGTGCTATGAGCGCTATCATGGAATATGGAGACTTGATTAAGTTCTGGGAATTGTGAAATGAAGTTGATAAGAATCATACCGTGTCTCGATGTGAAGGACGGCAGAGTAGTCAAGGGAATAAGATTTGTGAATTTGAGGGATGCCCGAGACCCTGTGGAGGCAGCGGAGGCTTATTGTCGAGAAGGAGCTGATGAACTCGTCTTCCTGGATATAGCCGCTACCGTGGAGAACAGGGGAACGAGGTTGGAATGGGTCAAGAAGGTAGCCAAAAAGGTTACCATCCCTTTTGCTGTCGGTGGCGGGATTAGGAATACCGAGGATATGAAAGCCTTGTTCGACCTTGGTGTAGGTAAGGTCTCAGTCAATACCGCAGCTGTAGAGAATCCTGAGCTTATAAGAGAGGCCTCGAGGAGATTTGGTAGGCATAGATTCGTTGTTGCCATAGATGGTCGAAAAAACCCCGTTGGAAGCGGCCTGCCTCGATTAGAAGTGGTAGTCAAAGGTGGTAGTGAATCGACAGGATTAGATATTGTTGAATGGGCGAAGAAGGCAGAGAAGCTGGGCGCAGGAGAGATTCTCTTGACCAGCAAAGATGCCGATGGCACAAAGGAAGGATATGATCTGGAGATGACCAGAGCCGTGGCTGAAGCCGTCAACATCCCAGTTGTTGCTTCCGGTGGAGCAGGGAGGTTGGAACATTTCTACGAAGGGATAGCTATCGGCAAGGCCTCCGCTGTCCTCGCGGCTTCCGTGTTTCATTTCGGCGAGATCTCTATTAGAGAAGTGAAGGAGTATCTTAAAGCCAAAGGGTTGACCGTAAAAATGTAGGCAACTCGCAAATGTCAAACGAACAAGCAAATCAATAACGAATAAAGGGGGCTAGAACTGTGAACTTAAGACGACCAAATGCCAATGAAGCAACAGAAACCGCCAATCGCTCCCGGAGCGTCGTGCCTATGTCCGGGATTTGCACAACATGTCTTGACGGGTGCACAGGACGTTGTGAGGCCTGGTTAGCTTCGTTTCGGGGTCGAGAGGTCCTCTATCCGGGGCCCTACGGGGAGACGACTGCCGGTGCTGACAAAAACTATCCAGTCGACTATTCTCATCTAAACATACAAGGATATGCAATTGGTGCAAAGGGATTGCCCAAAGGCATTGAAGCTGGCCCTGATACAGCACTCTTCCCCAATGTTGATACTGAGACAGAATACGGTTGGGGCAAAAAGGTCAAGATGCGGATACCTGTTTTCACGGGCGCATTGGGTTCCACGGAAATAGCCCGCAGGAACTGGGAGCACTTTGCTATTGGGGCTGCTATTTCCGGTATTACGGTCGTGTGTGGTGAGAACGTGTGTGGAATCGACCCCGGACTTGAGCTAGATAGGAATGGCAAGATCAAGAAGTCTCCGGACATGGATCGTCGTATAGAAGCTTACAGGAAATACTACGAGGGTTACGGGGAGATTCTCGTCCAGATGAATGTGGAAGACACCAGGTTTGGTGTAGCTGAGTACGTATTACAGAAACATAACCTTGATACTATTGAGTTGAAATGGGGGCAAGGCGCAAAGTGTATTGGTGGTGAGATACGGATTGCTTCACTTGAAAGAGCTCTAGAGCTTAAGAAAAGAGGCTACATGATTACCCCTGACCCAACGAGTCCCGACATTCAAGCGGCATACAAAGCCGGGGCGATCAAGGAATTTGAGCGCCATTCGCGGCTGGGCTTCGTCACCAGAGAGGCATTTCTGCGAGAGGTAGAGCGTCTTCGCAAACTCGGATTCAAGAGAATCACACTTAAGACCGGAGCTTATTCTGCGGTAGAGCTTGCTATGGCGCTGCGCTATGGCTCAGAAGCCAAGATCGATCTTATTACGATAGACGGCGCTTCTGGTGGAACTGGAATGAGTCCGTGGTCGATGATGAACGAGTGGGGCATCCCGACTTTCTACCTGGAAGCTCTCGCCTATCAGTTCGCTGAAAAACTGGCCAGCAAGGCGTTGAGGGTTCCAGATCTAGCTATGGCCGGCGGCTTCTCCGAAGAAGCTGGTGTATTTAAGGCAATTGCTATGGGAGCTCCGTATATGAAGGCGGTTTGCATGGGAAGGGCCTTGTTGATTCCAGGCATGGTTGGAAAGAACATCAAACAATGGATCAACGACAACAAACTGCCGAAGACAGTTTCCAAATACGGTAATACTCCAGAGGAAATCTTTGTCACCTATGATACTCTAAAGGACAAGTATGGTAAGGAAATTGAGAACATACCGCTCGGTGCAGTTGCTATATACACATTCTGCCAAAAAATCAAAACAGGGCTACAACAGCTGATGGCCGGCAGCAGGAACTTCAGCCTTTCCACAATTTCCCGCAAAGATATCATGGCATTGACGGAGGAGGCAGCAAAGATTTCTGGCATTCCTTACATCATGGATGCCTATAAGGAAGAGGCGGAGAAGATTCTAGCTTGACGAGCCAAAGTGTTCACGCCAGATCCGATTACAGAATGGAGGCGGTTTTAAGTGCTTGCGATACATGTAGAAAATCTAGTCAAGGCATATAATAGTCGACGTGTGCTCGATGGAGTCAACCTTGATGTGGCGGAGGGCGAGTTCTATGCCCTGATGGGGCCAAACGGTTCGGGCAAGACTACACTGGTACAGTCTTATATTCAAGACTCGGTTGGAAGCTCGAGTAATTAATCAACCTCTTTCTTCTTACAGCAGGCTAGTAACCAGATTGGATCCTTGACTGAGACATTAGACTCGCAGGATAATAGGGCATCTGTTTAGTTATTCCAGCATTCTGAGGAGCCAAGAGCATAGATGCTTGCTGAAATCGATGTCGCCATCATTGGTGCTGGAGTGATTGGCCTGGCAACAGCTCGTGAAATCGCACAAGGGGAAAAAGACGTCTTCATCTTTGAAAAGAACCGTACTTTTGGACTCGAGACTAGTAGCAGGAATAGTGAAGTAATTCACGCCGGCATCTACTATCCTGAGGACTCCCTCAAGGCCAAGCTTTGCGTTGAAGGCAAGAACCTGCTTTACAAGCTTTGTGACAAGCACAATATCGCCTATAAGAAGTCTGGCAAGATTATCGTGGCAGCAGACGAAAATGAGATCAGCTGGCTCGAAGAGCTTTATGAGCAAGGAAGAAAAAACGGCGTCGATGACTTAGTACTCCTTTCCCGGACGGAAGTGAAGAGACTCGAGCCGAATATCGAAGCTAGAGCCGGATTATTATCCCCATCCAGCGGAATCTTTGACTCCCACAGTCTGCTGAAGTTCCTTTACAGCCAGGCGAGGGAAAAGGGAGCTGAGTTTGTCTTCGGTACTGAGGTGATCGGAGTAGAAAGGACAGGGGCAAAGTACAAAGTTCAAATCAAGGACCGAGATGGTATTTCTGATGTTGTTGCCCATGTTATCTTGAACTGTGCTGGCTTAAACTCTGACAGGATAGCTCAGCTTGCTGGCATAGACATAACTAAATCAGGTTACAAGCTTCATTACTGCAAAGGTGAATACTTCAGTCTGGACTCAAAATATAGAAATCTTGTAAGCAGGCTCATCTACCCCGCCCCAGAGCAAGCTGGACATGGAATTCATTGGAGACAGACGCTCGACGGTAGGGTGCTACTTGGCCCCAGTGCCCATTATGTTGAAGCGATAGATTATTCGGTTGACGAGACTCATAAGCAGTATTTCTACAATTCAGCCAAGAGATTCTTTCCCTTTGTTGAACTTGAGGATTTAGCCCCCGAATCTGCCGGCATAAGGCCTAAGCTTCAGGGACCAGGCGAAGACTTCCGCGACTTCGTCATCGCCCATGAAGAGAAAGCGGGCTTTCCGGGCTTAATAAATCTAATCGGGATAGAATCTCCGGGGCTTACTGCCGCCCTGGCCATTGCCCGATACGTAGGCGGAATGATGTCATAATTAGAGGTCGCTTTATGGCTTGGATAGGTGGTATCTTCAGCAAGGTTAATACGAGCCAGACCAAGTTAAGAGAGAAACTGGCCCTTATGATTGAGACCGCCTGTCCAACAAACGAATGCTCAGCTATTGTTTCTACCCGCTGCATAAGCTCCGTCCTCGATGACGTGCATGGCCAGGTCATCGTACAAGTATCTGTCCCCATTGAAGGAATGCCATCGGAACATGTTTATACGGATTACCAAGAAAAGCCAGCCCTAATATATGATGGCCATCTTTATGATTTCAGAAACGTGGAATCTGACCTTTCTCGAGTCCAGCACAGGGTAAACGAAACGGCTGCCGAGTCCTTAGCGCGTTTGCTGGCAGAACTTCCCGGCAACCTGGAACAAAAAGTTAAGAGAACGCTAACTGGCCTGGATGGCGATTATGCTCTGGCAGTCAGCAATACCGACCAAATAGTGATATCACGAAATTCTTTGGGTACAAAACCGCTTTACTTCGCCGAGAACAATGATTTCTCCGCCTTTGCTTCCAACAAGAAACCTCTATGGAAGATAGGCTTAGATGAAGTCAGGCCCCTCAGAGCCGGCATGCTCGCTGTTCTTGACCGTGAAGAAGTTAGCGTAAAGAAGGCTTTGCCTTTCTACAAAAAGAAAATCGAGATAAAGAGCATGGCTGAGGCTGTCGACAAATATGAACGGGCGCTCCACTTAGCGGTGCGCAAAAGATTAGCCACGACGAGCCATCTACGCAAAGTAGGTGTGTTGTTATCGGGTGGTGTGGATAGCTGTCTGATAGCCAAGCTGATACGCGACGCCGCTTCTGGTCTGGGAATGGAGGCAATTGCATATACAGTTGGTTTACCTGATTCTCCCGATGTGAACTTCGCTCGAGAATTTGCCAGAGAACTTGGTATGAAGCATAAGACGAAAATACTAAACATTGATATGGTTGAGGAGTACATCCCAAAGGTCATTGAAGCAATTGAGGATAGTGATTTTGTGCAAGTAGAGACCGGCATTGGTCTCTATGCTGCAATAGACGTGGCTAGCCAGGACGGCATTAGGGTAATTTTTTCTGGACAAGGGCCCGACGAATTATGGGGTGGTTACACATGGTATCCCAAGGTTTTGGGCAGAGACGGTCATCGGGAACTTTGCCGCAGGATGTGGGACGATTTGACCAGGGCGGACATAGAGACCCTCGATAGAGAAAACAAGATAGCCCTGATGCATGGTGTCGAGCTATTCTTTCCTTATTTAGATACCGAGGTGGTAAATATAGCTATGAGCGTGGTATCTGAATTGAAA
Source organism: uncultured Chloroflexia bacterium (assembly GCA_963726175.1). GTDB lineage: Bacteria > Chloroflexota > Dehalococcoidia > GIF9 > AB-539-J10 > RBG-13-51-36. Next base: position 64,087 of record CAVSBM010000011.1, on the reverse strand, counting down.
GTAACCTCTGAAGAAGACCGCTTGGGCAAACATCCGCACCGTCAACTAGCAATAAGGATGGGCATTTCCGAGAGATATGCCAATAGAGAAAAGCTTGCTATCCAGCATGGCACGGGCATCCATGGCGTATTAGACAATATAGCCAGAAAGAACGGATTTGATCCTTCTTTGGTGAAAGATATCGGCTACAAAAGTGAGGAAATTACCACAGAGAAGATGGGCAGTTCCGCCAGGTACGGCTATCGCTACATCGACAAGAAACTCTGGCAAGTGCCCCAACATGTACAGCTTTTCCTGCATGCACTAGCATATAGGAAAGGCCTGCTTGATAGGTCAGTTAGAGATAGGGTAGGGTATTTCGCGGAAAAGGCCAGACTTTCCTTTAGAGTCTTATAACACAAGGCGTTTATCAGAATTCTGCTGTACGACGTTTAGAAATCGGTCATTTCATTTTCGGGAGACAGCCTCTCTAACGTTAGTTGACATAACGTTCTAAGCGCCTGGTTTTAATCTGGCTTAGCCAGGGGATGATATTTGCGGTGAGTCTCTTCAGCATACTTGTCGGAGGCATGAACATAGCGGGTGGTGGTATCCAAGGATTCATGACCCAGAAGAATCTGCAGAGCTGCCGGATTACCACCTTCTTCGGCCACATAAGTGGCAAAGCAATGTCTCAAGGTCTCAGGGGTTGCTGTGATTGGCAAGCCGCATCTTTTCGCATACTTGGTAACAATATTTTGGATGGACCTCGGTGTCAGTCGCATCTTCTTCACCGCTCTTCCGGGCATCTACCTTACCACTATAGCGAATAAAAAGCGGCTCAAAATGGTCCCGGCGCGATTGCAGGTAGCGCCTGATCCATTGCGCTACTGTGTCTGATAGAAATAATATGCGTATCTTATTTCCTTTGCCTTTGAGACCAAATCGTTTCCGTTCTAAGTCTACTTGCTCGCGATTCAAACTGACCAATTCCGATACTTTTAACCCGGTGTTGAACAGTGTTTCCAGAATAGCTTTATCCCGCAGTTCTATAATATTTGCCTCGGGGGCTGGCGCTTCAATTAATCTGATTAAGTCTTTAAACTCGGGTATTTGAGGCTGTTTTGGGACAGCCTTCAGCTATTTGACTGCTTCAGGTGGTAAAGGGCAGGGATAGTCGATATCGATTAAGTAGCGCAGGTAAACCCGGAGTGCTATCAACTTGTAGTTTATGGTGCAGGGGGCAAGTTGCTTGTCACTATGATTGCCTGGCTTCGCTGTGTTTCGACCGCGCGAGGCAAGATATGCTTTGTAGGAGGTGATGGTCTGCTTACTGATTTTATCAAAGGGAACGTTGCTCTCATTCAGAAAGCGGTTGAAAACCGCCAAATCTCGCTTATAGTTACGAACTGTTTCCATAGAATAATGGTTAGCCTGTAAGTTCAGCAGAAAGTCATCAATATGTGGTAACATTTTTAATTGCTCCTTCTTCTTATGGTCTCCGAATTATGTCATGTCCCTCATCCCGACAGGTAAATTCTATGGCTCGCTTCTCATCAGGCACCAGCAGAATCCTGCAATTAGTCAACATCTGCAAATTCCACCATAATTTATAGGCAGAAGTATCACCTATCTCTATGAACAAATCCATATGGCCGTCCTTATGGATGCCCAAATCGGCACGTCCCTGGCTAAGGAAAGGCTCGGGAATTACCTCAAATCCCTGATTTTCAAAATACTCAGTAATTACATCCATCATTCTCTTGTGCCAGCTACCGCCATGACGCGAAGATCCCTTTATGCCATGCTTCTGTGTCAGATCATCCCATAAGTCATGCCCATCTCTAGCAATGAACTCTTTTGCTTTAATTTTGCCGGTGATGATCAAGAGGGCGATTTTCCTGTAAGTATATCTGCAGTCATCACAACCTGGCACTTTGCCTATGACAGTTTGTTCAATGACTCTCTCCAGCCATTCAATTTCACGATTGATAGCCTCTTCGACAAGTGCCAAGGCAGTCCTGTTTCCATAGTCCTTCTATCCGTACTTGACATAACACTTATCCTGCATACTTCTGCCATGGAAGGCTTTATGAACCTCTTTTAGATGCCTATTAGTGACATGAGTGTAAACCTGGGTCGTCCTGATGCTTTCATGGCCGAGCATTTCCTGGACAGAGCGAATATCAGCTCCATTTATCAGCAAGTCTGTAGCAAAAGAATGCCTCAGCGTGTGAGGGGTTGCCTCGATTGGCAAGCCAGACTCTTTTTGCATACTTGGCAACAATATTTTGGATGGACCTTGCTGTCAATCGCATTTTTTCACCGCTCTTCTGAGCATCTACTTTACCGCTATAACGAATAAACAGCGGCTTAAAATTGTCTTGACGAGACCTCAGGTAGCGCTCAATCCACTGCGCTGCTGTATCTGACAAGAACACCACTCGTAGCTTATTTCCTTTTCCCTTTACTCCAAATTCCTTACGCTCTAAGTCTACCTGGTCACGATTCAAATTAACTAATTCTGACACTCTTAAGCCTGTGCTGAATAGGGTTTCTAGAATAGTCCTATCCCTCAGTCCTGCATTATTCGATATTTTGGGGCTATTTAGCAGTCTTTCTATCTGGCCCGGGTTCAAAAAACTGACGGAACGAGAGCCCTGTTTGGGAAGTTCTACCTTGTCAGGGGACAGGGTGGGTATGTCACGCTGAACAAGGAGATAGCGCAGAAAAGCCCTCAACGCAACGATGTGGTAGCTCTGGGTGACGCGCTTCAGTGGTAGACCATCGCGGGCACGCAAGTGCGCTAAATATAACCTGTACCTTCTAACAAGCTCCAAGTTTATGTCTCTCAGGTTTTGTGGCAGAGGAATTTTCGCTGAGCCAGTTGTGGAAACGTTTCAAATAATGTCTGTACTCGCGAATGGTAAGAGGAGAGCAGCCTTTCTGGATTTCCAGGTATTCTAAGAACTCGGTGATCAATAACTCCAGGGTCATATTTGATCCTTATGTTTCATGAATTGCTTCTTTTCGCAAAAGTGACAGTTTGCGAAACGATTTTATGTTAATACTTTTCCCATTCTCATGTCAAGTGCCCTGCTGTCTTCAAGGCCAAAGTAATACCTTCCACTTGCGAACAAAGAAGATATGCTCAAGGTGTTGGAAGGACGTAAATGCTTAAAGGAATCACCACCCCACCTAGTTGTTCACCCTCATTGTTCATGTCCCCGCATTCTCTATTCGCCGAATAGCCCCGCCGCCAGGCAGCGGCGACAAAAACTCAACCCAGCAAACCAAGCCTCCCAAGCTAAAGGAGGATACTAAGATGTATCTCCGTCGCCTTTCATGCCCCTAAAATCGCCTCTCACAGCGAGTTTCCGAAATTTCTAGATGGTATTAGGCTTCCCAACCCGCAAAAGAGACTCCGCCACCAGATTTTAGACACCTCCTATCTGTGACAGGCACGTTCGTAGATATCTGTAAAATCTCCTTATCCTTGAAGCTGGCAAGCTCAATGAATTACAATCATGACGTGGGCAACGAGCTAATCAAGCAAAACATTGCCAAACTATTAGCTGAACTCCCTCACGGAGTCGAGGTGGTGGCGGCAGCAAAAGCGAGAACACCTGGGGAAGTTCTGGAAGCTGTTCAGGCGGGAATAAAAATCATCGGAGAAAATTATGTCAAGGAAGCAAAAGAGGCGTACGAACTGGTGGGAAAGAGAGCGAAATGGCATTTCATTGGAGCACTGCGAAAGCATAATGTCAGGAAGACAATGCTGGAAATATTCGACATGATAGAAAGTGTCGATTCCTTAGAAATAGCTAGTGAAATTGACAAGAAGTGTGCTCAAATTGGCAAAATAATGCCCAGTATTGATCGAGGTGAACAGTGGCAGAGAGCCTCAAAAATCAGGAGTGCTCCCAGAAGATGTGGAACAATTAGTAAGAGGAATATCCAGTCCTTGGAAGTATCAAGGTCATGGGTCTTATGACCATGGGACCCCGTTTCGGAAACCCCGAAGACTTTCGACCTTATTTTGCAGAGACAAGAAGAATGTTTGAAAGAATCAAAGGACTGAATTTGCCCAATGTCGAGATGAAATATCTTTCCATGGGGATGACTAATTCTTATCAAGTTGCCCTGGAGGAAGGCGCCAATATAATCAGGATTGGCACCCGGATATTTGGCGAAAGAGACCAGTAATAATAGTCGGCGTACCTATTTTGACCCCCGGAGATGATGAACTATCTTACTCAGAAGGTCGTCCAGTCCCCACCCTTTGGCAGCAGAGATAAGAGCAAAGTGTTCACTCGGCAACACAATTTCTTCCTCAAAGTAAGGAATAGTAGTCAATGCCTTCAGCTCTGCCTCGCTCTTTAAAGCTAAGTCTAGCTTGTTGAACACGGTGATTTTTGGCTTGTCCTGTAAATTCAGCTCTTTCAATATATTCTCTACCGTGAGGCACTGGTTGGCGGCATTCTTGTGTGTTATGTCAACTATATGCAGAAGCAGATCAGCCTCATCCAGTTCCTCTAAAGTAGCACGGAAGGCGGCAATGATTGAAGGTGGGAGTTTGTGGATGAAGCCAACTGTGTCGGTAATGAGGAATTGTTGCCCGGTGGGCAAAGTCAGCCGCCGAGTCACGGGGTCCAAGGTAGAAAAGAGCCTGTTCTCCACATCCACGCTGGCTTTGCTTAAGGTATTAAACAAAGTGCTCTTGCCGGCGTTAGTATAACCCACGAGAGCTACGATGGGTGTGCCAGTCTCCTTGCGGCGCCTCCTGTAAAGTGCTCGATGATTCCTGACACTTTCTATTTTATTCTGAAGGAGATTGATACGTTTATGGATAAGACGGCGATCGGTTTCCAGTTGTGATTCTCCGGGACCTCTGGTACCGATGCCACCCCCAAGTCGCTCTAAATGGCGCCACTGCCCGATGAGCCGGGGCAGAAGATATTGGTGCTGGGCCAGCTCAACCTGGAGTTTTCCTTCATGGGTTCGGGCTTTTCGGGCGAATATGTGTAAGATCAGAGTAGTGCGGTCAATGACTTTAACTCCCAACGCCTCTTCGAGATTTCTTTGCTGCCGTGGCGACAGCTCGTCATCAAAGATTACTGTGTCATAGTTGGTTTGCTCTTTGAGGTTGATTAGCTCCTCAATTTTACCCTTACCTATGTAATAGGTGGGCGAAGGCGCGTCCAGCTTCTGAGTTAACGTACCTACTACATGGGCGCCCGCTGTTTTCGTCAGATGGGATAGCTCTTCTAAGGAATCTGCAACTCCCCAATCATGGTTGGAGACCCTGCTTCCTACCCCTACCAGGAGTGCTTGTTCTATTTTGGATTCAGTAGTGAAGAATTTCTGTCTTATCTCCTCCTCCTGTGCCAGGATGATAGGCGATTCACCCCCTCTTCCAGACGGTCATCAGAAATGGTCAGGGAGAATCTGATGTAACCCTCGCCCTCCTTACCGTAGCCAGTTCCCGGAGTCACTGCTACCCCGACTTCGTCCAACAATTTCTTGGTAAAATCGACAGACGTATATCCCTGGGGAATCTTAGCCCAGACATAAAAAGTTGCCTTGGGTATCCTGGCCTTTAGCCCTACCTCGTTAAGGACTTTTACTAATTTATCTCGGCGCCGTTGAAAAATAGCATTATGCTTAGCAATGTGTTCCTGGGAGCCGCGCAGAGCTTCCACAGCAGCATATTGAATTGCCTGGGGAACCCCCGAATCCAAGTTGGATTTAACTCTAAACAAGGCGTTCACCATGTCAGCATTGCCTACTGCCATGCCAACTCTCCATCCTGTCATGTGGTAAGTTTTGGACAGGGAATGAAATTCAACACCTATGTTCTTTGCCCCAGGCATCTGCATGAAGCTCGGTGCCTTGTAGCCATCAAAGGCAACTTCGGTATAAGGAGCGTCATGACAGATTGCCAAGCCGTGTTGCTGTGCGAAATGAATTGCTTTCTCAAAGAAATCCAGACCAGCTACGGCTCCGGTGGGATTGTTGGGATAGTTAAGCCACATGAGCTTTGCCTTATCGGCGACCTCATTCGGAATAGCCTCAAAATCGGGCAAGAAATCGTTTTCTTCTTTCAAAGGCATGAAGTAAGGTTCGCCGCCCGCTAATATGGTACCCAGAGAAAATGGCGGATAACCCGGGTCGGGAACCAATGCCAGGTCACCAGGTTCGATGAAGCATAGCGCCATATGCCCAATCCCTTCCTTGGAGCCAAGAAGCGGTAGAACCTCCTTAGCCGGATTCAAGGTAACCCCAAAGCGTCTCTCATACCACTCGGCAATGGCCTGACGAAGTTCCGGCAACCCGTCGGTTTCGGGATAACGATGGTTTGCGGGATCATGTGCTGCCTGGCACATACGCTCGACGATATGAGACGGCGTTGGTAGATCAGGGTCGCCAATGCCAAAATTGACTATATCTCTCCCCTTGGCTTGAAGCTCAGCAATCTTCCGATTTATTTCCACGAAAAGATACGGGGGCAATCTATTAAGTCTTCTGGCTAATTCCATCAGTTCCTTTCTTCAAGCCATTCGCCCGTGAAGACTTCTTCTACCGGGCCAGCAAGCAACACTTCTCCTACCCTATCCCAGGATACGGTCAATGTTCCACCTGCGAGTATTATGTCAACTTTCCTATCTACGTAGTCCAATAACTGCGCCGCCACAGCTATGGCAGAGGCCCCGCTACCACAAGCCAGAGTCTCGCCAACACCGCGCTCCCACACCCTGGCCTCTATCCTTCCCCTGCTCACGACCCTGGCTACCTCAAAATTGGTCCTTCGAGGAAACATGGGGTGCCGCTCCACCTTTTGGCCTATCTCAGCTAACGGAAAATCAACAACTGGCCGGGATAAGAAGCTCACGGCGTGGGGATTACCCATGGATAGAAGAGACAGGCTCAACTTTCTTCCGTCTATCACCAAAGGATATTTCAATATTGGTATTATGTCAACATCGACTTTGACAGGAATTTGCTCCGGCTGGAACCGGGGCAAGCCCATGTTCACCTCGGCCCGATTGACCGTATTCCCCGACATATAAGCTTTGACTTTCCTTACGCCGGACAGAGTCTCAATAGTCATAGGGCGATAGCTTTGCCCTGCTTGCCGTGACCTTTTGCCGGTCAACCCTTTCTCTATAGCATACTTGGCAAAACATCTCAGCCCATTGCCGGAAACCTCAGCCTCAGAACCGTCAGAATTAAAGAGGCGCATCTTCAAATCAGCGCTGGTCGAATTCTGTACCAGTATCAAGCCATCAGCTCCTACTCCAAAGTGGCGGTCACACATTGCTCGGGCCAGCTTTGACCAATCTACTTCCATAGTTCTGGCATCAGCCAGGATGAAGTCATTGCCCGTGGCTTGTAACTTGGAGAACTTCATGATATGAACCCTTCAATGAGGCCCTTCATTTCGTTCAGGGCGACAATGCTGCCTTTTCCTTGTGTACCGGTTACATCAAACCAGCGAATTCTGCTATCACTGAGGCGAAACCAAGCATACTGGTGACGCGCCAGTCTATGGGTCTCATATTTTATTCTATCAATAGCCTCGGCCAGAGTCATCTCGCCTCGAACAAACTGTCCTATTTGCTTGTAGCCTATTCCAGACATAGAAGGCAGCGAAGGACTGTAACCCTTTTTGAGTAGCTGTTCCACTTCCTCAACTAATCCTCTTTGTATCATTTTATCAACCCGCCAATCAATTGTTCTATATAGCTCGCTTCTTTCCTGAGTTAAGCCGATGACCAAGATCGGAGAAACCTGGCGCCTCTTTACGTTGTAATTGAGAAGGAGGCTGCCCTGTTGCGTAGTAGATCTCCAGTGCCCTTATGATGCGCCGGATATTGCTGGGGTTGATTCTTTCTGCTGCCGCAGGGTCAACAGCCTGCAATTCCCGATAAAGGCTCTGGCTATCATCTTGCTCCGCCCTGGATTCCAACCGGCGTCTCATCTCCCGGTCAGGTGGCACCTGCGGTATCGTCCACCCTTCTATCAGTGACCACACATAAAGGCCGCTGCCACCCACCAGTAATGGCAATTTGCCCTTCTGCTGAATGGCTTTCACCGCCTCAAAGGCTAGTTGGTGATACATAGCGAGGCTAAAATCTTGGTCGGGCTCGACTACATCGATGATATGGTGAGGGACTGCTGCCATCTCGGCCGGGCTCGGCTTGTTAGTGCCGATATCCATATACCGATACACCTGGCGGCTATCAGCGCTTATTATCTCCAGGGAAAAGTGTTGAGCAAGGTGCAGAGCAACCTCACTTTTTCCTACAGCAGTGGGACCAACGATGGCGATCACTAGCTACTGACTACTTCATTCTTCGTTTGATTTCAGCGGTTTTCTCGACAATGTCCACGAATTCTTCAGCTTTGAGGCTGGCCCCGCCAACCAGGGCACCATCAATTTCGGGATGGGAAATGAATTCAGCAATGTTGGCACCGGTAACACTGCCACCATAAAGGATACGTAAATCCTGAGCTATGCTCTTGTTCCATAGCTTAGCCACGACATCACGAATAAACTGAATAGTGACCCCTGCCTGCTTGCCACTGGCTGCTTTGCCCGTGCCAATAGCCCAAACGGGCTCATAGGCAACAACCAAGTCACGGACAGGCTCTGTACCACTCAAAGCTGCAATCACCTGCCTGCTGATTACCTCCTCAGTCTTGCCAGCTTCGTTCTCTTCAGGCCTCTCCCCAACACATAAGATAGGCTTAAGCTTGTTTGCTAAAGCTGCCTTTACTTTCTTGTTAACTATTTCATCGGTTTCCCCAAAATACCATCTTCGCTCAGAATGTCCCAGTATGACAAACTCGCACAACTCCCCGAGCATCAGTGGGGATATTTCACCGGTATAAGCCCCTTTAGCCTCAAAGTACATATTCTGGGCACCGAGTTTAATAGATGAACTCTGAAGCATCATACTGATGGCCAACCAGAGATACGAATGGCGGACAAAGTACCTTTTCCACTCCTTCTATCCTGTCCAGTTTCTCAAGCATTTCGAGAACAAGGCGCTCGGCCTCAGTCGCCGTGGTATTCATTTTCCAGTTGCCAGCAATAAAAGGAATTCGCATTTCACAATCTCCCACTATTTCTTATCCAGCAACACTTCCACACCAGGTAAGGTAACGCCCTCCAAAAACTTCAGGCTGGCACCACCCCCTGTGGAAACATGAGTCATCTTATCAGTCAATCCCATTTCCTCAACTACTTCAGCAGAGGAGCCACCACCAATAATAGTAGTGGCATCGAGGGTGGATAAAAAACTGGCTATGGACCTGGTCCCCTGAGCAAATTGAGGCATTTCATAAATCCCCACAGGACCATTCCACATGATGGTGCGACATTTTCTTAGCTCATTACGAAAAAGCTCAATAGATTCAGGACCAATATCTACGATATGGCTACCCGCTGGTATATTAGTTATTGGCACTACTTTGGTTGGGGCTCCGGCTTTGATTTCTCCCGCCACAACTGCATCAACGGGGAGCAGAAATGGCACCTTCCACTCCTTGGCTTCCTGTAACAATTTCTTGGCCAGGTCCAACTTATCGTCCTCTACCAAAGAATGCCCTACCTCATATCCCTGTGCCTTTAAGAAAGTAGCGGCCATACCACCACCGACCAGCAACATGTCAACCTTTTTTAACATATTCTGCAACAGCTCTATCTTATCGCTCACCTTAGCACCGCCTATAAGGCAGGCCCAGGGTCGCTCAGGATTATGCAAAAGATTCTCCATAACATTTAGCTCTTTTCTCATTAGAAATCCAGCCACCGCCGGCAAGTATTTAGCTACACCTACGATAGAGGCATGAACCCGATGAGCAGTGCTAAAGGTATCATCAACATAAATATCAGCTAGCCTGGCCAGTTTTCGGGCAAAGTCGCGATCATTTGCTTCCTCTTCGGGGTGAAAGCGCAGATTTTCCAAAACCAGAATATCGCCCTCTTTGAGTTTCCTTACTTTGCCTTCCACTTCTCGGCCTATACAATCGGATGCGGTGCTGACAGGCAAGCCCATAAGTTGTGACAACCTCTGCGCTGCTGGCGCCATCCGCAGATTCTCCACTACTTTGCCTTCAGGACGTCCTAAATGAGAGCAGATGATTACCTTAGCCTTATGGTCAACGAGATATTTGATAGTAGGTAGTGAAGCCCGGATGCGGCTATCATCGCTAATGGCGCCGGTGTTTATATTTAGCGGGACATTAAAGTCGACTCTGAGTAGAACTCTCTTGCCTTTGACATCTATATCTTCAACAGTCTTTTTCGGCATTTTCCCTCCTAAAAGTCGCGCTTCAATAGAAAGCAGGCTATCTCTCTAAGCGGAGCTTGCCTGGATGTGTCCAAGCCCGGTAGCATCGAGGTGTGCCAGAGCTTTATCATAGTATTGCTCAGCCAAATTCTCAGCATAATCCCTGGCGCCTAAGTGGTCCAGAATCTTCGTAACCTCAATCATATCTTCGCCCTCGATAGATTTCCGAGAGTAAAGCTTCTTGAGTCTCTTTGTAGCCTCGCCATCGCTACTCTGCAATCCATAAACCACGGGCAAAGTTTTTTTCCTCTGCAAAATATCGCCAGCAGATTTACCAGTGCTTTCCTTCACTCCCCAAATCCCCAATATGTCATCGCAAATCTGATAGGCTATACCTAATTCTTTGCCGAACAAGTGAAGCAAATCCACCAACTTACTATCTTCGCTGCCCACGTATGCACCCAAAGAATTTGATACGGCAAACAAGGCTGCTGTTTTCTTGGCTGCCATGTCAAGGTAGTCCTCAACAGTGACGTCCGGACGGTTTTCATATTCGACATCTAGGTACTGTCCTTCACAAAGCTCCAGACAAGCCAGGCTCAACATTTCAGCGCAATTGGCAATCTTTTCATCAGCTATTCCCTTCTCCTTCAGTCTAAGCAGTGCTAAATAAGCTAGAGTGAACATGGCATCGCCAGCGTTTATCGCCTGGGACTGACCCCATAATTTCCACACAGTTGGCCGGTGATGACGCTCATAGCTAGCATCTTCGATATCGTCGTGGATTAAGGAAAAATTGTGCATGAGCTCGATCGCTGCGGCGGCGGGTATCGCCTGCGAGGTATTACTTCCCACCGCTTGGCAACTAAGAAGGCAAAGGGTGGAGCGGATGAATTTGCCCGATTCTTTGCTACAGGAATGCCCATGCTCATCCCGCCAGCCCATATGATATCGTAGTATATTACCAAGCGCTGGAGGGCAGCTAGCGATAACCTTCTTTAACTCAACTCTTACTGCGTCGCGATAGGATGTGAAGGACTTCGGCAAGCTATGTTTTGTGCTCATAGAAGACAGTCCATATTAACGGCTAGAAAAACATATTGTCAACTAGGTGGGATTTGTGTCCTTTTCGGGAGTCTTTGGAGAAAGGACCAAATGTCGCAGTGACCTGAAGAGATAATTGCCAACAGAAACCTTGCTGAAACTCTATCAGCACGCTATAATTAGCAGTTTGATATGAAGACTGCTAATCAATGTCTAACAAGAAATTCGCTTTGCTTTTTTGCGGGGATGCTGGAAGTGCCAGTGCGCGAATCTGGGCCCTTTGAAAGAACGAAGTTCTTCAGGGGTAATATCATAGGAGGTGAGTAGATGAATTGCACTGTGTGCGGAAATCCATTGATTTATGACAGGGCCGTTTTCCATTGTTCCTGTGGTGCCTTTATACACGCGTACTGCTGGGATGAGCACGTATTACAGGCCCATCGCCCATCCTTTGAGATAGGAAGCGTCAATTTGGATGGTGAATTTAAAGCAAGAGAGAGCAAAATAGAGGAGCAGGCCTCCAAGGTGCAAGTCTCCGGCCAGCAGAGCTCCGAAGAACAAAAGGCACCTCTTCAGGAGTAACGGAGGATACACATGCCTACTTATCAATATCGTTGCCTGAATTGTAACCTGCAATTTGAGGTCAAGCAGAGCTTTAATGACAAGCCTATAGCTGATTGTCCTAGCTGCCATGGAATTGCCCGCCGCATCTTCTGTCCCGTCCCTATCATATTCAACGGACCAGGCTTTTACGTAACTGACTCCAGAAATGAAAGAGGAAAAGGGACGAATCCTGAACGGTCCAGAGAGAAAGATAACGGAGGTAGCAAGTCATGAAATGTCCCGTCTGTGGCAAAGAAGCCAGGGTTCGTATTTATTACTGTGCCAGATGTGCCGTTTATGTACACGAGAAATGCTGGCAGAAGCATGTAGCACAGGCTCACAAAGACTAGCTCGCCCTTATATTCTTATCATTCCCACCCTATCATGCTATACTTGATTTGGTTGTCCCTGTAGCTCAGCTGGACAGAGCGGCTGCCTTCTAAGCAGCGGGTCGAGGGTTCGAATCCCTCCAGGGACTCCACCAAGCTGGCCAGAGCAACTGCTTTCGTTATCTACTGGCATAACCTAAAAAGATATATCCTTACTGCCGTAGACCATGGTACCAAGTTAGGCTATGCCCGGATGTACAAGAATAGGAGCTCCCGGCGGCAGCGGATTTTCTCTATCACCTCCGCTACCTTGTGGACCAGCCTATTGAAAACTTGCAGACAGATAATGGCAGTGAGTTTGCCTGGGAGTTTGAAAGAGCTATCGTTAAATTGGGCATACAAAGGTACTTCTCCAGAGTGAAAACGCCGAAAGATAACCCTGAGATAGAGAGGTTTAATGAGACCTTAGAATATGAATGGCTCTACGACTCTAACCTATCTTTAGACCCTGAAGAGCTCAATCCCCGGGCTAATCGAATGGCTCATCGAATATAACTTCAACCGCCCACACCAGTCCCTTCCCTATGTTACTCCCATAGGATATATTGAAAAAGAGCTTGCTAAAACCCGCAGTCCAGTGTTGCCGATGTGGTCAGCCAGTACAAGCCTTTGACAATCAATTCAATAATAGTATCATGGTAGTGCAAGGCGAATACAGGGCTAGGGGCAAAAGAAAACCTGGGTTCTCCATAGCGTTGGGAATGATTTTGACTTCCTGTTTGTGAGCCAGAGTCGCCGGAAGCAATGAGATGTCTAGACGTAGAGTTGGTGTCCTGCTTGCTCTTATCATCTGCATCGTCTTTCTATTCCCAGGCTGTGGAGATTCGGCAACAACACCGGGTGCCACATTGGTGCCCATTGGCGAGTCCAGAGAATTACCCATGCGTCTGCTCGGCCTCCAAGCGGTGCCTCTCTATGAGCACCTCATTGATAACCCGGCTAAGGTGGCAATCGCGCAGGAGATGGCACCGGCTTTTGTGCGCTTCCCCGGCGGTATGGTGGGCAATTATTACAACTGGCACTCAGGTCAACTTGAGCTTAACGTACAGGCTAACAGTTCGGCAACCTACCGGTTCTATGCGGATGTAGCAGAGCAAATCAAGCAGCTCCACCCGGATGGTATCTTCATTGAACCATACTATCAGTTCAGCCAGACAATCGGTGCGGAAATCGTCCTAGTGCCCAATTTGGAGACGTCGTCGGTTGCCGACCAGGCAGAGTGGTTCGAGAAGATGAGAAACGAGGGCATCCTCCCCCGTTATCTTGAGTTGGGCAACGAGTTTTACCTGGCAATGCTCGGTGACCCCAATGTGCTTCAAAAATGGCCAGATGCGCCGACTGCGATGCTGGTCATGAAAGAGTACAGGGATGCTCTCCAACCCTACTTCGTCACAGGGACAAAAGTCGCCGTGCAGGCTACCGCGAGCCGATTCTATGCGACGAATATCGGCGGCAATCTTGTGCCCCCTGCCACCCTTAAGAACTGGGATGATGCCCTGCAGCCTGAGCCCTGGTTTGATGCCGCGACCATTCACCTGTACCCGCAAGTTGACCGTATTGCTGGCGCTGGCTTGAGAGACACGCTCCCCAATAACATGGATATGGTGTTTTCAGCAACAATGGCACGTTGTGACCAGGGAGTTGATGAAGCCATCAGTTCGATTGAGATGCAACTGCCGGGCAAAGAAATCTGGATTACGGAATGGAGCGGGTATGCGTGGGCAGGTGCCGACGCGTCCAACCAAACGTTCCCAATCTTCGGCCTTTATGTACACCTCACCACCCGCATGCTCATGACCTTCCTGCGACATCCATCCGTAACAATGACTGAGTACCATATGCTCAATTTCTCAGGCGGCCCGATGTCCCTCTACCGGTACGACTCTCAGAGCCAGAGCTATATGCCAATCAGTTCCGCAATTATCCTGAAATGGTTTAATCAAGCTGCAAACGGTGGGGCGACCTACCAGCGGCTCAAGGTGGATGGTGCGAAATGGGTTAACAGCAGTGTGACTGCTGACGAAGGATATTACGACATCGAGGCAATTCAGTTTCAAAAAGGAAATATGACTACCATGATAATCCACAATGCCTCTTCCGAGACCAAGAGTGTCTCTTTGTCGAGCATTGTCTCTGACAGACTCCCCACCGTGATCGAAAGCGCCTTGGTGAACCCCACTGCTGACTACTCGAGCACAGTGCCGGTGGTTAATACGCTCCCTTTGGCAAATCAAATCGAAATCCCGGCCTACTCGGTGACCAGAATAGTCTGGGAATAGTTGTCTGTGTATTATTGACCATTCTGATTCATTCTTACGCGAGAGGCAACAAAATACGCTTTTGTGGCTGATACTATATGACCGGTTGTCGGATAGCATTTCAAGCAAGTGGGGGATGAAGACACTCCATTAGTGCGCACGAAGCCCGGCCACCCCAATGCTAGTCCATTCTAGCCATCTCCAGAACTGCAAGAACGGCCCATGGTTTGTCAGCTAGTTTTCCCGGTAAGTACGCCGGCTGATTGTCGGCATCATAGGTTCGTGTTCATTGGATTGCGCTGCTCCGCCAGATTCACGCGTACCCAGGGTACTCCTCCAGTAACGGCAGCATTGACCATGTCCGCGGCGTGCTTGCACTGCCACCACATGGGAGGTTGATGAAACATGGGTATCTGCGCTGGCTCACTCGGCGGTTGCGCATGATCCCACTCCGCCTGCAATCTCAAGTATCTGCCTCGAAATTCGCCAATGAATTTGTCCGCCTCCCGTTCTGCCCAAAAGGCCTGGTTTTCTGGAGAAGGGTCACGATAGATGCTATAGTGTCCAAATCGCTCGTGCACCTGTTCGTATCTATTATGGTACGGGTGAGAAGGCGGGGTGTACAGTGCCCAGGGTTCATGAGCGGTAACGAAGCTGTTGGAGGGCCCTTCACCGTCTATAATATACTTGATGGGTATTTCGGGATAGCGACCTGCACAGCCCGCTGCCATAGTGATGCCATAAGACTTAGTACTGACGCCAACATTGTCTGGTATGACGTAGTCCAGACTCATAGCATACTGTAGAATCTCGGCGAGGTCATCTTGATGACGGAATCCATTAAAGTCCTCAGTCCCCTCTGATGCAATATCCTCAGGATGATTACTGACTCTACCTTCGGCATTGAAACAGACTACTACCATTCCTGATTCAGCAAGCATCTTCGCCTCGGTACCCTGTGCATCCAACCTGCCAGGGCCAATACCGCCCGGAATCATAACCACAGCGGCAAAGGATCGATTCGGATAGACTGCCGGGTCAGGCCGTCGTATCATTCCATAGACTCTGTTGCCAGAGGGCATCAGAAGGTCAAAATCCTCCACAATCGTTGTGTAGGGGTTTGTACCAGGCTCTTCGTTGGGTAGGGTCTCAATGTAGCTGTCACTGCCCCCACAGCCCGTTACTAGAAGGATGCCAATCGTCGCGATCATGATGAGAATCTTCTTCATTTGCCCATCGCACTTGCGTGAACAAGGTGCTGAAACTGGTTCCGAGTAGCCCTGCAGAATTCATTATGACGGGTGCCCAGTAAGCAGTCAAACGGCTGGTTACACCCGATTGACGTGAGCCCTCCTCGCTCTTAGGCGCTACACGAAACACTAAATCGTGCAATTGAAGCCGCTTGGGGGTTCCCTCCATGAGTTAGCGACTAACAAGTAACGGATAATGTGAAGCAAGTGGAAACAAGGATAGACCAAGCATGATTCTCGTGTTAGACTAAACACTAAAATACGATTAGGAGGAGATTATGGATGTCATTGAAGCTATACGTACCAGAAGAAGTATTCGCGCTTTCAAGCCTGACCCTGTTCCCAAAAAGGTCTTGCAGGAGTTGCTGGATGTTAGCCGCTGGGCGCCGTCGGGAGGAAATGTCCAACCCTGGTATTCTTACGTTTTGGCAGGTGAAGTGTTAGCGAAGGTAACAGCCAGACTTGTAGAGAAAGCAACAACATGGGATGGCCATGACTATATGAACACCAAGCCGGACCTGCCCAGAACAGGCCCCTATTCCAAGCTTCTGGCTCCACGGCGGCAATTGTTAAAAACACTGCAGGACCCTATCTACTACCCTCCAGGCACTAAAAATCTGGAAGCAAAGCAACTTGAGCACCGAGAGCACATGCTGCGCTTCTTTGATGCCCCCAGCGTAATAATTGTCTGTGCCGATGACCGCGGCCCTAATTCCATAGTGAGTATCGGCGCGGTTGCTCAAACTATCTGCCTGGCTGCCCTCACTTATGGTCTGGGTACATGTATTATGGGTATACCGGTCTTATGGCCTGAAATATTTCGGGAGTTGCTTAACATCCCCAAAGACAGGGCCATCGTAACATCAATAGCCATTGGCTATCCTGACCTCAGGGCTCCGATCAACACATTTCCACGACCCCGCGAACCATTAGATAATTTAGTCGAGTGGCATGGGTTGTGAACTGATTAACTACCTTTGCTAGTGTTCAACGGTTCGAGTAGCGAAAGGCCACAATCTGAGTGTTTGCGGCGGCGCAGCCACTTTTTGTCTCAAAGCACCACGGGGAAAAAGAACACGGTAAAGGCCGTCATTTAAACTTCTCAACGTGCTTTGCGACATATAGAATGGGAACAACGTGAGCGTTTTCCTAACCACTTTGCAGGCGGTGCTTGCGCTCCTCGGCATTGGTCTACTGGGCTTCTGGATTATCGGTAGAAGACGTGTACCATCCGATACGCTGACTTTTCTATCCTCATTGGCCATTGACATAGCCTTACCTTTACTCGTGGTCGCCAATCTCATATCTCATTTCTCGCCGCAAGAATATCCGGACTGGTGGCAAATGCCAGTTTGGTGGCTTGGTTTCGCAATCGTAGCACTGGCACTCTCGCTGTTATCGTCATTCCTTGTGAAAAAGGAAATACGGAGCGAGTTTACTATCGGTCTCTTCTACCAGAACGGGCTTTTCTTTCCTGTATTAATTATTGTGGGCCTTTTCGGTGGTGATAATCAGTATTTGGTCCCGCTTTTCCTGTTCACGATATTTCATCCTTCGGTAATATTTAGTACATATACCTTGTTTTTTGGCAAGCGCATCCAAAAGGAAAAGCTCAACTGGCGCAGGATTGTGAATCCAGTGCTGGTGGCCACCGTCGTCGGGCTTGTCATTGGCCTTGTCTCCGCCAACGAGTACATACCTGGGTTCTTGATCACTATCGCTACCATGGTGGGAGCCATTGCAACACCGCTCTTCATGCTAATACTGGGTGGGAATATTTATAACGACCTCATGTATAAAGCAGATAATAACAGGAGGTCGGACATCCGGGAAGTCGTCAAGTTTGTCGCGATTAAGAACGTCGTCTTCCCGCTCATTTTTCTCGCTCTATTACTCTGGCTGCGCCCCAATTCTACTACTGCCCTGATTGTTATGCTTCAGGCTGCTGTACCACCCATTACAGCAATACCAATCTTGGTTGAGCGGTGCGGAGGGAATCAGAAAATAGCCAGCAAATTTGTTGTTGCCAGTTTCATATTCTCCATATTCTCAATCCCGGCGTTCCTATATCTGTTCAGCAGGTTTTTCCCAATTCCTTTGTGACAGTGGCCCGCTCGTTCAAATCTCAACGACTTTCTGAAGAGACTTCTGAGTCATCGTGCAGTTCGGCAAATTGCACAATAGTCAGAATTGTTGGGTCACTTTCTGATGCTTTGGGTAGCGCGTGGATTAGGATATCAATTCGAAGCTTAAGGCATCTTAACAATAAGACATGGTCTATTGCTTTATGCTTCGCCGGGCAGAGGCAACGTCCCTCAACCGTTGTGCCTGGGTGAGCAATTTCTTCCTCAGCCTGATATTCTCAGGAGTCACCTCAACCAGTTCATCCTTATTGATAAAATCAATAGCTTGCTCCAGGCTCATCTGCACAGGAGGAGTCAGCTTTACGGTAATGTCGGACGTAGACGAGCGCATATTGGTCTTCTTCTTTTCTTTACACACGTTGATGGCTATGTCCTGTGGCCGTGAATTCATCCCCACTATCATACCTTCATAGACCAGTGTACCAGGTTCAATGAAGGTGAGTCCCCGCCCCTGGGCATTATTAAGGCCATAGGTAACAGCTGTGCCCTGCTCCGATGCCACCAGAACGCCACTGCGAGTTGAGACTATGGCTCCCCGCCAGGCTTCATAGCCAAGAAAAATGGTATTCATGATGCCTTCACCACGGGTGGCAGTAAGAAAAGCACTGCGGAAACCAATGAGCCCTTTTGTAGGTATATGGAATTCCAGGCGTATGTTATCATGGCCATCGTTGCGCATATCAGTAAGCTGAGCCTGGCGCTTGCTCAGCATCTCGGTTAAAACTCCAATGTATTCCTCTTTAGTATCAAGAGTAAGAGCCTCCACGGGTTCCACAAGTTTGCCGTCAACTACTTTGGTAATAGCTTCTGGCCTGGAGACCTCAAATTCGTAGCCCTCGCGGCGCATGGTCTCAATCAGAATAGCCAGATGCAGTTCTCCTCTCCCTTTTACCAGGAAGGTGTCCGGGCTATCTGTATCCTGTACCCTGAGGCTGAGATTAGTTTCCAGTTCCTTGTAGAGTCGTTCCCGTAACTGGCGCGTGGTGCTGAAGCGCCCCTCGCGGCCGGCGAACGGTGAGGTGTTTACGCCGAAGGTCATCTCCACCGTTGGTTCGCCAATTTCTATGCGTGGTAGAGCTTCAGGCTGCTCCGGGCTGGCAATGGTATCTCCAATGCTGACTTTTTCGAGGCCGGTCACAGCTACTATGTCACCCGCCTCGGCCTCTGCTACCTCCAGGCGTTTGAGACCAAGATAGGTGAATACTTCACCAATCTCATAATGACCTAGACTCCCATCGGCACTCAGACAGACTACGGGGTCGTGGGCAGCAACCTTGCCTCTCCAGATTCTACCGATAGCTATTTTGCCTTTGTGGCTGTCATAGTCCAGGTTAGAAACCAGCATTTGAAATGGCCCGCTTTCAATTTGCGGCGGTGGTACTTCTTCCAAGATGCATTCGAAGAGAGGAGTGATGTCTCTGCCTTCAGTACCTAGTTCGCTTACGGCTGTACCTTCCGCGGCACTGGCATATACTACCGGGAAGTCAAGCTGGTCAGCGTTGGTGGCTAATTCCAAGAATAGGTCCTGGGTAAGCTTAAGCACCTCTGCTATTCGCGAATTTTGTCTGTCTATTTTATTGATAACCACAATGGGCTTTAGACCCTTTGCCAGAGCCTGGCGAAGCACAAACTTGGTCTGGGGCATGGGGCCTTCTATAGAATCCACCAGAAGCAGGCAACCGTCAGCCATATTTATGACGCGCTCCACCTCACCGCTGAAATCAGCATGCCCGGGGGTATCGATGATATTAATCTTGACTCCCCGGTAAATCACGGCGGTATTCTTAGCCATAATGGTAATGCCTTTTTCACGCTCCAAGGCATTCTGGTCCATTATCAACTCGCCTACTTCCTGGTTATCCCGGAAGACCTTGCTTTGCTTAAGCATGGCATCTACCAGAGTAGTCTTACCATGGTCAACGTGGGCAATAATAGCTATATTTCTTATGTCGCTGCGATAATTCATATATGTTAACGAAATCTTGCCTCTATCCGGTCTTATTTATGGTCCATACCTGTCACTGAGACTCTGGTGTCTTCAGTCTCCTATGACCGAGTCAGCGTTTTTGTGTCATCAGTCAGGCCTGTATTAGTGTAGCATTTCTGTTTGGAAGTGGTGAAGGTAAACGTAATTGCGAAGACATCACATTCTATAAACATACACGGGCCAGGTATCCCCGGCCCGTGTATGTCCTGTGGTCAAACCGCCGTTATCTGCTCAGTCTGACTTTGCTGTAGCAATCGCTACAATAGACCGGCCTGCCATTGGTAGGCGCAAAAGGTACTTCGGTCTCTTTGCCGCACTCGGCGCATATGGCAGGGAACATCTGGCGTGGGAGCCCATAGCTGTTGCCACCATTTCCATTCCGCTCTGTCTTCTTTACCTGTCGGCATGAGGGACAGCGCTTGGGCTCATTAGTATAGCCCTTGGATTGAAAGAACTCTTGTTCCCCAACGGTGAAGCTGAACTCAGTCCCACAATCGCCACACTGGATCGATTTGTCTTGAAAACTCATTGGATGACCTCCTTTCTCAAAATTTTAGTTAGAGCCTGGGTCATCCAATACTTGATATGAATCTACCAGAATCCTAAGAAGCTTGTAATAACCTAAACTTAAACTACTAAAATACATCATACACCCATTATTGAAATTGTCAAGTCCCGCCCGGCTGATCTGCAAAGTGAGGTTACTCGGGCCACCTGTTTTTTGCTGTGAAAGTGCGCAATTGGCGCCAAAGCTCATCATAGACATTGCCAGTCCTACATCTCCAAAAAGGCGGAAGATCAGCGAAGCTTTGCTAATGAGTATTCCTCGGTAGCTTTGCGATGATTAGTGGAGAGTATGATTGAACAATGGTCAGAATTGCTGGGTCTCTTCTCGATGAATTGTTGCCTACGAGAGGTTTATAATAAGGGTGTACGTTATCGGGAGAAGCTATTAACCTACACTGGAAATGCTTATGACTGGCCACGAGGTGATACATATTGCAGTGGATCCTCCAGCCAACCTTGATGCAAACCTCGTAAGAAGTGTGGCAACTATTATTAACAAGAGCCCTTTCCAGACACGTCTTCTTCTGGCCGGTGAGGTACCCAAAGCCATTGCCCACTACGACAGCATACCAGTGGCAGAATCCATAATCCGGAATCTGCGGAATCTGGGTCTTGTTGCAATTGCGTGTAGGGATTCTGAACTTCGTCGGTTTCCGCAAACGTTTAAGGCGCAAACCCTAGAATTCAGAGAAAAAGAAGTTCTGTTCCGAGACATTGCCGGTCGCGAGAAAAGGATGGCAGAAAACAATGTCTTCCTGGTTCTTGTGGGGAGGATAGAAACTGCCGTAGAGGTAGAGACTACAAAGCAAAAGACTAAGTTTAGTTTGCCCAGGACATTGCTCATGGGCGGCATCCCAATATGGCGAAGGGTTGATGAGAAAACCACAACTCACTCTATTCAGGCTGAGTCTTTCGCCAGGCTCTACGAACGAAAATCACCAGATCCTAGTGTAGACATCCTTCAACACCGCATGAATTATTCGTTCTTAGGAGCAAAGGTAGCTGCGTCCTCTTTCACAAACTTTGATACAGTTGTTCTCGGACTCCGAGAGGTATTCCCCCAGGCGATTTTTGATAACAGGCTAGCGAAGTCTTCTGTGCAAACCACATCTCCCGGCGAAGTTTGGGAAGGTATTGAGATAAACTGCAAGTTGATTTACTTGTTCCACGCAGCGACCACCGGTCGACTCGATAATCCATAGGATAACAAATTGGCTAAATGTGCAGATGACACCAAGGGTTCTGGCAATTGAAGGCTGGCAAAGTGGTCCCTGGGGGACAGTTCCTGAGACTCTTGTTTGAAAAGAAGGGCCTAATTCCGGCATTTCAGCGAATGCTGGCTGCTATACGGTAGCTTCCTATCACTATAATTCAGCCAGATGTGCCGACCGAGTCATTGACCAAAACAATTCGATAGCGGGCTTTCTTTCGCTTCACCCTCTCAATTGCCTCGTTTACTTTTGACATGGGCATCAACTCAATCCAGGGCTTGATGCCATGAGCTTGTGCGAACGAGAGCATCTCCCTCATAGTAGCCCTATTGCCGAGGAAGGAGCCAGTAATTGAGAGTTGGTGAGCGACAAGGTCAGTCGGATTGAGTGATACTTCTGGGAAGCCGGCTAGCACCAGTGTACCCTTTTTCTTCAGAATTTCCAGTAGTGGTTCCCAGTGGATATCTCCATGAGCAGTGCATAGCAGCAAGTCAAAACCGAATTCGTGCTGCCTCAAAGTCTCCTGGTCGTCTGAAACAATAAAGTGGTCGGCGCCAAAAGCAAGTGCCTCTTCTTTCTTCGCTGCAGAGGTAGAGATGACCGTTACATTGTAGCCAAGAGCATGTGCAAACTGGATAGCGAGATGGCCTAGACCACCCACACCAATGATGCCAATCTTCTGCGAAGGTTGTGTGGCATGTGCTCGGAGCGGGGAGTAGACAGTAATACCAGCGCACATGAGTACGGAGGCTACTTCGGAGGGCATGGTGTCAGGTATCAGGTATGCAAAGCGGCTATCCACGACAACAGAAAACGAAAAACCACCATAGGGTACCCAAGTCCCTGATTTTACGATGTCAAGACATAATTGCTCTTCACCACGTGAGCACCACTCGCATTGACCGCAGGACCGCCCTTGCCACCCAATGCCCACACGGTCGCCTACCTTCAGACCGAAAGGAGCTTTGCCCACTTCAGACACATACCCGACTATCTCATGACCAGGTACAAAGGGATAGGTGACCACTCCATAGTAGTTGTCGATACCCTGGATGTCCGTATAGCAAAGACCACAGTGCGTGACAGAAACCCGCACATCATGCTCACCAAGTTTGGGTGCCTCATAAGTAAACGGCTCAAGCGGTTGTCCCAGTGCCCTCGCTGCGTATCCCAAGATAGTCGGAGTACACATTATCTTCACCTCCATTTCTCGACGGTACCTACAAATCTGAGCTACTAGTGGATATAGATTCGCTTTTAGCATATCACGTTCCTTAATAATGTCCAATTGCACTTTGTGACCTATTTGCTTCATGCACTATTAGGTGCGAACGGATTCGTCGACCGTCGCTACTTTGAGCTGCTCGTAGTTGTACGCCGAAGCAGGTCTGGTCGGTTTTAGAGTTCATGCTAGAGTGGGCGGGTACCTGGTTAGGCCGTCGAATGAGCCGCTCGTTCCACTAATAGAACACGCATAGTAGCAGCATAATGGAACAAGAGAAGAGAATGGCTCCATGGCTATTCTCCTCTCAAACTTAACTCCACTCCTAAGTAGCTGCTTCCCCACGAAAGGCTGACCGTATGAAATGGCATAATTTTGTGACCCATTTCATTCCGATTTTATGATTATTTATGCATCCATTGGATATGATTGTTATATAATAATCCGAGACCGTGAAAATGATTCAGGTAAAGGAGGCAAAACATGGCAACTATCGAGAAAAAGAGTCTAAATCAGCCGGAGCAAACGCAAAGAATTGGGAGGGTGAAGGTTGAGGGCATTAAAATGGGAGATCTTACTTTTCAACGCGACACCGCAGAGCCTGGATGGCGATGGTCGAAAGACGTGAAACCTGTTGCTAAGACTGAAAGCTGTCAAGTAAGCCATCTTATTTATGTCATTTCAGGCAGGCTTCATGTAAGGATGGATGACGGAAAAGAAGAGGAATTTAACCCCGGCGATATGGGCGCGATTCCCCCGGGACATGACGGTTGGACTGTTGGAGACAAACCGGCAGTTTGGCTTGAAATCTCACATTAAGGATCCAAGCACATAAAGTAACGCTCTCGCACGTACTGGTGGAAAGATATTGGGCGCACCACTTATATAGCGTCAGACCTTAATCAGAGGGTGTCGGAGCCATATACCAAGGCGGGTTTGGTCGGTTTCAAAGCCCACGCACGGGTCGGAGGTTACCCGATGGCAGCCTGAAGGGAAAGCAATACACAAAATGAGAGGGGAGGCTCGATGCCTCCCTTCCCAACCTTAACGCTTAACTACTCGCTTACCGTAAATGTTGGCAGTTGTGGTCAGATGTAACCACTCGTGGAGCCGACCCGTCGGATTCCATCTCCGCACGATTGAAACACCACTCGACTCTCAGCCTCCGAAGACCAGTGCTCTTTGCATCAAACAATATGGCAGCCAGCCTTCAATCTCACTGAGCGACTGTCTGGAAGTAAATAGGGTTTTGGATTGAGCAAAAGTACTAGGTTTCGTTATTCTACAACAGAAGCCTGAAATGTTGCCTTTGACGTAACAGAAGGGCGTTTCGTCTAGCTTAGGCAAAAAATTGCTCATCTTGTCAAGGCGAACAGCAAATGTGGTCCTCATTAGTCAGTTTCGCGATAGGAACGAATGTTGTTCGATCCAGTCGTTTTCATTAATGGTGTAGTAAAGGATATAATACTCAGTATTCCTAAGCACGAAGAGGAGGTACAGACAGATGACTGTAGTTCACATCCCCGGCAAGAAGTCCGGTCACATCATGCTATACGCTCTCAGTACGTGTGGCTGGTGTCAGAAGACTAAGAAGCTTCTGGATGATTTGGGAGTAGAGTACGACTACGAGTATGTTGACCACCTTCATGGTGACGAAAGGGAAAAAGCGATTCAGGAGGTGACAGCCTGGAACCCCAGTTGCAATTTCCCCACCCTTGTTATAGACAATGAGAAATGCATCGTTGGCTACAAGGAGGACGAAATCAGGGAGGCACTCGGGAAGTGAATGAACAGGAAGTAACTATAGCTGAAATTGATAGGCTGTATGAGAGACTGGACAAGGAAGCCGAAGCTGCTGGCTATCATCTTAATCCCGATGTGGAGTTTACAAAGGGGCTGGTAAAGAGCCTGATCATAAATGAACGGAGATATGGCTATTGGGCCTGTCCGTGCCGTCTCGCTTCGGGAAACAAACAGGATGATCTGGATATTATCTGTCCGTGTGATTACAGAGATCCTGATCTAAATGATTATGACGCTTGCTACTGCGCCCTGTACGTCTCCGAGGCTGTGCGAAAAGGGGAAAAGAAGGCAGGTAGTATACCGGAGCGGAGACCGCCACCAGCGGAGAGAAAAAAAGAAACCCAGAAGAAGAGCGGGAGACTAATCGGACTTTCACTGCCAGTATGGCGCTGCAAGGTTTGCGGCTACCTTTGTGCCAGGGAACAACCGCCTGAAGTGTGCCCCATATGTAAGGCAAAGAAAGACCGTTTTGAACGGTTCATGTAGCCACAAGGTGGGAGACGAAATATCACAACCTGTCACCTTGTTGGGAAACAAGAGAAGACAATAGGAGCCGGTGAAGCGCACTTACCTCGGTATTCTACCTCGCTTTTGCCGCCGCATGATAGGCTGCCGTCTGAAATGAGAAAAATCAAACCACATTCAAAATGAGTAGATTTGTGGTCCAGAAACACCATGCAACTCGTCTACACTATGATTTCCGGTTGGAAATGGAAGGCGTACTCAAGAGTTGGGCCGTGCCAAAAGGTCCTCCTACGGAGTCCGGTATTCGCAGATTGGCCGTTCAGGTAGATGATCATCCAGTGAGTTACATAGATTTTGAAGGAGACATCGGGGAAGGTTTGTACGGCGCCGGCAAGGTCGAAATCTGGGACAGTGGTGAATATGAACTCCAACAAACGGAGCCTGATCTGTTAACATTCACGCTTCACGGAGATAGACTGCAAGGGGAGTACGCTCTGGTTCACACGGGTGCAGCGAATTGGCTTCTGTTAAAGAGAAAAGAGCTATTGCAGAAAACCTGACTGAGGAAGAGCTGGCCGTGTTTGATATTCTGACTAAGCCTGATATGAAGCTGACACGAAAACGGAAGAATCACTCCTAGATCGAGGGAAAGTGTGATATGGATAGGTCATTCTCCGGATGCGATGGATTCCACCCTTTGAATCCCGAAAGGTGGACAGACCTGGAGAAGCTATTCGGGAAACACGGCGCGACCGGTGGGTGTTGGTGCATGTGGTGGAGGCAAACGAGAGCAGAGTTCAGCAGGATGCATGGTGAACCCAATCGGATGGCGTTCAAAGCAATAGTAGAATCTGGTATCGTTCCAGGCCTTCTGGCCTATGTAGATGGTGAACCAGTCGGGTGGTGTGCGGTTGAACCCAGAGGATCATATCCGACTCTCGACCGTTCTAGGATATTGGCTAGGGTTGATGAGGAGGAAGTCTGGTCGGTTCCCTGTTTTTATGTTGCCAAAGATTTCAGGGGCAGGGGCCTAATGCGAGATCTGCTAACAGCGGCTATCAACTGGGCAGGCAGACATGGAGCACGGATTGTTGAAGCCTATCCTGTGGAGTCTGGAAGCAAGCTACCAGATTCGTCAATCTACACTGGAGTTGTGCCTGTCTTTCGTGCAGCCGGGTTCGTAGAAGTCTTGCGAAGGTCAGAAAGACGTCCGATCATGAGAAAGACTATAGGATAGTATCGATTCTCTGCCTTACGTCTTTGGTCACATTCCAATATCTCTGTCACACAATGGACATTTGCGTCAATCATTGCACATTCTACTTTCCTGTGGAATGACGTAACAAAACATCCTCTTGTTAAGCTATGTAGCAGACGCCTGTACTGGTTGGGGTCATGTTGGTGATGGAGAGTTGACAGTGTGGAGTGGGTAACATACTATGCACTAAGGATTCTGGGAAAACTAGACTCATACACAAGGGCAAACATTCATACGCAGGAAAGGTGTTACAGTCTTCAGATGACGGATAGTAGGAGGTAGCAATGAAAAATAGAAAAATGCTCTTACCAGCTCTGCTCTCTATCGCTCTGGTCTTCAGCCTAATTCTTCCTGCGTTGGTGGTGGGAGCTTCAGCACCCCTGCCTCTGCCAGACGACCATTCCATTAATCATTCGGCGATAGATAGCCCCAGCTTTGCTTCGGCAATGGCTCTGAATACACCTCAAGGGCAAGTGACGCCCATGCTGGCCGCAGGCTTCGTTCACACCGTGGGGCTTAAGGCCGATGGCACTGTGATCGCCGTGGGAAACAACTACTACGGGCAGTGTGATGTCGGCAACTGGACGGACATCATCCAGGTCGCAGCAGGCGGCCACCACACGGTGGGGCTTCAGGCTGACCACACCGTGATCGCGGTGGGATTAAACGACTCCGGGCAGTGCGATGTGGGCAATTGGACGGATATCATCCAGGTCGCAGCCGGCTACGGTCACACCGTGGGGCTTAAGTCCGACGGCACCGTGCTTGCCACGGGATTAAACGATTCCGGGCAGTGCGACGTCGGGAACTGGACGGACATCGTCCAAATCGCCGCAGGCATCGGTCACACGGTGGGGCTTCAGGCTGACCACACCGTGATCGCCGTGGGATATAACGACTCCGGGCAGTGCGATGTCGGCAACTGGACGGACATCATCCAAATGGCCGCCGGCTACGGTCACACGGTGGGGCTCAAGTCCGATGGCACCGTGGTTGCCATGGGATTAAACGACTCCGGGCAGTGCGATGTGGGCAATTGGACGGACATTACCCAGGTCACCGCAGGCATGCGTCACACGGTAGGACTTCAGGCTGACCACACCCTGATCGCCGTGGGGGACAACTCCTATGGTCAACGCCATGTCGGCAACTGGACGGACATCATCCAAGTCGCAGTAGGCGGCTATCACACCGTGGGGCTTAAGTCCGACGGCACCGTGATCGCCGCGGGATTGAGCTGCTCCGGGCAGTGCGATGTCGGCTAACTGGACGGACATGATCCAAATGGCCGCCGGCTACGGTCACACGGTGGGGCTCAAGTCTGATGGCACCGTGGTCGCTGTGGGAGACAACACGTATGGGCAGTGCAATGTCGGCAACTGGACGGACATCGTCGAAATCGCCGCAGGCATCGGTCACACGGTGGGGCTTCAGGCTGACCACACCGTGATCGCCGTGGGATATAACGACTCCGGGCAGTGCGATGTCGGCAACTGGACGGACATCGTCGAAATCGCCGCAGGCATCGGTCACACGGTGGGACTTCAGGCTGACCACGCCGTGATTGCCGTGGGGGACAACTCCTATGGGCAGTGCGATGTCGGCAACTGGACGGACATCATCCAGGTCGCCGCAAGCTACGGTCACACCGTGGGGCTTAAGTCCGACGGCACCATGGTCGCCGTGGGATATAACGACTCCGGGCAGTGCGATGTCGGCAACTGGACGGACATCGTCGAAATCGCCGCGGGCATCGGTCACACGGTGGGGCTGCAGGCTGACCACACCGTGATCGCCGTGGGGGACAACTCCTATGGGCAGTGCGATGTCGGCAACTGGACGGACATCATCCAGGTCGCCGCAGGCTACGGTCACACCGTGGGACGCAAGGCCGATGGCACCGTGGTCGCGGTGGGAGAAAGCGCCTGGGGGCAGTGTAATGTTAGCGGCTGGACTGACATTACCCAGGTCGCTGCAGGCAGCTATCACACAGTGGGGCGCAAGTCCGATGGTACTGTGGTGGCCGCAGGCCTTGAGATCGAGCTTGCCAAATGGAATCTGGGAGTTGTCAAGTATGCCCTTACTATCTCGGGCACTTCTGGCGGTTCCATAACCACCCCTAATAAGAGGGAGTCCACCTATAATGCCGGGATGGTGGTCCGTGTTGTTGCCAAGCCTGAGAAGGGCTATCGCTTTGTCAACTGGACCGGTGATGTAGACACCATCGCTAATGTCGACGCCGCCACAACCATCATTACCATGCGCGGCAATTATTCCATAACAGCTAATTTTGAAGCATGGGCCAACTGGGCTCTAATTGGCGGCATCATAGCGGCGGCGGCAGTGGGACTGGTGATTTTCTTCGTGCGTAGAAGGAGGGTTGCTCAGACCAAAGAACGCTGAATTGAGCTTTCCCCCGCACCCGCGTCATTGTGGGCGATTTTGCGGTTATGTCGTCATTGCGAGCACCTGAAAGGTACGTGGCAATCTCCACCGGCACCCGCTCGGGCGGGATTACGGAGCTTATTGCCGAGCGTAAACGAGGAACCTCGCTCCCCGCAATGAGAAGGAGAGGAAAAGCCTTCTCCGGTTGAGAAGGCCGCTGTAGCAGGATTGTTAGTGCTAATTTCACTGGCACTGGCTGTCTGGGCGACGAAGTGGCGAGACAGAGGTTCAGAGAATACCCGAGGTTGAAATTGCACATTAGCCTGAAATGTTTAATCAGTCAGTTTAAAGTATAATATGATGAGCTGAGAATCATTGCTCGTGAATTTCTGGAAAATTTCGCCTCACTAAGTCTATTAGAATACTAGCTTCTTCTTTAGCCAAGCTTCCGTAGTAACTCAGGTCTTTTGGGACTTGGCCATATATAGTAGCGTAAATGTCCAAAGCTGCCAGATAAGAGCCAGCAAAATTCGGATGCGATCCGTCGGAGTCATGTAATCTAATGGGAGTGTCAGAATGGTAATTAATATCCCAGAGTTCACCGACCCTTGCGATTTCAATGGGATATCCCCCCTGGGTTAACACTGATTGTGCTGCCTCATCGTATCCAGCTTTTAGCCGTCGAGTCATATCGGTGGGATTTTTGCCATCTAGTAACAGATCAGCGGTGGGATTGGCCCATAAGTCTGCGTTTCGAGCCCAAGTTTCAAACAAGATTACCTGAGCTTCGGGGCTTGATTCTTCCACCAGTTTGTGTAAGCCATCGAAGCTTTCGATAAATGACTTGTTGACTTCCGGCTTGGACTGGGCGATTGCCGGAATCTCACTTTGTTCCTGCATGACAACAACATCCCAAGTCTGCTTGGAAATCATCGAGCGTGTGATGGAACTCGCCAGATGTTCTGCAAACGTATAGCCATCCGGTGCGTCTAATTCAACCATAGGACGGGGATGACCTGCATCAACCGCGATTTCCTGGAAAGCTGTCGGGAGTGAATTCATATACGTATAGCTGTTCCCAATAAAAAGCACTTTCAAAGGTCTTTCAGTTGGATTCTCTTGGCTGCGTAAAATGTAGTGAATCAGAAAATAACCCCCGGGGTAATTAAAATTAACGCCAAAGACAGAAAGAGCTTTGGCTTTGTTCCTGTGTGCATTTCATAAAATTATATCATTGAAAAGGTGCTGTGGTAATTTCACAATATCGCCTGATGTCACAGTCGATTTTCCATAGAGGGGAGGGCGACAATGCAAGATTATGCATACATAACAAATAGCCAGATTGTTGACTATGTGCCTGTGACAGATCCCCCTCTCGCCCTCGAAGTCACGCTTCATATCGGAGAATAGCACGCACGCGCTGGAGCAGGGGCGGATGAGAATAGTTGAGAAAGACGTAAAAGGGATGGGGTGTAAGATTTGAGAGATTACCTGTATGGAGTTTTTTTAACGCCTCTACCAGCTCCTGCGGATGCTGGATGGTCTCGGCTGCGAAGCGATCAGCCTCATATTCGTTCTTGCGCGACAGCGCCTGCATTGCGACCGAGAGCACCATTTCCAGTGGAGTGTAGAGCAAGCCGAAGAACAAGATACCGCTGTAGATAGACTGCTGTTCCATGTAGAATGCTTCGTAGAGCCCGGGGCTGCCCAAGAAGATAGATAGCAGAAAAAACAGTACTCCCGCGTGAAGAATATTGATTATTGTGTCCTGTAGTATGTGCCTCTTCTTGTGATGACCGATTTCGTGGGCAAGCACGGCTATCAGTTCGGGCACAGTATGCCTTTCGATCAAGGTGTCAAACAGGGCAATTCGCTTGTTGCGGCCAAATCCGGTAAAGAAGGCATTTGATTTGGTGGAGCGCTTGGAGCCATCCATCACGAAAACGTTCTTGACGGGGAAATCAACCGAGCGGGCATAGTTGAGAATAGCCTCTCTCAACTCCCCTGGTTGCAGCGGGCTGAACTTGTTGAAGAGCGGCATGATCCACGTTGGAGCCACATACTCCAAAATCAGGGAAAATACGACGAAGGCAATCCAGCAGTAGATCCAGGCATAGTAGCCCACATATTGAAATAAGGCCAGAATACCGCTTAGCAAGGCGCCGCCAAGCAGGGCTGCCAGAACCAGGTCCTTGATCCTGTCCATCAGAAAGGTGCGCGGGGTAGTCTTATTAAAGCCGAATCTTTCCTCAATTACAAACGTGTCATAAATACTGAAGGGCAGCATAATCAGACTATAGCCCATCAGCAGGATGCCAATGTAAAGCAACCCATTCAGGATAGGCACGAAGCCCCAGGACCTGACTATCTGGTCAAAGT
The DNA here is from genome assembly GCA_963726175.1 of uncultured Chloroflexia bacterium. Lineage (GTDB taxonomy): Bacteria > Chloroflexota > Dehalococcoidia > GIF9 > AB-539-J10 > RBG-13-51-36. Next base: position 32,845 of record CAVSBM010000011.1, on the reverse strand, counting down.
AATTGAAGCCGCCAGCAAACCAGAAAGAAAGCAGAACAGCCAGGCTGAATGCACTGGTTACGAAATCAAAACGGGTGTTAGTGCGAATATATTCCTGAGACTTACGGTAATCCTCCGGTTGATAAACCCCTGCAAGATCGGGAGGCAGTTCTGACCTCAGAGACTTGAGATTGAGCAGATCTGCAACTACTCCTATGGCATACTCAATAATGAGCGCGAAAAGTATGATAAAGAAAAAGGGATTCATCGTTGCTGGGCCAGTTACACAATAGTTTATTATATACTGACGCAGCCATCAACAAAGAAACGAAAGTCTTGCACAATACATTGTCTTGCGATTCAACAATTCTGACTTTTGTGCAATCCAGCTATAGCCAATAAACAGACATTATCCTCTTTGGAATACTGAGAGCTCGCTACAGAAAGGAAAATGCTCCCAATACGATTGTGATATCCATTGCTGCATGGAATAAAGCAGAACCGATTATGCTGTTAGTCTTTTGCATAACATACCCCCACGCCAAACCAAGTGCAAACGTCATGCCAAGAAATATAAAAAGAACCGGTGTATAACTGACACCGACATGGCTTGCCGCAAAAACAAAGGCTGTTAGAATATTGGAAGGCCAAGCCCCAAGAAAGGTTTCAAACTTTTTAAAAATACTCCCCTGTCCAGAGTTCCTCCTTGATTCCATTCAATAATACAAAGACCACTACATCGGCATTAAAGAAAGTATCCTTTCATAGGTTATGTCTTCGCTGATGGAAAAGAACATCGATGCTATTTGAGCCCGGCGGGAAAGGCCAATATCAATATCACGCAGAAAAGAAAAGTTCCTAGACCTATGATGAGCCCTAGTCGGAGTCTTCCTTTTTGAAGATAAATCGAACCCATGTCGTTGCCGGAAAACCTGGTTAGCAGGACAATCGGAATAACAATCACCAAAGTACTCATAATCTGATGCAAAAGATACCCCTGACTGTTGGGACTGAACTAAAACCTGGAAATGGGAGCAAGCTATTCAGAAGCGTCACAAGAGAGACGATGAAAAACGCAAAGGCTACCTGAAAATACTTGCCCATTTGTTTATTCCTTCGCAACCACAATGCAATCAGAAGGAAGGCGGCAGTAATGCATATCCGAAAAATCACCTGGGTTTCATTCTTGAGGAAATCACCTGCAACAAAAATTAGCAATCCGCATAATAGAAAAAGAGCGAATAACCCGATACGCCGTCTTAATCCGATAGTTTCCGACATTTCTACATCCTTTCCTTGGCATTTACCAGGCCAATCATTCCTTCCTCCTTATTTCTCGAAGGGATAGCCTTCATTAAAGAAGGAGCCTGCACCAATCTTACGGCTTTCGTGAGTCTTTTACAATACACAGTTCCTCTGCACCACTCTCACATTGGACCTAGGCTGCAACGATTCAGAGCATGATTGAGTCAGATTCATTGCACAATATAGCGTTTTGTGACTCCTCAACTCCATAGTATGTCTCGGACGTTGCACAAACTATTGACAATTTCGTAGATAGTGCTATAATGGTACTTATGAGAGCAGTCTCTACAGACTGAGATTGTGCAAAAAAAAGAGTTGCTCTAAGAGATAGTAGTTCAAGATGAAGATAGGGTGGTTGTCGGGTGTGTACGTCGGAAGGTTGCGTAATTCCCAGGATACCCGCCCTATGAGATACGGAGATGTGAACTGGACTCTTTCAAGCATTTGAATTTTGAGATTTGGAATCTGTTGGGGTCCGCCTTCGAGCTTGTCAAATGGCAAGTGCAGGAATCTGGAGGTGAAGAATCCCTGGCGAGGGCCAATGTGAGTCCGAAGCATTGCAGAATTGAGCAGCCTGAAAGCGCCAAATCAGCAGCGAGGGGGTCAAGAGAGACTCTGGTATCCTGCTTACCTCGGTGCTAGGGCCGGTACTTCCCAACTGGTACTGGTTGATGAAAGAAGAGAGCTTGTCATAACATGAAATAGCGCGTTGGAAGTAGCACGGGGGAGAGCGTAAAGAGGGCAGCTTCCCCGATGCCGGTGGGATGAGGCGAATGAATATCAGAGGGCTGATCATTACTCTAGTCATCGTCCTCATGCTGGTCGTGACGGCTTGCTCGCACGGCACGATGCTCCCGCTAACAGTGGCAGGGCCCAGTGGATGGCCGACCACTTGGACAGGGCTATCCACAGATCCCTAATGAGAGTGGCTGCGACGAGCACCGGAACGTGGCAGATGTTAATGGGGACGGTTATGCGTTCTATTATGCTACCGATTCTCAGTATCTCTACTTGCGCATGGAGACTGTCGACTCACCGGGCTGGCCCTCCACAAAACCTCAAGGCGACGCTCGCTACAAGTGGTGGTTTGATACTGCGGGGACGGCTGCCTATGTGCACGGGACTACGGTGGAAAAGGCGGAATTTCTGCTGATACTGGAGGACCTGACGGACAACAGCAACGACCCGAATACAACCAGAGACCCAGCTGGGCGAACTGACGCTCATGGATGACTTAAACAACGCCGGCTTCATGGCTCGGTGGGATAGCGCAAATCCCCCGAACTACAGCATAAACAACGCCCAGACTGCCCCACAGGCAATAGCTCTTGGTGGCGAAGGGTTCTCGGAACTGGCACGCGTGGGACTGGAGGACCTCAGGAAGTGATGGGCGCGGACATTGGATACCGGATTGACAACTCCGCCACCGGCGGCAACTTCGTGGACATGTACGTGAGCTGGGCTGCGCTGGGAAATCCCTCCTCGTTGTGCCTCATGTGGGCAACGGATAACCAAAACAACAATCTGGACCAAACGCCCAATTGTGACCGCCCAGAGGAAACATATTGCCTCTCGGTATGTATACCACCCTTAGCAGCCTTTAATGCCACACCGACCAGTGGCTGTGCTCCCGTGATAGTCAACTTCACCGACCAGTGTACAGGCAGTCCCACCAGCTGGAACTGGTCATTCCCCGGAGGCACTCCTTCGAGTCACACAGGGCAGATGCCTCCCCCTGTAACATACAATGCTGCTGGGAGCTACAACGTCACTTTAATCGTGAGCAATGCCTGCAGCTCAGATAACGAAACCAAGACCGTCACCGTGTACGCCAATCCCAAGGTGAACATCACCCCTGATGGCGGGAAGCTCACCTGTGCCACCACCTTCATTCTATTGACGGCAGATACAACGGGAAGCCCCTGCACCGCAACTAGCTACCAGTGGTACAAGGATGACGTGGCGCTTGGCGATGAGACGGGCAGCACATTAAGCGTGACTGCTCCCGGAACCTATAAAGTAGAGGTGGAATGTAGCAATGGCTGTAAGGCCGAGGATTTCGCCTCCGTCACCGAAGACACTTCGAGACCCACGGTAAACGTGGCAAATGTCGTAGTATGTGAAGGAGAGACTGCAACTTTAATTGCTACCGTTTCGGGTTGTACGGTAAAGAGTTACCAATGGTATGAGGGTACCTCTTCAAGCGGCACTCTAATTCCTGGTGCGGACTTTGGGACCTATTTGATCCCGAATGCCAGCACAGCAGACGCCGGGGCCTACACCTGTTTGGTGGAGTGTGAGAGTAGCTGTAAGAGTGAGGACCACGGCACGTTGACGGTGAACCACAGTCCCACAGCCGACTTCAGTGGCTCACCAATAAGCGGCTGTGCTCCCCTAACTGTGGTCTTTACAGATTTGTCCACAGGACCCCCGACGAGTTGGAGCTGGGATGTAGATGGCAGTGGAAATGAGGACTACAACACTCAGAACCCGTCCCACACCTACACCAGCGTTGGCATCTACACCGTGAGCTTGACCGTGAGCAATGCCTGCGGCTCAGATAGCGATACTAAGGAGAACTACATAACGGTTGATGCCAAGCCCACAGCCACTGCTTTAAGCAATTCACCAATCTGTAAAGGCAGCACCATTGTCTTGATTGGAGGTCCTAGTGGGATGACGAGCTACGGCTGGACGGGGCCGAATGGTTTTAGCAGCAGCTCACAGAACCCGACCATTCCCAACGCCACCACTTTGAATGCGGGGACTTATAAGCTGAGGGTGACCAATGGTGGCTGCACCAGCGATCCTGCCAGCACAGTAGTGGTGGTCAACACCAAGCCTGCAGCCAGCGCCTCCTCTAACTCGCCAATCTGTGGAGGAAGCACCATTGTCTTGATTGGAGGTCCTGGTGGGATGACGAGCTACAGCTGGACGGGGCCGAACGGCTTTAGCGGCAGGTCACAGAACCCGACCATTCCCAACGCCACCATGGCTATGACTGGCACTTACACCCTAACGGTGACCGATGGTGGTTGTGTCGGCGACCCTGTCAGCACCGACGTGGTGGTCAACAAAAGGCCCACAGCGGACGCCGGCGCAGACACAGAGATTACCGAAGGAGGTTCTGTTGTGATAGGAGGGAGTCCAACGGGTTCGGGCGGCACAGCACCATATACTTATAGCTGGACTCCGACTACCGGCCTAAATAATGCCGGTATTGCCAATCCAACTGCTTCACCTAGTGTCACCACGACCTATACTGTAACCGTAACCGATGCTAAGGGCTGCACAGACGACGATGACGTCACGATGACTCTCGCTCACGGTTGGTACATCTGCGGCTTCGTGTATCGCGCGGGCACTAGGGAGGCACTGGCAGGCTGGGAAGTCATCCTGGAGAAAAAGACAAGTCCATGGCATGAAGTACAGCGCACCGTTACGGATGCCGACGGCAAGTACTGCTGCTTCGGGCTTGGGACCGGCGAATACAGGGTGAGCGAGGTGGTTAGATCCGGCTGGAATCAGGTTTCCCCTGTGCCTAACGAGCACTTCGTGACCCTGCCAGGAGGCGCCAGTGACCCCGAATATGGGCCATTTCTCAACTTCGAGAATGAGCAGAGCCAGGAAAACCCAGGGCCCCCTCTTACTGTGGGCTGGGAGGCTTCGCCCATAGACAAGCTGGCTGTTCTGGCACCCTGGATTGCCCTGTTTGCAGTCGTTATCGCTGCTGCGAGTCTGCTGGTGGTAGGCTGGCGCGACAGAGGTACCAGGTAAGTGTGAGTCTGGAATCACACAATAGCGTATTTTGTTACCTAACTACATAAACCATCGTTTTGTTACCTCTCCAAACAACATAGAAGACGAGATCGCGAGGCCATCTTGGTTTCATCAATGCAAAAACCCACGCGATCCTCGGTCGTTAGGCTAGCAGAGAGTTCACCACTAGAGTCTTGTCTTTTATCCAGGATGGCAGTCTTATGTCCTTCTGGGTTCACACGTACTGTGAGGCGAGTCTAACGCCCGGCACAGGCTACTGGTAGCGTCAGAGTGAGCGTGATACAATAGGTATTGCATCCCGCAAATCCACTCAGAAACATACCAGATGAAGGAGCACTTGTGAACCCCGTGAAATGACGGGCGCCCGACAAGGGCGAACTGAGGAGGCAGAACAATGAAACAAAGAGCAACTGCTTTAACTAATACCCAGATGCTTGACCAGCTTTGCGACCTTTTGATCCCAAAGCTGGAGGAACATCTGGCAAACCATCTGCCTTCTAAGCAGCGGGTCAAGGGTCCGAATCCCTCCAGGGGCGCCACAATTAGCTTGTGTTTTGGCGAATAGCTCATGAGCGACAAGTATGACGTAGAAGTGAAGTTACTTGCCGTCACGCCTGATGCCGAAAAATTGATAGAGACCGCAGGCAGGCTGTGTTGGGACACACAGGATAAAACAGGCACGGTACCCGACCGAATTCAGAAGTGGCTGGAGATCGGGCATGAGTCAATGGTGGAACATGCTTGCGCTACCTTCTACATCCGTGCCAGCCGCGTCCTGACCCATGAGCTTGTCAGGCACAGATTGGCAAGTTACAGCCAGAGAAGCCAGCGATATGTGAAAGAAACCGAGCCCAGATATATCGAGCCGCCTCCAATTAAAGACAACAAATCTGCCCATAAGCAATTCGAAGAGGTAATGACGACCTGCTGGCAAGCCTATGGTGACTTATTGGCCAAGGGGATAAAAGCTGAGATTGCTCGCTACGTCCTGCCCAACGCCTGTGAGACCCAGATAATCTGCACCTGGAATTTCCGCGAAATTCGCCATATCATCAAGCTGCGCACATCCAAGCGAGCGCTTCCTGAGTTTAGAGCTGTCGCCGAGGAAATACGAAGGATAGTGAAGGAAATAGCCCCCCAAGTATTTGCGGATTTGTAAGCGGCTAACTTCCTTCATCAGACTTTCCCGCAAAATCCACAATTAACAAAATCACTCTGAGAAGTTATTTATTCCTCTACTATGAGCCAACCCTTGGCTCGTTCTAATGCTCTTGCCCAACCACGGCGCAACGCCTGGCGTTCTGTGGCTTCCATATGTGGCGTGAACTGCTGGCCTACTTCCCGTAGTGCTTCTATCTCCTGACCGGATTTCCAAAACCCTATCCCCAGGCCAGCGAGATAGGCTGCTCCTAGAGCCGTCGTCTCTAACATTTTCGGTCGAGATACTTCTACCCCGGCGATGTCAGCCTGAAACTGTGCCAGGAAATTGTTAGTCGCAGCTCCACCATCCACCCGTACCTCCGCCAGTCGAAGACCCGAGTTGGCCACCATCGCTTCCAGAACGTCCGTCACCTGATAAGCGATTGATTCCACAGCAGCTCTGACAACCTGGGCTTTGCCGCTACCACGAGTCAGCCCGACGAGCGTACCGCGCGCATACATGTCCCAGTGAGGTGCCCCCAGGCCAACAAAAGCGGGTACCAGGTACACACCACCGGTATCCTTTATTGCCATTGCCAGTTGCTCTGACTCCCCTGCCTCCTTGATCAATCCTAAATCCTGCAGCCATTGGATAGCTGCCCCGGCAATAAATACACTGCCTTCCAAAGCGTACGCTGCCTTCCCATCGGGGCTGCAAGCCACAGTAGTCAACAGACCGTGTTTGGCTACGACAGGTTTCTTGCCTATGTTCATAAGCACAAAAGCACCTGTGCCATATGTCACCTTAGTCATACCGGGCTGATAGCATGCCTGGCCAAACAAGGCCGCCTGCTGGTCACCGGCTACCCCGGCAATAGGAATCTTATCCTCGGTATAGCCAAAAATGTTAATCGAGGGATAAACATCTGGCAGCATAGAACGCGGAATGTCGAAAAGTCGCAGGAGCTCGTCATCCCAATCCAGGGTATTGATATTGAACAACATGGTGCGAGACGCATTGGAGAAATCGGTGGCATGTACTCTGCCGTTGGTGAGTTTCCAGAGCAACCAACCGTCCACGTTACAGAATAGAATCTCACCCCGCTCCGCTCGCTCCCGTATCCCGGGCAAGTTCTCCAAAAACCACTGTATCTTTGTTGCCGAGAAGTACGCATCAATTACCAGGCCAGTCCTGGCTTGGATGATTTCGGCCATCCCCTGTGCCCTGAGTTGATCGCACCTGTCTGCCGTCCGCCGGCACTGCCACACGATAGCTCGCCCTATGGGCTCTCCAGTTAATCTATCTACAAGTATGGTCGTCTCCCGCTGGTTGGTGATGCCTATGGCGGCGATATCAGCATCCTGAATTCCGGCATCATGCTTGGCCTGGCTGATTGCCTGCAAAGTCTGCGCCCAAATCTCCGAGGGGTCATGCTCCACCCAGCCTGGCTTGGGATAGTACTGGGGAATCTTAGCGTAACCACGTCCACGTATGACGCCATCACGGTCAACAATAAGTGCTGTTGTCCCTGTGGTACCCTGGTCAATAGCCAGGATGTAATTTCTCACTCTACATCCTTCCCTACGGCGTGAAGTCTCTTTCGATTCTGCCACGGCGCATACAGGACCTGCTGCCGGGTAGCCGGTTGAAATCGAATAGTCATAGGTAACCAAAAGATACCCTCATTTAGCCTGTCCCGTCAAGGTTACGAAGCAGTTCACTTTTGCTGCCGCCAATACAGAACGATGAAAGACGCAATCTACCTGGTGGCCATATGTTATGCAGATGTGCTAGTAGTGGGTCTTGACAAAGATGATATAATATATCGTATAACGATGTACTCCAGAGTTGAGGAGTGATGGGTGAGGATAAGATAGCGGAGGCACACATAAGCAGCCCCCAGGGGGTAGCCTTCGTATCGGTGGTCATACCGGCTTACAACGAAGAAGATTACCTGCTTTCGTGCTTGGAGTCTGTAAAGAACCAGGACTACGCCGGTGAGTACGAAGTCATCGTAGTTGATAATGCCAGCACAGACAATACCGCCAAGATAGCTCGCGATTGGGGAGCCAAGGTCGTCTACGAAAGTAAGCGAAGTCCGGCCTGCGCTCGACAAAAAGGCGCCGAAGTAGCCAAAGGAAAAATCATCGCCTTCATTGATGCCGATACTAAGGCGCCAACCCACTGGCTTTCCACCATCGTGTGGCGTTTTCTCTGTGAGCCAGAGATAGTGGCCCTAAGCGGACCCTACGCCTATTGCGATGCCGGCAAGTTCACCAAGATTACCTCCTACATTGGTAATTTCTTCAGCATTATCACAGACCAGCTTTTCCGCAAGGTTTTTAGGAAGGGCACTGCTGTATGGGGGTGTAACTTCGCCGTGCGACGCTCAGCATTTTGGAAAGTAGGTGGATTTGATACCAGTATCAAATTTTATGGGGAGGAGTACGAGCTTTCCCTGAGATTGAAAAAGGCTGGCAAGGGATGCATTATGCCCCGGCTCTTTGTCCTCACTTCGGCCCGTCGCTTGAAGAGGATAGGCATAGTAAATCAATACTGGAACTGGACGGTGGACTACTTCACGGTCCTTTTCTGGCATACGCCAATTCCCGAAAAGCTGGAAAACTGGCCGTCCAAGGCCTGGCAAACAGTCGTTGCCAGTTTCTCCTGGCAGAGAGTTAGAGCATCCTGGGTGTATGTTGCCCTTTTCTTTGGGTTACTCTGGCTGAATATCAGCCCTGCGTTCGAGGCAATAGGAAGATTCATTTACGTTTTTGATATCGGTGTTGTAAGTACTCTGTTTGCCTACCACGGTGTCAATCCTCGCTCCCGGTTTTATGGCAAGGTATTGTCTAACGGCGACCGCAACCGTCTTCGGATCGCACTGACCTTTGACGATGGCCCAAACGAGCCTTACACCTCTCAAGTTCTCAACATACTGGAGCAATATGGAATAAGAGCGACCTTCTTCATCATTGGACAAAATGCCCGGCGTTATCCTGAGACATGCCGGCGGATAGTGACTGCCGGAAATGCGATTGGTAATCACTCCTACCATCACCTCAAGTCGCTATGCCTGAGACGGGGAAAGACGGTGGCTCGTGACATTAAGATGGCTCATCAGGCAATCTATGAGTGCACCGGACTTGAGCCCACGCTTTTCCGTCCTCCTCACGGCTTTCGTACTCCCTGGCTTATGCGAGCTGTTCGCAACCTCGGCTACACCGCAGTTACCTGGGACAACATGACCAGTGACTGGAATGCAGAGAAGTCCGGCGAGGAGATTGTACTGGCTATTCTTGGGCGGGCAAGACCTGGAGGCGTAATCGTCCTACATGATGGCCGTGATACGAGGCTAAACTATGATCGCAGCCACATGCTCCAAGCTCTGCCCTTTGTCATTGAGACCCTCATAGAGAGAAGGTTTGAATTTGTCACTATACCAGAGCTTCTCGAGTCACAGAGAGAGCTTTCCGCCTAGCAAGGCGGTTTGGACATCCAAGCGGACTCACTCATGTTTTGGCCCATACTTGCTCAGAAGCGCCGCCCTGGAAAGCCAGACTTCTTTTAGCTCCCAGGGCTTTTCTCTGAGTCCAGACACGTCGTCTCCCCGCAGATGATAGACTTGCATTAACCCGGCCATGTAGAAGCGGGCTCCCTTCTTCCACAAGCTACTCGGGCAGTTCATCAACCTGAAATCCCAGTCGTCTGGCGGCTACATGCAGAATGGTGTTGCCATGGAGCGCTGTAACATTGCCAAACGTCCCGCTGGCCACTTGCTCGGCTAGAAAGTGCAGGTCTCGCGCCAAGCAACCAAGGAATTCCCGGGGCGATTGAGAGGCGCTCAGGTTCAGCTTACGCCTTCTCTTAAACCATTCGTTGTTCAAATGAAGCTCCATGATTGTGTCTCCGGCTTTCACTTCAGAGCCGTCATTTAGCACTCTGGTGACGCCTTTGTAGTGGCGAAGGCTGAAGCGAATGATGCCGTTATTATCGGCTTTCAGTGGGCTGATATGCTCGATTACCCTCAGAAGTCTGTCGGCCACAGGCCAGAATATCAGGACATACCGGGGCGGCACCGCTTTTGGCATTAGCTCTCTCCGTAAGTGTCATACCAGTATGAGTCCATGCAACCATATTTTACTATAGGGAGCTCGGCACGTCCTAAACGTGAAGCTATGGCCTGGCCAGGCAATCTAATTACATCAGAGTTAGGCATTGTCCCTCTCTATATTTTATGCAACAATAGCCCGAATCGTACTATGATTGACTGGATAAACGGAGCACTTGCTACACTGGCTTCTTCCATAAGCGTTGATAATCCCGCGGGACTGGCAGCCATATTCTTCATAACCGTATCATGCGACATTGGTATCCCCTTTCCTTTCGTACTGGATACTATTCTGTTCTTCACTACCTACAAAACAGGCGCGTTGTCATGGCCGGTGCTTCTTATCATTCTGATGATATGGGGTGGCAGACTGACTGGGAACGGGCATTATTTACTGGGTAAGTCGGCTGCTGGGCACGAGATTTGTAGACTGGGTCGGTAAACGCTCCAAATTCTTGCGGCGTAACTTTGAGCAATTTCAGAACAGGCTAGGTAAATGGACCATACCGGTGATAGTCGCTGCCAGATTGACGCCGGGTTTGATGCAGATATCATCGGTGGCTGCTGGCACAGTGCGCGTCCCTTACTATCAGGTGGTGCTGGCTATCATATTCTCTTCGATTGTCTACGATGGAACATTAATCGCCCTGGGGACTCTGGCCAGGATCGGGTTGAAAGATGTGGGACCTGAATATTCCTTCTGGATTGTTCTCGGCTTAGTGGCTATAATGGCTGCGGTGTTCCTCTCCATTCACCTTGTAAGGCGCAGGTTAAACAGAGCTGACACAGCAACGAAATGTTAAGTAGGGATAACCTACGGGAGATGTTATTTGGGAACCAAGTTTACTGGTTGACCTAACGCAGCAAGAATATGCTTATTGCCATGATAAGCATACCTGCCAAAACACCCAGAATCACGAAGTGCTGCTTGCCGTATAGTTGCGCAGTTGGCAAAATTTCATCCAGACTTATATAGACCATGATACCGGCGGAAAAGGCTAGTAGGCTATACACCAAGGTGGGTGTCAGAAAAGCGAAGAGAATACCATAGCCGATGATTGCACCTACTGGTTCGGCTAGTCCGGACAAAAATGAGTAAACGAAAGCCCGCCGACGATTGCCGGTAGCTTCTGAAATAGGCACTGACACGCTGATTCCCTCAGGGATATTGTGGAGAGCAATAGCGATAGCTACTAGGATGCCGAAAGTCCGGTCCCCTGTGACCGCGCTACTAAAGACAGCGAGTCCCTCGGGGAAATTATGTATGGCGATGCCTAAAGCAATCAGAATACCAGCCCGCCTAAGGTTCGACCGTTGTTCAACGGTAAGTGAGGCGGTTGGTTGTACATCGCTTCCTTGTCCCGTTTTGTTTCGTCCACCAGATGAAGAGCGTGAGTTCTCAACCCGTTCTTGCTTGTACTCATGGGGAACCAAAATATCGACTATCGCAATGAAGGCGATGCCAACGAAGAATCCCAAATTGGCGGTGACAAAGCCAACCTTATCAATAGCGGCGTAAAGTAATTCAGCAAATGAGATGTACACCATCACGCCAGCGGAAAACCCCAGAATTAGCGATAATTGCCAGTCTTTGGGATTACGTATGAAATATGCAATTATACTCCCTATCCCAGTAGCTAGCCCTGCCAACAGAGCCAACAAAAGCGCGAACGATACATTGTTTGGCATAAGCCTAACTGGCCTTCACTTTAGAAAATCGGACATCTCGTGGATTCGGTTTGATTTTAGCTGGGAATCTCTGCCAAATACAAGCCCGGCCTGCAAAGTTGTTTGGCAAGTAAGACCTGCCACTGCACAGTTCACAAATTCTTTTTTTGATAAGGAAAATCTGATACTGGCATTGCCGCTAGTCATTCTAGCCTGCTGAGGTAAAGGCAGGTTGCTGATTTAATATAGGCCAGAAAGTCGTACAACTGATATTAGAACCGAGGGTGTTTCTGTGATTGAATTACCGGAAGCTCTAAATATTGCGGGTCAGCTTAACGATACCACACGTGGAAAGCGGGTCGCCAGTGCGATAGTAGCACAGACACCTCACAAGTTAGCATGGTACTACGGAGAACCACCAAAGTATTCCGCCCTTCTTGTAGGAAAGGTCATTGAGAAAGCTAATGCCTATGGGGGCATGGTGGAAATCAAGGCCGGAGATGCCAATATCTTGTTAGGGGAAGGCGCAGGAATAAGATTTCACCGCAAAAATGAACCACGTCCAGCTAAACACCAGCTTCTAGTTGAATTCGACGACCATTCTGCCATAAGCATCTCAATCCAAATGTATGGTGGAATAGGGGTCTTCCTTGAGGGCGAACTGGATAATCTCTATTACAGACTAGCAAAGGAAAAACCTTCTCCGTTCTCCTCGGCGTTTGACAAAGTCTATTTTGACCGCATGATCTCCGCGCAAGAGGTTCAGAAATTAAGTCTGAAAGCTTTATTGGCTACCGAGCAGAGAATCCCCGGACTCGGCAATGGCATTTTGCAGGACATTTTGTTCAACGCGAAGATGCACCCGAAGAAGAAGGTAAACACGCTCACCAAGACAGAAAAGGAAGCCCTGTTTGATTCCATAAAAAATACTATCTCCGCGATGGCGGCCCAGGGAGGCAGAGATACTGAATTGGATTTATTCGGCCATCCCGGCGGGTATAAGACCATACTATGCAAAAACACGGTGAATAAACCGTGCCCGGTTTCTGGGACTGGAATCAAAAAAGAAGCCTATATGGGCGGCAGCATCTATTACTGTGAGAAATGTCAGAGGTTATAGATATGATTCCGCTTAGGAAATCTAACTGATGCAGAAGAGCCGCGATCAACATTACAGACGGCAAAAGACAATAAGCCGTAAGGCAATTTATGGCTAACGAGAGGCAACTTTTGCTACTTCACGGGCCATTTGGGACAGCTCTCAAACTTCTATTCGAGAAGAAATGGCTGCCTCCGGCTTTGCTGCAGCTGCTTGTCTCATGTCAAAGAGACATGCGATAGGTCTGTCTGGCGGGCAGATTATCGAGAACCCTTTTGATGTTTCCCCGATATTCTTCAGAAGCATTCCGCCCCTCATCGGTAAGTCGAACAGTGGTGTGTGGTTTTTTGCCTAGAAACTCCTTTTCGATAACCACGTAATCGGCCGCTTCTAACTTGCTTAAGTGTGCGGACAGGTTGCCCCATGTCATGCCAGTTTGACGCAATAGAAATAAGAAGTCGGCAACTTCCACAACATACAGATAGGCCATAAGCGTATATCGTGAAGGTTCATGTAGTGGTCATAGCAAAAAATCATGGTAGCAGTCCTAGGTAATCGTAGCAGTCAATCATATTGCCAATCATAGTAAATCACAGTAGAAAATGATAGTGGTAACCACAGTACTCCACCAGGTGTTATACAGAAACGACTAGCCCGATTCAGCGTATGATCCGAGTCACTTCCCTGCCCTTTTTCCATGCGCTGCACTTTTCGCTATTCCGTTACGCCAGGAGTAACAATCCGCCCAAATGCGACCAGTCCAATGACCCCAATACTAGTACTAACCGTCGAACAGCCAGAATCGAATCAGCCTCTCAGGGTCCTGCTGGTGTCCTGAAGTATCGGTAGCTGGACCAGCTTGAGGTGCTGTCGAGGCTGTTCCTGCTATTGACACGCCAGTAGTAGGTCGTGTTCCAGTTGAGTGTTGCTGGTGCTATATCACAATAGAGGTCGGTTATCCCGGACTCGTTAACTAGTGAATTTGTGAATCTGGAGCTAGTCGATACCTGTACCCCGTAAGAGACGGCTCCGCTCGAAGCATTCCACTCCAATCTCGGAGTTGAGGTAGGTACCGTCGAACCACTAGCTGGCGACTTTAATGTCGGTACCGATGGCGGCGGAGGTAGGGTCGTTGCTGAGGCTTCTTCACAGTAATCGGAGTTTAGAGTCCCCTTGTATGCCCTCACCCGATAATAGTAGGTAGTACCTGCACTAAGATAGGCATTACTGTAACTGGTAATGCCGGCACCCACGGTGGCTATCTGGGAATAGGAGCCAGAGCCTGTCTTTCTCTCTATCTTAAAGCCTGTCTCATCGCTGGAGTTGTCCTGCCAGGTGAGGTTGATCTGGGATGAGGATATCGGGGTAGCTTCTAGGTTAGAGGGGGCATTCGGCGGTGGTCCTACCGCTGTCTTAAAATACCGGTAGCTGGACCAGCTTGAGGTACCGTAGCTGTTCCTGGCGTTAACACGCCAGTAGTAGTAGGTGTTCCAGTTGAGAGTCCCTGGCGCTATATCATAATAGAGGTCGGTTATCCCGGTCTGGTCAACCAACAAAGTAGTGAAGCTGGAAGTGGTTGCTACCTGCAGACCATAGTTAGCAGCGCCGCTTGATCCGTTCCACTCCAACCTAGGAGTTAAGGTAGGTACCGTCGAACCACTAGCTGGTGACTTTAATGTCGGTGCTGTTGGTGGTGGCGGTGGCGGTGGTAGAGTTGTTGCTGAGGCTTCGTTGGAATAATCAGAATTGCCAGCAGCATTATATGCCCTAACCCGATAGTAGTAGGTAGTGCCGGCACTGAGATAGGTATTACTGTAACTGGTAACACCAGCACCTACGGTGGCTATCTGGGAATAAGAGCCAGAGCCTGTCTTCCTCTCTATCTTAAAGCCGGTCTCATCGCTGGAGTTGTCCTGCCAGTTGAGGTTGATCTGGGATGAGGATATGGGGGTAGCTACTAGGTTAGAGGGGGCATTCGGCGGTGGTCCTACTGCTGTCTTAAAATACCGATAGCTGGACCAACTTGAGGTACCGTAGCTGTTCCTGGCGTTAACACGCCAGTAGTAGTAGGTGTTCCAGTTGAGAATCCCTGGCGCTATGTCATAATAGAGGTTGGTTATCCCAGTCTCGTTAACCAATAAAGTAGTGAAGCTGGAAGTGGTTGCTACCTGCAGACCATAGTTAGTAGCGCCGCTTGATGCGTTCCACTCCAACCTCGGAGTTAAGGTAGGCACTGTCGAACCACTAGCTGGTGACTTTAATGTCGGTGCTGTTGGCGCTGGTGGTGGCGGCGGTAGAGTTGTTGCTGAGGCTTCGTTGGAATAATCAGAATTGCCAGCAGCGTTATATGCCCTAACCCGATAGTAGTAGGTAGTGCCGGCACTAAGATAGGTATTACTGTAACTGGCAACATTGGCACCTACGGTGGCTATCTGGGAATAGGAGCCGGAGCCTGTCTTCCTCTCTATCTTAAAGCCTGTCTCATCGCTGGAGTTGTCCTGCCAGGTGAGGTTGATCTGGGATGAGGATATGGGGGTAGCTACTAGGTTAGAGGGGGCATTTGGCGGTGGTCCCACTGCTGTCTTAAAATACCGGTAGCTGGACCAACTTGAGGTACCGTAGCTGTTCCTGGCGTTAACACGCCAGTAGTAGTAGGTATTCCAGTTGAGAGTCCCTGCCGCTATGTCATAATAGAGGTCAGTTATCCCGGTCTCGTTAACCAATAAAGTAGTGAAACTGGAAGTGGTTGCTAGCTGCAGACCATAGTCAATAGCGCCGCTTGATGCGTTCCACTCCAACCTGGGAGTTAGGGTAGGTACTGTTGAACCACTAGCTGGTGACTTTAATGTCGGTGCTGATGGTGGGGGTGGCTCTGGAGTTGTTGCTGAGGCTTCGTTGGAATAATCAGAATTGCCAGCAGCATTATACGCCCTCACCCGATAGTAGTAGGTAGTGCCGACACTAAGATAGGTATCGCTGTAACTGGCAACATTGGCACCTACGGTGGCTATCTGGGCATAAGAGCCAGAGCCTGTTTTCCTCTCTATCTCGAGGCCTGTCTCGTCGCTGGAGTTGTCCTGCCAGCTGAGATTAATCTGGGAAGAAGAGATGGCAGTAGCGGTCAAGTTACTCGGAGTCGGTGGACGATGATGGGTTCAGTCGTATGACAGTTACCCCGAAATGCTGCATGCCACTGTACGTTCCGCCCCAGGTCATTGTATGGCCATAGTAATCCCAGGTATTGTGTATATAGATAGTATTTGTGGAGGTGTCGTAGCCATATCCCACCATGGCATGACCTGTGACCAGGATAAGTACCGGACGCCCGGCATCAATCTCAGCTTGGAAATCGGCGAAAGTGAAGCCTTTGTTCGGATCACTCCCCTGTCCTTGTATTAGTTGGTTAAAATTGGTCACAACCGTATAGCCGCGGGACTGGGCAAACAATTTCATCCCGTGGCAGCCGTCACGGTAGGTAGGTTCATCACCCGTGTAATCATAAAGGGGGTCACCATTGGGGCGGAAGTAGAACATCGTGCTTCCATCAGTATTATTGTATTTTGCCTGGTCGGTGCCCATATAGTCGCCGGTGCAATCAGACGTATGTTCCACCCACCTATTAGAAACATAAGGGTCAGGGCCGCTGTGCCCATAGTCTACCCAGTAGTCATCAACATGCCCTCTTATGACCCTGCCGTCAGTGCCATTGTGAGTAGCGCTGAGAGGGCATTCACCACAAGTAACACTAGGCCAATATGCATGACCCCAGACAGAGTTGTCCAGCGGACAGACACCGCTGTTTGTTGTGCCAGTATACATGTTGCTATAACCAACGCGGTCATAATAACCAAAAAGCATCGCCGCTGAAGTAGCAGCACAGCCATAGCTCCAGTCAAATGCTGGCACGTTTGATAGGGTATTGGCTAGCCCAGCGCCATACATTTCTCGCATATCGACCGAGGCTTCTTCTGTTTTTTGTGGTGGTAAAGGAAAGATGGCTTGAATAAGTTGACGTCCGCTTGGGTCGGTAACAACCTTCTGATAGGGAATGGCAGACTCAGCAAGAACGGTTTGCGGCACCATGCTGACAGCCAAAGAGAATATAAGTAAGAAGGATAATGTTAATGGTGCCCATTTCCTTCGAAAATCCGCTTTATGCATATTCACCTCCCTTTCATTACCGGGCTAAGATGTCACTCCTTTTCTCAGTAAATCGACGCATCGGCATATCGCCACCGCCTATATTATTGCCAGGTTCCGAACTTCATTGAATCGATAGTTGTTAATGCTGAATGGAAACAATTATACGGCTATCTAGGGAACCGTCAATAGACCTTTTGTACTGTGCAAGACGTACTATAGAGCAGAGGGGCAATGATGCCTCTCAGTGGGCATCTGAGTGACGTTGCAAGCTTCTGTGGAATTTCACTCCCAGGCATACTATACTTGTGACCCAACGGCCCTAGCTCTGATAATAAATAGTCACACCTCTTGCCTCAAGTTGGGGCATGTATGTCTTGATGGAGTCAGCGCTCAGTGGATTCGCAAATTGCGAAACCCGGTCCCCCCACAAGATTACCACAGGGGAAGTACTGTAGAGGTTAGAGCATCTTGACAATATCCATCTTACCGGAATGGGACCTTTGGTTTGCTCTTTTCTATAGGTAGCCCATGGTTGCTTCTAGAACAACGCCGGTACTAGCGGCTTTAATCGGCAACCTTAGAGCAGGTTCCATGCGTCAAAAAGCAATCTGTTGCACAAAATTTGATGAGTACTAGCGACCAATGCCATCCCGCTTAATGCCAGGAACATAGTTTTTTTTCAGTGCTCTAGTGCCAGGCCTAGTGCGACTCCTCCAAGTGCGCCCGTAACTGCCCCAGCCACAAAGCTGGGGACTTGTCCCATATCTGTATGTGCGCAAGACAGCCTTGCAACTCATAATTTCGTATAAGACTCTCTCCCTTGAAGGGAAAGGGTCCGGCTGATGATGAATCCCCCCATAATTCTCCCCCGTGCCCTTGCCCGTAAGAGTGGAGGTATGGAGAAAAGCGCAATTCAGCGTCCTTTGATTTAGGCAGTGTGCCTTTTTCGTCTACGCACGAAGAAAATCACCAGTCCCGCTATTACCACCGCTGCCACAATCCCGCCAATCAAGAGGCAATTGGTTAGTGGTTTCTCCTCGATAACCCCCAGATCCCATTTGGCAAGTTCACTCTCAAGGCCTGCGGCGACTACGGTGCCGTCGTCCTTAAGCCCCACCGTGTGAGCGGTACCTGCGGCGACCTGGGTGATACCCGTCCAGTTGCCCACATTGCACTGCCCATAGCTATTCTCTCCCACGGTGACTACGGTGCCGTCGGACTTAAGGCCCAGCGTGTACAGATAGCCTGCGGCGACCTGGATGATATCCGTCCAGTTGCCCACATTGCACTGTCCAAAGCCGTTGTATCCCACGGCGGCCACGGTGCCATCGGATTTGAGCGCCACCGTGTGAGCGACACCTGCGGCGACCTGGATGATATCCGTCCAGTTACCGACATTGCACTGTCCATAGGTGTTCTCTCCCACGGCGACCACGGCGCCGTCGGATTTGAGCGCCACCGTGTGAGCGACACCTGCGGCGACCTGGGTGATATCCGTCCAGTTACCGACATTGCACTGTCCATAGGTATTCTCTCCCGCGGCGACTATGGTACCGTCGAACTTGAGCCCCAGTGTGTACAGGTAGCCGGCGCCGACCTGGATGATGTCTGTCCAGTTACCGACATTGCACTGTCCATTGGTGTTCTCTCCCACGGCGACCACGGTGCTGTCGGATTCAAGCCCAACCGTGTGATAGCCGCCTGCGGCGACCCGGACGATGTCGGTCCAGGTGCCGACATTGCACTGTCCGGAGCCGTTCTCTCCCACGGCCAGCAGACTACTGTCATCCTTAAGTCCCACCGTGTGAGCGGTACCTGCGGCGACCTGGGTGATATCCCTCCAACTGCCCACATTGCACTGCCCATAGCTATTCTCTCCCACGGTGACTACGGTGCCGTCGGACTTAAGCCCCAGAGTGTACAGGTAGCCTGCGGCGACCTGGATGATATCCGTCCAGTTACCGACATTGCACTGCCCGAAGCCGTTGTATCCCACGGCGACCGCGGTGCCATCGGATTTGAGCGCCACCGTGTGAGCCACACCTGCGGCGACCTGGGTGATATCCGTCCAGTTGCCGACATTGCACTGTCCATAGGTGTTCTCTCCCACGGCGACCACGGCACCGTCGGACTTAAGCGCCACAGTATGAGCGCCACCTGCGGTGATCTGGACGACGCTCGTCCAGCCACCGACGTTGCATTGCTCGGAGCCGTTCTCTCCCACGGCGACCACGGTGCTGTCGGATTTAAGCCCCACCGTGTGAGCGGCGCCTGCGCTGACTTGGGTGATATCCGTCCAGTTGCCGACATTGCACTGCCCATAGGTGTTCTCTCCCACGGCGACCACGGTGCCGTCGGATTCACGCCCCGCCGTGTGATGGCCGCCTGCGGTGATCTGGACGATGTCGGTCCAGGTGCCGACATTGCACTGTCCGGAGCCGTTTTCTCCCACGGCGAGCACAGTGCCGTTGTCTTTGAGCCCTACCGTGTGATAGCCACCTGCGGCGACCTGGGTGATGTCCCTCCAGCCATCAACATCGCACTGCCCGGAGCCGTTTTCTCCCACGGTGACCACGGTACCGTTGTCCCTAAGCCCTACCCTGTGATAGCCGCCTGCGGCCACCATGGGCGTTGCCTGCCCTTCAGGCGTATTCAGGGCCATTGCCGAAGCAAACCTCGAGCTATTTACTGTCCAGTGAATAATAGAATGGTCATCTGGCAAATGCACGGTTGCTGAAGCTCTCGCTGCCGCAGCCGGAACAACCAGGCTGAAGACCAGAGCGATAGACAGCAGAGCTGGTAAGAGCATTCTTTTATTTTTCATTGCCACCTCCCTTGTTCACTCTTTCGAATTTATCCTTATCCTTCGATAAAAACTGGGCATGCCTTTATCCCTCCCTCGCCAAAGGTAAAAGGATTGCCTCGGCTATGGTTCGCAATGACCTCGGCTTGTCAAAGGAAGAGCTGATTTCACCACCGCAGGAAAAAAGAGCCTCGTTCAGATGTCTACACGTACTGGACTGAACAAGATGATAATTATGGCAATTCTCTGACGCACACAGTTGACACCATCCTTATATGAGCCTTGAAGTGCTATTGTATCACTAATAAACGAATTATCAATCTCAAGAATTGCCCTACAAAGCCTGAAGCTGTCCTCAATCTTCACTTAGCGAGCAGGTGGTATAATTTGAGTGGGGAGGTAGCATGGATAGGAAAGAGTTAGAACAATACAGAAAGCTAGTCGTAAGATACCTCGAAGAGCACGAGAAGTATAAGGAATTGCTTCTTCAATTTTAATCAGTCGGTCAGCTCGAAATCGGTAAGCCGATTCCGTCCCCGACGCGTATCTTTGACGCCGCTTCCTATAAAGAGATTATGCACGCAGAACACAAGCTTGACAAGCCTCGCAAAGAGATGATTGACGCTGAGAAGCGATATTACGAAGCCTATCACAAGAAGTAAGCAACGCTAGTGTCTCTAGCTCACTATTGGCTGACAAAGATTCAAGTTATCCTTAAGCTTCATTGAGCTAGCAAGTGGTATAATTCAGACTAGGATTCATCTCTTTGGCTGGTGGGTGATTCAGCCAGCGGATTTGAAAGGGGGAGAGGAAAGTAAAGAATAGAATAGTCTTTGTCTCGTTAGCGGTCATGTTATTCCTCACCATGGGGCTTATAGGCTGTGGAGGCCAGGAGGTGCCAGAGATATTGGAGTACAGCCTGACTATCTCCAGCGCCGAGGGAGGCTCGGTCATCACCCCTAGCGAGGGGACTTCTACCTACGACGAGGGAGCAGTGGTCGACCTAGTGGCGACTCCAGATGCTGGGGTATCATTTTGTCGATTGGACTGGCAGTGTGAGCACCATTAGCAATGTCCACAGGGCCGCTACCAGCATCACCATGAATGGCGAGTATTCCATAATGGCTAACTTTGAGGTAGATCCCCCTGTCCAGTACACGCTGACCATCTTGAGCTGGCCTAGTGGCTCGGTAATCATCCCTGGAAAGGGGAGCTTCACATATGATGCTGGGACGGTGGTCAACCTCGTGGCAACACCAGCTAGTGGACACCAGTTTCGCAAGTGGACCGGCGATGTGGGTACTGTCGCCAATGTCAACGCCGCCTCAACCAGCATCACCATGAACGGTACCTATTATATCTGTGCCAACTTTCGGGAAGAGGATACCTGTGGGTGAAATTGCACAAAAGCCTGAACTGTTACCTCATTACACAATCTGACGAAATGTTAACTGAGGATAGCTTACGGGAGAAGCTATTTAGGAACCAAGTTGGTGGGGAAGGGGGCATAGTTCCCGAACTTCTATTGGAGAAGAAGGGATTGGTACCAGCAGGTGATATGTTATCAACACAGGCTGGCTAAGTGTATGATTATGTCAAGTACTCAACTTCTTAATTAGAAAGGCCATATTCTTGCCGAAGTTCCAGGCTGTTTCGAGCCCTTCTTCATCCTGTTCCACTTCGCCTTTTTCTCGGCCGATAGCCATATTCCAGTACGTGGAACCAGGAACAAAGAACCCTAGAATCTGAAACCACAGGGTAAGTTGAGCGATTGTGAAGTTCTGACCGGAACGTCGTGCCACTACCAAGGTCCACCAACCCTGCCGTGGAAGGGTTCACCGTTCCAACGTGCGATGTAGCCAACGCGCTCCATAAGTCCCTTAATCAACGCCGTAGCAGAGCCATAATACACCGGTGAGGCTAGAATAATACCTTCGGCTTCTTTCATTCTGAGGTATATTGGAAATAGGTCATCCTCGATAGAGCAAATCTCCTGTTTCTTGCATGCCATACAGGCACTGCACGGTTTTATCTCCAGGCCAGCTAACCGAATAAGCTCGGTATCCAGCCCTTCTTCAGAAATTGCTTTAAGCGTATGCTTGGTTAATAGTTCTGTGTTGCCGTTTTTTCTGGGACTGCCGACTATACCTATGACTTTCATCTGGCAACTCCTTAGTCTATCCTGGTTTGTAAGTGACTAGATTGGTGGGGAAGGGGGGACTCGAACCCCCACGCCTTTTAAAGCACATGATCCTAAGTCATGCTCGTCTGCCAATTCCGACACTTCCCCGATAGGAAACCACCTAATACAATAGCATTTTACAGGACTAGCCTCAAATCATCGGACTTACGGGGAAACCATGCCAATTAGAGCTGCTACAAATGAGGTATCATGTCACTAGAATGCTCGGGAATAAAGATATATACGAGAAACTAATTTTGTGGTAAGATAGACAATGAAGTCTTCACCGGGGGTGAGTTTGACACTATGACTATACACGCAGGAGAATTAACAAGAATAGCTCAGAAAGTTCTAGACACATTGGGTATTACAGATTATTCCGAATTGCAGCTTACATACGCACAAAAGACTGACGGAAAATGGAAAGTAAGCTTTGAGTATGGACATTCTGGTGGCTTTGCCAAGGGCGCTATTAGAAAGATAGGGTCTTTTGCGGTTGATGCGAAAAGTGGAGATATTGAAGGGATGTGGTTGGATAGATCATGGAAGTAAACAGAAATATTATGCTCTAGATGACTGGTAAAATCACCCTGTCAGTTTCAAAATGAGGTTCTAACCCCCTTTCAAACTCTTGAATAAACCCCAGCAGATTCCCGGGACACCATACCAATTAGACCCACTATAAATCAGGTATTATGTCCCCAGAATTAAGCCCGTTATTGTCACCTATAGGATGAAGGTGGTTCCCTCCAGCCTGTTCCATGGCAATTTTTGCACTGCACCCAACGTGGAGCGAATTCCCCTATGTTCTTTTTTCCACTACCATGACAAATTGGACAGGTTCCATAGCTGCTGGGGACACGGACTTTGCCAAACCCTGTGCATACAGGGCATGGCTGGTAACTTGGCGCGGATTCGCCAACATTTATTCGTCCACTACCATCGCAATATCCACAACGCCTGTTGACCAGATCAATCATCTTAAGCCTCCTGCATTATCGTATTATGATTTTAGCTCATCTTGCTTCCTATTTATTGGGTTCCTCTCTCCCAATTATATCACTTGCTAAGTCAGTGAAGATTGAGAAGGCCTGAGGCTTTATCCGCCTGGCAACGTCCAAAGCCTTTTGCCAGCTGACCAGTATCGAGCCTACAGAGAGAAGAGAGTTCATCTGGGGTTCATGGAGACTTCACGGAGGGTTCATAGCGGTAATGGTAGTATATAACCGCACCGTAGCGAGGTTTCCTCTGCTATCGTGTTCACTCTTCAACCTCCTTTCTTTGTGGGGGTCCCGGGTAGCCCAGGCGGGACCCCCAACCTTATGGCAAAACAGGCTCTGAGAAGCAGAAGATGTGAGTAGTAACTATTCTTGGGCAGGTAGTATGCCCCAGGATTGATCACCCGATTCTAATGCTGCCCAAAGTAGCGAATTGTTGGGTCACCTTTCGTGAGTTAGTTCAATAGTCGGCTCATTTTCCCCGCCAAGTTACGATGGAAACATTGCACTAGCTGCTGTTAGGCCTGCAGGAATTGCAGGTCAGCTTGCTAGTCGTGTAATATTCAAATCAACGGAGGTGCATCGTGGCTAAAGTAGAAACCGAATGCAAAGGCCGCTCGATTGTAGTAACCATAAATCGTCCGGAGGTGCGTAACTGCATTGATGGTGAAACAGCACAACTGCTCTTCGAGGCCGTCCAGTCGTTCCACAAAGCTCGAGGCCTCGATGTGCTTATCCTCACTGGAACCGGAGACATTTCCTTCTGTTCAGGAGCAGACCTCAAGAACGCTGAAAGCCTCATAGCGCGTCCCGCGCTGATGAGTCTGGGCCCATGGGCATCAGCCGTATTACCGACCTGGAAAAACCAACCATAGCTGCCATCAATGGCTACTGCTTAGCTGGTGGTCTGGAATTAGCCTGCTGGTGCGATTTCCGCATTGCCTCTCGCAACGCCAGTTTTGGCGACCCTGCCCGCCGCTGGGGTGTCCCACTTATCGATGGTGGCACGCAGCGCCTCCCCAAAATCGTCGGCCTGGGCAACGCACTTTCTCTCATAGAGACGGGCGTTGTAATCGACGCTGACCATGCGTTCCGCAAAGGACTGGTACAAGAGGTCGTTCCGGAGGGACAGGCTCTGCCACGGGCTTTGGAATTAGCTGAGGCCATATCAAAATACCCCCGAATCTGCCTGAAAAACGACCGGCGAGCCACTTATGGAGGCTTGTCACTGCCGCTATCGGAGGGAATCAGGTTGGAGGTGAAGATTCATCAGAGCACTTTGGCCAACCCTGAGATGTTAGAAGGGCTTCGCCAGTACGCTGCCGGTCAACGCCCACCCTTCCCCCGCCCACCAGCTTACTCTTAGGCCCAAGCATAGTTTCCAACGTATTGTGAGCATGACACATTAAACACGCACCCTGAATGGCAGAATTTCTATGTCATTGCGTCCCCACAATGCCATTTACAGTCTTTGTAACAAGGTGGGCAATTTGATAGCTTTCTAGCGTCAGATAACAAACTGGCGTTTTGTTCAGTAAGTCTCATCGATTCCCTAGAGTGGATACGAAGGATGATAATGCCTCCTCAGTGGAGTACTGAAACCTGAACCCTATCTCCTTCAGTAGTTTCCCTGTGCTTACTACGGGTGGGTACTTTATGAACTCAAGGCCACTATACGGGGAATCGTTCTGCAAATGCAGCGCCCAAGATATATGTATCAAAGGCTTAATCAAACTATCGGGCAGCCTCAGCAGTTTTTTCCTTGCTAGTTTAGCGACTTCACTATATCTGAGATCTCCTTCGCCAGCCACATTGAAGATGCCCCCCTTCTTTTGATTTAGGAAGGTTTCAATCACTTGTATCAGATCATATTCATGGACAAATTGCATTCTGGGATCGAAACCTGCCACACCAATCATTACGGGTGGCTTGAACATGAGGACGGGCACAGAACCAGCTGCGTGTGGTCCGATTACCGGACAGCAGCGCAAGATGGTGATAGTGACATCACGTTGAGATTGAGCAAAATCACGGATGATTTGTTCAGCTTGAGCTTTATCCCACGAGTACTGGAAACTAGGTAATGGTCGCAGTGGTGAGTCCTCGGTAACTGGAATTGGGTTATCATGATGTGCGCCGTAGACGGTGTGACTGCTCAGATACAGGGCATGCCCAACTTTGGCTTGTCGGCATGCTCGTACGAAGTTTATTGTACCTTCGACATCGATTTTCTGAACTGATGTCCTTTCGCGAGTGGGCTTTAATACGAATGCCAAATGTATAGCAGTGTCGACTTCGTTCTCAATGAAAAGGTCACTAAACGGCTTGAGTACGTCCTGAAGGTAGAATTTAAGTTTTGGGGGTCTGAATGGTGGCTGCCTAATATCAATTCCAATGATCTTCTGAATACTATCGATAGTGTCAAGCTGGGACAGGAGCCTAGTACCAATATATCCTGAGATGCCTGTAATGGCTATGTTCTTCATTAATTATTACAAGTTCCAAGCATTAAGTCTGCCACCGTCAGGTTTTTGCTGTCAATACACCTCGAGCCCTTTAGAGAAGAATAAGATGTACCTTTACTAAAGTCAATGATCGCTCACAATTGCATTTTCTGGCACCGTCGGTCAAACGCTGAGCTGCCAGTACACGATTCTGACTATTGTGCGGTTCCACTCCATTTAGAAGAATCATGAGGCGAGATCTCATGTCCTTTAGGCGGCGAAGTAGAACCGTAGCGCTCTATGCGTCAAATCAATTAACGCTTGGAGGATCACTCTTCAGGAAATTCAGCACTTCCCGGTTGAACACGTTTTTCATCTCAAAGGAAAAAGAATGGGAACCACCCTCGACTCTAACCAGTTTAGCATTGGGTATTTTGCCAGCTATCACCTCGGAGGAAACGGGCTTGATGATTCTGTCTCCAGTTCCCACGATAACGAGGGTGGGAGCCGTGATTAGTTGTAGTCTCTCCAGCGTATTGTGTTTCCGGCAAGCTTCGCTTTGTCCGACAATCCCTACCGTACCTGAAGTTCCCACGAACCTGGTCTGAACCCTGGCGACAAGGCCAAAGATGAATCTGTAAAGTGGCTTGTTAAAAGCCAAACCAACCATAGCACTGACTTTCTTCTCCGGGGTTAGTTGCAAGAATTTGGCTTGTTCCAGAGTATCTCCGCTCGTTTCATCCTGACTGCCATAGGTGCATGCTAGTATCAGCTTCATGACCCTCTGCGGATAGTTTATGGCCAGCTCCTGAGCAATCATACCACCCATGGAAGCGCCCATAATATGAGCTTTCTCAATCCCTAAAAGGTCCATGAGTCTTAGTGTATCGTCGGCCATCATTCTGGTAGAATAAGGGCCCGGCGGCTTGTCTGACTTGCCAACTCCCCGATTATCAAAGGTAATTAGCCGGTAATACTTCTTGAAGAAACGTATCTGGCGCATCCAGCCACTCCGGCTGGCAGTAAATCCCATTATCATCACCAGAGGTTCACCCTGTCCCTCCACCTGATAGTTAATGCTAACACCATTAAGCTTGGCTAACGGCATGATGCAACCCTCCTCTTCTTTTGTCCTACTGCAAGTATACAATAATTGATTTATCGAATGAAGCTCCCGGCAAGAAAAACTCAGCTTGTTGGCTCAGGCCCCGGTGGCATGGCACAAAATAGCGCTTAATGACTTCCCAACTCCATAGTATGTTTTGGATACCGCAACCTATTGATAGTTTCTTCACCAGTGATACAATAATACTTCAAGGGTCGTATCTATGAAAACACTTGGCACCTTTATGATTACTGTAGTCTTAATTGTAGGGTTGGTGGGCTGCGCCGCTCCGCCCAGTCAGTACAACCTCAACATCTCCAGCACCGACGGCGGTCGGGTAACCCTCCCCGGCGAAGGGACTTCTACCTATGGCGAGGGAATGGTGGTCGACCTGGTAGGAGAAGCCAACGAAGGCTACCACTTTATCAACTGGACTGGTGATGTGAGTACGGTTGCCAATGTTAACTCCGCTTCGACCACCATCACCATGAACGATGACTATTCCATAACAGCCAACTTTGTCACTACCCCAGAGTCGGCACCGCCCATCCCGGGACAATATCAAGCGATTTACGACGAGCTTAAGGCTGAGATGGCTCATTTCGAAGTAACTCTCAACGAGACCTGGAACCACAGCCTGGGGCAGACAATTATAGCTACCGAGGCGGCCTATGCTAATGGCAATATCGGTGAAGGGCTTCTCAGCGCAAACATGATGAGCTATAACCGTATGTTACTTGACAGTCTCCAAGCAATGGGTGTCAAAGGTGTGGTGCTGGCCATCAAATTCCCTTTGCTCAAACCAGACTTTCCCCGTTCTTCCGAATACTTGCAATTCTTCAAGAACATAATGGTTGAATGTCATCAGCGCAGCCTGAAAGTGCTTGTAGAGTGCGGGGCAATCTTTGCCGGCACTCCGTATTCTCCAGTCGAGGTTGACTGGTCGAATTATACGACCGAAACCTTCCTCCAGGGCCTCGAGGACCAACTCCTGCTCATTGCAGAGGAAATCAAACCTGATTATCTCACTCTCGCCAACGAGCCTCAAACTGAGGAGGCTTTGACTAAACTTACGATAACCCCCGCGATATGGAGTGATTTCATTGGTTCTACACTACAAAACATTGACCGCTCCGGCGGGTTATTAGTCGGAGCCGGAACGGGCACATGGGAGAGTCCAAGCTACATTAACGAGCTTTTTAACATGCCTGGCCTTGATTACATCGACCTACATATTTACCCGATGAATACTAATGCCATCTATCTTGACCGTGCCTTGAACTATGCGGTAGAAGCTCGCGCCGCAGGAAAGCGTGTTACCGTGAGTGAGTCATGGTTGTGGAAAGCCACGCCAGCGGAACTGAGCAACTTTCTAGGCGACACAGAGAAAATCATGAACCGAGATGTCTACAGTTTCTGGTATCCTCTGGATGAGCGTTTCATTCAAGACATTATAAACCTTGCTGATGCGACCAGTATGGATTTTGTCTCGTTCTTCTGGACCCGCAACCTCTTGTCATACCTCGATTACGTAGCACGTCCCATAATCTTACTACCGCCGAATACAACCGTTTAATAAATCAGGCTTCTCTCACCAATCTCCAGAAAGGCAAATTGAGTCCATTGGGCCAATATCTTCGACGGGCACTGAATAGCCGTACCAACTCATGATCGCCGCATTAAACACGCACCCTGAACGGCAAAAGTTCTATTTCATTGTGTCCCCACAATCCCGATTTCAGTGCTGCACCAAGTAGCGAGAAGTGACCCAACAATTCGCTACTTTGTGCAATCTTAGCGGATTGAACAAAGCTTGGCAATGTTAAGCCCATTCTTCCCCGAACAGTCGGTTTGTTGAGGCCAACCTCTGCGGAAGTCTATAAGTTCCGTAAGTCGACCAGGCAATTTGCAAGCGAGCGACAAAAGCAGTATAATAGAAATACGAAGGTCCAGTATCGAGTTGTATTATCATGTCTCACTAGCATTGTTCTATTGGTCGGTCTGGTACTGCAAAATACGCCGACTCCGCTAACAGTCACATTTTCCCAAGATGGCTTCCAATTCGCAGACGATCATGGCTATACTGTAGAGCCTTTACCGACGCGAGTATGTTTGACTGAACCCAAAGGCACGCGGATTCTTGCTTGTGCATATATAGATGGTTACGTCGTTTGGGCTGAAGGACAGATATGGGACTCGCCGCATGTCGTTATCCACGATGAGGCAGAAGAAACCGAAGGCGTAACGATAGTGGTGAGCGGGACATTTCTCGTCATTGGCGCCGTGACATACGATTGGGTGGGAATGCAGGAGCCTCATAGCGAAGAGCAACGCGAATCAATTCTTGTCCCTGAGCCCCCACGATATCTTCCGCCAAAACGGGAATCTCGGCTTTTGTTCTAATGCGCCTCTCTATGTAACTATCGCTGTACCTTTTAGGTGAAGAGCCCAACAGGCGCCCGGCATTGTAGTCGAATCGTCTTTCATTACTATACAATCGGTTCTTCCATGCTATAATGATAGATGCTTGGAATTTGCCAGCAGTTTCAGGCAATTTAGCTCGCCGCCCGGGCCTGGCGAACGGGTGTCGCTGAGGCGACGGGATTTGGGCCCTGCTATATAGGGTTGCCTTCCATGCCAAAGCCTTGAAACGAAAGGCCGGCGGCATTCAAGGTAAGGCGAGGTAAGGCACGGGCTGGCAGAAAGGCTCCGTTTTCGTAGCGGAGCTTTTGTCTTGACCACAGCCGTTCAGAGAATTTCGGCCAATTTGCCGCAATAGGCGAAACAAAGCTGACCTTGTGCAATCCTATGGGATTGAACAAAACTCGGTTTTGTTTAGTTTGATCTGGATGAAGATATAAGATAGCCTATCTCTTGTGCAACCAACCCGAGATAGATTATGATACGATTGAATTACTCATGAAGGTTGTAGATTGGTCGGATAAGGTTGCGTCAGATTTTCGTACCAGGATAATTATAGAACCTGATAGCCCAATATTGGCTTTCAAGGCTAACAGGGACCGCTACACTCGACAGACTCAGCCTGACTACGAAGGCCGACCATATCTTGGCAGCCAAGATTCCGAGGATGCGTTGACCTGGAACGTATTTAGAAGTCTCCGGAAAGCTGGTAGACTCGACATAGTCTGCAACGACCTAGGCATTGGGGAACCACGTGCTATGCTTTTGTGGGCGCTCACGCCTGAAAGTGATGGCGCAAGCGCAGAACTACAGTACGTGGTTGGAACGGTAATCCGAAAATTTGATCGGATACTGAGGGGGCAAATGACAGAGCCCGATGTCATTATATCGGGAACTAAGGGTATAGCGGTAATAGAATGTAAGCTCGGAGAACACGATAGTCCTCTGTCTCATCTATGGGAAGGATCGCCAGATTCGTTTAGCAAGCGCCTGCCAATATACCGACAGGCTGAGCCGAGTCTGCGTAATGTTGCTGAAGAGCAAATTGTCGAGATTTACCAGCTCGTGCGGATGGCATTCTATGCCCTTCAATTCTCCAAATATCTTGCCTCCATTCCGGTAGTCGTGTCGTTGGCTAGTGAGAACAATTGGCGCCGTGAGATTCGAAGGCTGCGTAAATCACCAGCACAATTGTGGAATCTTTTCTGCGAAGCCGTAGCGGTGCCCAACCTGAGAAAGAAACAATTGACCTGGCAACGCATAATGGAGCTCCTAGCCGGAAGTTCACTACTCCAGCTATCTCATTATCTGTCTACCCACCCGTGTCTTCGATAGCACAAACCTTTTGCCACACAAATACTCAAAATGTTAAGTCATATCCTCCTGGGTCTTATTTGTGGTATACTTGAACTAGGTTTCTGGGGCAGGAGGATGGCTATGAACGCCGACATTTATCACTTTGAGCTAGGGGATTTCCACTGCATAGCTGTTAGTGACGGTACTCACACCTACGCACCTCCGACCTTCCCACCGCCGGCTATATTCCTTTTCGCCAATGTGCCAAAAGAACGACTTGAGCCAGTGCTTCGCGAACACAACCTACGGCCAGAACAGTGGCTCGAGTGGACAAGTCCATACATTTGCCTGGTGGTTAACACCGGCAAGCACCGGGTGCTGGTGGATACGGGTGCCGATGGTCTTGCCCCAAGCACGGGAAAACTCCTCCGAAACCTGCAATCTGTTGGAATTATGCCTAAGGACATTGATACGGTCATCTTAACACATGGACATCCAGACCACATCGGTGGGAACACTGATGACGAGGGTAGGCGAGTTTTCCCCGACGCTCAGTACGTCATGTGGAAAGACGAGTGGGAGTTCTGGACCTCGGGACAGGCGGAAACAAAGCTTGATGAACATAGAAGAGAGCGTCAGATGAGATTCGCACGCAAGAACCTCCCCCCGATTCAAGGTCGGTTGGAACTTGTTGACCATGAAACCGAAATCCGTACCCGGTATTCAGGCTGTCGCAGCGCCTGGCCATACACCGGGGCAAATGGCGCTGGCTATTTCCTCAAGAGGTAAGCAATTGCTGTGCGTCTCTGATGTGATACTCCACCCCATCCATCTGGAGCAACCAGAATGGTGTGCAGGCACCGATTTTTCTCCCCAGCAGGTCGTAGCCACCAGACGCAGGCTTCTGAAGAGAGCTGCAACTGAGAATGCCCTGGTGCTTGCGTTTCACTTCCCCTTCCCCGGTCTGGGCCACGTCGTACGGAAAGGAAAGGCGTGGCAGTGGCAGCCAGTTGAGATAACGAGCTAAGGTTTTCTGTTCATCCCTTGCAGGTCTCTGGTGTAGTCATGAATTAGAGACCAGATTGCACATTTGTCCAGAATGTGCAATCAAGGCTATTTCTAGGGACAGAGTTTCGCAGTAAGGTTTGCCTCGTGTTGCCTGAGCCACTTCTTATACTCTCGCCATCTGTGACAGTGTTGAGCTACCAGTTCCCAGAATCTCTTTGAATGATTCATCTCTTTCAGATGGGCAAGTTCATGGATAACAACATAGTCGATCACAGGCTCTGGCGCCATTATTAGTTTCCAGTTAAAGCTAAGATTTTTCTTATGAGAGCAGCTGCCCCAGCGAGTCTTTTGACCTCGTATGACAATTCGTTTGCAGTGAATGCCCATCTGAGAACTCAGTCTATCTACTCTCTCGTTTATCAGCCTAGCAGCCTCCGCCCGATACCACTGTTCCAAAGCCAACTCCAAGATACCATTTTTAAATAATCCGTGACTCACTGCCAGTGTATCTCCCTCTAGCGTTACACTATCAACTTCACTGTGGTTTTCCCGCTTGACTAGCTTCAAGTCTCGGCCAAGATAGGGGATAGTATCGCCACTCCCGAGTTCCTTCTCGGCATAAGGCGATTGGAAATTGCTATATCTTGCCAGGCTACTTGAGATCCATCGCTCCTTCGATTCTAGAAGTCCAGGGAGTTGCCCAATCTTGTAAGAGTGAGGAATAACTACCGTAAGCCCCGTTTGTCGTCTCACCTCGAGCCGAACATGCCTTGCCCTAAGGCTTCGCTTGACTGTATATGTGATGGTTTGCCCATTAATACTGGTTTCACGTTTCTCTACCATAGTTGGTTGATGCCAAGTTTCTCGTGCCATGTCTATAGTCTAGAGGTTCAACATATTGTCTGTCTAGAACATAGGGCAGGAGAAAGAGAACGACGGCTTAAAGTCACAAAAGCTTATTTTGTTACCTAACTACACAAACTGGAAAGGTCGTATTGTGACCGCGCCACGCTAAACACGCACGCTGAACGGTAGGAGTTCTATGTTATTGCGTCCCCGCAATCCACTTACCAGGTATCAACAAAATCATGACCTGTTCTCTCGGTGCGTTCAGCGGAAACGGCTTTCAAGCCCTCCGTAATCCATCTGCGTGTGTCCGCCGGGTCAATAACCGCGTCGATTTCCAAGTAAGAGGCCATATTGATGGCTTTGCCTCTTTCATATGCCAGGGCAACCAATTTCTCATAGAGCGCTTCACGTTCCTGCGGGTCTTTCACCGCCTCGAGTTCTTTCTTGAAACCGGCCCTGACTGCGCCCTCCAATCCCATCCCTCCAAATTCTCCGGTTGGCCAGGCAACCGCA
>CAVSBM010000010.1:0-220644 GCA_963726175.1 uncultured Chloroflexia bacterium | reverse complement strand
GCCCTCCAACCCATACCACCACGTCATCACTATCGGTGCAAGCGGATAGTGCAGAGCAGCGGACTTCCAGGGTATAAGTGGTGTTTGTTGTGGGGGAAACAGTTAGTGTCGGGTTAGTGGACCAGGCTGGCGTAAGGTTGCCACCACTCCACCGGTATTGGATGTTTCCGCTGACATTCTCGCAGCCTCCGTCTATATGGGACGCAGAACCGTCCAACTTACTAATCCGCCTGAGTGAATCCACACATCGTCACCGGCATCTGCCACTGGCTGTAATACGCGGACGTGTGTCTCGGGAAATACCGCGAATGCCGAGTTACCTAGATAATTGGCATAGTCCACACGTGTATTAGGATAAACGTCCAGTAACTGGTAGCCAGGGTTGTCAAAGGTTACATTGAAGGTTACGGTTTTTGTATCGTTCAGGCTGATGGAGCCCAGATTCCAGGTCAGGTTCTGGCCGGCGATAGAAGTTGGCGGAGGCACGGCACTGCCGGTAACATAATGAACACCTGAGGGCAAGACCTCAGTCAGGATCACATTGGTGCCGGCTATATTGCTGATCGCCTGGGATATCTCTTCGAAGATAGATTGCAAGTCAGCGGGGGTGGGAGCGTGATAGTAGTCCCCCCACCGGCAAAGGCCAGGCCGTCGTGGTCATAGGGATGACCGGCCGGGTCGTTGGACTGATAGGTGTGCCCGCTGGCAGGCAAGTCGTCGAGGAAATACTCGGAGATACCATAGATAGGGTCCGTAGAATTACCCAGACCAATGGTGTATAGAGTAACGTTGCTGGCGCGGGCTGCCTGGGTGGCATTGCGAGCATATTGAGCATCAGTCTCATTGAAGTTCCGACCATTGCCGTTGGGTTGGTTGGGTAGGCCATCGGTGAGCAGAATCTCCACCCAGACGGTGCCTGGGCGCCCGACGGGCACCGGCGGAAGGAATTCGGTATTGGCAAGCTGGATGGCATCGCCGATGTTAGTCGCCCCGGTCGCCGATAGACCACTAATTGCGTTCTTCACAGCGGTGAAGTTGGTGGTCAGGCCTTGATTTAAGGTGGCGCTACTTGCATAGGAAACTAAGCCAACACGGTCCTGGGAGGAGTCGAGGAGGTCGACGAAAGCTATGGCCGCTGCTTGCGTGGCGCCAATTTTGTCTCCCGCCATTGACCCGGAGCGGTCGATGATAAGCATGACATCCACGGGAAGCCGTTCAAAGCTTGGATCGCCAGCGCCAGTGACGTTCAGGGTTACCGGCGCCGTCCCACCCACACACACCAGGGCCGGGTCAGCACTTTTGCTAACTTCCAGATGGGGTGGGGTGAAGGTCTGGCAGCCTGGTCCCGTGACCGTGCTGCTATCATAAATGTCTCCAGCCCGGGTTTCCCAGTCACGCTGCACTCCTTGCCATATGCCATCGACGGTAAAGCAGAAGCTCTGTGTTGCCCCTGGAGCAACAGCCACTTCCCATTTGATGACACGACCATGTCCGAAGTGCGAATCTGTGAAATAGCTTGTTGAGGGGCTGGATGAAGTAACGTTGTGGGTTGGGGTATCGCAGAGGTCGAGGACCCAGTGGCTCATCCCAGTACAGTTAGTCCCCGAAGCCAGATTTGTGACATTGTAGCACCAGGTCTGGGTATCGGCGGTGAGGTTGTTCGTAACGTTCACCAGCTTAACATCGAACTGCCCGTCGTTTGAGCAGCCGGTATAGTAGACAGTCATGCTGATGTAATCCACATAAGCAGTATTATCTCCGCCGCTAGTACGCGTTACTGATAATACGACGCCAAAACCTGTATTGTTGATATCTGAAGCGTTCCAACTGGCGCCCCAGAGGTCAGTTGAGTTACCATAAGTTTTTGTTGTGTCACTAGTCGGCCAGTCAAGACTGGTAGCCGCCCTATCAGTTGATTCTACTGTAAGGTTCGTAACTAACCTTACGCGATAGTCTCTTATTTTTGAGCCTGAACTACCGGTATCTCCATGGCGTTCGATGTTCACCTCAATGCCGGTTATATTAGATCCAAGAGGAATATTAAAACTGAAATTTGTTGCCCGCAGATAGTATGAGACGTCGGATGAACTACCTATTGTTGCAGTTGCGTGTTGGTCATTCGAACTTATGGCGTAGCCAGGGTCTGACCATTGGTCATCCGCCCCAGTAAAAGAAATACTCGCAAATGTCGAACCGGGATTTGGTCCGCTTGACGCCGCCAGCACTGGCAACGGACTGGCGGCAGACAGTGCCATTAAGATCAACACCGCCACGCCGATTAAAGAAACTAGTATCTTCTTCATGTCTATCCTCCTGGTAGGACTAATGGCTTATTACCATACTATTGACCTATTACCTTCGTCATATACTTAGTCGCAAAAAAAGGGAAAATCCCTCACCTTTTCCAGTACTTTTTGGGGACCTTCCCGGATTTGTCAACCGACCGATAGATACCGACAGTACTAGGGAATCTACTCCCTTTGCCCTGCTTCCCCTTTAAGTCCAAATAGCGCGTGTGATTCTAGCGCCGCCCCACTCTCCTGTCAAATAGTACTGGTTAGAAAGTACCAGGGCCAGGCTCCGGGAGTGCCACGCCCCGACAAGTCGGGGCTCGCAATGACATCCCAGGTCATGTGCAAGGCTATAAGCCTCCCTCCCCAATAAGTCCTGGGTAGAAGGTCACATTACCAAATTCTAGACAAAACAGTACCGAAACGGTACCTACGGGTGATTCCTATTGGATTGGGTGGCTGCTAAATATAATGTATTATGAGGGGGCTAAAATATCTAGCCATAGCCCTGACGCTTGTTGAGGTAATACTGGTTGCTGGGTTAGCATATGATGTGTTACTTGCCAGAGAAAGCGCGGCAGCCTATAGTTATTCGCCTGTTTATGATGTGGCGCGTGCCGATAATGTCGATTCCTCAAGCTATGATCCTTCCCCGCAGGCGACGTATTCTGTCGATGATAGCTACTTAACTGACAGGTGGGGGGTAAGCAAGATTGAGGCACCCCAGGCCTGGCAAATAACCAGAGGGGACCAGGCAATTATAGTGGCTGTGCTGGATACAGGCATTGATAGGGATAATCAGAATTTGGCTGATAGAATGGCGGCCGAGGTCAATTTCACCGATAGCGCGACAAGTGATGACCTTTATGGGCATGGGACCCACATGGCAGGGACTATTGCGGCCATCGCCCCGGAATGCCGGCTGATGAATGTGAAGGTGGCTGACGATATGGGAAAGTGCGAGCCATCGGTGGTGGCCAGAGGCATCATCTGGGCGGTGGACCACGGAGCCAGAGTTATCAACTTAAGCCTGGCTATGACACCATCGCCGGATTTGGAAGAAGCGGTAAACTATGCCTGGAGCCAGGGAGCGATACTCATAGCAGCGGCGGGCAACAAAGGCACTTCGGAGCCTTCCTACCCGGCTTATTATCGCAATTGTCTGGCGGTGGCCGGCACCAATGAAAACAACTGTTTGGCTTTGTTATCCAGCTATGGCGATTGGGTGGATGTAGCTGCTCCGGGCTTCAATATTTACTCTGAATTGCCCGAAAATCAAGTATGGTTATAAGACTGGCACCTCGGCAGCCGGGGCGCATGTCTCGGGTGTGGCTGCCCTGGTTTTCAGTGTCGCTCGGGATAGTAATGGAAATGGCGTGGTCAATGACGAAGTGCGGTGGGCCATTGAGAATAGTTGCACTTCCATTGCTGTGAATGGTGTGGGGCAGGGACTGGTCAACGCCTTAGAGGCGGTAACAAAGACAATACCTTCACTCTCACTCTAATCTCCTCCTTTCAAAGCGGGAGCCCACGAAGGGCTCCCGCGGATCAGGTTTGACGATAGAACAAAATCATGCAGCCACGCAATCTAGTAATCTAGGGGGAGACTCTGCGCTAAGATTATGCGCGAGGAAATGCTCAGCCTTCGTGGTTGTTAGTTTCCAGGTTATCCCGCATAGCCTTTCGAGCTCGCGACAACAATCCTTCAACGGACTTGGGTGAACGACCCATGATTTGACTTATCGCTAGCACAGGCATGTCTTTGAGATACTTCAATACCAGAACCTCCTGGTAGTCCTGAGGCAGATCCGCTAAAGCCTGGTGGACCGACT
Source organism: uncultured Chloroflexia bacterium (assembly GCA_963726175.1). Lineage (GTDB taxonomy): Bacteria > Chloroflexota > Dehalococcoidia > GIF9 > AB-539-J10 > RBG-13-51-36. The sequence goes on along the minus strand of CAVSBM010000010.1, from coordinate 216,521 downwards.
GGCGGACCTCTTCGTCCTCCATCACAATGTGAGTCGCTGGTTCACTGTCTCGGGCTTGCTCTAGCTCGAGGCCATCGGAATCGTCGGATGAGTTTGTGGGTTTAGGCTCTCGCGCCTGGTGACGATAGAAATCATTTATCTTGTGAAGTGCGATACTGCGCAGCCACGTATAAAGCTGACTATCGCCGCGGAATTTGTCCAGGGAACGCAGGGCAGCCAGGAATACTTCGTGAACCAAATCCTCGGCTATATTCTCGTCTCGATCTACGTGTTCCAATACGAGCGAGTAGAGTCTGTTTCTATAGAGATTATAGAATTCCGCCATAGCTGCACTGTCACCCGAGGACAGCTTCTCGACCAGCCTGGTTTCATTATTTCGAGACGTGGAACTAGCTACTGCCATATCGCCTCTATCTATTACGTTGTATTCCCGTGGTGTTTTCAGAATATCAGTCAGCTAGGTCTGTGAGAATCACCTGTTGGTACTGTTTTGGGGTAGAAATTAGTACTATGACGCTCAGGAAATGGCGCCTGCCTACTCAGTATTGTCGCTTTGACAGTGAACTGTGCTATCGCTTCGTCATCGCTGGCAGCGAAGCGACGAAGCAATCCGGAGGTACGGTTGAGGCAGGAGATTGGCACGCACCTTTCAGGCGCTTGCAATGACATACGAGGCAGGGCCTCGTGTGCGGAAGCTTAGCGGTTATTCAGACCTGGTCTTGCGCCTGAAGTAGTGATAGCCGCCATAGGCCAGGAGTACTATGGCGACAGCGATGGCGGTGACCAATCCGGCACTGAACCTCATCCCACCGGTGGACACCAGTAGGCGAACATACAGCTTTGCAGCTAGCAAGTCACTTGATTCAGGAGTGACTCCGAGCCATATCTCCCAGTCCCTGCCAGCCCATTTTTGCTCTCGGGGTACCGCTGTGGTTACCGTCACATTGGCCTGAGAATTAGCGGCAATCTCAATTCGCGGAGAGGAAAAGCCTATCCAGGTATCATCGGGCAATTGAGCCCTCCCCTCTCTCCTTTCCTCTTTCGGAGGCGGAAAGGTAGTGATGGTAAAATTATGAGCTATTTCCTCCTTATTGCTAATGGTCAATTCGAACTCTGCTACCTCTCCTGGGAGCAAGTCGTCTATGTGTACCTCAGCAGGAATGACACTGAAATTAACGTTATCAGCCAGCATAGGAAAAGGGAAAAATATGACAAGAAAGGCAGCGATTAGCCCAGCTGATTTGATACGCGCGACCATCAGGCAGCCACGGCGCTTATGGTAATCTGGGTTTGCATCTGCCGCCCACTGTAGAAGTAGGTGGGACTAAGTAATCTTAAGCCAAATTGCTTGTGATCCCCGGGTGCCAAGCTTGAGGCCGAGCCTCCTGAATACGGCCAAAATTCGCTTTGAGTTTTGGTGACGGGGACATAATCTCGTGTGGTATCGCCAGATATGCGGAACCATAGCCCATATATCTGCTCGCCATTAGTGCCATCGTTGCTCAGCGTCCACTTATAAGCACCCGGATCACTGACCCATTTAGCATCGTCTCCCACAATAAAGGTATTCACATTACAAGTGCCCGCTACGGTCAAAGTACACCACTGTATCGGTGGGCTTGTCTCATACTCTGTGTTTGAAGCGACGGTCCCGAGAGGCCATTGTGTCTGATCTAGACTGATGGAAATTTCATTGGATCCTGTCATAGTAATGGTGATGGTGCTATTTTGCTGGGCTAGAGCGGGCACAGAGATGGCTGAGGCTAGTATAACGGCTATTACAATGCTCGTGATTACTACTTTCATCTGCCCCTCCGAATTTGCTGAACCTCTGGCGCTACGTTGCGTCAGTCCTTTTCGAACGAATCGACTGCGATAAAATGCTACAACCCGCCTCGGTTCTTGTCAAGACCCCGTCGGGATATTCGCTTACGGCCCGCAGAGTATTCGAAGCCCGTTTGTTATTTGCCGAGCAGCGGTTTTTGACCAGAAACAGCCTAGGAGTTACGTTTCTTTCTCGGTTGTGGAGTCACTGATGCGGCGGCGATCATGCCGGCACCGAGAGCAGTAATTAGCTGGGGGTGTGGTGGTATGAGGAGATGGGCGTTCAATTCGCTTTCGATGGTCTTGACGAGACTGGTATTTAGAGCACCGCCGCCGCAGACGGCGCATGGCTCCTCCAGCTTAAGCTTCTTGACCAGTGACGATATCTTGCTTGCCAAGGCTTTGTTAACACCAGCAGCGATGTCCTCTTTGGGGATACCCTCGCTTATCCTGGTGATGGCCTCGGATTCGCCGAAGACAGCGCAGCCTGTACTGAATGTGATGGGTCTCCTTGACCTGGCTGCCAGCGGGTCGAAATCGCTCAAATTTATTCGCAGCACGTTAGCGATGACCTCAATGAAGCGGCCACTGCCAGCGGCACACTTCTCACTGGCCGTGAAGTTGGTCACAATTCCTTCTTCATTCAGCCTTATGACTTTGGTGGATTGACTGGCTACATCGATTACGGTCCTGGCCTGTGGGAAGACGTTGTTTATGCCTCTGGCAGTGCAGACTATGTCGCTTGCCTTCTGACCGGCAAAATAGACATTGTCGGCACCGGAACCGGTGGCAACTGTATTGGCGATGTCATTCTGAGTCAGGTTGACCTTTTCTATTAACTCCGTTCTTATGGTCTCGGCAGATTTTCGGTAATTGGCTCCCGATATGATTATATGTGAAGCAACAAGCTCGAAGTCTCTGGTTATGACTCCTTTGCTGTATGCCGATCCTATGTCAATGCCCATGAACCAGTTCATCGGTACTCCTAGCTGAAGAAGGTGGCTTTCTCCAGCCGCCGCGACTTTGTAGGCAAGGCTTGGCCTGCTCTCACTGCTTTCATGTGGGTGTCCTTTGCCAGGATAGCAGCACCAAGTGCCCCGGTGAGAAGTGGCTCTTGGGGGACGAAGATTTCGCAGCCCAGGTTCTGCTTCATGGCTTCAACCATGCCGATGTTCTTGGCGACGCCGCCGGTGAGCACAAGGTCAGGCTCTATCCCGAGCCGCCGTACCAGTGCCGCTACACGGCTGGCCAGGGCATCGTGAAGTCCGGCTAGGATATTCTCCAGCTTTTCCCCTCGGGAGAGCAGCAGCCACCACTTCTTGCTGGGCGAAGATAGTGCACAAGTTGCTTATCGGGATTTTTGTCGTGGCTTTTAGGGAAATGTCTCCCATGTCTTCCAGTTTGATACCAAGTGTAGTCGCAGTCACTTCAAGGAACCTGCCGGTTCCGGCGGCGCACTTGTCGTTCATAACGAAGCTAACTAGCCTGCCGTTGTCAATTCTCATGCACTTGGCATCCTGACCGCCTATGTCAATAGCGGTCCTGGCGTTGGGGAAAAGGCTGGAGACGCCTCGGGCATGGCAGGAAAGCTCCGTTATCTGGCGGTCTGCGAAAGGGACGTTGAGCCGGCCATAACCTGTAGCAACGATATAAGAGATGTCATGAATCTGCAGACTGGCTTGCTCCAGTGCCTGTCGCATAACCTCATTGGCCAGCTGGCGATGCTCGGCACCGGTTGGGCCCTTGACGAACGAAAGCAAGTTGCCGGCCTTGTCCGTGAGGACGACCTTGGTCATGGTGGAGCCAATGTCAACGCCGGCGAAGTACAAGTAGGCCTCCTGGTGAGCCACTACTGGCTGATTGTCTCAATGAAAGCTTCCACCCTGGTTCTCATTGGGGCCAGAGCTCCTACAGTGTAGTCGTATTCTATGTAGGTGCTCGGGATGCCGAGACTATTGAGATAGTCCTTGAGCGATGGCATTTCAAAGGCGAAGGGATCGCAATACCTGACGAGCAGCATTATGACGCCGTTGATTTTCCAGTCTTTGATGGTGCCTTTGAGATAGCCGAAACGGCTTTGCAGGTCTCGGGCATAGTCCTTTTTGGTCTCGCCGAGGGCAGCCTGCCTGAAGGTGCGGGCGCAGGTGATTTCGTTCAGATAGTAGTCGGCTAGCCCCTCCAGCGGGTCAGCGGTGAGTTTCACCTCACCTCTGTAGGCCCTGATCCCGCCACAGCTTTCGTTCATCACCACATTTGCCCTGGCTTCAAATACTTGCATGATGTCGGTATCATCAAGGGTGCTGCTCCATATGAGCAGACGTGCTGATTTCTTTTCCGGTCTAGCGGCACGTTTTCTGACTTCGCTTATGGTCTCAGTTAGCAGGTCATTTCCTTCGGCTACAGGCAGGCTCGTCAAGGCTTTTACTACCTGAACAATTTCCGTCCCCGAGATACGTGGTGGAGAAGGCTTTGTCAGCTCGTATAAGTCTCTTACTAGAGCCCGCTGTTGATTGTGGGACCTAACGGCTGTCTCCAGCTTGTCTGCAGCCAGTTTCTTGCCGGTGAAAGCCTCCAGAGTCTTTCTGAAATCGTTTAACTGGCCTTTGAAGTATTCCAGAGCCTCAGGACGAACCGTGATGGGCATGTCTATGAAATGGAAGTAGGGATAGTGAGTATAGGACTCCCAGATGCGAGCTGTTTTTTCTTGAGGATCGCAGGAGTGAATGGCCACCATACCATCAAGAAAATCGTTTTTCCCCTTCAGGGCACAATCGAGGCAGTTGCGCATGATAGGGCAGAATGAGTGAGGCAAAGCTCTGTCCGCTTCGGTGATCGGTTCTTTCATATCGGCGCATGCCCGGTATGGGACAAGGTCAAGGGCAGTAAGCATCTCCAGCGGGACGTAAACACAGGGATAGCCTATTATCTTTTTGCCCGCTGCCTTGAGCTCCTTGGCTCTGCATGAACTGTCCAAATAGATTTCGCGGGCTTTGTTGAGACCTTTGTTTCTGTCTGACATGGCTGCCTCCTTGTGAGATTGAAATCCAGGATTATTTCACCAGTCGAACCCTGCCTGTCTTCTCATCTTTCTGTAGTGCTCCATAGTCTCTTCGAATGGCTCTGCCTTGGCCAAAGCATCTTCCGGGTTAAACAGGCGGAGGTCCACGATATCGCCCTCGATGCTCAATGAGGGCACCTTGAGTTTCTCTATGAGCATGTCTGAGACGTATGGCAAGTGGGTGGAAGCGCTACGGCAGCTGATGAGGGGGTGAAGCAGCGCGCCGTCGCACTTCCATTCCTTGGCATACTTCAGGTAAGGATAGGCGGAGGTGCCGCCGAGCACATTCTGTTTCCGGGCATCTTCATAATAGCCCACGAGGAATTGGAGGCTGAATTTGGTGATTCGCTCCAGTGGGTCACTGACCTTGCTGAGGTCAAGGGGTATGGGCGGATGGTAGCCAAAGCTTTCGACGACGAAGTTCCATCCTCTCTCAGCCAGCTTGTCGAAGAAGGCCAGGCTGTGCCAGGGGGGAGCTCGGCGAATACCAGCCGGTATTTCTCGTCGGGGATAGCGCCTACGTGGCTATTGAGTCTATCTTTGACCTCTCTGTACATATCCTGGTAGAGTCTCAGCGAGTCCTCGAGGTCGCCAGCCAGGAACAGGGCAGCGGGCATTGCGCTCCAGAAGTCCCGGCTGTGCATTGGGCAGGGTCTTGCTTTGCGCAGTTCGTTGACCTCGTGCCAGACACGGTTGACCTCTATCATGAGGTTCGCTGTCTTGTCCAACTTGTCCCAGTCCATCTTCTTGCCCACCATTTTTTCCACGAAAACAACGAAGTCCCTGAGATGCTTAACTCCCAGTTTCACCATTTTGTCGTAGTAGCCCTCGATGAAGAACTCCTTGATGCCGGGAATAGGGGCTTCCAGTGGCCATACCGGGACATCCATGTAACGTCCCAGCGCCTGGAACCACTTGTATCTGGCATCGCAGATGGCAGCTGAGGACATTAGAAATAGTGGTTTTGGCATTCCTCCCAAAGGTGCTTCCGGAGGTATCTGGCCTTTCAATTCTTTCATCATTCTAGATGCATAGCCCAGGGTAGTCAGGCTGTAGCCGCAAAGGTGAGTGGGAAAGCCCTCGGCGTCAGCCCGGTCCAGGTATTGCCGGGCCACTCCCATAGCCGCGGCAATAGCGCCATAGTTTTCAGGATAGACCACTTCTATATCCATGGCTTTTAAGATGGGGTCGCCATAATAGAAATTGAGCATAGCCCATACAGCAGGTTTGCCCGCCTGTATAGCTTCAATGCTCTTCAGATATGTTTCATTTACCTTAGCCCTGAGCGGGTACATGGATTTCAGTCGGTTTATCGTCTTTTTTTCCTTTTGTACAACCATGACTAGTTCACCTCCCGAGAAAATTCGCGTAGAGCCTGAGTGATTGATGCATGCTAGCATAGAAAGGCGTGGAAGTCGAGTGACGTGTGTAGTATGGCTACACATCATCAGTCTGCTGACTCCTTCATCAATTTGACGTAATCCTCGGCGGGAGGCCCAAAACCACTGCACAGTGTAGGTGGAGCACCATGGGGCATGTGGCATCACGTAGTGAGGCCCGGCCAATATATTGACGGATTCTAGCAAATAAGATACATTTCTGGTTAGCGACACCCATGGTGGGGAGTTCCTGGGGTTCTAGTCATTCGGCGGATTGCCACTTTCCTATGGAGAGACTGAGTGATTCCGTTTGTAATGCGTCTTTTTTGGTCGAGCTCTGGATCGCTTTTTGTATCAAAGCTATCACATTGAGTTAACCAGCATATGTTCAAATCTGTACTGATTGCTAATCGAGGAGAAATTGCCCGGCGCATAATCAGGACCGCCAAGCTATTGGGTATCGAGACCATAGCGGTGTATTCAGATTTCGATGAGAAATCACTGTTCGTCCAAGAGGGAGACAGGGCGCTGAGGATCGGGGAAACCAAACCCAAGGACAGTTATCTCAATATAGATAAGATTATTGCGGCAGCCAAAGCATCTGGCGTAAGTGCCATTCATCCTGGATATGGCTTCCTGTCCGAACGGTGGGAATTTGCTCAAAGGTGTGAAACAGAGGGGCTGATATTCATCGGCCCGAGCTCCAAAGTCATTCATAAAATGGGAGACAAGTACCGTTCACGAGAAATAGCTACCAGCTTAGGCATACCCATTGCGCCAGGGAGTGGTATATTAAGCAATGTCGAAGAAGCCAAGAGGTGGGCAACTGAACTCTCTTTCCCGGTTATCTTCAAGGCGTCTGCTGGTGGTGGCGGGATCGGCATGATGAAGGTAGAAAAAGAGGAAGAGGTTGCGGAGGCATTTGATACAGCCACAGACCGGGCCAGATTGGCTTTTGGTGATGACAGAGTCTATGTCGAGAAATATCTGGAATCCCCCCACCACATAGAAATCCAAATCTTGGGAGACAAGGACGGCAACGTGGTTGCTTTTCCGGAAAGAGAGTGCTCAGTGCAGAGACGGCATCAGAAAGTGATTGAAGAATCACCGTCTCCTTTCGCTACTGCTGCATTGAGGCGTGAACTACGACAAGCAGCCAAACGCCTGGCTCAGGGAATTGGCTATACCAATGCAGGCACCGTTGAATTCGTCGTTGATAGGCATCGGAAGTTTTACTTCCTGGAAATAAACGCAAGGCTTCAGGTAGAGCACCCGATCACTGAAATGATAACTGGTATTGACCTGGTTGAGCAGCAAATGAGGATTGCTTCGGGCGAATCTCTATTGCTCAGAGAAGAGAGCTTGGGATGGAAAGGATGGGCTATTGAATCTCGTGTCTATGCCGAGGATCCGAAGAATTTCTATCCGTCACCCGGCAAGATAGTTGCATACATTGAACCTCGCGGTGAGAGAATAAGGGTGGACTCTGGATATCAGGCTGGGGACACCGTGAGTCAGTTCTATGACCCTTTGATTGCCAAGCTAATCGTCTGGGGCGAAGATAGAGACAAAGCTATAATAAGAATGCAACATGCTCTGGACAACTATGAAATCTCAGGTATCAAAAACAACATTCCTTTCCTCAGAGAAGCCTTTGATTCTGAAATATTCAAATCGGGGAACTATGATACTCATTTCATATCGAAATTAAAGGAGGAGAAAAATGGGTGACATAATGAGACGGGGGATTGAAGACCTTGCGCGCCTCCGAGAGCAAATCAAGCAGATGGGAGGTGAAGAGGCCGTCAAGAAACAGCATGGACGAGGAAAACTAACTGCCAGGGAGAGGCTCGACCTCTTGATTGAAAAGGGAACATTCGTTGAAACTGGCATACTGGGTAGCGAGTTCGGTGTGGATGAACTTGTGCCGGCTGATGGTGTTATTACAGGCTATGGCAAGCTAGATGACGGTGTGCGCATGAGAGATGTGGCCGTCGCCGCTTACGATTTCACCGTGAGAGGCGGCTCTATGGGAATTGTCAACGAAACCAAGGTGACCAGAATAAGGGAGATTGCTCTCAGAGAAAGAATACCGATGATATGGCTGAATGATTCTGGGGGTGCCCGAGTAAGTGGTGGGGGCTTTAGCGGCGAAAGAGTGGCACTATTTGCCGATACAGGGTATCTCTTTAAGGAAGAATCCTTGATGTCAGGCGTGATCCCGCAGATCGCGGCTATGATGGGGCCAGGATACGCGGGTACTGCATATATACCCGGCCTTTCCGATTTCGTGCCCATGGTCAAAGGAACGAGTTTCATGGGTCTAGGTGGACCGGCTCTTGTCAAATCGGTGATTGGGGAGAAACTCACTGAAGACGAGCTTGGTGGCTCCAAAATCCATTGTGAGACTAGTGGCTGTGGAGACCTCGAGGTTAGTTCGGATGAGGAATGTATTAAAGCTATAAAAGAATATATTTCTTTCTTTCCTCAGCACTACGAAGAGAAGCCGCAACGAAAGGAATGGTCAGGAGACCCCATGGCTTTGCTTGATGATGGCATACTGAATGTTGTTCCGGACAATCCGCGGGAAGCCTATGACATGCACGATTTAATACGATATATAGTGGATGGTGGCTACTTCTTCGAAATGAAACCGAAGTGGGGGCGGAACATTATTACCGCGTTTGGGCGGATAGCTGGCTATTCGATTGGCATCGTGGCAAACAACCCAATGTTCTATGGAGGAGTCATTGATATTGACGCTGCTGATAAAGCCGCCCGTTTCATATGGCTTTGCGATGCTTTCAATATCCCGCTTCTTTTCCTTTCTGATGTCCCCGGCTTCATGGTCGGCTCCAAGGCAGAGAAGTCGGGCATAATAAGGCACGGAGCCAAGATGGTTCATGCAGTTGCTGAAGCTACCGTGCCCAAATTCACCCTGATCGTCAGGAAATCCTATGGTGCTGGGTATTATGCGATGTGTGGCAAGGCCTTTGACCCCGACTTGCTGATTGCTTACCCGGGAGCTGAAATATCGGTTATGGGACCGGAGGGTATGGTATCCATTTTTGCCAGAAAGCAACTTGCTGAGGCTGAAAACCCAAAAGAGATCATAGCGCGACTTGCCGAGGAGATAAGACCGCAGATTAACATATTCAAGACAGCCAAGTCCGGTGTCATAGATGATGTAATCGATCCCAGGGAAACGAAGAGAGCATTGTACCGGGCTCTTGAGTTTACCAAGGATAAAAAGATATTCAGGCATCCCCGGAAGCATGGGGTCTATCCGGTATAAGGAGAAAAGTAATGTACCAAACAATAGTGACTGAAACAAAAGGTAAAACGGGCATAATTACTTTGTCTCGCGAAGAACGAAGGAATGCCATATCACCGACTATGATAGTCGAGCTTTTTGATGCGTTGAAGACGTATGACTATGACCCAAACATTTTTGTCATCGTGCTGACTGGGGCTGGTACCAAAGCATTCTGTGCTGGCGCTGACTTTGGTGAAGCGATGGGGACCACGGCAAGTTTGCTAGACCGCCACGAAGAACAAAGGAAATTTGCTGAGCTTTTCAAGGCGATCAAGGGTTTACAAAAGCCGTTGCTGGGACGGATCAATGGTCATGCCTTGGGGGGCGGATTTGGGCTAGCTTGTTCTTGTGACATAGTGATCGCCGCCGAAGATTGCCGTTTTGGCACGCCGGAAATAAACATTGGACTGTTTCCGTATGTGATTATGGCAACCTTGCTCCGATCTACCTCAGCGCCGAAAAGGCTTATAGAGATGATGCTGACCGGCGAGAGGCTTGACGCCAGAGAGGCGCAGCAGCTTGGGTTGGTGAACCATGTTGTGCCGAGAGAACAACTGGACGCGAAGGTGGATGAAATCATACAAAAAATAACCAGCAAAAGCCCAGCTATCCTAAGGCTGGGCAGGAGAGCCTTTTACACAATGCGTGATATGGAATATGAGAAGGCATTGGAGTATCTGTCATCAGTGCTGGCAATTAATACGATGGCTGAGGATGTAGCCGAGGGCATTAGCGCTTTTCTAGAAAAGCGTGAACCACGTTGGAAAGGAAAATAAACAGAGAAGAGGCAACACCATGGGATTAGCAGATAAAGTAGTAATAACTGCGGCTCTGACCGGCGTAGCCGCCAACAGAGAGCAATGCAAATGGATTCCCTATACTCCCGAGGAGATTGCCGAAGAGGCGCTCAGAGCCTACAGTGCTGGAGCTGCAATAGTGCACATTCATGGCAGGGAATATGATGGCACCCCATCCTGGAGAGTAGAGATATTTCGCGAAGTAATGCAAGAAGTCAGGAAAAGGTGCCCCATCATAATAAACTTCTCCACAGGAGCTGTCGGCGTGGACAGGGATACCAGAATAGGCCATATTCGAGAGCTTAGACCGGAAATCGCAGCATTAAACATGGGAACAATGAACTATGCCAAATATAGCCCGAAGCGGAGGAATTTTGTTTTCTCTCTGGTTTTCCAGAATCCCTTTGATGATATAATGTTTTTTTTGGATACTATGAACCAGAATGGTGTGAAGCCAGAATGTGAATGTTTCGACCTGGGGCACGTGGAGAGCATTTTCCCTCTGATGGACATGGGACTTCTTAAAAATTTTCAGGTTAGCCTCGTAATGGGGGTGGTTGGGGGCATGGGGGCCACAGCTAGGAACCTGGCGCATGTGTCCGGCGTAGTCCCTTCCGGAGTGGCCTGGCAGGTCATAGGTATCAGTCAAGAGCAATGGCTATTGATAAGCACTGCTTTAGCACTGGGTGGGAATATTAGAGTTGGCCTTGAGGATAATTTCTATCTGTCGCCCGGCAAGATGGCGGAAGGGAACGGGCCTCTGGTAGAAAAGGCAGCGAGGATGGCAAGGGATGTCGGCAGGGAGCCAGCAACGGTGGAAGAGGCCAGAGCTATCCTGAAGTTGTACCGACCGGAGGGGAGGACTAGAGAGGCAGAGTAAGCCAGATATGACGGAAGTGCCATCACCTATTACAGGCAGTGTCTGGAAGATTTTGGTGGAGAATGGAGCGTCAGTTGGCGAAGGCGAAACTCTTGTGATCCTCGAGTCCATGAAAATGGAGATTCGGGTGAAGTCTCCGCATAATGGAAGGGTGATTGAAATCCGGGTGAGGGAAGGTGATTCTATCCTGGAAGATGACGTTATTGCCATTATTGAATAAGGGCCATCGCAATTTGCAGACTAGGGATTAGTCAACATGGACTTCAAATTCACTGAAGACGAGGAAGCGTTTAGGCGAGAGGTTCGCCAGTGGCTCAAGCATGAGATCCCTCAGAGGTGGATTGAGCTTGATCCTGGGATTTGGGAGGAAACCGAGGAGTCCTGGGCACTGGCACGTGAATTCCAACGTAAATTAGGTCAGAAAGGCTGGCTGGCGCCGGCATACCCCAGGGAATACGGAGGCCTGGAACTGAGTCACATGAAACGGCTTATACTCTCCGAGGAATTGGCTTACAACAGGACTCCGATAAGCATTGAGGAAGAAATTACAGTCAATTGGGTAGGGCCTTCCATCATGCTCTTTGGCACTGAAAAGCAGAAGAAGGAGTATCTAACCAGGATAGCCAAGGGAGACGTAATCTTCTGTTTGGGATATAGTGAACCAAACGCTGGCTCTGACCTTGCCTCGCTTCAAACACGGGCTGTAGAGGTTGGTGACGAATATGTGATTAATGGTCAGAAGACCTGGTGTAGCTATGGTCATCTTGCGGACTATTGCTGGCTTGCTGCCAGAACTGATCCCGATGCTTCCAGGCACGAGGGGATCAGCATATTCATTGTGGACATGAAGACGCCCGGAATCACTGTACGTCCGCTGATAAATATACTGAACAGGCACTCTTTCAATGAGGTTTTCTTCGATGATGTGCGCGTTCCAAAGGAGAACCTGGTGGGGCAGAAGAACAAGGGATGGTACGAACTGGTGATAGCTCTCGATTTCGAACGTTCCTCTGTCGGATATGCTGCCGGAAACCAGCGAATAATTGAAGAACTGATTAAGTATGCTAAAGAAACCGCGAGAAATGGGGAGCCTCTGGCCAACGACCCTCTAATCAGGAACGAGCTGGCGCAACTGGTGGTGGAAAATGAGGTTGCTCGCATGATGGCATATCGTATCGCCTGGATGTTCAGTAAGGGTCTTCATCCCAGTTATGAGTCTTCCATGTCCATGGTTTTCATTAGCGAAGTTATGCGGCGCACAGCCAATGCCGGGATGCGAATTCTGGGGCACTATGGAGAGCTGGACAGGGATTCCAAATGGGCCATCATGAACGCACGGATAATGCGTATGTGCTTGAGTTCACTTTCGATTGGTGTTGGCGGCGGCTCCAACGAGATTCAGCGCAATATCATCGCTATCAGGGGTCTTGGGTTACCCCGGAAGTGAGGCGTGCCGGCATGCCGGGCGAACTCATAAGGTAGGGCGGATAATATGGATCTTGGTCTGAACGAAGAGCAGGCAATGCTAAGGGAATCAGCTCGTGACTTCCTGCAAAGAGAGTGCCCAAAAAAATTAGTGAGGCAACTAGATGAGAGTGACGAGGGCTATTCCCGTGAGTTGTGGCGCAAGATGGCAGGACTCGGCTGGATGGGTTTGGTATTTCCTGAAAAGTATGGGGGCAGCGGGCGTAACTTCTTGGATTTGGCAATCCTTCTCGAGGAAATGGGATATAACATCGTGCCTGGCCCGTTCTTCTCCACGGTAGTCCTTGGCGGACTAACTACACTGACAGCGGGAAGCGAAGAACAGAGAATAGAGTTCTTGCCCCGAATCGCAAGGGGGGAAATGATTCTCAGTCTCGCTCTAACTGAGCCCACTGCTAGTTATGATGCCGCATCAGTTAAGACCGAAGCTATAGCTCGTAATGGCGAAGTATGTCATCAAGGGCACCAAGCTATTCGTGCTTAATGCCAATGTCGCCGACTATATTTTGTGTGTCGCCAGGACAAAGAAGACAAGGAATCCAGAAGATGGCATAACTGTATTTCTTGTCGATGCCAGAAGCCCTGGGCTCAAGTGTACACTGCTTAAGACTCTGGCGCGTGACAAGCAATGTGAGGTTGTATTTGACAATGTGACTGTATCAGAGAAAAGCGTAGTAGGCAGAAGGGGCGAAGGGTGGCCAATAGTGAAAGACATTCTTCAAAAAGCTGCCGTTGCCAAATGTGCCGAGATGGTGGGTGGTGCCCAGGCAGCATTGGATATGGCAGTCAATTATGCCAAAGAGAGGGTACAGTTCGGCAGGCCTATTGGTAGTTTCCAGGCTATCCAGCATTACTGTGCCAATATGGCTATGGATGTTAGCGGTTCACGGTTTGTTACGTACAAAGCGGCTTGGAGGGTAAGCGAAGGCCTTCCCGCTGCCCTGGATGCAGCTATAGCCAAAGCATGGGTAAGCGAGGCTTATGGACGAGTTGCCCTGTCAGCGCACCAAATATTCGGAGCAATCGGCTTTACCATGGACCATGACATACATCTGTACTATAGACAGGCAAAAGCTGGCGAGATAATTTTTGGTGGCGCTGATTTTCACCGTGCTGTCGTGGCTCACGAGTTAGGTCTCTAGTACAAACCTGGTCATCTCAGTGAAAGGCGTCTGTGATTAGTCTCAGTTGATGCTCGATCAATAGTGCTGCCTACTTTGACGTCAGGTTGCTCTTTCTTACAAACCTGGCCATTCTTCTCAGTGCTTCCTCAATGTTGGGCAACGAAGTGGCATAGCAGCAACGGACAAAGCCTTCGCCACATGGACCAAAGGCAGTGCCCGGGACAACGGCAACTTTTTCCTGCAGTAGCAACTTCTCTGCAAACTCCTCCGAACTCATTCCGGTGATTTCTATAGAGGGAAAAGCAAAGAACGCGCCCTTGGGCTCAAAACAGGACAGACCAATCTCATTCAGTCTCTTGACCATGAAGCGACGGCGCCTGTTGTATTCTTGAACCATGCTCTCAACATCGGCCTCGCCATTCTTTAGAGCCTCGACAGCCGCCATCTGAGTCATCGTCGGGGCACAGAGCATGGTGTATTGATGGATTTTTGTCATGGCTTGGATAAAACGGCGGTCAGCCGCCACATAACCAATGCGCCACCCAGTCATAGCGTGAGACTTGGAAAATCCGCTAATCAGGATGGTGCGCCTCTTCATGCCGGGAAGGCTGGGAAAACAGATGTGTTCTACTCCGTATACCAGACGAGCATATATCTCGTCAGATATTACCAGTAAGTTATGTTTTCTGGCCAGCTCGGCAATAGCGTCAGCCTCTTTTCTGGACATGACTGCGCCGGTGGGATTCGCTGGGTAACCTATCAAAATGGCTTTCGTCCGCCTGGTGATCTTGGCTTCAACGTCGCTGGCGCTGATGACGAAGTTGTTCTGCTGGTTTGTAGGAACAATAACGGGCACTCCGCCTGTCAGAATGATATCGGCCGGATAAGCCACATAGCACGGGCTGGGGATTATGACCTCGTCACCAGGATTGATAACCGCCCTGAGAACAAGGTCTAATCCTTCACTACTTCCTGTCGTAATAAGGATTTCCTGGTCGGGATGATAGCTTACGCTGTAATGAAGTTCCAAATAGCCGGCCAATTCCTGGCGTAGTTCCGGCATGCCGGAGTTCGAAGTGTACATGGTATATCCTTTTTCCAGAGAATATATGCCTGCCTCTCTGATATGCCAGGGCGTGACGAAATCAGGCTCACCTATGCCAAGTGAGATAACGTCTTCGATGGAGGAAAGCAAGTCGAAGAACTTCCTGATGCCTGACGGCGGAAGCGTAGCCACTTTTTGTGAGATCAGGTTATCCAAAGCTTCCGTTGAAGTGGATCTTGTGTTTGGCATGCTAGGGTGTTATGGGTAAGCGTCTATTTGTTTCCTTTGGAACGCGAAAGGTCTCGCCATATTCCTTGTACCGTTTGAGAAGAAAGTGGGTGACGACACTCTGCACCTGCTCTAGGGGAGCCAGTTTCTCCGCCACGAAACTGGCAATCTCCTGCATAGTCCTTCCTCTCACTAATATAGATAGATCATAAGTACCTGAGACCAGATATGCAGAATACACTTCGGGGAATTGGTAAATGCGCTCGGCAATGGCATCGAAGCCAACTCCGCGTTGTGGTGTTACTCTGACTTCGATCAAAGCCCATATATCTTCCTTTTCCAGTTTGGGCCAGTTTATTATAGCTTTGTATTTTAGAATAGTCCCGTCTTTCTCAGCCTGCTTGATTACTCTTTCTACCTCACGGACAGGTTTGTCCACCATGGTGGCAATCTGTGCCGGGGTTGCCCGAGCATTCTGTTCTAGAATTTCAAGAATCTCTTTCATTGGTTCTCCTTAAAGCGTCAGATTCAACGGCAGACCATCGGTCAGTTGCTTCATTGTAGCACAGTTCGAATGGTCTGCCATCCTGAGTAATAACTCTGAACAGCCTTTTGCCCGGCTCCTGCCAGGCGTTTTCTATTGACTTTATTCGCAGTTCCTTTTCTTGCCAGACAAAGGACAGTGGTTCTTCAGCGTAGAGATAACCTGAATAACACTTCACCTTTACGTCCATATTCTGCCGCCGGTATGCCACAAATTAGTTGACATAATAATGAAACTTGGTAGTCCAGTTTATGCTTTCATGACAAGATCAAGAGTAAAGTGTTTTGAATGTCAGGTATTGGTCTCATTGTAGCACAGTTGAGGTAGTCTCACCATTCTCAGCAACAATTCCGGAGCTTGTTGCAAAGTTGTGTTCTATTGATTGACAAACGTGACACACTCAAGTAGTATCAAATATCAGGAGAGATGGAAGATGAAAAAAGATTTGCTGTCAATAGCCGACCTTAGGCGTAAGGAAATCGAAGGCCTCATAGAGCAAGCCCGGCGAATGAAACATGAGGGCCCGACGCCTCTCCTGTCAGGAAGAACGTTGGCTCTCCTCTTTGAAAAGCCTTCCTTGAGAACCAGGGTCAGTTTCGAGATGGCTATGTATCAACTGGGCGGACATAGCATATACCTATCTCCTGAGGAGGTAGGCCTGGGCAAGCGGGAAGCAGTGGCTGACGTAGCTCGAGTGCTCAGTCGCTATGTGGATGGCATAGCCGCCCGCACATTTTCCCAGGAGACCTTGCATATTCTCGCTGGCCACTCTTCTGTGCCCGTAATTAATGCGCTTTCCGACCTTGAACACCCCTGCCAGGCTCTTTCCGATCTTTTGACTGTCTACGAAAAGAAGGGGAAGCTTCACTGGCTTGACTTTGGCATTTGTTGGCGATGGCAATAATGTGGCCAACAGCTTGCTCTTGGCTGCCTCTCTAGTGGGTATGAATTTCCACCTCGCCTCTCCGCCAGGCTATGAGGTTAAAAAGGAGGTGTTGAGTAAAGGAAGGAGATTTGCCGCCCTGAGTGGCAGTCGGATTCACCTTACCAATGATCCTTACAAAGCAGCTAAGGGTGCTGATGTAGTCTATACGGATGTGTGGGTTAGCATGGGGCAGGAAGCTGAGGCGGGGAAACGCCGTCGCGCCTTTTCAGGCTATCAGGTGGACGATAAATTACTGGGCTTGGCAAAAAAGGATGTTTTGTTCATGCATCCTTTGCCGGCCCACCATGGAGAGGAAATCTGCGCCGGGTTGCTAGATGACCCCCGCTCAGTGGTGTTTGACCAGGCAGAAAACAGGCTTCATCTGCAAAAGGCGCTATTGGTGAAGCTGCTGTCAAGATCCCAGGTTATCGGGCAAATGACCAGATCTATTGTAGCCATTGTGGGTAGAACTAATGTGGGCAAGTCCACCTTGCTTAACCGCCTGGCAGGCAAGCGGATAGCTGTAGTTGCTGATTTGCCGGGAACCACGAGGGACCGCGTTTTTGCGTTTGTTTCCTGGCAAGGGCGGGAGTTGACTGTGGTTGACACTGGTGGTTGGCAAGCACAGCCATCTACGTCTTTGGAGCAAAAGGTTAGGCAGCAAGTCGAAGCAGCCATCGCCCAGGCAGATGTCATCATCTTTCTGGTAGATGCCCGAGATGGAGCTATTGCAGCTGACGAAGAAATTGCTGATGTACTGCGCGCCGCCAATAAGCCTGTCATACTAACAGTAAACAAGGTAGATTCTGCCAAGCAGGCGAATCAGGTAGCCGATTTCCATCGCTTGGGCATGGGTGAGCCTGTAGCTATCAGTGCTCATCATAATCTCGGGATAGATGAGCTAATTGATGCTGTGTTGGCTTCTTTACCTCCGCAACCTATCAGCATTGCCAAGCCGGGAGAAGCTAAATTAGCTATCGTTGGGCGACCTAATGTCGGCAAGTCAACTTTGTTGAATGCATTGCTGGGGGAAGAGAGGGCCATTGTTCATGAGTCTCCGGGGACGACTCGCGACTCGCTCGATGCCATAGTTGACTGGGGCGATAAGAGAATACTACTCGTTGATACCGCTGGAATTAAGAGGCGGGGCAGGGTGGATTCTGGAGTAGATTATTACAGTTTACTGCGCGCCCTTCAAGCTATCAACCGCTGCGATGTCGCCTTATTGCTAGTCGATGCCAGTGAATTTATTACTGCCCAAGACATGCATATCGCAGGTTATATCATTGATGCTGGAAAGGGTGTGATGTTGTTGGTCAATAAATGGGACCTTGTTCCCCAGGAACAAAGAGAGAGGTTCAAACAGAGCATGGAGCGAAGATTCAGATTTGCCTCCTACATGCCTGTCATTTACATCTCTGCCAAATTGAGGCAGGGAATAAATGGAATTCTGCCCCTAGCCTGGGAAATCTGGCAGGAAAGACAGAAGCAAATACCGCAAGCAGAGGTTGACGAGTTAGTCAAACAGGCAGTAAGTAGCCATCCTGCACCCCGCACAGGTTCCAGACGGCTACGTATTGCCCGAGCCTATCAAGATGAATCCCAACCAGCTACTTTCGTTCTAGAGGTCAATGATCCCAAGCTGGTTCATTTTTCCTATCAGCGCTACTTGGAAAATAGGCTTCGCCAAGGTTTTGGTTTTCGCGGCGTTCCTGTGAAGTTGATTTTCACCAAGGCCGCCCGTAAAATGAGTAAGAAGATAAATGTGACAGCACAATGATAGTTGAGTTCGTTGCTGTAGTAGTCATTGCTTATCTCCTTGGTTCCATTCCCTTTGGCTTGATAATAGGCAAGCTTAAGAGTGGTGTTGATATCAGGCAGCAGGGAAGCGGTAAGACCGGCGCCACTAATTTGATGAGAGTCGCAGGAACCAGGCTCGGCATTTTGGCTCTGGTTCTTGATGTGGTTAAGGCTGCTGCGGCAGTCATTTTGGCCACGGCAATCATAGGTCGTGACAGCGGGGTCCTAACCATTGGTGGTGTGTCCGTCTATTGGCAGTATGTAGCGCAAGTCGCAGCTGGCATGGCGGCGGTGGTAGGCCATAACTGGCCCGTATTTGCCAAGTTCAAAGGAGGTAGAGGCGTGACTGCCTATTTCGGCACGTTGTTCGCACTATTCTATCCCGCGGGCATATTTGGTGCCGAAATCCTGGCTATAGCAGCGTTGGGTAGTCGCCACATGTCCCTTGGTTCTCTTCTGGGGGCTCTGGCCACCTGGTGCTTAATGCTACCTCTGACTATTGTCTACAATTTGCTTCCTCCCGTTTATCTGATTTACGGTTCCGTAGTCATCGCATTGATTGTCTATCAACACCGGGACAACATAAAACGCTTAAGACAGGGCACGGAACGCCGATTATGGTGAGAAAGCGGCAGAGGCAATACTCAAAAGTCACTGTCATAGGCAATACCTCTTGGGGCAATACTTTAGGCGCTTTGCTGAGTGGTAAAGGGGCGGAAGTGAGACTGTGGACCCGAAGCGAGGCTGAGGCTGAAGAACTAAACCAGGGACGGCGTAGCTATTCCTCTACTAGCCACATCGAAGAAGCCTTAAGCGAGGCTGGCCTGGTGATCTGGGCGGTCCCCTCTCAGAAGTTGCGAGAAAATGTCGGCCAAGCCAAAGATTATCTCACCAGTTCGATGCTGTTGGTGAGCGCCGCCAAAGGGTTGGAGGTAGGTAGTGGTAAGAGGATGTCGCAAGTGTTGGCAGAGGAGATTGCTCCTTCTTTAAGAGGGCAAATTTGCGTTCTCTCTGGTCCTAATCTGGCTGGAGAAATTGCCCAGAGTCTCCCAGCTGCTTCGGTCATTGCCGCTGACGATATGGCTTTAGCAGAAAAAGCTGGGAAACTGATAGAGTCGCCTAAATTCTTCATATCTACTAGCGATGATGTTATCGGGGTTGAATTGGGTGGGGCTCTGAAAAACATTATAGCTCTGGGTGCAGGCATGATAGATGGATTAGGCTTGGGGGACAATGCCAAAGGGGCTTTTGTTGCTTGGGGGTGGACTGAGGTTGTTTCTCTGGGGGTAGCTTTGGGGGCTAGAGTTGACACTTTCTATGGTCTGGCTGGTTTAGGCGACCTGATAACTACCTGCGCCAGCACTCTGAGCCGCAATCATTATGTTGGCTACGAACTGGCCAAGGGTCGTTCCTTGTCTGAAATATCTGCATCTATGCCACATGTTGCTGAGGGGGTCGCTACCACCGCGGCAGCCCACCGGTTGGCGAAGAACAACGGGCTTAGATTACCCATTATTGGCCTTATTTATGGGGTTCTTTTTGAAGGTCTGCCGTCAAGCCGGGCCTTGAGTGAGTTTAAGGAACTAGCAGCAAGCCATTACCGCTCTCTGGACTAGGCGTCTTGAGGGGGTTCAGTCCGAGGTAGCACCTTAGCCAATTCCTCAAAAAGACGTCGCTGGTTTTTGTCCAGGCGTTGTGGAGTCGTTATGACCACTTTGACGAGCAAGTCTCCTCTGCCGTTGCCATCAATGTAAGGAATTCCCTTGCCTTTACAGCGGAAGGTCCTTCCCATTTTGAGTTCCTGGCGGTATTTTCAAATCGACCTTTCCATCTAAGGATGGCACTCTTAGCTCATCGCCCAGGGCAGCTTGAGCGAAATTGATGGGCAACTCATAAAGGATGTCACTGCCGTCTCTATGGAATAGACTGTGTGGCTTTACTGAGAGGTTGACATAAAGATCACCAGGTGGGCCTCCGTATACGCCGGCGCTCCCCTCTCCATCCATGCGTAGTCGGTATCCATCGTCCACACCAGCCGGAATGGTGACCTTTATTTTGCGCTTCACCTTTATTCTTCCCCTCCCCTGGCATTGAGAACAAGGATGGCTTATCACAGTGCCACTACCTCCACAGCGAGAGCAAGTGGTGGTGCTAGTGTAGCGCCCAAAAATGCTTTGCTGAACTCTCCTGACTTGCCCTGTGCCGCGACAATTGGGACAGGTCTCGGGATTTGTCCCCGGCTCGCTGCCAATGCCATGGCAGGAAGGGCAGAACTCGATGCGGGGAATTTCAACTTCTCTACTGCAGCCGAATACTGCCTCTTCGAAGGAGAGAGTGAAATGACTTTGTAAGCTGTCCCCTTTCTGGGGAACACGTCGAGCAGTCTGCCCGAAGATAGTGCCGAAACCATCCCAGAAGGATTCAAAGATATCTCCCAGTCCGCCAAAGCCAAAATCCGGGAAACCGCCTTCAACATCTACTCGGCCATAACGGTCATACCTGTTCCTTTTCTCGGGGTCGGAAAGGACCTGAAAGGCCTCGTTTATTTCCTTGAATTTCTCCTCGGCTCCTGGCTCTCTATTGCGGTCAGGATGGTACTGGAAAGCTAACTTGCGAAACGCCCTCTTAATCTCCTCATCACTGGCATTTCGAGGCACTCCCAGCACTTCGTAATAGTCTTGTTTTATCGCCATAACCTTTAAGTATAGCCCTTAAATGACTGCGCTGACAACCTTTACAATGGAGGATAATCAGCAACCTATCGCCCTGCCCCTTGCCTTGGTAAGGAAAGGAGGGCATAAGTGAAGGAGGGGGTATGCCCCTCTGTATGGTCTCTTCCCTCTCCCCTTTTCGAGGGGGGAGGAACAGGGGGTCGGGGGTTGGTGAACAACCTTGGGTACCGACTGGCAAATCATGGCCACCTTGAGCAGTGATATAATCAAAGCGCAGTGAAAGAACAGATTGAAGAGATCCTCCGTCATCGTAAGAAACGAAGAATCTCTGGCGAAAACCTTAAGGCTTCGGCAGTGCTTATACCTCTTTTCCATAACCAAGGGCAATATCATGTCCTGTTTACTGAAAGGAGCGATGAGGTAGTTTTTCACAAAGGGCAGGTCTGCTTTCCTGGGGGAACCCAGGAGTCATCTGATGTCAGCTTACTCCAGACTGCCCTCAGGGAGGCCGAGGAAGAGATAGGTTTAGACGATAAAGATATTGAAATTCTAGGAGAACTCGACGATATCACAACCTTGGTCACTAACTACGTTATTTCGCCTTTTGTCGCGTTCATACCCTATCCCCACTCTCTGAAAACGAACGGTAAAGAAGTCAAGGGAACCTTTTCTGTTCCCCTGTCGTTTCTGATGGATGAAGCCAATTTCAAGCAGGATTCCTACGCCTATGAGTATGAAGGGCATATCATCTGGGGGGCTACCGCCAGGATTTTGAGGCAGTTCGTCGGTTTGCTGAAGTCTGAGAGTGGGACATGATAATAGTCATTTCTTCTCTTTAGGCTTCTCTTTAGCCTTGACTTTGATTGCTTTGGGTTTCACTTCTTCAGCTTTGGGTATGGTCAGAGTCAGAACGCCATCCTCCATCGTCGCCTCAGCCTTGTCTGTCTTAAGCCCGCCGGGAAGGACCACACTGCGGGAAAAGGAGCCGTAGCGTCTCTCCTGGTACAAGTAGTCCTCTTTCTTGATCTGCTCTTCCGCTTTGGTCTCTCCCCTGATGGTCAAGGTTTCGCCGGTGATATCAATGCTGACATCCTCTGCCTTCACCCCTGGCAAAGTCGCCTTCACCACTACTTCGTGAGGTGTCTGGAAGACATCCAGGGCTGGTACCGTTACTTCACCCAGGGCGGCTAAAGCACGAGAGGGACGAACAAAGCTGTCCTCGAACAGCTTGTCCATTGCCTGTCTCAGGCTCATGAGTTCGCTAAAAGGTTGCCATCGTTTCTATAGCCATTTATCTCACCTCCTTTTTTGGTTTGTTACTGAGCCCCACTCTCAGTTTCAGCCAAGCATTATAAGAAGGTTAAACAATTCTATCAAATCTTCTCGAAATCTGTTGCAAATTATTTGACAAAAATGTTAACTAATTTTATAATTGAAAACAAAAATCAATAGGAAAAAGAGATGGCGAAAAAGGACCATTACCAGATTTTAGGCGTAAGTAGGAATGCTTCGGAAAAGGAGATCAAGCAGGCCTACCGCCGTTTGGCTCGCAAACACCATCCTGACCTCAACCCTGGCGACAAGTCGGCTGAGGCTAAATTTAAGGAGATAAACGCCGCTTATGAAGTCCTCTCCAATCCTGAGAAACGAAAGAAATATGACCAGTTTGGTGACCAGTGGGAGTACGCTGAGCAATTTGCTAAAGCTGGGGGCCAGGAGAGAGTCCGGTGGGATTTCGGCAAAGGTGGCGCAACTTTCGAATATGGTGACCTGGGCAACATCTTCTCAAGCTTGTTTGGCGATGCCGGCACAGGCTCCGGGATGAGGCGTGGACCGCAACGTGGTCAGGATATAGAGTCCCCTATCGAGGTAAGTCTCGAGGAGGCGTACCGTGGCTCTACGCGTGTTGTACAACTTGAAGCCGAGGAACCCTGCACAGCTTGCGGGGGGACAGGCAGGGTGGGCAATCGAGTCTGTACCATCTGTGATGGTACCGGGGGGAAGGCGGTTCCGAAGCGCCTGGAGGTTAAGATTCCTGCGGGGGTTAAAGACGGCTCGAGGATTCGTATAGCTGGGGAAGGTGTGCCGGGTCGTGCCGGAGGCAGCAAGGGTGACATTTATCTAGTTGTTAAAGTTCTGCCCCATAAGCTCTTTGAGCGCAAGGGAGATGACCTTTACGCTGAAGTCTCAGTGCCTTTAGCCGCTGCCATACTGGGTGGCGAGGTTGGATTGGCCACTTTGAACGGCAATCTATCTCTCAAAATTCCGCCGGAGACTCAGAACGGCAAGGTGTTCCGCCTGGCAGGGAAAGGAATGCCTCAGCTGGGCAATGCAGATTACGGTAACTTATTTGCTAAGGTAAAGGTGGTTCTGCCCACCAATTTGACCGAGGAGGAAAGAAGGCTGTTTGAAAGATTGCGGTCTCTGCGACCCACGTAAAAGCGAGGTGCCATAATGGTAGATTGGGAATCCAAGCCAAGATACGTAATAAGCGTAGCCGCCAGCATCATAGGGATAGAAGCTCACACTTTACGTTATTATGAAAGGCTGGGTTTGGTACATCCGGAGCGCTCCAGTGGCAATATCCGTCTCTATTCGGAAGAAGATATCGAGCGGCTACGCTATATCAAGGCTCTGATGAGTGATTGTGGCGTTAATCTGGCTGGAGTGGAGGTGGCGTTGAGGTTTATGCAGAGGGTGAAGGAGATGCAGGAGCAGCTTGAGGAAATGGAGAGAAGAATCAGCAAGGTCGGGGAGACTGAAATGGAGGACATCATAGAGGACGTAATAGAAAACGCCGAATGGAAGGAGATATAGAAGCGTTTCGATAACCCATCCGTCATTCTGGGCAGAGCGAGGAATTTGGACTCTCCCCCCTTCGTTTCGCTCAGGGTCAGGGTGACAAAATAGACAATCAGGAGGTATAGAAAGTTGAGACCGGAAAGATTTACTGAACAAGCGCAAGAGGTTCTAGCAGCCTCGCAGGAACTGGTTCGTCGCTATCGCCATAACCAGTGGGATGTGGAGCATGTTTTGTTAGCTTTGCTGGAGCAGGAAAAAGGAATAACCAGGGATATATTCCAGATGCTAGGCGTGGATATTGATGTGGTAAGGAAGCGGGTAGGAGCAACGCTTGAAGGTTTTCCCAAGGTGACCTACGAAGCGGGGCAAATTTATGCTACTCCGCGAATTTCTGCTCTTCTCGAAAATGCCAACAGGGAGGCTGACAGGCTCAAGGATGAGTTTGTCAGCACCGAGCATTGCTCATTGCTATTGCCGGGGAAACCAGAGGTGAGGCCGCCACAATTCTAGCTGAGTCTGGCATTAACCAGGAGAAGATTTATCAAGCCTTGCAGAAAATTCGTGGCGGTCATCGGGTCACCGACCGCCAGGCGGAAAGCAAGTACCGCTCGCTGGAGAAATACGGGCATGACCTCACGGAGTTAGCCCGTCAAGGCAAACTCGATCCCGTAATCGGCAGGGAAAATGAAATTAAACGCGTGATTCAAATACTCT
Source organism: uncultured Chloroflexia bacterium (assembly GCA_963726175.1). Taxonomy (GTDB): domain Bacteria; phylum Chloroflexota; class Dehalococcoidia; order GIF9; family AB-539-J10; genus RBG-13-51-36. The sequence continues at coordinate 191,928 of CAVSBM010000010.1, read as the reverse complement.
CCCGGCGCACCAAAAACAATCCCGTGATTATTGGCGACGCTGGCGTGGGCAAGACGGCTATTGCCGAGGGATTGGCTCAGAAGATCGCGGCTGAGGATGTTCCCGATTCCCTGAAGGGGAAGAAGGTGGTGGCTTTGGACATGGGCGCGCTGGTAGCAGGAAGCAAGTTCCGCGGGGAGTTTGAGGAAAGGCTGAAGGCAGTTTTGGATGAAGTCCGGCAAGCGGCTGGCGAAGTTATCATGTTTATTGATGAGCTTCACACCGTGGTCGGGGCTGGGGCTGCCGAGGGAGCAATTGACGCCAGTAATATGCTGAAGCCAGCATTGGCTCGTGGCGAGATTCAATGTATCGGAGCCACCACATTGGATGAATATCGAAAACATGTGGAGAAAGATAAAGCGCTGGAGAGGCGTTTCAGCCCTGTTTATCTCGATGAACCCAGCGTGGAAGCGACCATAGAGATGCTCCGGGGACTTCGTCCCCGATATGAAGCGCATCACAAAATAAAGATCGACGATTCCGCCCTGGTGGCTGCTGCCAAGCTGAGCCAGAGGTATATATCCGATAGGTTCTTGCCTGACAAGGCAATTGACCTGATTGATGAGGCAGCCAGCAAGCTACGCCTTGATATGGAAAGCGCTCCTGAGGAAGTTAAAGATTTGGACCGGAAAATGAAACACTTGCGTGATGAGGAGGATGCCGCTTCACAACGGCAGGACTATCAAAAAGCTGCCGAATTGAAAGCGGAAAGGATACGGTTGGAAAAAGATTACGATAAGGCCAAACTGCAATGGCAGAAAGAGAAGAAAATTGACAGTGTGGTAGATGAGGAGGATATCGCTGGACTGGTTGCCCAGTGGACCGGCATACCCGTTTCCCGGATGCTGGAAACGGAGACTGATAAACTGGTCCACATGGAGGAAAGGATTCACCAGAGGATAGTGGACCAGGAAGAGGCAGTAGCTGCTGTTTCTGAGGCTATCAGGCGAGGCCGAGCTGGGCTCAAAGACCCCAAACGCCCTATCGGCAGTTTCATCTTCCTTGGCCCTACCGGCGTGGGGAAAACCGAGCTGGCTCGTGCTTTGGCTGAGTTCCTGTTCGACGACGAAGATGCTATGGTAAGGATAGATATGTCGGAATATATGCAAGAACATACTGTGTCCCGCCTTATCGGGTCGCCTCCCGGGTATGTGGGCTATGAAGAAGGAGGACAATTGACTGAGGCGGTGCACCGCCGTCCCTATCGGGTCATTCTGTTCGACGAGGTGGAAAAGGCCCATCCCGACGTCCTTAGCATATTGTTGCAGCTACTTGAGGATGGCAGGCTTACCGATGGACATGGCCGGACTGTGGATTTCAGAAACACAGTGGTCATCATGACCAGTAATCTAGGCTCGAAGGACTTCCAGCGTGGGAGTATAGGTTTTCTCCATAGAGAGGAAGGCGACGAAGAAAAAATGAAGACTGATGTGAACAAAGCGCCTAAAGGAAAGCTTACTTCCTGAGTTACGCAACCGGATAGATGACACCATTACATTTCACCCGCTGACTAAAGAGCACTTGAAGAGCATCGTTGACTTGCTCGTCCATGAGGTGGAAAAAAGGCTTGCTGAACGCAAGATTAAGCTTGAAGTGAATGAAGAAGCGAAAGCCTGGTTGGTCCAGAAAGGCTACGATCCCATGTATGGGGCTCGTCCTTTACGGCGAGCTATTCAGAAGTATGTGGAGAATCCTGTATCGACCAAGATACTACAGGGCGAGTTCAAGGAAGGAGATACCGTAGCTATCACCCTGAAGGAAGATAACCTGAGTTTCGAGCTCTGAAAACTGCCAGGGCAAAGGCCAAATAAAAGATTGTTCGCCAGCTTGTCTTCCTCCGGCACGCTCTGCTTTGCCTTGCTGAGCCGCAATTTCCTCTCACCCCCTTTGACGCCTGTAAATAAAGCTGGTAAGCTAACTAACTCAAAGGAGACCTGAAAATGCCTGCTAAAGTAGATATGGACAAAATCGTCTCTCTCTGTAAACGGAGGGGGCTTGTTTTCCCAAGCAGCGAAATATACGGTGGTTTGGCTAGCTGCTGGGATTATGGCCCTATGGGAGTAGAACTTAAGCGCAATGCTAAAGAGGCCTGGTGGAAGGCCATGGTCCAGGATCGGGATGATGTAGTAGGACTGGACACGTCAATTATGATGCACCCGGGAGTCTGGGCCGCCAGTGGCCACATTGATAACTTCACAGACCCGCTGGTGGAGTGCAAGTCCTGTCACCTGAGGTGGCGTGCTGATGCAGTAGAGGGCAAAAAGTGTCCCCAATGTGGTGGCGAACTGACCGAGCCTCGCATGTTCAACCTGATGTTCAAGACTTTCATGGGTCCTGTGGAGGGCGAGGCAAGCATTGTCTATCTCCGTCCCGAAACGGCCCAGGGCATATTTGTGAACTTTGAGAATGTTGTCACCACTTCCAGGAAGAAGTTGCCTTTGGGGATCGCCCAGATAGGCAAGTCTTTCCGCAATGAAATCACCCCCGGCAATTTCATCTTCAGAACCAGAGAATTTGAGCACATGGAGCTGGAGTATTTCGTTAAGCCCGGGACCGATGAGAAGTGGCTTGATTACTGGGTCAAGGAGAGGTTTGAGTGGTATGTCAAGCTGGGCATCAAGAAGGAAAACCTTCGCCTGCGCCAGCACGGCAGAGACGAGCTTGCTCACTATGCCAAGGACTGCTATGACATCGAGTATCTTTTCCCTATGGGCTGGTCGGAGTTAGAGGGTATCGCCAACAGGGGCGATTTCGACCTCACCCAGCATGCCAAATGTAGCGGCAGAGAGCTCAGTTACTATGACGCTGAAGGTGGTGAGAAGTATGTTCCCTATGTTATTGAGCCTTCGGCTGGCGTCGACCGCTCCCTTCTGGCTTTCCTCGTTGATGCCTACGATGAAGAAGAGGTCGAAGGAGAAAAGAGGACAGTTTTGCACCTGCACCATTCTCTGGCTCCCATTAAGGTAGCCGTTTTGCCCTTAAGCAGGAATGAGAAGCTAACCCCTCTGGCCAAAGAGGTCTTCAAGCGGCTGTGCCCGAACTTCATGACCGATTATGATGATTCTCAAAGCATAGGGCGGAGGTACAGGCGTCAGGACGAAATCGGCACCCCGTTCTGCGTTACCATAGATTTTGAGTCCTTAGAGGATAAGCAAGTTACCGTTCGGGAAAGAGACAGTTTGGCGCAGATTCGAGTGCCTATAGAGGGATTGGAGAAGGTCATAGAAGCCAAACTCAAAGGGAGAAGCTTTCGATGCTTCGACACTGTGGGCCACCAGGCAGAAATAAGGAAGTCATATGCAAAAAGAGCAGGTTCAGCGAAAGCCGAGATACTTTTTCATTGTTTTCGGCCCAGAGTATGCTGGGAAAGACCCCGTAGATGGTGGTTGCTACCCTCACAAGAAGGGTCATATCAGTAGCAAAGGTATCGCAGCGGGTGATGCGACACTTCTGTATTGCGGTTGGGGTTATCCGGGACATTTTCAAGAAGCTCCAGGGATTGGCATAGTAATTGGCACTGAAATTGGTGAAGAAGGAGAAAGGGTCTTTTACCAATATTTCCCTCTGTATCATCCGGTGGGGTGGGATATCCTCAAAGATTTACCAGAGGTAAAGGAACATCAACCTCTCACCTGGGTTGGGAACTGGCTGTTTGAGTTGGAAAAGACCTCTTTCATAAAGGCACTTAACGGGAGAGAAATTGACTGGTCCTAGCACCAATAAGCGAGGCGAGCCGCGTGTGAACGGCGACGTTATGCGTCTAGAAATCTAGCACTTTGCACTTAAGTTACATTCGGAGATAAATAGCATCCGTGAAAAAGCAGCTCTTTCAATGGAACTTTGTTATCAAGGGCCTTATCCCTCATCAAGTTAGGCTTAACAGAAAGGTGTGGCTCAAAGAGGGCGAGTTATTGCTCGACAAAAAGGGAGATAAACTCCACGCCTATCTTTTGGGAGATGATAAGAGTGCTTTCGAAAATGAGGGTAAGATCATTCCTTACCTATGGGTGGCCTGTCTGGTTTCAACCAATGCTCCAGACTTAGAAGGAGGGGGCGGAGTATCGATTGAGTCGAAAGAGGAACTGGGAACAGAACCTTTATATTCAATGTCGGTGAGCACTAGCTTGCCCGAAGAAGCGGTTGGTGATATTGAAAAACATGCCCATAAATTTCTTCGCTTTATTGGAAAACTCCACGATAAATATATTTCAGTAATTTCAGAAAATGAATTCATAGAAATCGCCTTAGATTACTTCTACGAAGCTGAGAAAAAATTTGTTTACAGTAATGAGGGCTTCATAAGCGCGGTTATAAGCATGGAGGCTCTATTTAACGAGGGACCGACGGATATCAAATACAAGCTATCACACAGGGCTGCTTTTTTGCTTAGCCTTTGCGAAATAGACGCTATAGAAGCATTTGAGAAATTGAAAGAGTTTTACAATAAAAGAAGCACATTAGTTCATGGAGGGGGCAGTCTTTCTCACGATCCAGATCGATATTTGGTGTCCAGGTACACAAGGAAATCCATTATTGTTTTTCTAATACTTCTCAAAAATGAAGAAAGGCGAAAAATTGGAAAGAAAAAGAGAAAAGAGAATCTACTAAAGGAAATAGATTACGCTATGCTTGACGAGAATAAGCGCAAATCATTAAAAAAGGAAATTAGCAAAGGCCTTAGAGATTTTAAGTTGCCTGTTCCGAGAGCCTTTGAGGGCGAAGGGAAAAACGGAAATTACCGTGTAACTGCATGGTAAATATGCATAACAAGGCGCTCGTTCGGACGCAAAAGTCGCTAAGCGCCCTTCGGGCCGCACAGTTTCGCCGTTGAGAACTGCGAAGACATAATGAAGGACAGCAATTAAGGAGACACCATACATATCTCTTGATGTAGATGATGAGGCGACATAATCTTTGGAATTAGGCATAGTGTTCCCCGAAATCCTCTGGAAGGGAAGGATAAAAAATGACACCACGGATAATAATGGCAATAGTTGCAGGAGTCCTTTTGTTAGTGTTCTGGAGAGGGCGAAGCGCAGTTTGGGGCGGGGCGACCATCGGAGCTATAGTTGGACTTATACTAGCCCTCGTTAAAGGGGATTGGAGTTTGCTGGCACTCAGTTTTGCGATCGGCACCTTTGTTGGACTAGGTGCTGAAGGGCTTGGGCGATTATCTGACAGGCTAAAGCGTAGATTGTAGATTACCAAAGTAAAGTTGGGCGGATGCCTATTATGAGGAAGGCACAATTAAGCGGACACCATACATATCTCTTGATGTGGTTGAGGAGGCGACATAATCTTTGGAATTAAGCATGGTGCCCCTGAAATTTCATGCTTGGCAAAGGAGAAGATAATGAACGATTTTCCAGAATTTATGAGAAATCCATCAAATCGGATTGCTTCCCGGAGTCAATATACTCCAGGGATTGAAGGCTATGTATTTGATGGAATAGACGGAAGTCAAATGGCGATATGGACAGATCGAAAGGGAGGGATATCAGCTGAACACGCCCATGAATATGACGAGTATTTTATTGTGGTACAAGGGCAATATGATGTAATAATAGGTGGTAAGCGCATTCCTGTGAGGGTGGGTGAGGAATATTTGATTCCCAAGGGTACGCTGCATGGTGGGGTAAGTCTTCCGGGAACAAGAACTATTCATGCTTTTGGCGGGAAACGGGCTATAAGAGAAATTGAAAGAAGATGACTATAGAATGAGTATAGAAAATTGGCATAAAAACAAATATTAACCCGTTTCGTTTCTGTTGTGTTCGCAGTATCAGATCTATGAACAAATTCAAGACACTGAACGCCAAACACGTTATAGAGCTCTTCCCAAAAGCCCCCTTCAACTTTGACACAACGATGCACAAACCTGATCACTTTCCATCAAGCGATAATACGTGGGAGCGAGGGATTCGGTACCAGACCATGCGTTGGCAAAATGAGCCTTTGGGATTGAAGTTTGAAAATCAGGGGACAATTGAGCAGCCTAAGGTATCTCTCTCAATCTGGTCAATGACAAAGCTTAGTCAGCGTTTTATTAGACAGCTTATTGACGAAATCAATTATCGCTACAATTTCCAACTCGACTTGACCGGAATTCTATCGGAGATTTAGGACTGATCCGCAGTTAGCTCCACTCCTCATCAAATGGCGGGGAATGCGACCCTTGAACTACAGTTCGCTGTATGAATTCTTGATCATTGCCATTGTCTTGCAGAATGCCACCGTGCGACGTTCTGTCAGCATGATGCAGGCGATGTTCGAGAAATACGGAACTTTGCTTTCCTATGATGGTAGAGAGCTCTACTGTTTTTGGGAGCCGGAAATAGTTGATCAGGCAACCGAACAAGAGCTTCGGGGTTTGAAGATTGGTTATCGAGCCAAGTCTATCAAAAGGGTCACTGAGGCGTTCGTCGGAAAGAAAATCGATGAGTATGACTTAAGGAACAAGTCCAAAGCAGATCAGCGGGAAGCCCTCCTTGGGCTTTATGGTATTGGCCCTGCTTCCGTTGGTTATATTCTCTTCGATGTCTTCCATCACTGGGATGAGCTGAACTACATCTCTCCTTGGGAGCGAAAGATCTGTTCCAAGCTGTTTCTCGATACGGACACAGATGAACCGGTCTCGGTAGACGTACTTCTATCTCTTTTTGATAGGCGTTTCGGTGAGTACAAGATGCTGGCGGTCCACTATTTTTGGGAAGATCTGTTTTGGAAAAAGAAAAATGCGCACATAGAATGGTTAGAAAATCTGATCAGGCTATAATGGCCAAGCGGGTGAACTGCCGTCTGTTGTGCAAGGAGGATGAAAAATGACCGTGGAAAAAATCAACCTTTCGGACAAGTTCGGAAAGTTGCCAGCCGGTGACTACGCAGTGCGTTTGGTCGCCAAGATGAACAACTACGACTTCAAAATCGTAAAATTCAAGGGTGACTTCATCTGGCACAGCCATCCTGAAACAGATGAAACATTCATTATCATGGAGGGCACACTTGTTATGAACTTCCGTGATCGCAAGGTGGAAGTAAGTGCTGGGGAAATGATCGTCATCCCGAAAGGGGTCGAGCATAAGCCTTCTTCCAAGGATGGATACAAAGCCGTCCTTATTGAACCGGAGGGTGTGCCCAATACTGGCAACGTTCGGAGTGAGATTACGATTGAGAAGATTGAATGGATATAGGAGCAACGACCACATAGTGATAAGTCTTCCGGGCAGAACTGCGCTTATGCGAAGACTGACTATAAGGAAGGGGATGAAGAATGACCGTGGAAAAAATCAACCTTTCGGACAATTGGGACAGTTGCCAGACAGTGACTATGCAGTGCGTTTGGTCGCAAAGATGAACAACTACGACTTCAAAATCGTAAAATTCAAAGGTGACTTCATCTGGCACAGCCATCATGAGACAGAGGAAACATTAAAAATCATGGAGAGAATACTTGTTATGAACTTCCGTGATGGCAAAGTGGAAGTGAGTCATCTGGTTAAATGAACGTTATCCCGTATGAGGTCGAGGACAAGACCTCATCAAAGGATGGATACACAGCCATCCTTATTGAACCGGAGGGTCGTAGACCTATACAAATCCTGCCACAGGTAAAAAGCAGCCCGTTCCAAGGCATATTACGAATAGAGAAGATTGAATGGGCATAGCAGCATCTGAAGGCATGACCAAGCGATGCAACGGACGGCTTTCAGCCGCCACTGATTCTGGCGTCGGAGAGTAATCAGCAACAAATAGCAATGAGTGCAAAGATACGTATTTGTACAAAAGGAGATAGCCAGATTTTGGCAGAGACTATCCGAAAGTCATTTCAAGATGTTGCAGAGCGCTTTGGCTTGACCCAAGAGAATGCTCCTCACCATCCATCAAATTGCACGGTGGATTGGATTCGAAAGGATATGGAACGTGGTGTTACTTATTTCGCCATCGAAAATACAAAACCATGTTGTTGGGTGTGTTGCTCTCGAACGGCCAAATACAGAAGTATGTTATCTAGAACGCCTGGCGGTGCTTCCAGGTCACCGGAGACGTGGATTTGGGAAAGCTCTGGTTGAACATGTGTTGTCGGAAGCAAGACTTCTTGGAGCCCGTTGTGTGAGTATAGGAATCATTGCCGAGCATACTGAACTAAAGAACTGGTACAAGGGACTCGGTTTCGTTGAGGGAGAGAGCAAAGAATTTCCGCATTTGCCTTTCCGTGTTACTGTCATGTCATATGAGATGAAGAGGAGCTGCCAGCAGTGCGCTGCACCGGACGCAATAGAGCGGGTTAGTGACCTTTGCCGTTGAGAACTGCGAAGATATAATAGGGTGCAATTAATGGGACACCATATATCTATCTTGATGTAGATAGGAAAGCGACATAATCTTTGAAATTAAGCATGCCGTCCCCTGAAATCAAGAGCATATTTCTTTCGCTCGTCGCAGGGTCGTGATGCCCGCCGTTATGGGTAGAGAAAGAGAGAGGAAAAAATGAATCAAATTAACATTCAACATCACAAAACTGAGATTGGGGAATTAATACTGGGATCCTTTCGTGGCAAACTCTGCTTGCTTGATTTCAGAAGCGGAGAAATGAGAAGAGCCGTTGATGATAGGATCAAAAAGGGACTGAATGCTGAGTTTGTCGAGCAAGATGATGAGATTCTGGAGAAAACGAGAACGCAACTTGATGAGTATCTTAAGGGATGTAGGACAGAGTTTGACATTCCTCTGTTAATGGTGGGAACTGATTTTCAAAAAAGCGTTTGGAATGCACTGTTGAAAGTGCCATATGGAGCTACATCAACATATTTGCGGCTGGCGAAGCGCATAAATAATGAAAAAGCTGTTCGAGCTGTGGGCAACGCTAACGCCGCGAACCCTATCAGCATCATCATCCCATGCCATCGCATAATCGGAAGTAATGGAGAACTTGTTGGATATGGTGGTGGATTGTCTCTTAAGAAACGACTGCTAAGGCTGGAGCAAAGCAATACACGTTCATGTGTGGACTAGATGAAGATTCCGGAGGAGACCCAGGCTCAATGCCTTGGAGTGGAGAATATCGAAAAGCAAGCAGGTTCTTGGAATATACCCGGTAGAGAGCGCTGCCCAACATCGGCTCCTCTCGACTGCCTGCAGCGTAGGTACGCTGCGGCTCTCTGCAAGGTTTTGCGCTATGATGTGATGATGTCCTTGGCAAAACCAGGGACAAGTGAGCTTCAATGTTGAGTGGCCGGAGTGCAAACGTCTAACACGTTGAAGCATGCAGCCGGTACGACTGAATGGAGGTTCCTAGTGACATGCAAAGCAACGATAGTGGATCTACCAGATTTGCGTCTGATGGTCACGCGTGCCGATGAATTTCCGAGCGGAATCAGAGCTGCCTGGGACAGACTTGAGTCCAGGCTCTCCTCGCTTAAAGGCCGCAAATTCTATGGTGTGGCGCTATGTGAAGAGTCCCAGATGGTTTACTATGCTGGCGTAGAGCCTGCAAGTGAAGAGGAAGTTTCTTTGCTTGGTCTCGCCACCATGATTGTGAAAGGTGGTAAATACGCCAGAGCCAAATTGCTCGATTGGCCGAATCACACTAATAAGATTGGGGAGATATTCGGTGAACTCATGCGAGACTTTGGAGTTGATCCGAAAGGGCCGACGGTTGAATAATATCGCAGTCAATCAGAGTTGCATCTGCTTGTCCCATTAGCGGAGCCCAAGGCTTGAAGGCAGGAGGCGTTGGCCCTTCTAGTGGCTAAGATGACACCGTCTGCTGAGTCAACCCAATCTAAGTTGGGAGATCTTTGACATCTCACACTCCAACGTAATCGGAGTTAATTCTAATCAATCAGCTTAGACTCATTGACGTCCACCAGGCCCAAGTCAGTCAGCCTGAGCTCGGGAATGACAGGCAGGGCCAGGAAGGAAAGGATGGCAAATGGGGCCGGAGGAAGGTTGCCCAGGCTGGCAGCAGCTTTCTCCACATGTTCATATTGGGATACGACTATATCTAATGGCTCGGGGGAAAGCAGGCCAGCGATGGGCAAGGGTAAAGAAGCGAGGATTTCCAGGTTGGCGCAAACGACTAGCCCGCCCTGTAACCTTTTGATTTCCTCGATTGCCTTGAGGATATCGAGGTCATCAGCGCCCACCGCTATTATGTTGTGAGAGTCATGGGCTACTGACGAGGCTAATGCTCCTTTCTTTAAGCCGAATCCCTTTACCAAGCCTACTCCAGTGTTGCCGCTAGCCTTGTGTCTTTCCACGACCACCAGCTTCAGAATATCTCTCTCCAGATCGCGCACCACCGCCCCATCCGCAACTTGTATTCTTTCCACTGCCTTCTTAGTGACTATGTGTTCCGGGACGATCTCGATGACCGGGTAGGTCTCACCGGCAGCGGCTATTCGCAGCGATCTTGGTGAAGGAGACTTAATGCGTACCGTGTCTTTTAGCTCTACAGTAACGGGGGGTGGGTCAAACAAGGGCTTGCCTTGGCTTGCCACCAGTTTTCCTTTGTAAAACACCATGTCTATTTCCAGTCTAGCCAGGTCAGTGATGGTTATGAAGTTGGCCATATAACCCGGCCCAATGCTTCCTCTGTCATGAAGTCTGAAATACTCGGCCGGATTAATCGTCGCCATCTGAATTGCCCGGACCGGCTCCAGGCCTCGGCTGATGGCCCTTCGGACCACGGCGTCAATATCGCCTTCCCGAAGCAAATCAGAGGCAACTGCGGTCATCCACCACGAAGAAGCATCTTTTGTAAGTATTATTGGTGACGAGAGGTAGAAGGGCGTCCAGGTTCTTCTCTGAAGAGCCTTCTCGAATCATCAGATACATGCCCCGGCGCAAGCTTCTCCCTTCCTTCTTCCAGGGTAGTAGACTCGTGGTCGGAAAGGATGCCGGCGGACAGGTAGGCGTTTAGCTCCTTGCCAGCGAGTCCCGGAGCGTGCCCATCAATAACCTTCTCTCTTGCAGCACTGATTTTCTTCAAAACCTCTTCATCCCCGCTGACCACGCCGGGGAAGTTCATCATCTCTCCCAAGCCGATTATCTTGGGGTGAGCTAGAATTCTTTTGACTTCTCTGGAACTGATCTTGGCACCTGATGTCTCCAGGTGAGTCGCTGGCACGCATGACGGAGCCATGAATAGCATATCCAGTGGAAGCTTTCGCGCCAAGTCCGTGACGAACTTTATTCCTCTAAATCCACAAACGTTGGCGATTTCATGCAGGTCGGTGACGACGGCTGAAGTGCCTCTGGGCACCACGGCTTGAGCATACCTTGACGGGTGCAGCATGGAGCTTTCTATATGCGTATGTCCATTAATAAACCCAGGAGCTAAGAACTGGCCTTGTAGATCGATAACTTCCTTGGCTTCATCGTAATCTCCTACTCCGGCAATCCTATCGCCGTAGATGGCCACGTCGCCTTGCTCTATTTCTCCGACGAAAGTGTTCACTATCCGGGCGTTTTTCAGGAGCAGATCAGCGGGTGTTTCCCCTCTGGCAACCGAAATAAGCTCTCTTAAACTCATCGCTCAATCCTCTATGGCATAGATATGGGGCAAATTGCGGAATTTCTCATCACAGTCGATTCCGTATCCCACGATGAACTTATTGGGTACGGTGAAGCCAAGATAGTCAATGGGTACCGGGACTCTGCGTCGAGATGGCTTGTCTGTTAGGGCACAAAGCTTCAAGGAAGCAGGTTTCTTCTTCTTTAGGTAATCCAACAAAAAAGATGTGGTGATCCCAGTATCCACGATATCATCAACCACCAGAACATCTCTGCCTTTGATGCGCGTCTGGAGTCCTTGAACTACTCTCACTTTGCCCGAACTCTCCCGGGCGACGCCATAGCTGGAGAGCTTGATGAAGTCGAGCTCCAGGGGCAAATCAAGCTGGCGAATAAGGTCAGCCACGAACACGCAAGACCCTTTAAGGATACCGATGAGCAAAGGCTCTTTACCTTGATAATCCCTGTTGATTTCGCAAGCTAGCCTCGTCACAGCTTTAGCTATCTGGTCACGGCTGATAAGAATCTTGAGTTGTGACTGGAAGACCATTGCATCGTTCCTGAAACACCTACTATGATAGCATAATTGCATGTGGTTACGAGGGCTGGATTTTTTCGGTGCCCTGTTGTATACTTAAAATAAGAGAGATGATGCGGTCCAGCCTTATCGGGAAAATCGAAAAAGCCAAAAGGTACGCTCAAGAACCAAGTCGTGTCACTTTCTCAGGTTTAAGCGCTGTCTTCCGTGGAGAGAACGATGACCATGAGCTCGGCTATTCCAATGGGAAATGGCATTGCACCTGCCGTTTCTTTTCCCAGTGGGGGACATGTAGCCATGTCATGGCACTCCAGCAAATCCTTGGCAAGATGTTACCCAAGGAAGCTCTTGTCTCTCCTATGGAGACTCAACTACCTGAGAAATAGTCCAACGCTTCCGCCACGACAAACAGAGAGCCAGTAACGCAGATAACATCTGTGCCGCTTGCTAGAGATAGAACTCGGGATATAGCTTCCTTTACAGTCTCTTTGGTTTCGGGCTCAATGCCCCGTTTGGCGAACTCGGCAACCAGGGTTGGAAGGGGGGCAGCACGGGAGTGCGATGCCTGCGTGACTATGACTCGGGGAGAGAGGGAAACCAGCTCATTTATTATCCCTGGTATGTCTTTGTCACAGGATGTCCCGAAAACAAGAAGAATGCGTTTGTGGGCGAAGTATGATTTGATATTGTCGACTAGCCTTTTCATTGATGCCACGTTATGAGCACCATCAACCACGACGGTAGGGTGTTGCCGCAGAATCTGGAATCGCCCCGGCCACTTGACCTGGGCCAGCCCTTGAGCAATATCGGCGGTTGAGATGGCAAAGCCCTGAGAAGCCAATATCTCTAAAGCTGCTACGGCAGTAGCGGCGTTCTCAAGCTGGAAGTCGCCCAAAAGAGGAATACTAACTTGATATTTGCTTGTTCTGCCTTCGATTACTAGCGATTGCTGACGAAGGTCACCGCCCGTCTTACGCCACGTGACATCTTTCCCTATTTGAACCACCTTCGCTTCCTTCTCCCGACAAATATCGCTGATTACCGAAGCTGCCTCTTCTGGCTGGGGAGAAATCACCACCCAGCAGCCGGACTTGATAATGCCTGCTTTTTCCCGGGCTATTTCCTCCAGGGTATTGCCCAGAATCTGAGTATGGTCTAAGCTAATAGAGGTAATAATACAGACCACAGGTCTGGCCACATTAGTGGCATCAAGCCTGCCACCGAGACCGACTTCCAGGACTTGAAAGTCCACCTGCTTTTTCTGGAAATAAGCAAATGCCAGCGCAGTCAATGCCTCAAAATAAGTCAGTTGCCTGAAGGTAGCGTCTTGCTTCATTGATTCGATAAAAGGCTTGACTTCCGCCATAGCAGCAGCAAACTCCGCTTCGGAAATCAAACTGCCATCTACGCTAATACGCTCCCTTAGATTATGAAGGTGGGGGGAGGTATACCGCCCTGTTTTATATCCTGAACTGCTCAAGGCCTGGGCAATCATAGCCGCTACACTCCCTTTCCCCTTAGTGCCTGCGATATGAATCGTCCTGGCTACCAGCTGAGGATTGCCCATACGGTTTAGTAGCTCTTCTACATGAATTAGACTGTAGCCGGGCTGGACATAGGTTATGCCGGGAATGAGCTCGTAGTTGGTGAAACTATTGAGATATTCTTCTGCTTGGCTGTAGTTCAATTCTCGACCTCGGCGTCCCAGCATTATACTACTTACTCGTCACGCCTTGGTCAAGCTATGGTAGAATCTTGGACTAGCATTTGGGAGAAGAGCGGAAGCGAAGAATTAAGTGAAGATCACACTTAAACCGTTAGGCGATATAGCCGACGGGACAATGGAGAAGCTTAAGGATAGGGTTGGCGGTATTTTCCATTGTCCGGTAGAAACAGAAGCGGGTTTCGGTGATTTGGCTGAGGCCTATGATCCGGAGAGGAAGCAATATCATTCCTCAAAATTGCTGGTCTCTCTTGGAAAGGCGGAAAGAGAGGAAAGGGTTGTCTGTATAGCCGATGTTGACCTTTATGTTCCCAGACTTAACTTCGTATTTGGCGAAGCTGATGTTGTCTCCGGAACAGCCATCGTATCCCTGTGTCGGCTAAGGCAGGAATATTATGGCTTGGCTTCGGACGAAGCTTTATTTCTGGAAAGAGCCACCAAGGAGATAGTTCATGAATTGGGGCATACCTTCGGCCTGGAACATTGCTCCAATAGCAAATGTGTCATGCACTTTTCCAACAGCCTGGCGGATACCGATTTGAAGGAGGCGCATTTTTGTAGCTATGTGCCGCCCCAAGATAATTCTTTAATGTCGGGCAGGAATTTGATATAGTAGGGAAATTGTCAATAACATCCTAGCTAGGAGGTGAAATGCGAGGGCGAAGAAGATTGGGACGGGGTGTGGCTGTGGTCGGGGCAGGGATGTCCAAATTCGGCATGTTTAGCGACAAGGACTCTAAGTACTTGTTTGCTGAAGCTTTCCGTGAAATGCTTTCCACAGTGGATAAAGGGATAGACCCTAAAGACATTGATGCCCTTTATTTGGGGAATTTCACGAACGATTTTTTTGTGCATCAAGGGCACTGGGGGCCCATCATCTCGGATTTGCTGGGGCTTACGCCAAAGCCGGCAACGCGGACGGAGGGTGCCTGTGCTTCTAGCGCACTGGCTTTTAGAGAGGGGGTTTTTGCCATAGCCTCAGGATTTTATGATGTGGTCTTGGTTGGTGGGGTCGAAGAGATGTCGAAGCGCAGCACCGAGGAGGTTACACAAGGTCTGGCGATGGCTGCTAGTCCTTACGAAGTGAGAGCGGGATTTACCTTCCCAGGTGTTTTTGGTGCCATCGCCACTGCTTATTTTGCCAAATATGGTGCCAGCCGGGAGCATCTAATGAATGTCACCGTAAAGAGCCATAATAATGCTCGCCTGAATCCTAAGGCACAGTTTAACGTCTCCATTCGAGATATTATGAATCAGAGGATTGAAAAGGCCAAGAGTAAAGGAGGGCCTATACCTACCTGGAGAGACGAGAAGGAATTCCTGCGTGATCCCGGGGCTAATCCTGTGGTGGCCTGGCCCATGCATCTCTACGATTGCTGCCCCATAAGCGATGGAGCAAGCTGTGTTTTGTTGGTGGCCGAGAAAATAGCCAGGAGTTTCACGGATAACCCTCTATATGTCGTCGGTATAGGACAGGGGAGCGGCAAGGGGTTGCATGCCAAAGAAGACCTTACCTATTTTGAAGCCACAAGATATGCCGCGAAGGAAGCTTATGAGCTATCCGGACTAAAGCCGGAAGATGTTCAAATTGCCGAAGTGCATGATTGCTTCTCCATAGCTGAAATTCTGCACATTGAGGATCTGGGTTTTTTCAAGCCCGGGGAAGGATATAAGGCAGTAGAAGAAGGACTGACAAGATTGGATGGCTCGAAGCCCATCAATACATCGGGGGGACTTAAGTGCAAAGGGCATCCCGTGGGGGCCACAGGCACAGGGCAACTTGTTGAAGTTTGGAAACAGTTAAGGGGTGAAGCTGGAGAGAGACAGGTTCCGATTAAGGATTTGCGAGTCGGTGCAACTCAGAGCTTGGGAGGAACGGGAGGTACCTGTACGCTTACTATTCTGGAAAGAAGATAAGAAGGAGAACAGCGAATGGAGGTAAGGCCCTTTAACGACATCTCGTACGAGCGATTTCTCAGCGAGGACAAGCTGATGGGGTCAAGGTGCCGGAAGTGCGGTGTGCTCTCCGTACCTCCTCGCTCCGTTTGCATCAAGTGCTATGGCTCTGAAATGGAATGGGTTGCGATGAAAGGGAAAGGCAAACTTGCTGCCTTCACCTGCATAGCAATTGGCCCTCCATTCATGATAAAAGAAGGTTACGATAGGAAACATCCCTATGTTTCTGGAGTGGTAGAGTTGGAGGAGGGGGTGAGGGTGGTTGCTCGTATTGAGGGAGTGGACGGGAGCACCCCTGAAACCATAAGAATTGGCACTCCGCTTAAGGTAGAGTTCTTACACAGGGGCGAAGGAGAAAACTCGACGACCTTTTTGGCATTCAGACCTTCGTA
Source organism: uncultured Chloroflexia bacterium (assembly GCA_963726175.1). Classification (GTDB taxonomy): domain Bacteria; phylum Chloroflexota; class Dehalococcoidia; order GIF9; family AB-539-J10; genus RBG-13-51-36. The sequence goes on along the minus strand of CAVSBM010000010.1, from coordinate 175,766 downwards.
GCGTAGCTTTGAGGTGCTAGACTGCGGTCTGGCTTCGGTCTGATATCGGGATTGCACTACCTGAGAGAAAATTCTGATAGAAGGAGATTAGAGCATGCAAAAAGAAGTAGTTGTTGTCAGCGGTGCCCGAACGGCAATTGGGGCCTTTGGTGGTGCTTTGAAGGACATACCTGTTGTTGGGCTGGGTGCTGCGGTAATCAAAGAAGCGCTCAGGCGAGCAGGACTGAGGCCGAAGTCCGACAAGGAATTACTCGATTACGGCCCTGATGCACTCAAGTCTGATGGAATAATAGAGCTGGAGAAGAAACACTATGATTACGATTCCTCTTTGCGTCCTGTTCAGGTTGACGAGGTGATTATGGGGAATGTCCTTCAAGGAGGGCAGGGGCAGAACACAGCCCGCCAGGCCTGTATCTATGCCGGCATTTCTAAAGAAACCCCCGCCTTTACGGTGAATAAGGTCTGCGCCTCAGGTCTGAAAGCTATCACTTTGGGAGCAGAAGCCATAATACTGGGCGAAGCCGAAGTCGTAGTCGCGGGCGGCATGGAATGTATGAGCACCGCTCCTTACTCTCTACCTAAAGCCCGCTGGGGCTATCGCATGGATGTCGGAGCCAGGGGAGAGATCATAGACCTGATGGTCTACGATGGACTGTGGGAGATCTTCTACGGTTATCATATGGGAAATACCGCAGAGGAAATCGCCAGGAGATATGGCTTTACTCGCCAACAGCAAGACGAGATAGGCTATCTTAGCCATTTGCGGGCGCGCAAAGCGATAGCTGAGGGCTTGTTTAAGGATGAGATCGTTCCCTTTCCTATCCCGCAGAAGAAAGGAGAGCCCGTTGTCTTTGACACTGATGAGCGTCCTATGGACACTTCAATGGAAAAAATGGCCAAGCTCGCCCCGGCATTCCGGAAAGACGGGACGGTCACTGCCGGTAACTCTTCAGGGATCAATGATGCTGCGGCGGCTGTAGTGCTTATGTCCTGGGACAAAGCGAAGGAATTAGGTCTCAAACCTCTGGCAAGTCTGAAAGCCTGGGCTTCAGGCGGGACAGACCCCAACTACATGGGACTGGGTCCTGTGCCGGCAGTAAGAAAGGTGCTCAAGAAGACGGGGCTTGGCAATAAAGATTTGGATGTTATCGAGCTTAACGAAGCCTTTGCCGCTCAGGTGCTAGGTTGCATGAGAGAGCTGGGCTGGGATTTTGACCATGTCAACCCTCATGGTAGTGGCATATCTATGGGTCATCCTATTGGCTGTACGGGGGCGAGAATAGCAGTCACCATCATCTACGATATGGTGCATAGAAATCTGCATCGTGGCCTGGAAACCATGTGTATTGGCGGTGGGCAGGGGATGGCAGCCCTATGGGAAAGGCCTTGAGATCTTACGAGGGGTGTAGTGTCAACATTACCATCTGTAGTGGAAGCCCTTCTTAAACCCCAGGCTTATCCCCACAAGCCACCAAAGATAGAGCTGGTTCAGACCCAGATGTCCTTTATTTTCCTTGCCGGCGAATATGTGTACAAGGTAAAGAAGCCGGTAAACCTAGGTTATCTGGATTACACCACTCTGGAGAAGCGCCATTTCTTCTGCCGTCAAGAGGTGGAGTTAAATAAGCGCCTTTGTCCTGATGCCTATTTAGCCGTAGTGCCTATTGCAGAAGAAAATGACGGGGTTCGCATGGAAGGGCAAGGCAAAGCCATAGAATATGCCGTCAAAATGAGGCAGTTGCCACAGGACCGCATGATGGATGTGCTTTTGCCCCGAGGTCAGGTGACTCTGCAAATGGTGGCAAGGGTAGCTGAAAAGCTGGCAGACTTTCATAAGAAAGCCGAAACAAATCAAGAAATTGCCGCCTTCGGCAGATTGGATGTTATACGCCAGAATTGCGATGAGAACTTCGCTCAGACCGAGAAGTATATTGGCCTCACCATTTTTAGAGCGAAATATGAACGAATCAAAGGTTATACCGATGATTTCATCAAAAGCAATACTGGCCTTTTTGAAAAAAGGGTAAGAGAGGGCAGAGTAAGGGATTGCCATGGCGACCTTCATGCCGCCCATGTTTGTTTCACTGACGATATCTGCATTTACGACTGCATTGAATTCAACGACCGATTCCGATATTGCGATGTGGCCTCGGAGATTGCCTTTTTAGCTATGGACCTGGATCGCCATCAACAGGCTGGTCTGTCTCGACATCTCGTGGATACCTATGTGGGCTTGAGCCATGACGAAGAACTCCTGAAACTGCTCAATTTCTACAAATGCTACCGGGCTTACGTCCGCGGCAAGGTGGAAAGCTTTAAGCTCGATGACCCGCTAATTTCGCAGAGTGAGAAGGCGAAAGCTTTGGAAAGCGCTCGGAGCTATTTCCAGCTTGCTGGATCGTACGTATGATATGTGCAGAGTGAAGAGTGTAGCGAGATACCCGGCACTATGGTCAAGGATGCGCTGTTCAGGTTGCATATGGCTCCATCGGTTATATATACTGTGGTGTCGGTCCCGAGGAGTCGGGGCTAATAAATCTTGTTCAGGAGGTGCGCAATGACTATTTCCCAGGACGTTTTTTCTCTATCAGGCAAGGTGGCATTGGTGACCGGCGGCAGTCGAGGCATCGGGAAGGCTATTGCTGTGGGACTTGCCAGATTTGGCGCTGATGTGGCTGTGACCAGCCGGAAACTACCGGACCTTGAAGAGGTGGCTAAAGAGATAAAAGGATTGGGGCGGAGGTCAATGGCTGTGGCGACACATGTGGGTAGGGTGGAAGAGATAAAAAATCTGGTCCCGAAAGTAAAAGATGAGCTTGGGAGAATTGATATTCTGGTGAACAACGCTGGGACTAACCCGACCATGGACCCGGCTATAGATATAGAGGAGCGTGCCTGGGATTCCATTATGAATCTCAACTTGAAGGGACTATTCTTTCTCGGCCAGGCGGTAGCCAGAGTCATGAAAGAGCAGGGTGGGGGCAGGATTATCAATGTTGCTTCGGTAGCCGGGATTACCCCGGACATTCTGCCCATCTACTCGATAAGTAAGGCCGGGGTAATTATGGCGACAAAAGTGATGGCACAGCAGTGGGCTCAGTACAATATCAGGGTGAATGCAATAGCGCCGGGGCTGACCAAGACCCGATTCAGCGAAGCTCTCTGGAGCAACCCGGCTATCGAACAAGCTGTCATGGAGAGGACTCCGTTGCGGCGTGTAGCCGAACCTGACGAGATGGTGGGGGCTGTGATTTTCCTGGCTTCTGATGCTTCCAGCTACGTGACCGGGCATATTCTGGTTGTAGATGGCGGCTCTGTTATATAGCAAGACACCTTGAATTCGGCAGACAGCCGTGTGCCAGCCGACTGGCAGGAACATAAATCGGTTCGGCAACATCCATCAGGGGATTGGCGATTTATTGGATAAACAGCGGATAGAGGACAGGCATAGCAGAGGGGCAAGGAGTGCATTCTTGTGGACGCGACTGATCCTGTATTCCGGCTAGGCTTTGTCTCTTAGGCTCGGGCCGAGCAAAATTTGCACTCGGTTTCCGCCCTTCTCCTTAGCCTTGCGGAGGGCCTCGCCAGCCCGAGAAATCAGAGAGGCGGCATCATCATTTCGTTCCCAGCCGACCAACCCCTGACTCACGGTCACAGCAAACATGTTCCCGGCGCAGTCTTTCATCTCAACCCTCTCGATCATACTGCGGAGTCGCTCAGCTGCGACCCAAGATGAAGCCAAATCGGTCTCGGGCAAAATAGTGATAAACTCCTGCCCTCCATAACGTCCTGCCACATCCGTATCTCGAATATTGCCGCGAATTAGAGCGCCAATTCTCTCCAAAACCTCATCCCCAGCGAGGTGGCCATGGCGATCATTCACTTTCCTGAGGTGGTCGATGTCCAGCTGGATCAAGCTGAAATCTTCTTTGTAGCGGTTGGCAAGATTGATTGAATCACGTAGCTTGCCTAGAATTGCCTGGCGATTGTACAATCCGGTGAGCAGATCGAAGGTTGCCAGTCTTTCCAGCTCTTCCCTGTCGGCTCTAGCTTGTTGTAGCCGAGTCCATTTGTCCAGCGCAACATTAATGGTGTTACTTAGCTTGTCGAGCGATAGGCTGCCCTTCGCCAAGTAGCCAATTGCTCTCTCCTGAAAGGGCCGCGTCGCTACTTCTTCAGTTTTGGACTCGGTCAACATGACCACCGGCGCAAGTTGTTCTTTCGAAACTTCTGCAAGCCATTCCATCCCCGGTTTCCCAGACATTTGGCTGTCCACGAAGACTAGGTCAATTCTACGTTTATGCAGAGCGTCTTGGATCTCGCCGGTATAGCCAGCCTCGAGCAACACGATTTCCCTGTCAGTTATCGCTTGCAGATAAGTCCGGAGCAGCGTGTGGTCTGTGGGGTCATCATCGCAGATGAGTATCTTAATCAGTGGTTGTTCCATTTTCTGTGTCGTTGATGCTACTGGGTTCTCATTTGCAGAGCACGAATTGGTAGTCCTCGAGTCTCTTCGTGGCATCCCAGCCAGCACATCCCGGCTTTTTTCATCTTGCCTTTCTCCCGGAATTGATTTAGTTGCCATCGCTGTTTCGTGACTTCCCGTGGATTTGCTTGACTGAATCCATGCCTAATTTCAGTGTACCATCGATGTTAGCTACTGTAAATAGTCCTTTAGTAATGGTTCTTATAGTTGTGATGCTGTAAGAATGGGGGGTGTATGTGCTGTTCAATGACGAGGAATCAGCGGGACAGAAGCAGCCAAAATAGGGCTCATAACCGAAGTGGTTCAGGAGGAGAAACTAGCCTGTGGGTTTCAAGGATAAATCGCCAGGGCTTCCAACCCTGTGGTCTCAGGCAGGTCAAACATCAGATTCATATTCTGGACTGCTTGCCCGGCCCCTCCCTTGACGAGGTTGTCAATGCAGCTAATGACTATGAGCCTTCTTGTCCTTGAATCAATAGCGGGATAAATAAGGCAGAAGTTGGTCCCCCGGACATGCTTGGTGTGGGGAGGCTGGGTCGTTATCTTAACAAAGGGAGCATGCTTGTAGAAGTCCCGGTATATCTGGATCAAGCGGCTAGCCGTCAATCGACGACTGTCAGCCAATTTGGTATAGCAGGTGCTCAGTATGCCTCTGGTCGCAGGCACCAGATGAGGGATGAAGGTTATCGACGGAGACATGGCCGGATCCAGTGCTTTCAATTCTTGTTCTATCTCGGGTAGATGGCGATGCCCTTCGAGGGAGTAAGCACAGATGTCCTCGTTGACCTCGGAATAATGAGTGGTCAAGCTCAAGGTTCTGCCGGCGCCCGAGACGCCCGATTTGCTATCCACCACTATATCGGGACAAATAAGCCCTTCTTTGACTATGGGTGCCAGGGCTAAGATAGCACCGGTGCTATAGCAGCCCGGGTTCGCCACCAGTGAGGCCGAGGCAATTTCGTTCTGATGTAGCTCGGGTAAGCCGAAGACTGCCTCTTTCAGTAACTTGGGCGAGGGATGAGTAAAGTCATACCATTTAGTGTATTCATCTCCGTTCCTCAATCTGAAATCAGCACTCGTATCAACAACCCTGATACCTTGTCTTAGCAAAGCTGGTACCACTTCTACACTGCCTTTGTGAGGCATTGCCGAGAAAGCAACGTCAACTTCACTGTCAAGCTCGTCTTTTATTGTGTAGTCAGTTCCCGCGAAGCTGGGGAAAACATCGGCTAGTCTTTGCCCGGCTGCGCTTCTCCCGGTGACAGTAACGAGCTTTACTTGGGGATGTTGGGAAAGTAAGCGAGCCAGTTCGGCACCAATGTAACCGGTGACATTTATTACGGCCGCTCTTATTTGTGGCATGGTATGTTGTAGGGATTATACTACATTTCCCGCAATTCAAGCGTAGTCAGGGCGACTCGGTGACTGAACACCTAGGCCAATCATCAACCGCGTTCTGGCGCTGAATTGACATTGGCCAGAACTGAAGTATAGAATCAGCCTCGGCAGTGAATGGGGTGGTTGAGGTTTCTAAGTAACCTGTTCATACAGTTAAGCAACTGTATCGTGCGCAGAGATTTATCTGGAAAGGAGAGAAAATGGCCGAAAAAGCTAAAACAATCCAGTGTCATCAATGCAAAAACAACGAGTGTTTGACGCGGTATCCGCAGGGAATCCCTGAGTATTGCCAGGCGCAAAAATTCCCGGAAGTAATCGAAGAAAGTAAACGGCAATACCTTGAACCAGACGCTGGCAAGTTCCATTTAGCTGCAGCCAAAGTGCTCAAAAGAGGGGGCTATGATTGGTCTCGAGTCCAACAGTGCATCGAGTTCGCCAGGGAACTGGGTGTCAAAAAGGTGGGATTAGCTGTATGTGTGGGTTTAATTCGTGAGGGTAGAGAATTTGCCCGCTTTCTGGATAGAGCCGGTTTTCAGGTTATCTCTATAGCCTGTATGGTAGGTGGTCTGAAACCTCAGGAGACAGGGAATACCTGACGAATGGGTAAACCCACTAGGCATAAGCTGTAATCCCATAGCCCAAGCGGAGATTATGAACCGAGAAGGTACGGAGCTGAACTTCATATATGGTCTATGCGTCGGACATGACACTATTTTCATCATGCGTTCAAAGGCTCCTGTCACCTATGTTGTAGCTAAAGACATGGTCACCGGCAATAATCCAGGCGCTGTTCTCCTATCTCCATACCATCGCATGAAGTTTGCGGCAGCTTATGGTAGGGGTAAAGCTGCCGATGGGGGATAAGAGTAACACATCCCAGTCGCTCTTGTAGAATGACCGCTGATGGGAACACAGCGAAGTGCCTCGGAAGTTCATGATGACTGCCTCGACTGTGTGTGAAAAGGATGTGTTTGGGATTGATGAGGCGAATGTAGCATCTAGCCAATTTGTTAAATGTTGCAGGCCACAGTGTTCAGTTCATTCGACGAACCTGAGGTGTGTAGTGAGCTTGACAGCTGGGTTGCAAGGGCTTAACATGGATTTACTGGCAGATTTGGGGAATTCGAGGACAAGGGTTGGGTCATGGAGCAGCAGATTCGGTTTTGCACCGCCACGGATAGTTTGCGTCTCGCTTATTCTATTGTGGGTCAGGGGCCTGCCTTGGTTGTGCCGCCAGCGTGGATAAGTCATCAAGAGTTGGGTTGGCAAGAACCGGTATACCGCCGTTTTTGGGAAAGCTTAGCGCATTATCACACCTTGGTGCAATACGACCGGCCCGGCACGGGTCTCTCCGACCGGAACCGGACAGACTTTTCATGGGATTCGGAACTTCGAGATCTGGAAACAGTTATTGACCATCTCAAACTGAAACGCCTGGCACTAATGAGTTACTCTGAAGGTGGTCCTGTTGCTATAACCTATGCCGCCAAGTATACCCGGCGGGTCAGCCACCTGATCCTCTATGGTACCTTTGCCCGCGGTGAAGCAATCACCACGGAGGAGTTCAAGGCCTCTTTAATTTCCCTAGTCCGCGCTCACTGGGGAGTGGGTTCAAAGGCGCTGGCTGATATTTTTGCACCTGGTGCCGATGCCGCTGCCAGTAAATTATGGGCAAAGTACCAGCGTGAGTGTGCCACCCCGGAGATAGCTGCCAAAATACTAGACCTCGTGTATAAAGCTAATGTGGTGCAGCTCCTTCCCAGTCTCCGGGTTCCGACACTGGTGCTCCATCGTCAGCAAGAGCGGGCTCATACCCTTCCGATTGGGTAGAGAACTGGCATCTTTAATTCCAAATGCCCGCTTCGTGCCACTGGAGGGACGAGACCACCTTCCTTGGCTCGGCGACTCCGATTCAGTGCTGCGCGCCATTGCTGAGTTCCTTGGCGACCCGGTCACTGGTGGTCAAGCAGTAGAGTCCAGGCAGCCAGTGGCACCTGACCTTGCCGTAGCTGTGGATGACCCTGTGACATGCGAGGCACGGTCATTCATCGGAGCACTGGATTGGGTCGTCCTATCGCGATATAGTGTTGTCGGTGACTATACCAGATATGAAGAAACCGTGCGCAATACATTGAAGGACGTCCGACACAAGATTGCATCTGGATTTGACCGCCCGAGCCGAAAGCGAGAAAATCACCTTGTCTGGGCAGCACCTGGGAGCGGCAAAACCTATTTCGTGCAACAGGTGGCAGCTTCACTGCCTCAGCCTATTCGTTACCAGGAGTGCAACCTGGCGAAGTGTAACCGCGAGGAATTCCTCGCGAGCCTTGGTCAGCTCGATGCCGAGAGTAAGCCATGCCTCTGCTTGATTGATGAGGTCGATACCAAATCTCAGGAAGCCTGGCCGTACGAAGTGCTTTTGCCATACTTGGACGCCAGCGCTGACAGAAGCGCACAGTTTGTCTTCGTTTTGGCAGGCAGTTCTGGCTCCAGCTTGGTTGATATGAAGAAGCAGATTGCTTCGCGGCCCAAAGGCACTGACCTCTTAACCCGTATTCCAGCCGGGAACGAGTATGAGATTCCGCAGATGAACCTTGGCGATCGCGTCCTTATAGCCCTTAGCCAGTTCAGACAGATAGGACGGGAGATAGGTCGAGAAATCAAGGCAGTGGAAAAGCTTGGCCTGTATTATGTGGCGCTCAATTCACGCTTATCGAATGCTCGCCAACTGCATGAGCTGGCTGTACGTGCTATCGAGCGCCTACCAATTGGTGAAGATAGAATAAAGTACGACCACTTGTTCGGTGCCGGAGACCCTGAGAACAAAGCGTTCTGGATGCAGTCGCTCCCAGCCGCTGCAGAACTTTCCAACAGGTTCGTTACTCTGGAGGACTGACCCATTCCCCCAAGCATTAGCTGGGATAACCTAGCAAGACAAATCTGGAAGAGAAGGACGTGTTCGGGATTGATGAGGCGGATGTAACAATTAGCCATTTTGCTAAATCCCGCAAGGGTTGACATTCCTGCCTAGCGGTCATACACTGCGGTTTGCGAGGAGGGCATTCTTGATGAAGTGCCCGAAATGTCGGGCTGACAATCGTGACGACGCTCAATACTGCAAGAAATGCGGTCAATTTCTTCAGGCTGAGCTTGTCTGCAAAAACTGTCAGCATCCGAATAGTCCTGAGAGTGCATTCTGTGACAAATGTGGTCAGCCTCTGGCACCAACATCCTCGGCGTTACCGACAGCACCTGCTCCCATGCCGACCTCCTTTGCCAGTGGCCGTTACCAGGTGAAGAAATTCCTCGGTGAGGGGGGCAAGAAGAAAGTCTACCTTGTTCATGATAAGGTGCTGGACCGGGATGTGGCCTTTGCTCTGATAAAGACCGAGAAACTGGATGACGCCACTCGCCTGCGCTTCAGCCGGGAAGCCCAGGTCATGGGCCGACTTGGCGACCATGCCAATATCATGACCGTATACGATATGGGTGACGAAAAGGGCCAGCCCTATATTGTTCTGCCTCTCATGCCCGGGGGGGATGTGGCGAGTCTTATTGAGAAAGCCCCGGAACGCTGCCTGCCCATCGAGCAGGCAGTCGGTATTGCTAAGGCCGTCTGCCGGGGGCTGGAATATGCCCACGCCAAAGGCATCATCCACAGGGATGTCAAGCCAGGCAATGTGTGGCTGAGTGGCGATGGCACGGTCAAGGTGGGCGATTTCGGCCTGGCACTGGCGGTAGACCTGTCCCGTCTCACGAACGAGGGCATGATGGTGGGCACGTATTACTACATGCCGCCGGAGCAGGCCATGGGCGGTGAAATCACGGCCAAGGCTGACCTTTATTCACTGGGGGCAATGCTCTACGAGATGGTGACGGGGAGGCCGCCCTTCACTGGTGATGATGTGGTGGCGGTTATCGGACAGCATATCAATACGCCGCCGGTGTCGCCCAACTGGCACCGACCCGACCTGCCTCCGGCATTGGCGGCAGTCATAATGAGGCTACTGGAGAAGGACCCAAACAAACGGCCTGCCTCAGCTACCGAGGTGTTGGAGATGCTGGAAGCGATTGAAGCAGGGAAAGCCGAAGAGCTCTCCACAGAACAGTCAAAGGCACTGGCGGAGAACCCCCTCTACCGGCGGGTATTCGTAGGCAGGGAAGCGGAGTTACGCCAGCTCCAGTCGGCCTTTGATGCTGCGACATCGGGGCAGGGCTCACTGACCATGGTAGTAGGTGAGCCGGGCATCGGCAAGACTGCCTTGTGTGAACAGCTGGCCACCTATGCTGCCCTGCGAGGCGGCCGGGTGCTGGTGGGCCACTGCTATGAAGAGGGCTCGCTCTCACTGCCCTATCTGGCCTTTGTGGAGGCGTTAAGGGCTTATGCTCAGACCTGTGATGTCAATCAATTGAGGAAAGAACTGGGGCCCGGGGCGTCGGACGTGGCCCGGATCGTGTCGGAGATCAGGGAGAGGCTGAGGATACAGCCGAGGCCTAAGGGAGACCCGGAAGAGGAGAGATACCGGCTTTTGCAGGCGGTCAGCGACTTCCTGGGCAGTGCCGCGGCAGCGCAGCCGATGCTAATAGTACTGGAAGACCTGCACAGTGCCGACGGGGGCACATTAGAGATGCTGGAGCATGTGGCCCGCAACCTGGGCGACAAAAGACTGCTGCTGGTGGGCACCTACCGCGATATTGAAGTTGACAGAACACATCCTCTTTCCGCCGCCCTGGCTGAATTGAGGCGACTGCCCCACTTCGGCCGGGTTCTGCTCCGGGGACTGAATGCCGACGAAGTGAGGAGAATGCTGTCCGGTATTGCCGGGCAGGATGTTCCCTGGGGGCTGGCCGAGGCAGTGCACCGCCAGACGGAAGGCAACCCTCTCTTTGTGCAGGAGGTGGTACGGTATCTGGCCGAAGAAGGCATTATTGAGAGGGAGGAAGGACGGTGGCGGGCCAAGAGTGATACGCCGGTGGAGATGCGGATTCCCGATGGCTTGAGGGATGTTATCGGTAAACGTCTTTCCGGCCTGAGTGAGTCGTGCAATAAGGTGCTTTCTGTAGCCGCGGTAATCGGCCGGGATTTCCAGATGGAAGTGCTACAGAAGGTGGCTGGCATGAGTGATGATGAGCTTTTCGGGGCACTGGAGGAAGCCAGGAAGGCGGCGGTAATTGAAGAGCGGACGGGGGCAGGGGCGAAGGTGAACTACCGCTTTGCGCATGCCTTCTTCCGCCAGACGCTTTATGAGGAGACGATTGCTCCCAGGCGAATACGGCTGCACCAGCAGGTGGCGCGGGCGTTGGAAGAGATATACAACAACAGGCTGGAGCAGCACGCGGCTGAGCTTGCCGAACACTTCTCTTACTCATCGGATAGAGCTGACTTAGAGAAAGCAGTCAGCTACGGAGAAATGGCAGCCAGAAGGGCCACCGATGTCTACTCGTATGGCGAAGCTGTGAGATTGCTTGAACAGGCGCTCAAGGTACAGGAAGTCCTCGACCCTGAGGAGAAGCTGAAGCGGTGTGACCTTTTGCTGGCACTTGGCTGGGCACGTTTCTACAATCATGAGTACCGACACCTCCTGGACAACGAGGCGCCCGCGGCATTGGCGTTAGCCGAAAGAGTAGGAGATACCCAGCGTGCCTGCCAGGCTTGTTTGCTTGCCACATTCGCTATATCAGGTGCAGGGTTGGGCCCCGGTTTCGGTACAGACGAGGCGATGAGGTGGACCGAAGCATTCGATCGTTATGCTTCCCCCAACACTATCGAGCGTGCCTGGGCGAACCAGGCTCTCGGAGGAACGAAAGTAGCAGCCCACGATAACGCTGGAGCGTGGCTGCTATTCCGCGAAAGTACGCTTCTGGCACGTAAGCTGGGAGATGCCAGCGCGCTTAATAATTGCGGGGGAGACTATTTGTGGTTTTTGCCGCCCACTGTTGAATGTGTCGAAGAGGCACGCCAAATAGGAAGTGAGATGAGACTGGCCTGGGATAGAGCTGATCCCTTTTCTGGGTCCTATGGAATGGAGTGTGTAGGTTCTTTCTTCCTTCAGCTGGGTGAACGAAGACAGGGCGAGGCAATCCATCGCGAGGAAATGGAGTCTCCACGGTTCGCTGGAATGCCAGCGCGTCGGTATTATTTGCCATATCTGCGTGCCTGCTACCACATCATGGACGGGCAGCTTGAGGAAGCGGCAAAATGCCACGACGATGTGCTAAGGCTTGGTGCTGAGATGGGTGCCGCACAAACCGCAGCAGTCATAGCTGACTTCTTTGGCCCTCGCTTAAGTGGATATCTGGGTTGGGGTCGAGAAGAACTGAGACGTTTGGACGAATGGGCGCAAGCAGTCGGCCTTTCTGTGGAGCCGCATACCAAGGCCTACTATCTAGTATGTGGGGGAGAGAGGGAAGAGGCTGCAAATGTACTCGGCGAGGCGGCAGACCACTATGCCGCTGAGCCCGAGAAAACCAGGCACGACTTCGGAACCCTGGTACTCCTGCTAGAGACGGCGGTGCTGGCGAAGCATACGCGAGCAGCCGAAATTCTCTTGAATCTGCTTGCGAGTGCCGCGTACAAGACAACGGGGTTGTCAAATCTGACCTGTGTGGCTCGCCATCTAGGCGGGGCAGCCGCTCTACTGGGCAGATATGAAGAAGCCCGTAAACATTACAAGGAAGCCATCAAGGTCTGCACCGAGATGAGGTTCCGTCCGGAGCTGGCCCTCACACGCCTCCAGCTTGCCGAGCTACTGTTGGAGCATTACCCTAAGGAGCGAGCCGAGGCCCTGGAGCATCTTGATTTTGCCATCGCTGAGTTCCGCGACATGAAGATGCGGCCCTGGCTGGAGCGGGCATTGAGGCATAAAGAGATACTGAAGGCGTAAGCCTTTGTCTCAGGGTCGTCGGGTGACAAAAAGCCATTTTATGGGAATAACATAGTGCCGCGCACTCTTTGCTGGACTTTCCAGCAAATCTATCGTTGGTGCTATCAGGGTCATAGACCCCTGAGAAACTCAGGCCTGAGCAGGGAAGGGTCTCTTGCTGCCAGAACCTTCTCCAGTTGTCTAAGCATCCTCTCTCTGTCCTGCGGCAGTCTTCCCCGGACAGAGAGATAGTTTGAGGCATGCATTGAGCTAAAGAAGCAATCAGTGAAATTGGAGTTCTCTATGATCAACCTCAACTCCTCCAGGGACTGGAAAGGAGACAGAGGATGGAATTCATCTCGTTCCCACTGGTCATAAAGTGGGGTACCGGGAACGAGGGTCAAGGTTAAAGCTCCTACATAATCGGGATCAATCTCAGTGAGAACCTTGGCCGTTTCAAGGACGTGCTTCTTGCTTCCTTCGATACCGCCAAGTCCTAAAATTATCGTCACAGAGAAGCTTATCCCGGCTTCCTTCACTTTCTTTCCCGCCTCGATTACCTGCTCTGAACTCACGCCCTTTACCTATCTTCTGGAGCAGCTCGTCATCACCGGTCTCAAGCCCTGTGTAAAAAATGCCCAACTTTAGCTGTCTCAACTCCTTTAGTTCATCCACGCTTCTGCGCAGGATATCCTGTGGCGTAGCGTATGTGCCAATCCTTTCCAGGCCGGGCAATTTCTCATTCAGGTACTGGAGGACCTCGCGTAATTTAGGAAAGGGGTAAACAAGGGCATCGCCATCCTGGAGAAATATCCTCTTGCCATCCCAGTCTTGAGCAATGGCATATACTACCTTGGGTACATTAGAAAGTCGAATGCGGCTCCCAGTGAATAAGGCCAGGGCATCTATTTCACTCTTGACGTCAGCGACGTCTCGTATTTGAAGCTTTGAGCCATAGTATCCGCAGAAAGTGCAGGTATTGTTGGAACAGCCGCGGGTTAAGGGAAGAAAGTAGCTTTTCCACTCACTTGGAGGTCGGATGATATCAGGTCTATTGAAGCTCATGCCTCGATTGAGTTTCACTGGGTACAAGACCGATTTTGAGGTACCCTCTAGAACTCATTTTATCACTGATGACAACCTGGCCTCAAGAAAAATACGACGTGCCCGATTTCTTTTGGGCACCTTTTTACTTCCTGTAATGAATTGGAGAGATATAGAGGATACGTCTACGAGGCTAGCTCATTAGATTGTATAATGATGTATAATACTTTCAAGGTACGACGTAAGGGGGGAATCTGGCAGGTATGAGGTTTGAAAGCAGCATCGAAATTAACGCCCCCGTCAAGAAAGTCTGGGCGCTCATAGATAAGCTTGAAGAATGGCCGCAATGGATGCCGTCCATCAAGAAGATTCAGAGGGTCTCCAATGGGCCTTTGGCAGTAGGCTCACAGCTTTCTGTCACAGCTAGGGTAAGCAGGCTTACAGTCAAACTATTGATGACGATCACCAAGTTTGTCCCGGAGCGGAATGTAGTCATGCAAGGAAAGACCCTGGGTACTAATTTGACACGCTTCTATAACCTGGAACCTGTAGATGGCAAGACGAAGGTGACCGTTGGTGGCGACGTTTCAGGGGCTCTGGCCTGGCTGGCGTGCCGGGGTGGGCAAGCAATCTCAGCCGAGATTGCGCTGGCAGTGAAAACAAGGATCGAGGGATCGAAATGACAAGCCAAAGCAAAACCTTTATGGGGATAGATATCGGCTCGGTCAGCTTGAACATAGCTGTAATTGATGAGAAACTCCGCCTCCTCGAGAGCGTCTATGAGAGGACGAAGGGGCAACCTATTCCAGTATTGCTTGATGTTCTTAAGGGTCTCGAAGAAGATTTTCCTGAACTATGTGGGGCTGTATGCACGGGCAGCGGACGTGACCTGATAGCTGATGTCATGGGTGTAGGTAAAGAAAATGAAATTATTACTCAGGCAAAGGCTGTCGCATATTTCCATCCCGAGGTTAGGACAGTTATCGAGATTGGAGGGCAGGACTCAAAGCTGATCTTCCTGGAGTGGGATGAAAAAAGTGGAAGGACAGTCATCGTTGACCATGCCCTTAATGAGATATGCGCTGCGGGAACTGGCTCTTTCCTTGATCAACAAGCATATCGTCTGGGGATTTCCATAGATGAGTTCAGCAGTTTAGCCTCGAGAGCTGAAAAGCCGGCTACCATTGCAGGTAGGTGCAGTGTCTTTGCCAAATCTGACATGATCCATTTGCAGCAAGAGGGGACATCACAGGAAGGAATAATAGCTGGGCTTTGTTATGCCTTGGCCAGAAATTACATAAGCAATTTAGGTAAAGGGAGGAGATTCGTGAAGCCAATAGCCTTTCAAGGTGGCGTCGCTGCCAATAAAGGGGTGGCTCAAGGCTTTTGAAGAACTGCTAGAACTCAAGCCTGGGGAATTGATTATTCCCGAGTATTTTAAGGTCATGGGAGCCATCGGAGCGGCAATGATGGCCTCGGAGAGACACAGTGACACACCTATCAAACTTCAAGTAGCGACGGAGGTCTTGAGGCGCTATTTAGCTAAAAAGGCCAATGAAGCTGAGGTAGGGCATTTAAGGAGATTGATTAATAACGGGGATGGTTCTACGCCCTTGGATGAATGTCCTGTTTTTGAAAACAACAAAAGAGTAAGGTGTATATGGGGGTTGATGTTGGCGCTGTGAGCACAAATATCGTTGTTCTGGATGAAAACAAGAAGCTGCTGGCGACGAAGTATCTCATGACCGAGGGCAATCCCATTGAGTCAGTCAAGAAAGGATTAAAAGACATAGGTCATGAAATAAAGGACCTTATTGAAGTCCAAGCTGTGGCGACCACTGGCAGTGCGCGTCATTTTATAGGGGACTTTGTCGGCGCTGATTTAGTAATTAATGAAATTACTGCTCAGGCTAAGGCCACACTAGATATAGATAAGACCGTAGACACCATATTTGAAATAGGGGGGCAGGATTCAAAATATATCCGCCTGAAGAATGGTACAGTGGTAGATTTTGAGATGAACAAGGTTTGTGCTGCAGGAACTGGCTCCTTTCTCCAGGAACAGGCTGATAGATTGGATGTAAATGTTGTGGAAGAGTTTAGCAAGCTTGCTTTTAGCTCGAAAGCTCCTGTTGATTTGGGGACTCGGTGCACTGTTTTTATGGAATCTGATTTAATACACCACCAGCAGGTGGGTTCACCGAAAGTCGATCTCTTAGCGGGGCTTTCCTACTCTATTGCCAATAATTACATTGAAAAGGTGGTAGGGAATAAAAAAATTGGCGAGAGGATATATTTTCAGGGAGGCGTTGCCGGAAATAAGAGTGTAGTGGCTGCCTTCGAGAATATTTTGGGGAAGAAGATTACGGTTCCCGCAGAACTACAATGTAACTGGTGCCATAGGTGCTGCGTTGATTGCCATGGAGAGGAGACATGGGGATGGGAAAAGCAATTTTGTCGGGTTTGACCTCATAGACCGGGAATATGAGGTCAAATCCTTTGAATGCCAGCATTGCCCCAACCACTGCGACATAAAGAGGATATCCATCGGACGCGAATTCAAATCCTTTTACGGTGGTATTTGTGACAGATATGAGCTGAAAGGCGAAAAAACCGCTGACCAGGTTCTTCCTGATCTCTTTAAAGAGCGAGAGGAAATGCTTATGAGCTATTATAAGGGGGATGAATTTCCCCCGAATTCTCCGGTAATAGGCATTCCACGAGTGCTCATGTTCTTTGAGCAGTTTCCATTGTGGGCTACATTTTTTGGGGAGTTGGGGGTTAGAGTGGTGCTGTCCGATAAAACTAATAAGAGGCTCATTCATAAGGGACTTCAAGAGGTTTTAGCTGAAGCCTGCTATCCGGTGAAGATTGCCTATGGGCATGTAGTAAATCTCATCGAAAAAGGTGTTGACCGTATATTCCTGCCCAGCATTATTGACCTGGAGAAGGATAGTGATGATGTAACCAGGAGCTACAACTGCCCCTTGATTCAGGGTATCCCCTTCATGCTTAGGCCTGCTTTTAAAGATAAAGCAAAAATCATAAGTCCTAGCATATTTATGGCAAAGGAAAAAGAGAACCTCAAGGTGCAAATGGAGAAGATAGGCAGGGAATTTGGAAAAGAAACAGGGGAAATTGCCTCAGCCATAAAGGCTGCGCTTAAGGCTCAAGAAGAATTCGAAAGGATGCGTCGAGAAAGAGGTCAAGAGATACTTAAAACCCTTAAGAAAGATAATGAAGCCGTGGTGGTAATAGGAAAGCCTTACAATGTTCATGATTTGGGGTTGAATCTAAATATTGCCAAGAAATTGCGACATCTAGGAATGCTGGCCATACCCTTTGACCTACTGCCGCTGGATATGGTTGAACTGCCGCCTCATTACTCCAACTTAGTTTGGAAGAATGAACAAAATCTTCTGAGGGCAGCGATGATAGCTAAGAATAACCCCAGCTTGAATCCTATAATGATCACCAATTATGGCTGCGGTCCTGATGCTTTCTTCTGGAAGTATCTTGAGGAAACCATGGAAGAGGATCCTTATCTACTTCTGGAGGTAGATGAGCACAGCGGTGATGCTGGAATGACCACCAGGGTTGAAGCCTTTCTTGATACCCTTGGTAGACCGAAAACGCGGGTAAAGGAGGAAAGGCAAGAAGACCTCAGTGTGATTAGACCCTCTGGTGGGATAAGTATCTTCAAACCAGCAAAGAGGATTAGGGAACTGGATAAAAGTATTTATATCTCTTATGTTTCCGCGCACTCCGTTGTTTGGGCCGCCGCCCTAAAATCAGTGGGGCTAGATGCCCGAGTTTTGCCCGAGCCTGATGAATTATCGGAGGAGATAGGAAGAAGATATGTCTCTGGCAAGGAATGTCATCCCTATTTACTCACCACAGGGGATTTAGTCAGGATGACCGAACTTGAAGATTTTGACCCTGATAGGGCAGCATTTATGATGCTTAACTTCGATGGTTCATGCAGGTTTAGTCAATATGCCTTGTCTCAGAAATTGGTTCTCAAGAGATTAGGTTTGGGGCATATCCCTATAGTTGCCCCAGTTGCCTCTATCCGCCATGATGAATGCACCGAATTATTTGGATTAAAGTGGGCGGAAGCTATCTGGAAGGGTTGGCTAGCTACGGATGTCCTATTAAAGAAGTTGCTTCATATTCGCCCTTATGAAGTAAATAAAGGGGAGAGTGACAGGGTTTACGCACAAGCCATAGAGGAGATAGCCTCTGGAACTATCAACGGGAAATTTTGGCAAGCTTTAAAGCGCTCAATAGCAGCTATGGACGAGATTCCAACTAAGAATGAAGATAGACCAATTATAGGTATCGTGGGAGAGTTCTATACCTGTATGAACTCCTGGGCTAACAACGGCATAATCAGGGAGTTTGAGTCGCTGGGCGCTGAAGCGAGACTTGGGCCGACTACTACGGATTACATAGTATATTTTAATGAGGTATATCCGGAGACCCACTTTTCTAGGGGAAAATATCTCGCTGCCCTTTATTATTATCTTAGAAGGTTTCCGTTTATGCACTGGAAGGGAAAGATTGAGGGAATGATGAAAGACGGACTTCGAGATTGCAGGATCCCCAAGGTTGAGGATATGGTTACGCTTGCCGCTCCTTATGTAAGTGATGATATAGACCCGGTAGTAACGGTAAATGTGGCTAAGGCGAAAAATTATGCTATGCAGGGCTGCAGTGGTATAGCTAATCTAGTCATTCTAAATTGCCTTTATGGAACTCTGTCCACTGCAATTTATAGAGGGATACAAAGGGAGCACAACCGCATTCCTGTGCTCAACATGATATACGATGGGCTACAGCAAACCAACGCAAAGACAAGGATAGAGGCTTTCATACATCAAGCGAAGTTATACCACGAAAGATACAGCATGGTTTAATAAACTAGCACTTTGTGGAAGCTGACATTACGAATTTGTAAACAGTTCACGTTGTCATGGTGGGCAAGGTTTAGCCCCAGCTCCTTTCAAAATCAGAGGCTAACTAAGCCTTCAATCCTTGAGAAGATGCGGCAAAACCCTGTGTTGCTGGCTTACGAGCATGTGATAGCTTAGTTTTAGCGTAGTCTTAGTTCACAAAGTGTACTATAGATGGTAAAAGGACCAACTCGGTTTCTCTTCGTGCGTTCTACGCGTCAGCGTTGCTTGGGCTGACTTTCTTAGTCTGGGAGTGACGGCACAGAGAGGAATTTCGAGCTTTGCCTGTATTAGATAACGGACTACCAGCTCAGGAAGGGATAGGTCTGCTCATTAACGATATTCCAAGTGTAGGCAGAGTTGATCGCGCCAGGGGCGACCGCGCATATGTCCCACGCTGCCCCTAAGAACGTGGTGATGTGCTGCATTTCTGCGGTGGTCTTGCCTGTCCCGCTAGCCGAAGTAGCTTGTCCGCTGGTTTCGGTATCCCAGAAGGAGTTGCTACCAGTGCCTCCCCAATTCACAGCCAACAGACCACCAACATACTCATGGCCAGTCACGTTACCCCTGGAATACGAGTTATCGACCGTACCGAAATTCACTCCTACTAGACCGCCAATGTAATAGTTGCCAGCCACGCTGCCTGTGGAATAGGAGTTGCTTACAATGCCATCCCAATCATTGATTCCCACCAGGCCGCTAACAATGGAAGAGCCACTCACGCTGGCAGTGGAATAGGAGCTGCTTACAGTGCCCGAATTAGATCCTGTGAGACCGCCAACATAATAGTTGCCGGTCACGCTACCTGTGGAGAGAGAGTTGCTCACAGTGCCATTATTCCCTCCCACCAGGCCTCCAACATAGTAGTTGCCAGTCATGCTGCCCGCAGAATAAGAGTTCCTCACAGCTCCATGATTACTTCCAGCCAGACCGCCGGCATTCCACTGGCCGGTCACACTGCCTGTGGCATGGGAATTCCTTACAGTGTCGTAATTAGTTCCCACCAGACCGCCAACATCCCGCTCGCCGGCCACACTGCCTGTGACGTAGGAGTCCGCTCACAGGGCCGTGATTGCTTCCCACTAGACCGCCAACATCCGACCTGCCACTCACGCTGGCGTTGGAGTGGGCGTTGCTCACACTTTGTGAATTAACTCCGATCAGACCGCCAACAGAATACCAGCCGGTGACACTACCACTCGAGTAAGAATTGCTCAGGCTGCCCTCATTAATTCCGATGAGGCTGCCTACGGAATACCAGGCACTGACGGTGCCACTCGAATAGGAGTTGGCCACGCTGCCTTTGTTCGTTCCGGCCAGACCACCGGCAGAGTACGAACCAGTGATGCCACTGCTCGAATGGCAGTCGGTCAAGGCACCCCCGTTAATGCCGACCAGGCCACCGACGTCCCTCTTACCAACCACACTGCCGGCAGAATAAGAGTTGCTCACGCTGCCATTCCAATTATGTCCGATCATACCGCCCACGCAATCATCACCAGCTACATTGCCGCTGCAATAGGAGTCGCTCACAATGCCATTATTTCCTCCCACTAGACCGCCAACCACATAAGCGCCGGCTACGTTTACGTTCTCGACACCCAGTTGACTGACTTTTGCGCCGGGAGCAAGATATCCAAACAATCCGACTTGTGAAGCAAAGTCAGAGTTGAAGGTCGAGCCCAGTATCTTGTGACCATTTCCATAAAATTCTCCCGCCAGATAGGGAATGTAGAAGTTGGCCTCACTGCCTAAGTCTAGATCTTTTGTCAATCGAAATCTGAGGGAACTATCCTGACCGAAGGCGAGCAGTTCTTTGAAATCACTGACGTTGTTTACTAGATAATAACCATTCTCCTGAGAAAGCCTTTGATTGACGTCCAAAAACTTGCCCTTGGCAAGCCACTGCTTCAAGTCTTCAGCGAACAAGGCTCCAATGGTAATCATGTTTTCTTCGTCAATCAGAACTTCGTCGTAATTGTAGTGGGAGTTGCTCACGGTGCCGACATTCGTTCCCACCAGAGCCCCGAGGCACTGGTCGCCCGTCACGCTGCCGCTGAAATAGGAGTTGCTCAGAGTGCCCGAATTATTTCCCACCACGCCGCCAACATATTGCTTGCCAGTCACAGTAGCGCTCACCACTGCAACACCCTCGATGATCCCTCTTTCATCAACAGAGCCGAAAAGCCCGACCTCATTTTCATCAGGGCGGTTGATAAACAGGTGTCTTATCTGGTATCCCTGCGCGTCGAAGCTCCCGGTAAAGGGGTTACCCGAAGTTCCAATCGGCTGCCAGCCCTTTCCGTAGTTGGCTATCATGCTTGCTAGTCCCCAATAACCGGGAGAGCCGAAATCGAGGTCGTTCATCAGACGGTAGCGACCGGTTGGGTTGTCTCGGATGGCATTCAAATCATTCCAATCCTGTATCCGAACAGGAGGAAGAGCACAGCCTACCATACCCGCAATTAAGGCTACCATGATCAAAACGATGCTGGCTCTTGCGATGTCACGCTGCCTCTTGGAACCAAATGCTATGTTCTTATTGCACTTCTTGTGCTGCATTGATCGGCATTGCTGGGGGTGACTTTCCTTGGTCTGGCAGTGACCCGGCACAGAGACGAGCAAAGTTAACACCATTTTAGTCTAAAGTCCTTGCATCCTTGGCTCCAGGCAAGCTATAGAGCTATCCGAAATAGCTAATTGCACATAGTCATCCCCGGGCACTTCGACACCATAGCGTTTTCCTAGCTCCACGATAACGTGCAAGAGGTCCATGGAGTCCGGTTTCATTTGTTCTCGTATCGGGATATCGCCCTTGAGATTACTCAGGTCTTCGTCTGGAACGATTTGCGCTATGATTTTCGGAATGGTGGCTCTGATTTGTTCCTTGGTCATGTACACTGCGTTCGCTATCTAAGAATACCTTCAGCTTTATTTCTCAAATCTTCCTACAACGACGACCCAGGTGATGTCCAACATTCTTAAGGAATTATTCAATATATAAGTCAACCTTGTCAATCCTTTTTGGTTCGTTGGTAACTAGATTGTTCAGACGGTAGTTAAGGTCCAAGTGATCCAGATTGATCATAGGGTAGACGAGATGCTCTTCAAAAGAAGGCAAGTTGTCGGCTAGTTCTAGGACCCCGACTTCCCCCATAGCATTATCGGTGAAGCTCTTGGCATTGTTCATATAGGCGCAAGGATGCTCACCGAAGATAATTGCTCACACTCCACAGCGTCTCCTTCAGCACTGCCTGTCCCGTGGGTACTGCTGATATCGATATCTTCTGGAGATATACCAGCTTTGTCAAGGGCAAGTTTCATGCACTGAGTTTGTCTTCCTTCGTCGGGTAGAATAGAATCACTAACATCAGTAATCACAATTCGTGCTTCATTAGGCTTATTTGCCAACATAGGATAACACTTCGATCGAAAACGCAGATGTTAGGGCGGCCTGAAGAAATTTGTCTAACTGCACTATTGTCGGAGTGAGTATTTCCCTGACTTCATTTTGCCAGGGCCATTCTCTCTACCATTCCAGACCAAGCATAAGACAGACTATCCCACTGCCAATCCCCATCATGGCAACCTTGTCACCAGGTTTAAGGCACCCCTGGTCAATTCCGATAGCCATGGTAATGGGTAGGGAAACCGACCCAATGTTTCCTAGATATTCGAGAGTGGAAAAGTCTCTTGCCTTATCTAGTCCCAGAGTCCTGAACAATCGTCTGCTATGCATGGCGCTAACCTGGTGAGTAAAAAACCTATCTACATCGGAGTCCCTCCATCCAAGCTCTTGTTTTGTGCCCTCCCACGTGCCAGGCACCAATTTCGCCCCATTCTTAAGGAGCTCAGTCGAGTCTGTGCGCATATCAAGCGAAATGCTCGGGTCGGACAGGCAGGTATCGGTTTGTATGCGACAAAGATCATTGTGTTGTGAGGCAGCGCGTGTTACGCCGCCAAGGAGTCTATGGCCGTCTCTTGATAGTGAGGAGTGAGTTAACACTGCTGCCACTGCCCCTGACCCCAAAGTCAAAGTGGCAAAGGCGAGTTTGAGCTTATCTCTGGTGACGTCCGGGTCTTTCAAGAGTCTATCGATTGTTGCATCGATAAGTGGTTTGCTGCTCTCGCAGCCAACTACGATTCCCGCTCTTACCTGACCCAGCTCAATCATATTCGCCAAAGTCACCATGCCGTTGATGAAACCGAGGCAGGCATTGGAGATATCAAAAATGGTAGCTGTGGATGGGAGACCTAAGGAATCGTGGACTACCGTAGCCGTCGCTGGCTCCAGAAAATCACGAGATACCGAGGTGTGAAGCAGGCATCCGATATCCTCTTTGTTGACTCCCGACCTGCTAATCGCTTTTTCTGCTGCCTTTATGCTCGCTTGGCTCGGCGTCACTCCATCGTCCCAGAATCGCCGTTCGCGAATCCCCGTCATCGTTGCCAAGCGCCCGTAGGAAAGCCCCAGTTTACTGTATATTGGCGCCAGTCTTTCTTCCAGGCTCAGTGATGTAATGATATTCTCGGGCAGTTCATAACCAAAAGACTCAACACAGACCTTTTTGTACTGCATTCAATAACCCTACTCTTCTCTAGCCAATGTCGTGAGAAGCTTCGCCGTGAATAGGTGTCTCGACTCTCAGTCTCACTTTCGCCTGCTCGACACTAATTTCGGAATATGGAACTTTGTTCTGAGATTCTCCCACCTTCCTGCGGATTCCGGTGGAATCATCTCGTCTGGAATGTACTTCCCTACTCCGGCAATGACAGCACAGACCTTTCTGGAGTTCGCTACCTCGTCGGGCACATACTCATCAGCGGCAGCAATAGCGGTCGCCCGCAGTCTAGCGGAAGCTAGTTTCCTTACCACTTTGATTGCGAACGAAATGAGTCTATTTGGAACACGTTTGTCCAGGAAGTTGAGGCCAAAGAGCAGCAACCTGTCAGGAGCGTATTTATCTACCGCTTTCACCAAAAGAGAGAAGCCCCTCTTTGCTAGGGACCTGACTATCGAATCAAACTTGGGTTTTTGTTGCTCTACTGCCATGTCCTCTACCGTATCCTCGCTCCCAGATGTTATATTCTTAGCATTTTTGCTGCTATTTGTCAAACGTAATGTTGCCTTCCTTGATTGACACGCTGGAGTGACTGGGGTAGAATGCATTGTTTTGATATGGCTGATGTAAAGCTTGGTTCAGGTGAGAGTTTCGAGGCGCTGCTGCGTAGATTTAATAGGCAGGTGCAGCAAGACCGGATTTTAGCTGAAGTTCGCCGCCGCAGGCACTTTGAGAAACCTAGTGAAGAGAGGAGAAAGAAAGCGGCAGCGAAAAGGCGTAAAAGCTTTAGATAATCACCTCTGAAGAAGTTTGTTCTCTAAAAAGCCCGGGATTTGTTCATTGCCATCCCTTGGGCTCCGACGAGAAAAAGGAGCGGACTCCCATGAGTCCTAGTAGCCAGGAAACAAGACTCAAGAATAAGATTCAGGAAACCCTCAAGGGAGCACTTAAGCGGCAGCAGAGAGTAGAGGTTTCTGCATTAAGGCTATTATTAGCTGAAATAAAGAATGATGAGATTGCACAGCAGAAGCCCGCTGACGATAACAGAGTGCTTGATGTTATTGCAAGGGAAGTAAAACGTCGGCGGGAGAGCATCGAGGCCTTCAAGAAGGGAAATCGTGCTGATCTTGTAGCGCAGGAAGAGGCGGGACTGGCTATTGTTATGAGCTACCTTCCCGAACAGATGGGTCGTGAAGAAATTGTCGCTGCGGCAAGGCAAGCAATGGACGCAGTTGGAGCCAGGGGGCCGAGCGACAAGGGCAGAGTCATGGCTCAGCTGATGCCTCAACTCAAAGGCAAGGCTGATGGCAGAGTGATCAGCGAAGTGGTTTCAGAGTTGCTTGCTGGGCGATAAGCTTAGAAAGCGAGCGAGGTCTCTAAACTGTGACGTGATGGCGGTAAAGAAGCACCGCCATTGTTCTTTATCGTAGGAGAATCGGAACCGTTGTTTCTCCTGCCACTTCGGCTGGTTGAGACCTGCCATCCCCATAAATCGGGACGATAAGGAAACGAGTTTTGGTATTGGAATTCAGAATCTTGGATTTGTCTTGAGCTTAGAACTTAGAAGCTGAGATTCAACTAAATGGAAGTTACCCCATTTCGAGGTATACGCTATAACCAAAGCATAATTGGCGATGTGGCCGGGGTTATCTGTCCACCCTATGATGTCATCACTCCTCAACAGCAAAGACTCTACTACAAGAGGAGCGATTACAATGCTATTCGCCTGGAATTCCCCGAGCCGACGAGTGACAGATATCAGAGAGCAGCTATTACCTTTCAGGAATGGTTAGAGCAGGGAATCCTTCGGTATGACAACGTACCTAGCTACTATTTGCATGAGCATCGATTTGAGTACTTGGGTGCGAATAAGGTTAGGCGCGGGCTGATAGCTCGCGTTAAGCTCGAACCGTGGGGCAGTGGCATATTTCCTCACGAAGAGACGTCTTCCAAGGCTAAAAGCGACCGTTTGCAGTTAATGCGAGCTTGCCGAGCTAATTTTAGCCCACTGTTTTCTCTCTACCATGATTCTCAGCGAAAGGTTGCTGCGATACTATCCCTTGTAGCACAAGAAAAACCACTCATGTCATTGCGAGCGCAGCGAAGCAATCTCCCTGACTCTAACGAAGCTCATACCCTATGGGCGATTAACCGACCCGGAAACTAAGCGAGAGCTAGGCGAGCTTCTATCCTCTCAACCTATTTACATTGCTGATGGTCATCACCGCTACGAAACAGCACTGACTTACCGACAAGAAAGAGCACAGGAGCAAGCTGATTCCTTTGACTCCTCTGTGATTGCGAGCGAAGCGAAGCAATCTCTAAGCTGGTAAAGAAGCCTTTCAATTATGTGATGATGGAGTTAGTTGAGTTTTCTGACCCGGGACTTGTTGTGCTACCTCTGCACAGACTGGTGCGTAACATAGCGCCTTCAAGCTTAATGGGGCTGAAGGATCAACTCAAGACCTTTTTTACCGTTGCGTCCGTTTCGTTAGGAACTGGCAGCTGGGATCTGCCGGCTGATAGCTGTCTAGGGATACTAGGTTTACAGCCTGGCTCTCTGGTGGTACTGAAGAAACGCCAAGATGTTTCGCTTGAGACCATGATGCCGGGTAACAGGTCTCATGCTTATCGGGACTTCGGCGTTAGCATCCTTAATCATGTTATTTTGGACGCCGTCCTGAGCGAAGCGAAGGATCTAGATGTCGCTTATACCGTGGATTTGAAGGAGGCCCAGGAGCAGATAAGAGAGGGGAAGTATCAGTTGGCTTTCCTGTTACGTCCTCCCCAGCCGGAGATGGTCAAGGCTGTTGCCGATGCTCAAGACAGGATGCCACGCAAATCGACTTACTTTTACCCCAAACTCCCCGCTGGTTTAGTTATTAATCCTCTGGACTGACTAATCAATCCTCTTTCCTTAGATGTGACAGTGTTATTCGTTATCTTCTTCCTCTCCCTCGACTCCTAGTTTCATTGCGAGGCTGGCGAAGTCAGCCGAAGCAATCCCTTCTCCCGCGAAGGGTCAGCGAAGGATGAGGGTAAATATAAAAGAGTGAACAAGGGAGGTGCGGCAATGGAAAAATGCAAATTGATAGGCAAAATCTTTGGGATTGTACTTATATTGGTGTTGATTGGGGCGATGCTTGGCGGGTTGCCTGTTTTACGAGCGAAGCTGAAGCCTCTCCGGGAACTATTTCTGTCCCCGACGACTATCTAACAATTGAGGCAACGGTGAATGCTGCTAGTCCGGGCGATAACATAATCGTCTATCCGGGTACCTACACCGAAAATCTGGATGTGAACAAGAGCTTAACCATCAAAATCAGAGAACGGAACTGAGGCAATGATTGCTAAGGCAGTGAACAAGTGACTATAATAGTGATAAAGGGGGCGTATGATGAATTCGAGGATTATTTCAGATTCAAATATCTGCAGTGGGGAACCCTGTATTAAGGATACTCGTATTCCAGTGCATGTAATCCTTAGCCATCTGGCAGCCGGGGAGGATTACGAGACCATATTAAAGAATTTCCCCCGACTCAAGCGCGAAGATATCTTGGCTTGTCTCGAATATGCCGCGTATCTGTCTACTGAAAAGGTAGCTCTGTAGATGAAAATCGTGGTGGATGAGAATGTCAGCTATGGACTCGTGGAAAGATTGCGTATGAGAGGGTATGATGTTATCTCTACCTCTGAACTTCCTAAAAGGGGAATATTGGACGAGGATATTTACACTTTGATACTACGAGAACAAGCAATTTTTGTCACCAGAGATCATCATTTTGCTGATCCCATTCGCTTTCCAGCAGGGAAAACTAAGGGGATTATTTATATTCGGCATGGTAATCTGAAGTCGGAAGAAGAAATTATGATGGTGGAGAATTGTCTTCGTAGCCATGATTTGGAAATATTCCAGGGGAAGTTGGTTACTCTTTACAGAGGTAGTATGAGAATTCGGTGAGTATAGCATCCTGCATGACTTCTCTCTCCCTTGAAGGGAGAGGATTAAGGTGAGGGTGAAATAAGAACTCTAAGCTTCGGCGCTGCTTTGACCAAGCAAACACAGAATCAAGAATTCAGCCATTGCAATAGGGAAAAGGCCGCGATTGGTAAGAAAAGTTAAGTTAGGTGTATTGACAGTTCACCAGAGAATGGTACAATAGTTTCTGTAAGAAATATTACATCAAGACCAACATAAGGTTCGTGGTCAAGTGTGTGCGTCGGAGGGTTGTCGTGGTTCCCATCATGTTCAGTTCAGCACATAGGGAAGGATAAGAGCCTCTCAGGAGTCTATCGAAGGCTGAGGTAAATATAAAAGCGTGAATAGGGAAGGTGCGGCAATGAGGAAAGGGAAGTTGATCAGCAAAATCTTTGGGATTGGACTTGTATTTGCGGTGATTGGGTCGATGTTCGGGGGTTGGATAGGCATCGCCAGTGTAGCTGGTGCATCCTACACTCTCACCACCTCGGTCCCTTCGGGGGGAGGTGGTATTAGCCTTAATCCTGCTGGTGGCAGCTATAGTGCAGGCACTCCGGTGACTGTTACTGCCAACCAGGCCTCAGGCTACACCTTTGTCCACTGGGGAGGGTCAGCTGTATCCGGCTGGTCTTCTCAGCAGTGTCGGCAGAATCCCATAACCATCACCATGGACTCCAGCAAGAGCGTCAGCGCCTACTTTGAGGGCATAACCATCTCCGTCACCTCCCCACAGGCTGGCGCTGTTTGGAATCCGGGTAATAGTTACAGGGTCGAATGGTCGGTGAGCGATGATGGGTATAACAAGGCTCGCATCAGTTATTTCTGGGTGTATTATTCCACCGACGATGGCGGCATCTGGCAGAACATCCCCCAAAGTGTAACCACCTACTATCTAGACTGGGTACCCAGCGTCTCGTCAACCAATTGCAGGATAAAGGTCAGGGCAATTGATGTGGAGGGCTGGATACTGGATGAAGGCATAAGCGGTAGATTCGCCATCTCTGCAGGCGCACAGGTTACTCTCACCACCTCGGTCCCTT
Organism: uncultured Chloroflexia bacterium; assembly: GCA_963726175.1. GTDB lineage: Bacteria > Chloroflexota > Dehalococcoidia > GIF9 > AB-539-J10 > RBG-13-51-36. Next base: position 147,439 of record CAVSBM010000010.1, on the reverse strand, counting down.
CAGGGGGAGGTGGTATTAGCCTTAATCCTGCTGGTGGCAGCTATAGTGCAGGCACTCCGGTGACTGTTACTGCCAACCAGGCCTCAGGCTACACCTTTGTCCACTGGGGAGGGTCAGCTGTATCCGGCTGGTCTTCTCAGCAGTGTCGGCAGAATCCCATAACCATCACCATGGACTCCAGCAAGAGCGTCAGCGCCTACTTTGAGGGCATAACCATCTCCGTCACCTCCCCGCAGGCTGGCGCTGTTTGGAATCCGGGTAATAGTTACAGGGTCGAATGGTCGGTGAGCGATGATGGGTATAACAAGGCTCGCATCAGTTATTTCTGGGTGTATTATTCCACCGACGATGGCGGCATCTGGCAGAACATCCCCCAAAGTGTAACCACCTACTATCTAGACTGGGTACCCAGCGTCTCGTCAACCAATTGCAGGATAAAGGTCAGGGCAATTGATGTGGAGGGCTGGATACTGGATGAAGGCATAAGCGGTAGATTCGCCATCTCTGCAGGCGCAAAGGTTACTCTCACCACCTCGGTCCCTTCAGGGGGAGGTGGTATTAGCCTTAATCCTGCTGGTGGCAGCTATAGTGCAGGCACTCCGGTGACTGTTACTGCCAACCAGGCCTCAGGCTACACCTTTGTCCACTGGGGAGGGTCAGCTGTATCCGGCTGGTCTTCTCAGCAGTGTCGGCAGAATCCCATAACCATCACCATGGACTCCAGCAAGAGCGTCAGCGCCTACTTTGAGGGCATAACCATCTCCGTCACCTCCCCACAGGCTGGCGCTGTTTGGAATCCGGGTAATAGTTACAGGGTCGAATGGTCGGTGAGCGATGATGGGTATAACAAGGCTCGCATCAGTTATTTCTGGGTGTATTATTCCACCGACGATGGCGGCATCTGGCAGAACATCCCCCAAAGTGTAACCACCTACTATCTAGACTGGGTACCCAGCGTCTCGTCAACCAATTGCAGGATAAAGGTCAGGGCAATTGATGTGGAGGGCTGGATACTGGATGAAGGCATAAGCGGTAGATTCGCCATCTCTGCAGGCGCACAGGTTACTCTCACCACCTCGGTCCCTTCAGGGGGAGGTGGTATTAGCCTTAATCCTGCTGGTGGCAGCTATAGTGCAGGCACTCCGGTGACTGTTACTGCCAACCAGGCCTCAGGCTACACCTTTGTCCACTGGGGAGGGTCAGCTGTATCCGGCTGGTCTTCTCAGCAGTGTCGGCAGAATCCCATAACCATCACCATGGACTCCAGCAAGAGCGTCAGCGCCTACTTTGAGGGCATAACCATCTCCGTCACCTCCCCGCAGGCTGGCGCTGTTTGGAATCCGGGTAATAGTTACAGGGTCGAATGGTCGGTGAGCGATGATGGGTATAACAAGGCTCGCATCAGTTATTTCTGGGTGTATTATTCCACCGACGATGGCGGCATCTGGCAGAACATCCCCCAAAGTGTAACCACCTACTATCTAGACTGGGTACCCAGCGTCTCGTCAACCAATTGCAGGATAAAGGTCAGGGCAATTGATGTGGAGGGCTGGATACTGGATGAAGGCATAAGCGGTAGATTCGCCATCTCTGCAGGCGCACAGGTTACTCTCACCACCTCGGTCCCTTCGGGGGGAGGTGGTATTAGCCTTAATCCTGCTGGTGGCAGCTATAGTGCAGGCACTCCGGTGACTGTTACTGCCAACCAGGCCTCAGGCTACACCTTTGTCCACTGGGGAGGGTCAGCTGTATCCGGCTGGTCTTCTCAGCAGTGTCGGCAGAATCCCATAACCATCACCATGGACTCCAGCAAGAGCGTCAGTGCCTACTTTGAGGGCATAACCATCTCCGTCACCTCCCCGCAGGCTGGCGCTGTTTGGAATCCGGGTAATAGTTACAGGGTCGAATGGTCGGTGAGCGATGATGGGTATAACAAGGCTCGCATCAGTTATTTCTGGGTGTATTATTCCACCGACGATGGCGGCATCTGGCAGAACATCCCCCAAAGTGTAACCACCTACTATCTAGACTGGGTACCCAGCGTCTCGTCAACCAATTGCAGGATAAAGGTCAGGGCAATTGATGTGGAGGGCTGGATACTGGATGAAGGCATAAGCGGTAGATTCGCCATCTCTGCAGGCGCAAAGGTTACTCTCACCACCTCGGTCCCTTCAGGGGGAGGTGGTATTAGCCTTAATCCTGCTGGTGGCAGCTATAGTGCAGGCACTCCGGTGACTGTTACTGCCAACCAGGCCTCAGGCTACACCTTTGTCCACTGGGGAGGGTCAGCTGTATCCGGCTGGTCTTCTCAGCAGTGTCGGCAGAATCCCATAACCATCACCATGGACTCCAGCAAGAGCGTCAGCGCCTACTTTGAGGGCATAACCATCTCCGTCACCTCCCCACAGGCTGGCGCTGTTTGGAATCCGGGTAATAGTTACAGGGTCGAATGGTCGGTGAGCGATGATGGGTATAACAAGGCTCGCATCAGTTATTTCTGGGTGTATTATTCCACCGACGATGGCGGCATCTGGCAGAACATCCCCCAAAGTGTAACCACCTACTATCTAGACTGGGTACCCAGCGTCTCGTCAACCAATTGCAGGATAAAGGTCAGGGCAATTGATGTGGAGGGCTGGATACTGGATGAAGGCATAAGCGGTAGATTCGCCATCTCTGCAGGCGCAAAGGTTACTCTCACCACCTCGGTCCCTTCAGGGGGAGGTGGTATTAGCCTTAATCCTGCTGGTGGCAGCTATAGTGCAGGCACTCCGGTGACTGTTACTGCCAACCAGGCCTCAGGCTACACCTTTGTCCACTGGGGAGGGTCAGCTGTATCCGGCTGGTCTTCTCAGCAGTGTCGGCAGAATCCCATAACCATCACCATGGACTCCAGCAAGAGCGTCAGCGCCTACTTTGAGGGCATAACCATCTCCGTCACCTCCCCGCAGGCTGGCGCTGTTTGGAATCCGGGTAATAGTTACAGGGTCGAATGGTCGGTGAGCGATGATGGGTATAACAAGGCTCGCATCAGTTATTTCTGGGTGTATTATTCCACCGACGATGGCGGCATCTGGCAGAACATCCCCCAAAGTGTAACCACCTACTATCTAGACTGGGTATTCAGCGTCTCGTCAACCAATTGCAGGATAAAGGTCAGGGCAATTGATGTGGAGGGCTGGATACTGGATGAAGGCATAAGCGGTAGATTCGCCATCTCTGCAGGCGCACTTTTTGCCTACATTGACTCTATATCACCAAACCCGGCAAACCAAGGGGAAGCAGTGTCCTTCAGTGGTCATGGAACAGGCCCAGATCCTGGCGACTCAATAACAGCGTACAACTGGAGGTCAAGCATAGATGGACAGTTAAGCACCTCGAGCTCATTTACTAAGTCAAATCTATCTGTAGGAACTCATACCATCTACTTCAAAGTTAAGGATAGCCATGATACCTGGTCACCTGAAGTGACGTACATACTAACGATAAACCCAACATTGGCTCCTAAGCTTATTATTACTTCTCCTTTACAGATAACCCCGGAGAAAGATAAGTACTACGTAAGCGATCTAGTAACAGCTAGATTTACGATAAAAAATGTTGGAAGTGAGCCTATCATACTTGATAAATTGATTGTAGGAGGAACATTTAATAACGGAAAGCTACCAAATGGAGAGTATCCTGATTTTAGTACTCAATCTCTTACGCTTAGTCCAGGCCAACCACATCCATACGAAGGAACCTTAGAATTAACCGAAGCTGGTGATTATCATTTCCTCTGTGCATATCAGACGCCTGACGGTGAGTGGAACACAAGCCTTGAGCTGGACCCAAGCTTGGCTGATGGGGGCAGAGTCAAGGATATTACGGTTCAGTTCCCGACGGATGCGTATATCTCTCAGATTACGCCCAATTTCGGCGTACCTGGTGATACAGTTGCGATTACAGGGGTGAACTTTGATGAGTTGCCTCCAGATCCGGGAAAGCAATGGATAGTGGATTTCGGAGGAAGCGGATTGTTGGAGAAAACGGAGATTCTTTCAGTAGACACGGAGTCATTTCCCAACAAGATAGTTGTTAAGGTGCCTGCGTGGGATCTTCGATTGTCGCCGGAAAAGAGAGTCGATGTTCACTTGGCCTATGGCCTCGTCATTCTGGCCACGAAGACCAGTAACGAAGTGCAGTTTACCTTTATGGAACCAGTTCTGGAAAATATCAACCCGCCACGTGCTAATCCAGGTGGCTCGGTCACACTAACCGGCGACTACTTTGGAGATGGGACGAGCGGAAGTGAATACTTCCTCCAATTTGGCGCTGAGAGATTCTATGCCAATAGTAAAGGTGTGGACTGGAGTGTCAATCGAATCGAGATGGAGGTTCCACCGGTTTCTCTAGTTTTGGGGGGGACCAAAGAGGCCCGGTTGGTGGACGCCATATTGTTAGTGAAATCCATGGCGAAGAGCGTGGGAGAGACCGTTGTTAAGGAGCTGGCAAAAGCTGTGATTGGCGAGGCGATGGCTCCTGATTTCATAGCATCAATGCCCGTGAGTGACGACGAATGGGCTTGGTTAGTTTGGTTTAGGGCCTTCTTCGCAGAATTGTTACATGGATTTGATGTTAACTTAGCTGGTGATCTCACGGTGAAAGTCACAGTCAATACGCCTGTGGGAGAAAGTGCACCCGCTCAACTTCACTTTCACGAAAGATTGGCTGCCAATTGACGGTGAACTTTATTGGACAGCACCTTCATCGAACATAATCCTACAAGGTCACAGCCCGGCTGAGTTCCGCATCTACGACTCACAGGGGAGAGTCACAGGTCTGGTGGACGGAGTGCCAAAAGAAGAGATACCGAATTCGTTCTGCGCCGGGGACACTATTTTCATATTTGATGCTTCAGATTACTATCACTACGAGGTGGTCGGCACTGGCGAAGGAGCCTATGGCTTAGACATCTTCTCAGTTACTGGGGAGAAGGTCGATACCTTTAGTTTCACTGACATTTCAATTGCAGCTAAGGTAGTGCATCAGTACACTACTGACTCGGGCATTTTCGCTCAAGGCGGGCATACTGCCACAGTCCAGATAGACTCCAATGGTGATGGAATCTTCGAGGAAACAAGGACTCTCCAGCCACCAATCGCGTCATTCACCCTTTCACCGAATGATGTCTCTGTCAACGAGGAAATCAGCTTTGATGCTTCTTTGTCGCGCGACGTCGACGGTACGATTGCCGCGTATCAATGGGATTTCGGAGATGGAAACAACTCAACAGGTGAAATGGCAACTCACACTTTCTTGGTGCCCGGCGAATATATGGTGTCCTTAGCCGTAGTGGACAACGACGGCGTAGTCTCTTCCCACTCAAGAACCATTCAGGTTGGGGAAAGACAAGGCATGCCCACCTGGGGCTGGGCAATAATAGCCATTGGTATACTCGTGATAGCAGTTATAGTCCTTCGGAGACGTCGCGCAGCGAAGGTATAGCCCTCTGAGCAACCTTTCCGAATGTTGCGCAGTCGCCTGGATTGTTACTTATGGTTAACTGCATATTAAGGCTATTTATAGCTTTACTGCTTTGGCACTGTAAACACCAGGGAGAGCACGTATCTCCTGTAACTGTTCTTCGCCGAGTGGTTGATCGAGAGCCAAGATCATGAGCGCTTTTCCCCGGGGCTGGAGTCGGGATAGGTGCATGGAGCTAATGTTGATATCGGCCTTGCCAGTTATATTACCGATGGCGCCAACAAGTCGGGGCCGATCGAGATGGTCACAGAAGAGGAAATATCCGCCAGCGGGCACGATATCCATCCAGAAGTCATTGACCTGGACGATGTGAGTCTCACCATCTCTAACTGTGCCCGATATTGTAGTGGTTCTTGCATTAGTATTGACCTGCAGTGTGAGCAAGTTGGCGTAATTCTGGCATACTGCCTCTTTTTCTTCGCTTATCTTCAAGCCATGCTGAGTGGCGATAAGACCAACGTTGACCAGGTTGATTCTTTCCTCGCTTGCTTGTTGCAATAGCCCGCTGATAAGTGCCGTCTTAATAGAGTTGCAATCGTAGTTAGCTTACTCCTCCGCTATACTTGATGTGTGCTGAATTTATTTGTCCCTCCATTAGCTGGCTGGCAAGATTGCCGATAGTTGCCGCTACTCTCATAAATGGTACCAGCTCAGGGGCTATATGTGGGGCATTAACCGCATACTTACTGAATTGTCCCTGAAGCACCGCCAAAACTTCTGCGGCAACGTCCTTGGCTACGCTGGTCTGAGCCTCAATTGTGGAGGCCCCGAGATGAGGGGTAACGATTATCTTATCCTCTCTGAAGAGAGGACTATCTGTTACCGGCTCATGGTCAAAGACATCGAAAGCAGCGCCAGCTATCTTCCCAGCTTTGATTGCTTCGAGTAAGGCTTCCTCGTCAATCACTCCGCCCCGGGCGCAGTTGATAATGCGGGCCGTGGGCTTCAGTTTTGCCAACTCTTTACGTCCGATTAATTTGGTAGTGGTGGCAGTCAGCGGCACATGGAGAGTGATGAAATCAGCCTCTCTAAGAAGCTGGTCCAGGGACACCAGGTCTACTTTGAGGTTGCGGGCATAGTCTTGGGAGACAAAGGGGTCGTGGGCGATAACGCGCATTTCAAATGCCTGGACCCGTTTGGCTACTTCAGAGCCGACATTACCTAGGCCGATGATGCCCAATGTCTTATTCCTGATTTCCGTGCCGACAAATTCCTCCCTTCGCCATTTGCCTGATTTAAGGTGGCTATTCGCTTGTGGCACATTACGTGCCAGGGCAAGCATGAGGGCGATGGTGTGTTCTGCGGCAGCTATAATATTGCCTGTAGGGGCGTTAACCACCACAATGCCCTTCCTGGTAGCAGCGTCGACATCAATGTTGTCTATGCCTACTCCGGCTCGACCGATCACCTTGAGCTTCTTCGCTGACTCAATAACCTCTGCCCCTACTTTAGTTTGGCTGCGGACAATCAAGGCATCATAATCGCCGATTATCGCCTTGAGCTGCTCAAGCTCTAACTTCGTCTTGACGTCGACCTGAGCACAGCTGCGCAGAACTTGTATCCCTTCTTCGGCAATTGGGTCGGCCACTAAAATTCTCATCATCTGGTTAGCCTTTCTTTGTTCTGGGCAGAGTCTTCCTTATGGCTTCCAGCACCACCTTGATATCGTCTTCGTATACGAAGCCGAGATGACCAATCCGGAAGATCCTGCCTGACAATTTTTGCTGACCGCCGGCAAGAATTACCTCGTACTCCTCACGGAGAATTTGAATCAATTTGGGGACATCAATTTTGTCTGTGGCATTTACTGCCGTCACTGTGTTGGAAGCGTATTTCTCGTCAGGGAAAAGGGATAAACCTAATGATTTTGCTCCGTTTCTTGCCGTCTGGGCTACTCGGGCGTGTCTGGCGAATATGTTGGCTAGCCCCTCGCTTAACATTGAGTCTAGAGTAACATCAAGAGCATAGAAAATGGAGACAGCTGGTGTCCAGGGAGTCTGCCCTTTCCCGAGATAATCTTTGGCTTTGCTGAAATCCAAATAATAGCGTGGCATTTTCGCTTTAGCGTGGGCCTGCCAGGCTTTTTCACTTACACTGACCATGGCTAAGCCGGGAGGCACCATCCATCCCTTCTGCGAAGCGGTGACCACTATGTCGCAATTCCAGTCGTCGGTGGGCAAGTCGATGCAGCCCAGGCTTGAAATAGCATCAACCAAGAGAAGCTTATCGAATTTCTTGACCACGGCGCTTATCTCCTTAATATCATTGGTCATCCCTGTGGATGTTTCATTATGAGTTGCCAGTACCGCCTTGACACCGCCATCTGTCTTCAACGCTTTTTCTACGGCATCAAGGCTAACTGGCTTGCCCCATTCAAAGTTCAAACGGGTTACTTGAGCGCCATATTCCACGGCGATATCCGCGAAGCGGTCGGCAAAAAACCCATTGGCGAGAGATAGAACCTTATCGCCCGGCGATAGAGTATTAACGATGGCTGCTTCCAGACCACCGGTACCCGAAGTGGTAAGTACAAAAACGTCTCCCTTGGTCTGAAACGCTTGTCTTAATTTCTCCGTTATTGAATTGATAATCTTGCCGAATTCTGGCCCCCGATGGTTTATCATTTGGCGCCCCATGGCCTCAAGGGCTTGTGGGGGGCAAGGAGTTGGTCCTGGAATACGTAGCTGCATTTTCTACCTCCTAGTTAGGCTTTTTCCTTTTCAACTATCGACGATCTCAGCAAAGCGGCGTTTGCCGACTTTGATTCTATCACCAGGCTTTCATTTTAACATTCTCGTCATTGACTACTGCTGGTTCCATCTGCTCCGATTACCTCGATCAGCACCCTGAGCAAGCAAGCCTTTTAGCTTCGCTCATGCTCTCCGCAAACCAGTCATCCACTAGCCACCTTGGCATGTCCCTGTGATAGTATCACTTCAACGCTAGCTCTGATGGCAATACTAGCTATTCACTTGCGTATTTCGTGAAGTTCTCCCTGTTCTGGAATACCTGGGTAAAGTGCTCTTCTGCATCATCCGCTGCCTGCTTGCCATGAAACTGCCTGACGATTTCATGAGCCAATCGCTTCTTGAGGTTCATGGGGTTAACTGAGTCAGTTTTCAGTTGCTTATTGAATTCACCGATTTCTTCTTCAGGAACGTCGGTCACTAGCTCAAAATAATCCAGGATAAGGGAGTCTGGAATGGACATCACCTTGCCGTATATTTCCTGGGGAGGCTCAGCAATGCCTATGTGGTTGTGAAGACTCTTGCTCATCTTTTGTTTACCATCAGTACCAATCAAGAGGGGAACAAGGAAAACTTGCTGGGGAGGTTGCCCCGTGCTTTGCTGGAGCTCTCTGCCCACAAGGCAATTGAATTTCTGGTCAATGCCACCGAATTCAACATCGGCCTTGATGGCTACTGAGTCATAGCCCTGAAGCAAAGGGTAAAGCATTTCAGCCAGAGATATGGGGTTGCCAGAACTGTACCGCTTGCTAAAGTCCTCTCTGGCTAGAAGCTGGGCGATGGTAAACTTGCTGGTGAGCTTAATTACTTCGTCCAAAGTGAACTGGGAAAACCATTCGCTCTGCCATCTTAGCTCCGTTTTATCCTTATCCACCACTTTGAAGAATTGTTCCATGTAAGTCCGAGCATTGCTCTCTATTTCATTGGGCGAAAGCATGGGGCGGGTAGCTGACTGACCGCTGGGGTCGCCAATCCTGGCTGTCCAGTCGCCGACTATAAGAGTGACTTTATGCCCTAGCTCCTGGAATTGTCGCAGCTTTCTCAGGCCTACCACATGTCCAAGGTGGATGTCAGGAGCACTGGGGTCAAAGCCCTGCTTCAGGTTCAGAATTCTCCCCGAGTTAAGCAGCCTCAGTAGTTCTGACTCTGTTATGATTTCAGCCACTCCCCGTCTTGATAGAGTGTCAAACCTTGTATTAGTCATTCTGAGTCCTTAGCTAGAAGTGCTTTCACTGTTCGGACATCTTCTTCGATTTGTGTCTTCAGTTCTTCTGAGGAAGCAAAACGTTTTTCATCCCTTAGTTTTTGCACAAATTCTACCCTTATCTCTTTGCCATATAAATTACCTTCATAGTCTAGCAGGTGAGTTTCCACCATTCTTTTCCCCTTCCCAAAAGTAGGGCGGGTGCCAATATTGGTTGCTGAGAGGAACTGCTTGCCATCTACGCGAGTGATAGTAGCATAGATGCCATTGTCTGGTAATGCTTGTTGTGGCTTTATGTCCAGGTTAGCCGTGGGAAATCCCAGAACTCGTCCGCGTTTGTCGGATGTGACGACCTTGCCTGTGAGGTAGAAATGGTGTCCCATTAGCTCTTCTACTCTCTTCATATCGCCTTGAGTTAATGCTTGGCGGATGAGAGTGCTGCTCACTATCTCGCCATTCACTCTATAGGGAGAAATGACTTCCACACTGAACTTCATTTCATCTCCGAGAGTGCGGAGCAGGTTGATATTGCCTTCCCCGCCTCGTCCCAAAGCGAAGTCAGGCCCCACCATAATGCCCCGCATTCTAAGGTATTTCTTAAGCAAGGACATAAAGTCGCGGGCACTTAGCTGGGCTAGCTTGGGAGTAAACGTCAACACTGCGACTATGTTTACGCCCAGCTGCTGAAAAGTCGTGACCCTATCATTTAGGCTACTGAGCCAAGCCAATTGATCATGAGGATGTAACACCGATTGGGGATGGGGATTGAACGTAACTACTCCGCTAAGCAGATTCTTCTCCGCTGCTCGCTGCTGCAGTTGTTTTAGCAGGTAGCGATGCCCGGCATGGACACCATCAAACACGCCTATGGTAAGGAGCGTTTCCCCTTGAGGAGTTATATTGGCTAGCTCTTGCTCGATTTCCATGGTCTTAGGGTTTGCTCTTCGCGCTTTGAGTAGCTAATTGTCTATTTCTAGCTTGGGCTATCGGTAGCAGTTGAGACATAAGGACTCGAAAGCTATCAAAGTTGAGTGATTGAGGACCATCGGCAAGCGCCATGTCAGGATTAGGATGTACTTCTATGAGAAGTCCATCTGCCCCGGCAGCTACTGCTGCTAATGCCAGGGGAGGTACTAGGTACCATTTGCCTGTAGCGTGGCTGGGATCGGCGATAATGGGCAGATGGCTGACTTTCTCGATAATTGGTATTGAGCTAATGTCCATAGTGTTACGGGTATGGGTCTCAAAGGTTCTGATACCTCGTTCGCAAAGAATAACCTGTTCATTTTCTTGAGCCAGAACGTATTCGGCCGCCAGCAACCACTCTTGAATAGTAGATGACAAACCGCGTTTAAGCAACACTGGCTTCCTTGTTTTGCCCACCTCGTCGAGCAGGATAAAATTCTGCATGTTTCTGGCGCCGATCTGAAGTATATCTGCGTATTTGGCTACTAAATCAACCTGGTCCGGCGACATAACTTCGGTAATCACAGGCATCTTGTTTTCCTTTCCTACCGCAGCCAGTATTTTGAGTCCAGTTTCGCCTAACCCTCGAAAGTCGTAAGGCGAAGTACGTGGTTTGAAGGCTCCACCGCGCAGCACAGTGGCACCAGCGGCTTTGACCGCCTGAGCAGTGGCTAGGAGTTGCTCTTCGCTTTCTATGGCACAGGGACCGGCCATGACGATTATTTCACTGCCACCGATAGGTACCCCTTTTACCTCGACCACCGTATCTCGGGGGTGAAACTCCCGACTGGCAAGTTTGTAAGGCTTGCTCACGAGTAGAACCTGTTCTACCCCGGGGAGCAACTCTAAGGCATCACGAAGCTCAGTGAACACTTTGCCCAACACGCCGATAACGGTATGGTCAACACCTTCTGAGATGTGTGCCTTTAGTCCAAAGTCTTCGATTCGTTTTGTGACTTTGCTGATTTGGTCAGGCCTGGAGTCAGTTTTCATGACCACAATCATGTCTTGCCTCCAATTGCGGGTGATGGTGTGTCCTTTAGCTTCTTCGCCTCGCCTATGTAGACATGTGTAATTTCATCAGGTCCCCTTTCGGTGTTTACGAGCATGAGGACTCTCAGACAGCGGGGTAACGCACCAGGGACATTCATTTCATGTCCACATAGCAAAGCGAGGTTGGATGGCCATCCCAGCTCTCTTGTCGCCGCAGCAGGAAACTCGGCATCTAAGTCTGGCGTCGTGGTGAAAAAAATAGCGGCGATGTCCCTAGTTTCAAGTTCGTTAACCCTGACCATTTTCGAAAGCAGCTTCTTGGTGGCTGTTAGGATGCTTTTTCTACTGTTTGCTGAAACCGCGATAGCTCCTCTGATGCCACGGCACTGCAATTTAACACCTCTCCTTTGAGATTTAAGCTAATAGCCTATCTTAATTCTCATCCTTCGTCAAGAAAGCTCACTTTGATGGCAGGACAAACCGCGATGATTACGTTTCGTGAGCAAAAAACCGCTCTCGTACCGTGGCGGCTCAATCAATATGAAGGCTTGGTTTCGATGATACCATTGACTGCTACTTGTTTGTCTAATAGCATGCTCCGGTGGTAACATGGAGGTAGATATTTTTCACTCCTGTTGGTAATGTCTGTGTTTTGTTGATATGGAGAGAGAGGAATTTGAAGGTCTCGTGGCCAGAGCGATCGAGAGCTTGCCACTGGAATTTCAGAGCAAGCTGGAAAACGTTGATATCGTGGTAGAGGAGTGGCCCACAGCGGTGCAATTGAGACAAGCTAAGATAAAGAGCCCCGGGCAATTGCTTGGCCTTTATCAGGGTGTGCCTCGAATCAGGCGAGGGCAAGGGTATGGATTAGTCTTGCCTGATAAGATAAGCATTTTTCAAAGGCCTATAGAGGCGCAATGTCGCTTTGGCTACGAAGTTGAGGCAAGAATAGGGGAAGTGGTGCGCCATGAAATAGCCCATCACTTCGGCCTCGATGACGAGACTTTGCGGAAGATGGAAGGAGAGAGACACAAGAGGAAGTAACGGACAGGTGCGCCGGTGGGTCAATATCATATTTGCTATGATTCTCGCGAACCCGAATAAGAGTTTTCTATCCTATGCCAGTATGGAAAAGATACTAATAGCAGTTGGACTGAGACGACAGCTATGACGGACGATCTTAAGAATACTGAAAAAGCTTCGAGAAAAGTGTTTCGGAGATATTTTCCCCTGATATTTATACTGTGGATTCTTTTTGTGTTATATCCCGATCCTCTGAACCTAATCATTAGTATCCACAGAGTTCTCAACTTTGATGCTGACCCAAACGCTGTTGAGTTTATGGTGAACAACGTTTCATCTGACCCCGTAGATATCGAGAAAGCAGTCCTCGCTAAGATACCCTATCGCCATGACTGGGAGGTTTATGGCATGCCCTGGTATTGCCCCACCGTTGAGCAAGTGTTGGAGAAAGGAGAGGGGGATTGTAAAGCCAGAGCGCTAGTCTTGGCCAGTGTTTTGGAAGCAAAAAACATTACTTATGAAATCCGTTCGTCTCCCATGCATATTTGGGTGGACTATGAGGGAAAACATGAAACGTCGATTGAGAATGGTCAAGTCGAATTCTATCAATACGACCCCGAAACAGGTGAGAGGCAATTCGAGATTCCTCATGTTGGGCTGAGCGAACTTACGGATTCATTCTCGCAGGGCTTTTGGGATCCCATGCCCGACTACAGGAAGGCTCTTCTAATTTTGGGCTTGGTAGTTTTGGTAGCAGCCAGGGTGATTTTGCGCAAGCAGAGAGTCGCCCAGTTAGCAGGGAATTAAGGTCCCTCCGATTGGACAATACGGAAAGAGCAGAAGCCCGGTGGGTTGCGGAGCTGCTCGGACTCTTTTTGACTCATTGCATTCTAGCGGTGAGGATACCGGGCCCAGTCTCGAGTATCGTCTTCATCGGCGGCCGACTCTGTAAAATAGCTGAGGGGTTTCCCCAAGGCGCTGGCTATACGTTCCAGATTGGCTAGATAAAGTCGTCTCTTGCCCAGTTCGTAGTTGGATAAGGCCGCCTGCGTGCAGCCTAACCTGGCTGCCAGTTCTTGCTGGGTAATACCAAGTCCCTCTCTGGCGTGTTGAATCCTCATGCCTATGCTTGGAGAGACCACGCTCAGATTTTATCACATTTTGTAATATCCACAAGAAATTTTCTAAAATATATAACACAACGTTATAAATTCTATTGACGGGATTACTATACCTTGCTATGCTGCCAATAACAAAACGTTATTAAAGGAGGGAACAAATGAAAGTCAGTGAAGATGTCTGGAAATTCTATCAGCAACACCTGGGCTACAGTGATAAGGAAATGAAGAAGTTCAGAGAAGATCCCAGAAACGAGGACGTTATTTCCAAAGCGCCAGCATTGCTAGACAAGACGATTGTGGTAGAAGTTGTGGACTCACATGGCTGTAATAGTCAGCATAAAGTTGGTGATAAGTTCTATTTTGATGGGGCTGGCAACATTTTGACCAAGCTCTGTCCCAAAAGAATCTGTTTTGGTGCCTTGCATTCCATGCCGACATTGATTTATGCGGCACAGGAGCTATTCTATGCCGGCGTGGACCCTAACGAGATGCGGTTTAAAAGGATAGGATGTGTTGATGTCGGTGTCAACTGTGGTGGCTGGGGGCACATCGTCATGGAAGTGCGGGTAGAGGAACGCAAGAGAGAGTAAGTTGTCGATGTTTGGGTAGTGCGGCAGGGAGAGACGCCGAATGTGAAGACACTTGAGAGGAAAGAGTTAAAGGAAATCTTAATTAAGAACTGGATGACCCATGACGCCATGTGGTTCTATCACTGCTTGCAGGAATGCGGCATTGAGAAAACGAACAAAATAAACAAAGCTGCTGTCAGAGCCATGGGAATTATAGAGATCAGAAGAATTCAGAAGGCAGTGGGTATAGAGGAGGTGACAACATTTGAGGATCTTAAGTCATTGCTCGAAGCCGCTTGGGACATAGTAAAAGGAGATTTCATGAAGTCAAGCTTTAGTCTGCCTCGAAGGAACGTTCTGCGCGGTGATTTCGAAAGGTGTTTTGCGTATGAGGGCATAAAGCAAATCGGTGCTATCGAGCAATACCAGTGCGGCATTTTTGAAAGAATCTATGGCTGGTTTGACGGTATAGGAATGAAGTACAGTGTTTCTCCTCAGGTGGAAGGTTGCATGATGCACACAGACGGCAGATGTTTTAGGGAGATCACCTTCACTTTTGACAGGTAGTCAAAAGGGCGGTGGGAGGTCGTCAGTCAACTATCTGTACGGGGGTTACCGGGATATGAGTCCCAAGGAAGTTAGGCTTACGGCTGAGCAAAAAGAAAAGCTGCTCCGCAATATATGGCTGCTACATGATGGCAGGTGGTTTCTGAAGTCAGTGGAGCAATTTGGCTTCGATACTGCCACCAAACTGAATCTCGCCGTAGTTAAGTCCATAGCCAGGACGGAGATAAAACAAATACTAGCCGAGACCGACTTTGGTGAAGTCAAGAATATGAGAGACCTACAAACGCTGATGGAGATTGCCGCGCTTCTCTATTTCCCTGAAGAACACAAGTATGAATTTAAGATAGTGGATAACAACACATTCGTGGGGCATGTGCTGGAATGCTATGTCCATAAGATGGTGAGTAAGGCGGGAACTACAGCTATTCACCAGTGTGCGGCAAAGCTGAGATTCGATTCCTGGTGGCAGGCTATGGGACTGAATGGAGAGGTGACAAATGAGAAAGATACCAGCAATTGCAACGGAACTTGCGAAATCATTTTTAGAATCAAGTGGTGACAACAGGATAAGAATGTGAAGAAGGAGGTTAGGAATATGTTAGACCCTATAACAATCGCACAGGATGACGGGGTAGCCAAGCTAATTCTGAACCGTCCGGCAGTGTTCAATGCCTTCGATTATGATATGATCGAGCATTTTGCGCGACGTGTGGTTATGCTTGCCGTGGATGACACCGTACGGGGCGTGGTGATCTCGGGTGAGGGCAAAGGATTTTGTGTCGGCGGTGACCTTAAGTGGGTATCCGAATTCCCACTCGGTCCGTCTGTTGCCTTTCACAAGTTGTCGGCGAGTTTTCATCAGGCAATACTGGAGATTCGTCGGATGCCTAAACCAGTGATAGCGGCTATTAATGGGATTGCAGCCGGTGGCGGGTTTTCGCTGGCGCTGGCTTGTGATTTTCGGGTTATGGCTCGGTCTGCTACTCTGAGGCAGGCTTATACATCAAACGGGCTTTGCATCGACGGTGGGGGCACCTTCATGCTTCCAAGGATTGTCGGCCTGGCACGTGCCTTGGAGATAGCTGGATCTGATGCCCCTATTTCTTCTGAGAAGGCATTGACCTGGGGATTGGTGACCAAAGTTGTAGATGATGGGCACGCTCTGGAGGAAGCCGTGAATATGACTCACGAATTGAGCAACAGCTCACTCAATTCCTTCGGCTGGTCGAAGCAACTACTTACGGATTCGTTCAATACTGCCTTTGAGGCACACATTGAACGAGAGCGCCTTGGACTTTGCAGTTGTGCGGAACACCTGGATGGAAAAGAAGGGATACAGGCTTTCGTAGATAAGCGCAAGCCTACCTTCTGGAGCTAAGTCGTGGTCTAAAAACCAAATACCGACATTTTGTATTATGCTCTCTGTTTCTAGGGTGAAGTAGTGATGGAAGATTAGGGGCTTACAAATGTGGGATGCGGGCAGAAATGCTCCAATGGCATGTTGAGCTTGGTGGTGAGTGGGTGATGGGCGATACTGTCAAGGTTTCAGAAAAGCAGGGACTTAGGATGCCCCGAGTGGATGGAAGAGAGAGCACAGCAGAAGCCGAGTTGGCTGCACAATCACTCAAATTGTCGGGCCTGCTTTATTGACTTGCTCTCTTTCAAACCCTATCATTTGACCATGAAGCAGATTCTGGTAGTGCCTTTAATCGTTCTTGTCTGTTTGCCCATTGGTTGTTCGCCAAAGAGCGAAGTAACAGAATCTGCCGACCCATACGTTGGTCGACCAATGAAAGACATTTCCACCTTGGTTAGCAGTTTGGCCAAAACGTTAGATTAGTGCCCAGCAAATAACCTGATCGCTTTTGAACGATACGGCGCCGATGGGTATGTGGATATTCATGTGCTTAACCCCCAAAACAGCCAGAAGAGGACACTTACTGATGGCAATCCTCTCTGTCCTCAGAAAAGTAATGGTAATGCAGCTTGGCACCCTTCGGGTGAATATATTGTTTTTACCGCAGAGAAATCATCGAACCCCGTAACACTGAGACGGGAAGCTGTCCCGGGTTCGGGATACAATTGCGACCTTTGGCTGGCTAGTGCTGATGGTATTACTTTCTACCCGTTGACTGACTATCCCCTCTATAGCAGAGCGGTTATTCACCCTCACTTCTCTCATGACGGCAATAGGCTATTCTGGGCGGAGCGGTTGGGTAAGAGCTCGGATAGTGGTAGTGAGTGGGGCGAATGGGCGCTGAAAATTGCCGATTTTGCTGTGGGTGCAAATGGTCCTAACCTAAGCAATGTCCAGATTTATCAACCTGGCCAGCACCACTATTTCTATGAAAGCCATTGTTTTAGTGCTGACGACAGTAGAATCCTATTTTCCGCTAACGCGGACGGCCAATCAGACAGTGGATTTGATATCTACGAGATGAACTTGATAACAGGTGAAACAACTAACCTCACTCATACCCCCAATGATTGGGATGAGCATGCCCATTATTCGCCTGATGGCAAATATATCGCTTGGATGTCTGCTACAGGACTTGGGATAAACATACCTAGTGTAGGTGATTACGCCTGGGAAGAGCAGCTTATCACCGAGCTATGGTTGATGAATAATGATGGAACGGATAAGCAGCGTCTCACCCACTTTGATGATGACGGCTATGCCGAATCGCTTCGCGGTAAAAGGGCTATTGTCTCGGATATGACGTGGAGCCCGGATAGCAAAAAATTAGCGGTTTTGGTGGCGTTACCGGATAGTCTTGAGAAATCCTGCATTTTCTTGATCGAGCTGCGCTGAAAAGCGAATACTATGTTGAATAAGGCCACACGATACGTACTTCCAGCATGAACTAATGAAAAATACTTGCTATCCGCTCAGGAGGAAACAGGCGAATAGCATAAAAAACTAGGCGGTAAATAATCTGGGGTTACATTTTATGGTTCTAGCTGCTGTGAGAATTTACTATATATAACATATTTGCCCATTTCATCAATAGCGGCAACGACAAATAAATAAACTGCCCTTCATAGCATAGCCAACTCTCTCCATAGGTGATGTGGATAATCTAATAATCTTGCGCCGTCAGTTAGCGAAGCAGTATTTGGTTAGGCCAACTCGTATTGCACTTTCTAGCGTTTGGTGTAAACCCATACACCTGAGCAGTGATTTCAAAGAAGATTGATTGGGACATATTGTGTCCACGCTTAGCACGGCAAGACGCCTTTTTGGGACATGCTAAGTGTGTTGTAGATATCCAGCCACCTTTGAGGCATTAAGGGATTGGTTTTCAAGATTGAAACTGTGGCTATCTCCAATGGCCCGATGGTGAAATCGACTGAAATCCACAACTTGGGCCAACCTATGATTTCAAGGGGAGTTGATTGCTGGATATTGTGTCCCCCAGACAACCGGGATAGCCAGTGCTATTGGGGAATTATGGCCTCAATTTGCTCTCTACTCATTGTTTTGGATGTTCTTTGAAGAAACTCCAAATAACCTCAGTTGCCTCGAAATCTTTGCAGACCCGACCGATAATGGATTCGGGGAGATATTGTGCGCCGCCAGGCCAGGTATGGCCGCCGCCTTCGATCCTCAAAAGGACGACTGCAGAATCTGTGTGCCCGTTAGACCACATGTAGTGTGTTACGAGGCAACCGTCATGCAAGTCATTATTGGGGAGCTCTGCTATTAGAGGTGTATTGTTGCACCCGTCATTTTGAACCCATAGTTCTACTGTATCATCGGTGCTAATAATGGCGCCACGGTTCCCTCCGGCTATTTGTCCACCATCGTAGGGCACAAGTGGATCATCGGCCCCCTGGATTACAAGCACAGAAACGGTATCATCGGGATTGAGCTGTTCGTTAAAGGGTATAGCCAGTCCACCCACCACTGGTGCGATCGCGGCGAACGTTGATGCTCTTTTGGCAGCTAGGAAATGGGAGAAAATCGCACCGTTGGAGATGCCTGTTGCGTATACCTTGTCCCGGTCGACAGGATACTCAAGGGATATTGTCTCTATCATCGCATCTACAAATCCAACATCATCTAGATCTAACAGGTAGGCTTCTGAGGCTAAGTTCTGCCGCCCGTCGTTCCAACTGTCACCTACTCCGTTAGGAAAGACAACAATAAACTCCTCACGGTCGGAGAGTTTGTCGAATTCGGTCAGGCTGACCATACCGCTGCCACCGCCTCCTCCACCGTGAAAAACAAAGACCAGTGGCACCGGTTCGTTGTCATGCAGACCGTCTGGTACATGGAGCAGGTACGTTCGCTGCCTCCCATCATGATCAGGAGTGCGCGTCTCATCTACAGCGGGGATGCTTTTGGGTGTGTGCGAAGTGCATAAGGCAAAAACACATAGAAATGTAGCTGCAACAAGTGTCAGTGAAAAGAATCTATGACATGATGACTTCACTTCTTTTTGTCTCCGCATTGAGCAGGCAATCTAGGGCGAACCCATGTCACACATTTGCATAATCGATTATACCACCGTTTCTGACTTCACTCGATACTGCGATCGGTCCAATATTAAGTAGCTAGGCAGCTCTTGACGCAAAACTATCACCAGACTATTGTCCCATCCGCAACAGGTGTTGACTCAGCTGATATCGGGCTGCGGATTTCCTTCACAACTTAACATTTCACTTTTTGGTGTACTTTTTGTTACTTCTCTAAATCACTTTTGCAGGGTCATACAGGACTTAGATAAAGCAAGTCGAAAAAAGGTCTTATTAGCGTTTTCTCAGTCTGAAGAGTGCGAAAAGTTTGATTGAGTGGCTGTGGATGCTGGACATTACCTGGAAAATGCGGTTAAGTAACGGTTGATTGCATTGTTACCTCAGAGGCAAAGAATATGCTCGAGGAACTAACCTCGATCATATTCAACTTGAGGATGATTCCTGGAGCATCCCGCACTGCGAGGGATTACCACTGCCCTTTGCCCAGAAGCAAGCCAATGGTAGGTTCAAAGTTGTTCCGGGTTTCACTGCTAACTGTCATGTCCCTTGCCGGGGGGATATCCACTCGACCCCGCGGGCAAGCTGAACTGATAAGCGGCCAGCAGCTGTGTCTCAAGAAACTACGATTGGAATCCAACCGATCCTTGCGGCAGACCGACAACGGATGACTTACAGTTGAACCCGGTGGTTATTCCCGGAAGGTATGTAAAATTCGAAGAGCAAATCCATAGTCCTTTTACTGAGGTCTATCTCATGGTCTTCCAGCAATCTTTTCGTGGCATAAATTCGCTGGCTGACAATCTTCGACTCTTTTTCATCTAGCTCAGCCTGTTCTACTAGCTCTAGCGTATGCTCCAAGTCATGAACACGCTGAAAAAGGATCTCCCGTTCCTCTTCGATTACTTTAGCCACGGCATTACTTGATTTTCTATATCTGAAAATCTGTTTTATTACTTCGATAACGGTTTTCTTACCCCTCTCCAGGGTGGCTATCTGTTCCTTATTAATTGATTGCCTCTTGCCATTCCCTTTCAGTTGCTTTGCCAGACTTCTGAGCTCCCACTGTTGCATATCTATATCCCTAAGCTGGACAAAGAGACTATCTAATCTACTATAGTACTTCTCTTTGAGAAGGGACTGTAACTTCGCCAGCCGATCAAGCCGCCGGCGTAACAATTCTACCTCAATACGCGCTTTCTCAATCCAAGTCGATGTTTCCTCTTGTTCACCAAGGACTTGCTCTGGTTTTAGTGTCTCTTTAATTGCTTTCATGCCTTAGTTCTCCGAAAGCAGCCAGCTCATTATAAAACTTCCGACTACCGAAAAGCAATAGCTTAAACTACATAATGTTTCTAATTTTAGAGACAAGTCCTAATGATTTGTCAGCTCCGCTATGGTGACACCATAGTCTCCTTCGCCATAGCGACGCAGAGACCATCATGGTAGTCAATGGAGCCGCCTAAATCCTGCAGGATTATGAGGGCTTGGCCGCTGCCCTATTCCTGGCTGCCATCGTGATGTGTGGTCAGCACCCTTGTTGACACGCGTAAGAAACCTCACATGGAACTAGCACATATCCTTTAGTTGTCAATGATACACGGGGGAGATACTGTAATTGATTATGAGTACTGAAGGAGCGACTAGCCCGGTCGACATAAAATAGAGCATGTACGTCCCAGAACTTGCCGCAATGAAGTCACCGCTGCCTTCCATGACAGCAGAACCAGCAAAGCCAGTCAGGATGAAATTACCATGGGGGTCCTGAACCCAGTAGCGAACTGAACTGCCGGAGACGGTGAAAGTGTACGACACCAGGTCGCCCGCCCTGATAGACCACATAGACTGGCGTCCATACGTAATGCCGATGTCAAGTGTATAAGGACCATAGTTCGCGGGTGTCCCCCAAGCTAAACCACCTGGCTTACCCTCTGGTCCCTGAGGTCCCTGAGGCCCCGTGGGTCCGGTGGCTCCAATAGCCCCGGTGGCTCCTGTATCACCCTTTGGTCCCTCTGGTCCCTGGGGCCCCGTGGGTCCAGTGGCTCCTGTATCACCCTTTAGTCCCTGTGGCCCTGCCGGTATCCGCGTTGGCAACACAATGGCTAGAACTAAGGCGATGATAGCCAGCGCCAGTGCTAGACGAGAAAGCCAGGGTTTACCATCTACTACATACACCTGTAGCACCTCCCTATATGATGTATTTAGTGTTGAAATCCCATCGACCTCGGGATAATTGCTGTATTGTGACCATGTTGTAAATTCTATCTTAGCATATTAATCGGACCTTGAATAAACGTCCTAGCGAAAAGTGACCCAACAAAACTGACTTTTGTTACTCGTCACTCTTCTTAGCTATCGGTAATTGCCCTTTTACCGGGGATACTTAGAAAGATTGAAGGGCTCAAATCTGACCTAATTATTGCGAGTTTGATTATCTCCAGGAAATTCAATTCCCAATCCCCTAGTCTTGACTTCTACCGGATTATCTTTTATCTTTATATTAGAAGCTTAACAAGATGAATGAGAAAACTATGAAGAAGTTCACTGTTGGCTCACTCATCGCAGTAGTTCTGACTACTCCATTAGGATGCTCAGTCGATAGGCGGGCCGAAGTCGAACCGGGCGAATACATTGTTATCGATATTCACAGTGAGTCGAATATAGCAACAATAAGTGGAATCGAAACATTGGTTGTGGAGCGCGAATCGAACACAATAGTAATAGAATTAGCAGGATGGCTCTCAATTAGTCACTATGTTTGTGTCGAGAAAGAAGCAAGACTGGCCAGCTGGATGCCCATCCAATATTGGGTCAACCTGAATGGAGGTTCTCGACATCCAAAGTAGTAACCTATCAATCGGAGGAATGACCTTTAATAATCCAATACTAGTGAGGAATTGCCTGCCTAATCCTAATACCATCATACTACGGGAAGACGGCACTATCGGAGGTGCTGGCTCTGCCTGTGCCTGGCCAGACAAAGACATACATTTTGCCAAAAATACCAGCGTTTAGTAGTTAGTAAAGGGAAGATAGGATACCAGACAAGATAGAAGACAATACTACAAAGACTGGGACTCATAAGCACTTGGTTGCGGGTTCAAATCCCTTTCCTGCCGTTTTTGTTTTTCTGGTTCAAATACCCTAGCTTCAGGTACATTAAGAATGAAGCCCCGAAGTTATCAATTGGTAGAACTCAAATGCGACCAACAATTACTGGATTTGTCACACTGATTCTGCGTGAGAAAAAGAACTTCTTGCGGTTGAGCGCATGTCGACATCCCGATGGCGTGATATACTTGGAACAAATATATTGAATTACACTCGGATGTAATAAAAGTGGTCTTCTATGGATTACCAACGGATGACGGCGCCTTGTGGGATGGATTGTTTCAACTGTATATTGTACTTAGCAAATACGGACAAAGATCTGCGAAATAAAGTTTCCAAGAGATTTGGTATTTCCTTTGAACGGGCCGTTTGCCGTGGGTGTCGTGACGAAGACGGGACAATAGGAGCTATCAATATGACTGAGCCATGTAGTGTGTATAAGTGCATAACGAAAAAAGGTCTCAGTATGTGTTCTGACTGTTCAGATTTTCCATGTGACTATCTTCACCCGTATGCAGATTTTGCATCCGAAGGTATACACAATTGCAAAGTTTTCAATCTGGCCTTGATAAAGAAGATGGGACTAGAGCCATGGGCAGAAACAAAGGCTACAAGCGTAAGAGACACGTATCTAAAGGGAAAGTTCAAACTGTAGTACCCCGACGCGCTACCACTAATTAGGTCAGTAGTCGACTATGATATAAGTCCTATCCCGACTTCGGTACTTCAATAGCTGTTATTTTATCGAAGAGGCCAACGGCATCAAATATTTGTACGCATCGCTTAACAGACATCCCCATGTTTGTTAAATGGTAACAATTTAGTAGAAAAGTATCCAACAAGATAGTGGTTTGTGCAATTCCATACTCTGAAAGCTGAAAGAAACGCTTGAAAACCATCCCTGTTTATACTCACTTAGGAGGCTGATATACTTAGCGGTGCATGGCAATAATTGAGACATTTGGCCTTTCTCGACACTTCGGGAAAACCGCCGCAGTCGAAGACCTGACCCTGGCAATCGAAGCTGGTGAAGTTCTAGGCTTTCTGGGTCCCAATGGAGCAGGGAAAACGACCACCATTCGTATGCTGGCCGGAATGATCCAACCCACGAAGGGTTATGCCATCGTGGCTGGTCATAGAACTGACCGGGATGTAGAACAGCTGCACGAGGTGATTGGTATGCTTACACAGACGCCCGGCTTATACGATCGGCTTAGCGCAAGGCGCAACCTGGAATATTTTGCCAGTTTTTATCCATCCATTGAGCCGCAGTCTCAGGTGGAGAAATACGTCAAACTCATGGGTCTGTGGGATCGACGCGATAGCAAGGTCGGCACATTCTCAAAGGGAATGAAGCAAAGGCTGGCGCTGGCTCGGGCTCTGGTGCACGAGCCGAAGGTGTTATTCCTGGATGAGCCCACTGCCGGACTGGACCCCGAAGCAGCAGGAGAAGTACGTCGGTTGATTCGCACCCTGCGTGAAGAAGGACGCACTATCTTTCTCTCTACCCATAATCTCAATGAGGCGGAAGTGCTCTGCAGCCGCATTGCCGTGATTCATACCAAGCTTCTGGCTCTGGATACCGCGGAGCAACTGCGCCGACGCTTCTTCCGCCGCCAGATAATAGTACAGCTGGAAGCTTTGGATGCAGAAGTCATGGAGATAGTAAAAAGGCTCCCATTTGTCCAGGATGTCCGTGAGGAAGGAAGTCAGCTTATCTTGGAACTGACCGACTCGGAGCGTAACCGCCCTGAGCTGGTGAAGGCAATTGTGGAAGCGGGAGGGAGGGTGATTGCCGTCTCTGAAAAGCAGTACCCTCTTGAGGAGGTTTACTTAAGACTGATCCGTGAGGAAAATCAAAATGAGTCGTAGACGCATTCGGAACATTCTGCTGAAGGAGTGGGTACTACTGTTTACAGACCTCAACAGCGCTTTTGTCGTAACGTTGCTTCCGTTCTTGGTTGTGGGGCAGGGAATACTTTACATCTGGCTGGCTTCCAGGTTCGCGGGCGGGAGCATGCTGACCACTCAAGTGTTTCAAACTGCACTGCAAAAACTTGTTGAGGCAATACCCGGGGTGGCTCAGCTGCCAGGCAATGAACAGCTTCTTGTGCTGCTGCTCAGTCAATTCAACTTCTTCCTCCTCCTCATCCCGACCATGATTGCAATGAGCGTGGCGACCTTCAGCATTGTTGACGAGAAGCTATCCGGCAGTCTTGAAGCTCTCCTGGCAACACCGGTCAAAACATGGGAGCTCCTGTTAGGGAAGGCACTGGCGGGAGCGATACCGGCCCTGGTGATGACCTGGATCTCGGCCGGGGTCTTCTTGCTGGTGGCATTGGGGTTGGGCTGGGGAGACCTAATCGGATACGTGGTCACAGCCGGATGGTTTCTTACCTTATTCCTGCTTACCCCTGCGGTGGCGATTCTGAGCTTCATGCTGGGAGTTGCTGGCTCTTCACGTGCAAAGGACCCCCGGGGCGCGCAGAACACAGCTCTGCTCATCATCTTCCCCGTGTTTGCTCTCATTGGCATTCAGATCACCGGAATTGTGTGGTTCACGCCTTTGCTGATTCTCTTGCTGGCGCTGGCGGTAGGCATCGCGGATTTCATAACGCTGCGGGCTGCGGTCCGTCTCTTCCGAAGGGAATCCATAGTTGTCCAGTGGCGATAATCCTGGGAAGTGAGCATTCTAGCTGCTTCTGCAACTCACTAGTCTGAAAGATGAGAGAAGCACCTGCAAAACAAGCACGTTTATACTGACTTATCAGACTGCTATACTTGGGGGTGCCCGGGCAGTGCCTTGAGCGAAACGACGTGGCTGAACGTGAAGCGCGTTTTTCTAAACCTTTAGCCTTCTTTTGGCTACTGCGCCTCAATCGCACCGTGATGGTGGCTATGATTGCTGGTGCGGCAGCCTTCACTGCCAACGCCGGGGTGACAAACGCAATATGGATGACCCTGGCAGGTTGGTGTTTGGCTGTGGGTGGCTTCTCTTTAGACTTCTATGCGGATCGTGACTTGGATGCCGAGGGGCCTCGGGCAGAGATGCGCCACAATCCTCTGACGGATGGCTCCCTATCTCCATCGATAGGGCTCGCCTTTTCAATGATTTTCATCGCCATTAGCTTTGCTACGACACTTCTGGTTGCTCCTTGGGCTCTGTTGCCATGGAGTATCATTCTAGCCATCATCGCAGGCCTGGCACTACATCTTTTTGAGCGTCCTCTAACTCGTGCACTTACTCTTGGCTTGCTTCAAGGCCTCTATGCGCTTATGGGAGGCGTCAGCGGCCGCCTGAGCTTGGGATTGGGGCTCTTAGCCGGCATGTTCTTTTTCGCCATGTTTGGCGGGCGAGGGATGATCGATATCCGCGATTTCCCACAGGATAAAGTTACTCGCGTGCAGACTCTGCCTAAGCGCTATGGAATAAAGCGTACTGCCCAGTTCACAGCCATCTGCTTACTCATAGCGTATGTCCTGAGCCTGGCTACGTACTTCACAGGTGAATTTAGACCAATCTATCTACACCTTGATCTGGCTTTTGTCGCCGTGGGTTTGGTGTGCGCGTGGCTTTTCGCTACCCGCCCCAGCCCCAGGCTGGCCTACATTCTGACCCTTGTGTGCATGATGGGCATGGGGTCCCTCATCTGCCTGGCGATGATCCTGGGTAGCATGTAGAGGTTGATATATCCTGGCTCTTCCTGGGCGGAAAGGCCTGACTTGACTTCTCTACCAGTCTTTTTCCTCTATTGCCGTGACCGAATTGCTGACTCTGCCCAGGAAGATGCTGAGTTCAGGCTTTTGACTCTCCGCTTGCTGATATCCTAGTCACATAGGCCTAGCGACCCCTAGCTCAACACCCAAAACCCCGGCCATGCCTGTTTTTTGGCCTCTCAGAGCGTGGTTTGTCGTAAAGTCAGAGGTCCCGGCTCAGCTACCGGGACCCCAAAGGAAAGAAGAACAATGAAAAGAATAATATATGCTAACACACCAACATGAACCCTACATGAATTCTCTCCTGCCTTGGTCTCATTGTTACATCACAACTCGCCAAGGAAAACCAGGGCCAGCATAAGAGCCAGCCCTGTTTTTCGCCTCAACCTTTGTCACTCAGCTTTGCGATTGTGGAGAGGATGTCATCTCTTACCTCGGCGCTGCTAACCACCAGTATCAGACAAATCCTGTCGCCTTGCCACTCAGGATGCTCTTCTTTGTATTCAGCCTTCGCCCTTTCTAGCGCAGCTTCGCTGTCCGCATCATCCTGGACGGCTATCATGACCGCTGGCGTGATGTTGATATAGCGTCTCGCTCAATATCGGTTAATCAGGTATTATACAAGAGGCGTGGCTGTCTATCAGTTTAACAAACCAAAAACAGAAGACAGCCGCCGCAGAGTTCTTATGACAGATAAACTGGCAGAGTTCTTAGGCGAATACCGGCTAGAGTGTGAGCAGCTTTGTCACCAATTGGGCAAAACCACAACGGTTGACGACCTGATATTTTCCAACATCGAGGGCAAACCTCTTGACCCTAGCTTTTTGAGCCATACCTTCGCAAAGATAGCAGGGAAAGC
This sequence comes from uncultured Chloroflexia bacterium, assembly GCA_963726175.1. Taxonomy (GTDB): domain Bacteria; phylum Chloroflexota; class Dehalococcoidia; order GIF9; family AB-539-J10; genus RBG-13-51-36. Next base: position 120,560 of record CAVSBM010000010.1, on the reverse strand, counting down.
TGGCCTGAAGGGTGTTCGCTTCCATGACCTGAGGCATAGCTTTGCCAGGCTGATGTTATTGAACGGCGTTGCGCCAAAGGTTATATCTGAAGCTCCAGGCGATTCTTCCAGCGTTGCCTTTACAATGGACGTGTATTCTCATATACTACCGCATATGCAAAAAGAGGCTATGGCGTTACCGGACGAAGTCTTACCGGCTGGCGTCAACGGTGTTGGAAAAGTTTAACACCAAATTCACACCAACTTTTTGCAGTTTAGCTTCAAATGCCAGCGTAGCTCAGGGGTAGAGCAGCGGTTTCGTAAACCGTCGGTCGTCGGTTCGAATCCGACCGCTGGCTGGGGGTAACATGAGCAAATTTGTAGATAAATTGCAGAGTCTTTCCAGGTCGTCAACCGCGCCCATAGGTTTTCATCCCGCTGTCTCCGAGGTAAAAAGCCCCGCAATGTTGCTTGTTGTGGGACTGTCCGGGAGACAGGTCCAGGAAGCCAAAGTCGTGGCTGAGGTCCATGCCGATGCTGGGTTGATTGTGAGTGAAGGGACAAGTGCCAAGGCTGTTGGGCAGGTGGTCGAAGCTGTCGGCGATGTCCCTCTCGGGGTATTTGTGAAAGGCATGAACGAAAAGGAAATCGATGAGCTTGCGGGCTTGGGGTGTGACTTTGTGGTCTTTGATGTTAAGGCAGCGGCAGGAATCCTGAGCAAAAAAGAAGTGGGCAAGTTCTTGACGATAGAGCCTTCCTTGGATGAAGGTCTTGTGAGGGCGATCAATAGGTTTGATGTGGATGGTGTGTTCATTAGCACTAGGGGCGGCGATTCTTTTGTGGCTGTGGAGTATCTGCTTGTCTGTCGAAGATTCGTGGAGCTCTTGGAGAAGCCGGTTATAGTAGCTTTGCCTTCTTTGGCCACAAAGGAGGAGCTGACAAGCTTATGGCAAGGCGGAGTGGATGGCGTAGTTACTCCCTTAACGCAGTCGGCTCAGGCGTTGGCGGAGTTGAAGAAGACGATCGGAGATTTGCCCAGAGGAGCCAGAGGTAGGCGACCGAGGGCAGGTGTAATGCTTCCTCGTTATGGGGAGGGTGTGGTTGGGGATGAGAATGAAGAGCAAGAGGAAGATCTAGTCTGAGCCCGGTTCTGCCCGAAGTAAGTCATGGAGACAAGCCTGGGCCAATTCTTGTTAATGGTAGCGGGAATTTCTCTCACTGGTGTTATGTTGCCCGGACCGATGACCGCGGCTACGATAGCTAAGGGCTATAGTGACAAACACGCTGGTGCCTGGATCGCAGCTGGACACGCTGTTATTGAGATACCTCTCATAGCTGTAATCTATTTTGTGGGGCATTCCATCGACTCTCCGGAGGTGAAAAAGGTTCTATATCTTGTTGGTGGTTTGGTGCTGCTCTACTTGGGTTTTCGAATGTTTCGAGTCACTGGTGAGACACGTGGTGCAGTCGGTGGTCTACCAGCCAGCCCTTTGGTGACAGGCATTGTCATTACGGGGACTAACCCGGCTTTTTACATATGGTGGGCGACTGCGGGTGCAGTTTTAGTGACTGGTGCTGCCAAGTTCGGGCTTGTCGGCGTTGTCTTGCTTGCTGTGGTGCATTTGCCCTTCGACTTGGCGTGGAGCGAATTTCTGTCTGTAGGCACGTTCGGGTCAAGGCGATGGTGGACACAGAAGGTGCAGAGAATTGTGTTTAGTGTCTGTGCTCTGATTCTAGCCGGCTTTGGGGTCTGGTTTTGTATTTCTGCGTTTCTGTAAACTCAAGGGACATTCTGGGTTGCCTGAAAGTATTTCCCTTCAGTCTTTATAGACGGGGCAATAACCATCTTGACTTTATGCATTTCTCTGATGGTTCGGGCACTACACACTCCCATACTAGTGCGTAGAGCGCCAACCAGGTTTTGAGTGCCGTTGGTGACGGAAGTAGGACCGAAGAGAATTTGCTCTAATGAAGCGGTAGTGCCAACTCTAACGCGTGTCCCTCTAGGCAATGCCGGATGGGAATGAGACATGCCCCAGTGATAGCCTTTGCCTGGCGCTTCTGTCGCCTGAGCTAAAGGCGAGCCAATCATTACAGCGTCGGCGCCGGCGGCAAACGCCTTGCATAAGTCACCACCTGTGCGAATACCGCCATCTGTTATCACTGCTACGTATTTACCATTCTCCTTGAGATACGCGTCTCTAGCAGCGGCACAATGCAGAGTGGCAGTTATCTGAGGAACTCCGACGCCAATAACTTCACGGGTGGTACAAGCAGCTCCGGGTCCCACTCCGACCAGGATGCCATCAATTCCTGTTCTCATTAGTTCCAGTGCTGCGCTGTAGGTACAACAATTACCCACTATGACAGGCAAGTCCATTTGTTGGCACAGCTCGGGCAGGATGAGTCCACGATAGCTCTTAGAGATATGCCGGGCCGTGGTGACGGTAGACTGCACGACGAGTATATCCATCCCAGCATCCTTGGCTATGGGGGCCAGGCGTTTGGTGTTGGCTGGAGTTACAGATACGGCACAGATAGCCCCAGCCTGTCTTATTGCTCCAATGCGCTGGCTGATGAGCTTTTCCTTGATGGGCTCGGAGTAAACTTTTTGAAGAAGGGACGTAACGTCTTTTTCGGAGGTTCGGGCAATCTGGCCTAGGATCTCATCAGCGTTTTCGTACCGTGTCTGTACACCTTCCAGATTAAGGACGGCTAGCCCGCCAAGCTTGCTAAACTTAATAGCAAAGGCGGTGTCAACGATAGCATCCATAGCTGAGGCGAGGATGGGAATGGACAAGGTATAGTCTCTTACGGTAAAGTCTATATCGGTTTGGTCAGGATTGAGGGTTACGTCTCCTGGCACAAGTGCGACTTCATCGAATCCGTAAGCGCGTTCAATTTCTTTGAATTTAGGGTGAGGCATTCTTATCTACCTTGATGGAAATTGCCACAAACTATACAAGCACAACGGTCCAAAGTCAAGAATACTTGTGGATAAAATCATAGCTATCGAGTATAATTCTGGCTCATGCCCATTCTTTATGTGATTGCTACTCCTATTGGCAATCTGGAAGATATTTCCCTGCGTGCCTTGCGCCTTTTGGGTGAAGTGAAACTTATTGCTGCTGAAGATACCCGCAAAACGCGCCGCTTGCTTAATGCGTATAATATAAGAACTCCGTTGACTAGTTATCATGAGCATACTAGTAGAGCTAAGCTCGACTATTTACTGGATTATCTTGAGAAGGAGGACCTGGCTCTAGTTTCGGAAGCTGGCATGCCCGGCCTAAGTGATCCTGGTTACGACCTTATTGTCGCTGCTGTTGAACAGGGAATCTCTGTGGTGCCGATTCCTGGCGTTTCGGCAGTGATTACGGCGTTAGTTGTCTCTGGGTTGCCGACCGATCAATTTGTTTACGTCGGATTTTTGCCCCGCCGCAAGGGGCAAAGGCAGCGCCTTCTCAGTTCAATAATGGATGAGCCCAGAACTATAGTGGCTTTCGAGACACCCCATCGTCTGAGGGAGGCGTTGACTGATATTGAGGAAATCCTGGGGGATAGAAGAGTGTCCGTATGTCGTGAGCTTACTAAGGTTCACGAAGAGATTTTCCGGGGCAGGGTGAGCCAGGCTAGGGAGCATTTTGTCGAACCGAGAGGGGAGTTTAGTCTAGTTATTGAAGGTAGGACTCGAGCCTGGTTGAAATTTCAGGAAAGGAGCTAAAATGCGCCGTGGTTGTATTGCTATAGGAAAGGTAGAATGTGACGGCTGTCATCGTCCTATCAAATATGGGGAGCGTTATCTTATGATCGACGGGGAGGGGGATGAACGGCAGCGTCTTTGTATTGATTGTTGTGAGAGCCATGATTATGTCTCACATGGAACGGAGAAAGGAAAGCAAATAATCACCTTTCTCCCAAAGGAATAAATTCTGGTAATCATCGTCTGAGGTCGAGGTCGGGGCGATGACATAGGTCAGCCAATGATTTACAATAGAGTAACCTTTCGGTGATGATTTGAGCGAGCACATTTTCATTGGTGTCGCCTGGCCCTATGCCAATGGTCCTCTACACTTAGGACATATTGCCGGCGCTTATCTGCCAGCCGATATTTTTGCGCGGTATCATCGTCTTAAGGGCAACAAAGTGCTGATGGTTTCAGGCAGCGACCAGCACGGGGCCCCGATTACAATTCGTGCGGAGAGAGAATCCACGACGCCACAAGAGGTGGTGGCCAAGTACCACCAACAGTTTATTGACTGCTGGAAGAAACTGGGCATCTCTTTCGATTTATTTACTACCACTGGTACAGCGAACCACACTCAGGTTACTCATAACATATTCCTCAATTTGCTCAACAAGGGTTATATCTACAAAGATAAGATGCTTCAAGCTTATTGCCCTAAGTGTCAGAGATTCCTTCCTGACCGCTATCTGGAAGGTACTTGTCCTAACTGTGGCTTCACCAAAGCGCGAGGTGATGAATGTGATCAGTGCGGCAAGCCTTTGAATTCAGGAGAGCTTGAGGACCTTCGGTGTCACATCTGTGCTACTTCGCCTCGTTTTGAGTCTTCGGAGCATTTCTTTCTGCGCCTTTCTTCCTTTCAGGACAAGTTGACGGCCTGGATAAAAGGGCAGACTGGTTGGCGGCATCATGTGCTTAGCACCACATGGAAATTTCTTGGATGAGGGATTGAAGGATAGAGCAATTACCCGTGATTTGGATTGGGGGGTAATTGTGCCACAACCTGGCTTTGAGCGTAAACGTATTTATGTGTGGTTTGAAGCAGTCATCGGTTATTTATCGGCAAGCAAGGAATGGGCAAAACTGCAGGGGGATGACACCGCCTGGCAAGGTTTCTGGCAAGACGATGCCAAGAGTTTTTATTTCATCGGCAAGGACAATATCTTTTTTCATACCCTGATTTGGCCGGCGATGTTGATGGGTTACGGCGGTCTTAATCTTCCTTACGATGTTCCGGCTAATGAGTTTCTGACTATAGAGGGCAAGAAGCTTTCTACCAGCCGTAACTGGGCAATCTGGCTCCCTGATTACCTGGAACGGTACAAGCCGGATCCTTTGAGATATGCTCTGGCTGCGAACATGCCGGAAAGCGGGGACAGTGATTTTTCGTGGCACGAATTCCTCCGTCGTAATAATAATGAGCTGGTAGCCACTTACGGGAATTTAGCTCATCGTGTTCTCACTTTTGCTTATCGCAATTTCAATGGAGCTGTGCCTGCGCCCGGTGAACTGGACGAACGCAGCCAGGGCTTGCTTCACGGAGCTGAAGTTGCGTTGGACAGCGCGGATAAGTTGCTTTATCGTTGTGAGTTCAAAGAAGCGATTAGGCAGGCTATGTCTCTCGCCCAGGAAGCTAATCGCTACCTTGACGAACAAGCTCCATGGAAGACAATTAAGACGGAGCGAGAGACTTCAGCTAAATCCGTGTACACTGTCCTCTCTGTACTGGCAGCATTGAAGACTATTCTATATCCTTTCCTCCCCTTCAGTTCCGAAGGGCTTCATTCTTTCCTGGGATTTGATGGTAACGTCAAGGAAGGAGGTTGGAAGATCCAGTCTTTGCCTCCCGGGCAGAGACTTCGTGAACCTCAACCGTTATTCATCAAGCTAGACGAAGATGTCGTCTCGAAAGAAAGCAGTAGACTTGGCTCCTTGAAAGGAAATCAAGAAACTGAGTCTTGACTTGCGTTGCGCTGCGTTAGTTAGCCGGCGGCTGGCTGCGGGGCCAAGCCGTCAAATATTTTGTTGAGCTCAGGTTCATCCAGAGTTTCATGAGCTATAAGCTCTTTAGCTAGCTGGTTTAGTTTCTCTTTATTCGCGGTCAGAACTTTCTTGGCAGTATCGTAGGCCTGCTGGATGATATTGTGCACTTCGTCATCGATTTCTTGAGCTATCCTATCGCTGTAATCTCTTTGTTCACTGATCTCACGACCCAGAAAGATGAGTTCCTGCCTTTGACCAAAGGTCCGTGGGCCCAACTTCTCGCTCATGCCATACTCAGTGACCATTTTTCGAGCTAGCTTAGTCGCTTCTTCCAGGTCATGTTGGGCACCAGTGGTCATTTCTCCGAAGGTTATTTCCTCAGCAACGCGTCCGCCCAAGCTAACTGCCAGCCTGTCATCAAACTGAGATTTAGTCCATAGATGACGGTCCTCAGATGGCAAGAAACGTGTCCAGCCCCCAAGTATTCCTCTCGCGACAATGGAAACCTTGTGGACAGGGTCAGCATTAGGCAACATCTTGGCGGTCAAGGCATGGCCACTTTCGTGGTAGGCAATTATTTCTTTCTCCTTAGGGCTTATTATGCGGCTTTTCTTTTCCGGTCCAGCTAGAACACGGTCAGCCGCCTCTTCAAGCTCTTTTAATGTGATATCTTTACGGTTGCGCCGCGCAGCCAGGATGGCTGCTTCATTAATTAAGTTAGCAAGGTCAGCGCCGCTGAATCCTGGTGTTTCCTTAGCTACAGTCTCGAGGTCGACTTCTTTAGCTAGCGGCTTTCCTTTGGCATGTACCTCAAGGATAGCCTTGCGACCTTTTATGTCGGGTAGGTCAATGACGACGTGTCGGTCGAAGCGACCAGGGCGGAGGAGGGCTGGGTCAAGAATGTCGGGGCGATTGGTGGCAGCCATGACGATGACGTTGGCATTGGTATCGAAGCCATCCATCTCAGCGAGAATCTGATTGAGGGTCTGCTCTCTTTCATCATGCCCGCCGCCTAGGCCAGCACCGCGGTGTCGGCCTACAGCATCAATTTCATCAATGAATATAAGGCATGGTGCATTGCGCTTGGCCTGGTCAAAGAGGTCTCTGACCCTAGCGGCACCCACACCCACAAACATCTCCACAAATTCGCTGCCACTGATGGAATAAAAAGGTACCCTCGCTTCTCCGGCTATAGCTTTGGCCAGCAGAGTCTTGCCAGTTCCCGGCGGCCCTACGAGGAGCACTCCTCGGGGTATGCGTCCCCCCAGTGCTTGAAATTTCTGGGGGAATTTGAGGAATTCCACTATCTCCTGGACCTCTTCCTTAGCCTCGTCTGCTCCCGCGACATCGGCGAAAGTCACCTCAGGCCTCTTGTCAAGCGTCAATCGAGCACGGCTTTTGCTGAAGTTGAAGGCTTGTGTGCCAGCGCCACGGGCAGCCCGAAAGAACAAGAAATAGAATAGCGCTCCAAGCAGCACAATGGGTAGAATGACTGTCAATCCTATTGCTCCCCAATCAATACTACCGACTATGGGAGCAACGATACCGGGGTCCACCCCTTCGCTTTCAAGCAGTTGCCGCAACTCCTCAGTACTGCCAATAAAGCCGGTTTTGTACTTAGCCTCACCACCTTTTAAGGCAATCAGGGTATCACCGTCTTGCTGGATAGTATCGATTTGCTCCTCCTTAACTTTATCGATGAAGAGCCCAATTTTATCTATGGGCTCAGGCCCCGCTCCGGACGTGACGCGGGCAAGTATCAGAGCCCCTACCACTACTAGAAGCAGTATGTAAAGAAAACCACTACGCCACCATTTGGTTTGCATGTCTTTACCGTCGTTTCAATTATATCAGATATATTGCAAGCCCGAAAATCTTATTCTCAAGTTCACGGAGAAGGTAGCCTTGCAGCAGGATTCTAAATTTCCAGAATATACACGGAACGACAGCCTTAGTCAACTATTGCCATAGATGGTATAATTACGTAAGGAGGTTTGCGTCTTTCTGGAAGCTGAGGAAATAGCACGGCTGGCCACCGAACTTGCTTCTGAGAAGCAAGGCCGGGATATTGCTATGCTGGACGTTAGAGCTTTGTGCTCTTTTGCAGACTACTTTGTTATCTGCACGGGAGATACCAAGCGGCATATTGAAGCTATATGGCAGGGTATTGATGAGGTATTAAGAACTAGAGACGTTGTGCCCCATCATAATGAAGGGACGCCCGATTCAGGTTGGTTGCTTGCTGATTTTGGGTCGGTTATCGTTCATATTTTCGGCCCGCTAGAGCGGGATTACTATCAACTGGACAAGTTATGGGACAAGGCGATCCCTGTGGTTAGAATTCAATAGATCCACGTATCTAGGTCTCTGTCATAGTCGAAGATTTCCTCTGCTGAGAAGAATAGGTCTATTTCCTTCGAGGCATTTTCCAGTGAATCGGAGCCGTGCACTAAGTTATGTCCAATATCAATTCCGAAATCGCCCCTAATAGTGCCGCTGGAGGCTTTGGCGGGGTCGGTCTCTCCCATCATTTGTCGTATTATTTGCACGGCATTTTCACCTTGGAAGACGATGGCGATGAGTGGGCTGGAGGTAATGAAACCTACCAAATCGTCAAAGAAGACCTTCCCTTCGTGGATGGCATAGTGGCGTCGAGCCAACTCTTTGTCCATATGCAACATCTTCATGGCTACGATCTTGAGTCCTTTCCTTTCTAAGCGAGAAATAATTTGGCCAGCCAATGCCCGTTGTATAGCATCAGGTTTGATAAGCACTAGACTTCTCTCCATGATTTTAATCTCCTTCTTTTCTATCCTGGCTCATTTCTAGACTCTCATGAGCAGCGTAATCAAATCCACGTTTTGTAGGGAATCAACTACCATATCAGCCTCCTTGAGATTTTGTCGGCGATGTGTATTTGTCACAGCCAGGCATTTCATCCCGGCTGTCTTGGCAGCTTTCACTCCTAGAGGAGAATCTTCAATTACAATACAGTCGTTAGGTGTCGCCTGCAATCTTCTGGCGGCCAAAAGATATATCTGGGGACTGGGTTTGCTCTCGGATACTTCCTGACCGAAAACAATAGAATTGAAAATTCCTGCCAAATTAAGCTCACTGAGGACCAGGTCGACATTCTCGCTGGGCGCTGAAGAAACCAAGCCCAGTTTGAAGTTTCCCTTCTTCAGGGTATTAAGCAGCCCTACTACCCCGGGAAATGGCTTGATGTTTCCTATTGCCTTCTGTCGAAAAATCTCTTCCTTTTCCCGTACCATGGTTCTGACATCTCTTTCGGAGAGTTGCCTGCCCATAATGGTGCCGATTATGTAGTCATTTCTGGCGCCAAAGAGCTGGGTGAAATCTGCTTTGGTCAATTCTATACTTCTTTTGGCGAAAACTTCTTGCCAGGCAGCGAAGTGGAAGGAATAAGAATCGGAAATCACCCCGTCCATGTCCCAGAGAATTGTCTTCTTCGACTGTCTCAAGACGTAGAATAGGAAGTCACCGTCGACTATGACGGTATTGTCCTTGAGGCTGAGCACTCCTTTGGCTTCGACGAGCCGCCTGGTCAATTTGGTGACCCAGGCAGACGCTTTGATAGGCTCATTTATGGGTGCTACCTGTTTGAATCTTATCTCGCTCTTAGCGGTAACGCCAAGCTCAATCCCGTGGCAAAGCATGGCGTAAGCAGTCACTTCATCGAGGAGGGTATAGAGAATACCGCCGTGAATAACATTATCCCAGCCCTGATGGAATTTGCCGGCCGTGAACTCCGCAGTGACCTTTTCTCCATCCTGAACAGGTTTCAGCTTTAGCCCTATGGGATTCTCCTGGCTGCAGGCAAAACAAAACCTTGCGCTATATTCAACATCTAGTTTGGGGATTTCCATTGCTCTGTTTCCGTCGCTCCACTCGTGATGATGAAAAGGGTATTCTCTGTTTGGGCTTGGTTATGTGAGGAGGGCGAAGATATAATGGCTGCAGAGTGACCAGGTCATCGTGTTCTCCTTCGCTCAATTTTCGCCAACCTAATGCAGCTAAAGAGTTAAGTCGGTATAGACTACTACTTTCGGAAATTATAGCTCGCCTGCCCAAGTTTTGCTGTATTTGCCTGGCTACGTCTGCAGGAATTTCACCACAAAAAAGTGTCTTTTGCCTGGTGCGGCACCACAGAGCCTCAATTGTGGCTAGATTTGCTGCCTCCAGGCATTGCCATTCATTATCTCTTTGCCGATAAAGGGCGGTGGCTATTTCTTGGCGACCAGCCTCGTGAATGGGCCGCAGAGGCAGTCCAGTAAAAGCGAAGGGATAGGCTTCAGCTTCCAATGTGTTTACACCAAGTAAAGGAACATTTAAGGTAAAAGCCAGTCCCTTGGCGGTACTCATACCTACTCGAAGTCCGTTGAAGCTTCCCGGGCCTTTAGCCACAACGATTGCTTCTATGGAGCCTAGCCCCACATCGGCTTGTTGTAACAGGCAAACTAGATTCGGCAACAGTTCTATTGTATGGTTCTGCTTTGTTCGCCATGTGAGCAGAGCGAGTATCTCACCTTTGTGAGATAAAGCAATGCTCACGAAATTGAATGAGGTGTCTATAGCTAATTCCATATCCAGAATCTACATGCAAAAAGCAAGAGTAACAGTGCAAAATGACAGAGCAACAATCAAAAGCCTGTGCATCTTAAGTCGTCATTTCGATTTGTAACCTTTGTTTTTCGAATTTCTGTACGGTTCGGTTATCTCATATTCAGAACCACAATTTCTTCTTGTCTTTGAGCCGTTCTATTAGTTCATTGTAGCGCTCGCCTTGAGGCTTCAAGCAAATAGACCTTCCTGTCTGCGAGACAGGTACATAGTGTATGGAGATGAGAAGATTATCCTGTGGCACTACATGTAACCCCTTGTCTGCCCATTCAACTGCGCAGACTCCGTCGCCATAGAAATACTCCTCTAGCCCCAGGTCAGCAATTTCTTCAATTTGATCCAGGCGATAGAAATCAATGTGGTACAACGGAAGTCGGCCATGATATTGTCTAAGTATGACGAAGGAGGGACTGAAGGCGTATTCTTTGACATTCAGGCCACGAGCGATACCCTGGACCAGACAAGTCTTGCCTGTCCCCAACTCGCCTGTGAGGAGGAAAACATCAGCTTTCTGAGCTAGTTGCCCTAGGTAGCTTCCTAAAAGCTGAGTCTGTTCAGGGCTATCTGAATTTAACGTGAGAGGCTGCATTCCTGAAATGGTTCCACCCCCCTTTTGTGTAAGGGATGATATTTGCCTCGTTATCCACTACAGTCACTCGTGTTAGTGACTTTTGGTCTGTTATATCACCTATTACGGTCACCGGGCAGTCCAAGGCTCGCTTGGCGCGGGCAATAGTGGCCTTGTTAGCCGTGAAAAGAAGCTCATAATCCTCTCCACCAGATAAAGCCAGCTCCCGATGGTTCGGGAAATGCGCTGTGACTGCAGGGTCTACTGGCACTTGTTCTATGTTTATCCTAGCGTTGACCTTGCTGGATTCACATATATGGTCGAGGTCAGCAACAAGTCCGTCACTTATGTCTATGGCAGTTCTAACTCCTTGTTTAATCAGGATTTGCCCCTCTTTTACTCTGGGCATAGGCCTAAAGTGAGCTTGTCTCAAGATATTTCTTACGTGAGAATCCGAGATGGTCTTTCCCTTGAGCATTTCGAGGCCGGCTGCTGATGACCCCACGTATCCTGTGACTGCTATTTGGTCGCCCGGAGAAGCTGTTGAGCGCTGAAGCATGGTCTTGCCCTTTGAGCAGCCTATGATTGTTAGCGTTATAACTATGTTAGGAGCGGTAGCTACGTTACCCCCAACTATGGCTGCCCCGAATTCGCTGGCTAGACTCATCATGCTATTAATGAGCTTGGTGATGTCTTCCACCTCTAATTCGGCAGGCAGTGCCAGAGAAAGCAGGGCGTACTCGGGAATACCGCCCATGGCAGCTATGTCGCTTAGGTTCACAGCCAGTGCTTTCCAGCCCAATTCCTCCCAGCTGATAACACCCAGGTCGAAGTGAACGTCCTGAACGAGAGTATCTGTGGTGGCTAACTGGATGCGATTGCCAGTCTTCCAAGCAGCAGCGTCATCACCAATGCCCACGAGGATTTCTCGCCACGGGGTACGTCCAGAATCTGCATATCGAGCGCTGGTAGCGCGTATGACATCAATGAGGCCAAATTCCCCCAACTCAGACAGTCTCATCGCTGGAATTATAGCATTGGCTTGATCTGACATTCTAGCAGCTAGACATCCTATGTGGTTAGACGATAAGCCTTGTTGCCATTTTATTGCTTGTGGTATAAAATCTAGGGATGCATGATTACGAACTAGTAGCTATAATCAGTCCCGAGGTTGATGAAGACGGAGTCTCAAAGATTGTGGACAAGGTGACTCAGTCGATCAATAGCCGTGGCGGAGCCGTGGAGGAGATAAAGAATTGGGGTAAAAGAAGGCTAGCTTACCCTGTAAGGCGATTCATGGAAGCTGATTATATATTGGCTCGTTTCAAGCTATTGCCCAAATCGGTCAAAGAGCTTGAAAGGGAAATTGACGCTTTGGGAGACATCCTGCGGTATCTTGTGGTGAAGGTGAATGATTGATATGGCGAGCTTAAGCAAAGTAATACTGGTAGGGAATTTGGGCTCTGACCCAGAGATGAGGTATACTCCTAGCGGAAAGGCGGTCACTTCTTTTCGAATGGCTACGAATCGCCGTTACACCACTCCTGCCGGGGAGAGCAAAGAAGAGACGGACTGGTTCAGGGTCAGCGTTTGGGGCAAACAAGCTGAGCAGGTCAATCAATTCTTAAGCAAAGGTAGACAAGTTTACGTTGAGGGAAGATTCCACGCTCGCAGCTGGGAAGGACAGGATGGGCAGATGCGGACCAGCCTTGAAGTGACTGCGGACCGTGTCCTTTTCCTAGGCAAACAAGCTCCGGCATCTGTTCCTGAGGAGGGAGAGGTTGAACCTGAAGATTTGCCATTTGAGTAAAATGAAGGAGAGAGAACTTGGTTAATACTGGAAGAGTAAGAAGCACGCGGAACTTCGTCAGCAGACCTGCAGTCTGTCCATTCTGTAAAGGGAAGATGAAAATTGACTATAAAGATGTTTCTATGTTGTCTCGCTATATTTCCTTGCAGGGTAAGATTGTTTCACGGCGAAGAAGTAGAACGTGTGCCAAGCATCAAAGAAGCTTGGCGCAAGCGATAAAAAGAGCTCGTTATCTCGCTATGTTACCTTACGCACCAAACCATGTTTGGAGAACAGGAGGCGTCGGCCTATCGCGCTCGACAGTCTGAAGAATGCCAAAGCGGACTTATCAACCAAAGAAGATTCCCCGAAGGCGAAGCTTAGGTTTTCGTGCCAGGATGGCGACTCGAGGTGGAAGGCGAGTACTTCAAGCAAGGCGCCTCAAGGGGAGGTACAGGCTGACTCCAGTTTAGCTCTGTCCTGTGAAGGAGCCTCGTTTTTTAACCAATAGGGCACAATACACTTTGGTTTATCGACAAGGTAGAGTCTGGGCAGGTAGCTTGCTGGTAATGAAGGCGATGCCCAATGGCTCAAATCTAAGCCGATACGGTTTTTCAGTGACCAAAAAAGTAGGTAAAGCGGTGCAGCGTAATCGCTTGAAGAGGTTACTGAGGGAAATAATGAGGCTGCAGTCGCTAAAGCCTGGGTGGGACATCGTCTTCATGGCTCGGTCAGTAGCAGTCAATGCTGACTATCATCAACTGAAGAGGGCAATAGCGAAGCTTCTAGCTCGGGCGCAATTATTGGAGAACAACGGATGACTCGGTTAGCCTTGGGGTTAATCAAATTGTACCAAGATACAGTGTCGAGGGTTCTTCCTGACGTCTGTCGTTTCCAGCCTACGTGCTCGCATTATGCAGTCGAAGCAATTAAGAAACATGGTTTGGCTCGAGGTAGCTGGCTAGCAGCCAAGAGGATAGCTCGATGTAACCCCTTCTCTGAGGGTGGCTACGATCCCGTACCTTAGTTATAGAATGAAACAACCAAAGATATTATTCCTCGTTGTAATCACCCTTTTTGCCTTACTCTTGGTTTCCTGTAGTAGTATTTTTGGTGGGGGTTCGATATCGGGAGGATGGGCGGGAACTACATTTCGCGACGGGATCATTTATGCTGGTAGTCGCGATGGCAGGGTGGTGGCGATAAATTCATCGACTCGAACTGAACAATGGGCTTACACTGCCACCTCTGCTATATATACCACGCCGATAGTAGCTGGTGAGCTAGTCTACGTCGGCACATACAGTGGCCAGGTATGTGCCCTAACCATGGACCGAGGCACCGAGAGGTGGGTTTACCCCAGAACTGGTTCAATGGGAGCCATTGTGAGGGACACCGATCATAGCTAATGAAACTATGTATGTTAGCAGCTCAGATGGTAGGTGTATGCTCTGGATACAACTTATGGTGACCTTCGAGGGAAATCCGAGCCCTTAGCCGACAAAGCTATAGGCACGAAAACTGGCCCCACGGTTGTATGGTGACACTCGTCTATGTCAGTACTTTCGATGGTTATATCTATTCCTTGTCGTCAGAAACAGGGCGAGTCATTGAACTGGTCTTTCCAATCGGAGGCAGGCTTTACTTCTTCACCACTGATTTACGAAGGCACCCTGTTCTTGGGTTCGTTTGATCGCTATCTCTATGCCATAGAAATGGGTAGTAATGTATCGATGTGGAAATTTCCTGAGGAGAAACCAGCGGGTAATTGGTTCTGGGCGTCTCCTCTAGTCAATGAAGGCATTGTTTATGCTGGCTGTCTCGATGGCAAACTCTATGCTATCAATGCTACAACAGCAAAAGAAATATGGTCGTATACGACCAAGGATCAAGCAGGTAAACCTTCTCCCATAATCTCCTCGCCCGTTTTGATCGATAACCTGCTAATAGTAGTCAACGAATCAGGGACTGTGTATGTTTTTGACGTCAGCACCGAATTTGGAGATGAAGTGGTGCCGTTGAAGGCTATCCCCATTGGCGCTTCTGTTAGAAGTTCTCTCTGCGCCCAGGATGGTCTAGTTTATATTAGGGGCGAAGATAACTCGATATATGTTGTGGATATTGGGAGAGGGGAAATAGTGGAAGGTTGGCCTCTTTCCTTGGCCGCTGAACAGTGATGGTTGTGCCCCCATGGAAGCATGGAATCTAATTATAGGTAACCCAGTACTCAATGTGCTGATTGCCCTGAGCCATATTCTGGGCGGTAGCTTTGGGCTGGCAATCATTGCCCTTACCATAATCGTGCGTCTAGTCACCTGGCCTCTTAACAAGCGCCAGCTCAATTCCACCAAGGCTTTGCAGGAGATGCAGCCAAAGATCCAGGAATTGCAGAAGAAATATGGTAAGAATCAACAAAAGCTCCAGCAAGAAATGATGAAGCTTTATAAAGAAGCCGGGGTAAACCCTCTGGGCTGCTTATGGCCGATGCTGGTTCAGTTCCCTATCTGGATTGCTCTCTATCAAGCCATTATGAGAGCCCTTGCTACCACGCCGGAGAACCTCCTTGATCTAGCTCAGCGTCTTTACTCCTGGGCCATAGTGAATCAGGCAATTCCTCTGAATAGCTACTTCTTGGGGCTTGATTTAGGAGGCCGAGGTAATATTGTTCTGGCTATGATAGTCGGTGGGACAATGTGGGTACAGCAGAAAATGACCCAGGCACCAGCTGTTGACCCGAGGCAAGAGTCCACAAGTAGGATGATGATGCTGATGATGCCCCTCATGTTTGGGTTGCTAAGCTTGAGCTTTCCCGCAGGTCTGGGTCTCTACTGGGCTGTCTCCAATATAATTGGTATCATAACTCAATATTTCGTCACTGGTGGATGGGGTTACCTTAAATTCCAGTCTCCATTTCAGCGTGCATCGGCGAAAGGAAAGTGAGCAAGTACTTAGGAAGGGCACACTCTGCCCATGAGAAAGCGAGAGATTAGACTATGGAAGTGATTGAGATAACAGCTGGAACAGTAGAGCAGGCGATAGAAAAAGCAGAGGCACAGCTAGGGCTAAGTCGCGACCAATTCGAAGTGGAGGTTGTCAGGGAAGGAAGGGCGGGAATTCTGGGAGTGGGGAGCAGAGAAGCTGTGATTCGAGTGAGCCGCATAGCTCTGCCTGAAGAGGATGTGGTCAGCCGAGTGAAAGAGATCGTAGAGACGTTGCTTGGATTGGTGGGCGTACAAGGCAAGGTCGAGATGTTATCAAATGAGTTGCCTTTAGCGTTGAATATCGAGGGTGACGATTTGGGTATTTTGATCGGGCGGCGCGGGCAGACTCTGGCTGCCTTGGAATACGTTGCCAAGCTCATAGTAGTTCGACGGCTGAAAGCTTGGCTGCCTTTGACAATTGATGTCGGGGGCTATAAGAAACACCGTCGTGATTCTCTACAGAAGTTGGCTTTGTATTTAGCTGAGCAAGTCAAATCGAGACGCCGGGCTATGCCGTTAGAGCCAATGCCTGCTGATGAACGTCGTATTATCCATTTGACTTTGGCTGATCATCCTGACGTAACAACTCAGAGCATAGGCGAGGGTGAGAATAGAAAGGTGGTCATCCTGCCGAGAGAGGGTTAGCCATGTTTCGGGCAGTGAACAGCAAGGTTAACTTCGTTCAATTAGAAGAAGAGATTCTTCGCTTCTGGAAAGAGCAGGGTATTTTTGGCAAGAGCGTCACAATAAGAGAAAGGGGACCACACTATACTTTTTATGAAGGTCCGCCTACGGCCAATGGCAGCCCCGGAGTTCATCATGTGTTATCTCGTCTCTATAAGGATGCTGTTTGCCGGTATAAGACGATGAAGGGTCATCATGTGCCGCGAAAAGCAGGGTGGGACACACATGGCTTGCCGGTTGAATTGGAGGTGGAAGGCTCTCTTGCCCTTAGTAGCAAGGTACAAATCGAGAAGTACGGAGTGGCTCGATTCAACGACCATTGTCGTCAGAGCGTTTTCAAGTATATCAGGCAATGGGAAGCGATGACCGAGCGCCTTGGCTACTGGCTGGATATGGAGCATCCTTACATAACATTGGACAATAGCTACATTGAATCCTGCTGGTGGATAACGAAACAGCTATGGGACAAGGGCTTGGTTTATCAGGGCTACAAAGTGACGCCGCATTGTCCTAGATGTGGCACATCCCTCAGCTCTCACGAGGTAGCCTTGGGTTACCGAGATGATGCCGAGGACCCATCGGTTTACATAAAGTTCAGACTTGTAGATGGTTCAATCAGGGAAGCGACACAGTTTTATTCTCTGTTTTGGCGGCGCCGCATACCGAGCAAACCAACATTTCTGTTGGCGTGGACCACTACGCCGTGGACACTGCCGGGGAATACGGCTTTGGCGGTTGCTCCTGATGCTGAGTACTGTGTGATGGAAGGTGAACGGGATTACCTGATTGTGGCCAAGGGACTTGTGGGTGAGGTGAGGCTGGAGGGATACGCGGAGTCAACGGTTCTGTTGGGCGAGGAGCTAGTACATCTTGAATATGAGCCTTTGTTTAATCCTCATGATTTTGCGGTACAGCGTCTAAACTTGCCGACCCTGCGCGTGGAGAGGACAAGGGAAGACCTGACTTACCCCGTAATCGAGGCTGATTTTGTTTCGATGGCTGAAGGCACTGGCGTAGTTCATATTGCTCCCGCCTTCGGAGAGATTGACTTTGACGTTGGGAGGCGTACGGGGCTTGATTTCGTTCAACCTGTGGATCTGGAGGGCAAGGTTACCGGCACATATCCCTTTGCTGGCAAGTTTGTTAAAGAAGCTGACCCGTTTATCCTCAACGACCTTAAATCGCGTGGGTTGCTCTATCGCAGCGAGAAGATTATTCATACATATCCCTTTTGCTGGAGGTGTGAGACACCTCTTATCTACTATGCCAAACCAGCGTGGTATATCAAGACTACAACGCTGAAAGAAGAGCTTATCTCGGGCAATACAAAGATAAACTGGTACCCTGATTATATCAAGCATGGTCGTTTTGGCGATTGGCTGGAGAACAATGTTGATTGGGCTTTTTCCAGAGAGAGGTATTGGGGGACCCCGCTCAATATCTGGCACTGTTCCTTGTGTGACAGTTATGAATGTGTTGGTGGTCTGGATGAACTAAGGGCGCGACCCGGTCTTAGTGGCTTGACTCAGGACTTGGATTTGCATCGCCCATACGTAGACGAAATAACATTTTCCTGCCCCAAATGTGCTGGCAGGATGCAGCGTGTTCCTGAGGTAATTGATTGCTGGTTTGACTCGGGAGCGATGCCCGTAGCACAGTGGCATTATCCATTCGAGAATGAAGATAGGTTTGATCAAAATTTTCCCGCTGATTTTATTTGCGAGGCGGTGGATCAGACCAGGGGCTGGTTTTATAGCTTACATGCTATATCTACCTTAGTCTTCAATCGTCCGTGCTTCAAGAATGTGATCTGTCTGGGGCATGTCGTTGATGCTCAGGGTGAGAAGATGAGCAAGTCAAAGGGCAACGTAGTAGATCCATGGGCTGTGATCAATGACTATGGTGCCGATCCTCTGAGGTGGCATATGCTGGTTTCAACTCCGGGAGAAGACAATCATCGTTTCTCAATTAAGATGCTTGAAGAGACGATGCGTAGGTTTTTGTTCACTTTGTGGAATACATATTCCTTCTTTGTTCTTTATGCCAACATCGATTGCTTCGTTCCTCAGCTTTCGGGGACTGACAACGTACGACGAAAAGCTCTCACGGAGCTGGACCATTGGATCATTTCCGAACTTAATCGGCTCGTAAGAGAAGTCACTAGATCGCTGGATAGCTACAATCTTACTTTTGCGACACGGCAAATTGAGGAATTTGTGGACAATCTGTCTAATTGGTATGTGAGAAGGAACCGCCGGCGATTCTGGAAGAGCGAGAACGATGCCGATAAACTGGCTGCCTACACTACGCTATACGAGTGTCTTGTAACCTTGTCTCAATTGCTAGCTCCCTTCGTGCCATTTGTTGCTGAGGAGCTCTATCAAAACTTGTGTGTCTCTGTTAATCCTCAGGCCAGAGAAAGTGTTCATCTGAGCGATTTTCCAGTAGCGGATGAGGCGAAAATCGATGACGGGCTGAATAGCGATGTCGAGCTAGCTATGAAAATATCGAGCCTGGCTCGGGCGGCGCGAGCCAAGGCGGGAATTAAAGTACGCCAGCCGTTGGCTAAAGCTGTGGTCAGGGTCGACACCAAAGAAGAGAAGAAGGCTTTGGAGAAGCTGGCCACTGAGGTAATGGAGGAGATAAATGTTAAGGAACTCGTGGTGTTGAGCGGAGCGAGGGAGCAAGAGGAATTTCCTTCAAACATGCCAGATTACAGCGTGGCTAACGACGCCAGATATGGGGTGGCGATAGGTACTGAATTGCGCCCTGAGCTGATGGCCGAAGGGGTGAGCAGAGAGCTTGTGCGTCATCTCCAAAATATGCGTCGCAATGCCAAGTTTGACATCACAGACCACATCATCACCTATTACCAGACGAAAGAACCACTCGTCAAGCAGGTAATGAAGACGCATGCTAGCTACATCAAGCAGGAGACCTTATCCGAGGAGCTTATCGATGGTTTAGCTCCTGATGGCACTTATGGTGAGAAACACCGCATCGCAAATAGCGAGGTCTCTTTGGCAATCAGGAAGAACAAATCCTAAGCGCGAAACACGAAGCGCTAAATACTGTCAGAACTCAACGCCCAAATGAGCATGACGGTTTTGAATTTAGAGCCTAGGGCCTAAGATTCGTCTCTCTTAGGAAGTAGGGCGTTCTATTGGTTGAGCTGAGGCTGTTTTTGTGTCCTTGCCTCTGACAAAGACTATTTCTACGTCGTGTCCAATTTGGCTGCCTCGGATGGCTTGGACGAGGTCGGCAAGATTGGCTATTTCCTTGTCCGCAAAGCGGATGATAATGTCACCGACCTGTAGTCCTGCAGCCTCCGCCGGGCTATCGGCCACTATTTCTGCAATGAGCGCTCCCCTGTCCACAGAAAGATTCTCTGACGCAGCTAGCAGAGGGGTCACAGTGGAGACGCTTACTCCTAGCCAGGGATAAGTCACGTGACCATAGCGAATTAGATCCTTGATGATGGGCTTAGCCTCGTTGCTACTTATAGCGTATCCGATACCTTCCACCTCGGAGGCGACTATCTTAACGCTGGTGATGCCTATGACCTCACCGGATACGTTCACCAGTGGCCCACCGCTGTTGCCGGGATTTATAGCGGCTGTGGTTTGAATTAAACCGTAAAGGATATTTCCATCAACATTCACAGATACGTTCAAGCGGCTGACTATGCCCTCAGTCGCTGTGATTCCTTCTCCCAGAGCATTGCCAATAGCTAGCACCCACTCACCAAGTGTTAGCAAACTTGAGTTGCCCCAATAGGCATAGGGCACATCTATAGCATCTATTCGTATCACGGCAAGGTCGGACAGGGAATCAGTGCCTACTATGTTCGCGCTGAAGGTCCTGCCATCAGTCAACTCGACATAAACGCTTTGGGCACCTTCGACTACGTGGTTGTTGGTTGCAATATATCCTTTATCATCGATAAGTATGCCGGATCCGGCCACGTATTCCGTATACTGACCAAAGAAACCGGAGACAACGATCTCTGAGGTTACAGAAACCACCGAGGGCATTACCTCGGTAACCACCGGGCGGAAGTCGGGCAAAGGAATAGTTGACTCGTTCTCTAATGGGAAGGTCCAATCGGGATCGGTGTGCTGGGCTGTGCTATTGGAGTTCGGCGTGCTAGATGGTGGGGAGACAAATAGAGTCGATAAAGCCCAGCCACCAACAGTCAACGTCAACGTTGCCACTGTTACGACAGCCACAATGTGCTTCCTGGACATTTTTCGTTGGCGTATTATAGCATTGCTGATTTCCTCAATAGAAATCTGTGCCCTAATTCACGATAGCGCCTGTGAAATGATTTGGATACAGCAGACTTGACAATTCACGATGCTGCCTTTTATAATGAAAGAAACTCAGGTTTGCTCCGCCTTTTTGGGATCAGCGTACAAGGTTTGGCTTTCTCCATACTCTTGTAATAAGCGGTGAGTAAGTATATATTCATTACTGGCGGCGTAGTTAGTTCTGTAGGCAAGGGAATTTCAGTAGCCTCTATCGGCAAAATATTGAAAAGCCGCGGTATATCTGTCTCCGTGCAGAAGCTTGACCCTTACCTGAATGTTGACCCCGGGACGATGTCCCCTTTCCAACACGGCGAAGTGTTTGTTACTCAAGATGGTGCTGAGACTGATTTGGATCTGGGACATTACGAGAGATTCATTGGGGTGGAGCTGACCCAAGCTTCTAACGTCACTTCGGGTCAGGTCTATTCTTCGGTCATTGCTCAGGAGAGGCGAGGAGATTTTCTGGGAGGCACAATCCAGGTGGTTCCCCACGTGACCAACGAAACAAAGAGGCGGATAAGGAAGGTAGCCGAAATATCTCAGGCTGAGGTAATCATCGTTGAGGTTGGTGGCACTGTGGGGGATATCGAAGGGCAACCCTTCCTCGAAGCTATAAGGCAAATGAGAAAAGATGAAGGCAGAGACAATGTGCTATATATCCATGTGACCTTTTTGCCACACATCGCTGCCACTGATGAACTAAAGACCAAGCCCACTCAACATAGCGTCAATGAATTGAGGAGAATCGGTATTCAACCGGATGTGATATTGTGTCGCGGCGACAAGGAGATATCTGAAGGGATAAAGGATAAAATATCGCTATTCTGCGATGTAGATAAAGAGGCGGTTATCCCTCTGGTCACCAGCGAAACCATTTATGAAGTGCCTCTACTGCTTGAGGATGCCGGGTTGGGAGAATTTATAGTGCGCCGATTGGCACTAAGAGCTGAAAAGAGCCATCTAGAAGAGTGGCGGGACATGGTAGCCAAGCTGAAAGCTCCTAAAGAGCCCGTAATCATTGGATTGGTAGGCAAATACGTGGGGCTCCGAGATGCATATTACTCTGTCCGCGAAGCATTGTGCCATGCAGCGCTAGCTCACAAGCGTGCCGTAAAGATAGAATGGTTGGATTCAGAGCAATTGGATGGCATGGCCGATGATAAGCTCAGGCAGATTCACGGGATAATTGTTCCTGGTGGCTTTGGTTATCGAGGAATTGAAGGCATGATAAAAGCTGCCAAATTCGCGCGAGAAAGGGAAATTCCTTACTTGGGTCTATGTCTGGGGATGCAAACCATGGTGATTGAACTTGGTCGTCATGTTTTTCATACCGACAAAGTAAATTCCACTGAGTTTGATGCTAGTAGTGTTTATCCTGTTATTGATCTCCTCCCAGAACAGCGTGGCGTGGAGCAAAAGGGAGGGACTATGAGGCTGGGCACTTATCCTTGTCATCTGGTAGCGGGAACAAGAGCAGCTCGCGCCTATGGCAGCGAAGTGGTCTATGAAAGGCATCGCCACCGTTATGAGTTCAACAACGATTTCCGCCAGCCATTGGAGGAAGCTGGTCTTGTACCCTCTGGGTTATCCCCCGATGGGAGGTTGGTGGAAATTACCGAGTTACGGGATCATCCTTGGATGCTTGCCTGCCAATTCCACCCTGAGTTCAAATCTCGTCCCGATTCTCCCCATCCACTATTCGTAGGATTCATTGGGGCGGCCAAGGAAACGCTTATTGAAGGTGCTCAGACAAGTCTGCCGTTGAATTGAGAAGATGAGGATATTCTTAGATACCGCCAACATAGAGCATATTCGCTATGGAGTCCGACTGGGGGTAGTCACGGGGGTGACCACCAACCCGAGCCTTGTATCGAGAGAAGGCAAGGTTGATTATCGAAAGCTGGTGCAGGAGATCTGTGCAATTGTCCCTGGGCCAGTATCTACTGAGGTATTAGGCCAGGATATTAAAACAATGGTGGCTGAGGCCAGAAAAATAGCCAAATGGGCGGAGAATATCGTGGTTAAGATACCAGCTAGCCTTGAAGGAGTGGAAGCCACCTCGGTGCTGGCCAGTGAAAACATAAAGGTGAATTTCACTTTATGCTTCACATTAAACCAGGCTTTGCTGGGGGCAGCAGCAGGAGCCACTTTTGTGAGCCCTTTTGTGGGCAGATTGGATGACATTGGTGAGGATGGTATGAAGGTGGTGGCTGACATTGTGGAATACTTGGATTATTATCAACTACCCACTCAAGTTATCGCCGCCAGCATCAGACATCCTCAACATTGTTTAATGGCAGCTAAGGTTGGTGCTCATATTGCTACAGTGCCCTACGAGGTGTTACTACAAATGATACGACACCCTCTAACGGATATAGGTATTCAGCGTTTTAGGGACGACTGGAATAAGGTAATGGCCGGGGAAGAGTTACTGTGAAAACCCCGTAAGATTGTGTCGAAGAACTCGGGATGAAAAGAAACGGTATTTAAGGAGAGATTACTATGTCAACTATGGCGGAACTAGAAAGCAAGAATCGAGATGAGCTGGAGGCGATGGCTAAGGAGTGTGGCATCATCGGCTATACTACTTTGAAGAAGCCCGAGCTTGTCTACCGCATCTTGCAAGCGGAAGCACAGCAACAGGGAAATATGTTTATAACAGGCGTCCTGGAAACCATCAGCGAGGGCTATGGCTTCCTACGACAGGATACTTTCCGGCGTGGCGCTAATGATGTCTATGTATCAAATTCCCAGATCCGCCGTTTCAACTTAAGAGACGGCGATACTGTTTGTGGCCAGGCTAGACCTCCTAAAGAAGGCGAAAAATACTACAGCTTACTTCGAGTAGACGGTATCAATGGACTTGACCCTGAACTAGGGAGGACACGCCGCAATTTTGGTTCGTTGACGCCCACTTTTCCAAATAAGCTCATCAATCTGGAAACGACGTCAGATGAGTTATCCACTCGTCTAATCAACCTGGTGACACCTATAGGCCGGGGACAAAGAGGGCTCATTGTATCACCACCTAAGGCAGGCAAGACTGTGCTTCTTCAAAAAATTGTCAACGCCATAACTACTAACTACGATGATATTCACCTCATGGTTTGCCTTATTGGAGAAAGGCCTGAAGAAGTCACTGATATGAAGAGGTCAGTTAAGGCCGAGGTTATTGCCGCCACCTTCGATGAACCGGTAGAAAGCCAGACTCGGGTAGCGGAATTAGCATTAGAGAGAGCCAAAAGGCTAGTAGAAATGGGCAAGGATGTAGTTATACTCCTTGACGGCATTACCAGACTTACAAGAGCTTACAACTTGGCCTTGCCCCCTAGCGGGCGTACTTTATCTGGCGGTATTGATTCAACAGCCTTGCATCCCCCCAAGCGCTTCTTCGGTACTGCTCGCAATATTGATGAGGGGGGGAGTCTAACCATCATTGCTACTTGCCTCGTGGATACCGGCAGCCGGATGGACGACCTAATATATGAAGAGTTTAAGGGAACAGGTAACATGGAACTCCACTTGGATAGAAAATTGTCTGAGCGCAGGATCTTCCCGGCTATTGATATTATGCCCAGCGGCACAAGGAGGGAAGAGCTTTTGCTGGATGAAAATACCTTGAAACAAGTATGGTTGCTCAGGCGTGTGATCAATATGATAGATAGCGATTCGCCTACTCATGGTGAAGCTACGCAAAGAATCCTGGAACGGCTAGCTAAAACAAAGAACAACGCTGAATTCTTAGCCACTCTATCTAAGGAGATGTAAGTCAAGATTAATACCCAATCTGTCACTTAGCATGAAGTGAAAAAACGAAGCGAGTCCGGCTGGCTGGACAAATTCAAACTAGGCGTTAGAAAGAGACTGGGAATGGATGTCTTCCTCTGCGGCAGTTGTAAATGGAACTGGAGAAGTGCTTGTAATCGCCCTGAGCGTCCCAACGCGACATGGTGCCCTGATTACGTGAAGAAAGGGAAATGACTGAATCCCCAGTTGGTGGATTAGCGAGTAATCCGACAAGATGATAACAGGCGGCAAGATATCAGCTGTCAGAAATACTGTTATTTAAGCTGATCCCTTGAATAGTCGAGATTCCTTCTGGCCACGATAAGCATATTAATCTGCCCTGTTCCTTCAAAGATATCATTTATCTTCGCGTCGCGCATCCACTTCTCCAGTAAGTACTTTCGAGAATAACCAAGCGGGCCCATAATCTCGACTGCTTTCTGGGTGATTTTGGTAACAGCAAGGCCGGCTTTGGCCTTGGCCATTGATGCCTCGAGGTTATTGGGCTGAAGCTGGCTCATCATCCAAAGAGCCCGCAAAGTAAGGCAGCTTGGCTGCCTTGTAGTTCGCTTCCATTTCCATCATGTCTCGTTCTAGCACTGTGAGCTTCTGCCTGGGAACGCCATAGCGTATCTTTATGCCCTGCTTTTCGAGTGTTTCCTTAACGAAATCCAGGGCGGCACGTCCGACACCGATGGCCATAGCAGCCACAACAGGTCGCGTGGCATCAAATGTCGCCATTGCGCCTTTGAAACCTTTGGTTTCGCCCTTATCTACCTTCTTGACCTCTGGGCTGCCAAGTATATTCTCGAAAGGGATATGGCAGTTGTCGAAAATGAGAGTAGCTGTATCGCTGGCTCTGATCCCCAGCTTCTTCTCAAGCTTTTCTACTCTCATTCCCGGGGTTCCAGCTGGCACTACAAAAGACTTCATACCCGCTCGTCCGGCTGATCTATCCACAGTCGCCCAGACTACTACCAGTCCGCCGGGACTCTCCGCCGCACGTTTGCCCCAGGTGACGAAAATCTTCTCGCCGTTCAGTATCCACTCGGCACCGTCACGTGTAGCGGTAGCAGTGATGGCAGAGGTATCTGAGCCACAACCGGGCTCTGTCATTGCCATGGCACCCCATTTCGGGTCTCCTTCATTGAAGTGACCCAGGAAACGTGACAACTGCTCTTTGGTGCCCGAGGCAAAGATGGCAGCACCCCCAAGTCCCGGGCCCGGAACACACAGGAAAAGACCGGCGTCCCCCCAACATAGTTCTTCGATTCTGAGAGACGAGGTAACATCCAGGCCCAAGGCCAACGTGCCTTTGTTTCTTTCCCCCCACGCCTTGTCAATGAGTTCCTGTGGGCTTTCGTGCTCATGTTCATCGTAATAACGGCTTATAGGCCGAAATAGTTCTTTGGCGAACTCGTGAGCTATCTCTATGGCTTCTTTTTGCTCTGGACTCGGTTCAAAATCTATCATTATGCAATACCTCCTTTTATACTGTGGCCATGCCGTCAAAGGTGGCAAATCCGCGGCCGTTCCTCAGCCAAAGCTCGACCGGGTGCTCGCGAACATAACCATGCCCGCCCAGGATCTGTACAGCACGGTCAGTTACCATTAACACCATATCGTCAGCATATGCTTTCACCAGAGATGCTTCTTTGGTTGCCTCTTGTTTTCGGTCTAGCTTCCAGGCAGCCTCCCAGGTCATTAATCTGGTAGCATCGATTTCAATTGCCATCTCCGCCAACATAAAGGCAATCGCCTGACGGGAGGCAATGGGCTCTCCGAAGGCAACACGCTCTTTGGCATAGTCCCTTGAGTATTCCATGGCAGCTTTAGCTACTCCTACGGCCATTGCCGACAGTGCCACCCGTGAACAATTCATGATACGGCTAAAGTCACATTCGTTCTCGCCACCCAACCTGTTCTCGTTAGGAATGCGGCAGTCTTTCAGAGTGACCTCGTATGTGGCCAGAGCTCTTATGCCCATATTCTTCTCTCGCTCGCCGATTTCAAGTCCTTTTGTGCCTTCTTCAACAATAAAAGCCTGGCTACTCCCATTTTGGGTTGCATAGACAAGCAACAAGTCAGCCTCAGCAGCTAAGGGCACGTAGCATTTCTCGCCATTGAGAACATATCGGTTGCCGTCAGATCGAGCAGTGGTTGATAGACAATGGGGGTCGAAGCCAAAGCGCGGCTCGATGAGAGCAGCGGTTGCTGCCTTGTACCTCTCATGACAGAAAAGCGGTAGATACTTCTTTCTCTGGGTCTCGGTGCCCATCTCGAGGACAGGGTAGGCAAACAAAGCTGGACAGAGGATGTGCATTGTCATAGAGAGATCTCCCCAGGCCAGTTCCTCTGCTATCAACGAACCTGTGATACCGGAACGCTCCCCGCCAGGTCCGCCGTAGGATTCAGGTATACTGTTAGATGTAAATCCCATCTTCCAGGCAGTATCTATAACACTGTCAGGAATTGTGCCATTCTCATCAGATTGCCGATAGATCTTGCGCATCTCATCGTTGGCAAACTGCTTCGCCATGCTCACAATCATCTGCTGTTCTTCTGTTGGGCTGAACGAAATCATATTACGCTCCTTTCAATAGTCAAGCGCCACTCTCGACACAGCCGCACCTTGAACCTTTGTGTTCCGACATCAGGATAATACTTGCTCAACGGTTTCCGCGAACGCCGTATTATAATTTATGTGAGAAAAGATTTCCAGAAGCTTATGTTGGCGTGAACCGCCGAACGGGGATCTAGGACCGGAGAGTAGCCCTGGCGCGGCAGAAGAGATCAGATGATTATGTAGAAGAAACCTAGGGATTTCTGAGACTTGTCATATTATAATTTATATCAGAAGAGATTTCCATAAGCTCGTGTTGGCGCGAACCACCGAACGAGGATTTAGGACCGCAGAGCAGCCATGGCGCGGCAGAAGAGGTCTGATGGTGACGTAGAAGGACCCAAGGAATTTCTGAGACTTGTCATTGACGAATCTATTCGGACTTCTGAGTATAGTACTGCTAAGCCCTGTCTCCCGCCCGATTGACATTGAAGCTGACACCTTCTAAAATCAGTAGGGTAACTGAACCGTATCGCGACAGTTCTATAATCCTTGTTGGAATTAGATCTTTCTGGGAGCTTCCAAGAAGTCGTAGGACTAATTGGAGTTAACGTAGCAAATGACTGGTGACGAACTGAGGAAAGCATTTCTGAACTTCTTTGAGGACAGGGGACACAAGGTTATCCGCAGTTCCTCTCTGGTGCCTCATAAGGACCCGAGTCTGCTGTTGACCAGCGCTGGCATGGTGCAAATCAAGCCATACTTTCTGGGGTTAGAGGCCCCACCTAGCCAGCGATTAGCTTCCTGCCAGAAATGCTTTCGCACCACTGACATAGATTTGGTGGGTGATAGCAAGCACCTCACGTTCTTCGAGATGCTTGGCAATTTCAGCGTCGGTGATTATTTTAAAAGAGAGACTATTTCCTGGGCCTGGGAGTTTACTACGAAGTATTTGAAGCTGCCCGAGGAACGGCTGTGGGTAACGATTTACCTTGACGATGAAGAGGCGTTTGCCTATTGGCGGGAGGTTGGCATTCCGTCTGGCAAGATATTGCGATTCGGTGATGAAGACAACTTCTGGGGTCCCGTTGGTGATTCTGGTCCCTGTGGACCATGTAGCGAGATTCATTACGACCTTGGTAGAGAGTTTGGGTGTGGCAAAGCTGAATGCAAGCCTAATTGTGACTGTGGTCGCTTCTCCGAGATATGGAACTTGGTCTTCACCCAATACAATCAAGACCGAAGCGGCCAGCGTACTCTCTTGCCCAAACCCAACATTGATACCGGGATGGGACTGGAGAGGACTTTGGCCGCTGTCCAAGGGAAGCCTTCACCTTATGAGACGCACTTGTTCTTCCCCTTGACAGATCACATTTGTCGCTTGTCCGGGAAAGAGTACGGTCGGGACGGGAACACTGACCGAGCTATTAGAGTTGTTGCCGAGCACTCACGCGGCATCGCCTTTCTCATCGCCGATGGCGTAATGCCTTCCAACGAAGGTAGAGGATATGTTCTGCGACGAATACTGAGGCGGGCTTCGCTCTTCGGCAGGAAACTGGGACTGACCGACGCTTTCCTTAATGAAATGGCTGAAGTTGTCGTTAACACAATGAGCCGGATGTATCCTGAGCTGACAGATAATCGGGGCTCGATTACCGAAGTGATTAAGGAGGAGGAGGAGAAGTTTATTGCTACCTTGGACACCGGGCTTAGTCTGGCGGAAAAGCTTATGAGTGAGGCTTTAACTCGAGGGAGAAAGCAGCTAACAGGTGGGGAGATATTCAGACTTTACGATACCTATGGCTTTCCACCTGAGCTAACCGCAGAAATGGCCAGAGAAAGAGGTCTATCTGTGGACTGGGAGGGTTTCCAGGCTGAGATGAAGAAACAGCGGGAAAGAGCCAGAGGCAGCCAGAGGGTCGTCAGGGGGAGTGCTCAATTAACAGGGGCGGGCAAACTCACGCCCACGGCTGAGGTCGTAGAGAAGCAAACACACTTTGTAGGCTATCGAAAACACAGCTCCAGGTCAAAGGTTCGTGATTTGATATGTAATGAAAGCTCTGTGCGAGACGTGAGTGCAGGCAATGAGGTTGACGTGATACTGGACAAGACTCCTTTCTACGGTGAGATGGGTGGGCAAGTAGGTGACACCGGTGAGACTCAACAGTCGGAAGGGAAAGGTAATCGTCACGAAGGCCTTCAGAACTACTCCCGAAATGATAATACATAGGGGAAAAGTGGTTGAAGGCAGCATATCCAAGGGCGATGAGGTTGAAGTCAAGATTGATGTCGCCCGCCGCCTGGATATTGCTCGCAACCACACTGCCACCCACCTGCTGCAGGCTGGCTTGAGGCAAGTATTGGGCGGCCGTGTTTATCAGAAGGGTTCGCTGGTTGAACCAGAGAGATTTAGATTTGACTTCTCTCATATGACTCCCATAACTGAGGAGCAGCTTAAGGAAATTCAAGAACAGGTTAATGAATGGATACGCCAAGACTTGAAAGTGAAAGCAGTTGTCGCTGCGTTATAGTGCAGCTGTTGCTGAGGGTGCTATCGCCCTATTTGAAGAGAAATATGGAGAGGAAGTCCGCATGTTGGAAATCGGGGAGCCGGCAGTAAGTAAGGAGCTCTGTGGTGGCACTCATGTGAAGTCAACCGGTGAAATTGGCATATTCCTGATAACCAGTGAAAGCAGCATAGGCGCAGGATTGCATCGTATCGAAGCTGTAACTGGCAGAACAGCTGAGTCTCTGATTGAATCACGCCTAACTGTTTTGCAGAACCTGGCCAAAGAAGTGGAAGGCTCCCTCGAAGAAGTTCCTGAAAAAGTGAAAGCCCTCATTGGTGAGTTGGAGGCAGAGCGTAAGAGGGCGCTTTCGTTGGAAAGAGAACTATCGCAGAGAATAGCCGAGGATTTGCCTGGGCAAGCCATGCAGGTGAGGGGCGTAACGGTTCTGGCTGCCAGAGTGCCACCATTGACCATGCCCGTCCTCAGGGAAATGGGCGACGTATTGAGGGACAAGCTCAAGAGCGCTGTGGTTGTCTTAGCTACGGTTCACAACGGCAGGCCGAGCTTCTTGGCCATGGTGACTCCTGATCTGGTGGCTAAAGGATTTCATGCTGGGGGCATTATTGATCGAGTTGCCAAGGTTACCGGTGGGGGTGGTGGTGGCAAGGCTGCCATGGCCCAGGCCGGTGGTAAAGATGCAAGTAAGGTTGATGAAGCTCTGAGATTGGTCAAGAGTGTCGTTGCCGGCCAGATCCCTTGAGATTATTTAATTTGTCACCCTGAACAGCGGGTAGGGCTCAGGAGTCCTTCGCTTCACTGAGATTGATGAGATGACGGATAGGTTGGAAATCTAAAGTGAGAACGAAATGCGCAGCTTAGGATTAGATGTCGGAGGCAGAAGGACAGGGGTGGCCGTGAGTGACCCCCAGGGAATTCTAGCTACTCCGCTGACTGTCCTTGCCAGCGGAGACGAAAACGCGCTTATGAAAGAAATTCTCACGCTTGTACAGCTGCATAAGGTTGAGCGCGTTGTAGTGGGTTTGCCTCGCCGGCTAAGCGGCGACCTGGGGGAACAAGCTGGTAAGGTGACGGCTTTCGCCGAGAAATTGTCATACCTGGCGAAGGAAAGGGGTCTGGACCAGCTTGATATACAACTATGGGATGAGCGACTGTCCACCAAAGCTGCGGAGCGCTTGAAGACAGAAACCGGTGGTCAGGGAGGTAACCTGCATTTCAGAGGAAAAAGAAGAGCCAGAAATCGCAATCTGGCAATTAAAGCCGAAGTAGATGCCATAGCAGCGGCCTTTATCCTTCAGGGTTTTCTGGATAGCCAGCGTTTGAGCGATAACGAGGAGTCTTAGGCGATGTCGAGATACATAGGGCTCATTGGTTATCCCCTTAGGCATTCTGTTTCTCCTTATTTCCAGCAGGCAGCTCTGGACCATTATCAACTTGACGTTCGCTATGAGGCTTGGGAGACAAACCCGGCCCAACTTCGAGACATAGTGGAGAATTTGAGAAAACCTCAAAACATTGGAGCTAACGTAACTGCGCCTTACAAAGAGATGGTGTTGCCGTTATTAGATGAAGTTGATGACCTCGCGAGTTTAATCGGTGCCGTCAACACTATAGTCAAAAAAGATGATAGGCTTGTGGGCTTTAATACCGATGCCCATGGTTTTATCGAGGCGTTAGACAAGGATGGGCACCTTGATCCTAAAGGAAAGAGAGTAGTCATGTTGGGTGCTGGTGGGGTGGCCAGGGCAGCGAGTCTTGTCTTGGTGCAAAAGAAAGTAGCTTCACTGGCCATCAGCGATGGTATATTTGAGCGAGCCAGTACATTGGCCGAAAATCTGGTCAAGTATATCAAGGATGCTTCAAGGACCTCGAAAGGTTCGGAGCCAGGTATCGCTGCGTTTCAGTGGCAGCATCTAGGCTCAACCAAAACTTTTGTCGACTGCGATTTGATAGTCCACTGCACCACAATAGGAATGAAGGATAGTCCTCAAGAAGGACAATCACCTCTCAGGCCCTGAAGTGATTCCTAAGAACATCTTGGTATATGATGTGGTATATAACCCCTGGCTGACACCTCTGTTAAAGCTAGCACAAAAAGCTGGGGCCAATATACTCGGCGGCCTACCTATGCTAGTATATCAGGGAGCGGCTTCCTTCAAGCTATGGACAGGTAAGGAAGCTCCTGTGGACATAATGTTGAAAAGAGCTAAGGAAATGTTGACAGGGGAACAATGATGAGAAAGAAGGCAATCATTATCAGTTTGTGTGTATTGGCGCTGCTCGCAGCGATACTGATTCCGGTCGTGTTGCTTCCGAGGCGGGCGGCAGACAAAGTTGTTGTAATCCCACTCAGTGGGACTATTGCCACCGGAGACTCTTCGTTGTCCTCTGGGTCAACCATCACCCCGGGCTTGGTAAGAAGTTATTTGGCAAAGGCAGAGAGCGATAAGGCGGTTAAGGCAATTGTTTTCCGCATAGAGAGCCCTGGTGGTGAGATAGAGCCGTGCCAGGAAATTCTGTTGGAGATAGAGAGAGCTAAGGAGACAAAAACGATTGTAGTGAGCATGGGGGGCATGGCTGCTTCGGGTGGCTACTATATTTCAACCCCGGCAGATAAGATTGTTGCTTTGCCGACCACACAGACGGGTAGTATTGGGGTTATCTCTTCCGCGATGAACGTCGAAGGACTGTTGGAAAAACTGGGTATTCAGATAGAAATCTTCAAGGGTGGCAAGTATAAGGACATGTATTGGGGATTGGGAGAGTTGACGCCGGAGGAAAAGGAAATCATGCAGGGAATGGTTGACGAGTACTACGAGCAATTCATTGACGTGGTGGCTGAAGGTAGAGGGCTAAGTGAGGAGGCGGTGAGAGATTTAGCTACAGGGCAACTTTACAGTGGCAGCAAGGCGAAGGAGTTGGGTCTAGTTGATGAGCTGGGTGGCCTGGATACAGCAATAAATTTGGCTATGGAATTAGCTGGCATAGAGACTGCGACAGTGAAGTATTACAAACCACCCAGGCTAACATTGTGGTCGCTGTTAGGGCTTGTCGATGCTGTAAAGGCGAGGATATCTGGGTTGAGTGCGGAAGATATGGTTCTATTGGAAATCCTAGACCATAACTATCCACAGCCTCTATTTCTATATCAAAGCTGATTCCACTCACGAAGATGTTGAGATTTTCATGGGTACCCGGTTGAGTCTAAAGTTAAGTTTATGGAGTTACTCAAGGAATCACAGAGCTTTTTAGGGTTAATCTAATGGGACGGTTTCGTTTTCTTACCGGCGGAGAATCCCATGGAAAAGGGTTTAGTGGCCATAGCGGAAGGAATGGTAGCTGACCTTCCCCTGGAAGAACGCTACATCAATAAAGAACTCAAGCGTCGCCAGCAGGGCTATGGGCGTGGTCCCCGCATGAAGATTGAAGACGATAAGGTGGAAATCATAGCTGGCGTCCGCTATGGTCTTACTACAGGCAGCCCCATCGCATTGTTTATCACCAACCGGGATTGGCAAAACTGGCAGGAACAGTTAAGCATTTGTCCGGTCGAGAAAGAAGCTGAGCCTGTAACGTGTCCCCGCCCGGGGCATGCCGACCTGGCAGGAGTGATTAAATATGGTCTCCAGGATATCAGGCCTGTCATGGAAAGGGCCAGCGCCCGGGAGACAGCTGCCAGAGTAGCTGTCGGAGGTATAGCTCGAAGATTCCTGGAGGAGCTGGACATTGTTATTCATAGCCGCACTGTAGCAATTGGTTCACATCGCTGGGAACGGCCCAAAGCCAGTTCTATAAACTGGGGAAAAGTGGAAGCCTCCCCAGTGCGCTGTGGTAATGCCGGACTGGAGAAGGCAATGATGGCAGCCATTGATGAGGCTAGAGCTGATGGAGACACGTTAGGGGGCATCTTTGAGGTGATGGCTACTGGCGTCCCCATCGGGCTAGGCAGCCATGTTAGCTGGGACCGCCGTCTCGACGGCAGAATTGCTCAAGCGATAATGAGCATCAATGCCGTGAAGGGGGTGGAAATCGGGGTGGGATTTGCGTTTAGCCGAGCTTAGAGGGTCGCAAGCTCACGATGTCATCGAACCCCTCACCCGAACCTCTCCCTCGAAGAGAGAGGGCTGCGTGAGAGTGAAGCGAAGCAATCTCTTCGTTGGCGACGTGCCACTAACCGGGCCGGCGGCATCGAAGGTGGCATAAGCAACGGGGAGGATATAGTAGTCAGGGCAGCAGTCAAACCTATTGCTACTTTAGCCAGTCCTTTACCTTCCATAGACCTTCGCAGTGGGAAGGTAACGAAAGCTCACTATGAGCGTAGTGATATTTGTGTCGTGCCCGCCGCTGGCGTAATCGGTGAAGCCATGCTAGCTATCGTCCTGGCTGATGCCTGCCTGGAGAAATTCGGCGGCGATAACCTAAAAGAGACCCTGGCGAATTATCATAACTACCTGACGGCGGTATGATCTGTAATTGAGGCAATTGTTTAGCCAGGCGCAAGGGAGGCGAGTATTGAGCGAAGGGACTGCTAAAAAGAGTCTCTACGATGGCTAATCCTGGAGGAAAGGATTTCCTCGCCGTTCATCGCCGATAGTAGTGGATGGTCCGTGGCCAGGATAGACAATGGTTTCGTCAGGCAACACCATGAGCTTCTCCCGGATGCTCTTCATGAGACGTTCAGAGCTCATTCCTGGAAAATCGGTCCTGCCAATACCAAGATTAAATAGAGTGTCGCCGCTGAAGACGACTCCATGGCCTGAGAGACAGATTCCACCAGAACTGTGTCCCGGGGTATGAAGGACTTCAAAGTGCAAATCGCCTACATCTATGCGGTCACCGTCCTTGAGTAACCTGTCCGGGCGAGGGGGTGATTTGACTGGAGAGATGCCGAACGAGGTCAGCATACGCATGGGCGCGGTAAACAAGAATCCCTTCTCTGCCTCGTGAATGGCAAACTGGGCGTTGGTCTTTTTTTGGACTTCACGAAGGGCACCAACATGGTCTATATGGGCATGGGTTATCACGATTAAGGATATGGATAATCCTGTTTGCTGCACAGTTCTCAAGATGGTGTCAGCTTCAGCACCGGGGTCAATGATCATGCCCTGCTTGGTTGCGGATGAACCAACGACATAGCAGTTGGCGGCAAAGGGGCCAACCGCTAACATCTTTATGACCATTGGTTTCTTCTGTGGCAATTTTGCAGTCGATCTTGTGAAGTATAGCATGAGTCTGCACTCTGGGAAACATACCGAGTCCGTTCACGTGATTAGTGAGCTTTTTTTCGTCGTTGTCAGGAGCGAGATTCCTTCACGAATCAAAATTGAAGCAGTCCCAAATCCTAAACAAATTCAGAAATTAAAGGTCAAAAATAAAAATGACAAATCAAAACCCAAAGATGTAGTGCGAGGCTTCAGCCTCGTGCCAGGGTGGGATTGCACGACCTTGAAAGGTCGCACTACGATTGTGTTTGGAACCTAGCCAATGAGATTGCCGCGCTTCGCTCGCAATGACGAGAAGGAGACGGGCTAGCAGTCTATAGAGGATGAAAACAGGCAACGTAGTGGTCGGTGCTGATAAGCTTGAGGTCTGGCCGAGTTCGCTGCACTCTTTGCTAGCTCGGGAACATCTGGGGTGAAAAGCACAGCCGGGTGGCGGATTGGCCGGGCTGGGTACCTCACCATGGAAGGACAATCCGACCGACCCTTCTCTTAGGGTCAGGGACTGGCGTTGCCGCTACTAGAGACTGGGAATAGGGATGACGTGGCGCGTGAAATATCTCCTCCGGCCTCCCCATCTCCACCACCTTACCCAGGTACATCACAGCGATATAATCGCAGACACTCTCGGCAATCAAAAGCTCATGGGTGATGTAGAGATAAGTAAGACCAAACTCTTTCTTAAGGTCCTTCAAAAGGTTGAGAATCTGCGCTTGGACAGAGACGTCTAGAGCAGAGGTCGGTTCATCAAAGGCGATAAACTCCGGTTTCGTAGCCAGGGCACGAGCGATGGCGATGCGCTGGCGCTGACCACCACTGAATTGGTGGGGATAGCGCTCAAATTGCCCCGCACTCAACCCAACCCTGCCCAACAGCTCCTTGACTGCTGTCTCCCGTGCCTGGCCGGAAAGGACATGGTGTATCGTGAGCGGCTCAGCGACTATCTTCTTTATCCTCATCCGCGGATCAAGGGAGGTAAAAGGGTCCTGGTGCACAAGCTGGGCGCGGCGACGAAACGCACTGACTCTGTTACCGGAAAAGGTCCCCAGGTCATTCTCCTTGAGAAGAGAAGTCAGCTGACCACTGTTCTTGCCCGCCGACTCCAATGCTTCTATCTCCGCCTTCACCGCATCGGAGACATCAAAATAAATATGTCCGCTGGTTGGTCTTATGAGACGGACAACCGTCTTGGCCAGTGTCGTCTTGCCGCAGCCAGATTCGCCGACCAGCCCCAGCCACTGCCCACGCTTGATGGTCAGGCTGACGCCGTCAACCGCCTTGACTGCTCCCACCGGTCTTCTGAAAACACCACCCGGTATTGGGAAGTGTTTCTTCAATCTTTTGATATCGACCAGGGTGTTCATAGACTAGTAAAGATAACAGGCCACCATATGGTCCTTGGCGACCACCTTGAGTTTGGGTCTCTCTTGCTGGCACAGCGGCGTGGCGCTCGGGCACCGCGGGTGAAAACGGCAACCCGGCGGCGGGTTCAACGCGTCAGCAAGGGCCCCGGGGATGGTCTGCAGTTCCTTTCCTGGCATAGGAACGGCATCCAGCAAAGCCTTGGTATAAGGATGTAAGGGGTGAAGGAACATGTCTTCCACGCCGGCTACCTCGCAGAGCCTTCCGGCGTACATGACCGCTACCCGGTCACAGACTTCGGCTGCCACTCCCAGGTTGTGAGTAATAAAAAGGACAGAAGCGCCTTTATCCACCTTTATGCGCCGGAAGAGTTCCAGCATCTGTGCCTGAATCGTGACATCAAGTGAGGTAGTCGGCTCATCGGCGATGAGAAGCTCGGGAGAACAGGCCAGCGCCATGGCAATCACCGCCCGCTGTTTCATCCCCCCGGAGAGTTCGTGAGGATACTGAACGGCCACCCGGTCCGCGTCGGGGATTTCTACATCTTTCAGCATATCGACCGTGAAGTGAAGCTGCTTCATCCGTAGTCGCCAGAGAAGCCGCCTGAAGAGTGGCATGCG
The DNA here is from genome assembly GCA_963726175.1 of uncultured Chloroflexia bacterium. Taxonomy (GTDB): domain Bacteria; phylum Chloroflexota; class Dehalococcoidia; order GIF9; family AB-539-J10; genus RBG-13-51-36. The sequence goes on along the minus strand of CAVSBM010000010.1, from coordinate 83,802 downwards.
GCTTACGAGACGGGGTTCTAGGGCCTAGGCTCCTCGGCTACCTTGCTGTAAAGCCTGCTCTGCCATCGCCAGAAAGGCCTCTTCAAGCCGGCGGCAAAGCCACTTCCGTCGCTGAGCAGGCTATCTACCCGCTGCTTTGCCCGGTGAGCCAGCTCCTGACGCCGGTGAAGTAAGTAAGACTTCGGATATCTGGTCGCCGATAGTATAGACGGGGTTTAAGGCTGCCCCGGGCTCCTGGAAGACCATGGATATCTTATTGCCGCGAATGGCCCTCATCCTGTCCTCTCTCAATTTGAGCATCTCGATTTCAGCCGCCGCTATCCCTATCACAGAAGATGATGCTGCCCGATTCTATCTTACCGGGGTACGGGATGAGGCGGAGGATAGCCAGGGCGGTCATTGACTTTCCGGAACCGGTTTCGCCCACTATCCCCAGCGTCTCCCCCTGCCTGATGTCCAGGTCCAGGTCGTCAATGGCGTGGACGACGCCCTCATAGGTGTAAAACCTGACCGTGAGGTCTCTTATCCTGATAAGGTCTTTCATCTAGCGCCTGGCCAACCTGGGATCAAAAATATCTCTGAAGGCATCACCGAGAAGATTCCAGCCCAGCACAAAAAAGAGGATGAACAGCCCGGGAATAAGCACCGTGTACCAGTACTCCAAAGGCTTACCGGGCGGCCCCACAATCCAGTTACGGGAGAACTCGAGTCATCTGCCCCCAGTCGGCGTAGCCTTCCGGGGCGCCCAGGCCGAGGAAGCTCAGCGCTGCTGCTGAGAGGACCACCGCCCCTATGTCCAGTGAAGCCATGATAAGGCTGGGGTAGATGGCGTTGGGCAGCACATGGCGGATTATGACCCTCCCGCTGGAGGCACCCAGGCCACGAGAGGCCTCGATATAGTCCTCTTCACGCAGTTGAAGTATGTCGCCGCGGATGAGCCGGGCATAGGAAGGCCACCAGACGATGGTAAGAGCAATCATAACGCTCTTCAGGCTCGGCCCCAGAGCAACAGCGAGTGCCATGGCCAGTATGAATGCACGGGAAAGCCAGGAAGATATCTGTGATGCGCATGATAACCTCATCGAGAACGCCCACCGAAATAGCCGGCCAGGCTGCCCAATAGGATGCCTATGCAAAGCGCAATAACCATCACTACCAGGGCCACCCGAAACGCGGAGCGGGTGCCCCAGATAACGCCGTAGAAGATATCGTACTGCCCCTGGGTGGTGCCGAAGATATGCTCTGCGCTGGGAGGCCCCGGTTCGGCGAAGTAACCATCCTGGGGTATCATATAGGGATTCGATGACCTGCGGGAGTTGGGGCAATAAGAGGAGCAAAGATGGCGATGATGATAAAGATGACAATGAGCACAAGTCCCGCGAGCGAAAGCGGGTTCTTGACAAGCTGGCGTGCCATGAATTTCCAGTTGCTCACTGGACTCCTTGTCCCAGCCTTACTCGCGGGTCAATGCGGGTGTAGAGGATATCCACTATCAGGTTGATGAACACAAAGAGGACGGCACTGAACAGGGCGAAGCCCAGGACTGCTGGTATGTCCAGGCGAACCGCCGCCTGCCAGGCCCACCAGCCGATGCCCTTGAAGCTGAAGATGGTCTCGGTGATAACAGCACCACTCGCCAGCCCGGCAAACAGATAACCCGATACGGTTATCACGGGAATGAGGGCATTGCGGCGGGCATGCTTATTGATCACTACCCTTTCATCAAGCCCCTTGGCCCTGGCGGTGAGAATGTATCCCTTGCCCAGAGACTCCAGCATGCTGGAGCGCATCAGCCTCATGATAAAGGCCATGTTGATCACCGAAAGGGTCGCCACCGGCAGGATGAGATGTCTTAAGGCGTCCAGAAGGACCGGCCCGTTCAGATTGAGGATGGCGTCAATGGTGTTGATATGAGTGTAACGGGTGAAACGCAGCCGAGTCGACCAGAATATCTATCGGGATACTTAGCCGGCCCGGCGGCAGGAGGCCGCGTAAGAAGCCGTAGAAGATCATTATCAATACCAATCCCAGCCAGAAAATGGGCAGCGACCATCCCAGAATGGCCAGCACCCGTGTACCGTGGTCGAGAGGCTTATCTTTGTGGGCGGCAGACTTGGTACCGAGGAAGATACCCAGCAGAATGATAAGCGGCACAGCGAATATAGCCAGCTCCAGCGTGGCCGGCAGGAAGCGGGATAGCCTCCCCGACAGGCATAGTGGCCACCTCTGACCAGCCCAGATTACCCCGGAATACCTGGCCCAGCCAGGTGCCGTACTGCATCATGAACGGCCTATCAAGACCATACCTCTCGATGATAGCGGGCACATTCCTCAACTGCCTACGACTGGGGACATAAAGAGTCGCACGCTGCTCGGGAGAAGAACATGGTGATGCCGAAGATGAACAGGGTCACCCCGAACAGGACCGGGATAAGAAGAAGAAAGCGGCGGACTATATAGGTCCTGAGTTCCAAAGCACCCCTTTATACCATGAAGAGACCCCCGCTTGCAAGCGGGGGTCTCTGACTTATCGCACCACACTCACCGGGAGCTGTGCAAGTTACCCCTTGCTTCAGGATTCGACTTGCTTATGTATAGAGGGACCCAGGGTGGCCAGAATTCACGGGTTGAAGTCGTAGCCATGTATGTACTGGGTGAACCAGCGCCTGCCCAGTGGCTGGTCCAGCATGATGCCACGAAGGATCATTGTAGTAGATCTGCTGAAGCTCATAGTAGATTGCCTGCCGCTGAGTGGTGTCGGAGGTAGGTTGCGCCCTCCAGATCAAGTCGTCAACGTGGGCATTACTGTAGTAGCCCGAGTATCCGGCGAAAGTACCGGTAATGGGACATGGAAGGAAAGACGAAGTTGTCGGGGTCAGGATAGTCGGGCAGCCAGCCTATCCGGAACATAGCCCAAGTTTCTGGATCTCATCCTTGCCAAGTACCCGACCAGGGCAACGGCTGGATGTGACGCGAAACTTGCTGTTGATTTTCGACGAGCTTCTTGGCCAGGATCTCGCAGGCCGTCTTACGCACCAGATTGCCGCTGTTGTAGATCAGAGTGAACGTGAACCCCTTGTCCCAGACCTGGCCACCCCAGGCCGCTTTGAAGTTTTCCGTAGCCTTGTCCTTTCATAGCTGTACATCGGGGCATTGGGATTGAAGTACGGGAGTCCCTTAACGATTGGTGAGCCCCGCTGTATAGCCTCGCCCTGCAAGACTGCGTAATATAGGTATCCCAGTCGAAGGAATGGTAAAAGCCCTTGCGCACGTCTATGTCAGTGAAGAAGTCGGTTGGGATGCCAGCTGCCGTCAAGCTCGCCACTGCCGATATAGGCGCTGGTCGGCGTTGATGTTGAAGTTGAAGAAGAAGGCGTCAATCGTAAGATCAGGCAGGTCCTTGATAGCCTGGAGGTCCGTATTACCGTCAACGGTCGATGTATGTTCGTCCGCGGACAATAGACCATGTCGGCATCGCCGGCCAAAATCGCCAGTCTTTCGGCTAGCCCATTCCTCGACAATCTTGGTGACGACGCTATTGAAAGGCAGGCCGCAGCCCCCTGTCCAGTAGTTCTGGTTTTTCACGAGTTTGATCTCACCACCTGCCAGTCCCAGAGCCGCCAGCGTCCAGGGCCCGGTACCCATGGCCAGGTCGTGGAGTTTCAGTTCTTCATGGTGGGGTTGTTCCATCCTTCCAGGTCGCTCCGGTGCCGTCCCAGTCGCCCTGAGCTATGCACCATTGCTTGTCGAGGATTGAGCCCCAAGAGCCGCACAGGATCTGCATGAAGGTCTAGCTGGATACGGGCGAACGAAGTTAAACTGGATGGAATCGCCGTTAACAATCGCTACCGCACCGTGGATTTGCTCGGCAGTAGCCTCTGTCACTGTTGCTAGGCATCTAGCAGCGGGAAATAGAACATCCAGATAGGCCCGCCACCATCGGACGGGTCGGTCTACCAACTCCCGCTCGAAGGAGTATTGTACATCTTCAACGGTCATGGCGTCGCCATTTGAGAATTTGATGCCCGGACGGATATGGTAAGTGATATCCGCTGCCGCTGATGGTAGGCTGGCCGGCACAGAACGGGCACATACTTGCTGGTGCTTCCGCCGTCATAGGCCATGAGGGTCTCATAGATGTACGTGAACTGTTCGCCACTGGCGGTGTCGTAGGCCCAGGCGGGGTCGAACGAGTCGACGTCGCCTATTGTCTGCTCGACGAATATACCAGGGTTCTTGTATGGTACCCCCGCCTGCTCCTCCTCTTCCTCTCCGGTCGGAGCAGCAGTACAGGCCGGCAATGCGACAAGAGCAAGGCATAACAAAGCAGCCAGGAGTATCCAGCCCATTTTTGAAAGTCTTTTACTCATTCTAACCTCCTTTACTTTAATTTCTTCACTTCCTTCATCCACACCACACCCATTAGTTGTTGTTTGGATCTACTCACTGCTATTTCGCTGTTAAGTCGCCCTCCTTTCTGTCATTCTACTTACGTTATTTGTCGCTGCTAAAATTCAGACTGTAAACTTGTCTTCTGTCCTTTGGCACCCTTGTCGAATTCGCCGAAAGCTCAGTTCTCCAAATTCTCCTCCGATAGGCATCAACCCCTTCGATGGGTCTATGCTTTTATCTTTAACAGTACCCTAACAACGCTCAAATCCTGGTAAGCAGTTCCAAAACGCGTTCTATCGAGATCTTTGGACAGTTTCATCGGCATGTAGAGGAAAGCCAGCAAGCCAGGAAGAGATCCCAACCACGGCTGTGACAGGAATCCACAATAGCAGCCTTGCAAAAGCAAACCTCGCTCTTTCTCGAGAAAAAGGCCACCCTGCGCCTAGGCGCAGCTAGGGTAAATTTGTACGAGAACCTGCCTGTTGATATTTGTCAACAAGGTGGACCTGTTCAACACCTTAGTGACATTTCCTTCCTGTCATTGCGAGGAGCAAGATCGTCGCTAATGCTCGGAAAAGGTAGACGATGTCAGTTCGTCTTGCCCTTCTGTATTGCGAGGCACGGGTGTGCCGAAGCAATTTCGATTGAGGACAATGAGATTGCCACGCTTCGCTCGCCATGACAGAAAGAATGCAAGGCCCGCAATGATACTTGGTACTTAGTAGTCAATCTCGTGGAAAGGTAATTGTTGCTCTGGTCTGGATTTTTCAATATACTGACAAATATAGCTGATGAAAGTGGACAGGCAACAACCAATCTCGTTATCACAGGCTTCTCAGGCACCGGCAAATCTCTGGTGGCTAAAGAGGTAGGTCGGAGACTAGATTGGGTTTTCCTGGATACAGATGATGAGATAGTCAAGCCAGCTGGCAAACCTATCGCCCAGATTTTTCGTCAGGATGGGGAGGCAAGTTCAGAGAACTGGAACGCGAGACGATTAAGAAAGCTTGCCAACAAAGGCAGACAGTCATAGCTATCGGTGGTGGTGCCATAGTTGACCCGCAAAATTATGAACTGCTTGCGAAAACCGGGTTGATTGTTTGCCTGGAGGCTAAACCTGAGACTATTATGAGCGCTTGTTCCGTGAGGCTGCTCGTAGTCCTGAGACTGAAGTTCTCCCCTTCCAGGCCACGATAACCTTTGGAACGCATCAGGCAGCTTAAAGCCTCCCGGCAACCGTACTATGCCAAAGCAGATTGGACTATCCATACGGATGGGCTAAGCATCAGTGAAGTGGCAGACGAGGTACTAAGGGCTTGGGGATTGTTTCATGGCTGCGCGCCTCGCAATGACAAGGAAAAGGCCCGCAATAACAACGAGAAGGCCAAAGAAGGATTGACAAAGACGTTGCTTGCATGTGGAAACTGAAACTCAAAGCTATCCTATCTTTGTTGGCTGTGGTCTATTGGACAAGTTGGTGAGAAGATGAAGCAGGCTGGTTTATCCGGCACAGTCACCATTATTAGCGATGAGAACGTGTTCTCACTTTACGGCGACAAAGTTGAGGAAGTCCTCAGGGACACTTGTTTTGCTGTCAATCCTTTGTAGTGCCGGCGGGCGAAGAAACAAAAACCATGGACTCCGCCGTCAAGATCTATGATTCCCTTAGCATCGAACGGAACGAGACGATATCATCGTCGCCTTGGTGGTGGCATGGTAGGTGACTTAGCCGGCTTTGTTGCAGCCACCTTTTTGCGGGCATAGCTTGGATAGGTGCCGACCAGTCTGGTAGCCATGGTTGATGCCAGCCATCGGGGGCAAGGTCGGAGTTAACCATCCTGAGGGAAAGAACCTTGTCGGCGCTTTCTATCAACCCAGTTTTGTCCTTGCTGATGTTCAAACTCTTGCCACTCTGCCTCGGCGCGAACTGACCTCGGGCTGGGCTGAAGTTATTAAGCATGGCATGATTCTTGATGAGGAATTTGTGCAATTCTTGGAGACTAATGTTAATAGTCTGAAGAAACTAGAGCCAGACTTGCTTACTAGAGCTATTGCCCGCAGCGCTGCTATAAAGGCTCAGGTCGTCAGCCAGGATAAAAAGAAAGAGAAGGGAAACGTACCATTTTGAATTATGGGCATACCATTGGGCATGGCCTGGAGGCGGCTATCGATATAAGCGCTTTCTTCATGGTGAAGCGGTAGCCATTGGCATGGTGGGAGCCGCTAAGCTGATGCAGCGATTGGGTCTTTTGCCTTCAAAGGAGGTGGAGCGCCAAAAAGCTCTGCTCGAGAGATTCGGCTTGCCCACGTCATTCCCGCCGAAGCGAGGCGATCTGAAGCTGAGGGTTGCCGGGATAACCAGGGCCATGGAACTGGATAAAAAAGTGAAGGGAAAGGCAATTCGCTGGGTGCTGCTGCAAGATATCGGCAAAGCAGTAATTCGTAGTGACGTCCCTCAAGAGGAGGTGCTGGCCGTTCTTCAAGAACTAGTGGAGTCATGACTTCTTTGTTCAATTGAAAGCCCACCTTCTATAAGCTATAATGACCAGTCTAAAGCAAACCTAGAAAGTCTTGTGATTTATTGGAGACCCTGATGATTTGACTCAGCAGGGTCGGACAAGAATCGCATGATTTTAGCGGGGGTTAGAACAGGAGATTATAGTTGCTTAAGAGCCATAACTGCGGAGAACTCAGGGAAGAGCATTCCGGACAGAAGGTAACTCTAGCGGGCTGGGTGCATCGGCGTCGCGACCATGGTGGGAAGGTATTTATTGACCTGCGTGACCGGGATGGTATTGTTCAGGTTGTGTTCAATCCTCAGGTATCACAAGAGGCATACGAGGTAGCTGGTTCGCTCCGCAGTGAGTACGTAATTCAGGTCACAGGGCAAGTTGCTATTCGCCCCAAAGGGACAGAGAATCCTAAACTAGCTACTGGAGACATTGAGGTGATAGCCAAAGAGGCTGTCATCCTTAATCCATCCAAAACACCGCCATTTTACATAAGTGAAGATGAAGAAATTGAAGAATCACTTTGCCTCAAAAACCGCTACCTGTACCTGAGAAGACCCAGACTGAAGGATAATCTAATCTTACGCTACAGGGTGATAAAGTTTATTCGTGATCTACTCGACGCCAAAGGATTTGTGGAAATTGAGACACCTATTTTGATTAAGAGCACACCTGAGGGAGCCCGGGACTACCTTGTGCCCAGCCGCATAAATCCCGGCAAGTTTTATGCCCTGCCTCAATCCCCACAGCAGCTGAAACAACTCCTGATGGTAGCTGGGTTTGACAAGTATTTTCAGATAGCTCGTTGCTTCAGGGACGAGGACCTGCGAGCCGATCGGCAGCCTGAGTTCACACAGCTTGATCTGGAGATGAGCTTCGTTGAGGCGCCGGACATATTACGGCTTATGGAAGAGCTTTTCGCTTCGCTGGTAAAGGCTGTTAAGCCTGGGGCGCGATTGGTGGAGCCCTTTTCCACGCCTTTCCTATAAAGAAGCGATGGAAAGGTATGGCACAGACAAACCCGACATCAGGTTTGGCTTGGAGATCAAGGATATATCCGATATCGGCGCTGATACCGACTTCCAGGTTTTTCGCTCAGCCCTCGATAACAGCGGCAAGGTGAGGGGAATATGCGTCCCCGGTTGTGGGCATTACACTCACCATCAACTTGATGAGCTAATTGATTTGGCCAAAGGTTATGGTGCTCAGGGTTTGATGACCATGGCTTTTACGGGAGAGGCTATAACTCTGGATGGGGTAAAATCGGCGGCTGCTAGATACCTGAGTCTTCACCAACTGGAAGAGATAGCCGATAGATTTCAAGCAAAGCCCGGTGACCTTCTGCTTATCGTGGCCGATAAGCCGGCCATAGTCAACAAGACACTGGATGAGTTGCGCCGCCAGATGGCACAGCGACTTAGTCTAGCTGATGGCAACCTCCTGGCTTTTGCCTTCGTAGTCGATTTCCCTTTTTTGGAGTGGAACGAAGCTGAGAAACGTTGGGAACCAATGCACCATCCGTTTACTGCTCCTCGATGGGAGGATGTGGCACTTCTTGATAGTGAGCCGGCCGGGGTTCACGGTCAACATTATGATGTGGTGTGCAATGGTTACGAACTTGGGAGCGGTAGCATTAGAATTCATAATCGTCAATTTCAGGAAAGAGTATTTAGCCTCCTCGGTTACAGTAAAGAAGAAACGGAAAGCCGATTTGGAGGTTTCTTGGAAGCACTGGAATATGGAGCACCCCCACACGGTGGTATTGCCATAGGTCTGGACCGTTTGGTGATGTTACTGGCTGGGGAGCGAACCATCAGGGAGGTCATTGCTTTCCCCAAGAATCAGAATGCTGCCGATGTGATGTTGGATAGTCCTTCGTATGTCGACAAGCATCAGCTTGACGAACTAAACATCAAACTAAAGCGCGAGGTTCTTCGCCGCGATGACAAGGGATGAGACATGAAAGTAAGCACGGAGAATCTGGAGAGTTGCCAGATAGCCCTCAATATAGAAGCTGAAGCCAGTGAGGTAGATAAATCGCTGGAGGAAGCTTATCATCGCCTGGTTAAGGAGGTGTCCATACCCGGTTTCCGGAAAGGCAAAGCCCCGAGGGGCATTCTGGAACAGCACATAGGGAAGAAGAATTTGTTGGAAGAGGCGCTGGAGCATCTTGTACCACAGCTTTATGGACAGGCGATCGAGTCTGAGAAAATGGAACCGATCGCCAGACCACAAATTGAGATTACTCAGACTGAGCCGTTGATTTTCAAGGCCGTAGTATCTCTAAAACCGGAAGTTAAGCTCGGGGATTACCACGGGATAAGGCTGGATGCCAGCCCGGAGATAGAAGTCACCGACAAAGAAGCTGCCGCTGCCACGGAGGAGTTGCGGGCAAGACAAGGGGCGTGGATGCCTGTAGACCGTCCGGCTGGGCCAGGTGACTTAATCACCGTGAATATCCAGGCTAATGTGGACGGCAGACCCTGGTTGAATCACAAAGATATATTGTACGAGATGGATGAGAATTCACGTTCACCTGTGCCGGGATTTGCTTCCTGCTTGGTGGGCACTGAGAAAAACAAAGAGAAGACTTTCACCTTGACCATTCCTGATGACTATCCCATTAAGGAGATGAGTGGCAAGGAAGGCACTTTCAAGGTCACTGTTACTGAAATAAAAGAGAAACAGTTACCAGAGCTTAACGATAAATTGGCTCAGGGTGCCGGGTATGATAACCTGGAGGCCATGAAACAGGGAGTGACTGCCGATTTAAGAACTAAAGCTGAGGCTAGGAGTCGTTTGGACTTGAAGCAAAAAGCGCTTGACGCTCTGGTGGAAATCAGCGAGGTAGGCTATCCCCCTATCCTTGAGGACGAGGAAATCGCCGAACTCCTTAGAAGCGAGGCACAGCGTTTGGGCTTTAGAGAGACAGCCGACTACCTGAAGAGGGCTAATAAAACGGAAGAAGAGGTCAAAGAAGAGCTGCGTCCTATAGCGAAAAGGCGGCTTATTCAGAGTCTTATCTTGGGGAAATTGGCTGAAGAGGAGAAGATTGAAATTAGTCCCTCAGAGGTGGATAATAAGGTAACTGAGATTGTCAATGATGCTGCAGATAAGGAAAAGGCAAGGCAACTCTTCTCGTTGCCTCAAATCAAGCAATCAATTGAACAATCTCTGCGTACTCAGAAAACGATGGACAAATTACTAGAAATGGCCATCGGGAATGTTGAACATATAGCAAAGGGGGAATGATGGAAACAAAATCTCAGGTGATAATTCCTACGGTGACCGAAAGCAGTGCCCGCGGAGAGCGTATTTTCGACATATATTCTCTCTTGCTGAGGGAGAGGATCGTTTTTCTAGGCACGCCGATCAACGACCAGATAGCCAATCTTATTATTGCTCAGCTCCTCTACCTGGAGAGGGAAGATCCAGAAAAGGACATAAACCTTTATGTTCATTGTCCAGGTGGCATTATCAGTGCTGGGTTAGCGATTTACGATACTATGCAGATTCTTCGCTGCCCTATATCTACCATTTGTGTTGGTTTGGCAGCTAGCATGGGTACCGTGCTTCTTTGCGCCGGAACCAAAGGCAAGAGGTACGCTTTACCTAATTGCACTATACATCTGCACCAGGCCGCTGGCGGTGCTCAAGGGCAGGCAGCGGATATTGAAATTGCGGCCAGAGAAATAATGAGGATACAGGAAACGATACGTAATATCATAGCTAAGCACACCGGCCAACCGGTGGAAAAGATTGCCCACGACACGGACAGGGACTTCTATCTTAGTGCCGAACAAGCGGTGGAATACGGCATCATAGACGAAATACTGAGCAAGCCAGCCAAGAAATAGAGCTGACAGCGTCCAAGAGCAGTCAGACTAGGCGGCGCCTTACTATGCTCCCTGAAGGAATTGAGGCCTTCCCAAGGTTCACATGCTGGCATCATGGTTACGGGTCGGTTTGGATAGGGGCAATGATTACGGCTCATGTCGCAGGCGAGGCTTTTGGTGAACTGGGTAGAGCAGGGTTAATCACTATCGTCGTCATTGCTCCGATCGCCACTCCCCCCTTTGTGTGGATCTTCCATCAGCTCGGAAGGCGAGAGTGGGTAACCTAAGGCAGCCTCAGAAGTCCCATGATATATTTCAGGTCTCGAATGAATCTGATTTGAGACTAACGGTCGCCACGAGAGATGGGGCATTTTCAGAGCTTTTTTAGATTAACCTGGTCGGGCGGTGTCCTCTCTAGGTAGGCGGTGGGTTCTCGTATGGGATTGTGGGGACACAATAACATAGAACGTCTACCGTTCAGCGTGCGTGCTTGATATGCCACGGTCACAATACGCCGTTTCCGGTTTCTGTAATGGAGTGACAAGACGACCTCGTGTGCAATCACGCCCCTAAGAACACTCCACTTTCAACCTATGTGCCTGAGTTCTAGTAATCAACCTTCACGCCTCTCATTCTAAGTTCAAGTAGGTATGTATGGATGGAATCTGAGTTCAGCGGATTGTTCCCTAGAGTAATATAAGCGCCTGCTCCCAACCCAGGATTGTTCACCAATGGGTATATGTCGCTCACATTGTTAGAATAGAGGAAGATTTCTGTCAGGTTGGTGAGGTTGGCGAGAACCGAGATGTCGCTTATCTGGTTCTGCGGAAGGTAGAGGTATGTCAGGCTAATGAGGTTGGCCAGAGGGGAGATATCACTTATCTGGTCGTGCCAGAGGTCGAGGTATGTCAGGCTAGTGAGATTGGCCAGAGGGGAGATATCACTTGTCTGGTTATACTGGAGGGAGAGTTCCCTCATGTTGGTGAGATTAACCAGAGGATAGATATCGCTTATCTTGTTGGAATAGAGGTAGAGGTATTTCATGTTGGTGAGCTTGGCTAGAGGGGAGATATCGCTTATCTCGTTGTCCCCTAGTTCAAGGTACGTCAGACTTGTGAGGTTGGCCAGAGGGGAGACATCACTTACTTGATTATGCCAGAGGTCGAGATCTGTCAGGCTGGTACAGTACTGGAGCCCCCATAAATTCTCAATTCCACTATCAGAGGCCGTGAGATTTGTTATCCCGCTAAGCTCAGAGGCATGAATAGGTCCCGATGGTTTATTCAAAGCCTCTCTCATCGCTGTCTCTAGATTCGGGTCTGGGAAAATGACCACTGCACCACGCCCGGACAAAGATATGGCTAATGCTACGCTCGCAACTACGATACATGCTGCGATGATTCCTATTAGCTTCTTCCTGCTCGTCTTGCCCCTTTGATAGCGGCCTGTCATGTCAATACCATAAATCAGCCGAAAGACGCTGTCAATATCTTCCTATGGTATATGCACCTCAGATTTGTCAAAACTGTTGACGCGCCTTTCGCTGGTCTGCTATCTGGCCATAGAAAGCCATCAAATGCCCGCCTTGTTATGAAGACTCTAAATGGATTTCCAGAGCTGCCGTTATATTTTGAGTTCCGTCTAGCCAGTGTAACCATCCTCTATCCTTTGTGCCCCCGGCTTTCTCCATTTGTTTGACCACTCTTTCGACATCTTCGCGGCGGCCTTTCTCCCAGGCTTCCAGAACTATCCACAAATCATATAGGCTTACTGATGCCCGACCCAGAGTAGAATATGGCAAGGCGTATTCATTCCAGTGGAGAACCAGCCGATGTTCAGCACGTGTCTATCCTCCCTTCTCGATTCACGTCATTTCGGCCCTTGCGCCTTTGTCGTTGTAAACGAAGCAGAGCAATGTGCTGCAGCTCACGGTTGACTCGCCGAAGGCCCCCCAAGTATATGGTTCCTCATCTTAGCCCATGTGCTGGCGAAATGAGTTAAGTAACTGGATCTCCGCCCGAATATTTGGCCCCGAGCCAGGGAATTCAGGAAATCGGTGGGGCCATCAAATTCGGCCATCTCGACATAGGCTCGGCCAATTTCATCCAAAGTATGGGCATCGCTGCCAGCGCTGGCCGCCTTGCCCTGTTCTTTGGCCAGCATCCCTGCTTTGCGGATGCTATTAGAAAACGGGGTGCGGGAGTTAAACGCTTCGATAATATCAACCTGGGACAAGATTTTGGTCGAGGTTAGCACGCTAGCGTGCCAGGGCAGAGACCTGCCAAAAGGGTGGGGGATTGCCACCAGACCGCCCTGGTTTCGGATTCGCAATATTGCCTCCTGGGCAGATAATCCTTGACGAATCCCTTCACTAAGAAAGAGCCCCATTATTTCACCTGCGGTGGTCGCTATCTCCTCGGCAACGATTACTTTGAATGGCGCAATTTCCCTTAGCTCTAGGGCACCAGCAATAGTGTTGTGATCAGCTACAGCGACACAGTTTATGCCTAGCTCACGGCACCGCGTGACTATTTTCCCGAGAGGTGTGAGACAATCTATAGAATAACATGTATGGATATGTAAATCGGCTTTTATCAATGAGCTTACCTAAATCTCAGCTAACCTTCTCCGAGTATGCCCCGGTGCGTGTGTTGATTTTGACGATGTCGCCAGTGTTAATGAAAAGGGGAACCTGGAGAGTTACTCCTGTTTCTAGCTTAGCCGGCTTAGTACCCGCTGTAGCCCTATCTCCCTTAAAGCCAGGCTCTGTCTCGGTAATGCGAAGCTCTACCGAAGCAGGTAGCTCTATGGTCACTGTGTTCCCCTTGCAGGTCAGTATTTCTAGGACCAGTCCCTCTTTCAGAAATCCTGTATCGTCTCCGATCTGATCGGAGGTCAAAACAATCTGTTCGTAAGTCTCATTGTCCATGAAGTAGTAGAGATGGCCGTCGTTATAAAGGTACTGGACGGGGCGATGCTCCAAAAACACTGCTGCAACTTTGTCCCCGGATTGGAAATTTCGCTCAACGAAATTCCCGTTACGAACACCACGAAGTTTCAACTTGACTACCGGCTGTCGTTGTTGCATCTTAACATGCTGATATTCCAGAATTTGGTATATGTCGCCATCCAGCTCTATGACGACTCCCTTTCTCAATTCTCCGGCATCAATCATCTAGTAACCTCCTGGTCTATTGATGGTGAATTGTCAGCCCTGAGCGAAACAAGCAGTCTATTGATGATTCTCCCGCATGAGGCTCACAATAAAGCTATCCTTGTTGCCTTGGTGATCACTCTAGCCTTGCCATTCTCCAAAACTACCATGTCTTCAATTCTAACACCACCCTGTCCAGCAAGGTAAATTCCGGGTTCTATTGTAAAAACCATGCCATCGGCAAGCGAATCAGAGGAGCTGAGACCAAGCCTGGGGAATTCGTGTACGGCTAGCCCGACGCCATGTCCTAGACCGTGTCCAAAGGCATCTCCGTAGCCGGCTTGTTGAATAACAGTCCGGGCCAATTGATCTGCCTCCGAAGCAGCCATTTCTGATTTGGTCCTTTCCATAGCAGTGGCTTGTGCTTTGAGAACTATATCATAGATTTCCTGGAATGTTTTGTTTGGTCTGCCCAAGAATAGAGTGCGGCTAAGGTCGCTGCAATAACCATTGATTCTGGCTCCCATATCTATTATTACTGGTTCACCGGCGCAAATGGCTTTGTCTGTAGGTCGCGCATGAGGCAAAGCTGAGTTTGGGCCTGAAGCCACGATGATTTCGAAGGGTATTCCCTCACTGCCTTTTTGGCGAAGGATCTTCTCTATCTCCCAGGCGACCTCTTTTTCCGTTATACCAGGACGGACTAGTGCCTTTGCTTGTTGGAAAGCAGCATCGGCTAGCTCTACCGCTTTTGTGATCAATACTAGTTCCTCGAGCTCTTTTATGGAGCGAAGCCGCTCTACTATGCCGGTGGTAGGAACAAGCTCAAGATTCATTTGCTTGCTCGTTATCGCCTCACTGAGCTTCTGATAACCGTCGTAGGAAATAAGATTCGCTTCAAAGCCAAATTTGTGCCAACCCAAATCGAAAACAAGACCAGGAAGCCAGTAGTGTAGGTCTTGCTTGATCTGGACAATTTCAAAATCTGGTGACTCTCCCTTAGCTTGCTCCACATAGAGAAAGTCAAGAGCTAAAATAGCATTCCGTTGTGAAATGAGTAGCCATCCGGAGCCGGTAAACCCACAAAGGTAGCGAAGGTTCTCTGGTTGAGAGATTAGGAGGGCATCCAGTCCCTTTTCGGCGATCAACTTCCGCAGTTTCCGTAATCTCTCCATTTGCGAATTTCTCCTTTTGCCTTCCACAATTCTATTCGTCATTTTCAGCTTTCTTTTACCTGTGAAGATCTCCATCCTGCCCTGCTAGGTGATTACAATGCTTATCGGTCACAATTTCCTCAGGTAATGTTCGCTGCTCGGATTGCATTTAAACAAAAACCCCACGTCCCCTGGGACGTGAGGCACGTCCGCCCCAATCGTGGAGCTCGGCTAAAGCAAGCCCGAGCACAATTGAACGAAAGCACCAATTTGCTGCCCTTTGTGGTCAGGATCCCGGGATGGTTTCGCTGTCATGTCCTATATGTCTTTGGAGGAATGGATTATAGTTTATCTATATGCAACATGTCAATCTCGAAATGGTCAGCATTGACAGCACTGCAAAATAGGTCCTGCGACTTAATTTCTTGACAGTTCTGGTATAAAATTAGAGTGGGTTGAAGGATCGCCAGGAGGCTAAGGATGACAGGCGAGAAGGTTCTGGTGATTGATGACGATGTAAAGACCGTGGAGCTGGTCAAGCTCTACTTGGACCGGGATGGCTACCAGGTTCTGACTGCTCATAATGGTCTTGAAGCTCTACGTGTCGCTCGCGAGGGCTATCCCGACCTGATTGTTCTTGACCTTATGCTGCCTGACATTGATGGACTTGAGATTTGTCGTACCTTGAGACGTGAATCGGCCGTACCAATTATTATGCTGACTGCCCGGACTACTGACCAGGACAAGCTAATAGGCTTGGACCTGGGTGCCGACGACTATGTGACCAAGCCTTTCAGCCCGAAGGAATTGGTGGCTCGAGTGCGGGCGGTGCTAAGGCGTCTCCCTGGAGAGCGCGGTCCTGAGGAGATCAAGACTGGCAGACTCAGCATGAATTTTGCCACACACGAAGCGTGGTTCAGCCGGCACACCATTGAATCTGACTAGTGTTGAATTCAAGTTGTTAGGAATTTTCGCCAAAGAGCCAGGCAGAGTCTTCAGCCGAACAAGCCTCATTGAAGAGGCTCTGGGCTACGATTTTGAAGGTTTTGACCGCACCGTTGATGTTCACATACTGAACCTACGGCGAAAACTGGAGTTAGACCCCAGCCACCCCAGGTACATAAAGACGGTATACGGAGTCGGCTACAAATTTATGGGGGTAGAAGAGTGATACATCGGTTGTGGTTTCGCCTCTCGGTGACTTTCGCAGTGATAATACTGGCGACCGTCGTCACCATATATTTCTTTGTCAGCGAGCGCATCGCCACCGAGATGGAATATTATGAGACAATAAGCGCGCAGTATCGTTCTGATCAAATACTATCCAGGCTATATCTGCACTATTGGGACAAACGAAGCTGGGAGGATGTCCAATCTGTAGTGGCAGATACAGCGCATGTGTCGGGGACACGTATTATATTGGTCGGTGTCAATGGGACGGTAGTAGGTGATTCAAAAGGTGAATTTCTAGGAACGAACTACACTGACTCATCGAGCGATCCTCTGGAGATGTTCTTGGGTGCAGAGCTTCTGGGCAAAGTCTATATCACCTCTGACCCTGCCGCAGAACCATATGTTGCTCCGTTTCTGAGACTCTCTGCTTCAATAAATCGGTCTCTCCTCCTGGGAGGCTCGGTAGCAATTGGCATCGCTTTGCTATTGACCTTCATGTTGTCGCGGAGGATGACGTCACCTATCGGTGCATTGGCGAGCGCTGCTAGACGATTGGGACACGGAGATCTGTCCGAGAGGGTTCGATTACAGGGTGAAGGCGAAATTGCAGCACTGGCCAAAGCCTTCAACTCCATGGCGGCTGATCTGGAGTACGCCGAGCAATTACGACGAAACATGGTCGCCGATGTTGCTCATGAATTGAGAACTCCCCTTTCCAATATTCGGGGTTATCTGGAGGCAATTCGCGATGGAGTGATAAAGCCAGATGCCGCCGCTATTAGCTCCCTCAACGAAGAGGCATCTCTGCTTTCGCGACTGGTTAACGAACTCCAGGAGTTAAGTCTCGCCGAAGCTGGTGAACTGAAACTGGTTTATCAGGCGGAAAACATCACCGACCTGGTTAAGCAGGCGGTAACTCCCTGGCAGCCCCAATTGACAGCAGGGGAGATATGCCTATCCCTTGAGCTACCTGATAGTCTGCCGCTGGTCA
The DNA here is from genome assembly GCA_963726175.1 of uncultured Chloroflexia bacterium. Classification (GTDB taxonomy): domain Bacteria; phylum Chloroflexota; class Dehalococcoidia; order GIF9; family AB-539-J10; genus RBG-13-51-36. The sequence continues at coordinate 66,592 of CAVSBM010000010.1, read as the reverse complement.
ACATTGACTGGCAGCGTATCAACCAGGTGCTGCACAACATTCTGGAAAATGCGGTGGCTCACACTCCGAAAGGAGGCACTATTAACGTGGCTGCTAGCGAAAAAGGCAAATGGGTAGAGGTGCGCGTATCTGATACAGGCGAAGGCATTCCTGCTGAGGATTTGCCTCACATTTTCGAGCGTTTCTATAGAGTGGATAAATCTCGTGCCAGAGCCACGGGAGGCAGTGGCTTGGGGCTTACCATCGCCAAGCGACTGGTGGAAGCCCATGGCGGAACAATCGCAGTTCAGAGCAAGCTGGGAGAGGGAAGCCGTTTCTCATTCACCCTGCCCATCGCAGAATAGCATTCACTATCGTTGCGTGTGTAATGCTTAACCATTGAGTATAGCGTTAGTCCTTTCCTTTTGTTTGGTGTTAGAGTATCATGATAGGCTACTTGCTTGGCAAATACTCTGTAATATGAATAAGAAGTTGTTGATTGGTTTATTGGCCTTGGGTGTGGCAATGATAGTGGCAGGGTTGGTGATAGTATTTGCGGGCTTGCCTTAGCTCAAACGCTCTCAGAATCCGCTAGTCTTTTGGCTCTTTTCCTAAGTCCTTGGTCGAACATCAAGCAGGTTACCACTGGACAAACATGGGCATCACTGTTCCGTTGTGGGTATAGCTATATTGAGGGTAAAGGTTATCCGTTGTCAAGGGCGTAGCTGGCAGAACGAACAGTGAGGCAGTTTGGTCGATCATAGGGGAAGGTTCAATCCAGGTCCCAGCTGCCGACCGCACACTGCGCAAAGTCGTCCCATCCCACAGCGACCACGGTGCCGTCGGACTTAAGCCCCACCGTGTGGACTTCCGCCTGCGGCGACCCAGATGATGTTTGACCAGTCGCCCGACGTTGCACTGCCCCGCCCAGTTCGAGCCCGCCGCAACCACGGTGCCGTCCGACTTAAGCCCCACCGTGTGCCTGTCCGCCTGCGGCGACCTGGATAATGTTTGTCCAGCTGCGGACATTGCACTGCCCGATAGTCGTTGTATCCCACGGCAACCACGGTGCCGTCGGACCTAACCCCCACCGTGTGGTAGCCGCCTGCGGCGACCTGGACGATATCTGTCCAGCTGCCGACATCGCACTGCCCTTAGGTGTTGTCTCCCGCGGCAACCACGGTGCCGTCGGACCTAAGCCCCACCGTGTGATAGTCCGCCTGCGGTGACCTGGACGATGTCTGTCCAGTCGCCGACATTGCACTGGCCGTCGTGTTGTATCCCACGGCGACCACGGTACCGTCGGACTTAAGCCCCACCGTGTGATAGCCGCCTGCGGCGACCTGGGCGATGTCCGCCCAGCCGCCGACATTGCACTGCCCGTAGTAGTTGTATCCCACGGCGACCACGGTGCCGTCGGATCTTAAGCCCCACCGTGTGACTAGTAGCCTGCGGCGACCTCGATGATGTCCTGTCCAGCCGCTCGACATCGCACTGCCCTGTGCCAGTTGTTCAAGACGACGTACCCCGCGGCGACCACGGTGCCGTCGGACCTGAGCCCCACCGTGTGAGAGTAGCCTGCGGCCACCATAAAGTTGACCTTCTCAAAGTTGGCGGTGATAGAGCAGTGGTCGTTTATGGTGATGGTGGTTGTGGCATCATTAACATTGGCAATGGTGCCCACATCGCCAGTCCAGTTGACAAAGCGATAGCCCAGCTCAAGCCCAGCCACCAGGTGGACCACCGTTCCTTCGTAATAGGTAAAAGTCCCCTCTCCAGGGGTGATTACCGACCCTCCAGCGGTACTGACGATAGTGAGGGTATAGGATTCACGGCCACCATAGTCTACCATCCCGGCAATTAAGGCTATCGCAATTAGAAAGACGCTGATTGTTCTCATGCACGTGAGCCTGAAAATGCTATTGTATCAGTAGCGAGAGAATTATCAATAGGTCGCAGTATCCAAGACATCCTTGGAGTTGAAGGAGCCTATAATTCGAGCTATCTTTCACCACTGCACGAACATCGGCATGACTACGTGAACATAGTTGTCCACGCCTATAGGGCGGATAGTTCCCGGGCTTGAGGGTGTGGTGAGTTCCAGAGCAACCTGGGCCTGGGGAAGGACGGACAGAACATCAGAAAGATATTTCACGTTAAAAGCGATTTTCGCCTCTTCTCCGTCAGTGAGAGCGTCAACTTCACCAACATTGTCTCCAACCTCTTCAGCCTGAGCAGAAACAGTCACCTTTCCCGGCTTAAGTTCAGTACCCGGGGTAATGACGAGGCGAACTATGCCGCTCGCATCGCGAGCAAATATCGAAGACATCTTAGTGACCCGAAGAAATTCACTAATGTCCACTACAGCCCGCGTGGTATAGCTTTGAGGAATAACCTGGGAATAATTGGGGAAGGAACCCTGAATAAGCTGAGAGACTATCTCAGCATCCTTGAGGCGGAAGAGGACCTGGCTCTTTTTTTCGTTTATGGTAATTTCTACCGGTTCCTCCTGTTCACCAATAACACGACCTAGTTCGCTGAGGGTTCTGGCTGGGATAATGACCGCAGTCTTGTCCTTGATTCGTGAGTTAAGAGTCGTCTTGTGGACAGCTAGCCGAAAGCCATCGGCAGCCACCAAGTTAAGCTGGTCGCCATCGAACTCAGCGTTGATTCCGGTCAATACTGGGCGGGATTCTTCAGTAGCAGCAGCAAAAGCGACTTGGGTAATTCCTTCCCTGAGGTTAGCTGCGTCTATAGTGGTAGTTATGCCGTCGTCTATCTGAGGGATAGGTGGGAAGTCTGCGGCGTCAATGCCATGAATACGGGCTTGAAAGTGGCCGCTCTTGACTTCCAGGATGTGACCGCTAGCGGGAAGATTGATCTCAATCAAGTCATTGGGCAGCGAATTAACAAAGTCGGTGAGCAACCGAGCCGGGACAGTTATCTCCCCCTTCTGCTTCACCTTGGCACCAATCCAGCACGTGATAGCCATTTCGAGGTTGGTGGCTGCCAATTTCAGACGCGATTGCTCGGCAGATAGAAGGATATTTTGCGTTATAGGCAAAGTGGATCTGGTGGCTACGGCTCTCCCTACAATGTTCAGGCCCTTATTTAGGTTTTCTTGAAGACAAGACAATTTCATGGAATACCTCCCCCTCTCTGTTTAATGAAAGTATACTATCAACAAGTACAATAATCAATGATTCCATTTGACATAATAGCCGATTCACCTAAGTGATAGCGCCGACAGCTGTCATTGTCAAGCTCACGTAGTTCGCGACTGCGGGGCGCACCCTGCAACTTGACGAATGTTCAGCACAGGCTCATCAAGCTGCAACTACCGTCCAGAGAGCGCAGTCAATTTCTTCAACCTGGCTTTAATTCCTTCGGTCAGCATGTCGGGTGCAAAGCGCCAACACCAATTCCCTTCCGCTCTGCCCGGAAGATTCATCCTCGCTTCGCTGCCCAATCCCAAAATATCTTGCATAGGGATGATGGCAGTATCTGCGGCAGACATCAAGGCCAGACAGATGAAATCCCAATTTATTTCGTGACCATCAGTGCCCAAATAACTCAAGGCAACCTGCTTCTCTTTTTCCCTCTCCTCTTTGCTTTGAGTGCTGTCTTTGACATCCTCACCTCTGAACCAGCCGACAGTCGTATTGTTGTCATGGGTGCCAGTGAACACCACGCAATTTCGTGGGTAGTTGTGAGGTCTGTAATCATCGGCTTTGGGGTCACTGCCGAATGCAAACTGGAGGACTCTCATGCCGGGGAAGCCAAATTGTTCCCTAAGGGCATCTACCTCCGGTGTAATTACTCCCAGGTCTTCAGCGATTATGGGCAACGCCCCAAGAGCTTTTTGTACCGCTTCAAACAATGCGGCGCCTGGTCCGGGAACCCACCTGCCATTTAGGGCGGTGGTATCTGTTGCAGGAACCTCCCAGTATTTCTCGAACCCGCGGAAATGGTCCACCCTGATAATGTCCACCAACCTACGTGCTGTTCGGAAGCGCTCAATCCACCAAGCATAGCCATTTTTGGCGATTACATCCCAGCGATAGAGAGGATTTCCCCATAATTGTCCTGTCTTGCTGAAGTAGTCAGGCGGGACGCCAGCTACCACGGTTGGTTGGCCACTGTCGTCCAGGTAAAACATCTCCGGATGCGACCAAACCTCGACGCTATCGAGGGCTACGAATATAGGCATATCGCCGATCAACCTTATCCCAAGCTCATTGCAGTACTTCTTTAGTTCCAACCACTGTCTCAAGAGCTGGTATTGTTGATATTTGTGGTAACGGATTTCGTGGTCCAGCTTCTTGGTCCAGCGCTCCAAGGATTTCGGCTGGCGCGTCCTGATATCTTCCTCCCATGTATTCCAGGCAGTGAGGTCGTGAGCCTCTTTCAATGCCATAAACAACGAGTAAGTTTCGAGCCAGGCGGCATTTTGCCGACAGAAAGCCTCGAGTTCTTTTCGCTTATGGTGACCAGCTTTTCTTTCGAACGTCTCGAAGGACTTTTTCAAGAGCGGCATTCTGAATTTGCCAACTGCGCTATAGTCAACTCTGTCTTCAGTGAAAGAAGGCGCTTTCTCTAGGTCGACGAATTCCAGGGATTTGTCTGCGACCAGCCTTTCCAAACTTATGAGCAAAGGGTTGCCCGCAAACACTGAAAGACACTGGTATGGAGAATTGCCATAGCCTGTGGGACCCAGAGGCAAAACCTGCCAGAGACGCTGCCCAGTGCTAGCCAGAAAATCGGCAAATTGATAAGCCTCGCTTCCCAGGTCTCCTATTCCGAATCGGCTCGGGAGTGAGGTCGGGTGCAACAATACACCGCTTGCTCTGGGAAAGCTCATGTTAATTCATCCGGCCTGAGGGCTACCCGCGATAAGATGGACAAGTTAAAGGTTTCGCCGTACTTTCGATTGTCCACGGTAGAGCTGTTATCTTGGAATGTTTGTTGACGTCAGTATACAATAGGGCATAGCAGCAAACAATGTCTTTTGATAAGGCGAACTGCCAGTGGAAAGAGAATCTTCTGTAGTGATGGAGGAGCAAAAATGCCTGAGGATATAGGAAATTTGACTATGGGCATTGACCTTGGGGGCAGCAAAATACTGACGGCGATAGTTGACCCCCAAGGTGGAATGCTTTCGAGCGATGAGAGTATAACGCCTGCCACAAAGGAGCGTGAGGTCATAATCCAGTCCATTCTGGACTCGGCGCAGCATGCCTTGAAGCAGGCAGGGGTGACCATTACGGAGATTTGTGCCATAGGAGTTGGAGCTGCCGGCATCTCTAATCCTGAAGCAGGCATTTTGTTTAGCTCGCCGAACCTGCCAGGGCTGCGGAATGTTCTGTTGAGAGACATAATGCAAGAAAGGCTGGGCAAGAAAACCTTTCTCATCAATGATGCCGACGCCGCTGCCCTCGGGGAATTTTATTTTGGTGCCGCCAAAGGTGTCGATGATTTCATCTATATTACTCTCAGCACAGGCATCGGTGGGGGCATTATCATCGATGGCAAAATCTATACCGGAGCCATTGGTGCTGCCGGAGAGGTCGGGCATATGACCATTGATGACAAGGGCCCCATCTGCAACTGTGGAAACAGGGGTTGTTGGGAAACGCTGGCATCGGGGACAGCCCTAACCAGGGAGGCAAGGAAGCGGATTGAAAAAGGGGTGAGGACGTACATTCTGGAGTATGCCGAAGGAGACATAGAGAAGGTGACGCCGCAGGCCATTCATAGTGCTGCCCAACAAGGTGATAGCCTAGCTAAGGAACTGATTGCCCGGACTGGTTACTATGTAGGTGTAGGGCTGGCCAACTTGATAAACATATTCAACCCTGAGTTGATAGTCATTGGTGGTGGTTTATCAAATATGGGTGATATGCTGCTCAAGCCAGCTCTTAAGGTGGCCGGAGGGAGAGCATTCAAAGAAGCTTTCCAGGCTGTGCGTTTTGCTTGTGCCGGGCTGGGTCCGAATTCGGGAGTGCTCGGCGCCGCCGCCTTTGCCCTCCAGGAGATGAGAAAACTCGTTTCTAAGTGAAAGAAAAGATACGGTCTGTCAGGAGGTGATGTGATAAACATATCTATCGGCAAGGTGAGAGGGCTTCAACAATTGGCTGATTCAAAGGGCATGATGACAATGTGTGCTATTGATCACAGAGGAGCACTTAGACGGGCTTTGAACGAGAAGAATCCTGCTGCGGTGAGTTATCAAGAGATAGTTGATTTCAAGCTTGACCTCTGCCAAGCAATGGCGCCTTTTGCCAGTGCCATATTGCTTGACCCGGAATACGGAGCTGCTCAGGCTATAGCTGCGGGCCTCTTGCCTGGGCCTAAGGGGCTTCTTGTCAGCATGGAAAAGACCGGTTATAGTGGCGATAGTACCGCCAGAATCACTGAGCTTCTGCCCGGCTGGAGCGTGAGAAAGGCGAAGACGATGGGGGCTTCAGCTGTCAAGCTTTTAATCTACTTCAGGCCTGACCTGAAGGATGTCGCCTCAAGACAGCTCGATTTAGTGGCAAGATTGGCCGACCAATGCATTGAAGAGGATATAGCCTTTCTGGTTGAGCCGGTAAGCTATCCTATTGAGGAAAAAGAACGCATAATTCAAGGGGGGACATCCTCGAAGAAGTTTGCTGAGATAAAACCTGGTCTGGTAATCGAAACTGCCCGGCAGATTACTGCCTTGCCCATTGATGTGTTGAAAGCAGAATTCCCGGCAGATATTAAGTTTGAGCAAGATGAGGGAAAGCTGCTGGGGTTGTGCCAAGAGTTAAACCAGGCATCCCGGCTACCCTGGGTGCTGCTTAGTGCTGGCGTTGACTTCAACTCATTCCAGAAACAAGTAGAGATAGCCTGTAAGGCAGGAGCTTCTGGTTTTCTGGCAGGGCGTGCCCTGTGGCAGGAAGGCGCCCAAATTCGTTCTCGGGAAGAAAGGATGAATTTTTTCCAGGATACGGCTGCTCCAAGGTTGAAGAAACTGGCTGAGATAGCTGATAGCTACGGTAAGTCGTGGTATTCCAGGCTGGGGGCTGAAAACGGCAAATTTGCCCCGGTGACAGAGGGCTGGTATCGGAGTTATTGATAGGTAATACTTTGGCAGAGAGAGGCGGTGATATGAAACGCTCCAGCTTTTTTGGAAGGCGAACAAAAATAGTGTGCACTATCGGTCCGGCTACTGGCTCGGCTGCAGTGATTGAGCAACTGATAAAGGCTGGCATGAATGTCGCCAGATTTAATCTATCTCACGGTACCTGCAGAGAACAAACCCGTCATATCCAGACTGTAAGGAAGCTATCTCATCGTCTGGCAATCCCTGTTGCTATACTTATAGATTTGCCAGGGCCAAAGTATCGCACGGGCAAGCTGAAAGATGGTCAAGCCAGACTGAAAAAGGGTGCGCAGATTATCCTCACCACAAGGCAAGTAAAGGGAGACGATGGAGTGATACCAATTAATCTTCCTACCCTTCCTCAAGATATAAAAGTGGGGGATACCGTATTGCTTGATGACGGTGCCATGCAACTCAAGGTACTGGAGAAGCAAGGCACAGAAGTTAGATGCAAGGTCATGGTTGGGGGGATACTCACCGAGGGAAGGGGACTGGGGGTGCCGGGCATGCATATCTCCTCCTCTTTCATTACTGACGCTTTACGGCAACACATTCTTTTTGCTGTGAGGCAGCAGCCTGATTACCTGGCTCTCTCTTTTGTTGGCAATGTTAGTGATATAACTACTGTCAGAGCTATATTATCTGAGAACGATGCAGATATATCGATTATTGCCAAGATTGAAAGGGGCGTGGCAGTTAACAAATTTGACAGTATACTCTTGACCAGCGAGGGCATAATGGTAGCGCGAGGAGACCTTGGTGTGGATATTCCCCTGGAAAAAGTGCCACTGGTGCAGAAGGAGATTATCAAGAAATGTAACCAGGCAGGTAAGCCGGTGATTACCGCTACGCAAATGCTGGAGTCCATGGTGAACGCCCCTCGGCCAACGCGGGCCGAGGTCACTGATGTAGCTAATGCCATATTTGATGGTACCGATGCCGTCATGCTCTCAGAGGAGACCTCCACAGGGAAATATCCAATACAGGCAGTAAAGATGATGGCGAAGATTGCCCAGGAGGTAGAAGGCAAACTGCCCTACGAGCAAATGCTGGCAGAACGAGGCAGATGGCTGGAGCAAAAGACGGATGAATTGATAAGCTATAGTGCCTGCCATACGGCGCAAAGTCTGGGAGCAGCGGCTCTTGTAGCCTTTACCCGGTCTGGTAGCACGGCAGGGCGGGTATCAAAATACCGACCGAGAATGCCTATTCTGGCGATAACCACTGATGCTGTGGTTGTGGGGAGATTAATGCTGTGCTGGGGTGTTTATCCCTTCCAAATAGCCGGGCCCTCGTCGGTGGAAGAGTTATTCGCGATGGGGGCTAAGCTTTCTAAAGAACTAGGTCTGGCAAAACCGGGTGATTTGGTAGTGATTACCGGGGGTATTCCGGTTGGGGTAGCTGGCTCCACAAATCTGCTCAAAGTGGAAAAAGTCCAGTAGTCGTGCCCAGGTAATCTTGGCATATTCTGTAAGTAAGAGTCTTGCAGCGTGTCACGGAAATAGCTACCTCGTCTCTACTATGAGGATTTAAGAAACACAGCAGCTAGAGGCGGCACGGTGATGGTCAAGGAATAGGGGCGGCCATGGAAGGGAATCGGCTCTGCTTCCACTCCACCTAGATTGCCTTGACCGCTGCCTCCATATTCCTTGGCATCGCTGTTTAGTAGCTCTTTCCAGAATCCTGGCTGTGGCACTCCGATTCTATAATTGAAATGGGTCACAGGGGTAAAATTACACACGACGACAATAACATCGTCGAGAGACCGTCCTTTGCGAATGAGACTAACCACGCTGTGTTCCACATCGTTACAGTCAACCCACTCGAAGCCTGCCTGTTCAAAATCCAATTCATAAAGGGCCGGCTGACTCCGATATACACGGTTTAAGTCGCTGACCCACTGCTGAAGACCGGAGTGGGGTGGGTATTGAAGCAAATGCCACTCCAGGCTCTCGTCATGCGCCCATTCTCGCCATTGGCCAAACTCCCCTCCCATGAATAAGAGTTTTTTCCCAGGCTGGGCATACATATACCCCAGAAGAAGTCTCAAGTTGGCGAATTTTTGCCAATCATCTCCCGACATCTTTCCCAAGAGTGAACCTTTGCCATGTGTTACTTCATCGTGAGAAAGCGGCAGGACAAAGTTTTCAAAAAAAGTGTATAGCAGGCGAAAGGTCAGGTTATTATGGTGGTATTTCCGGTATATGGGGTCCTTGGTCATGTATTCCAGAGTATCATGCATCCAGCCCATGTCCCACTTCAGGCCGAAGCCTAAGCCTCCGACATGAGTTGGCCGGGATACCATGGGCCAGGCAGTCGACTCTTCGGCGATGATTTGTACATCAGGTTTCTCCTGGTAGATCGCTTCGTTTAAGCGTCGCAAAAAAGCAATAGCCTCCAGGTTTTCACGTCCTCCGTACTGATTGGGTATCCAGTCACCTTCTTTACGGCCGTAATCCAGATAGAGCATGGAGGCCACTGCATCTACACGCAAACCATCGACGTGATATTTATCGAGCCAGAACAATGCGCTGCTAAGAAGAAAGCTCCTCACTTCTTGTCGACCATAATTGAAAATAAAACTGTTCCAATCGGGATGAATGCCCTGTCTCGGGTCACCGTGCTCGTAGAGATGTGTTCCATCGAAATATCCCAGTCCGTGTTCATCATTAGGGAAATGAGAAGGTACCCAGTCGAGGATTATACCTATGTCATGCTGGTGTAAATAGTCAACGAGGTACATGAAATCCTCTGGGGTGCCATAGCGACTTGTGGGGGCGAAGTATCCTGTGCTCTGGTAGCCCCAGGAGCCATAGAAGGGGTGCTCCATTACCGGAAGAAACTCGACATGGGTAAATCCCAGCTGCTTCAGGTACTCAGCTAGCCTGGGAGCCAGTTCCCGATAGCTAAGGTAGCGATTCCCCTCCTCAGACACTCGTCGCCAGGAGCCCAGATGCACCTCGTAGATGGAGATGGGGGCATCAAGGGCATTGTGAGTGCGTCGCTTCTCCATCCATGCCTGGTCTCCCCAGCTATAATCTAAGTCCCAGACGATGGAGGCTGTTTTGGGAGGCGTTTCGCTATAGAAAGCAAATGGGTCGGCTTTTCCCACACAATAGCCACGGTGATGAGAGACAACGTAATACTTGTAGATTGTGCCCTTAGCCACACCGGGGATAAATCCTTCCCAGACACCGGATTGCCCTTTTGGGCGCAGTGGGTGACTTGACTTATCCCAACTGTTAAAGTCACCCATGACAGAGACCTGCTTGGCATTAGGTGCCCACACGGCAAAATAGGTTCCTTCCACTCCGTCCACCGTTAGGGGATGAGCTCCAAGCTTTTCATAAAGCCGATAATGAGACCCTTCATTGAAGAGAAAAAGGTCGTCATTGCTCAGCATGCTTATGTCATAGCGCACTGACTGAGTATTTATCTTATCCTTTGAGGACACCTCTTTCCTTTTGTCCTTTCCCTCTGTCATTTCTGGATAATGTCTCCTGTCTGACATACATTCCGCGCTCGCAGATAAATCTCTTCGTATTTTCTGGCCGAGGCTTTCCAGGAGAAATCTAGCTTCATATTGTGTCTCATCAGGTTTTGCCATTCAGCCCGGTGATAGAAGCTCTCCTCGGCTCTTTTTATCGCCTCCAGCATTTCCAGGACGGTATAATTTTGAAACACAAAGCCATTCCCGTTTCCTTCAGCCACGTCCTTCACTGTATCAGCAAGCCCCCCGGTATGTCGCACCACAGGGATGGCACCATATCGCATGGCTATTAGCTGCCCCAATCCACAGGGCTCAAAACGCGAAGGCATGAGGAATATGTCGCAGCCGCCGTAGATAAGGCGAGCCAATCGTTCATCATAGCAATGAATACTGAGAGGCGATCGGGGTACTTCAGCGCTGCCTCGGCAAGCAATTTATGGTAGTGCTCCTTCCTTGACCGAGAATAACTAGCTGTGCTCTTGTTTCTACGATGAATTGGTCTATAGCCTGGAGCAGCAAATCAATCCCCTTTTGCTCCTCAAGGCGAGACACCATGCCGAACAAAGGGATGTCAGAGTTTTGGGGCAGCCCGCTCTTTTTTTGCAAGGCAAGTTTGTTCTTAACCCTTCTTTCTATCGTAGTGGAATCATAGTTCCTTTCCAGATAAGGATCGGTAGCCGGGTTGTATTCATCATAATCAATGCCATTAACTATGCCATAAAGCTCATTGCGCCGATAGTTTAGTAATTGCTCCAAGCCCCCACCGTATTGCGGTGTCAGTATCTCTGAGGCATAGGTAGGGCTGACCGTGGTCACAATGTCAGCCAGAAGAATTCCCTGGCTCATGAAGTTTAGCGATGGCCTGGGAGCACTAACTGGGATATATTCCTGCCATACAGAGGAAAGCCCGGAGTCCAGGAAAAATTGCTGGTCGAAGGAGCCCTGATAAGCCAGAGTTGTGAATGGTAAATATGCAAGGCAGCTTCATATTTGCTTTCTTAAGCCATAAGGGTACTAAGGCGGTATGCCAGTCATGGCAATGAATAATATCGGGGTGAAGATCAAGCTGGGAAATGATGCCGGGGATACTTAGCGAAAAAAAGAGAAAGCGTTTTAATTCGTCCTGGGTATAGATTTCCTCGGTCCCAAAGTAATCGTCGTTTTCCACCAGGTATACCGGTATCCTCTTTTTTAGCCTGGTCATTTTCAGGGCTACTTGCTCATAATGCCCCATAAAGCTGACAACAACGTTCTTTCCCTGAATGTCTTGGACGGGGGTCTTTATGCTACCGTATTTAGGCAATATCAAACACGGCTCATGTCCTAAGTCTTGGAGGGCTATGGCTAGAGAGCTTGTGACATCTGCCAGTCCACCTACCTTAGCTAAAGGGAAAGCCTCAGAGGCGATAAACAAAATTCTCATTATTGAAATCGGGCTTGGAGAATGTTTTCTCCGCCTGCGACGGAACTACCACTGGGAATAAAGAGGGTAGAGAAGTTGCTCTCCTGGACCTCGGAATCGATCTTGCAGTTTCGCCCGACTTTCAACCCTGGGGGCAACCTTGCTCCTTTGCCCACTACAGTGATGCCACAATTTAGGTATACGGGTTCGTCCTTATTCGGAACATAGTCATCGCCATAGCCAATGCAGCATCCTTGGGCGATATAGCATTTCTTGTCAATGATGGAGCGGTGGACAACAGCATCTTTGGCAATAATGGTATCATCAAAAACAATGGAGTCTATCACTTGAGCTCCTTCCTCCACATAAACATGGGGAGAAAGCACCGAATTAAATACGCTGCCGTTTATAATACAGCCATTGCTGACAAGGCTTCTGCCTACCTGGGCCTTTGGCCCCAGCTTCACCGGGGGCATGTCTACCGAGGGTGTTCTTACTTGACTCCCAGGTTCGTAGAGATTAAATGGGGGCAAATCAATAATGAGGTCCATATTGGCCTGCCAGTAGGCTTCGATTGTGCCGACATCACGCCAGTAGCCTTGATACTTATAACCATAAATCTGATATTTGTCTATTGCATCCGGTATAATCTGGCTGCCAAAATCTTGCAATCCGCGGCGATGAGCATCTTCTAAGACCTTGAAGAGGATATTCTTGTTAAAGACGTAAATGCCCATGGAAGCCAAGTTGCTTTTTGGTTGTGATGGTTTTTCCTCAAAGGCAACCACCCTGTTATTTTCCAGAGTCACGATGCCAAAGCGGTTGGCTTCAGCTAAAGGCACTTCTGTGACTGCGAGGGTAACGTCAGCTCCCTGGCGGCGATGAAACTCAATCATCTCTTCATAATGCATGATATAAACGTGGTCTCCCGAGAGGATGAGAACCTGCTCAACACGGCTGTCCTGTATAAAATCGAGGTTGTGATAAACAGCCTCGGCAGTGCCTTTATACCAGTGCATCTCTCCATTGGTGCTTACAAAGGGGGAGAGTAAAGCAATCCCCCCGACTACACGATCGAGGTCCCAGGGTTTGCCCACACCAATATGGCGTGCTAACGAGCGAGGATTATATTGTGGTATAACAGCTACTGTGTCGATCCCGGAGTTAACACAATTGCTTAAGGCAAAGTCGATTATACGGTATTTACCACCGAAGGGGACTGCTGGCTTGGCACGCTTTTCTCCTAACACACTTAATCTTTTCCCTTCCCCACCAGCGAGGATCAGAGCCAATACCTTTTTCACTTACTCATCACCTCAACGAATAAATCATAGGTATAATTATATAGTTATTTTAACTGCCCGGGGGTGGTATGTCTAATTTTGTTTAGTTGAGTGCTTTTCGAGGGCAATTTTACTTGCGAGCCGCTGGTATATACATTTGCTCAATATACTCTTTCAAGACCCGCCGTGTGCAGAAGCGAGGTACGATCGAGCCAATTGCCTCTTTGACCATATGTACCCAGCCATGCGGCACCCCATTCCTATCTTGTTGGTAGTAGAGGGGTACAATTTCCTCTTTCAGAAGACGGTAGAGCGCCGCGGCATCTGACTTATCTTCTTCCCTTGGGTCATATGTTTCGACCTCATCTCCAATGGCCCAGCCATTAGTGCCATTATAACCTTCGTACCACCAGCCGTCTCGAACGCTGAGATGCAGGACACCATTTGCTGCTGCTTTCATGCCGCCAGTCCCGGAAGCTTCGTAAAGGCGGCGAGGCGTATTCAACCATACATCTACACCCTGGACTAGATAGTGAGCCATATGTATATCGTAATCTTCAACAAAAGCTATTCGTCCTTGGAATTCACGGTCCGTAGCCAAAACGTATACGTCGTGAAGGAGTTGCTTGGAAGGAAGGTCAGCCGGGTGAGATTTGCCTGCAAAGATTATCTGCACTGGATGCGATTTATCAGTGATAACCTGCTTGAGATGTTCTGCGTCATGGAAGATTAGCTCCGGCCGTTTATATGCGGCAAAACGACGGACAAAGCCAATAGTTAGAACATCCGGGTCAAGCAAAGAGCCCATAGCGAGTACCTGCCGAGCCTTGCATTCGCGTTCGGTAGAACATTGCCGTGCTCGTTCTACCATGGCTCCGATAAGTTTACGTTTAAGAACCTGATGCGCTGTCCAGAGTTCCTCGTCAGGGATATTCAGCACAAGTTCTCGAAGGTTGGTATCATCATATTTTTTTGACACATCCGGCCCCAAGTATTTTTCGTAGAGGCGGCGCATTTCGCGGGCAACCCAGGTAGGCAAGTGAACCCCATTAGTAATATTAGAGATAGGCACATCATCTTCTTTAACTTCGGGCCAGAGTCCATGCCACATCCTTCGGGTAATTTTCCCGTGAATCTGGCTGACGGCATTGCGATGATCAGCCATTTTTAAGGCAAGCACGGTCATGTTGAAGGCCTGGTCGCTTGTGCCATACTGTCGTCCCAGTTCCAGAAATGTTTCTCGGTTGATTCCCAGGGACTCCCAATAACTGTGAAAATATTTCTCCACAAGTGAGATGGGAAAGATATCAGTCCCCGCAGGCACCGCTGTATGGGTGGTGAAAACGGTAGCTGCCTGCACCTTTTGAAGAGCTTCGGCGAAGGTAGCACCTTTTTCTACCTCTTCCCTGACACGCTCCAACATCATAAAGGCACAGTGTCCTTCATTAGCATGCCATACAGAAGGTCTGATGCCCAGGGCTCGTAAGGTACGCACCCCACCAATTCCCAGCACAATTTCTTGCTGGATGCGCTGTTCTTGGTCAGCGGTATAGAGACGAGCACATAGCTGCCGGTCCTGAGGTATATTTCCTTCAACATCACAGCATATTAGATAAAGGTCACCCCGACCCAACTGTACCTGCCACACCCCGATATAGAAAGGTCTCTCACCGAGCTTAATCTGAATCAACGGGCCACACCACTTAGAACGATGGACTGGATTGATGGGGTTGATAGGCGCTTCATCAAAATCCAGTTGCCTATAAACTTCCTCTTGCCAACCCTCAGTGGAAATATGCTGGTGGAAATACCCTTGGGGGTACATGAAGCCAACCCCGACCAGAGGCAACCCCAGATCGCTGGCTTCCTTGCACATGTCTCCTGCCAAAACTCCCAGTCCTCCAGCATATATGGGAAGAGAATTGTGTATGGCAAATTCCATTGAGAAGTAGGCAACAGGGCCATCTAAGACATGTGGGTATTTGCTAGAAAACCAGCTATCCTTATCTGACATGTCAGCATCGAAGGCCGACATCACAGAGTCATATAGATTAAGAAAAGCAGGCTCAGCAGCAGCCGCTGCTAACTTGTCCGTGCTGATCTCGAGCAGCTGCTTGACCGGGTTGTGCCCGCTCAACCGCCATAGTGGATAATCCAGAGTCCGGAATAAGTCACGCGCCTGGGGGTGCCAGCTCCACCACAGATTATTAGCCAGCTCCTCTAATCGGCCAATTCGTTCAGGTACCTTCAATCCGGATAACATGTTCTCCTATCTTTCCAGTTGGTCGGCTATTATACCAGAACGCTGCTCGTGTTATCATGCAAACAAAAGAGGCTTCATTTCGCTGAGTTCACAGTCAGACTATTGGCTAGGGGCAACTATCTCCAACTCTTCTTGATTCGGGTTAAGGCATCGTTATGCTATAATTAGATATACTGTCAAGTTAGGAGGTGTGTGAGCATGATCAAGATTGTCAAGCTTAGCAAGGAGGAAGCAAAGAGACGATTAGGGGATGTGCCGGATGGGAAACGCTTTTGGTGCCATGATGGCAAAACTATCAAGAATGTGAAGGAACTTAGAAAAGCTCTAATTGACATGAGTGATGAGACTTTTCATTATCACTTGAGTGAGGGAAGAAACGATTTCAGCAAGTGGGTTCGGGAAGTAGTGGGGGACGATAAGCTGGCGGAAGACCTTGGTAAGACCAAGTCTCGCATCCAGGCCAGCAAAGCAGTAGCAGAGAGGATTTCTTTTCTGGAAAGTAAGACATAAGAGGATTTTGGCACTTTGCCAAAGTCGGATCCTATCAAAGACCTAAAACGACCGGCATTCGGACGCTCTTCACTCTGGTGTTGGCCGCCGTCGAAAGCAGAAAGGGTCGCTCCTTGAGTGTTATTGTGCAAACAGTCTGTCTTCGAGTCTGTTTCTAATATCCCTGGCAGCGACAGCTCGGCGATAGTACTCTTGTTTCGCCTGTTCACTGGTCCCGCTCTTGCTTATAGCCCGGTAAGCGTTAACGACGGTTCGCCATTGATCAAGCAAGCCCATGTGTATGAGATTGATATCCCACATGGGGCGATTGCTGGCCCACCACATCTGGCAACTGTGTTCAGCTCGATCCAGAAGCCCACGGGCGATTACGGCAGAGCGCCGGCTCTCCTCATTATCGGCACACTGGAGTGCTTTGTTGACCAATTCCACGCAAATACCCAAGTGTTCCCATTGAAGCCGGTGCACTTCATTGTTTCTGTCCTGCCACAAGGGATAATAGTTGCCGTCTTTGATATCATCGGCGGTGGTGCTCCAAGAGGACGGCCTGGGCTCAATTGTTTGACCCTGAGGAAAAAGGTCGAGAAGTTGGCTGATGGTGACCATCTGGATTTTTGTGGCAGCTTCACCGTTGGTCAACAGAGACACGTGCTGCCCAGCTAGCACTGTAGCTTGCTCAACCTCTTCAGGGGGCTCCGCGGGCAATTCCAGTTCTGCATAAACCTTAGCCAAGAATGTCCTTTCCCAACCCTGGATGTGATGACCATAGGTTTCAGCATCCATAGCTGTGACTACGTAGATACTTTCTCTCTTGCCTTGCCACCCCTCCAGGTGAGCGATGAATTCCGCTGCTTCCACATTTCGAAAGCTTATCCTATTGCTGAGCACATCGTCTCGAAAGAAAACAGCTATCCCCTGTCCGTCACACTCCGCTCTATAGATAATATCCACCGGCCAGTCTGCCGGACAGGCAATACCACTAAGGATAATCCAACGACACCCTGAGTTGATAATGGGCTGCAGAATATGTTGACTGTAGCACATCTCCGGGGGAAAGAACCCTTGGGGTGTATAAGACCTACCGAAAAAGTGGCGATTGGTTTGAGCGTTCAAGCTTATCTGCCTTTTTACTTCCTCTGTCGGTATCAAAGGGAGGATAGGGTGGTACTTGCCAGTTCCGGTGAATTCAATCTGGCGCATCTCAGCAAGATTTCTAAAGCCCTCAACGATGTCTTTATGGCCACAGTCCATCAGCATATCAGTTAGGACTCCGTTGAAGTTTACGGTCAGCCGAGCGCTGGGATGCTCTTCAAAAACGTGAAGTAGAGGGCGATAAGATTCATTACATACCTTTCTTAGCACCGACGGCACCTGAGTAGGCGGCTGGTAGAAATGCAATAGCTGGGCCCAGTAGATCATATATACCTCCCGGTGAAGACCTTATTCAGTTAATTCAAGGCAAGTAACGCGATAGATCGACGTTTATTCTAACATACACCTGGGCCGCAAAGTGACCCCAGGATCTGAACTTAAGGCGCAACCACGACCTTCAAGAATATAGGCTGCTTAATACTATGTCTGAAGAAGGTTAAGGTGAGGTAGATATCGAATCTACCGCCGCGGATAGAATGAGGAAGCTAGCTTATTCTGCGAAATTCTCTCTCCAGTTGGTGAGCACTCAAATGAATCATGGTTGGCCGGCCGTGGGGACAGGCACGCGGTTGCTTGGTTTGCTCTAGCTGCTTTATTAGTTCTCTCATCTCTTCGCTTCTTAGTTGCTGTCCTGCTCTGATGGCGCTATGACAGGCTAACGACTCAGCTATCTTTTCTTCCCAGGGAATCAGACTCTCCCTGCTGGCAAGGCTATCGAGCAGCGCGCTTATCATCTCAATGACATTCGCCCCCGCCGCCAGTGCTGGTATGGCACGTATCAGGTAGCTCCTATTCCCGAAAGGCTCAATGCTAAAGCCAAATTCGGCCAGAGGCTCTCTATTAACCCTCATAGTCTCTTCCTCTCTGGGGCTGAATTCAATGGTTATGGGCTGGAGTAAACCCTGGATCTCCACTTGCTTTTGTGCCCACTGCGTTAGAATTCGGTCATAAAGTATGCGCTCATGGGCAGCATGCTGGTCAATAAGATAGAGTCCGTCGGGTCCCTCGGCGATAATATAAGTATTAGCTAGCTGCCCGAGCACCCTTAAGACAGGTAATTCCAAGGTCGGCAACTGGGCAACAGCAAAAACAGGCTCGTTATCCATTATCATGCGAGGGCTCTGCCACTGTCCGGAGCTGACCGAAAAGGGCACAGGCTTCGAGCTGGCTATAGGCGTCCTGGCTAGTGCCTCTTCTATGGCTTTTTTTACGCTGCCGAAGACAGTCTGTTCGTGGCAAAACCTTATCTGGGCTTTGGCAGGATGGATGTTGACATCGAGCTCTTGAGCTGGCAGGGAGACATTGATTACCGCAATAGGATGCTGGCCATCCATAAGTAAGCCACGGTAAGCTTCCTCAGTAGCTCGCGTTAGCAGGGGACTGTGCACCCACCTGCGATTGACGAAGAAACTGAGATAGTTACGATTAGAACGAGCCAAGGAAGGCGGGCTGATTAGGCCGCTAACTTTAGTCAGGGCGTCGTTTTGTTCCACCTTTAGCATCCTTTGCGCTACTTCGGACCCATATAGCTCGCTTACCACCTCGCGCAGGTCGCCATTGCCCGTAGTGTGCAAGCTCTGGCGTTTGTCCACAACCAGGCTGAACTTAACCTCGGAGAAAGCCAGGGCGTACTGACTTACCAAATGGGCGATGTGGCTATTTTCGGTATTTACCGATTTGAGAAACTTAAGTCGCGCTGGGAAATAGCGGAATAATCGGTGCACGGTCATGGTTGTGCCCTGAGGCCTGGCTCGGCTTTCCCTGCGAACCACCTCCCCCTTTCTTAAATGCATGTAGCTGCCTGTGGTCTCTGAGGATGTTTGGGTGGAGATTTCCACTTCGGCAACTGCGGCGATGCTGGGCAAGGCTTCGCCCCGAAAACCCAGGCTGGAGATTCTCTCCAAATCGTCTAAGTTGCCAATCTTGCTCGTGGCATACCTGTGAAAGGCCAGCTCTAGCTCTGGAGCCGGGATACCTGTTCCATTATCGCTCACTTTGATTAGCTCTACTCCGCCGACCTGACTCTCTATGGCAATGGCGGTGGCTCCGGCATCCAGGGAGTTCTCTACTAGCTCCTTGACCACAGAAGCTGGCCTCTCAATCACCTCCCCGGCGGCAATCTTGGAGACTACGTTACTCGCTAAAACCTGAATGGGCATCTACAGTTGAGTTTACACGGTTTCGTGTATTCTGTCAATAGTCTATGGGGAGAATCCGAAATCCTTTTCGATTTTTTCCAGAGGTGCCAGGCTGGCCAGGAGCTTCTTAACCCCGGCCTCTTCAAAGGCTACGGTCAGCTCTTGGTCATCCTTTGTAGGACTACAATTCATTACTATGCCGGGGCCAAATTTGCTGTGGTGGACATGATCACCGACTTTTAGCGTTAGATTGGCAACAGGTCGCGGTGAAGGCTGGAAGTCACGGCTAAAGTTGCCACTGGCTATGGGAGTTAGGCTCTCCTCCCATAGTCCTTTTGGACTTATCAGATGCGGGGAGATGTCGTGAAGGAAGCGAGATGGTGGGTTTGCCGTGCTGCCGCCGAATAAGTTTCGACGGTAACTGCGTAAAAGGTAGAGCCGCTTCTTAGCCCTGGTTATTCCCACGTAGCAGAGACGACGTTCCTCTTCCATTTCTTGGGGGTCGTCGAAAGATCTTCTGTGTGGGAGAATTCCTTCCTCCAGACCAACAATAAAGACCGCGGGAAACTCCAATCCTTTGGCTTGATGCAAGGTGATCAAAGTCACGGCGTCAGCTCTTTCATCCAGTTCATCTATATCCGATACCAGGCTCACTTTTTCAAGGAAACTGGTCAGAGCCTCTGTAGGAGTGAGCTCATCGTATTCACTGGCGACATTGCGCAGTTCAGCTATGTTCTCCCATTTTTCCTCTCCGTCTTCTTTAGCCAGAATGTATTCTCTATATCTCGTGTACTCTAGTATCTCATCCAGTAGACGAGAAAGACCTACCTCACGGCTGTGGGCGGTAAGGCTAGCCATAAGGGCATCAAACCCAGCCAGAGCCTGGATGATATGTGGGGAAAGAGCTTGTTTCGCTTCGTTGGCAACAGCATTTTGACTTATTTGTGCTACAGCCTCGAAGAGGGAGACGTCATGAACTTTTGCCCAGGATTGTAGCGTGCTAATGGTCTTTTGTCCGATGCCTCTAGCGGGCACATTTATGATTCGGAGTAAACTGACGTTGTCCTGCGGATTATGGATGACTCTAAGGTAGGCAATAATGTCTTTGATCTCTTGCCTCTGGTAAAAGCGCGTGCCGCCAACCAGTCTATAAGGCACACCATATCTCAAGAAAGTCTCTTCCAGGACTCGTGATTGAGCATTGACCCTATACATGACGGCGGAATCTTTGAGGGGTATTTGCTCCTGGCTAACAAGCTTCTCAATCTCACTGACCACGGATTGAGCTTCTTCCTCGGCATTATAACTCTCGATAACGGTTACCTGGGCTCCATCTTCGTTTTCTGTCCACAGCTTTTTAGGCTTGCGCAGCACATTGGTTGAGATAACGTCTGAGGCTACCTCTAAAATTGTCTTGGTGGAGCGGTAGTTCTGCTCTAAAAACACCACCTTGGCTTCGGGGTAATCCTTCTCAAAACTCAGGATATTACGTAAATCAGCAAATCTCCAGGAATAAATAGATTGGTCAGGGTCACCGACCACACACAGGTTTCGGTATTTCGCTGCTAGCTGCTTCATCAGCTCATACTGGGCGATATTGGTATCTTGGAATTCGTCAACCAAAATATGAACATACCTTGACTGGTACCTGGTGAGGATGTGAGGATGGTCCTGGAACAACTGTACCGTTTTCATCAGTAAGTCGTCGAAATCCACCGCCTGAGCCTGGTTAAGCAATTCCTGATACCTCTGATACACTCTGTGAACTATCTCTTCAAAATAGCTGCTAACTCGCTGGGCGTAGTCCTTGGGGCTAATGAGACGGCTCTTAGCGGAGCTGATGGCTGAGCGTAGAGCCTGAGGAGCGTATTGCTTGGGGTCAAGATTCAATTCCTCCAGGACTTGTTTCATCAACCTTAACTGGTCATCTTCATCGTAGATAACGAAACTCGACTCAAGCCCGATGGCTTTGCCCTCATGACGGAGAATTCGAGCACAAATGGCGTGAAAAGTGCCTAAAGTCAAAGCTTCTATGGCCTGTCCCAGGAGTTGTTCCAATCTCTCTCTCATCTCTCGGGCGGCTTTGTTGGTAAAGGTAACCGCCATGACGTGGTGGGGACTAATGCCGCAGTGTTTAACCAGATAAGCGACCCGATGGGTAATCACTCTGGTCTTGCCGCTGCCGGGTCCCGCCAGGATAAGTACAGGCCCTTTGATGGCCTCCACAGCTTCTCTCTGGGCAGGGTTAAGGGTGGCTAGGATGTCCATGGAGACTAAGCAACTATTATAGCATTGAGGGGAGAAAGCCTCCAAAGAGTAACAGAGGCTAGACTCTTGGGAGGACAGCACAGGCTCTAATTTGGTGGAAATATGCCAAGTAGAAGGGACGATGAGCTTCCTTGATCAAAGGCAAGTGTTGGCTCTTTATTATGTGAGCAAAGCCTTGATAACCAGTGATTGTCGTGACGGAGTTCGAAGGAATATAATGTTACTATAGATTCTTGTAGTTGCTTGATTCATCAAGCAAAATCGCTGAACTGCTTCTGCGAAAGTAAACAAGGAGGTTTATGATGAGTGGCTTCAGTGACTATGACAAATATGATGGCCTCGGTCTGGCTGAGCTCGTGCGAAAGAAAGAGGTCAAGCCCAGCGAACTGGTTGAAGAGGCAATAAGTCGTATCGAAAAGCTCAATCCACAGCTTAACGCAGTAATCTACAAGATGTATGAACTGGCTCGAAAAGCTGCCGACGGAGACCTGCCAGATGGTCCCTTCAAAGGCGTTCCCTTCCTGATGAAAGACATCATGATGGCTTATGCCGGGGTTCCCCTAACGAGCGGCAGTCGGTTCTTTAAGGACTTTGTACCAGACCATGATAGTGAGCTGGTCAAGCGGTTTAAGGCAGCTGGCATCATCGTCGTTGGCAAGACTAATACGCCAGAGTTCGGGCTAGTGCCAATAACCGAGCCAGAGTTGTTTGGCCCTACCAACAATCCCTGGGACCTGAGCCGTACTCCGGGTGGTTCCAGCGGCGGCTCGGCTGCCGCTGTGGCCGCACGGATGGTTCCCCTAGCCCATGGCGCTGATGGTGGTGGTTCTATCCGGCATACCGGCTTCCTGCTGTGGTGTGTTCGGTCTCAAGCCGACCCGGGGTCGCAACCCAGTAGGCCCTGATTTTGGTGAGGCTCTGGCGTGGCTTGGCTTGTGGCCACGTTTTAACCCGCTCGGTTCGCGATAGTGCTGCCATGCTGGATGCCACCGCCGGACCAGATGTCGGAGCTCTTTACTATGCCGTGCCACCGGCTCGTCCCTTCCTCAGTGAAGTTGGCACCGACCCGGGAAAGTTGCGAATTGCCTTTACCTCAAAACCTTTTCTTGGTGCCACTGTTGACAAAGATTGTGTGAAGGGTCTGGAGGCGACGGCTAAACTATGCCAGGACCTCGGCCATGAGGTGGTAGAAGCAGCACCTCAAATAGATGGCAGAGCCTTTGCTAAGGCTTTTCTGACGATAGTTTGTGTCGAAACCAGAGCCACAATTGAGGAGGCCGAGGTGCTATTGAACCGTAAAGCTTCGTTTAAGGATTTTGAACCTAGCACATGGGCACTCGGCTTGCTTGGCAGGCAGTGCCGGGCGCCTGAGTTCTCTAAGTCTCTTAACCTGGCCCAACTTACAGCTCGCCAAATTGGTGAGTTTTTCGAAAAGTATGATGTCCTGCTGACTCCCACGCTGGCCATGCCCCCCGTGGCTACAGGTACGCTTCAACCGAAAGGGATACGGGCTGCGGCCATGAAATTGCTGGGTAGTCTCAATGCCGGTGGGTTGATTAGCACTATCAGTGGGATAGATGCTCTTGCCGAACACGTCTTCGGATTCATGCCCTACACGCCGCTGTTCAATGTTACGGGTCAGCCAGCCATGTCGGTCCCGCTCTACTGGAACGATGCAGGACTACCTATTGGCATGCAGTTTGTCGGACGATATGGTGACGAAGCCACGTTATTCCGTTTGGCCGGTCAACTGGAAAAAGCAAGGCCGTGGTCTGAACGCATTCCCCCAATCTGCGCCAAGGCCAATTAATTGAGATACAGACTTTTCAAGCTCGAGAACACCTTTCTGGCCAACCCCGCAGGCCGTAACGTGGATCACGACGAATAGTTATATTAGGGCCAATTGTTTGCCCAATGGCACGAGCAACTCTAGGAAATTGGCAGGTTGAGCTAGCTAAGTGTTGTTGCTATACTTTGTTCTGAAAATGGTTGATTGGAAATATTGCCAGAAGAACCTGGGAATATCCTTCGGCCAGGAGGCCTTGCTGGAGCAAGCTTTTGTCCACTCGTCTTACTGTAACGAAAATCCCGACGTCAGGTACCCTAGCAACGAGCGCCTGGAGTTTCTGGGTGATGCTGTCCTGAATTTCGTTGTGACAGCAAAGCTGTATGAAGAGTTTCCCGAATTATGCGAGGGAGAGTTAACCGAGATCCGTGCCTCTTTAGTTTGCCGGGATACCCTGGCTGACCTAGCTTCTTCGCTTCAGCTCGGCGACTGGCTCTTGTTAGGACGAGGCGAGGAGTTAAGCGGGGGTAGGGAGAAGGCAAGCAACCTGGCAAACGCTATGGAAGCACTGATCGGTGCTTTGTATTTGGACCAGGGGCTAGCTAAAGCTCGGCGATTCATTCTCAGGCAGCTCAGGCCGGAGTTGGAAAGAATAAAGACAGGAGAGACAATGCCGAACTACAAGGCATTGGTGCAAGAGTTCATCCAGGGACAAAAGAGACCGACGCCTGTTTATCGTTTGGTGGAAGCCATTGGTCCTGACCACAACAAGCAATTCACGACCGAAATCTTGGTCGAAGACGAAGCATTAGGTACAGGAACGGGAAGCAGCAAAAAAGTTGCTGAGAACCAAGCGGCGAGAGCAGCTTGGGAAAAACTGAGGTGTAGCCATGGGTAGACGAGACTATAGACGGCGAGAGGCCAAAAAACCCAAGAAGGGGGCACAGAAAAGCAAACCAATCTCGGTACTGGTGCCACAGGTGGAAGTAGAGTTAATCAAGAAGAAGAGGAAGCCCGCTGAGGAATACGAGGAATAGATAGTTGGCAGCTTACCGGGAGCTATACCATCGTGGCAAATTGCGGGAACGGGTTGAGACGGCTTTGTCTTTACTCGAGAGTTGCTGGTATGCCCCCGGGGTTGTGGTGTGAATCGCCTAGCCGGCGATATAGGCGAGTGTCGGACGTCTCGGGAAGCATTGGTATCCAGCTACGGACCCCACTTCGGCGAGGAGGCCCCACTGGTGGGCAGGTATGGTTCGGGCACGATATTCTTCACCAACTGCAACCTTAGATGTCTATTCTGTCAGAACTACTCCATTAGCCAGCGTGGCGAAGGTCAGAAGGTGAGCAAAGAAGAGCTGGCTTACATAATGCTCTCTCTTCAAGCGAAGGGATGTCACAATATAAATTTGGTGTCTCCGACCCACGTAGTTCCTCAGATTCTGGAAGCACTCGAGCTAGCGGCGGAATCAGGCTTGAAAGTCCCCTTGGTGTATAACAGTGGCGGGTATGACTCTGTGGACACCTTGCAGATACTCGACGGCATTATTGACATCTATATGCCAGACATGAAATATGACGATGAGAATACAGCCAGGGAGTTGTCGGGTATTAGAAACTATCCTGAGGTAAACAAAGCAGCGGTCAAAGAAATGCATCGCCAAACAGGTGACCTGGAGGTAAATAAAGAGGGAGTGGCTCAAAGAGGGCTCCTGGTTCGACACCTGGTCCTACCTCACGATTTGGCAGGAACAAAAGGGATAGTCCATTTTCTCAGCGAAGAAATTTGCCGCAACACCTATGTGAATATTATGGCTCAATACCATCCCTGCCATGAAGCTCTTCGAATTCCGAGTTTAGGGCGGCGAATATCATCTGCAGAATTCCGTGAAGCACTATCCCTTGCCCGAGAAGCAGGGCTAAGTCGGCTGGATAAAGTCCACCCTGCGGAGCTTCTTCCCATTCTGTCAGAATGACACGACCGGCTCAGAATGAGGAAGATAGCAGACAACAAAAAGGGTGACCTGGGGTAATAAATGGCTGGTGCGGCATGTCTTTCCGCGACTGTTTATGGGCGAGTTCAGGGCGTCTATTTTCGCTACTTCGTTCGGAATGTGGCCAGGAGGCTGGGTCTAAGAGGCTATGTTCGCAACCTTGCCAGCGGCGATGCCGTGGAAATCAAAGCTGAAGGGGAAAAGCCACAGTTGGATAGGCTACTGGAGGAACTTAAGACGGGCCCGCCCGGAGCTTCCGTGAAGAGAGTCGAGACAGACTGGTCGGAATATACAGGGCAGTTCGCCAATTTCACTATAAGATATTAAGGGAAATCCTAAGCACCAAATCCATATCCTAAACAATACCGAAAGCCAAAACCTCCGTAATCTAAATAGTCTTGAATCTGGAAATTCGGACTTGTACAGAGCTTAGAGTCTAGATTAATTCAGGAGTCACTTAGTCCTCAAGTTGGATTCTGCCTTTGTCGATCAGTCTTAGGTGCTCGCAGTCAACTCCGGCTATTTGACAAGCCTTAAGATCAATTTCGTGAGGTTCGCCAATCAGGATTTTCCCATAATCCTCCGGTTTTCCCTTCTTTGGGTCATCGGTATAGAAAAACTTCTGACGGGCTTCGATAATACCCAAATCAAAAGGCAAGGTGAAATAAAGGTCAGCAAGGACTTTTTCAATCCCTAAATCGTACAGAGTTCCCCAGCCAGTCGACCTACCCTTTCTGTACTTGGCCACCGGCAAGAGACTCAGAAGGTTTGCCACGCTGAAGTGTCCGCAGCTGCCAGATACTTTGAAGGGGGTGACGCTGATCAAGAAATCGCTGCGCAGCACCACATTTGGTACCCAGAAACTCTCAACAGCGTAGAAGTCAGTCAAGGGATTCTGAACCTCTATGAAAATCGAATCCCTGATATCAAGCATAAGCACATGATGAAAGTCATATCCCAAAGCCTGATATATTGGATAAATCGATTCGCCGCTAGGGCTGCCATCGGCAATAAGGATATCTGCATTGCTGATTCTTCTAATGCCCCTGATAATGGCATTCAGCATTCTCGGACTTGTAGTTACAGGGTATGGCAAGGGATAGCCAGCACAAGGTTTGATCAAAACTCGTCTTGCCCAGGCCAGCTGAGGAGGCGGGGTAAACACAAAATCCGAATCCTTGACAATCATGGACTTCATATCAGCGACCAAATCTCAATAGTCATAAAGCTGATTGCAATAGCACAATCTCGGTGGCAGCCGGAAGTCTTTCGCGCTCGAACCCCACCTCACTGCCCTCTATCTTTCTGACATTTTTCTTGCCCCTGAGGAAATCCTCAACACCAGCTATAGGATAGGCACACTTAGGCGTCTTGAAATGCATGGGAATGGTTACTCTCGGCTTCAGCTGGTCGCATACTTGGCTCGCCACAGTGGCATCAACAGTAAAGAAGCCCCCTACAGGGACAAACAGTATATCCACGGCACCAATTTGAGTGACCTGTCCCGGGCTAAGGACATGACCTAAATCACCCAGGTGGCAAAGCTTTAGGTCATCTATGGTGAAACAAAAGACAGTGTTAGATCCTCTCTCTGTGCCCTGGGAGGCATCGTGAGAAGTGGCGATGCCCTTGAACTCGATGCCTTTAGCAGCCTTTTTGCCGCTACCCCTAACCACCTCTGGTTTCCCTTGTACTGCCGAAACGTTACTGTGGTCGCCATGGTCGTGGCTCACCAGAACGACATCGGCAGTTTCCCTGATCGGAGAATAGTCGATACCTCCACCCACAGCATAAGGGTCAGTGATTATTTTAGTACCACCTTTCGAGGTGATTAGAAAAGAAGCGTGACCTAACCACTTTACTTTCATATAACCTCTCGATTCCTTGCCTCGCTCAAAGCTAATTCGACCAAAGTCCTGACGCCGACCCCGGTAGCCCCTTTCGCTATGTAGCCGCTCTCCTTTGACGAGAAAGCAGTACCAGCTATATCAATATGAACCCAAGGGACATTGTCGACAAACTCAGCCAAGAAGAGGGCAGCCGTGATAGCTCCACCAATCCTGTTGCCGGCGTTCTTGATATCGGCGATGTCGCTTTTGTTTTGTTCCTTATACTCCTCCGGCATGGGCATTTGCCACATCCTCTCACCGGTTCTTTCCGCAGCTTTGCGGACTTTGTCTATCAGTTCCTGGTTATTGCCAAACAGGCCGCTATAAAAGGTGCCTAAAGCGATACGACACGCTCCCGTCAAAGTAGCCAGATCTATCAAAGGTGACACCCCTTGTTTTGCGGCATAACTCAAAGCATCAGCCAGGATAAGCCTTCCTTCGGCGTCGGTGCTTATCACCTCTATGGTCTTGCCATTCATTGCCTTCAGTATATCCCCTGGCTTCAATGCAGTGCCGCTGGGCAGATTCTCGGTAGTTGGTATGACGGCGGTGACATTAATCTTCGGCTTCAGCTGAGCAATAGCCCCTAGTGCCGTCATAACCGCAGCAGCACCAGCCATGTCATCTTTCATCTCCTCCATTCCTTCCGACGCCTTAATGGAGATTCCTCCCGAATCAAAAGTTATGCCCTTGCCTAGAAAGCCCATGGTTTTTTGAGAACCTTCATCGCCTTTATAGCTGAGAACTATTAGTTTTGGGGGCTGGTTGCTTCCTTTCGCCACGCCCAAGAGTGCTCCCATGCCCATCGCCTCCATGTCCTCTCGGTCAAAGATCTTGAGCCCCAGGTCATATTTGGTAGCTATTTCCTTAGCTACTTCGGCCATTCGGCTAGGCGTCATGTAGTTAGCAGGTTCATTAACCATATCTCGAGCCATGTTCGTGGCTTGGGCTACCGCCTTCCCCTTGTCGATGGCCGACTTTATTGTCGGCACCTCTTCTCCTTCTTTTGCTACTATCAGGATTTCGTCGATATCTTCGTATTCAGGCTTCTTATATTTGCTGAAGCTATAGAGCCCAAGAATAGCGCCCTCGGCTATTGCTTCAGCTGAAGCTTCAAGGCCAATACTAGCCATGCTAGCGCCATGCAGTGTTGTAGCTATCTTGTGGCAATTCAGTTTGCGCAATGCTCGACAAAACTGTCCTGTCGCTCGGCGGATCTTATCAACGTTGAAATCCTGGCGCTTGCCCAACCCGACGACAGCAACTATTCTCGCAGGCAGCTTCCCAAAGGTGTGCACAATGCCAACTTCATCAAACTTGCCCTTAATCTCACTTCGATTAATGAGAGCGCTAATGGCTCCATCCAGAGCCTTATCCACAGCAGCGGTGGCGAAGCCCAGTTGTTCCACACCCTCAAAAAGGTTGACTACAATGGCATCAGCTTCGATTTGAGTTAAGTCCCCAGCTACAACTTTGGTCTCCAAAATCCATCTCCGCCGGAATATGTAAATTTCGGAACATCTATTCTACTTCATTTGAGTGAAGAATTGAAGAGGTTGGCGAGGAAATTTTTGTTCCTTATCTACCTGTCGCGCGGACAATCTTATCAACTGCGGCAGTAATATCCTGCGAGGTATCAACAACAAGGTGATTGCGGGAAATCTTCTGCCTGCGAGGCTTCATCTTATTATAGACTCCCCACCCGGCTTCCGAGTGATACTCAGGTATAGCTGCCTTTTCTCGGGCCAGAAGACGTTGCCGCACCACTTCTGGGGGGGCCTCAACCCAAACCAGGATCAGCTTGGCCCCGGCCCTTTCGGCGGCGCGGTAAAGATATTCTCGATGATGCTCCAATAAGTTTGTGGCATCAAAAATGACAGGTATCCCCTTCCTTAGAAGCTCTTCGATGAGAACATGACAAGCAGAGAAAAGCCGCTTGTTCTCCTGTTCGTTATACTGAGGGGTCGGAAACAGGACTTTTCGCAAAGCATCGCTTCCCAAGATGAGAAACGACAATTTCTCAGCCAGCGTGCGGCAGAAAAAAGACTTACCCGCGCCTGGCAACCCGCTCACCACTATCAGTGGAGGCTCTACCTGGGGTTGAGGTAAGCCGTTAAGACTTCCTCTCAGTTTCTCGACGTCTTCGTCTAAGCTAATTGCCATACATGACAATTATCCCCGTCAGTCAGCTCATGTGTCAAGGCGGCGAGGCTGCTGGTCAATGCCGGTGACCCGAAGCAATCCCATTCTTGTCTAGGAAATCGCTTCGTGACTACGAATAGACATTCATCGGGGCTCTTGGCAGTGACGCCATGGATGTCACCGGGCGTTGCAGCGTCCCCGTATTCCTAGAGTTGACCGTCGGGGGCACCACGTTGAGGTTCTGAAGCCTGTGCCGTCGCGGTTCCGACCGCTTTGAGGAATGCAGCGACTATAACCGGATCAAACTGAGTATCAGCGCAGCGCTTAATCTCCCCTACGGCTTCCGCGATGGACATTGCGGCGCGATATGGTCGGTCCGAAGTCATAGCATCAAAGGCATCGGCCACAGCTATGATTCTGGCTCCCAACGGTATGTCACTGCCCGGTATAACCTGATGAAGTCCGGTGCCGTCATAATGGTCGTGGTGGTGTTCAATGATCTCAGTTATTTTCCCATTAACCACCGGTTGCACAATGTGGGCGCCAATCTGGGGATGAGTCATAATGTGCTCGTATTCTTCACGCGTCAGGCTGCCGGGCTTATTCTGGATAGCCTGGTGAACGGCGATCTTTCCGACGTCGTGAAGCAGACTTCCCCAGCGCAGGTCTTCCATGTCCCGTGCGGATAGACCAAGTTCTTTGCCTATGGCCAATGCTATCTCGGTCACCCGGCGGGAATGTCCACCAGTGTATTTATCTTTAGCTTCGAGGGCGGATACGAGTGCCTCGATGGCACCAAGGAAGAGTCTTCTCGCGCCTATCATCTGCTCCTCAACCTTTTCTTCCAGAAATTGCTGGTACTCCCTGAGCTCCAGTTGCAGGCGCCTTTTGTCGAGAGCTCTCTGAACCGCCAGGGAGACCTCCTCCAGATTGAACGGCTTGCAGATGTATTCGTCAGCTCCCTGTTTCAGGCATTGAATGGCAACGTCAATGTCATTAACAGCCGTAGCCATAATAACTGCTGTGTCAGGGTAGCCTGACTTTATTTCGGGGAGCAGTTCGATTCCTGATTTACCGGGCATCTTTATATCCAGAATAACCAGAGCAATCGGAGTTGGTCTCCAGCACATTCAGGGCGTACTCAGCGCTATCTGCTTCCTTACACAGGTAGCCTTCTCTGGATAATTTCAGGCAAAGGAGTTTCCTGATTGTGTCTTCATCATCGACGATAAGCAATGTTTCTCGCTGGCCAGGCATACTCATTCTCTTGTCAAACACTGCTGTCTGCTCCTTCTCATCTTAACCACTAAAATGCTTTTCTCGTTGGCGTTAGGTTGTTTCATAGCTACCTCTCAATATGGTCGCTGACCGTTAATGGGCAATTCGACAAAAATGGTGGCTCCCTTACCCAGCTGGCTCCTGGCATATATCTGCCCGCCGTGCTCGGTCACTATCCCGTGGCAGATGCTCAAACCAAGCCCGGTCCCCTTGCCCGCTTCCTTGGTGGTGAAGAAGGGGTCAAATATCCGCTTCAGATTTTCCGGTGGGATACCCGGGCCGTCATCAGCGAATGAAATCCTCACGGTACCGTTCTGTTTTTTGGTGGTAATGGTCAGGGTCCCCTTCTTATGCGCCTCAGTCATAAAATACTCGGCATTGATAATTATGTTCATGAAAACCTGCTGCATCTGGAAATAGTCGACCATGATTTCGGGAAGGTCGGGGTGCAAGCTGTCTCTCGACCTCGATATTATTTGCTTTGTGCTCATAAGCACGTAATTTCAGGACGTCCTCGATAATGCTATTTATCTGGGTAAGCTGCTTCACAGGTGCGTGCTTTCGGGCAAATGTAAGGAGATTCTTCGTTACACTAGCAGCACGCTGAGCCTCGTTGTTGATAAGCTTCAGATCCTCACGGATGTCGTCAGGGACCTCCTTCTCCATAAGCAACTGGGAGAAACCGATAATGCTCGTGAGCGGGTTGTTAAGTTCGTGGGCGGTGCCGGATGCCAGTTCGCCAAGGGAAGCCAGCCGGTCAGTCACCATAAGCCGCTCGATTTTGCTGCTTTTGCTCAGTAATGTCGGTAAAAGAAATCAAACCCGCTAATTTGCCCTCATGCATAATCCTCGCACCCGTCACACTTATCCATATTTCTCTGCCATCTTTGGTTATTGCCCGAAACTCGTGAGTCTGTCCGCAAGTCTTGTTCAAACAACCCCTTCTAATAAGCCTCAAGAACTCTCTCCCTGTCCTCCGGAGGAACGAAGTCAAGCGGATTTAGCTCCGATGCCTTCCTCTACAGAACTAAATCCAAACATTTTCGCAGCGGCTTGATTAGCCATCACTACTTTCATAGTTTCAGCGTCCAGAACAATCGTGCCGATGACCGAGCTATCGAACAAAGCTCGATAATTTTCCTCGCTTTGTCGCAGTTCTCCTCCATCTCCTTGCGCTCGGTGATGTCACGCCCAACGCCACGGAACCCGATAATCTCGCCCTTGTCATTTCGCAGAAGAGAGACCGATGTTTCGACAAACCCGTGGCTCCCGTCTTTGCGGATGATTTTCCAGGGGAAGCCCTTGTTTGGCACACCGGTCCGGTACACTTCATTAAAGACTCGAAATACGGATTCGATATCCTCTTCAGCTGTAAAGCCTTTATAGCTCATTCCAATCAGCTCTTCCCTGGGGTATCCCAGGTTGCGGCACGTCGAACTATTGACAAAAGTGAGGTGTCCACCGAGGTCAACCTCGAAATAGCTATCTTCCATCTCCTCCAGTATATTCCGGTATCTCTCCTCAGATTGCCTCAGCGCTTCCACTGCCTGCTTACGCTCGGTGATGTTTGTAATTGAAACTAGACCCGCTAATCTGCCCTCATGCATAATCCTCGCACCCGTCACACTTATCCATATTTCTCTGCCATCTTTGGTCACCGCCCGCAACTCGAAAGTCCGCCGCGAGTCTTGTTCAACCAGCTCCTTCATAATAAGCTCAAGAACTCTCTCCCGGTCTTCAGGAGGAAGAAGTCAAGCGGATTTACTCCGATGCCCTCCTCTGCAGAACTAAATCCAAAAATTTTCGCACCGGCTCGATTAGCCATCACTACTCTCAGAGCTTCAGTGTCAATAACAATCGTGCCGGTGACTGCGCTATCGAACAAAGCTTTATAATTTTCCTCGTTTTGTCGCAGTTTCTCCTCTGCCTGCTTGCGCTCAGTGATGTCTTGGTTTACTCCGTAAGTTCTGACTGTGCTTCCAGTCTCATCTTTGACGATGAAAAAGCGCACGGACATATATCCAACCCCACCATCTGCGTAGATAATTCGATGGTCGAGTTGGCTGCTGAAATTGGGATCGTCAGCTTGAAGGGCTTTGCGGACTTCCTCGCCAACAAGATGTGCATCCTCGGGATGGACAAAACGCCTTGCGTACTCGAGCGATGGCATGGTATATCCGCCAACCTCCTCAGCGGTGGTGTGGAGTACCTTGTAAAAGGCATCATTGAAAATAAACAGGTCATTTATTGCATCATATTCCCATGGTCCGAGATGCGCCATCTCCACGGCAGTGGATAGCTGGGCCTGGGTCTTACTCAGTTCTTCCTCTGCCTGCTTGCGCTCGGTGACGTCACGCCCAACGCCACGGAACCCGATAATCTCGCCCTTGTCACCTCTCAGAGGAGAGATCGATGCTTCGGCAAACCCCTCGGTCCCGTCTTTGCGGATGACTTTCCAGGGGAAGCCCTTGTTTGGCACACCGGTCTGGTACACCTCATTAAAGACTCGAAATACGGATTCGATATCATCTTCAATTGTAAAGTCTTTATAGCTCATTCCAATCAGCTCTTCCTTTGAGTATCCCAGGTCGCGGCACACCGAATTATTGACAAAGGTGAGGTGTCCACCGAGGTCAACCTCGAAATAGCTATCTTCCATCTCCTCCAGTATAGTCCGATATCTCTCCTCAGACTGCCGCAGCGTTTCCTCTGCCTGCTTGCGCTCGGTGATGTTACGTTCAACGCCGCGAAATCCGATAGTCTCGCCTTTTTCGTTCCGCAAAGGAAGAACCGACTCTTCAAGGAATACTCGAGGTTCCATCCTTACAGATGTTTACTAAGGGAAGCTCTTTCACCGTTTCACCGGTTTGATAAACTTTGTTCCACACCGCGTACCTTTTCTTAACATCATCTTCAGGCGTATAAACCCGATAGTTCATCCCTATCAGCTCGTCCCGGGAATATCCAAGGTGGCGACACATGGCCTTATTAACAAAGGTGAAATTGCCGGCAAGGTCTTGCTCGTAATAGCCCTCTTCCATTTCCTCCAGAATAGTCCGGTATTTCTCCTCCGATTGCCTCAACGCTTTCTCTGCCTGCTTGCGCTTCTTATCCTCTCTATCTCGTTCCAATCTGGCATTCAAGATGGGTGCTATTTTGGCGCTGATAATTTCCAAAAACTCTCTATCTTCCTCACCGTAATCAGTTACTCTATTCGCTGCTTCTATAAGGCCGATACATTTTTCTTGAAACACAACGGGAACACAGATAACCCTTTCTAAGGGTATATGGCCAGAGGGCAGATGCAAACCTCCGTTCGCATAAAGGGCTTTCTTCTCCACTAGTGCCCGACCCCAAATGCCCCCCCATTTCTCACGCGGATAAACAATAGTCTTATCTGGAACTTGACATTCTTCCCAAATATCTCGGCTCATAGATGGAATGACTAACGTTTCCTGTTCGTCTATATATCCAAAGATGCCATACTTGCTTTCTGTGGCTTCCAGTATGACTCGTAGCACCTCGCTGTACATCTCGTCATCAGGTACGGTGAGGAATATATAGGACATCTCATTTCGCAGTAATAGCTCTCGCTGCAATTTTTTCAATGACTCCTCTGCCTGCTTATGCTCGGTGATGTCCCTGACAAAAACCGAGATGCCACCTCGGGAGGATAAGCGCTTATCTCAAAGATGTAGTGCCTACCGTCAATACTAAAATCGTTCACAAAAGTCTGGGGCTGCTGCGTCTTCAGCACATTACGGTACACCTTTTCCGCGTTTCTCGTCTCAGGCGTGTTCGGGAAAATTTCCCGGAGGGATTTCCCAATCGCATCCTCCGCCCGAATTCCTGTCAGAATTTCCGATGCCTTGTTCCAATAGGTATATCTCAGATGCTCGTCCATTGCGAAAAAGACGTCAGTGATGCTGTTAGCAAGTTCCTTGTACCTCTCTTCACTCTCTTTCACTGCCTCCTCCATCAGCTTGCGCTCGGTGATTTCCATGTAATTCCCCAACGTTGCACGCTTCCCATGGTAGTTGACGGATTTGACTGTCCCCATAACCCAGACAATACTACCGTCTTTACCGGTCACCCTGAATTGATATGGCGAACGCAGCTCTCCCTTCAACATCTTCATGGTATTTTCCCTGACCATCTCCCTATCTTCGGGAACGACAATCTCCAAGGAGTCTTTGCCCACCAATTCATCCACTGTGTAGCCGATGGCAATTGGGAAGGTGCTATTGACATAGCAAAACTTTCCATCCTGCATGATGCAGACCCCAACCGGCAATTCCTCGCTCAGAGTCTTGAACAGCGCATCGTCCCTGCATTTGGCCGTGGATATCACTGATTTCATTCGTTTAGCTCCTCAGTCGCTCCGAGCTATCGCGGACACATAGTTAGTCTTGGTTTTAATGGTCTCCACTTGAGTTGCGGTAAATAGTCTCCACCCCCGCCAGTCCCGGTATTCGACGTCGGAAAATATTCCTTCTTTCAACCACCTGAAAAGGGTATTCCTACTGATGCCGACCATCCGGCAAACCTCGGCTGTCCTGTAATAGGTCTGGTCATTAATAACAACAGGCATATCTTCTTTCCCTGAAATTACTCAACTATGCCAAACTATACTATTAATATAGGCTTGTGTGGTGGAAAGCGTCAATCACCCATTTGTACTCATTACCCCCGTTACTTTAGTCCCAGCCTGCTGGCCCGCTCCTGTCTGCGAGAAGTCTGCTAGAAAGCGCCACACTGTTTTCACAATTCACAACCATCACTAGCTCCCACGGGTACAAGACCGCCACATTCATCGTTTGAGACCACAACGGGACATGAGGCGAGATGATTCCTGCAATTGGAGGGACAAACCAGACTAGGCTCAAGCGGGCCAAATCGCTCGTCAACGATACCCGACCATCATTCCATCAGAGTGGAACTAGGCCTTCGTCTTTTCTTAGTTCGATAATGCGGTCGCGAATCATAGCAGCTTTTTCAAACTCCAGATTTTTGGCTGCTGCTTTCATCTCCGATTCCAGTTGCTTGATGAGTTGAAGCATTTCCTCCCTGGAAATAGAAGTAACCGTATAGGGAGTTCTTGTCTCGGCGACCGCTCGGACTCTCTCGGTTATGTCTTTAACTGCCTTCTTTATCCCCTGAGGAGTGATGCCGTGCTCTTTATTGTAGGCTTCCTGAACTTGGCGGCGCCGCTGAGTCTCTTCTATTGCCTTTTGCATGGATTGAGTAATGCTATCAGCATACATTATGACATGGGCATTTATGTGTCGTGCAGCACGCCCCATGGTCTGAATGAGCGCTTCCTGAGACCTGAGGTAGCCTTCCTTGTCGGCATCGAGTATGGCGACCAGGCTAACCTCAGGCAGGTCCAACCCCTCACGGAGGAGATTGATACCCACGACTACATCATAGACCCCAAGGCGGAGGTCACGGAGAATTTCCACCCGCTCTAAAGTCTCTACCTCCGAATGCAAGTAATGAGTCTTAATCTCCATTTCCCTCAAGTAGTCGCTTAATTCCTCTGCCATTCGCTTGGTCAAGGTAGTCACCAGACAGCGCTCCCCCTTAGCGACTCTGCTTCTTATCTGATAAATAAGGTCATCAATTTGCCCCTTAACTGGCTTAACCTCCACGGTAGGCTCCAGCAAACCAGTGGGGCGGACTAATTGCTCCACTACTTGCTGGCTGCGCTCATATTCATAGGGCTTCGGTGTAGCAGAGACGTAAATAACCTGGTTGATGTGGTTGTTAAACTCCTCAAAATGCAATGGGCGGTTATCTAGGGCTGAAGGAAGGCGAAAACCGTAATCAACCAATGTCTGCTTTCGAGAAATATCACCGTGATACATGCCCCTTATCTGTGGCAAGGTCATATGTGATTCGTCAATAAACAACAGGAAGTCATCAGGAAAGTAATCCAGTAGAGTCCAGGGGGTGCTGCCGGGCGCCCGGCGCTGCAGATGTCTGGAGTAATTTTCCACGCCGGTGCAATACTCCACCTCTTGAAGCATCTCAATATCGTAATTGGTCCGCGCTTCAAGCCTCTGGGCTTCCAGTAGCTTTCCCCGGCTGTTTAACTCCTTTAATCTTTCCTCCAGCTCGACTTTAATATCCTCGATGGCCGCCAGCAACTTTTCGTGAGAGGTAACAAAGTGCTTTGCGGGGTATATATCTACTTCCTCATGTTGAGCTAGAATCTCGCCGGTTAAAGGGTCAACCTCAACGATGCGCTCAATCTTGTCCCCCCAGAATTCGATTCGCAGGGCTGTTTCCTGATATGCGGGCTGAATTTCCAGGGTGTCGCCTCGGATGCGGAATTTGCCTCTGGTGAAATCGTAGTCGTTTCTTTCATATTGCATATCCACCAGACGGCGAGCCAGTCCGTCTCGTTTATAGTCTTTGTCTCTTCCAATGGCAAGGGCAAAGCCATGATACTCCTCAGGTGCGCCTAAACTATAAATACAAGAGACCGAAGCGACAATAACCACATCTCGGCGGGTGAAGAGGGACATTGTAGCGGCATGCCGTAGTTTGTCAATCTCCTCATTTATATCAGTTTCCTTTTCAATATAGAGGTCGGTGCTGGGAATATAAGCTTCCGGTTGATAATAGTCATAATAGCTGACAAAATACTCCACAGCATTTTCGGGAAAGAATTCCTTAAATTCGGTCGCTAGCTGGGCAGCCAAAGTCTTGTTGTGGCAAATAACCAGGGTTGGCCTCTGTACCCTCTCGATGACGTTAGCCATGGTAAAGGTCTTGCCGCTGCCGGTGACTCCAAGCAGTGTCTGTTCTCGGTAACCTGCGTTCAAGCCCTCGACCAACTTGTCCACGGCTTGAGGCTGGTCGCCGGTAAGACGAAAATCGGAAACTATTTTAAACTGGGGCATCGGGTTCACTCAGCACCGTAAGAACCAATAACTCTTAATATATAAGAAACAGTGGAATTTTGCATAACCGTGTCAACAAGCAACACTATCTACAGGTGCCGTGGTCAAATCAAGGTCTTGTTTGGAACATCAAGCCATGTTAAGATTTGATATCCTTGATACATAAAGAAAGGAAACTGACGGCATGAAATCTTATGAAGAACTTGCTAAAGAGCAGGGGACGAGAGAAAGTAATTTCTTGACCGACTTGGGGGAAATGTCTAGTTTTGAGGCTGATTTGGGCCAGAGGCGCGACGAAATCTTGTTCAAGATCACTACCGAGATGGAGGATACTAAGAATGCCCTCAATAATGTCGAGCAACTTGCCCAGAGACTCAGGAAATATCTGGACCGGTTAAGAAACATATATCAGACTCTCTCTAAATAGGGTCAGGCTCAAATTTAGAACACAGCTCCATGCAGGATGCGTCACAGACATCGGTTAGAGTTCGTTTTGCCCCCAGTCCTACAGGGTACCCACACCTAGGCAACATAAGAACAGCTCTATTCAACTGGCTTTTCGCTCGCCACCACGGTGGGATGTTTATCTTGCGGATTGAAGATACTGACATCGCTCGTAAGGTTGAGGGAGCGGTGGACATAATACTGGATAGCTTGCGCTGGCTGGGGTTGGACTGGGACGAAGGCCCTTATCTCCAATCTGAACGATTGCCGATTTACCGGGAAGCTGCGCAAAGATTGCTTGACGAGGATCATGCATATTTATGCTATTGCTCTCCGGAACGATTAGAAGCAATGCGCCAAGAACAAGCAAGACGCAAGCAGCCACCGAAATATGATCGCCGTTGTCGGGATTTAAGCCATCATGAAAGGACTCGGCTAGAGGCAACAGGTACTACTCCCGTGATTCGTTATAGAACACCACTTGAAGGCGAAACCACTTTCTATGATTTGATCTATGGCCGGGTTGGTTTTAAGCACGATACCTTAGACGACTTTATCCTCCTAAAATCCGACGGTTATCCGACGTATCACTTGGCCAATATAGTAGATGACCATTTCATGGCCATCTCACATGTCCTCAGAGCTGAAGAGTGGCTCTCCAGCACTCCCCGCCATGTTTTGCTTTACCAAGCTCTAAACTGGCAAGCTCCGCAATTTGCTCATTTGCCTATGATTCTGGGACCTGACCGTGCTAAGTTATCCAAAAGACACGGTGCTACCAATATCAGCGAATATGAACAGCAAGGATACTTGCCAGACGCCATGATCAATTCCTTAGCCCTTTTGGGGTGGTCGCTTGATGACCGAACTGAGTTATTGTCTCGAGAAGAATTGATAAAGCACTTTTCTCTGGAAAGAGTAGGAAAAACGGCAGCTATCTTCAATAAGGAGAAACTGGAATGGATGAATGGGGTTTATCTGCGCAGGCTAAACCTCGGGGAATTTGTCCATCGAGCTATGCCATTTTTAGATAGGGATTTGCCCGACTCCGTGACGCGCCCATTGGATGAAAGCTACGTCAGTCAGGTTCTATCACTCATTCAAGAACGAGCCAAGACTCTGGCCGAGGTTCCTCAGCTTGCTGATTTCTTCTTCCTTGACGAGCTGGGATATGATACAGGCCTGCTTCTGAAAGGCAAATTGGATGCCAAATCAGCGACTAGAGGTATTACGATTGCTTCGCAAAAGTTAGAGCAGACACCAACTTGGGATGCCGCTACGCTGGAGGGTATCTTGCGCTCTCTGGCCACAGAGTTGAACCTGCGCCCTGGTGAGTTATTTGGCTTGCTAAGGGTAGCCATCACAGGACGTACCGCGGCACCACCACTATTTCAGACCATGGCAGTATTGGGAAAAGAGAAATGCCTGAAACGATTCAGAATGACATTGCAGCTGCTACCAGCTTGTCTGGACTAAAAGGGGCACGTGTGACCAAGTAGCAGGAAATCAAATGCCCTTCGGTTCGTGTCTGGTTTGCCAAAATCCTGCAATCTTTGCTGGGAAAGCCCAAAAGGTATTGACAAAGCTTTGCTCTTATAGTAACAATATAGCAATTGCAGGAATAAAAGGAGGGCACGATGGCAACAGCTTATTGCATGAAGTGTAGGAGAAAGAGGGAAATAAGCAACCCACGGCGGGTTATGCTCAAGAATCGCAGACCAGCCACCCAAGGTGTCTGTCCCGTGTGCGGCACAAAAGTATTCAGAATAGAGAAGCGCTAAATATCTGCGGCGGCCACCGGGTGTTGAAGGGTCACGCACCGGTCGTGCTTCGGTTCACGCCTGCGTGATCTACTGGCGGGAGAGCAAGAATTCTGACAGGATAGTGGTATCCTGGCCGGGGGGGGTTATCTCGCTGAGATCAGTCCCAAAAGCGAGAGGCGCAGAGCTTGCTATCTGTGAAGGTTCGTTGCTCAAAGCTTGACTGCCTGCATATGTTGAATTCGATACCACCTTGGGGATTTGGGGGGGTTGTCGGCAAAATACTTGTGGTCTCCTAACAAGGACACGCGGGGTACTTTAGTCCCGCCGGAAAGCAGGTAATCTAGCTTGTAAGTCTTGAATTCTTTCCCGAGTTTGTTACCAC
The DNA here is from genome assembly GCA_963726175.1 of uncultured Chloroflexia bacterium. GTDB lineage: Bacteria > Chloroflexota > Dehalococcoidia > GIF9 > AB-539-J10 > RBG-13-51-36. Next base: position 26,395 of record CAVSBM010000010.1, on the reverse strand, counting down.
TCTCCTCGGAGAGTCTTTCTTTTGTTCTTCAGTACGGGAGGCCGGTCTGTCTTCGCGTCTCTCTGCTTTGGCATATTTGGCGTCGATTTCTAATAGCGGAGAGGGACTTTTAATTCACCCTGACTTAGGTTAAACTTTACCGAATATGAACCAAGAGTATAACCCTCGGGAAATCGAAGGAAAATGGCAGCAGAGGTGGGCAGTCGACCACATTTATGATGTGCAGGAAGACACTAGCCGCCCAAAATTTTACGCCTTGACCATGTTTCCGTATACCTCAGGGGACCTTCACATCGGCCATTGGTATGCCATGGCGCCCGCAGATGCCCATGCCAGATTCAAAAGGATGCAGGGCTACAATGTGCTTCATCCCATGGGTTTTGATGCCTTTGGGTTACCTGCGGAAAATGCAGCCATCAGCCATGGAATTCACCCCTATGACTGGACGATGAGAAACATAGATAATATGCGTCGCCAACTCAAGACTATGGGGGGAATATATGACTGGAACCGTGAAGTAATCACTTGTCTGCCTAGCTATTACAAATGGACACAGTGGTTTTTCCTTAAATTCTATCACGCTGGTCTCGCCTACCGAGCTAAGGCGCCGGTTAACTGGTGTCCCAGATGTCAGACAGTGCTCGCTAATGAACAAGTAATAGGGGAGGGTGTTTGCGAGAGGTGCGGTACACCAGTGACCAAAAGAGAGCTCGAGCAATGGTTTTTCAGAATTACTGAATACGCCGAGGAACTGCTCGACCATGATCGTCTGGACTGGCCGGAGCGCATAAAGATAATGCAAAAGAACTGGGTGGGCAAGAGCGACGGGGCGGAAATTTCCTTCCGTCTAGAACAGGAGGGAATAGAACAGAAAGAGATAAGAGTGTTCACTACTCGGCCGGATACTGTTTTTGGGGTGACCTTCTTCCTCCTAGCTCCGGAGCATCCTTTGGTTTCTCGATTGACGAGGTCTGAACACAAGGCTGAAGTGGACGAGTATATCACTTGGTGTCGGCGGCAAAATGAGTACGAACGGGTGGCACTGGGGAGAGAGAAAACGGGGGTCTTTCTAGGAAGCTACGTTGTTAATCCAATAAATGGAGAGAGATTGCCTATTTGGATTGCTGATTATGTATTGCCAAGTTATGGCACGGGAGCAGTGATGGCAGTGCCTGCTCATGATGAACGAGATCTGGAATTTGCTAGGAAGTTTAAGCTGCCTGTACGAACAGTTATTGCTCCTCCAGGCTGGATGGGTGAAGAATTGCCGGAGGCATATGCCGCGTTAGGTACAATGGTGAATTCTGGGGAGTTCAGTGGTTTGTCCAGTGAACAGGGTTATGAGGCTATCTGCGCTTTGTTGGAGGAGAAAGGATGGGGCAAGCGCACAGTTGTTTACCGCCTTCGCGATTGGCTCATCTCTAGGCAGAGGTATTGGGGAGCACCCATCCCTATGATCTATTGCGACAAATGTGGCATAGTGCCTGTACCCGAGGAGGATTTGCCTGTCTTGCTTCCTCCCGATGCAGAATTTAAGCCGACCGGTGAATCCCCCCTTAAATATTGTCAGTCATTCGTCAATACCACCTGTCCTAAATGTTCTGGGACAGCACGAAGAGAGACTGACACTATGGATACTTTCATGTGTTCCTCCTGGTATTTCTTGAGGTACACCAGTCCCAGAACCGAGAGTGCTTCTTTTGATGCCGCTAAAGTGAAATATTGGCTGCCGGTGGATTTGTATACCGGAGGTGCCGAGCATGCAGTCATGCATCTTTTCTACGCTCGTTTTTTCATCAAGGCATTAAGGGATATGGGCCTGGTTGAGTTTGATGAGCCATTTGCTCGTCTATTCAATCAAGGGACTATAATCTATCGTGGTGACAAGATGAGCAAATCTAGAGGCAATGTAATTGGCTCTGACGAATATGTGGGCAAATTGGGAGCTGATGCGGTTCGCGGGTATGTCATGTTTATTGGTCCGTGGGAGCTGGGAGGGGAATGGAATGACAGGGGCATTGTAGGCATCAGTCGGTGGCTGAACCGGGTCTGGAGCCTAGTAGCAACGGATTATACTAGCCGCGTTGTTGATCCTGAAGCCGAGAAAGAATTGCTTCATCTGACTCACAAGACCATCAAAGAAGTGACTGCTGATCTGGAAAAGTTCCACTTTAACACCATGCTTTCCAGCCTTATGGAATGTAGTAACTACCTATCCAAGATTAAACAAAGAGGGGTAGTGTCAAGTTCTGTATGGAAAGAAGCTATTGGTTATTTTCTCCGTCTCCTCGCACCGAGTGCTCCGCATCTTGCCGAGGAGTTATGGAACAGAACGGGGCATCCTTATAGTGTGCATAACCAGTCATGGCCCGAGTATGCCGAGGAACTAACCAAGGAAGAAGAGATCACATTAGTCATTCAAATAAATGGCAGACTTCGTGATAAGGTACTTGTACCTGCTTCCATAAGCGAAGCCGAGGCGAAGGAGTTGGCGCTTGGTCGAGAGCGAGTGAAGGCTTATATCAGTGGTAAGAGCCGTACTAGAGTCATTTATGTCCCCGGGCGAGTGGTAAACATTGTGATAGCATCATGACAGAAACACGAGGTGGCAAAGGCAATAAGGGAATCAAGATAGCATTTGTTGGTGGCGGGGCTATGGGGGAGGCGATGGCTAAATGCCTTCTGACTAAAAAGGTGGCTGGGCCACAGGACATGGTAGTTAGCGATGCTAGTCCGGTGCGCCGTGAATTATTGAGCAGAGAATACGGAGTTAGAGTTTCACCCGATAATAGAGAGGCCGTGAAAGATGCTGACTTGATTATTCTGGCGGTGAAGCCCCAGAATCTGTCTCAGGTGATGAATGACATCAAAGGTCTAACGCCCAACCAGTTAGTACTATCTGTAGTGGCTGGTGGCACTGTGTCCAGTCTATCGCGGGGTCTGAACCATTCCTACGTGATACGGGCTATGCCTAACATGCCGGCGCAAATTGGCGAGGGAATGACTATTTGGACGGCGAGTGCCCCAGTTGAACAGACGCAAAAGAAGTTGGCTCAGATTGTGCTGCGTGCTCTGGGCAAGGAAATCTACGTTGCCGATGAGAAATATTTGGACATGGCTACGGCTTTAAGTGGCAGTGGTCCGGCTTATGTCTTTCTCTTTATCGAGGCGCTCATAGATGCTGGTGTTCATATTGGTTTGCCTCGCGATTTAGCCCAAGCGCTAGTGATACAGACTGTGCTTGGTTCCACTCGCACTGTTGAGAAGACGGGCAAGCACCCTGCAGATTTGAGGAACATGGTTACCTCGCCCGGAGGAACCACTACCGAGGGTCTTCTTCAGTTAGAGAAGAGGAGATTTCGTTCTCTTATGCTGGAGGCTGTAGCTGCAGCTTATAGAAAAGCTAAACGCCTTTGACAGTTTTCTACAGTGGATTCGCCTTTTGAAAACACGGTTCAAGGATAACCATGAGAGACACGCATTTACACGGTTTGATAAATTGGCTGGTTCTGTTCTGCCTTAGCACATTTGGGCGAGACGTGGCCATCTGGAAGGCGTTTAGAAATAGGGCAGGTGCCAAAATACTGGATATAGGTTGTGGCCGATATGGCGCTGTCTCACAACTTATCAAAACTCAGAATTTCTACGCGATAGGGTTAGATATTTTTGAGCCTAATGTTAGAGCATCCAATCGCAGAGGTATTTACCAAGGTGTCATCTGCGCAGACATGAGGGCGCTTCCAATCAAGGATAAGCAATTTGATTTGATAACTCTTATTGAAGTGCTAGAACACCTCGATAAAGAGGATGGGCAAAAGGCTCTGCGCGAGCTCGAAAGGGTATCGAGGGAGGCGATTTTGTTAACCACCCCTATACGCAAATGCGTGCATCATGATTACTACGGGAATCCCTATGAGGAGCATAGATATGTCTGGAGTTTGGAGGAACTAAAGGCAAGCGGTTTTGTTATCAGAGGTAAAGGTATAAGAGGCCTAACTGTAGGAGACAGGTGGTGGAGTTCTCCCCCCATGTTCTTTAGGCCCCTTCAATACATTATCTACATGGTTGGTACGGCATTTAGCTATTTTCTCCCCACCATAGCTCCAAGTGTTATTGCCTGGAAATACACTGATAGATGATGGACTGCCGGCGACAGTATAAGAAGCAATCTCGGACATAGTAAGTTATACTTGTTACCAACGGAGCGCTGTTGAATGAGAGCAATTATCTGCAATTGCCTGTGAAGAAAGGATGAATATTTCAGCAGCCTCGATGTAATCGGGGGTGATAGAAGCCCCAAGAGGGAAAAAGGTTGGCTCAGATTGTACTAGGTGCTTCGGCTGAGGAAATTCATGTCACCGATCAGAAATATTTTGGTATGGCTACTACTTTAAGCGGCGGTGATCCGGCTTATGTCTTTCTTGTTGAGGCACCCGTCCATGCTGACGTTCGTATTGGGTTGCCTGGAGATATGGCTTAAGAATTGGTGATACAAACTATACTTGGCTCTACTCGTAGCGTTGAGAGGACGGCCAAACACCCTGCTGATTTGAGGAACATGGTCACTTCGCCAGGGAAGACTACCGCCGAAGCTCTCCTTCAGCTAGAAAAAGGGGAATTCCGTTCTCTCCTCCTTGAGGCTGTGGCTGCTGCTTATCAAAGAGATGAACGCCTTTGAGACTTTAGGAGTTGTATAAGATGGATTCACATTTTGAATATCGCAACTGTCCCGGTTGTGGGCAAAATGATTTTGAGGTGCTCTTTGAGTCTAATCTAGAAGATAGCGATTTTCGAGGAGTGGTGGAGACTATATATATGTTGTGGGGGGAGAGGCGTGGCAGACACGTCAAGTGTAAGAACTGTCATCTGATTTATGTAAATCCTATCGAAAATGGAGGTAATATTAACGAAGCTTACTCCCAAATGAAGAGTGTTGATGCCGCTATTATTAGGGAAAGTCGTTTACGGGCTACTGAATCACAAGTAGAACTAGTTAAGAAATATAATGATGGCGCACATCTCTTGGACATAGGCTGTGGTGAAGGTTTTTTCCTGTTTAACGCCTCGAAATTTGGATATGCTACTAAAGGGGTTGAACCATCGCAGGATGCCGCAGCGTATGCAAGAAAAGAGTTCGGCTTAGATGTAGAAGCGAAACCTTTTGAAGAACTGCGGTTTCCTGAAAACCATTTTGATGTGGTTACTCTATGGCACGTCCTGGAGCACATGCTATACCCAGTCATGGTTCTCAAAGAAGTTCATAGGATACTCAAGCCGGGAGGGATGCTTGTAATAACGACCCCGGATATTGAAGGGATACCAGCAAGAATTTTGAAAAAGAGGTGGTGGTGTATCACTAGGCTTCATATCAACCAATTTACCACTAAGACTCTTACGAACATCCTTGAAAATGCGGGGTTCAACAACATTTCTGCTGTCTGTTACAAAGAATCCGTAGGTTTACTTATGCTGTTTATACCAATATTGAAATATTCGAGATTGTACAAGCCATTAAGAAATCTATTTTCCCTTAACTCTAGTTTAGGCAAAATTATGAATAAGATCGTGTTAACATACCCCTCAACACTGGATTACTGTACAGTAATTGGTTTCAAATAGTAGGATAGTAAATGGCAAATATTTCTCCATTGCAGGGAATTGAGCTTGCCGGCAAGGCAATACGCAATTATGTAGCTAACCGCCCTATGGTAGTTTCTTATGAAGTAACACTTTCTTGTAACTGCAATTGTCGGCACTGTGACCTCGGGGGGTTCATAAAGGATGAGAAGCAAATCAAACCAGAGGAGTATCGAGACTTGACGCAACGGCTGAAGCCAGTTGCAGCGCAAATCTCTGGTGGTGAGCCGCTTCTACGTAAAGATATAACAGACATAGTCAAGGCTATCAAGCAAGCTGGGGTACAATATGCGATACTTGTCACCAACGGAGCACTGCTTAGTGAGAGCGACTATCTGCAATTACGTGAAGCAGGTGTGAATCAATTTTCCGTATCACTTGACTTCCCTGATGAGCGGCATGACGAATTTCGACAACGGCCGGGTCTCTATAAACGTTTGGAACAGACTCTTCCCCGATTGGCAAGGCTTGGATTTCGGGATATTATCCTGAACACGGCTATAACTAAAGCCAATGTGAGGGAAGTCTTGCCTTTGGCAAAAAAGGCCACTGAGTGGGGTGTAGGCATATCATATAGTGCATATACTCCGTTGCGAACAGGGAATAGGGACTATTGCCTCAACAATGAAGAGGATTTGGAAATTCTACGCCAGGCCATTAACGAACTGATAACACTGAGAAAACAGAATGACCATCTGGTTAATCCCGAACTCACCCTCCGAGATACCCTGAAATTCTTCGAACAGGGGGGCATGCCAAACTGTAAGGCCGGCGTAAGGTTTCTTGTTGTAATGCCTGACGGAAGCCTGGTTCCTTGTTCACACCACCGCAGTAGGTACGCTACTAAAAAAGAGATGATAGAGAAATTCTCCCGAATCAACCGATGTGGTAATTGTTACGTCGCTATAAGGTCCTACACTGAGATGTCATTTTTGAGTCAGGTGAAGAACTTCCCTAAGTACGCAGAGCAAATAATCTCTCACTGAGAGATATTTACCAACCGCTTCCCCAATGCTAGGTAACTGCATAGTAGTGGGTTTAAGGGAGGAAGATGATAAATGGCAAACGTTTCTCCGTTGCAGGCTATGAAGCTTATCGGAAGAGGAATACATAGCTATGTAACTAAGCGTCCCCTAGTAGTTGGTTATGAAGTAACACTTTCCTGTAACCTCAATTGCCGCCACTGTGACCTTGGTAAGTTTGTAAAGGATGAAAAGCAAATCAAACCAGAGGAGTACGGAGACTTAACTCGACGCCTGAGGCCAGTTGTAGCGATATTCTCCGGTGGTGAGCCACTGCTGCGCAAAGATGTGATAGCCATAATCAAGGCTGTCAAGCAATCTGATGGTACACCATATCTGATACTCGTTAGCAATGGTATGCTGCTGAATGAGAGCAATTATCTACAATTACGTGAAATCGGGCTGAATCAATTCTCCGTATCGCTTGACTTTCCTGATGAGAGACAGGATGAATTTCGAGGGCGGTCTGGTCTCTATAAGCATTTGGAACAGACTCTTCCCCGGCTAGCAAAGTTCGGGTTTCGGGATGTTCTCCTGAACACAGCTATAACTAAAGCCAATGTGAGGGAAGTCCTGCCTTTGGCAAAAAAGGCCACTGAATGGGACGTAGACATATCATATAGTGCATATACTCCGTTGCGAACAGGGAGCCTGGACTATTGCCTCAATAATGGAGAAGATCTGGAAATTTTACGCCAGGTCATTAACGAACTCGTAGCATTAAGAAAACGAAACAATCATGTAGCCAACGCTGAAGCTATACTTCTCAATACCCTGAAATTCTTTGAACAAGGTTACTTGCCAGATTGTAAGGCCGGCATAAGATCTCTTGTTGTAATGCCTGATGGAAGCCTTGTTCCATGTTCAATGCACCGCAGTAAATATGCTACCCAGAAAGAGATGGTAGAAAAATTCTCCCGAACTAACCAATGTAATAGCTGCTATTGCGGACTAAGGTCTTATAGCGAGCTATCACCTTTGAATCATATGAGAAGTATCCCTCACTACACGAGACGGCTTTTCGCCCGCAATATTCTGTAGGGTCTACTTTAAGTGGTGGCCGGATTCTTACCGGGATGCAGCTTCCGCCACTTGTTCAACAATTGCTCTCGTGTTTCCTTATGGGCAGCGTCAGAGACGCAAGCATCCACGGGGCAAACCTCGACACACTTAGATGATTCAAACCAACCGATACATTCAGTGCATTTGGCAGGGTCAATAACATAAATTTCTTCCCCCTCAGTTATGGCTTCATTCTTGCATTCCGGTTCGCAGGCACCACAACTAATGCACTCCTCAGTAATCTTGTATGCCATCTTGCTATTACCTCCTTAATTTTTAGCCACTAATTTTACATTTTGTGCTTACCAGTAGCAACCCCAATAGGCACGCTAAACTTTTCTCTCAGTGCCACAGCGACATGGTCAGGCACCATGCCCTCAAGGCAGCCCCCTAACTTGGCCACTTCCTTAATCAAAGAAGAGCTAAGGAATTGATATTGAGAGCTAGTCATTAAGCACAGTAGCTCGATGTCCGGCGCCAGCTTTCTGTTCATAAGCGCCATTTCAAATTCCCGTTCGAAGTCAGAATTTGCTCTCAGGCCCCGAATCATAACCCTTCCTCCTATCTGGTGTATAAAATCCACGGTCAGACCTTTGAAAGCTTTGACATGTACGTTAGACAAGCCAGTTACCGCTTCTTTCACTAGCTCGACTCTTTGTTCCAGAGGGAAAAGGGGCTGTTTAGCAGGGTTCTCATAGATGCCAACAATCAACCTACCGAACAATGCTGTTGCTCTTTCGATGATATCCATGTGTCCGTAGGTGAGCGGGTCAAAAGTACCCGGATAGACTGCTACGACCATAGCTAAACCTCCTTTTGGTATATGAAAATAAAAGTGTCACCGTAGCGGCGTTGCCTGACAAGATGAAGGCCATCGTAATCCGAATTCAGGGGGAAGCGATTTGCGTGGCAAAGCACAATTATGGAGTTTTCTCTGAGTAAATTTGATTTCGCAATATTGATCAGCAGATTGTCAGTGGAAGGGTCAGAGTAAGGTGGGTCGATGAAGATGATGTCATAACTATTCTCTAGGAAGCCAAGTGCTTTGCTCACACTACAACAGTAAATATGCGCCCGGTGCAGTTCGCCTGTTTTTTCCAGGTTGGCTCTGATAATGTCACAGCAACTTCTTCTGTAGTCAACAAAATCGACCCATTCTGCCCTACGGCTTAAAGCTTCGATACCCAGAGCACCAGTGCCAGCGTATAAATCAAGAACGCGGCGCCAATTAGCGGCGCTGTTGTCCAGAAGGGAGAATATGGCTTGCCTCACCACACTGGTCGTGGGTCTAATGGAGCGTCTAGGTAGAGTCTTCAGATGAATTCCTCTGATTTTGCCACCAGTTACCCGCATTTGCATTGACCTTTGCCCGTAATTCTGTAGTGTTATAGTATATTATCATTGTACGCATTAGTTCAAGTAAGCTCCGCTTGTTGACTGAAAAGGTAGCATGTTCTATACTTTGGAACAGAATTGCCAGTAGGACTGAAATGAGCACAGGATTTGAAAGGTTTTCTGAAGGAGCTCGTAGAGTACTGACTCGGGCTCAAGGAGAGGCGCAACGCCTGGGTCACAGTTACATTGATACCGAGCACATATTATTGGGAATTGCAGGGGAGGAGTTGGGGATTGCGGCCAAGGTCCTGACTAACTTTGGTATTTCCATGAGTAAGATACAGGCAGCTGTAGAATTTGTAATTGGAAAAGGAGAGCGTCGGGCTACCAAGGGAGAGGTTGACCTTGCTCCTCGGGCAAAAAGAGCCATCGAGTTCGCTGTTGACGAGGCGCGCCGTCTTAATTCCAGCTATATAGGCGTCGAGCATCTTTTGTTGGGACTACTGCGCGAAAGTGAAGGCGTAGCTTTCAGCGTCTTGGAGAGCTTTGGTATTACCTTGGAACGAACGCGTGACGAGGTAAACCGAGTTGTCAGGCAAGAGAGCGCGCGAGCCCGTACTGCAGGTCGGGCCGCCACACGGACGCCGACTTTGGACCAGCTTGGGACTGACCTAACTGCTCTAGCCCGGGCAGATAAGCTTGACCCTATTGTTGGGCGTCAGAAGGAAATCGAGCGGATAATTCAAATACTGAGTCGTCGTACTAAAAATAACCCTGCACTTATAGGTGAAGCAGGTGTAGGCAAAACCGCTATTGTTGAAGGCCTGGCCCAGCGCATAGTAGCTGGGGAGGTCCCTGAGGTCTTGCAGGGCAAGAGGATAATAGCCCTGGATATAGGCGCTCTGGTGGCAGGAACGAAGTATCGTGGTGAATTCGAAGAGAGATTGAAGAAGGTTATCGAGGAAGAGAAAGCTGCCGGTAATTGCATCTTATTTATTGATGAAATGCAGACAATTGTGGGTGCTGGAGCGGCTGAAGGTGCAGTTGATGCCTCTAACCTCCTGAAGCCTTCATTGTCGCGTGGCGAGATTCAATGTATTGGTGCCACTACTTTGGACGACTACCGCAAATACGTGGAGAAAGACCCAGCCTTGGAACGGCGGTTTCAACCTATCCTGGTAGCCGAACCTACTATGGAAGAAACTTTGGAGATATTGCGGGGTATTAAACACCGATATGAAGAATTCCACCAATTGGATATAAGCGACGAAGCCTTGCAAACTGCAGCTACGCTGGCTACCAGATATATAGCGGATCGCTTCTTACCCGACAAGGCTATTGACCTGGTGGATGAAGCTGGTTCCCGAGTACGTATTAAGCGGGGGAGTGCTCCCATTGGCTTATCTGAGGCAAGGCGGGCTTTGGAGAGTGTACGCAAGGAAAAAGAATCAGCGATCTCATCTCAGCAGTATGAATATTCCGGCGAGCTGCGTGCTCGTGAACTTCAGCTAACGGAAAAGATAGAGACTATGGAAAAGGAGTGGCGCATTAAGCAGGAACAAGGCCGCCCTGTAGTCACGTCCGAGGACATCGCTGAGGTAGCCAGCATGTGGACGGGCATACCTGTGGTAAAGTTGAGCTATTGATGAATCCAGTCGCCTCTTACAGATGGAGGAGGCTCTACATCATCGCATCATTGGCCAGGATGAGGCCATAACTACCGTGGCTAAAGCCGTAAGGAGAGCTCGAGCTGGGTTAAAAGACCCGAGACGTCCCATTGGTGTCTTCATCTTTTTGGGTCCCACTGGAGTAGGTAAAACTGAATTGGTAAGGGCCTTGGCTGAGTTCATGTTTGGCAGCGAAGACGCCTTGGTCAGGCTTGACATGTCGGAGTTTATGGAGCGTCACAATGTAGCTCGCCTGGTTGGAGCACCACCAGGTTATATTGGTTATGAGGAAGGCGGTCAATTAACCGAGGCAGTAAGACGGAAGTCCTATTGTGCTATTCTTCTCGATGAGATTGAAAAGGCGCATTACGATGTATTCAATATCCTGCTCCAGATTTTCGATGATGGTCATTTGACAGATGCCAAAGGGCGAAGGGTCGATTTTCGTAATAGCATCATAGTCATGACCAGCAATGCCGGTGCTGAGCTCATTAAGCGCGACATGAGCATCGGTTTTGCTGCTCATATTGAAGGAGAAGAAAAACAGCAAATAGAATACGAAAAAATGAAGGAAAAAGTGCTCGGGGAGATGAAGAAAGATCTTCCGGCCCGAGTTCCTTAACCGAATTGATGCCACAGTCGTGTTCCATGCCTTAAGCAAGCAGCATATCCGCCAGATTGTTGACCTGATGCTTAACCAAGTTGTTGCTTCCCTTCAGGAAAAGAATGTCACTTTGGAAGTAACTGACGCAGCTAGGGACTTTATAGGCAACAAGGGTTATGACCCTGTCTTTGGAGCCCGCCCATTGCGTCGCACCATCCAAAATTTGGTTGAAGATCAGCTCTCTGAGGCTCTGCTGCGCGGAGAATTCCTGCCCGGGGACACCGTGGTTGTGGATTGTGTCGAGGACAAAATTGTGATGAGACCATTGGTTAAGGAGACTGTATAAATATGCCTAGGGAAGTAATAGAAGCGCCATTACCGGGGAAGATAGTACGGGTCGAGGTCACCGTGGGTAACACAGTTCAAGAGGGCGGTGTGATTTGCACCATAGAAGCCATGAAGATGGAAAACCCTATATTATCTCCAGTAAAAGCTTCAGTTGTAGAGGTGGCAGTTTCACCAGGGCAGATAGTCAAGACCGGGGAAAAGCTAGCCATTATCGAGTATTAGTTATCCTGGCCAGCAAACTTGAAACCTAACAATCAGGGCAAATCGAAATTCAAAAATGTCTTCGTTTGTCAGCAGTGTGGCAAGCAAACTCCCAAGTGGCTAGGACAGTGCCCTGATTGCCAGGCGTGGAATAGCCTCGTAGAAACTAGGATCACTTCATCGCGTGCCCCTAGCGGTCCTCATCCTAGTGCAAACAAACCCCAGGAACTTTCCCAAGTAGAGAGAGGCGACTTTCCCCGCTTTCAGCTTGGTTTCGCCGAAGTGAACCGAGTTCTCGGAGGAGGTCTAGTTCCAGGTTCCCTGGTGCTTGTTGGTGGCGAGCCCGGAATAGGCAAGTCTACGCTTTTGCTCCAGATTTCCGCAACGATGGCTAACAACAATAAGGTTGTCGCCTATATCTCCGGTGAGGAATCTGTCAGTCAGGTTAAGCTTAGAAGCGAACGCCTCGGTATAGGCGGCAAAGGGATATATTTTCTCTCTGAGCCCGATTTAGCTGCCGTATTAGAATGTCTGGAAGGACTCTCTCCCGAGCTGGCAATCATCGATTCCATCCAGACTATGTATTTAGAGGATGTAGCTGGAATGCCCGGCAGTATTTCCCAAGTGCGGGAGTGCACCTGGAGGTTACAGAGGTGGGCTAAACAAAAAAATGTGCCTTTGTTAATTACCGGGCATGTAACCAAAGAAGGGGCTATCGCCGGTCCGGGAACGCTGGAACATATCGTTGACGTAGTGCTTTACTTCGAAGGCGAACCGTTTAGCAGTTACCGAGTGCTACGCAGCCAAAAGAACCGTTTCGGTTCCACTAACGAGGTGGGAATATTTGAAATGAGCGACAACGGGACTAACAGAGGTAGATAATCCTTCTCAGGTTTTTTTATCCGCGTACAAGGATGAAACTATGGGCTCGATGGTTGTGCCCACTCTAGAAGGAAATCGGCCTTTGTTGGTAGAGATTCAGGCTTTAACTACCTTCAACAGTTTTACCCCACCGAGGCGCATCGCTAACGGCGTTGATTTTAACCGGCTACTGTTGATAATTGCTGTGCTTACTAAGCGTGCCGGATTAAAGCTTTTCAACCAGGATATTATAGTCAACGTTACTGGTGGCTTGAGAGTCAATGAGCCAGCCGTTGATTTGGGCATCGCCTTGGCCATTGCTTCCAGTTTTCGCGATGCCAGGGCAAATTCGGGCTTGGTCGCTTTGGGAGAGGTGGGATTGAATGGAGAGCTCAGAGGGGTATCACAAGTAGAGAGAAGAATTGCTGAGGCCATCAGGTTGGGTTTCAAGTCTTGTCTTATGCCCAGACTCAAATCCAAACCATCCTCTGACTTCGGTGATGTCCGGTTAATCCAGGCTAGCTCGGTGACTGAAGCTCTGAGACTGGGACTTGCAAGGGAAAGCAAGAAGGAAAGTATAAGCGGAGAAAATGCATAGCAGGAATAAGAGCAGTAAGTTAGGCGTGGTTATAGTCGCTGCTGGGACTAGCAAGCGGATGGTTGGTATGAACAAGCTTTTTGCTTCTCTCAGCGGAAAACCTCTGCTGGCTTGGTCAGTAGATACCTGTCAGAGATGCAGCTTGGTCCGGCAGATAGTCCTGGTGTTGAATGACAAGGATTTGGGTCGCGGGCAGGAATTGAAGGAAGAGAGGGGCTGGTCCAAAGTTGCCTTATGCCTGGGTGGCGCGCGGCGGCAAGATTCGGTGAGAGCAGGGGCTGAGGCAAGTAAGGAGTTGTGATTGGGTCATGATTCATGATGGAGCTCGACCTTTCTTGACTCCGGATTTGGTCGAAAATGGTCTAAAGATGGCCGCTGAGTTCGGAGCCGCTGTGGCCGCGGTGCCAGTTAAAGACACTATCAAGCTTGCTGATAGCAGGGATTTGATTAAGGAAACACTTCGGCGTGACAGGCTATGGGTGGCCCAAACCCCACAGATATTTAGCTTTGATATCATAACCAGGGCTTGTGAGAACCTCGTAGCAGAGGTTACCGATGACGCCGCGGCTGTGGAACGCCTGGGATACAAGGTACACCTTTATATGGGCGATTACAAAAACATAAAGGTAACGACACCTGAAGATCTGGCATTGGCACGTATCATCGCAAGAGAATGGAAACGGAAGAACTAAGGATTGGTATTGGCTGGGATAGCCATCCTCTGGTTTCCGGGCGAAAGCTAATTTTGGGGGGCGTCGACATCCCTTATGATCGAGGCTTGTACGGTTGGAGCGACGCTGATGTTGCGGCCCATGCCATAATAGATGCTTTGTGTGGTGCTGCTGATTTGGGTGATATAGGTATTCTATTTCCTCCTCAGGAGGTAGATTATAAAGACATTTCTAGCCTGGTCTTGTTAAACAAGACCGGCGAACTGCTCAAGGCCAAAGGATTCAAAGTAGTCAACATTGATGTTACTATAATAGCTCAAGGTCCGAGGCTATCCCCCTTCATCCCCGAAATGACAAGACTCATTAGCCAGGCTTTGCGTATAGATCCAACACAAGTGACGGTCAAAGCCACCACCACCAACGGACTGGGTTTCATCGGGAGGGAGGAGGGCATGGCCGCCCAAGCTGTGGCTTTAGTCCGGAAAAAATGGAGTGTCCGAAAGTTAGGAAAGGCATAAAGCAATTCATTCCTTCGTGTCGAAACTGAAGGAAGGGGCTCGCCCAGCGCCCAAATCAAGGCGGATGATAAGAAGGAACAAATGATTATTGTTGGTCTGACAGGGGGTGTGGGCACGGGCAAAAGCACCGTGACCAATTTCCTCAGGGAGCTGGGGGCTTATATAATTGATTGGGATGAGCTGGCTCGAAAGGTAACCCGTCCTCACTCACAGGCTTGGAGAGAAATAGTAGAGCATTTTGGGAAAAGTGTTTTAAACGAGGACCTGACCGTCGATCGGCAGAAGCTGGCCGATATAGTATTTTCCGACAAAAGAAAACTGGCAAAGCTAAATCGGATAGTCCATCCCAGGGTGTTTGAGGAAGACGAGCGAATTACAAGTGAGATCAGAAGCCATGATCCTGATGCTCTAATTATCAAAGACATTCCGCTATTTTTGAAGTCGGTCACCATATATCTGTGGATAAAATAGTCGTTGTTTCCGCGAGTGAGCAGACTCAATTAAGACGATTAGAGGAAAAGGGGATTAGTCGGGAGGATGCCCGTAACAGGATAAAATCCCAACTCCCCTTAGACAAGAAAATCAAATCCGCTGATTTCGTCATTAATAATGATGGTCCGCTTGAAGAGACCAAGAGGCAGGTAAAGGAAATATATCTTTCGTTGAGGAAGGGCGAAAACATAGAAAGCGGAGGTAAGTGGGAGTGCCACTGCGGAAAATAAACCGCTGGTAAATCTAAACAGATTATCATCAGGAGGTAATTTGGTGAATCAAATCGAAGGAAAACTACAGAAGGCATTGAACAAAGTGTTTGTCCCCGGGATAATGCGCAGCCTGGTACAGATGAACCTGGTTCGAAGTGCGCAAATTGGCGAAGGCAAGGCCAAGGTGACTCTGGCTTCGACTGCTATCCCCGCCCAATATCATAACTTGCTGAAAAACCAGGCAGCGGCAGCGGTTAGCAAACTTTCCAATGTGAAAGAAGTGACCGTTGACCTCGTCGAGGTCAAGCCGAAAGAACTTAACCAAATTGCCAAAATAGTAGCGATAATGAGTGGTAAAGGAGGAGTCGGCAAGTCTCTGGTAGCCAGTTTATTAGCTACTTCTTTTGCCCGGGACGGCAAGGACGTGGGAATACTCGATGCCGATATCACTGGGCCGAGTATCCCTAAGATGTTCGGTTTGAACGCCCGTCCCAGTGGCAACGAGACAGGTATCCTGCCTATATTATCGCGGTCGGGAATTGAGATTATGTCCATGAACCTGCTTCTGCCTAATGAAGATGAAGCGGTCATCTGGAGAGGGCCCCTCATGTCCAAAGCGATCACGCAATTCTGGGAGGAAGTTCTGTGGGGCAAGCTGGACTGCCTCATCATAGATTTGCCGCCGGGGACCGGAGATGCCCCATTGACAGTGCTACAGGTAATACCCATCTCAGGGGTGATTGATGTTTTCACTCCCCAGGAGTTGACTGCGATGATAGTCAAGAAGGCAGTGAGAATGGCACAAAAGATGAATGTTCGAGTTCTGGGAGTAGTGGAGAATATGAGCTACCTTCTACTGCCTGAGACAGGCAAGAAGCTCGAAGTTTTCGGGAAGAGTAAGGGAGAGGAAATGGCCAAGGCTTCGGGAGCTCCTCTTCTGGGAAGGCTGCCTATTGACCCGGAGTTGGCCAAGTTGTGTGACGAAGGAGAAATTGAGAAATATAGCTCAGATGCAGTCTCTGAGCTTTTCGCCAATGTGGTCGCAGCTTTAAATGAAAAACCTCAGGATAGCAATATAGGTACGCCACGTTAAGCTGCCCATGAAATCTCTTACTAGAGGTACTTAGAAAATGGCAGATGAACTTGATGACCCGTTCAGAGAACTGGAGCAGTCCATCATCGACGACATGAAAAGAATCTATTCAGACAAAACGATTGATCATTTTCTTAACCCCAGGAATCTCGGGAGAATTCTCACTGCCCGATGGAATGGGCAGGATAACTGATCCCCATGGCAGCACTATGGAAATATACCTTGAAGTGAAAGATGCCAAGGTTAGGAATGTTTCTTTCTGGACAGATGGTTGTGGGTGCAGTATTGCCTCAGGTAGCATGGTCACCGAGCTAGCTAAAGGGAAGGCCGTTTTGGAGGCTCAGAAGATTACCCAGAAAGATGTACTGGATGCCCTAGGAGGGCTCCCCGAAGATGATATCCACTGTGCTCTTTTGGCAGCCAACACGCTTAAAGAAGCAATCAAGGACTACTTAGCGTTCAAGAGAAAACCCTCGAAAAGGGTTTATAGAAAGGGCTAGAACTGCGGGTAACCGATATGATTCAAGGGGTCAATAGCTTGGTCAGCAAAGCTTAGAATATGAGAAAAAAGCAGAGCCTAGAATTGAAGCCCATCGGGGTAATTCATTCTCCCTACAAGAATAGGGGGCAAGCTCCTTATCAGGGCTCTAAAAGCGAGGAAATTTCACAGATAGAGGTGCTTAAGGAATTTGAAGAAGGCTTGCAAGACATTGAGGGATTCTCCCATATCATCGTCATTTACTGGTTTCACAAGTCTCAGGGATATCATCTGTTGGTCAAGACGCCATGGGACGATATTCCACACGGTGTATTCGCTACTAGATCTCCGCATAGGCCCTGTCCCCTTGGATTGACCGTAGTCGAGCTGGTAGCCAGGGACAGCAACATCCTCAAGGTGAAGGGACTGGATGCCATAGACGGCACCCCTCTTTTGGACATCAAGCCATATATTCCTGAAGTAGACCAGAGGTCGATTGTGAAACCCGGCTGGCTGGAAGGCAAGCTGGGAAGGGAAAGATGCTGACAGCAACTCATATCCTCATATTGCTGGCTACCGGGGCAGGCACTGGTTTTGCCAGCGGACTGCTCGGAATTGGTGGCGGAGCTGTTATGGTTCCCATCAGTTACTGGCTTATCCTGGCTATGAATATCCATCCAGATATTGCCATAAGAATAGCCTTCGGGACAAGTTTGCTGGTGATTTTGCCCACAGCCATAAGTGGGAGCTGGAGGCATAATAAGAAGGAGGCTGTTCGCTGGAAAACCGCTTTGATTTTGGGCTCATCTGCCTTGGTCGGGGGCCTGGTTGGGGCTAGCCTGGCGGCCCATCTTCCTGAAAAAATACTAACGGTAGGCTTTGGCGGACTGATTCTGGCTATTGCAGTATGGATGGGCCTGGGAATAATGCCCAAGTTGGGAAGAGAGAATGCAGAGCCACGGGAAAATCTCGGGCTTGTAGCGGCTTGCGGATTTCCTATAGGCATAGTAAGTGGCTTGACTGGGATTGGTGGCGGTGTACTAATAGTCGCTGTGTTGGTGTTAGCATTGAACTTTCCCATGCACACTGCTGTAGGAACATCGGTGGCTTCAATAATACTTGCCAGCCTTGGTGGTATTGTTGGCTATATCGTAAACGGACTTGGGGTATCTGGATTGCTGCCCTATTCCCTAGGTTATGTGAATCTGCCCATATGGTTATGCCTGGCAGCCACCAGCATACCCGTGGCCCAGCTTGGAGCGCGGGCAGCACACGCTCTACCAGCGAAACCGCTAACGTATATCTTCATTGCTTTCATGGTCTACGCAGGCCTGGAGATGATTGGGGTCTTTCACTGGATACAGAATCTCTAACCCCGAAAGACACCCAGAATCGGCCATACGACTGCACTCGATTGCTCTACCAGAGCACGCCACATATGGGTGTAAGAAACTCGAACCGAGCAGAGTAAAGGCAGACGAGAAGCAGAAGCCCCAGGATTATCAGTATCGTGGCACCCACAGGTCTCGAATACCTTGCATACCTGTCTCCAAGGCCTGAAGTCAGAGCGAAAGCGGCTGTGCCGAAGATAACGAGGTCGTCAAGCATAAAAAAGAAAACATACAGGAGGATGTAACTATAGTGTTGGAAAGTTGTAAGGCTGGCCAGGGACAGAACTTGAGTGAACACCGCCGGAATTGCCGCCGAACAAACGAATTCCACAGAATTTACCGTAAAGGCTAGCGCTATAATTCCCACTATCGTTCCCAGGTTATGGGGGAGGACACAATCTTCTGCACTTTGGTCATCGTCTTGTTTCGGGATTCCTCATCGGTAACTTCACAGACAATGGCGCCCTTTGTCCGTACGACTTCCCTTATTTGCAATGCCCCTCCACCCAAAGCGACCAATCCAATCACAACTGTCACTGGCCTGACGTAGCCGATAAATAAGAAAGCATTGAGCCACGCTGTCATAAAGAGAAAATACAGGATGCCTGAAGCCAGAACAAAAGAGCCGACGATCAGCCATATTCTCTTTCTGTCTCTCAGGGTCGCTACCAGAGATATTAGGTAAACGAGCACCCACATGGCACAGGGGTTGAAACCGTCCACAAGTCCCAGAATTACCGCCAAAGCTGGAAGCGAATAGCCTGAAGGGTCAATTTCTCCTAGGAAGGGCAATACGATTGTATTAGCAGGTTCTTCACCTGGAGATGGGGGGCAATTACCTGTCAGACATTTTTGCAAAGCTTGCCTAATAGCTTCGCCTGTTGTTTCCTCGGATTCCCAGCCGCCAGATACCCAACCTTGACTTTCGGAGATTGTTATGATTGTTATGGGAAAGTCTGGTTCCTCTTCCACCCCGAGCTTTGCAAGCATCTGATGCAACAAGGCACTTTCTTCAGGTTTAGTGGCGTCGTGACGAGTAATGTTAATTGAAGGGTATTCAGTTTTTAGTTTTTCATTGAAAAGGTCTTGTGCCTCACAATGCGAACAGCTGGGAAGATAGAAGAAATTGACGTCACCCTTACCTGTTGTTCCCTGGCCGGTGAATGCGATGACTATCCCCAAGACTACCAGAGCTATGATCAAGTATCTCTTGAAGCGGTCCTGGAAAGTGTTTTTCAGGAAATTAATGACCTTGTTGTATATTGACAAATACCACCTCAAGGTAGCTTCCCGTGTTTAAGATTTTCTGCCGGAAAGGAACATGGTATATACGTCGCCGCCTAGAAGACTATGTCCTTTGACTGGAGTCGCCGCTCAAATCCTAACACCCAAACGTGCATGGCGAGCAATTCACCACGTTGAGAGCTATACTCTTAACGGCCATATTGCCGGCGATATCAGACACTATTACCGTGATTGTTGTTCTCTCCAGATGTGTCATTCGGGGCAGTCCAGGTAATCATAGAGCCGTCCCCGGAGATCTGGCCATGCTCGTGCAAGACCATTCGTAAGACACTTCGATGCTTGTGTCTGCAACAACTGCACTCAATATGATACTCTTGTCTTTTCCCGACCTTGTATCCCCAAGAGTATGTCTTCAGGTAGCAATGATCCGCCGTGACAAGCAAGGCTTCGATAATCGGCGGTTGCTCTGTCGCTACGCTAATAGGCAGCGAACTTGCAGCCGAGCTGCCATGACCATCCTTAACCACGGCTGTAATGTAGTATACACCGACTTCTTGGGGAGCATCCCAGCCTACAACCGCACCTGTGCCCGAAATATCACCTCCAGTGGCTGACCACTCGTAGCTTAGCTGGTCGCCATCAGGGTCTGTAGCATTACATGTCACCTGAAGAGTACCCGAAGGAAGAGTCCAGTCGGCATCGGCTACGAAAGTGCCAATGGTTGGCGCGCTATTGGCTCTCACCTCGATAATCCGCTGTTTTGTGGCTTCGCCACCGCGGCCATCGGTTACCGTGACTGTGATATTGTAGGAGCCTGGAGAGCCAGGAGCGGTCCAGTTTACGGCCGCACCTGTGCCAGAGATACTACCTGCACTAGCCGACCAGTTGTAGCTCAGCGCATCTCCATCGCGGTCTGAAGCAATACACACGATCTCGCATCTTCCCAAAGGAATGACTCTCTCCGGCGCTTCGACGCCGGCGATAGCCGGTCGATGGTTGGCTAGTATCGTATCAAACAAGATTACAAGGACAGCTACCAGCGCCACAATCCCTATGATTATTAGAAGTCTTCTTTTGTTCATCAGTTTTTCTCTCCTGAAATATTCCTTTCGTTCAAGCTTTTGTCGAGGCCATCGCATATATTACCACTTTCACGGAGCCAGCTGAAGCCCCAATTTGAATGACTTTCTCGGCATCCTCTTCACAATTGCCCATGGTGTGCAGGTTGCCATGGGGCAGACTGTGGCTTAGCCAAAATCGCAAGTTACTCCTGATCCTATCCAAAAATGCATGGTGAGCAATCCACCACCTCGAAAACTACGTTCTTCCTGACCCAGTTAGCTGCGCCATCAAATACTTTCGCCGTGACTGTAACGTAGCCGGATGCATCCGGGGCAGCCCAGGTAATCAGAGAGCCCGCACCAGAAATCTCGCCACCATTGCATGACCATTCATAAACCAGCTCGCCGTTCGTGCCTGAAGCAATGCACTCGATATAGTATTCTTTCGTTTTCCCGACCTTGTACCCGGTACTGGTTGTCTTCAGATATTTGGGCTCTTTGGCAGTGACAATCAGGTTCTCAATACTTGGCGGAGGGCCATTTGAGGCGATGAGGGTCAGAAATGCTGTGTCTTTGCCATCATGACCATCATCAACCACAACTGTGATGTCGTACATACCGACTTCTTCGGGAGCAGTCCAGATTGCTACTGCGCCTGTGCCAGAAATATCACCTCCGGTCGTTATCCATTCATAACTCAGCTTGTCGCCATCAGGGTCTGAGGCAGTACACGTCATCTGGACGCTGCCCGAAGGAGCGATCCACTCTGCCTCAGCTTCCAGACTGGTGATGATTGGCAGGCGGTTGGTTACCGTCGTGCAGGATGGGGCCAAGAGCAGCACTCCCACCGCCATAGTTACTAGACCGATTCTTAGAAGGTTATCTTTCACGGGATCCCCTTTTGTCCAGCCTTCGCCAAGGCGATCATACATATTACCATTCTTATAATGGTGATGCAAAATATCGTTTCGATGGCTTTTCAGGCATATTCTGTACGAAGTGCCCATCGTGTGCAGGTCGCAACTTGAAATACCCTCGTTTTGGCGGGAATCGCCATTTGTCTCCTAACACCCAAAGAAGCATGGTGAGCAATCTACCACGTCGAGAATTATGTTCTCAGTGGCCGTATTATGAGCGATATCAGACACAGTTACTGTGACTGTAACGTAACCAGACGTACTTGGGGCAGTCCAGGTAACCAAAGAACCCTCTCCAGAAAGCTCGCCGCCTGTGCATGACCATTCGTAAAACACTTCTCATGTTCGTGTCTGCAACGATGCACTCAATATCGTACTTCTGTCCTTTCCCGACGTAATATCCGCCAGGAGTATACTTTCAGGTAGCAATGTCCGTAACGGTCCTTCGTAATAAGCAGCTGTTCGATAATCGGCGGTTGTCCTGTCACCACGCTAACAAGTAGCGTTTTCGTAGCTGAGCCACCATGGCCATCCCCAACCACAACTGTGATGTTGTATTTACCGACTGCTTGAGGAGCAGTCCAGTTTACAACCGCTCCTGTGCCCGAAATATTACCTGCAGTGGCTGTCCAGTCATAGCTTAGTTCGTCGCCATCAGGGTCTGAAGCAGTACACGTCACCTGGACAGTGCCGGAAGGAGTAGTCCAGTCTGCACCGGCTGTCAGGCTGGCAATGGTTGGCGCGTTATTGGTTCTCACTGTAATGGCTACATAATCCATGACTTCGCCACCGTGGCCGTCGATCACCTTGACTGTAACATTGAGAGAGCCTTCAGATGCAGGGGCAGTCCAGGTAACGTTAGCTCCTGCACCATTTATTTCGCCTCCGCTGGCCCACCAGATATAGCCTAGCTCATCGCCATCAGGGTCTGAAGCAGTACACACCACCTGGAGACTGCCCAAGGGAACAACCCCTTCTGCCTCAGGTTCCAGACTGGCGATAATCGGCTGACTGTTGGTTGACGTCGTGCAAGATGAGGCCAAGAACAGCACTGCTGCCACCGCGATTACCGTAATTAGTAGACATCTCTTTTTGTTCATTAGTTGGTCTCCCCTGAAGCTGTTTTTGTTCAAGCCTGTGTTCCAAGCATCCAATATATTACCACTTTCATAGGGTGATGCAAACTACCGTTTGAGCGACTTTCTCAGCTCAACTGACCGCGTCAAGCTAGTTTGGAAAGGTCTTTCGCAAAAAAGGAAAGTGCTCAGGATAGCAAAGCGCCTTCCAGAGATTGATACTGTGCCGGCATTATTGATTAGCAAGAAGATTTATCCCACCCGCAGTATTCTCGCTTAACGTGGTGATACGCACCGACATCCCTGGTGCTTGTTGACTATGCAGCTGAGATCACCCTTATTTCGTGTCCCACTCCAATGCCAAGAAAATCGCAAGCGCTTCCGTCTCTTAGCGATATTTCAAGATAACCGCTACTACCTACTACAGCCATTACCCCTTCCTTTTGCGCGTAATAGTCACTGATACCCTGGATGCAGCGCCCGCCTACCTCAATCACGACGTTCTTCCCGGGGAAATTATCGCTCCTGATATTTGTAATCAAGTTGCCAAAGCGATCAACGTGAAGAACTTGGCCAACTAGATTCCCATCTGGGTCAAGCGATGGCTTCGCTATAGGAAGAACGTGCAGGGAGCTGATTTTCTCTCCAAATTCATAAGGGGATATGCCTAGAGAAAGGCCAGCAGCCACAGGGGCAAAAATGTCTCTTCCATGGAAGGTAGGGCTGACCGGCTGGCGCCAGAAGCGAGGATCGGTAATGGCCGCAGCTTCAAGGCCGGTCTTAAATACTACCTCCGTAAGGCCCTTAATCTGTTCAATTACTGAGCGACTTTCCACAGAAAACAAATCATCAATTATGTAGCTGAGGATGCCGTTATCGGGGGCGACGAAGAAAGCCGAAGGCGTTTTCAGTATTATTCCCCGGCGCTCGCTGCCTACGCCAGGGTCAACAATAGCTACGTGAACTGTTTGCTTAGGGAAGTAACGATAAGCAGCACTGAGTATGAAAGCAGCCTGAAGGACGTCCTGTGGCCTGATAGAATGACTGACGTCTACGATATTAGCTTCAGGGTTGATGTTTAAGATAGCGCCTTTCACAGCAGCAACGTAGGCATCATCATAACCAAAGTCGGTAGTCAGGGTTATTATGGGACTCATCTACAGGTACTAAGGCTGCGCAGCAATTAAACTGGCCAAAACCACAAGCGCGACGGCTAAGATTATGGTCAGCTTCAGAAGTGTGCTCTCTATCCCTCGCCGAGTGCGATAGACCGAGTCGGCTTGCCCGAAGATACCCCCTATGCCTCCACCGCGTAACTGGAATAGCACAGTGGCAATCAAGGCTGCCGATACTAGTATCTGCGCGATTAAAAGATACGTAGGCAATTCATTTACCTCCTAGCTCCTGCATAATAATCTCTCGTACCACGCCTGGATTAGCTCTCCCTCTGGTAGCTTTCATTACCTGCCCTACAAGAAACGTTAAGGCTTGCTGTTTGCCAGAAGTATAGTCAGCCACTGCCCCGGCGTTGTTAGCCATCACCTGTTTTACCACTTCCCTTATTTCACTGGCATCGCTAATCTGGCTAAGTTTCCTTTCTCTTATGATATCGCCAGCTCCCTTGCCAGTCTGAAACATCTCTTCAAGCACTGCTTTTGCCGTTGGTCCGCTTACAACACCATTATCCACCAGGACAAACATGTCTGCCAGATGCTTCGGGCCTATTTTAGCATTTTCAATCTCAGTGTTGGTAGCGTTAAGCAGTCGGCTGAAATCTCCCAGAAGCCAGTTACTAGCCATCTTTGCCTTGCCAGGACCGGCCAGTTTAACACAGTCTTCAAAATAGTCTGCCATGGCTTTGGAGCCAGTCAGGATATTAGCATCGTACAAGGACAAGCCATATTGGGTAATAAACCGGTCTCTACGAGCCTCAGGTAATTCAGGAAGTCTAGCTTTGATTTCCTCTATCCAGGAGCGGTCCAAAACCAGCGGGGGCAAGTCAGGTTCGGGAAAATATCGATAATCCTCTGCATACTCTTTAGTCCTCTGCGTCACTGTTATCCCCGTTTCATCTATCCAGCCTCTGGTCTCCTGCACCAGTTCTCCGCCTTCCTCAAGCACCTTTCCTTGTCGTCCCGCTTCATACTTCAGGGCCTGATAAATTGCCTTGAAGCTATTCATGTTTTTCACTTCCACCTTGGGCAGAAACTCTTTGCTAGCCACCGGGCGTATGCTTATGTTGGCATCACACCTGAAGCTTCCCTCCTCCATATTGGCGGTGGACACCCCCAGATAACGCAAGATATTGTGTAGCTTTATGAGATAATCCCGCGCCTCTTCCGGGGAGCTTATCTCCGGCTCGCTCACAACCTCCATCAAGGGCACCCCTGAGCGGTTAACGTCTATCAGACTGTGATCTCCCCTGTGCA
Source organism: uncultured Chloroflexia bacterium (assembly GCA_963726175.1). Taxonomy (GTDB): domain Bacteria; phylum Chloroflexota; class Dehalococcoidia; order GIF9; family AB-539-J10; genus RBG-13-51-36. The sequence continues at coordinate 1,477 of CAVSBM010000010.1, read as the reverse complement.
ACAACTTAGCGGTATCTTCTTCTAGATGCACTCTGGTGATATTGACTCTTTTCTTGCTACCATTACTGCCAATACTCAGCCAACCTTTCTTGCCGATGGGAGCATCATACTGGGAAATCTGATAGCCCTTCATGAGGTCGGGGTAGAAGTAGTTCTTGCGGTCAAACTTGGTATATTCGGGGATGGTGCAGTTCAAAGCCAGGGCAGTCATCACCGTATATTCTATCGCCTTTTCATTGATGACGGGGAGGACCCCTGGCATAGCCAGGCAAACGGGGCAGACGTGGGTATTGGGAGGAGTGCTGGCGTAGTCAGTGCTACACCTGCAGAACATCTTACTCCTGGTTAGTAGCTGAATGTGAACCTCTAGCCCGATGACAATTTCGTAGACCATAGCCTTGGGTCAGTATAGCAGTGTTATGAGGCAAGAGCAAGGAGCAGGCCTATCGGCTACCTAGCGGCACTCCGTTGCTGTCACTGCGGGGAGCCATTGTGCAGAAGGGCGACGAAGCAATCTCCTAAGTAACGTTCGTTAGTGTAACCGCAGTAGGCTCCAGCTGTGCCATGAGATTGGCATGCCGCCACAAGTTGAGGCTCACAATGACACTGAGGTTACTAAGCAATGTTACGAACAGCCAGATTGTCACTCATGTGTCTGAAGCAAATCAGAGCAGCCGAATTGACCGCGACCTGGGGTATTGCTAAAATTGAATTCGGGGATATAGCTCAGCTGGGAGAGCACTGCGTTCGCATCGCAGGGGTCGGGGGTTCGAATCCCCCTATCTCCACCATAGAATTTTGGAGACCTGACTGAAATACCCTTCGGCAAGTCAAGGTACCGAAGGGTCTGCAGGTGAATGCAGTTAAGGCTTTGGTTGACATAACAATTGGAGGTTTGTCAGAGATCGTGCCACAGCGAAGGTTGTGGTAATAGCGTGCCCCTGTAGCTCAGATGGATAGAGCAGCGGTTTCCTAAACCGCGTGTCGGGCGTTCGAGTCGCCCCAGGGGTATTTTTGATATAATTACGCTGATTCAGGGGCGTAGCTCAGTTTGGCTAGAGCAGCGGTCTCCAAAACCGCAGGTCGCGGGTTCGAGTCCTGCCGCCCCTGCCAGAAAAGATAAATTCGGGATCCCCCGAGAAATGAGACTTCTGAGGGCCGTCATGCCGAGGTGGTGGAATAGGCAGACACGCCATCTTGAGGGGGTGGTGGGCGAAAGCCCGTGGGAGTTCAAATCTCCCCCTCGGCACCATAATTGCAGCGAGATAGTCTATCGAGAATCTTCGTCACCCCGTTTTATTGGGCTAAGGGGAGCACGTGGAGTTGCAAGATCCCCCCTTAGGGCGAGAGGGGCTACGGTGCCTACGGGGATCCCCCCAGGAGCCCTACTCAGAGGAGCACAAAGATGAGAACGGCAAAAGTCCCCTCTTAAGGTAAGAGGGGCCAGGGGAGTTATGAACTATGGAAGTAACTCCTG
>CAVSBM010000009.1:0-14166 GCA_963726175.1 uncultured Chloroflexia bacterium | reverse complement strand
GGCCAAGAAAATCGCCACTAAGAGCGCTGCGGCCCTGAAATTGGCCAAGACTGCTATCAACCGTGGCATGCAGACAAATCTGGAAAGCGGCCTGAAATATGAGTATGAACTCTACAGCCTTGCTTTGAGCCTCGAAGACAAGGCGGAAGGCGTCAATGCTTTCCTGGGTAAAAGAACTGCGAAATTTGTCGGTCGCTAGCAGCATTCTTTTATATATCAACGAGGAGGAAAAACAGAATGGGAAACATGAAGAATATGGTGGCTCGGATACCGAATTTAGTAGACTGGTCAACCGGTGAAGTCAGGTTGATCAGCGCAAAATGCAACTCCTGCGGAACTTACTTCTTTCCAAAGGAGCATTATCAGCATCGCCCCGGCTGTTCAAGAGAGGGTGTAGAAGATGTCTTGCTTCCCAATAAGGGCAAGCTGGCAAGCTATACTGTTCAGTATTATCCCTGTCCCCCACCCTTTAAAAAACGGAGAAAAATATTACCCCATACGGCGTCGGTCTAGTTGAGTTTGAAAATGAAAAGATTCAGGTTGCCGGTATCATCACAGATACTGATCTGAAATCTCTCAAACTGGGGATGGAAATGGAGACAACCACTCTTACGATGTTTACCAATGAAGAAAAACAGGAAGTGGTAACCTGGGCGTTTCGTGCTGTTAAGTGATAGATATTGCAAAAACTATAAGAGAGGATAATTAAAATGAGAGACGTATATATTATCGGAACCGGGATACACCCCTGGGAGGGTTTCTCTAGAAAGTATTTGCCGATTTCGCGGCAGTGGCTGTTGGCGCCGCTCTGAAAGACGCAGACATCGAGTGGAAGAAAATCCAGGCAATTATGGCCGGGATTTTTATTTACGGCGGTAACGCTGGCCATCTGTCCGGCCAGTATCTGGAAAGCATTTTCGGCGAAACCGGCGTGCCGGTGGTCAATGTCTATAACGCCTGTGCTACGGCTCTGCAGCCATTAGAATGGCGTACAACAGTGTCGCTGCCGGCGAGACCGACACTGCCCTGGCCTTTGGCGCCGACGTATCGCCCAAGGTTTTTTGACTGCCAAATCGGACAACGCGGTCAGGATAGGGACGTGATCAGATGGAAAATGACCGCTATGCCTAATCCTGTTTACTGGGCGCTGGAATGCAGGAAGAGAATGGCTAGATACCACACTACCGAAGAGGATCTGGAACAGGTGAAGGTCCTGATGAGTGAGTATGGATCCAAGAATCCGGACGCTCGGTTCAAGAAGGCTTACACCTTGGACGAAGTGCTGAAATCTGCCTATGTTTGTGATCCTCTAAGACTATATGAGATTTGCCCGGTGAGTACCGGTGCCGCAGCTGTTATTGTTACGGCTGACAAGGAATTGATCAATAGAGCCGACAAGCCGGTGAAGATCAACGCCACCACTATGGGCAGCCCTATGTATGGCGACCCGACCATACGTATTTCTGCTTTGTCTTGCCCGGCAGTTCCTGAAGCCCCCATGCTAAGCGAAAGCTACTCTGCTTCACGCCAGGCCTATGAAAAAGCCGGCATCGGCCCTGAGGACGTTGACGTGCTGGAACTGCCCGACAATAGCTCCTGGCATTACCTGGTTTATCTGGAAGTATGCGGGTTCTGTAAAGAGGGGGAAGCAGATAAGATGCTGCGGGGCGGTGAGACCAAAATCGGCGGCAAAGTGGCGGTCAACCCCAGCGGTGGATTTTCTTCACATGGTGAGGCGCTGTCAGCTCCAGCAATCTGGCAGGTTATCGAATGCGCAAATCAGCTCAGAGGAAGATGCCGCGAGCGCCAGGTGAAGAAACCAAAAGTGGCTATGGCCCAGACCTATGGCCTCATGGGCAACAGCGGCACGACAATTCTAGCGAGCTAATGAATCCCGGAATGGGAAGGCCACAATGAGATGAAACAATAGGGGCGCGGTTTCTGCGCCCCTATTCGTAATTATCAAATTCCTGGTAATACCAATCTGGTATCCTACTGATCTCAGTCCACCATAAAGGCTAAGGGCTTGTTTTTACTAATATCTCGCGTCTAACCGATAGCAGTAAGCCCGCCATCAAGATAAATTATCTGACCAGTAACAAAATCTGAAGCAGAAGAAGCCAAGAATATGCAAACACCAACTAAATCTGCTGGTTCGCCTACGCGCTTCAAGGGAACATTGGCCATGTATCTCGCTAAACGCTCAGGATCGCTAAGAGTCCTTTCAGCAAGTGGAGTACGTATCGTGGAAGGCGCAATTGCATTGACGTTGATCTTGTGCTGCGCCCATTCAGAAGCTAATGACCTGGTAATCATATCCACGGCACCCTTGGTGCCACAATAACCTTCATTACCTTCCCACAACGTCGCCCTAATACCTCTGACCGAAGACATGTTAATGACTTTGCCACCCTTCTTCTGGGCAATCATGATTTTGCCGAATTCGCGACAGGTGAGCATGACGCTTTTCACATTTACCGCGAACAGCTTATCCCAGACATCTGCAGGAAACTCGGTTCCAGAATGCTTGAAATTCAAACCCTGGGCATTCACCAGTATGTCAACAACCTTGAATTTGGCGACGACATCCTTGGCTAACTGTGCCACCGCTTTTTCATCAGTAAGGTCCACTTTGAAAGCAGCAGTTTCCTTCTTCGATTCGGTCTGAATCTTCTTGGCGATTTGCTCGCATTTGTCAAAGGCCAGGTCAGCAAGGGCTACCTTTGCGCCCTGCTTGGCTAATCCCATTGCTAGAATTTCGCCAATGCCCCCGGCACCTCCAACTATTACAGCAACCTTACCTTCAAGACTAAACATATCAGACATGGTATTCTAGCTCCTTCAACTAACGTAATCGCTACCGATCGCTGACTACTATTCATCTACAATGGCAACTAATCGAACCAGTGAAGCTTCTCCACCCTGGAAACGGAGCGGAAAGCAAGCCAGCGTGCAGCGCTTGCCGGTGACTTCATCAATTTGACCGCCGGCGATCTCAATGCCGGGAATGCCATTCTGCGCCAAAGCCAGATGGGTAGGCTCGTAGATGGGGAACACTTTGTCCGGGTCTTCGCCCCTTTCCGCCATGTACTCATCCCTTAAGTTGGGGTTCCACTTGTAAAGCGGAGTATGAGCGCAAGGATGATCAGTAGCACCACCATCGACAGCCAGAGCTTTAATTTCATGCTCAACAAACCATTCTGCCGCCTCGGTGTAGCAGCCGGGGAAATGATTGAAGAAAACATAACCATAAGTCGGGAAATATTTGTGCCAGCCGGTGTTGATGACGACGAAATCGCCTTTCTTGATCTTGGGTTTGGCGTTATCCAGGTCTTTCTTGCCAATTACATCCCACTTCTTCATGTATCTCATATCAACGATAACGCCCTCGCCATAGCAGCTTGACAGGGGTATCTTATCAACGGTCAAACCGCCCTCGAGAACATGCAATGGGGCATCCATGTGGGTGGAGGCATGCATCTTGGTCTTGATGACGGTGGTCATCTTGTTGACGCGGCCTTTCTTCGGGTCACCGGGAAATGTGGCGAACTCGGGGAAGGTGACCCTGGTAACTTCCGTATCATACATTACGGGCCAGGGCCAGAGTGGGATTCCAGAATAGAAGGGTTGAGTTAGATCATAGAACTTTTGAGCCATTTATTTCCTCCTTTATTATTTATTTGCTCAATGAAATATAACGCTCAGTATGAAACAATAGTTTTATGGGCTTAAAAGCCTCCTCCTTTGCTCCATCATCTAGTCACGAGGCAACCAAACTCATAGGCTGAATTGAGATAGAAATCAAGGCTTGCAGATTCCTCGTTCCAAAATGGCTATAGAGAATATTACTCTTCTTTAATCAATAAGTAAAGTGCTATTTGTTTTTTGCCGTTATTTTGCCTAGTAATATCTCACCTAAATAAGTATCGATGTTGGTCTTAACCTTTACCTTCTTAGCACTATAACCACTATGTTCAATCGAGACCGTATAATCTTTATCCGCATCCAATCCCTCAAACTCAAAATCCCCGTAATTATCTGTCTTTGCCACTTTGTCTGCATTACCTTTGCTGGACAATGTCACCTTCACACCCGCAGCACACTCATCCTTCTTATCACGGAAAACTACTTCTCCAGCAATAAACCGCTTTGGTATTCCAATATATTGAACTTTTGGCATCAGTCCGTATTCAGGATGCAAAACCTCCAGCTTGCCTTTCGCAGTCGCTATTATTTTTGATATCTCGCTATCAGGATCATTGAGATCGCCAAAAACAAGCGCCTTTGTAGGGCAGGATTCTACACATCTCGGCTCTTTCCAGCCCTTATCTAAGAGGTGAGCACAAAACGTGCATTTTTGAGGCAGCTTCTTCTCCTCGTTCCAGTAAATCACTCGATATGGACAGGCAGCAACTACCTCTTTCTGTCCCTGCGCCTTATCTGGATCTATAATGACTATACCATCTGGTCTCTGATAAACCGCTTTATTCAATGATGCATCAACGCAACTGGGCTTCTCGCACTGCATACAGGGTATGACAGTATAGGCGACTTTCACCTTTGGATACTGTCCACGTTCTTTCTCAATTATTTTCATCCAGAATTGCCCGCTATATGGTTGTGCCGCAGAATATCCTGGATAGTCATTACCACAATATTCGTCGCGGCAGGACAGAAAACAGTTATAGCAGCCGTTACACCTGGTGACATCCATTATCATTCCATATTTCTTGACCATTTTGTACTATGCCTCCCACTTCTCGACTTCTATCAAGCAAGAGTTAGGTGCCATTCCCGGAGCATTTTTGGACAGCATACGCGCTGAAGTAAGCAAATTGACACAACCACCCTTATCAATAGAATAAGCTTTTCCCGGTTCCATAGGATCATATTTAATTGATGAACAGTAGCTGTGGATAACACCTGGCTTACAGCGCTCGGTTACCTGAGCTATACACAATACCGCTCCACGATCATTGTACAACTTGACAATATCACCCTGTTTTATACCTCGAGGTTCAGCATCGCGCGGATGTATTCTGGCTACCCAATAACTGTAACCATCCTTCTTAATACGATGGCCAGGGATATCCTCTAGCCAGGGAGTATGGGTATCATAATGGGTATGGAAAGAATACCTGGGATGGGGTGACAATAGCTGCAGCGGATACTTCTTGGCCAGCGGCGAATTTGGTCCCTCCCAGCTCGGGATATAACGAGGCATTGGAGGTCGTTCCTTATCATCAGGCAAATGCTGCATCAAGACTCTGAGAAACAAACTCTATCTTACCGCTATAGGTACCCAGCTCCTTACCCTTTTCCGTATTTCTCTTGGGATTTAGATAGTCAGGTGTATCACACGGTTCTGCCCTCGTAGAACCACCGCAATGCCGGAGTGGGTTTGTAATTATCAGGCAGCGGTACCACATAATAGCCTTTCCGGTTGAATTCCTCCCAGGATATATACTTGGGCAAGTCGGATATTTCAAAATATCTCTTCACCCAGTCCAGCATTGTCTTACCACCATCGGTGAAGTCATCTTTGAAACCAAGTCTCTCTGCAAGGAGAGTGAATATATCGTAATCGGACTTGGATTCAAAAAGCGGCTCAATGCATTTCTTCTGTCGGACGATAATCCTATAATTACAGCCGCTACTTCCATGTGTAGAGTAGCCACCGGGACTGGCAAATTCAGCAATGTCATCCCTCTCCAGATTTGTGCACGCTGGCAGGATAATATCAGCAAACCTGGTCTCACTACCCCACCAGCAATCCTGGTTAACAACAAATTCCAATTTAGGACTCTGATATGCCATCACCCATTTATTAGTTTCGGTCATGGTGCCGATAAACGAGCCTCCATAGCGATAGAACATTTTCACTTCTGATTTCCCTGGCAATGGATACTTATATGGCTTAAACTGTTGCTCAATCGAATTGCCACAGAAACCCTCACCACGCCACTCTACAGGCGGGTTCAAAATTGCTTCAGGGAACAATAAACGATAAAGCCGCTGCTGCACGGGATTACTAATCTTCTTATCCGCAGCACCCGTAGTAGGAATTTGCCATCAGCATCTGCATAACCCGGGAAGAAGAAATTGCCATTAAAAGGTGCTCCCATGCCGCTCCCCCACAAGCTAACCCCCGGCTTGCCCAAGCCCTGCATTGCCTGGAGAAATACCGCGAGGCGCGCCCACTCATGACCATATGCCAGACGTATTGCACCACCAAACCCACCCCTCACTCCACAGGAGAGCACCGTCCTCTTTGATGCCCATTCCCTGGCTAATGCTGTAATATGCCGCGCCGGAACGCCGCAGATTTTTTCGGCCCACTTCGGCGTCTTGGGTTTCTTATCTTCTTTGCCCAGAACATAATCCCTGAACTGTTCAAAGCCTATGGTATGTGTTTCCAAATACTTCTTATCATATGTATCATCCTTCAACCAAACATAGGCAATAGCCAGAGCCAGTGCTGAATCGGTTCCAACTTTAGGAGCAATCCATCGATCTCCAATAGTTGCCGCAGTATAATTGCAGAATGGATCAATAAACACCTGCTTGATACCTGCTTCCCTGGTCCAGAGCCTCCATATCTGGGATTCGCCACCGCAATAGGTTCCCCAGGACGCATAAGGATCACTCGCCCAGTAAACTACCATTTCAGCATTTTTCAATGTATCTTCAAGCAGATCATATGGCTCAGGACAGCCCAGTCTCCAGTAAAAGCCATAGGCATGCACCGCACCCCAGTGAAAACCCTCCCAGCTATCCGGATTATCAAATATAAAAGTAAAACCAAGTCTGTTCATAAAACGATAAAAGGGACCCGTCTTATAATTTACCGTCCCCCAGTTATGATGGGATGAAACAATACCGGTAATGGCTTCAGGTCCGTAGCTTTGTACTATCCGTTTCATTTCAGCAGCGACAATATCAAGAGCCTCATCCCAACTGATGCGCACATAAGCTGACCTGCCCCTATTCTCAGTATTTCTATTACCGCTTTTGGGATCAAAGTCGACTCTCTTCATCGGGTACTTTATCCGCTCGTCGGAATATACCCTTGTCCTTTCGGTTGCAACATAAGATGCCAGTTTACCTGCCTAGGCGGCGAAAATTTCTTGCCTTTCGCTTCGATTGTCCAGGGTTTGAAATCCTTTTCGTCTATTACGATGGGACGAACTCTGACAATTTTGCCATCTTTAACATAAACAGAGATCGGTCCCCCGACCGTGCAGTTTGTAAAGACTTGCTCCGGCATAGATTGTCCTCCTCTCTTCCAGTAGTGACTCTTCAAGATTTACATGGTTCACGTATAGTTATCAGCAATTATAGCTACAAGTCTGGCAAAATTTGCCAAGGCCATGAGCTCGCTCACGCACATGGATGCACCACGGAGTCATTATAATCTGGCAGCTTCTTTTATGTGAAATCATGCTCGATCAGGGTTTCCTGCTGTAAGATGTCAGCCCCCATGTTTGCAGCTACTTGAAGTAAGGCTCCCATAAATGGAGAGCCGGGGCTCCCTGCCCCGGCTCTACCACCAACCCGTAGTACCAGGCTCACAAACCGGAAAGCTCTTCGGGTTTTCTGGAAGAGCTTTCCGATTGCGTTGTCTTATGGCGGTGTCGCGCAATAAGCGCTAGGGCCCGGTTATACATAGCCTGCCCCTCAAAACCTAAACCATTCATGCTGGCTATCCAGATGTCCTTGACACCCGCGGTAGCAGTTTTCCAATTGGCGAGTTCTGCGTCCGGAAGGACGTAGATGGATCTTTTGGGCGGCACATTTTGTATATAGCCCTTGGCTCCAATTCTGGGCCGCATCATGGGCTTTAGCAAGATTTACAGACCAGGCCGCTGTGCAGAATGAGTCGAGTACCGTCTTGGCCTCAGCGGGTAGACCGTCATACTTGGCTTTATTCATGGCTAGCACATAGATCCTGGGGAACAAGTTCACCTGAGTGATGTATTGACATACATCTTTTAAGCCGAATGCAAAAGCCACCTCCGGAATAGGTGAAGAAGCAGCCCTGGATAGTTCCCAACTGCAGAGCCCCCGCCATCTCGCCGGCCTCTATTCCTGTGACCGGGGTTGCCCCGAGGGCATCAATCGTGGGAACTTCCGGATCTTCAGCACGGACCAGCTTACCCGAAAGGTCCGCTAGCTTCGTGACATTAGCGTTGCCCCACCATTGGGCGGGCTGCAACGGACTGCTAAGCAAGACCTTGACATCATCCAATTCCCCAAATTTGTCCCACGTTGCAACCTCTGTGTTGAAGAGGTTGAATGTAGCATATGCGCACTGCTCCATGTTCCACAAGAAAGGTATATAGCCAATGGTTCCCAATTTGAACTGGTCGCCATTTAGCTGGCCAATGTCGGAAACACCTGAGCCTATGGCCTCCAAGCCCACGGTCTCGTCCCAAGGCTCGGAACCGAAAGTAACGTCGATTTTGAACTTCCCACCGTGAGCGCCGGTAGCCGCCGACACATTTCCTACCCACGGCTTATAAACATACTCCCATAAAGAAGCTGTGGAAGGTGCAGTCACATGGAGTGTCAACGTTATCGTGGAGGTCCAGGGCTTGGACTCAAAGTTGGCCGTTATGGAGTAGTCACCGTTCATGGTGATTGTCGTGGTGGCCTTAGTAACATCCGCGACGGTGCTCACATCGCCGGTCCAGTTAACGAACTGGTAGTTGTCACTTGCCGGAGTCGCCTTTATGTCGACCACCTGCCCTGTGGAATAGCTATGATCCCCCGCGGCAGGAAAGACTGACCCTCCGGCGGCACTGGCGGTAGTGAGAGTGTACTGAGTAGGGGCACTACAGCCGACCAGGCCGACACTCAAAGCCAGGATCGCTGCTAACGAGATAAAAAGTAACTTTTTCAAAACTATTTCCTCCTTTTCTTAGTTATTTGATTCTCTCGGTTCTCTTGAACTTCAATAATCCTTGTGCTGGGTTTCACCTCCTTGAAAGTCAGCTCCTCAGTTTCGGGCTGCCGCCTCAGCCCCCCTTAGGTAGCGGGAGAACAAGCAAATTGGCGGAAAAAGAACGCCACCACTTATAACTAATTATAGCAGATAAATGTTAAGAGGTTGTTAAGATGCCGTAGTTGGCAAGAAGAAATCCCTGCACAGATTTGCCTGTTGCAACCGAGCATCTTCATTCTATTTCAGCTACCACCAGCTTTTGCCATAGTTTGGTCTTCCCAAAGGAGGGGGAATTGACAACATTTCTCTGGAAAAACCTGCGTGTTACTTTACTCCCAGAGAAAACCTCTAATATTAACTCATTCCTTTCTAATAATCAAGAAATTCCCGAACTCATCAACACGGCAGCTATGGCCTGCCGGTATTACGGTTGTGGTTGTGGGTTCTTCAATGATGGCCCTGCCGGGAATAATATTGCCCCCCACGAAGCTCTTGTCCATCATAGATAGGGGTATTAACCCATTGACCGTTGAAATAGCAGTTCCGCCTTGTCAGTATGGCTTTCGAGGCGTCACGCGTTCCACGCCGGATTTTCTTGATAGGCATTCCGGAGGATGTTATTTTAGCAATTAACCTCAAATTATGCAATTCGTACAGACCTTGAACATATGTCCCCTTCAAAAAAGTATTTAGACTGTCCAGCCGCCCAACGCAAGACCGCCACAAACTGAGAGCCGGAGGGCCTCCCCCGTGCTCTCACGCCAATTCGTAATAGCAGACCGAGGAAACAGAAGTAAATCTACTACTTGATATTGAATAGTCGGATAGCGTTCTTGCTCAGGATTAGCGATTTGGATTCCTCATCAATGTCCAGCTTCTTAACAAAGTCAACACCCTGGAAGAACCAGTCACGCCTTATAGGATAGGAGCTTCCGTACAGAATATGATCGGCACCCAGTACTTTTACTGCGCATTCCTCTTGGATCTTGCCCCACTGTACAGAACCAGAAGTATCATAGTAAATGTTGTTTCTCAGATACTGGCCGATTTTTTCGGCTTGCGGGTGGAATCTTTCTACAGCATCTTTTCCTGTAATCTTGGGAGCCAGCATATTGCTATAGGCAAAAAACCCGCCACCCAGCATTGAATGAATCAACTTGAGATTGGGAAACTCATCAAACATACCGCTGAATAGTTCTCTACCCACAGCTGTAGCCTGAGCTACACACCGTCCATATTGCCGACGTAGATTGGTGTACTTACATAGAGACGCGAAGTCGACCGGCAGGGGCGTATGATGTACCACAACCGGTATATTCATCTCATGAATCTTCTTGAAATGCGGCCTGAATTCCTCTTCATCCAGATACAAGTTCCCGTAATGCGCCGCCATCTGAACACCGCTAAATCCGAGCTGTTTTATGCACCTTTCCAGTTCTTTCAGGCTGTCTTTGGTGCCCCACGGCGGAACGATCGCAAGAGCTATGAACCTGCCAGGATTAGCTTTCAGCTGCTTTGCCAGACCGTCGTTCAGCTTCTTACAGGTTTCCAGGTCAAGCCACTCCTGCCAGCAGGGTATCCTTAGTATACCCTTATCAATCCCAGCCTGGTTCATATCCTTGATTTGTTCCTCACAACAATACTGGTTTTCTGCATAGTTCAGTATTTCGCAGCCCTTTGGTTGTTCAATTACAATCTGCCTGAGATTCTTGTCTGGAATCGGTGCAAGCTTGGCATGAATGCCATACTGTCTCGGGACCACATTGAGGAAAGACTCCAGCAGAGCCTCATCATCGAATAGATTTTCCGGCAACCAGTGCATGTTAGTGTCAATTATCATCAGCAATTTCCTCCTATTTCAAAATATGATGTGGTCAGGCCGGTTAGAGTTCGACAAATAGGATGAAGACCGGGTTGGGAACTGGAACTTCCGTCAGGGCCTTCAGGCTTCCATTATTTGCATCTACTGCATATGACCGTATCACATCCGCCGGGCGATCCGGGACGAGCAAGAACGCGCCGTCAGGGCGAAAGCGTCATACAGCGTGTTGCCTCTTTAGGATCCTCAGATTTACTTACCGAAACCCGTCCCGCCTTCTTGAGATGACCATCCGGAGAGATACTGAACCAGACGATGTATCTTCTACCCCGGTTGTTCATATACACGAATCGGCCATTCGGATGCACTTGCAGGGTGGCCGGCTCGTTACGTCCCTTGAACCCAGAAAGCGTCGATTGCTTGTCGATGAACCGCAACGCCCCGGAGGAAGCATCGAAGTTGAAGGACCAGAGTTCAGAAGAGAACTCGCACGTCATGAACATGCGGCCTTTCTTATCAAACGCAGCAATGCCTGGGACCGGTTCCCGCCGGGCACTGGTAAACGGAGGCGAGCTCCAGTTTTCACCCCGACCCGGAAGACGTAGACCCGCTCCCCCGCCTTTTCGCACACCACCAGGAACTTTCCTGAAGGGTCCACCACGACGATGTGCGCGTGAGGACTGGCCTGCGCGTGGCCTCCGCCCTGCGGGGAACTGTTCGGATCCGTGCCATATCCGGTTAATACAAACACGTCTTGAACGTCGCTGATGGAACCGTCCTTGGCAATACCGTACTGGACTACTGTCGAATCGTCATATACGAACTTCTCCACCCACTTGCCATCAGCAGTTTCGACCGCTTTTACCACATGATCGAAGAAGCCATGGTTCGCGGTGAAGAGGAGTTTCTTTTCTTCGTCCACGGTGATAGAGGCCGGCATCGCTCCTACAGTACGGTTGCTTGTTCAGAAAGGTCAACTTTCCGGACTCCGGATCTACCTTAAACGATAATACGCACGAGGCCGGTTTCTTAGGTCCTCGTCCATCGGTTTTCCTTTCGTCAACCGCATAGAGGACTTTCGATTTTGGTGCATAGGCGAGATACCCTGCCCTCTTCGGCATATCCTTCACACTGCCGGTAAGGGGTGATGCTGCTTCCATCCTCGCTCACTTCGAAGACCGAGATGCCTCCACCCTCAAAATTAGCAACGTGATTGCACCCAACGTACGCAATCAGCTTTTTCTCCTTTGCTCATGTCTTTTCTCCTTTTTATCGTTAGATTTCCTAGAGTTTTTCAGGTATGCCAGGAAGATCCGGGTACTTGGCAGCGACCTTGAGCACTTCCGGATCCTGCAGGCAGCAGAGGTAGCCCTTATCGTAGACAAGCGTGTCGTTGACCTTGAGGGTGGCGTTGCGGATGTCTGCGGTGATGTGCGGATAGTAGTTATACTTCTCATTGGCCGGCGCCGAGCCGATGTGCCAGTGCACGTTCGAGTGGTGCGAGTGGTCGATTATCCGCTTATAGATCGCGTTCGGGCACTGCCAGTCCTCCACCTTCGCGTTCGGGTGGATGCCGAAGTGGAAGGTATCGAACTTCCGCATGCCGTCGCCGACCTTCTCTTCCATGACCTTCAGGAAGCGATTTATCGCGTCGGCTTCCTTGCCGCCAGAAATCTTGACCATGCGGCTGTCCTTGACATCCACGCGGACCGGATCCTTCCAGGACGGGTCGATGCCGATATAGCGCGACCACCAGGGGAGCATGCAGTCGAAGAAGAAGACGCCGTTGACGTCCTTGCAGTTGATCGGCGGGTGGACCCACTCGGGCCAGGGCAGGTAGTGGCTCGCATCCCTGCGCCAGGAATTATAAGGCATGCCGGGGATGCCGGGGCGCTGCACCGGATCGAGCGTGTAGCCTTCGAGCTGCGTGCCGTTGGGGTCGGTCATGACAAACTTGGCCATGTGGGTCATGAAAGGATTGGAGCTCACGTGGCGGATCATGGTCACGAGCTCGTGCGGCGTCTGGGCCCACTCGGTCATCAGGAGCGGGGCGGTGACGGGAAACATGCGCACATACCAGGTCTTCGCCGTCTTCAATGTACTTCCGGAACTCGGCGACCTCTTCGATGGCCAGGTCGAGGGAGGTATTGATCAGCACATTGGCCTCGGTAATGGCGCCCTTGGCGACGGGCGGCATGCGCCACTCGTGGACCTTCATAATCTCGTCGATCCAGAGGATCGAGCAGTTGGCGCCGCGCGACTGAACCACAGCCTGGGCCCAGCTGACGGCCTGCTCATCGACCAGGTTGTTGCTGCCATAGAGGCCGTCGATGTGGGCCAGGATGACAACCTCCATACCCGGCTTGATTTGGGCGTTGTGGTCCACCATTTGGATGAGCGAGTTCAGCGCTGCTTTAGGAATACCTAATTGATGACTCATAATTTTTCTCCTTTCTGAAAGTATAGTCCAGCCGATCCTTATAATTTCTAACTAAGTTATATGATATAATTATTGGAGGGTAATATCAAGCACAGGACTTCAAATAGTTTGCAAGCACTGCGGTTCTACCGACGTAGTGAAGGGTGGCTCTCAGTCTGGCAAACAGCCTTATCTATGCCACGTTTGCAAACGCAAGTTCAAAGCCGATAATGCTCCCTTCCACATGAAGGTATCAGCAAGCAATATTTCAAGTACCCTGCATATGTACTACACGGGTAGTTGTATTACAGACATACGAAATCATATACGCCAAGAAACAGGATATTACCCTTCCAAATCCGTAGTCTTTAACTGGATTGAGAAGTACACCAGCAAGGCAGTAAGGCACTTTGACAAACTCAAGCCTAAAGTCAGTGATAAATGGATTGCCGATGAGACGATGGTTGACTTGGATAAAGGTGTCAAGGTCTGGTTCTGGGACATCATACACACTGACACCCGCTTTCTACTTGCCTCTAGGGTATCGCTCACCCGCACCACAGAGGATGCCAAGAGGGTTAGTACAGGATGCCGTTAAGCGCGCTGGCAAGCCGCCCAAGGTCATTCTAACTGACCAAATGAAGGCGTACCCCGATGGTATATTTACCGCTCTTGGCGGGTACACCGAGCATCTGCAAGGCTCACCCTTCAAACTAGCTACCGAAAGCGCAAGCAGGGTAGAACGCTTCCATGAGACGCTCAAAGAGCGGACAAAGGTTATGAAAGCGTTTCGGGATATTGGCCAGTCTGATTGAGTTCTCAAAAGGCTTTCTCGCTTACTACAACTTTTTGAAACCGCATGAGGCTCTGAGGGGTAAGACTCCCGCTGAAAGAGCCAAGATAGATTTCCCATATAAAAGTTTTCTGGACATAATCAAGAGTGAAATACCGAAGCCACCACCAAAGCCCGATAAGGTATTGTAC
>CAVSBM010000008.1:0-176422 GCA_963726175.1 uncultured Chloroflexia bacterium | reverse complement strand
GCGGCAGTTGGTCAGAGCAAATTCGTTAACCGGCAGAGAACGCAGTCCTATGGTTTCCTCCCTCCGGGTGACCTCAAAGCCAGGTGTGCCCTTTTCCACGATAAATGCGCTGAACTTATCCCCGGTTTTGGCAACAAAGCCCACAACCTCTGCTGGGTCGACTGCAGTGATCCAGGACTTTCTACCATTAGCGACGTAATAGTTGCCCTCCAGAGTAGCTTCGGTTTGCATATTGGCTGGGTCAGAACCACCGCTAGCCTCAGTCAGGGCAAAAGCACTCACCTTTTCACCTTTACAGAGGGCAGGCAAATACTTTTTCTTCTGCTGGTCATTGCCAAATGTCTCTATGGCGTACATTAACAGATTGCCCGTCTGATGAAAGAAGCCCATCGGTGGATAGACTCGCGAGATTTCCTCGATGATAATCATCCGGGCCAGATGACCCATAGCCGTGCCACCATACTCTTTAGAGTTTATTACCCCAATGAGACCCAACTGCCCTGACCTTCTCACCTGTTCCCAGAAAAACTCACCTTTATTGTCCAGTTCCAAAGCACGAGGTGCCAGTTCACTGTTAGCAAATTCCTTTACCATATTCCTCAGCAGCTCATGCTCTCGACTCAAGTTAAAATCCATGTTCACCTCCGTTAGCTGACTCTGCAAGTGATCTTCCGACAGACATCAACAGCTCTCTATATTCTCAAAACAGAATGTAGCAACCGAGAAAAAGCTAGGTTCAGCGTCTTTTGGTCCGGGCACCTTTCTTTCCGCGTCCTTCTCTCTGGACACCTTTCTTTCTAGGCACAAAGAAAATCACCAGTCCCACTATTGCCACTGCGCCTACAATCCCCCCAATTAGAGCCCAATTGACAGGCTGTCCCGTCTCAAAGTTAGCCGTTATGGAATATTCATCGTTCATAGTAATGGCAGTTTGTGCAGCATTAACATTGTCAATGGTGTCTACATCGCCAGTCCAGCTGACAAAGCGGTAGCCCTTCTCGGGCTTGGCTGTCAAATTGAGCCTTCTACCGGGGTAATAGGGGAAGGTCCCCTCCCCGGGTCGAGTTACCTCACCGCCAATGGTGCTAGAGGTGATAAGGTACAGTGTCGCATTGCCCAAATTCCATTTCGCAAGTTCGACTTCCAAGCCTGCGGCGAGCACGGTGCCATCAGACCTGAGCCCCACCGTGTGATAGTTGCCTGCTGCCACCCCGACGACGTCTGTCCAACCATAAGTATTGCATTGTCCGTCGTCGTTATGTCCCACCGTAACCACGGTCCCGCCTGCCCTAACTCCAACTGTATGGCCGTAGCCTCCGGCTATCGTGTGATAGTATTCGCCTGCAGTGACCCGTTTGATATCCGTCCAGCCGCTGACTGTGCATTGACCATAGTCGTTGTATCCCGCGGCGACCACGGTGCCATCGGCTCTCAGCCCCACCGTGTGGCCCCAACCCACTGTGATCTGCACGACGTCTGTCCAGTCGCCAACATTGCACTGGCCGATTTCATTACTTCCCACGGCGACCACAGTGCCATCTGCTCTGAGCCCTGCCGTGTGACTATAGCCCGTAGCCACCTGGATCACATTTGTCCAGTTGCCGACATCGCACTGACCATAGTCGTTATCCCCTACGGCGAGCACAGTGCCATCGGCCTTAAGCCCCACTGTATGATGGCCACCGGCAGCAATTCCAGTAATGTCCGTCCAGTTGCCGACATCGCATTGCCCGAACTGGTTCCATCCCGCGGCGATCACGGTGCCATCGGCTCTAAGCCCCACTGTGTGGCTGTAACCTGCGGCGATCTGTACGACGTCTGTCCAGTCGCCGACATCACACTGGCCGTTGTTGTTGTATCCCACAGCGATTGCCACGCCACTGGCCTTAACTCCAACCGTGTGACCGTAGCCTGCGGCGACCTGTATGATGTCTGTCCAGTCACCGACATCACACTGACCTTGGTAGTGCCATCCCACAGCGACCACGCTACCATCGGCCTTGAATCCCATGGTGTGAGTGTAGCCTGCGGCGACCTGAACAACGTTTCTCCAGCCACTGACACCACACTGACCATATCCATTGTCCCCCGTGGCGACCACCGTGCCGTCAGACTTGAGCCCTACCGTATGATCAGCACCCGCCGCCACCTGGATGATGTCCGTCCAATTGCCGACATTGCACTGGCCGTAGTCGTTGCGTCCCAAGGCGACCACGGTGCCATCGGCCCTGAGCCCCACTGTGTGACCGTAGCCTGCGGCGACCTGGACAATATTCTTCCAGGCACCGGCATGGCACTGACCATACTCGTCATATCCCGTGGCTACCACGGTGCCGTTGGACTTAAGACCCACTGTGTGATAGACGCCCCCGGCCACCTGCACAATGTCTTTCCAGCCACTGACATTACACTGACCATACTCGATGTTCCCCAAGGCGACCACTGTGCCATCGGATTCGAGCCCCAACGTGTGATAGCCACCAGCGGCGATCTCGCTGATGCCCGTCCAGTTGCCAACATTACACTGGCCGTAATCATTGTTACCAATACCAACCACTGTGCCATTGGACTTGAGCCCCACAGTGTGATAGCCGCCCGCGGCGACCTTGATGATGCCCACCCAGCTGCCGACACCACACTGTCCCGAGTTATTAAGTCCCATGGCGATCACGCTACCATCTGCCATAAGCCCCACCGTGTGATAGCCACCAGCAGCGACCATGGGTATTATCTGCCCCTGAGACAAATTCAGCGCCATTGCCAAACCAAGGCTGGAGCTATCTGCCTCCAGATGAGTAATCGCATAGTCATCCAGCATGGATACAGGCATCGATGAAGTTCCTGCTACCAAGGCAGGAAGAACAAAGCTGAAGATTAGGACAATAAAGAGCAGAGTTGGTAAGAGGATTCTTTTATTCTGCATCGTCACTTCATCATAATATCATCTATCGAGCTATCGAGGTCATCTAATGACATTCCTATCAGTCTGATGCGCCGTGGGCGACCGAAAAACTTGAAGACCCTTCCCTTTCGTATCGTTCAGAGTCAGGATAATCATCAAACGGTCTCAATAGTCTAGCTTTTCCGCGAAATTTCCGATTTGTGGATTATATGGCCTGCCCCCTCCACAGTCAATGCTTCCCACTGAGTTCTGTTACAGTTCCGTCCGCCCTTTCTACTTCCCCCAAGCACCTTCACCAATAAGGGGCACGAAATAGCATCCACCCAAGTTCTCTATCCTGTTACCTTTCTTGAGCTTAGTGACCTTGAGCAGGTCTTGCTGCCATCGGGAACCCACAGGGATTACCAATCGCCCATCCCAAGCTAGTTGCTCCAAAAGAACTTGAGGCACGCTGGGAGCACCAGCAGAGACTATAATAGCATCGTAAGGGGCTCCGTCTGGCCAACCCAAGGTTTTGCCAGCTACGTGAACTTCAATGTTAGAATAACCAAGCTTGTCCAGAACTTGCTTAGCCGATTCCGCTAATTCAGGTATACACTCCACGGTAATCACTTTTTGAGCTAATTCAGCTAATATCGCTGCTTCATAGCCGCTTCCTGCACCCAGCTCCAGTACCTGTTCACGCTCGTTGAGCTCCAAAGCTTGCACCATCAGAGCCACAATAAAGGGCTGGGAGATGGTTTGGCCAAAACCAATGCTCAAGGGTCTGTCGTCATAGGCAGCATCATATTGCTCCGGTGATACAAAAGCCTCGCGGGGAACATGCTTCATAGCTTCGACCACACGCTTGTCAGCGATTTCGTGGTCGAGATACTCAAGTAGATTTTCCCTGGCCCGCTCTAGATCCGCCACAGTTCACCACCGGGGAACGCCAACGTTAGCCAAGAACGAAAGACAGGATTATGAGGACCAGAATCATGGAACCGGCAATGATGCCGATGCGCTTCATTTCTGGCACAACATATTGATAGCGGCTGGCTAAATCTTGAGCTTTTGGGACTTGAGCTTTGGGGCCTTGAGCTCTTGGGGATACCCGAGCCGGCGACTGTATCTCAGCAGATAGCGGCCCTGGTTGTTGCGAACGCCCCTCCTGTACCACCTTCGCCACTGCAGCTCGATGTTTGGCTTTAGCACGTCGTGATTTCTTTGGCATTATCCTCTCCTTGGTGCAGGTTGCTTATATATTCTTGTACTGGAAATATACGCATGACCCAAAAGCCGCTGGAGTTGACTCAGCTCAACGCCATTCTGCAGCTTACGTCTGGCAAAGCTATGGCGCAGAGTCTGCGGTGTAACCTTGCCAGTTAACTCTGCCCTCGAGGCATAACCCTTGATAATCTGCCAGAACCCCTGCCGAGTCAACCTCTTACCGCGGCGGTTAAGAAATAGGGCTTGTTCACTTTCGTCATATAATAGATCAAGCCTATCACTTCTGAGGAAATTCCGTAGAATCAGGCTCAGGCGATGGTCAAAAGGAACTTGTCTTTTGGAATCAATACGCACACAATTTCGTTCCAACTCAATATTTTCAATGTTCAATGATACCAGTTCGCTTATGCGCAAACCAGTAGCATACAGCAATTCCAACATTACTGCATCTCTTTTAGCTTCCGGAGTGGATAGTTTGGCTGCCTCGGCAAGCAGCTTTTGGTACTCAGAGGGAGATAGGAACTTAAGGGCACGCTTCCTGACTTGAGGCGAGGGCAAATTCTGTGCCGGATTTTCCCTCATTCTGCCCGAATCAACCATAAATTTGAAGAATGATTTGGCTGATGCGACCTTGCGAGCGGTTGTGGCCACGGAGTATCTCTTCTCCCTGAGCTTGAGCAAGTAGCTCTTCAAAAGTTCATCATAGGATGTGATTATGCCCTTTGCCTGCTCTGCAGTAATAAAGCCTGCCATTTGAGTCAAATCATTGCGATAAGCAGCCAAAGTATTCTGAGAATAGCCTTTGTCCTTGCTCAAATATTGAAGGAAGGCTTCGATATCCAGCTTCATCACGCCTATTGTAACATAATGCGAGTTGTTTTGCCTCTATACGAGCCGCTTGCTACAATAGATTTGCCGTGAAATCACAGCGATTAAATCCACTCACGAAAGTCCGGCGATTTTCGTGGGAACCCCGTGAATCTAAAAACGAATCGACCGACGGTTCCCGAGCAGTCTCGCCGCTTCTTGAGGCTAAACTAAGGGCTTTGCCTGCCAAGCCCGGAGTATATCTGTTTGAGGACAAAGAGGGCAAGGTTATCTACGTTGGCAAGGCTGCCAGCTTAAAGAGTCGGGTAAGGAGTTATTTCGGCGCTCCTTCTAACCTGCCATCTAAGATTCAACGATTGGTGGCAACAATACAGGATTTCGAGTTCGTAATTACCAATTCCGAACAAGAGGCACTTATCCTGGAATGCGACACGATAAAGAGATATGCTCCCAAGTTCAATGCGAGCCTCAAAGATAACAAGACTTTCCCCTACCTCAAGATAGACATAAGCGAAGATTGGCCTGGCGTCTGCATCACCCGCCGGCTTCAGAAGGACGGAGCCAGGTATTTTGGGCCCTTCGCCAGTGCTGGCTCAGTGCGCAAGACTCTGAGGTTAATAAAGAAGATCTTCCCTTATCGCAGTTGCAGCAAGAACATCGACGGCAAAGATAAGCGGCCCTGTCTCGATTACTACATCCACCAGTGCCTTGGACCATGTATTGGAGCATAGAAAAAGACGAGTATCTTGAAGTAATCAACCAGGTTATCTTGTTCTTACAGGGCAAGCAGGAGCTCATTCTCCGCGAATTAGACACCAAGATGAAGACGGCAGCGCAGCAACTTCAGTTTGAAAGGGCAGCCTTGCTACGCGACCAGATTAACGCCATAGAAGAAGTCATAGAGGGGCAGAGGATTGCCATAACACTACAGGGGGAAAAAGACGTCATCGGCCTGGCACAAGATGAAACACTGGCTTATGTGGAGCTTTTCTCTATTCGCAATAATAAACTTATCGGCCAGGATCACTTCATCATGCAAGGCGTCCAGGACGAATTCCCGGGCAGGTAATGACCAGTTTTGTTAAACAATACTATGCCTCGGCCTCATATATCCCATCGCTGATATTGTTGCAGCACCCCGTGGACGAGCCGGCAGTACTTTCGCAATGGCTTTCGCAGCAACGAGGGAGCAAAGTGGAGCTTCAGGTGCCACAGAAGGGAGCCAAGAAGAAGCTGGTGGACACAGTAGCTGAAAACGCTGCCAGAGGTTTGGAACTAGCCCAACTCAAGGAGATGAAGGCAGAGGTCATAAGCTCCGGCTTACAGGAGCTAAAAAACAGACTGCGTCTGCCCAGGATGCCACGGAGAATAGAGTGTTACGATGTCTCCAATATTCAGGGTACACTGGCTGTTGCCAGCATGGTTGTTTTGGAAAAAGGCTGGCCTAAACCGGCACATTATCGCCGCTTCCGCATCAAGACCGTGGCCGGCGCCGACGATTACGCCATGATTCAAGAGACCTTGAGGCGCAGATTTAAACGGGGCCTGACAGGCGAAGGTGCCTGGGGAATCATTCCTGACCTTATCGTCGTTGACGGCGGGAGGGGACAGCTTAATGCTGCTCTGGAGGTGAGGCAAGAACTAAAGCTAGACTCTATCCCTATGGCCAGCCTGGCCAAAGAAAACGAGGAGGTATTCATACCCGGCGACCCACAGCCAGTTCAAATCGCTAAAGATTCTCCAGCCCTCCATATCCTGCAAAGGGCCAGGGATGAAGCCCATCGCTTCGCTGTAAGTTACCATCGCAAGTTGCGCCGCAAAGAAGCCATTACCTCCGTTCTGGATAGCATCCACGGCATCGGCCCAAAGCGAAAAAAGGCTTTACTCAAAAAGTTTGGCTCAGTTGAAGGTATCAAGGAGGCTTCGCTAGAGGCAGCTCAGCCAGACGGAAGGCATGACTTCAGCCCTGGCACAAAAGGTTAAGGAGTATTTAGGAAATTCCCCAGCGTCATAGCATTCTTGACCGCAAATGCCATAGCATCGTTATTGAAATAGATATAGCTAGCCTTAACTTTGCGCCCCAGCCGAGCAATTCCTTGTGCCCATTGGGCAAGCTGTTCATCAGAGTAATAACTGGAATATAGACCCTCGCTGCCATGAAAACGGACATAGGCAAAATCACTGGTAGCGACGAGTGGACAACTAAAGCCATGCATGTCAAAAACACACAACCCAACATTGTGTCCTTGTAGAATATCGAACACCGCTTCATCAATCCAGGATTCATGGCGAAATTCAATTACATGCTGATATTTTGGCGGCAACGTAGATAAGAAATTCTGTAACAGCTCATCGTTGCGCTTCATGCTGGGAGGCAGTTGATATAGCAAAGGACCCAGTTTTTCTTTCAAAAAAGCAGCCCGGGATAGAAAATTCTCCACGGCAGAACCTAAATTCCTCAACCTTTTTATGTGCGTGATGAAGCGGCTCACCTTGACCGCAAAAACGAAGTTGTCGGGCGTGGATTCTCGCCAGCTAGTGAAGGCTTTCTCTGAGGGCACACGGTAGAAACTATTATTAAGCTCTACAGTATCGAATTGTTGAGCGTAGAATGAGAGCCATTTTGGCCTGGGCAATTCCTGCGGGTAATAAAGCCCGCGCCAATGCTCATAATGCCAGCCACTACAACCAATATAATACTTCACTGACGTATTACCTCGCCCCCGATTTTTGACATCCGCATTTACTATATTATCGTCCTTACCTGGTGTCCAGTCTCACATATGAGATTGCTCGGTCTCAACAAATCGGGACGCGCAATGACAGATCGGGAAGTAGGTCCTTATACAAGCAGGGAAGCATGCTTATCTGCGAAGTGATATGCCCATTGGCGGACGCCAAATCAACGCCTTCGACAATGCGATAGGCGCGACATAATCCTCTAAAAAATTGTAACATATGTTTAAAATTAACAGGATTTTAACAAAACTAGCTTATAATATTCTAAAGATGTTGGGAAAGTTGAATCGCTACCTAGCACGAGTTAGCATCTTTCTGATTACCGCGGCTTTAATTGCCGGGATGGTAGGGTGTGGTTGTAATCCTCCTCCCTCAAAAGACCTGGAAATACGGACCTGGTATGATTTGGATGCCGTCAGGAACAACCTGGCTGGCAACCATAAACTGATGAACGACCTTGACGCCTCTACTCTCGGTTATGAGGAACTGGCGGGCCCGACAGCCAATGAAGGAAAGGGCTGGCAGCCAATTGGATTTTTTTATGAGGCCCCATTCATAGGCAGTCTCGACGGTGAGGAATATGAGATACGTGACTTGTTTATCAACCGCCCCGACCAGGATAATGCTGTCGGGCTTTTCGGTTGCGTTCATGAGGTGGCGATCATCAAAGATATCGCCCTGATGAATGTCACTGTGACTGGCATGGGTTGGGTTGGGGCGCTGGTGGGATACAACGATGGCTTTGTGAGCAACTGCCACTGTACGATGGGCAATGTGACTGGCGATTTGGATGTTGGCGGTCTGGTGGGATCGTAGTGAGCGCTTTGTGGTCAACTCCTACTATAACTACGATGAGGTTCTGATTAACGGACAGAACGTAATTACCATCGGAGCTTTGTCTGGTGAAGACTTTGAGCAATGGCTTGCTAACGATAAGTTCTTAGATGTCAATGAAAGGCTTTCTCAAGAAAATGGTTATTACCTGATAAACAATGTCACTGATTTCAAACAGCTGCTGGCGTTCGGTCAAAATGACACTCTGAAGTTCAGATTGACAAACGACCTGGATTTAGCCGGTGAGCCCAACTTCTACATCCCTTACCTGGCCGGAGAGTTTGATGGCAATGCTCACAAAATCTCGAACTTGAGCTTCAACTTCGGTTTTGTTTCGCAATGTCGGATTGTTTGGATACCTCGCTCCTGGTGGAACAGTCGCATCATATGGCTGCCGACAACGTCAATATAACTGCCCGCAGCGATGTTGGCGGTCTGGTGGGACACAATCAGGGGCACTGTGAGCGACTCCTATTCCACAGGCAGAGTGACCGGCGGCGATGTATGTCGGCGGTCTGGTGGGAGTGTAACGAGGGCGCTGTGAGCAATTCCTATTCCACCAGCAGCGTGACTGGCGAAGATGCCATGTCGGCGGTCTGGTGGGATGTAATGAGTAGCACTGTGAGCAACTCCTATTCCACCGGCAACGTCACTGGCGATGAAGATGTTGGCGGTCTGGTGGGATTTAATTCCGTGCCACTGTGAGCAACTCCTATTCCACCGGCAGTGTGACTGGCGGATATAGGTATCGGCGGTCTGGTGGGAGTGAATTCAGGTGCACTGTGAGCAACTCTTATTCCACAGGCAGCGTGACCGGTGAAGATTTCACTGGTCGTCTGGTGGGAATTAATGGGAAGGGTAGCACTGTGAGCAACTCCTATTCCACCGGCAGCGTGACTTGTGCTGGACATGTTTGTGTTGCTGGCGGCCTGGTGGGAGTCTAATGGCACTAAGTGAGCAACTCCTTCTGGGACATCGCAAACCAGCGGACAAGCTACCTCGGATGGCGGGACAGGCAAGACCACGGCCGAAATGAAGAACATCATCACGTTCTCAGATGCAGGCTGGAATATAATCGCAGTCGCCAATGCTGGCACTCGCAACCCTTCCTATATCTGGAATATCGTCAATGGAGTGACCTATCCCTTCCTGAGCTGGCAGGCAGTCTAGCGCCAAACCTGGAGGTGGAAGATGAAGGCGATTATTTGGTTCAAGGAAAGACCATCTCCTTGATAAGAGTTAGCATCTTTCTGATTATGGCGGCCTTCATTGCCGGGATAGCAGGGTGTTTTTATACTCCACCTTCCCACAACCTGGAAATACGGACTTGGTATGACTTGAATGCCATCTGGAACAACCTGGCCGGCCACCACACTCTGATGAACGACCTTGACTCCACCACTCCCGGTTATGAGGAGCTGGCGAGCGCGAGAGCCAATCAGGGAAAGGGCTGGCAGCCCATTGGAACTACTCTCACTCAGAAGGGAGATATGGCCTTACAACCTTTGTGGGCACTTTCGACGGGCAAGGATACGAGATACGTGACTTATTTATCAACCGTCCTGACGAAGATGCTGTCGGGCTCTTTTTATGTACGTCGGGCAGAGAGGGGTCATCAAAGATATCGGCGTGGTGAATGCCACTGTGACTGGCGATCGGTATGTGGGGATTCTTCTGGTATTGAATCGTGGCGACTGTGCATGCAATTCCTATTCCATAGCCAACGTGACTGGCGATTATACTGTCGGCGGTCTGGTGGGATAGAATCTTATGGCACTGTGAGCAACTCCTATTCTACGCGGTAGCGTTACTGGCAATTATTCTGTTGGCGGTCTGTGGGAGCATGAAAGCGGCACTGTGAGCAACTCCTATTCCACAGGCAGGGTGACCGGCAATTCGACCCTGTCCGTCGGCGGTCTGGTGGGACAAAATTATGACAGCGAAGCCGTTGTGAACAACTCTTTCTGGGATACGCAAACCAGCGGGCAAGCTACTTCGGAGGGTGGGAACACTGGCAAGACTACGGCCGAAATGAAGAGCATCGCCACTTTCTCAAGTGCGGGGTAGAACATAAAGTCGCTGCCATTTGAACTGGACTAACCCTGCCTATATCTGGAATATCGTTGACGGAGTAAGGTATCCCTTCCTGAGCTGGCAGGCAGTTTAGTCCAAAATTTGGGGGTGGAAGATGAAGACAATACTTGGTTCAAGGAAAGACCACTACCTGATGAGACTCAGCATCTTCTTGATTACCTTCAGCCTTGATTGCCGGGATGATAGGCTGTGATGGCGATGGTGGTTATAACCCTCCTCCTACCCAGAATCTCGAAATACGTACCTGGTATGACTTGGATGCCGTCAGAGGCAACTTGACCGGCAGCTACGTTTTGATGAACAACCTCGACTCCGCTACTCCCGGTTATGACGAGCTGGCAAGCCCGAGCGCCAATCAGGGGAAGGGCTGGGAGCCTATCGGGTGGGGATACTGGGTTTCGACGTGGTTTGGCGCAAAAGAGGTCGGAGAAATCTTCAAGGGGAGTTTCGACGGACAAGGATACGAGATACGTGACCTATATATCAGCAACAGCGAGCGTCTGGTCGGGCTTTTTGGTTTTATCGCTAAAGGGAGGAATCATCAAGAACATCGCCCTGATAAATGCGACTGTGACTACCGGTGGCTCAGCTGCGTTGGCGGTTTTTTCTGGTGGGAGAGAATTTTCTTCATGAGCAAGTCCTATCCACAGCAGCGTCAGCGGCGATTCTCGTTGGCGGCCTGGTGGGACGCTAATTGCGCCCATGGCACTGTGAGCAAATCCTATTCCACAGCTAACGTGACTGGCAATGACGGGTCGGAGGTCTCGCGGGAGATAATGCAGGCACTGTGAGCAACTCCTATGCACAGGCAGGGTGACCGGCAACTAATGTTGGCGGTCTTGTGGGATAAAATTGCGCCAGTGGATTCCCAGCTACTGTAAGCAATTCCTATTCCATGCGCCAATGTAACTGGCAATAAGTATGTCGGCGGTCAAAATGGCTTTAAGTGGATCGATGAATGATAACGGTACTGTGACAATTCTTATTCCACCGGCACTGTAACCGGCAATCAATACGTTAGCGGTCTGGTGGGATGCAATCATACGGCGCTGTAATCAACTCCTTCTGGGATACCCAAACCAGCGGGCAAGCTACTTCGGACGGTGGGACTGGCAAGACCACGGCCGAAATGAAGAACATCGCCACCTTCTCAAGTGCAGGCTGGAACATAACCGCAGTCGCCAATGCTGGCATGCGCAACTCTTCCTATATCTGGAATATCGTCGATGGAGTGACCTATCCGTTTCTGAGCTGGCAGCCTGTCAAGAACGGGCAGCCATTTACTCTCCAACGAGATTGCCTCGGTGGCTTCGCCACCTCGCAATGACAGAGGGAACGGTGCCCACAATATCAGCGAAGCTACGCCGGGCAATAATACCAGCCAAGTATTGACTTCAAGCCTATAATACGTCCACAATAAGCACCCGTGGAAATACCTCTGATAGTCCTGTTCGCCATTCTGGGTCTGGAGGTGGGCAGCTTCCTTAACGTGTGCATTGACCGTCTGCCTCAGAACAAGTCCATTGCATATCCGCCATCTCATTGCGAAGCTTGCCAGCACAAGCTAGCTGCTAAAGACCTTATCCCAGTATTTAGCTACATCAGGCTTCGTGGTCGTTGTCGGTACTGTCAGGCCTCTATACCACGGAGGGTATTGTGGGTGGAGCTTGCCACTGCCCTGATATTTGCTTTACTTTGCTGGCATTACGGCTTGAGTGCGGAACTAGGGGTTATGATTTTCTACGCCTGTCTATTCATTATCATTTTCGTCATTGACCTGGAGCATGGACTCATCCTGAACAAGGTGGTTTACCCAAGCATGGTTGTGGCTTTGCTGCTGGCTTTATATGCCTCAGCCCTGGCTTACCCAGGAGACGTGGCTTACTCAGGTGATAAAACCTGGGATTGCCAATGCCGCCCTGGGCGGAGCCATCGGCTTTGCTATATTCCTTTTGATTGCGCTAGTCTCCCGTGGAGGCATGGGTTGGGGAGATGTCAAGCTCGCGGCCTTGATTGGTCTGGCGACTGGCTTTCCTCTGGTTTTTCTCGCCATTATTATGGCAGCTATCCTCGGCGGCATAGTAGCCGTGGCTTTGCTGATAGCCAAAAAGAGAAACCGCCGGCAAACAATTCCTTTCGGTCCCTTCCTGGCCCTGGCCGCCATGGTAACGTTGCTCTGGGGAAGCAATATACTAAACTGGTACCTGGGGCTGATGCATATGTAGCTATACGTGCAGGAAAGATTCCTTACGCCTCATGACCCCGAATAGTCACAAATCCTAAGCACTAAATACGAAATCCTAAACAATATCAAAGTCCCAAGTTGCTAATGACCAAACACGTGAAGGTCTCTGGATCTTTGGAATTACGAGTTTCGAATTTGTTTAGGATTTAGACATTTAGGATTTAGTCTTCTGGGTTACGTGTAACTACTTCAAGCACACTTTATGTAAAGACAGGCCGGGCTCACTTTCTTCTGAATAGCGCAAAGAACCGGTCTTGATATTCCGGGAACAAACCCCAGCGGTTTAACTCGATCACCAACTCCGGGACTCGGGAAAGGTTGCGAGTTGATTGCTCGAAAAGCTCTTCAATGTAATCCCGTGCACCCTGAGGTACTCCACCGGCATCTATGTCCAAGAAGCCCCGGCGATCAAATTCGGCTATATTAGTGCGAACCGACTTGGTAGTTAGCTCATAGATGAACATGAGCAAGGATACATCCCACAGTTCCTCTACCCCTCTAATTATGGTGCCTAACGGGTTATGCTCTTCCTCAATCTGGGAGCTAAGCTTGCTTATCACTTGTTTGATAGGCTCGGAGACAACGTTCATCCCCTTGGGTTCGTTCTTATATCGGTAGAAAATGCCCGATTCGTAAGGGCGCTCTCTAGCCATCATCGCTATATATCTCTTGGCCTGCTCGCTAAAGCCTTCCACATTGACCAAATAAGCAGGGGTAACAATTTTGGGCCTTTCCGCAATTACCTTCCCGTCCCTCACCACGCTGATGTTCCCGATCAGTTCCGTGACAACGTAATAGTCAATAACAGAACTGCCAAAAGTGGCCAACGTTTGCTGCGGTGCTCGGACTAATTCCGTGTTCTCCAGAGCATACCTGATTCTATCGTCGGTCTCCATAATAGACTCCAATTCAACCTGTCATTGTGAGCCCTGTATTCCTCATCACTTGTTAGACAAACATCTTGACTGTGTAGAAGTTGCGCCTCACCTTATCCTTGCCGGCAATTATGCTGCCCGCTTCAGTGCTATGACCAGTAACAAGGTATTCCACATCAAGTTGAGACAGTTCGTCAATGCTTTTCCTTAGCAAGGAAGGGCTGCCACCAGGGAAATCAGTCCGGCCTATGCTGCCAGCAAAGACCACGTCACCACTGACCAGTATCTTATCCTTTTCTAGATAAAGGGAAATAGAACCGGGGGAGTGTCCGGGGGTGACGAAAACCTTCACTGCCATCTTGTTGTTTTTAGCTCCCAGAGACAAATCGCCATCTTTGAGATAGCAGAAGGGATTAACCTCCGGCGGCTTACCGCCAAATGCTTGAAAGAACATCTTCCCCATCGTGCGATAAAATTCATCCTCCTCACGGGACAAGGTGAACAAGGCACCGCTTTTTTTCACCACCAAATCGGTGGCTTCAATATGGTCAGGATGACTGTGGGTGCCAATCACCAGACCAGTATCTTCAATTTTGAAACCATCCTTTTTCATAGCCTCACTCAGAGAATCAAAACAAGGCTCCCCGAGCTCATTCCTGACGTGCCCAGGATCCACCAATACGTGCGGATGCTCACCTCTTAAGACCGACGGCCATAGAATGGCATTGCAGTTATTGCCCCTGCCTTGCCATACATAACAATAGAAATACTCCGCCAACTTCACAGACTTATGATAAATCATAGCTTGAACCTCATTAATATTATAGGCTAAAATGCATTGCCGGTGCTAATTATCGTTACCCGTCATTGCAAAGCACGGCAGTGCTGAAGCAACCTTAAAGAATAGAGACCTGAGGTTGCTTCGCCTCGACAGGTCGGGGCTGGCAACGATGTAACGAAAGGGACTCAGATGGGTGAGCTAAAGAGTGCCTGGGAAGTCGCTCAAGAAAGAGCAAATAAGTTGGGCAAGCTGTCAGCCGAGGAAAAGGAACAGCAAAAAAGGCAAGGCTATGGCCAAATCGGTCAAGTGCTGGCACAAAAATGGCTCGATGGTTCCCAACGCCTGGATCTGACCGCGGAGCTAGACAAGTACGAAGAAAAGGAGAGAGACCTGATAAAGAAGGCTGTAATCCAGCACCTGATAGAGGCCATCGGGTTTGCCGATACCCAGGCCGTGAACAGCATGAAAAGGGTAATCGAGGCGATAAGCAGCTTAGAGCCGGAATTGCAGCCAAAGGCAGAAGAAATAGGCCAGCTTGTTCAAGAGTATGAAGCAGCAGAACAGAGGATGAGAGACGAGCTGGAAAGCGACTACAGGGAAACCCTCCATCAGTTGAGAATTTCAGGAACAGCAGTGGATGCTATTAATATCGAAGCTAACCCGCAATGGCAACTAGCTCGGCAGGGGCTAGTTGAGTCTCTTACCCCGAGACTCAATGTTTTGAAGCAAGCATTAGTTAGCTAAAAATGGGGTCAACTCTATTTTTTCTACTCGCACAATCGCGCTATGCCGTGCAAGTTCACACACCAGCTTGAGACCTAGCCATTAGCGTCCCGATGGGTAGGAGAGTAAAAAATAGAGTTGACCCCCTTTTATAAGGCTCCCAAGGTGAGCCGCTGCTCGTATAGGCTCTTGTGGCGGTCGTAGTCGGTCTGGATGGCCAGGACTCTGTACTTCTCCTGGTCGATGCCGCAGCGCTTGTCGGTGACGGTGATGACGTCGTATATCTCCTGGTCGACGTTGGTCGGCACTACGATTTGATCCCCCATAGCTTCTAGAGTCTCATGTCTGAGCAGAGCGTCGGCCCTCTTGGCCGCCTGGTCGGTTTCCTCCAGGTTGGCGTCGTACTGCATACGGAGGTTGTCTATTCCCAGGGATAGTAAATCCCAGTCGAAAGCTGCCTCCCGGACGTGGACGGGTGGTTCGTCCTCGGTGTCCCCGCTGACCTGGGTGTGCGTGGTGGTGAGCTTCGAGGCGTAGGCGCCGGCGTAGATGGGATGCGAGCCTGGCTGGTTCTTGTACTCGTAGGACGGATGGCTCGTCGGCCAGCAGGTCCTTGGCGAAGCAGAGGGCCTGGCGGGGAACGAGTCCGTCGGTGACGAAGCTCAAGAGGCGCCGGAGCTGGGTGTCGGCCATGGTGCCCCCCCTCGATAGGAACTTGGGGTAGTAGTTGTTCATGGCCGTGCTCTTGGGGGCGTCCGGGTTGTTCCACAGGCGTATGCCGAGCCTGCCCAGGAATTGGTAGAGGATCTCCCAGACCCGGCAGGGCTGGAACGTGGTGTAATTCCAGCGTAGCGAGTAGCGAGCTGCCCACTGGGAGGCGAGGCCCCAGAGGTCGACGCAGCGGAGTGTGAGGGCTGAGCGGTTGGGCTCTGAGGTGTATTCCCAGGAATCTATCCAGTAAGTGAGGTTGTCGAGCGCCTCGGGTCCCGCGGTGGTCTTATAGCCCAGGCGGAGTTGAACTTCCGCGCGAAAGCGAAGCGAAGCGAGCGCCCCCTCTCCCGGTGAAGCGAAGTATCCCTTGGAGTTATCGAGCTGCAGGACCAGGGATCCCGGCGCTGGTGCCCGATGACCTGGTGGATCTGCTGGATGTAGGGAGTCAGGTCGAGGGGATCGGCGGCGGGGCGGGGTGCTCTCCAGACTCCGGAGGGCGTCGAGAACCACCAATAGGCGGTGTGCTTGTCAGGCGTAGGCCATAGGCCGAGCTGATGGTCGATGAAGAACCTGGGCTCTGTGATAGTGGCGCTGGACCAGTCGGTATCTTTTACCAGGTGAGCCAGTAGGGGCCGGGTGTAGGCCGTGATGCCCGAGTAGTCTTCGACGACGGTGAGCTGAATGGTTTCATAGGGTTCGGGGGTCAGGGGACATGGCAGTCGGGGTATCGGAAGGCGGTGGCGACGTCCTCGTCTGCGGTTAGCAGAACACGGAGGGCGCCGAAGTTGTATGTCTCGCTGAGCTTGGTGGCGTAGAGGGCGTAGCTGACGATCCCTGTACCGGCGTCCGTGTCCTTGCCGGCCAGGACGATGGGGAACTCTCCGTCCTGGTAGGTTGCCCCTATGCCGTAGGTGGTGTCGAGGCCGTGGTTGTAGTTATAGGCGGTGGTCGTCTGGTCGCTGCTGTCCAGGGTGATGGCGTAGACCTTGATGGCGGTGGCGGCAAAGCAGACTACAGTGCTGGTCGTTCCCTTCCAGGAAGCGGCCATAGAGAGGACGTCGGCAGTGGTGGTGAGCTGAGCGTTGGTCCAGTCCTGGCCGTAGTTATGGCTATAGTACTTCCATAGTACATTTGTACTGGTGTCGGTAGAAGATGTAAACCTTGGCGCCATAGGCGGCTATGGCGCAGGGACCGGAGCAGTCCGTGGCGATCTGCGTCCACTGCGAATAATCGGAGGTGGGCCCAGGGTTGGTGATCTTCTGGTAGTAGAGCGTGCCAGCCCTCCACTACGAATGCGGTGCATGCTCCCTTGTCCATCGAAGGCTATGCCCATGATGGTTGTCGGTCTCTGAGCCGTCGTAAAGCCTCGTCCAGGTGAGCCTCTTGATTCCCTGCTCGTAGTCGTAGACCCTGGCCTCCAGGTATGGCTTGCGGTGCGGGTTCCTCTGAGCTGCCGGAGGTGGGAGGTCATGCCGTAGAACACGGCGGCTGCGGTAAGTGTTCCTATCCCTGAGAGCGTAGCGGAGGCGTAGCGGACGCCGGCGGATATAGTGGGCGGCTGCCGCCAGGCTGCCTGAGCCGGCCATGGTGGCTGAGGCTCTCCTGGTGCATCTTGGCTGCTGCCGCCAGGGCGCCCTGTCCCTGACAGGGTGGCGCGGCGCTCCTGGTGCGTTTGCGCTGCTGCTGCCAGGGCTGCCGGTCCCGGCCATGGTGGCCTTACCGGCTCGCGGTGATGTGGGCTGCTGCTGCCAGGCTGCCGGTCCCTGAGATGGTGGCCCCGGCTCTCCGGGTGAGCAGGCCGGCGGCTGCGAGTGCCCCTCTCCGCTCATGGTGGCTGCGGCTCTCCTGGTCACCAGGGCTGCTGCTGCCAGGTCGCCTGTGCCTGACATGGTGGCGGAGGCCTTGCAGGTTGCGTGGGCTATGGCGGCGAGGGTGCCGGCGCCGCTGAGGGTGGCTAAGCCCTTCTGTATGGTGCGTGTGCGATTCCGGCCAGGCTGCCTGTGCCTGATAGGGTGGCGGTGGCGCTCCTGGTTCCAACCTGCGGCCGCCAGGTCGCCTTCGCCTGACATGGTGGCTGAGCCGTAGAGGGTTGTGCCGCCGGTTGCGGGCCCCAATGCTACTGCAAAGGCATGCTTGGTAGATACGGAAAAGCTTACGGTAGCAATCATATCGCCAGTAGCGCCTGAGCCAGACCAAATCATAGAGCACAGTTCAGTCCACTCCTTCGATGTGGTGTACCTGCATCATCGTCCTCTACCCAGTCGGATGTAGGAACTGAAGGCTTGGTAAATGTTTTTGCGTTATCTGTGCTGAGTTCCACCCCAGAGAACGAGAGGGGAATTGGCAGCTTATACAATCATTGAGGCTGCAATGAATTTGCATTCTGTGTTCTGTATGCGGTGTTGGAGACCACGTCTATA
This sequence comes from uncultured Chloroflexia bacterium, assembly GCA_963726175.1. Taxonomy (GTDB): domain Bacteria; phylum Chloroflexota; class Dehalococcoidia; order GIF9; family AB-539-J10; genus RBG-13-51-36. The sequence goes on along the minus strand of CAVSBM010000008.1, from coordinate 158,061 downwards.
GGGTTAGCAGGGTCAAAGTTCCCACCCGTATAACAAGAGCAGACTGCTCGTACTAAGCATGTACCACTAAACGACCAACCCAACTAGCACCCTCGCTTGCTGCAATTTTGCAATAGCGAGCATATTTACAGTGTTGCGGTGTAGTCCCCAAGTAGTGTCCATCCACTAGGTACAGAATCAATCGTGGTAGAGCGCAGACCTTCCGAGCCAGCAGACGGATATCTCGGTCAACCGTGCCTGTGGGCTTGGTTACGGTGATGTCATATGGGGAGCTTAGCGATGCGAGGTTAACGTAGGTTTCGGTTCTTGGCGTTAATGCCATTTAGTATCGCTGGGCGTCGTCGCAGCGAGCGCCAACTTGTAGATCTAATGTGGCCATAGGTTAACGTCTCCGGACGCTGGTTTTGGTTACATTGTTAGTCTACTGTGTGTCTGCCATGGTTCTATCACTGCACGGCTAAGCCTCGCGCTACGGGTGGACGACAAAAATGCCATTGGTCACCCTGTTTAGTCCACTCAATTACTCCTATGTTGCAGTTACTTCCTTAATGTTCCTTGAACCACAATCGCACAAACTAATATAACGCCAGTACCGTGTTTACCGATTCGCAGTTCTTAGTTGTCATTAGCGTTATCATCCTTGATCCCGTTAATATGTTGTACGGTCTCATAAGGCTGTAATGGTCGACCAAGATGTTGAGCCATCACTAGACGGTGCTCCAAAACATAACCACTCGAATTTGCCATACAAAAGTAGGGACTATCAGGCTCTATTAGAACTGATGTGTAGCCCCCTGAAGTTATGAACCGTCCGCCTTTCCAATTACCATTCTTTCTCTCCGGCTGCCTCTGCTCTTTCTTAAAACCATGTGCTGCTAACACCCGACTAACAATATTTTGATGTGTGCCATGTTTAGTAGCAATTTCTGTTTGGCTTTCACCAGCTAACCACCGTTTGCCATATCTGTTATCTGGTCTTGACTAAAGGAGCGGAAGACATTGCCTTGTCTGCGACGGGGAATACCTTGTCTAATCAATACATTACGTATCGTCACTAAGTTGACATTCCATTCCTTACCCAGTGTAGTCAATGATTTGCCAGAACGATATGCGCCAGCAATATGCCCTTCCTGTTCATTGGTGAATTTGCGGTTAGCTTTACCTCGTATGCCTTGCCTTATTAGTTCGCTGGTTTAATGCCCTCTTTAGCTAATGCCCGATATAATACGCTTTCACTTATAGCAATTGCTCAGCTATTACTGCACGGTCATACCCCCAACATACATTTCGACAGCTTTCCCTTTGATTCCTTCGTCTGTCTTCTTTGCCACTTAAACTAACCCTCCTTATTTATTATTTAGTTATGTCTATCGGTTACATGTCCAGGTCTCCCGCGGAGAACTTCAGCGTGTCTCCGTTATTGACCGTCTTGCTGGCGTCCAGGGCTGTGTACATAAGCATGTTGCCGCTGGTCGCGGCGTCCATCAGGGCGCAGTGGGTGATGGTGCCCCAGTCCGCCGTGGCCGTTGGGAAGGTGATGTCGGAGGTGTTGGAGCTGGCGCCGCCCCGAGGCTGCGGCCAGGTGACGGCCTGCCTGGCGTAGGAGCCTCCGGACACCTCTGTGGCTCCGCCGCGCCTCGCCAGGGGCGGCGGTGAACAGGGCGAGATAAACAGCGACCCTGGCGTCTAGGCCTGGTTCCGCATCTGGTCTATGATTTTGTTCTCCATGTAGTCTGTGAATTCAGCCATTGTTGTTCCTCCTTTCTAGTTCATTGAGTTTGTATGAAAGTGAATTCTAGTTGACAAGTTCATCATTTTGCATCAAAATAGCACCACTTTGATGACACAACATATAGTGATCCAGAACAGGATCCCCACGGCCCGACCGAACATGTAGTAGTGGTACTCCATTAGGGGGTTGCCGTTGGCCTGGTAGTTGGGGGGCATATCCCAGCGTGGCTTCCAGGGACAGATGACCTCACTTATGCCAATGAGAAAGGCGTGTCCTTCCTGTCCTGAGGAGAACAGGCCTTCCGGGCCGAAGGTTTTGTGTAGCCATTCCTTGAAGTTCATGCTATCCCTGGTATTTGCAGGTCACGTAGCTGCACGTTTCGCTCTTATAGTCGGGGCAGCTTCGGCAGGTGAACTGGTCGTGATTTGCCCCTGCTTCCAGGGCATGAAGCGGAACGTCTCTCTTTTCCCTGGGGCAGTCTATTACTTGCTGTGACCTGATCCTTCTGAGCACGGTCCCTTCCTGTGGCTGTACCGGGGCTGTGTCTGTCTCGGTTGTGTTGTCCGGGGCCGGCGGCGCCGGCGTGGCGGGTGTGAGCTTAAGGATCTAGCCTGGGCTTCGGTGAAAGGTGTCCAGCTCAGCGATCCTGCCTTGGCGGTGGTGAGCTGGGTGGTGAGGTCCTCTATCCTGGCCTTTGGCGTGGACGTCTTCGAGTGCGGGGTCGTAGAGCGGCTTGTAGCCTGAGATTTCTCCCAGGATGTCTCTCCAGTTAATGTTCATTGTTGTCCTCCGTGGCTCACTGCGCCGCGGGCCGCATCGCCGCACCCCACGCGTGATCTGCGCTCTGCGCACCTCGCACCACCTGTTCTTTTCCCTTCTTGTTGCTCTTTATATGCGTCACTGTCCTTTCGGCAAACCACCAGGTGATGCTCGGGATGGCCAGGGCGAGGAACCATTGGGGGACTGCTGTCCTTGTGTGACGGCCTGGGCGATGACGGCTGCGAATATGATGGTGACCGCCGGCCTGGCCACGGCCCGGAACATCTCGGTGAATACGCTGATGAGCTCTGGGCGCCGCTGGGCTTTTCGTTCTCTGCCACGTTTCCTCCTTACGCATGGGCCTGGGAGGCTCAAGGGAGCCCCTGATTCCCTTTCTGCGACTCTTTATACTCCGGGCAGTCGTTGGCTGCCTGTTTTGCAACCACCCTTACCAATCCCCCCAAAGGCGTGTTGCCAACACTATATTTTTATATGAGAGCTCCCAAAGTGTCGGGGACCGGCTTATTGGCTGCCGCATAATGGGCCGCCAGGTGGCGGGCTGCCTTGATGATGTCCTCAGCTGAGGCCTGGACCCTCTCTCCCCGATATCCCCCGCGGCTGACGGCGGCCACTGCGGCCGGCATCCTGTCCCAGTCGACCGTTTTCTCAACGTCGAGTCGGCCTCTGGCCCGGAGTATGGCTTTGGTGTGGTGCGGTAGTTTCCAGGTCTCGGGGTTGTCGGGATCTCCGACAATGGCGAAGGCCTCTTTGGGCAGTCCCTCCTTGGTTATTTCCTTTTCGATGGCTTCCTTCACTTTGCCCATGGTTCCTCCTACCTTCTTAACGGCTCGTTTTAGTTTCCTCATGGCACTAATCGTCCTGGGTATAGAGCGTCCTCCTGGTGACTCGCTTTCCCTGGGCGACCTGCTTTAGCATCGTGTCATACCTTTTCAGCCGCTCTATGCCCCACTGCTTGTAGCTGATGGTGCCCCAATGCCCGGCTATAGTAGCTCGGTCTACTGTGTAGGCCGAGGCTGACATGGCTAAGTAGCCTGTCGCGCCGAGGACTATAATCTCCTGGTGCTCCAGGGGGATGGTGGTGTCGTCTCCGTCGATGGTGTGCTTGGCCAGCCATCTCACCCGGGCGTTGGTGCCGTCTCCTTCTTCCTCCATGTATAGCCGGCCTGCCCAGTACTCTATATGCTGCATGTGCTTGACGGCGTAGCCCAGGGGGAACTCCACTGACTCGATCTGCAGGACGTTTTCCAGGGAGGTTATGTCGATCTCCGTGTCTCCCTCGGTGGTGGCGATATCGTCCTGGTGCTGCATAGGGGCATGGATCGAGTACTCGTCTACGGCCCGCAGGATGGCCGACTGGATTTCTGCGTCCGTCCAGATGTAGTTGAGCGGGTCCGTGTCCTTCAGGTCCTCCCGGGCCCTGGCTACCATTTCAGTTAGTGTCATGTCTTGCCTCCCTTGCCCCTCTGCGGAGGGGGAGCGCTCCGTCGATCCTCCCCCCCGCATGTATTAAGGGGCTTATCATGAGGTAGGTTTACTGACTTTTGTGCTTTGGAGGATAGGGAGGGGGCCGGCGGTGCCCCCTCCCGCCTCAAAGACGTGAAAGGAGAGGAGAAAAGAGTTCCTGCCAGGGTGGTGAGTCCTGGCAAGCGGGCACTTCGTCATCAGTCTCTCACCCCCGTGAGCATGGCGGCCTTGACTATCGAGAAGTCCGCCAGGCTGACGTACCACTTGATCCGGGTACGTGTGGCGTCCTTGGTCTCCAAGGAGCCCAGCCTCTCGATGGTTAGCATCTCGGGGCTGGTCAGGCCGACCACGGCGCCCTCTCCCATATTGAAGGCGAAGATGGCGGAGCAGTCGGTTGAGGACCCTACGGTGTAGTTGTCCTTGACCCAGTCTGAGATGGCCACCGGTATGCCGTTGTAGTACTCCACTACCTCGCCGGCCCTGCCTTCTCCGATCAAGAGGTTCTGGCCGGCCGCGCGGCAGAGGCCGAGGATCTTTCTGCGGCTTCTTCGGCTCATCAGCAGGATATCGGGCTTGCCCCCTCTGACCAGGTCGATGAGCTTATCGATGCTGGTCAGTGCCAGGGTGGCTCCGTTGGCTCCTGAGCCGAGCTGGTTGCCGGAGCGGCAGGTCCAGGTGACCTGATCGTCGACGACGGTGGCGCCGTCGGTGAGCGGCCAGGTGGGCTCGGTGGTGGCGTGGGTCTTGGTGTCGCCGGCTACTGCGGTACATTCGTAGCGGCAGCCGTTCTCAAGGCCGGCGGTGGGCACGACGATGTTTCCCACGGCCTCGGCGGTGTCGGCCGTCCAGGCTGTGGCTTTGATGCTGAGGTAGAGGCCGGTGGGCTGCTCGCTCGTGCCGCTGCCGTTAAGGAACACGTTCTCGAACTCGTTCCTGACGGCTTTGGCGGCCAGCTCTATGCAGGCCGCTTCGAGATCTTGGACATTGCTTCTGGTCGCCTTAAGGAAGTTGTCGACGTCGGCGTCGACTCCCAGGATGGAGAGGGAGGCTGTGCACTGGTCGAACGCGGGCGGGCTGGTCGACCCAGGTGCCGGTGACCGGTGCGTACCAGGCGGCTGTAGGGAGTGTTTTCTCCCTGTTGTATTTCAGACTGTTACCGACAATCTGAATGAAGGGGAGCCTCTCCAAGATCGGGCTCTCCTTGACGATGGTCTCGATGATTCCCTTCAAGAGGATATCGGTCGAGAGCTTGGCTGGCTTCGGCTAGTAGTGATGGATCATGTTAGCTATGTTCCTCCTTTTTGCTTGATTCCAGCGGCGATCTTCTCCCTGGGGGACAAGCCCTCCAGGGATATCTCGCCCCTGGGTGGTGCGCCCGCCGGGACCTTGGCCTGCTTGGCCTGGGCCTCCAGGCTGGCCTTGACGGCTGTGGCTATGGACAGGGCCTTGGCCACGGTGGCGTCGATCTCCTCGATGGTGGCGCCGGTGATGACGTCGGGTGGGATGGTAGGATTGGCGGCCTTGGTCATTTCGAGGTACTTCGACACTGCCTTGGTGTAGGCGTCCTTGGCCTGGGTGAGCTCGGTGACGGCCGTCTCGCGCTGCCTGCTGGACCACTGAGACTGAGGCCTGGAGCTCGGTGATCCTCTTGTCTCTGTCCGTGAGGGCTGCCTGAGCTGGCTGCCTTAGCCTTGTGCTCCTCCTCCAGCTCGGCCTTGATGGCGGTGATGCTCCTCGGCCGTTGCTGCCGAGTTGGTCACGGGGGCTGCCGCAGCTTGTGCCCTGTGGCTGCTCTGGTTCTTCTGGCATTTCCTTCTTGCTTGCTATAAGCTACTCGCTGTTGTGAGTTATTACTCAGGCACTTCCATTTCTGAGGCTATCGCTCTCTCTCTCGCTCCGCCTCTCGTGGACTGTGCCCTGAACTCCCTGTTCATTTCCAGGATCTTCTTCCTCTCCTCCAGCCATCTGGCGAACTCCTGGTCGGGGTCCTGGACTCCCATCTCGTCCATGGAGGTCCGCCGGCTGTGTACTCCCGCCTGGACCAGGAGCTGCTCGGTCTGGGCCTGGCGGTCTACGTCGGTTGGGATGATATTGCCCCATAGGACTCTGTGCGTGATGCCTTCGAAGTTCTCGTTCATGTAGAGCTCGGCCAGCCGGAGGATCATGTCTGTCCTGTGGTGGTAGACGTTGTCCCGGATGGTGCGCTTCCTGATCACCTTCTGGATAAGCGAGCTCAGCTCTACTCTCATGGCTGAGCCTGAGAGGTCTCTTTCGATGCCGCCGTAGGCTGCCCTGGGCATCTCTGAGATGTCGTGCATGGTGCGGTATAGCAGGTCGATATAGTCAACGTGAAGTCTCACTCCTCCCCCCTGCAGCAGGTCCAGCAGGTAGGCTTTGGCGTCCTCGGGGATCGTCCACAGGGCGCCCGGCTGGACCTTGATATCCTCTGCCGAGGCCACGTTCTCCAGGACGGCGATGGGGTTGCCTGATAATTCCAGGATCCGGGATAGCTGGCTCAAGGCCCTGTTGAGCTCTCTCTGTGGCTGAATGAGGACCGGGATGTCCGACTCTCCCCAGAACTGCTTGGGCTTCTTGACGTTCGGGAATATGATGAAAGGAATAAAGCCGTAGGGGTTGGGCTTGGACTCGGCGGGTTCGTCGTCCAGATAGAGCTGGAAGTCCTTAGCCGTCCATAGCTCGGTGATGGTGGCCTGTTTCTTTCCGATGTTCTGTCCGTACAGGATGGCTATTTCGTCCTCGGTGAGTGTATACCTGGAGGCGACTCTCCAGACCCTGGAGCTGTCGTCTCCCAGCCACCAGGCGAAGATCCCGGACACGTCGGGGGACGTGATGCGTATCCGTTTCTCCTGGGTGTCCCAGGTGACCTTATAGCATCCGTCTCCCAGGACGGCCGTGTCGATCTCGGTCTCATAGTCGAGCTGCTGCCAGGTTGTTCTCGTCGTTGACCTGGTGGAGTAGCTGCTCGGCCCTTGTGACGGCTGTCAGCTGAGAGCTGTCAGCTTTCAGTGGGTAGCAGGCGTAGTCGAGGCCCTGCATTAAGAAGCTGGTGAGCTTATCTATTGAGACCTTGGCATAGTTGAAAACGAGCTGCCGGTGCCTGGATGTTTGTTCCCACTGGCTGCCGTTGTAGAAATCCAGGTTGGTGCGGTAGGTTGCCAGGCGGGCGGTGTCCATGCGGTTCAAGGAAGATGGGGTGAATTCAGTCATCGTCGAAATTCAAAAATCAAAGGGCAAAGATTAAAATGACAACTCAAAATGGAAAACCTTTTGACTTTTGCTCTGTCATTTTGCAGTTTTATATTTGACTTCTAATTTTGCGAAGCCGCCTCCATCACCTTCAGCCACCTCTGAACCGTTCTCGGGCTCACTTCAAATATGCGGGCAATCTCCCTAACGCTCTTGCCTTCTTGCTTCAATTCCAGCATCCTCTGGGCTCGCCTGCGCTTTAAGAACCTCTCCTTCCCCCAGGGCTCTTCCTTAAGGCAATCGGGGAAGGGACACTTAAGACAGGAAGGAAAGAGCTCACAACCCTTATCCTCGTAAGGAAATTCCTCGGGCAGTAGGTCCCAGAGCAGTTCAGTTTCCATGATGATGAATAAATTAGCACGTTTGTTCTAGAAGAGCAAGGAAGTTTTGTCCTATTTCACCCTCACCTTGATCCTCTCTCATCAACGGAGAGGGGAGGGCCTTCGAGGCGGCAGGGGGTCCTTTGCTCCATAACTCCCCTTTCCCCTCTTACCTTAAGAGGGGAACCACTGAGACGCGGATTCGCATTCTTTCCCGGATCGTCCCCCCTAAGATAGGATCCTTACTTTCTATATCCCCCTTAAGATAAGTGGTACAAGGGGGTTATGACAGTCTAAAGGTATTTGGTCGTAACTCCCATTAGACCCCTCTTAGTCTTGGGGGGGATTTGCGGGCCGAACGATGTTCACAATGACAGACAGTAGAGCTGCCTTTTCCTGAGATTTCCCCATTTCTTGGTTTGTCATTTTGCCTCTTCACCTTTGGTTTTTGATTGTCCAATTTGTTTGGCATTTGTCATTAAGCCCGGCATTCCATCACCTTATGTAGTGCGAGGCTTTAGCCTCGTGCACGACCCTGAAGGGTCGCACTACAATATTGAACTTGGGCTCTGAGCTTGATTTGGACTTTGGGCTTTGGCATTTGTCACCAAGCACGGCATCCATCACCTTATGTAGTGCGAGGCTTTGGCCTCGTGCACGACCCTGAAGGGTCGCACTGCAATATTGAATTTGGGTTTTGGGCTCGATTTGCCATTTGGGCTTGGGCATTTGGCATTGTCCGGCGGCATGGCCTGTGCACTCTACATCATGCCTCGCCATATCAGGTATATTGACAAATGAAAGCTGGTTGCTATAATAAATCCAAGCTATTTTGGCAGTCAGGCACATTTACCTATTGACAAAATAGACATAATAGTTTTAAAGTATTAGCAAACCCCTAGAAGGGGGCGATAGTTGTTTGTGTTGAACTGAGAATAGAGTGGAACGTTAACAATTGAATATCGTTGCATGACATTTGCCTGTCATTCTGTGCCATCCCCGATGAATCGGCGCTGCTCAGAATGACATTACTGAATGAAATAGAAAAGGAGGTGATGCTTATGGCAAAGTCCCGAAGCGAATTGTCATGGCTCCTGCGCCCCTTCCTAAGATTTGAGGAAGTAGAGGGGCCAGGGGAGTTATGAAAGAATTCGCAAGGGGAAGAGAAGAATGCCTGGCCCGGGCGAAAATGCCTTTTACCTTGTGTCCTCGCCCTTGAAGGGAGAGGATTGAGGTGAGGGTGAAACGGGCAGCCTGACATGAGGCAGGCTTAGAAGTAGGTTTACTGAAAAATACTTCGAAGAACTCAAGCCTCCAGGGGTCGACCTGGGGCAAGAGTGAATATAAGTTAGATACCTATAAAGGAGGAAACAAAATAATGATTAAGGAAAGAGCATGGTCAGTGAGGGCGATGTATATACTCATCGCCGCAGCACTGGCCATGAGCTTGATTATTATTGGCGGCACCCGCCCAGCAGGTCAGCGCGGCTAACTGTGCGGATGCCCCCGACGCCAAGTGGAGCAAGGTCTCGACTCCAACTGAAGCGGACTGGGTTCTGGCACCTTGTTCCGTAATCGTGGACTTTGCTGTCGCTGCCGGTGGAGAGGAAGCCTATGCCATCGTGTACAGTGAAAAATACGCTGAGTGCCCTGGCTGCGTTACCTGCACGGGTAATGAAACACAGGGCCCCTGGTACCTGTTGAAGTCCGATGACGGCGCCGCCACCTGGGAGAGCGTCACCAAGGCAATAAAGACGCTGATTGACAAGAAGTTCGCTGGCAACAATATTACTGAGCTGCTACAGGTGGCCTGCGACGCTGCCGACCCCAACTACGTGTATGTCGCCCTCACTCTGACAGACGGCAAGCTCTATGTGTTCGCTTCCACCGACGGCGGCTCGACTTTCAAAGACACCGCCACAATCACGGGCCTCGACGACGTGATTGACCTCGAAGTCTCCCCGGCCGTGGACAATGTCCGTGAGCTCGCCATCAGTGGTCCCGCCGGCAACGTGGGCAAAATCTTCCGTTATGTCGAGGGAGTCTGGGAAGATACATCCAAGACAGCTGACTATCCTGGCTGGCTGAGTTGCAAGCTGGTCGCCGACATCCGGTTCAGCCCCAGCTGGGAGACGGATCACACCATCGTGGCTGTCACTGCTAACGCCACCGATGTTTACCTGCAAACCGGCACGTGGGGAGAAACCCCAATCTGGAAGAACAAGGCCATAGTTACAGGCAAAACCATCCCATGGAACTCTGGAGGAGCAACAGCGGGCGTAACCCTGCCCCTGGACTACTCAGGCACCAAGGCCGACACGAGATGGCTCTGGGTCTGGGTGAACTACAAAGACGGCTCCACTAAAGTAGGCGAGATATACTACGTGAAAGGCGACAACAAGAACCCCATCGGGATGCAAATAGAGGGCAAGCCCTGGCTGACCCACGTATCTTATCAGGGCTACAGAGCCGAAGGTAAGGCTATCGCCGGCCTCATGGACCCCGAAGGGAATTGCGGCGAGGGCATCCAGTGCTTTGACGTCCAGGTCTATCGCATAGGTACCATCAAGAATATGGATCTCTGCGGAACCTGTGAGCCCTGGCTGAAGGCCTGCAAGCCGCCCACCGGGGCAGGTGTCATGGCGGCATTCTACGTAAGCGAAGACAAGGCTTATGCTGTTGCCAAGGACCCCTCGCACACTTGTTATGACGAGGGCGCCTGGTCGGTAAGCTTCGACGACGGAGATACCTGGAACCAGGTCAGCCTTATCGATACCAAGATTGACTATCTGTCGGATGTCGCTGTATCGCCCGACTGCAACAAGACCATGCTGGTCAGCGCCAACGTCCACAAAGTAGATATTAGCTACAACGAGGGCGACTGCGCCTGCGAGTGCGACAGCGTTTGGCTGCATGCCGTGAGCTATCCCGAAGCGGGATACGGCGATGACGCTATTGGCTACGACGGCCACTGGCTGAGGACCTGGTGCGGCCAGCTCGAGGGCAATAACGCTGCTGACTTTCCGGACTATCCGCAGCGCGGTCTGCTCAGGCTAGCTCCCCCTGTCAATGGCGATGCGGAGAGCGAGATGGGCTATATCGTGTATCTCGTTGACCGCATGACCACTACCGTCTACTGGAACGAAATGGAAGGCCTGGCATGCTGGAACAGCGACGAGGACTGCGGCCGGCCCAAGATAGATAACATCGTGGACCTGGCGGTCAAAGACAACCAGACTATTTATGCTCTGAGCTCCGATGGCAAGGTCGCCATGGCTGACGAGTATGCTTGTAGCTGGGATAAGCCGGTGGACAGCCTGGTTTGTGGTTGGACCATCGCCGTTCATGGCAACAACGCAACCAATGTAGATGTACTCGTTGGCGACGCGAAGGGAGAAGTCTCCTACTCCGACGATGGAGGTGCGACCTTCACCAAGATTGAGAAGGCGACTCCCATCGTGGGCAGGGTCACTGTGGCCTTTGATAGCTACTTTGACACCAACGACACAATCTACGCTGCCGTAGATGGGCTGGGCGCAACCTCATATTGCAACGGCGTACTCGATTCGAATGATGGAGAGTTAGGCGGCATCTACCGCTGGGTCATTGACAAGAGCGTTTCCTGGCAAGACCTCGGCGCTATGCATTACGCCTACACCGGCCTGGTGCTGGGACGCCTGGGAGGCAACCCCAAGACCAGCGCTGAGACCGGCGGAGTCCTCTACGCCAGCTACATATATGGTGAGGAATGCTATGGCGGTGAAGCCTGCACATACAACGGGTGCACATTCACCGGCGTGGCTCGCTCTCTCAATCCCAACGAGACCTCGGCCTGCAAGACCTGTGTAACCTGGGACTACTTGATTGTGCCGCTCACCGCCGAGGAGCTATTCACCATGGCGCCGTACGCGCTCAAGATCTGCGGCTGCAAGGACGCGACTACCGACACCAAGCTCTTCGCCATTGACGGCCTTAGCCATACCGACGACGGGCTTCCATGCGAGTCAGCGTGTCCCAGCTACGACATGTGCCAGGGCAAAGACGGCACGGTCTGGACCTTCGATGACTGTTATGCCAAGAAGGCTCCTGAACTGACCATGCCTGCGGTCGTGCCTGCTGACCCCTGCACATGCTACAGCGCGCCGTTCAGCGTCACATGGGACTGCCTCTGCGATGCCTGCCAGTTCGAAATCGAGTTCGCGCTGGATGAAGACTTCACCATGCCAGTAGCCGTGGGTGGCGCGATGGGCACCGGAGACAACCCCAGCTTCTCCGTCACGGGAGGAGAAGCCGGAAGGCTTTCCTGTGAAATGAACTACTACGTGAGAGTGAGAGCCTCAGAGTCTGGCACCTGTCAGGTAATCCACAGCTGGTGGTCCGCGCCGGTGAAGTTCACAGTTGCCCCCAGTGTGGCAGCGGGCGCCGTCCACATGGGCGGTCCTGCGTCCGGAGCCCAAGACATCGGTATAGCAAAGGTGCCCTTCACCTGGGACGTGATAGCGAATGCTGATAAGTACGACTGGGTGCTGTCGAAGAATGCTGACCTGTCCAACCCTGTCGAAAGCGTGACCGGGTTGACCAGCCCAGCCTACACCTGCACCAAGACGCTGGAGTGGGGCACCCCCTATTACTGGCAGGTAAAAGCCTACAAGGGTGGCGCTCTACTAAGCACGAGCCCCGTAGGTTCCTTCACCACAGCGCCGACCAGTCCCTGTCTCTATCGATGTCCACATGATGGTCTGTGCTTCGACACTCAGGCGGCACTGCAAGCTCACTATGATTCGGTGCACAAACAACCGGGAACCCCAATGTGGGTCTGGATAGTTATCGCCATTGGCGCGATCCTGGTGATTGTGGTCATAGTACTCATCTTCAGGACTCGTCGGGTGTGATAACACTCCCTTAATCCCGAATTCCCGAAAGGGGGCGACTCTAAGTCGCCCCCTTTCTTATTCCCGCATAACGTCTTCATGTAGTGCGAGGCTTCAGCCTCGTGCATGGGGGCACGACCCTGAAGGGTCGCACCACAATAGTCTAGATTTGTCATTGCTTTGGCATTTGGGTTTTGTCATTTGTAATTTACTTAATGTGGCATTTTCGGTTATAATCACAACAGTCAAATGCGCTGGCTATGCCGATTTCTAGTTGTCCTTCTTACTTGCCTCATAGCCGTTGCTCTGCCATTTGTGCCCGCACAAGCCGCGTGCGTACCTTACAGCATCGAGCTTTCCCCCAAGTCCGGGGTCCCAGGGACAGAGCTCACGGTCTATGGCCATGATTTTACTGCCGGCAAGCTTGTGGACATCTATTATGACGGAACCAGAAGCGCCACAAACAGGACCGACGCTAATGGAGAGTTCACGCTTGCCTTCACCATCCCCGAAGGCTGCACGGGACAGTACCAGGTGCTCGCCGACCTAGGGTATACCACAGTAGATACTTACTTCACCGTGAGGCCAGGGTTGATGGTGAGCCCTGAAAAAGGTCCTGTGGGCACTAATGTTACCGTAAAAGGACGGGGCTTTGCCAAGAATGAACAGGACATCGACCTGAGGTATTACCTCAATGGCAGCAACTACGAGACGATAGACAGGCATATCCTGGCGAATACCAGGGGCAGTTGGGAGATCAGTTTCCCAATCCCCCCATCCACCAGGGGAGAACTTAAGCTAGACGCCCAAGGTCATGAGAGCCAGCTTTTCGAGGTCAAGGATGCCACCTTCAGAGTAACAGCGGAGATAAGCCTGGACAAATCATCGGGCATGGTGGGCGACAGCGTAACGATGAGGGGCAGCGCATTTACGGCTTACGAAAAGGGCATCCAAATACTATTTGATGGAGAGACCGCGCTCACAGGCATCAATGCCGACGGCCAAGGATACTGGGAGGAAAGCTTTAAGGTGCCCGAGATGCCCTCTGGCACTTATAACGTCACCGCCGGGGGAGCAATGACCCCGAGAGAAGACACTGTGGCGGTCAGGTTCGAGATAAAGCCGGGCATTGTGTTGCCCCCCGGCGAAGGACATGTGGGCATGAACTTAACCGTCACTGGCCACGGATTTGCCGCCAGCACAGACGTGATCATAATGTACGATGGTAGCCAGAAGGCGACAGCTACAACCAGCGACAAGGGCAGCTTCGATAATGCAAGTTTTCTCGTGCCTGAGAGCTCACATGGTGAGCACCGGGTGGCAGCCGGATATGCTGGAGAAAACCACGCCAGCGCTATTCTCACCGTGGAATCAGACCCCCCACCCGTACCCACACTCATCTCACCGTTCAAGGGAAGCTGGGTGGGATTCACAGGCAGCGCGAGTCCGACGTTCCGGTGGTCAGCGGTATCCGATGAGAGCGGAGTTCGCTATCGCCTTCAGATAGCGACCAGTGGCAATATCACCACCACGGGAGAATTCGTTGACCCCATAGTCTCAGTTAAAGGCTTGGTAGGAACGAACTACACCATGGAGGAGACAGAAGCCTTGCCTGATGGCACCTACTACTGGATTGTGCAAGCCGTGGATGGAGCAGAGAACGAAAGCCCCTGGAGCACGGCTTACTCTTTCAGGGTGGGACTCCTGCCTAAGTGGGCATTCATTGTTAGCATCGTCGCAATAGTGGTGCTCGTGGGCGCCCTGGTTTACTTTTTCGTAATAAGGAGAAGAATACATTATTACGAATAAAGCAGCGCCCCCTGTTGGGACATCGCCACACCTTTCAGGCGCTCGCAATGACGTGGCGTGTGTCATTGCAAGACTAAGTTCAGGCAACCGAAGCAATCTCGGTGGGGCAGGATTGCCATGCTTCGCTCTCGGTGATAAATAATACACAGGTGGCGTCCTGTATTCCGTCTCGCTTCTAGTGGCTGTGGGTGTTGCGATTTACTTCCGGGAGCGTTACGCTTATGACATTAGTATGTCCATCATTGGTATGCTAATCATCGCTCTCAAATTCTTGTATATTGGGCTTCTTATTGTCTTTCTCTATCTTAATATTGTGTTCACTGCTATTGTGTCATTTCTGAAGGTTAGTTTTTTTGGTTTGTGATATTTGAGGAGAGAAGCGAGCCGAAGGTTGCGATCGGACTGCCAGGGTTTGCTGGCAGTGATGCAGTGCAACCTCTGCGCTTCATGCGCTCCTGCGGACCACTTCACCAGACAAGAAGCTTAGCGAGCAGCTTAAAGTCAACCACCTGACTTCGTGCAGAATTCCTCTCCCTTGACGGGAGAGGATGAAGGTGAGGGCGAAACCCGCCTCCCCATAATTCCCTCCTGCCAGGGGAGGGAGAGTTATGACGTGTAATGACTTGTGCGGTTGACCATAAACACTCGCTTTGGGGGATTTTCCCGGTAGATTTGCCACAAAAGTGCCAATACGACACTTACTTTTCGGTGGCATTTTCGTTTATAATAGCCAGAAGGAGGTAAGTCAAATGCGCTTACTGTTTCGACTGCTGGTTATTCTCGCCCTCTGCCTTGTAGCTATAGGCCTGCCGGCTGCGCCCGTACAAGCCGGATGGCGCTCTTATCACGCTCTTCCCCGACAATGGAGTTCCCGGAACGAATGTTACCGTCCAGTGGCAACAATTTTACGGCTGATAAGTGGGTTGATATTTACTACTATCTGGACGCCACTATCACCACTAACAGGATTGGGGAACAGAAAAACGGGTCACCACACGAGAGAAGTTTCACAGGTCACCTTCACCATTCCCGAAAGCTACAGGGGAGACCACGAGGTGCGCGCCTACATGACACGCCACCACCCTCATGCTACCGGCAACTTCACGGTCAAGCCGGGGTTGACCGTAAGCCCCCAAAAAGGCCCTGTGGGCACTAATGTTATCGTGGAAGGGCATGGTTTTGCCAAGGATGAGGGAGACATCGAGCTGAGGTATTATCTCAATAGCAGCAACTACACACCAAAAGCAACGAATATCGAAGCGGATGACTATGGCTGGTGGACAAGGAGTTTCGTGATTCCCGCTTCCGCCAAGGGAAGCTATAAGATAGACGCCAAGGGAGCTAACAGCACCCTTTCTGCGGTTGAGGATGCCACCTTCGAAGTAACGCCGGGGATAAGTCTGAGTAAATTATCAGGCAGCGTTGGCGAAAGCATAACCGTGACGGGCAATGGATTTGCGGCTAACGAGAGGGACATGACGATATTATTTGCGGGCAAGGAAGTGAACACGGAAACGAGGGTTGACGCTGACGCCAACGGTCACTGGGACAAAGACTTCGACGTGCCTGACATGCCCAAAGGCACGTATAGCGTCACCGCTTACGGAGAATCGACTCCCAAAGAGTCCGTCAGTGCGCACAGCTTCGCCATAAAGCCTGACATTGTGCTGTCCGCTGTCCAGGGATATGTAGGCATGAACCTGAGCGTCACCGGCCGCGGATTTGCCGCCAACAAGGATGTGAATATAATGTACGATGGCAGGCAGAAAGCCACAGACACGACCGACAACAAAGGCAGCTTCGATGTAAGTTTTGTCGTGCCTGAGAGCCGACATGGCGAGCACCAGGTAGCAGCCAAGGATGCTGCGGAGAACGAGGCCACCGCGACCTTTACCATGGAATCAAAGGCGCCAGGTATACCGACACTCAATTCACCACTGGACGGAAGCCGGGTAGGACTCATAGGCAAGGTGACGCCGACGTTTGAATGGTCAGCGGTGTCTGATGAGAGCGGAGTCCGCTATAGCCTGCAGGTAGCCACCAGTGCCAATGTCACCGGCACCGGAGAATTCGCTGAACCCCTATTTTCGGTTCCCAGCTTAGTCACTACGAACTACACCCTGAATGCGACACAAGCCTTGCTTTACGGCACCTACTACTGGATTGTGCAAGCAGTAGATAGAGCAGACAACGCAGGCAACTGGACCACGGCTTATTCCTTCCGAGCCGGACTCTTGCCTATGTGGGGATTCATTGTTATCCTCGCTGCCATAGCGGTACTCATCGGCGCCCTGGTTTACTTTTTCGTAATAAGGAAAAGAACACCACGTTACTATTAAAGGTGATTGCCACGCTCCGCTCGCGATGACAAACGAAAGGGAATGACGTGAGAGAGGCGCCTAGCTCTCTCTGAGCCAACCTTTGGCTTCCCTTGAGCTGAAACCTTTGGCGGCCTGCACCACCAGAGCCAAGCTCACGAGAAAATCATCATGCCCCTCTTGAGGGTCAACATAGAAGTTCATCGTTTGGTTCGGGCGATATTGAGCGCTGGCTCTTTCCAGCTCGAACAGGGTCTCTCTATACTCTGGCGAGCCATCTTGCTCATAGAGCTTAAGCCTCCCGGAGTTGACAAAGGATAATAGCTCAAAGCCCATGTCGGACTTGCTCCTGGATGTAATGACCAATGGGATGACCCGGCTCCCCAGCTCTTGTCTGAGAAAGCTGGCCACAGGCTGACCAATGCCGGTGGCATCCACCACAATCCTCTGGCAGTTCCAGACATTTTTGAGGATATTCGTCATCTGCGTATAAAGCTGGCTGTGGGGCGTGCCCGTCCACCGGTATTGCTCCACAACTCTCAGCAGTGGCAGCGATGGGCTTACCCTGAGCAAAGTCGAAGTGTCGGCGGCATCCACCTCAGCAATCGTGATTACTGAGGAATCATGACCCTTTACCATACTAGCGCCAGACCCACCCCAACCTATCATTTCCGACTCGTGCTCCCCGGCCAGGTCTATGCCAGCAATATAGGTTCTCTTTCCATCAGGTTGCGATCGCCGCTGGTGTGCTCCCAGCATGAGAGCTATCTGCTGTCGGGATAGGAAGCCGCCACCGCGAGTAACAGGCAACAATGCATACTGAGTCCTGAACAGGGGATGGTCTTCGCCCAGTCTTTCTCGCTCGGATTGGACGAATCTCAGATAGTCAGGATTGTAGCGACCCACTTCCTGCCAATCATATCTAAAGTGGCGCTTGATGCCGTCCCTTCTCTCCAGTTCTAGATTAGCCTGCTTCATCTCTTCCAGCAAGGTGCTATCATCCCAGGTAGTGCCATAAAGAATCGTGGTCACGTTGGTCGCCGAACCCATGGGGCGGAATTCTTTCGTGTACTTGTCCTTACCGACATCTTGCGATTCATCAATCTCCAGCAGTATGTCTGCCGTGTGTCCCACCACAGAAGACGAGCCTTCAGCCGACAGAAAGACGACTTTGGAGTTGCCGAGCTGGACAATATAGCCCATCTGGGGACGATAAATGCCGTCAAAGCCGAAATCGTCCAGCCTCTGTTTCAACCTTTCCATGGATATAACGGTCTGAGGCTTGAAGGTTGGTGAGCATTTTACGATGTTGCCTCCCCTGGCCATATACAACGTCAACAGCAGGACCTCCAGATGTGCCGAGAGCTCGTTTTTGCCTCCTTGCCTGGCGATCTCCACGGAAAAGGTCAAGCCCATTCCTTTCTGGATAGAGTCCATAACCGCCCGCGCCACTTCCAGTTGATAAGGTCTTAGCTCCATCAGAATAAAATCCAAATTCTAAGCTCTAAGTCCTAAACAAATTCACAATCTCAAATTCCAAATATCAAAACCCTAGTGATTTCAATTTTTGTGCATTCGAGATTGTCTAGGTATTTGGATTTCGGGCTTTGGGTTTGAGGCCGTCCGACTGAATCGAAGGGATCTGTTTCCAGCTTAACTCCCACCCCAGCCCCCAGGGGCACGGCGACTTCAGTCAAGACTTTCTGGATGGCTTCTTTGAGAGACTTCTTCTGCTCTTTGGTAATTTGATACCGGGTTTTTACCAGCCGGGCTATGATATTCGCGGCTTCGAAGTGCAGGTCAATTCGCTCAGGCTGCTCTTCCAGAAGTTCCCTGAGCTTCACTCTGAGAAGGGCAATCTCCTCGTCGATTCCTTCAATATGAGAAGCTTCCTCGAGCTCGAGTTTCTCAGCCTCGTCCAGAGCCCGGCTATAGAAATCCCGCCGGCTACCCTTCTTCTTGGCTTTTCTTTTTACGATCATAAGGATCCTGGGATCTCTGAAGATTTGGAGAATTTCTGGGGTTCTTTACCGAGGCTTTGACCAAGCCATAGACGAGGACATGAGCTGCCAGGTTGTAATCCTGTTTCTGAAGAGCCGCCGGCAGTAGTTTCACCAAGCCATCATAGCACAGACGTTCTAAAGCGGCAAAGGAGTTTTGTCACCTCAGCCCGCCCACGAAAACACGAAAATCTGTGACAGTCCAGCTTTCCCAACGATCTTCCCCTTAAGATAAAGGGGATAAAGGGGGTTATGTACAATCCCAACATAGGTAACACTTTTATCCGGACACATAGGTTACACTTTTAGCATGAGGCAATCCTAAATGTTCCTTCATCCAGAATGCCCACCGGATAGAAGCTAAAGTAAATTTTCCATATTCCATTGTCTATCTCTTTTAGTCCCACCTGCTCTCCAGCCAGAGCCCCACTGAGATAAAGTTCCTTCCCCTGCCATTTGAAATCCCCATTCTTTTTTACCTGCCTGACCTTGAAAGTTTGCGGGTATTCGACTTCTGACAGCTCAGCTGGATACTCCCGGGCAGAGGTCCGGTACATCGAGGCTGGTGCTTTCTGACCTAAGGCTTCATGCGGCCGGTCATTGTTGTAGGCCACTCTAAAGTGGTCAAAAGCACGCTGTTGTTCACTCAGGCTCTTACGCGGCGGACTTATGGCTTCTGCTTTTAAGGTGCGGTGCATTCTTTCATGCCGACCGTTCTGCTCAGGATGCCCCTTCTCAATACGCTCCGGCCGAATACCGAGTTTGACAAACCACACCGCTAGACTCGAAAGACCGCCCAAACCAACGGATGCAAAAGGCACACCGTTGTCTGTGCGAATAGCGCTCGGTAAGCCATACCGGCGGAAGGCAAGTTCAAAACATGACCTGGTTAGGAGATATGCCGGATGTGCCAGGCCCCAGCAGCCAAGAAAATATCGGCTATAGCTATCAGTCAAGGTGAGCGGATAGCACCAAAACCCACTCCCTAACCGGAATTGGCCTTTGAAATCGGCACACCAGACCTCATTAGGCTGGTTGGATTTCAAGAAGGGCTCGCTATAAGGGGCAATATGATGGCGCTTACGGCGGCCATGAACAAGCCCATGACGCTTCAGGATTTCACTGGTCGTACTTGCCGCTGGCCATCTCTTCTCAGGCTGATGATGCTTTAACCAGGCCAGCAATTTGCGAGAGCCCCAGTGCTCATGCTGGATCTTTGAGGCTAGTATCTCTGCAACCAGCTCCGCAGGAGTAGCCCTGGGCATCGTAAGCGGTCTTCTTGACCATTCCTGAAGCCCTGAGGCCTGGTCAGCCTCGTAGCGCCCAATCCATTTGTATAGGGTTTTACGACTCACCTCATGAATACGGCTTAGTTCGGTGATACTGTATTCTCCTGAAAGCCAGTTGCTTATCATCGTTATCTTCTGGTCCATCACACGGGTCTCCTTCCAAGGCATTGGCACACCTCCTGCCAATACCTTAACTGTTACCCATGTGTCCGGTCTATTTTGTTACCATTGTATCCGGTCTGTACCCTCCCTATTCTCCCCCTTGAGATAAGGGGGATTAAAGGGGGTTACGACCAAAGGCAGGACTGTTTATTCAGGTGATAAAGATGTAGTACGAGGCTTTAGCCTCGTACCACACGACCCTGAAGGGTCGCACTATCAAATTTGCAGGTAAAGAGTTTCATCAGGGGCACCTATCAATTTAAATCGGCTTCGCGTGGGGCTAGTTCAGGAGGCAAGCTTCAGAAGGGACGCTATTACCCAGCCCAGAGCAGCACAGACCGGGAAGGTTATTATCCAGGCCATAACAATGTTGCGTGCGATTCCCCAGCGTACCGCCGAAAATCGCTTGGTAGCCCCCACCCCCATGATAGCTGTACCTATACAATGGGTGGTGCTCAGGGGGATGCCAAAACGAGAAGCCAGCAAAATGGCAAACGCGCCGGAACTCTCAGCGGCAAAGCCGTTTACTGGCTCCAGCTTGGTGATTTTGAAACCCACGGTGCGCATTATGCGCCACCCGCCTAAAGCCGTTCCCAGACCCATTACCGCACCACAAAGCAGCATTACCCACACTGGAACGGCGAAATGTGCCATCTTACCTCCCAGCACCAGTGCCAGGGCAAAGACCCCCATAAACTTCTGTCCGTCATTGCTACCATGGCTGAACGCCATAAAAGCAGCGGAGAGTATCTGAAGCCGGCTGAACACATTACGAATAGATGACAGGCTGGTTCGCCGCAATATCCAGTATAGGCTAGTCATTACTATCATACCCAGAGAAAACCCGAGAATGGTGGAGAAGCCCAGACCAATGAGCACTTTTTTCCATCCTTCCCAGAGTAGAACAGAGGGGCCGGCAACCGCTAGTCCTGCTCCAGTAAGTCCCGCAATAAGCTCATGGCTTTCGCTGGTAGGTATGCCGTAGAACCAGGCGGCTATACTCCAGATGACAACAGTAAGCGTAGCAGCAATCACCACAGGAAGGCCTTGAGGACCGCTGATAACATCTGGGCTGACGATACCCGTGCCTAGAGTCGAAGCCACAGCCGTGCCAGTAACCAGAGTACCCACAACATTGAGAACAGCAGCCATAAGCACAGCCAGAGATGGGGGAAGAACACGAGTAGAAACTACGGTAGCAATAGCATTAGGAGCGTCTGTCCAGCCATTGACAAACTCGGCGGCCAGTACTAATACTAAAGCGACTATCAGAAGAAAATTGCCGTCAGGCATACTTGAGGACTACCCCCTCAAGGACATTAGCGACATCCTCACCTCGGTCAGTGGCATCTTCCAGGTGTCCATACAGTTCGCGCCATTTGATTACCTCACATGCGTCACTGGCACAAGCCTCAAACAATTCAGCCAAAGCAGCATGTTGCACATCATCAGCTTCATTTTCCAGAGTGTTAATCTCCACACATTGCTTTAGAATCCATTTGAACTTGTCACGATGACGTAACTGAGGCATTACCTCGTTCAACTTGCGGGCCATCTTACCCACGATTTGGGCTAGCTCTCGAGCCCTCTCCGTGGGTTGAGCAATATGATAAAGCCAAGCTGTCCTGCCCGCAGCCTCAATGAAATCCATTACATCATCTAAGCTATGAGCTAGAAGAGTAATATCCTCACTGTCAATGGGCGTGACAAAGCTCCGATGCACCCGGGCTATTATCTCGTGTGTTATAACGTCGCCTCTATGTTCGAAATCCTTAAGCTCTTTTGCCTTTGCTTCCACATTTTCGTAGTTGTTAAAGAGGTCAACCAGCTTTTCTGCAGCAACGACTAGATTAGCCGTCTCTTGTTCGAACAGGTCGTAGAACTCCATATCTCTAGGGATGAATGAAAACTTAGCCAAAGTTCACCTCCGTCAATATATGCCTGCTATCTCCAACACCCCCGAGACCCGTCCCGCATTATAGCACGCCATCAGAGACTGCCACTGTGTCTTACACTTCCTTATGTGACTCTCCCCACCATTTCTTGAGCCTGTCAGCAATCTCCTTTTCATAGCCCTGGTCAGTGGGAACGTAATAGCGTTTTCCCTGAAGCGAAGGGACGGTAAGTTTTGTTGCTTGACAAAATGGCCGGGATAATCATGCGCATATTTGTAGCCCTGCCCGTGCCCCATCCGACGCATTAGATCAGTTACCGGATTACGCAAGTGAAGAGGCACAGGCTCATTTCGGCCTTGTTGTATATCCTTCTGGACTAGTGAATAAGCCTGGTACAGAGAGTTGCTTTTGGGTGCGGTGGCCAGATAAACCACAGCCTCAGCTAAAGCAAGATTCCCTTCAGGCAAGCCTACGAAATGCACCGCCTGCTGAGCAGCTACCGCTATCACCAGGGCTTGAGGATCAGCCACGCCAACGTCCTCAGAAGCAAAGCGCATTAGGCGACGGGCGATATACAGAGGGTCCTCACCAGCCTCCAGCATACGTCCTAACCAATATAAGCCAGCATCAGGGTCGGAGCCGCGTAGGGATTTATGCAGCGCCGAAATCAAGTCATAATGCTGGTCACCGCTCTTATCATAGAGCAAAGCACGATGTTGCAGTGCCTCTTCAATGGCAGACAGGTCTATTGACCGCGAGCCATCGCCATCAGGCAAGGTGGCAAACGCCGCCATTTCCAGAGCATTCAAAGCCACGCGAGCATCCCCGTTGGATATAATCACAAGGTGGCGCAGTGCCTCTTCACTTACGATAATCCGGAACTTCCCCAGTCCCCTTTCTGTATCCTCAATGGCTCGCTCCACAATGAGCTTAACATCCTCATCGCTCAGCACATTCAATCGAAAAACCCGGCACCGAGAGAGAAGTGGTGAGATGACTTCGAATGAGGGATTTTCCGTAGTTGCCCCGATGAAAGTCACGGTACCGTTTTCCACGAAAGGTAACACGGCGTCCTGTTGCGCCTTGTTAAAACGGTGAATTTCGTCGACAAAAAGAATGGTCCTTTGTCCCGATGATTTCAGTCTCTTCTTGGCTTCCTCGATAACTCGCCGCAAATCGGCCACTCCGGCACTCACCGCACTAAGAGAACTAAACTGTGCTCTGGTGACATTGGCGATAATGTGAGCCAGAGTTGTTTTTCCGCTGCCTGGCGGCCCCCAGAATACCATCGAAGGTAGTTGGTCTGCCTCGATGCATTTCCGGAGCACTCGTCCCTCGGCAACTAGATGCTCTTGCCCCACGAACTCAGCAAACGTCTGCGGTCGCATCCTCGCCGCCAGAGGCATGGTCGGGGGTGAATCCTTTTCCTCAGGCAGGTCGAAAAGAGGCATCTTGTCCATTATTATTAATCGCAACCTGCTACTTAAATCTCCTTACCTGGAAGCGATAGAGGTTAATAGACTCGCTGGCTGATATCCCGGCCTTGAGCCGACAAATGGCAATTTGCTCCTCAACGCTATCTACGCCTTCCAGGTCAGGCAGCAAAAGTCCTCTTTTCCAACCACTTTCCACAATGACGCCATACTCTTTAGGGTCGAGCTGGCTGATATCTGTGACTGGCTCAGGCTTAGTAAGGATATCCACGCCATATTCCAGGTCATCAAGCTCAGACGCATTCACCGGGGGAAAGCGAGGATCCATGGTAGATGAGCTGATAGCGTTGGCGATGATTTCTTCAGCCACATTGTCCTTGCTTGGCTCGAAAGTGCCTATGCATCCTCTTAATTGCCCGTGCTTATGAAGGGAAACAAAAACCCCCGCCCTCTCCCTCATTTCCGGGGTTAGCTCCCGTGGCTTGGGCGTTTTCCCCTCTCGGATATAGCTTTCCACAGCCTCCTTAGCCAGCTTTACCACAGCATGAAGTTCCCCTTCTGCCATAAAACACCTCCCATCCCTTACCTATCCCTCTCCCTCTCCTAGATGGGAGAGGATCAAGGTGAGGGTGAAAACTCACCTTAAAGCCTCTCTTATCACTTCCAAAACTCCGTCTACATTCTTCAGGACCTCATTGTCCCAGAATCTTAGAACACGATAGCCTTCTCTTTTTAGCCATGCTGTCCTCTCTTCATCCTTCTCCCTCATCCTACGCTCATTGTGCTGACCACCATCAACTTCAACTATGATTCTGCTTTCCAAACCGGCAAAATCGACAATGTAGTCACCTATAGGCTGCTGCCTACGGAATTTCACGCCTTCCAGTTGCCTGTTCCTCAATCTCACCCACAGTGCCTTTTCGGCTTCAGCCTGCCTTCGGTGAAGCTCACGAGCAAGGCTTGTTTCGTCTCCTTTCATTCTCCACCTTTAACCCTCACCTGAAATCCTCTCCCCAAATGGGAGAGGAAGATCATACCCGGAAATTAAGCTCAGCTCCGCAGAACTTGCACTTCGGCCCGTCCAGCCCCACCACCTCGGTATCATAGCCGATACGACGAACAACCATCTTGCCACACGAATAACACATAGTATTTTCATACTCGTGCCCGGGCACATTGCCCAAGTAGACAAATCTCAGCCCAGCCTTTTTTCCAATCTTATACGCCCTCTCTAAGGTGGATACCGGAGTAGCTGACAGTTGAGTAAATTCATGCAGAGGATGGAAACGGGTTACGTGCCAGGGCGTAAGTTCACCCAAATTATCTCGAATCCACGTAGCAAGGTTCCTGAGTTGCTCCTCGTCGTCGTTCATCGTCGGAATGATGTTGGTCACCACCTCAACGTGCATATGCCACTTCTCTTTGGCCCGCCTGGTGACGTCCAGAATGCCTTCCCAGTGAGGAATCCTGGCTAACTGGCGATAGAAGCCGTCAGTGAAGCCCTTGACATCTACCCTCCAGGCATCAAGCCAGGGCCCTATGGCATCCAGAGCCTCAGGCGTAGCATAGCCATTGGTCACATAGACAGTATAGAGATTATTATCCTTAGCCAGCCTGGCTGAATCCAAGGTGTATTCCAACCAGATCGTCGGCTCATTGTAAGTCCAGGCAATGCCCTGGCAATTGTGGCTCTTGGTTAACTCTATCTCTTTTTCCGGGAGCAATTGTTTGGAATCGCGCGGAATATCCACGCACGAAATCTCCCAGTTCTGACATCCCTTGCAGTGGAAATTGCATCCCCAGGTGCCTAACGAAAAAGCATAGGTGCCAGGGAAGAAATGAAACAGGGGTTTCTTCTCAATATGGTCGGGTGCCATGGAGGACACCTCGGCATAGTTCATGGCAAAGATCTTGCCATCCCGATTGACGCGCATACGGCAGACACCGAGTTTACCGGGATTGATAAGGCACCTCCACTGGCAAACATGGCACCTCACGCGACCGCCAGGGAGTGTCTCATAGAGCATCGCCTCCCTTTCCATCCATCATCATTATACCACCGCGAACTATCCCAATGTAGGTGTGAGATTGTCTATTAGTTACGGCTAAGAGGGAGCGATAGGAAATCCGAAATCCCAAGCCCCGAAGGCGAAAACCCTAAATACCAGTCTCTAGACTCCAAGCAATATCAAATGACAAAGCTCAAATGTCAAATCAAGCCCGAAACTCCAATGACAAAGAGGAGCGGCTTTGATATTCAAGCATTTGGATTCCTTTTGTCATTTGGATTTTGTCATTTGGGCTCGTTTGGGACTTGGTGCTTAGAATCTAGGGTTTGAAGCGGAGTGCGACTGGGATTTGGAGTTTAGCCATTTTCGATATATACCTTGCTCAAGTCGGGAATACCCTGGGCACTGAGCTCGTAGCCTTTGACATAAGGCTTCACCAGGATATAATTGGTGCCATGCCACAAGGGAAGACAAGGGGCATCGTCCACTACCAGTTGCTCGGCCTGCTGGTACATAGTCAGTCGGAGAGTTTCATCCTGTTCTATAGCTGCCTGGTCAAGTAAAGTGTCCAGGGTGGGGTTGCTATATTCGCCGATATTGACTTCGCTTCCCGTATGGAACAGGATATCCAGGAAATTATTTGGGTCAGGGTAGTCAGCTATCCAGCCCATTGTGAATATTTCATCCTTTTCTTGCTTAAGGTTATAGAGAAAATTCTCGGTTTCCAGTTGCCTTACAGAGACTTCCACGCCCAGATTCTCCTGCCATTCCTGGATGATGGCGCCTAGATAAGCAGGAATGCTATTGCCATAGCCTTCAACGGTCAGGGTGATAGGTGGCAAGTTCGAGACATCTTCGTACTTCGAGGCGGCAATGAGCTCTTTCGCCTTCTCTACATCGTAGTCCAGCCCCTCAAGAGCCTCGTTATAGCCAGGCATGCCCGGAGGCAAAATACCACTAGCGTTGTTTAACATATCCCTCAATATCACCTCAGCGATACGCTCTTTATTCACAGCCTGACAAAAGGCCCGGCGGATACTAGTGTCGTCGAAGGGAGGTTTAGCAGTGTTGAAGCCAATATAATAGAGGCTGAGCTCAGGCGTTACTGCTAACTCTTGATGAACCGCATTAGTCTCATCACGCACCTGGTCAATGTAAGCCAAGTAAACAGAAACGACGTCAATCTGCCCTGTTTCATACAAAGCCATGGGCTCATCAGCGACAAGAGAGAAGATGACGCGTTGCAGTCTGGCAGGTTCGCCATAATAGACCTGGCTACGCTCTAGAACCAGCCGCTCCCCTGGCCTCCATTCTTTTAGCTTAAATGGTCCCGTCCCGTTTGGTTCCCGCCACCAGCTTTGTCCAGATTCCACATTATCCCTATCCACCACAAAAGCGGTAGGATAAGCCAGCTTGTCCAGGAAGTAAGCCTTGGGGGCATCAATGGCTACCTGAAGAGTGTACTCACCAGTGGCGACAACCCCGGAGATTTCTCCCGCCTCTCCCGACAACATATCCTTGGCGCCAATGATATCTCCCAGATAGGTGGCGGCTGTGCCAGAGCCAGTATCGGGATTGCAGGCTCGCTCCCAGGAGTATTTGAAGTCGGCAGCTTTGACCTCCCTGCCATTATGAAACTTAACCCCCTGGCGCAAGTGGAAGGTATATGTCTTGCCATCGAGGCTCTCTTCCCAGCTCTCAGCAATATCGGGCACTAGATTTAGCTGCTGGTCAAGGCGAACCAAGCCAGAGAAGATCTGCATGACATAGGTATGAGAAGACATGTCAGCAGAAATTGCCGGGTCAAGCGTTAAAGGACCTGTATCCCAAAGATTAAGGACGCCCTGAGGGCTGAAAAGCTGGCAGGCAATCGAAGGCGAAACCAACAAAGCCACTAGAAGAACAGACAATAATGGAAGACGCCAACTTCTTTTCTTCATTGGTCACCTTTCGCAAAAAGAGACTGTAACGCTGCCAGCAGTTGAGAAGGCTTCCGGCAACTCTCCGCCAGCTTCTCAAAAGGACACAAGCCTGTACCATCGTAGTTAGAGATGTGAGGCACCGTAGTCTTACTATTAACGGCTACTCCCTTCTTCGTCAGCATATCAAACGCTCCCTGGCTCATTATGCCAGCATACACCGACCTCACCCGAGCATGAAGGCAGAGCATACCAACAGCTAACCCCACGATGCGGTCAGCCACTGCAGCATTATGTAAACCCCTTCCTATGCTCTGAACAGCTTGAAAAAAGGGGGCTATTCCGCGCTCTCTGGAGCTAAAAAGGACTCGCCCGTTCTTCACTATGACCAAGTTCCATTTATCTTCTTCCAAAAGAGAACGAGCCAGGTCAATATCTTCCATGTTATTCTAAATACTGTCCTAAACCGTGATCGAATCTCGAGAGAAATACCAAAGAGTAAAGATACCAGACCAAAATTACAGATCAAAATGCAAAAATCGCTTGCTTCCTTTGACCCCCAAATCCATTTCTAAATTTTGACTTGCATTCTGCATTCTTGTTTTTGCTATTTCAGTTCATATGCCATGTGGCCCAGACCAAGCTCATGCGCAGTCTTAATCTGGATCAGGCCATCAGTGCCATTTATCTTGCCCAGTATATCGGGAGAACTGATGTCGGCAAATCTCCCCAGGGGTCTGCTTTGGGCAATCAAGTCCAACGATGCCTTGTCAACGGCCACCACATCCGTGGAGGCGAGGATGCCAATATCGGGAACCACTGGAAAACCTGACGGCGCGACACAGTCACATGATTGCGTCACATCCTGGACGAAATTGATGAAAGCCACTTTAGACTGAAATCGGCTCAGTACCGCCACAGCAGCATGAGCCAGAGAAATTTGAAACCTCTCCTTAGCCCCGGAAGGTAAGGAGTAAACACCCTCCGGGCAGAGATAGAGACAATGACTGCAATCCATGCATTTCTCGTCATCACGCACCATTTTTTCCTCAACTAACGACAAGGCTTTGAACGGGCATACTTCAACGCATTGTCCGCAGCCGTTGCATTTAGAGATGTCGATGATAGCCCGATTCGCCCTATGTTGAGCAGCCTTCGACTCCTTGGTAACACAGCCCATAGCCACATTCTTGATAGAGCCGCCAAAGCCGGCCTGTTCATGCCCTTTCACATGCGAGAGAATTATCAGACAGTCGGCATTGAAAATCTTGCTGGCTATCTTTATCCTATCTAAAGAGCAACCAGAAACCTGCCTGGGGATAGCCGCCCACTCCCCATCATAACCTTGCTCTCCATCAGCGATAACCACAGGCGCTCCTACCGATTCCTCGGTGAAGCCATTACGAGCTGCCGTAGCCAGATACTTGCCGGCAGTGAATCTCCCCAGGGGATAGAGAGTAGTGGTATCGGTGACAAACGGTTTGCCTCCAGCCTCTTTAATCAAATCACATGCTCGGCGCACTATCGGCGGGCGGAGGTAAGCACTACCGCCATATTCTCCCATGTGCATCTTCACCGCTACGGAATCACCCGCAGAGACAACATCACCTACCTTAGAGAAAAGAGTCCTCAACCCTCTGAGGAAAGCCCTACCCCTATCGTAGGGGAAAAAGAAAACCTCGCTGCTTTTGCTAGTCTTCACGATGCCCACCTACCCAATAGTATATCTCAGAAATCAAGTTGCAGTAAATCGATTCAGAACAAGTTCTTAGCCTTCAGGCTCGAGTGACTCTTATCGCAGACGATGATGTGGTCAAGGACATCAATGCCCATGATCTCGCCGGCCTTAGCCAGCCGCTTGGTTAATTCAATATCTTCTTTGGACGGCTCCGGGTCACCCGAAGGATGGTTATGAGCAAAAATTACTGAGGCGGCGCAGGAAGACACTGCCTCTTTAAACACCTCACGGGGATGAACAATGCTCGTATCCAAGCTGCCTATGGAAACTAGCTTGGAATTTATTAGCCTGTTTCTGGTATCCAGGCAGAGTACCAGAAAATGCTCCTTCTTCTTCCCTTTCAACTTGGTCCTGACCTCGGCAGCTACATCATCCGGGGACTTGAGGACCGGCTTGGGTGTCTCACCGGCGTCGGCTTCCAGCCTCCTGCTCAGTTCAAGGGCAGCTTTAATCTGTGCCGCCTTGGCTGGCCCGATGCCTTTCGTTTGAGTCAACTCCTCCACAGAGGCATTGGCAACGCCTTTGAGACTGCCAAAGCGGCTTAGCAGCTTCTGACTAGTCACCATGACAGACTCGCCTTTAGTTCCTCGACCCAGGATCAAAGCTAGAATCTCCTGGGCAGAAAGCGCTTCACTGCCCAGCTTCAACAGCCTCTCCCGGGGGCGTTCACTGAGGGGCAAATCACGAACAGTAAAAGAGTCTTTCATGGCTTATTTCATATAGTTGATTTCCTAGATAACCTTCGCCAAGTCCGCTTCTCCAGAGCCAGAGCGCCCCATATGGCGAGCCCTATTGCCAATGCTGCTAGCCCAGCAATCAAGGCGGGATGAGATTCCCGCGCTTCGCTCGCAACGACAGTGCGGGATGTTAGCGTTGCTCGCCAACGAGCATCAAGCCCATCTATGTCAAAATCATAGACCTCGGTCAGAGCTTCATCGTAGGTACTACCCTGCTTCAAAAGAGTCAAGAAGTCGAGCATTTTGTCCTCTCCATAATTATCCAGAAGGTACTCCACGAGGCTATAGCTCTGCGCATAGGAAAGCCGAGCTTTGTCAGCGTAAGCGGAAAATGGGCTACACAGGCTGCGTACTGAGATAAGTGCGCCTTCCAAAATCGCCTTATTTAGGCTGTAGCGAAGATCTGGATCAAGCTCACCTTCATTATATGTGGCTAACCCCTCGTCAAGCCAGAGAGGAAGCTGTCCATAAGGACTAAAAGTTGCCTCGTGAACGACAAGATGCGTCAATTCGTGAACCACCGCCCTCTCGCCCCACCCCAGTTGGCTTGGTGCGATACTAATAGCGATTGTCCCAAAATCAGCAAAGGCGACACCTCCGGTCCATTCCTGAGAGTAGATCATGGCTCCCCGCAAATCCTCACTCGAGGCATAGATATATATCTTGATGGGCCTTTCCGGGTGAGTACCAACATCCTGGGTCAACATGGCAAGTCCTTCCCGACAGGCATCCATCAATTCTTGGGCGAAGGAATCGCCGCCGGTGTACCAGAAAAGGGTAACTCCTCCGCCCTCGGGTGCGGTACTGGTCAGGCTCTGCCAAGAAAAGCGACTATCATCGAAATGCATTATCTGAGGCGGTGTCTCAAATCTGTTCCTGTCAACATCCTCAATCACCCACCAATATGTGACCTCAGCACCGGGGGGCAAGCTTGCATTCGTCATATCCCATACCCAACTAGCCTCTATTCTGCTTGCTGGAGTGAAATCAGCCCACCCTTCACTGACAACCTCAGCATAGTTCATTCTATTCACCCGATAACAAAGACGCGCATCAACGATATCAACATGGCTTTCAGCATCAACAGTGAACTCAATCTGGCTGGGGAAATCTGCGTTTACGTCGCTAGCTGTGACTGTAATACCAGCCTCGGCTTCGACGAGGGAAGGGCTCAAAAGCCAGAGAAGAGCCAGAGTCATTAGCGCGACATGCTTAATCATTTCCCCACTTTGGACCGAAGGTAGGCAGTGACAAATCCATCTAGTTCTCCATCCAGCACAGCTTCAGCATCGTGAACCTCGTAATCGGTGCGGTGATCCTTCACCATTTTATAGGGATGGAGGACATAACTTCTAATCTGATTTCCCCAAGCCGCGTCAATACGTTCGCCTTTCAGCCTGGCTCTCTCCTCTCCTTTCTGCTTGCGGTCAAGCTCCAGGAGGCGAGAATAGAGGACTTTCAAAGCAGCTTCTTTGTTTTGGTGCTGAGACCTCTGGCCCTGGCAAGTCGCTACCAAACCTGTAGGCAGGTGAGTAATCCTGACAGCGCTGCTTGTCTTCTGCATATGTTGCCCGCCCGGACCACTGGACCTGAAAGTGTCTATCTTCAGGTCTTCCGGGTTTATTCTGATATCCACCGTCTCTTCAGCTTCAGGGAGGACTTCCACCAGAACAAAAGATGTGTGGCGGGCATGGTCGGCATCAAAAGGAGACAGCCGCACCAATCTGTGCACTCCGTGCTCACCTTTGAGATAGCCAAAGGCATAATCCCCTTTGATCTCCACGACAGCGCTTTTGATACCTGCCTCTTCGCCCGGGGAGACATCTAAGACTTCAGCCTCATAATCATGCCGCTCTGCCCACCGCACGTACATCCTGAGCAACATATTGGCCCAATCCTGAGACTCTGTGCCACCGGCCCCAGCATGAAGAGCGAGCATGGCATTTCGATTATCGTAATCGCCAGTAAAAAGCTGTTGACTCTCCAACTGTTCAAACTGGGAGTTCAGCTTTCTCAGTTCCAGTTGTATCTCTTCTTTGAGAGAGTAATCTTCTTCCCCGATAGCCAGAACAATCATTTCCCGAAGGTCGGCGGCCTTCTTTTCTAACCCCCGCCAGACACTGACCAAGTTCCTCTTGCCCCTGAGCTCACGCATGATAGCTTGAGCTTTAGCCGGGTCATGCCAAAAGTCAGGTTGTGCTGACTCTGCCTCCATTCTGGCAATTCCCTTTTCCTTGCCAGAGATGTCAAAGATGCACCATGATGTCTGAGATTTGCCGAAGCAAGGCCTCCAGATCTTCCTTCTCTTCCTGCATTTGCAATACTCCTTATTCGAATAACTTTCCTTGGCAGCTTGGTTCGGACGTCAACATTCCGCCGGCAGCGAGGTGAGCCAGACGGGTGGGTTCAGGAAGTCTATAACCACGGCAACACTTCATAACCCACTGCAAAGCCGATGCCAAGTTAATTTTGTGACCCACGGAAACATATATTGGTTTCACTCCCGACTTAGTTCTCAGCGCTGCCCCAATAAGCTCCCCATTATCAAACAGTTCAGCATGAGAGCCAGCCTCTTCCCCTGCAGGCTGATGCTGGCCACAAAGGATAGATTTCGCACATCCTATAGTGGGCAAATCCAGAAAAAGTCCCACATGTGAGGCAAGCCCAAATCTCCTGGGATGAGCAATCCCTTGACCATCAATCAGAACAAGGTCGGGAACATTGCATAGTTTTTCACAAGCGGCCAGTAGCAAGGGACTTTCTCGGAAAGACAACAGGCCAGGAATATAGGGAAACATAATCTTATCCTCAACTACCTTTACCTCGACTATGCCGAACTCAGGGTAACGAAGAACTACCACTGCTCCTCTGGCTACGCCTCGGGCATCAGGAGCAGATATGTCAATACCGGCAATAATGCGTGGGTTAACAACTCCATCTTCGGTCACCACTTTTTTCGCCAGGCTCAATTGTATTTCCCTGGCTTGGGCAACGCTCACTTCCCAGTCGTGTAGTTTGTGCACCCTCATACCGCTTATTATAAAGCATTGCTATCATATGACAAAGCTCGAAACCAGGCGAGGGGAATGATGGAGGTGAAACCTGGTGAAATCTCCGCCTCCAATCGCCACCCACCATGGAAAGCATCCAAATACGTCTCTACGCTCCCCGTGAGTGATAGAAAGCAACCCCGCGGGAGCGTCACATCATCTAGTATTACGGCCCTTAGCTTTCATTTGCCGGGCGGGCCCTTTTTTCCTGGATCCGTTGCAGAAACCACTTCCATTGTTTCGTATTCGCGACCGAAGGATTCTTCTTTCCTCGAACGCCAGACGGCTACAAGTATGACTACAATCGCTGCCACCGCTACGCCGACGGTAACCGGTGTGAGTCCCCGCGGCACAATTTGACCGTCCACTACTACCACCATCAGTGCGGCAGCCAGGACCGAAACCAGGTTAATGACTTTAATCAGCGGATTTAGAGCAGGTCCGGCGGTATCCTTAAGTGGGTCACCTACGGTATCGCCTATCACCGCTGCTTTGTGCGCCTCGGAGCCTTTGCCACCGTATAACCCGTCTTCAATGGACTTCTTGGCATTGTCCCAGGCATTACCCGTATTTGCCATATATACTGCCAGGAGTTGCCCCACCAGTATCACCCCTGCCAGGAATCCTGCCAGCGCTTCCAGGCCAAGGAGTAAGCCTATGGCTATGGGTGAAAGGACAGCCAAAAGTGCCGGAGTGATCAACTCCCTCTGAGCAGCTCCAGTGCAAATAGAAACCACCCTGGCATAGTCCGGGTCAACTGTGCCTTCCCAGACTCCTTTAACATTGGCAAACTGGTAACGCACCTCATTTATAATTTCATGTGCCGCTCTACCCACAGCTCTAATGGTGAGAGAACTGAACAGAAATGGTATGGCACCCCCGATAAGGAAAGCAACGAAGACCTTCCACTGAATCAAGTCAATTGTTTTAAGCTGATAATCGGCGTAGAAGGCAGCAAATAGAGCCACTGCTGCCAGGACTGCCGAAGCGATAGCAATGCACTTGGTGATAGCCTTGGTAGTGTTGCCTACCGCATCCAGGTCATTCAAAGTCTGGCGAGTCTCAGGTTCGAGCTTTGCCATTTCCCCGATGCCATTGGCATTATCAACCACGGGACCAAAGGTATCCATGGCAATATTGTTGCCGGTCAAGGTAAGTAGCCCAATGCCACAAAGAGCCACACCGTAGAATATACATAGTAAGTCTACAGGCATTGTTGTTGCTCCAGGGACTGCCACACCATTCCGCCACACGATTGCTGAGCCTAAAATGGCTAATGCAATAGCAATTATAGCCATCACAGTGCTCTCAAATCCCCAGCCAAACCCGGAGAGGATGGTAGTGGCTGGTCCAGTTTTGGTTGATTTGGCGATTTCCTTTACTGGGGCATGTCTGTCTCCAGTGTAATAATCGGCGATATAATTTGTGGCTATGGCTAAGAAGACACCTATCATTATCACCCAGAAGAAACGAAGGTCGTGGCAGTAAAAATGGGCAAAAAGGAAGGCAGATATACAAGTGATTGCTGCACCGAGCCAGTAAGCACGGTGTATAGCATCCATCGCATTCTCCCCCTTACCACGCCCAACCGTATAGGTGCTAATAATGGAACCCAGAACGCCGCAAGCCCGTATCAAAAGCGGCAAGATAATCCAGTAAAGGGCGCCAGTGGCAACGGTGAGCAAAATCCCTAAGATTAAAGCAGAAACAATGGTAACTTCGTAAGACTCGAAGATATCGGCTGCCATTCCGGCACAGTCACCCACGTTATCACCAACCTGGTCAGCAATCACCGCGGCATTTCGGGGGTCATCCTCGGGAATTCCCTTTTCCACCTTACCCACCAGATCAGCCCCGACATCAGCAGCTTTGGTATAAATGCCACCACCAACACGCATAAACAGGGCAAGTAGCGTGCCGCCGAAACCAAAGCCTATTAGCACCAAGGGAGCATCCTTAAAGAAGATAATGAAGAGTACAGTGCCACCGAGAAGCCCAAGACCGTCGGTGAGCATGCCGGTTACAGTGCCGGTGCGATAGCCTATCTTGAGAGCCTTGGCAAAACTGCTGCGGGCAGCTTGAGCCACCCTGACATTGCCTCGCATCGCCATATTCATACCCAGGTAACCTACCAGGGCAGAGAATAGAGCACCTATCAAGAAGCCACCAGCGCGACCCAGACCGATAACCCAGTTGGGGTTGTATTTTGATGGAGAAAACCAGCCGGTGAAAAATACAAACACTGCTAAGACGAAGAAGATCACGATTATGGTGCGGAACTGCCGCCTAAGATAAGCATTGCCGCCAGTGCGGATAGCCATGGATAGACGCTTCATTTTTTCCGTCCCCTCCGGCTCCCTCATGATCTGGCGGTTAAGAAAAGCGGCATAAAGTAAACCGCCTATAGCAACTACTATGACAGCGATTAAAGCATACTTTTCAAAGGCAGTGGCAACGCCGGTACGGAAGACTTCAAACAGTGTTATATCCATTAGTTAAACCTCCTGGGATAGGCCATCCCTTGACCATGAACAGAACAATGCGTGGGCTTCCACATCTTGAATTACAGATTCTTGAATTATAAAGCATTCCAATCTAACTGTAAATCGTCAGGAAAATATGTGTTCTTCCCCAAAATTGTTGCCTAAGTTGCCCGACCGCCTACGTCATTTCCTTATTTCTTTGCCGCCAGATTATTGAAGTACTCCCCCTAAGTCAAAGACAATG
Organism: uncultured Chloroflexia bacterium; assembly: GCA_963726175.1. GTDB lineage: Bacteria > Chloroflexota > Dehalococcoidia > GIF9 > AB-539-J10 > RBG-13-51-36. The sequence goes on along the minus strand of CAVSBM010000008.1, from coordinate 122,541 downwards.
ATCCAGTTCAGATAGATTAGTGACACATATCGTCCTCACCAATCTTTGGGCTACCTCACTCCCCAGGAGTACCTTCAGTGCTATTCGGAAAATAGAAGAAAGGAGATGATGTATCACTAAGGTACTGATCGAGGACATGTTGTTGACAAAGGTTATCTCAGATGATACAGTGGGGCGAGACTCGTAGATTGAATGTTCGTTCAATCGCCCAGGTGAAAATTGCCTAAAGAATTCACCATACGCACTTTCAGTAATGACGAGGCTTTGGTCAAAGAGCGCAGAAACCATATAGTCCGCTGCTCCACAAAGGTATTAACTAAGAAAGGGTATGACCGAACCAATATGCGCGAGCTGGCTAAAGCTTGTGACATGAGTGCCGGCGCGTTGTATCACTATTTCGGTTCAAAAGAAGAGATCCTCTATTCCATTATCAATAGTGCTACCTCACAACAGGCAGGTTCCATGGAGGATTATGTCAGTGAATTGGGAAGGGTAAGCCCAACGAGAGCTCTTGCAGAGCTTATGAGGAAGTTCTATGAATGGCATGATGACAATCAAGACATTACTCTGTTTACATATCAGGAAACGAAGAATCTGCCGAGCAATGCCCGGCAAGATATTTTTGACTCCGAAGCGCGCATACTGACTGTATTTGAGAAGTTGCTTACAAGAGGCGTTGAGGAAGGTGAATTTAGCATTGATGATCCCAAGCTGATTGCTCATGACATAGTCGTTCTTGGACATGCCTGGGCTCTCAGGCGCTGGTATCTGAGAAGACACTCGAGTTTCCAAATATATCGTAAAAGAACAAACCGATGCTATTTTGAGAGCGATTAGGGTAGATAACAACACTCGTGTCGGTGACGGACACAGAAAGGAGCGATTCAAGTGATTACTCTGAAGGAAGGAAATTGGCGTATTCCGAAATGGAACAGAAAGGTATTTGCCGTTGCCGGGGGCCTGACAAATTACAAAAAGTTCTGCCCGGAAATGAAGCTCGAAGAGCAGGTGATGGTGGCATTCCGGCAGATGTTGGAGAAGAATGATCTAAAGCTTTCTCCGGTGGAAATCAAGGGATTAATCAACTTCCTTGCCTGCGGCGCATTTGCCGACCACTTTCAAGACCAGCTCCTGTGCGAAGCCAAGGTCACTGACTACCTCGGTCTTGACCCGATGTACGACATAGGTGTCAAGACTGGTGGGGCCACGGGTGGCTCCACTGTGCTAACAGCCGCTATGGCGATAGCCAGCGGATACGCTGATGTGGCTTTGGCAGTAGGGTGGGAGCGCATGTCTGAAGTAGATACGCGAACTGGTAACTACTACATTGCCACCGCCGCCTGCAAAGACTTTGAGACCAGGCTTTCCCGCATTTATTCTGCCTACTATGCTCCTATGGCTGTCCGCTTCGCCTGGGCTTACAATCTCTCTGAAGAGACCAGAGCCAAGGTGGCAGTCAAAAATCACCTCTATGCCTATTATTCGCCGTATTCTCAGCAGCCAGGCAAATACACAATTCCGGACGTCCTTAACAGCCCGATGTCAACCTATCCTTTACGTTTCCTGGAATGCTGTGCGATGACCGATGGTGCCGCCTGCATGCTACTTTGCGATGAAAAAACTGCCTATAAGTTAACCGACAAACCGTGCGAGCTTTTCATAGCCGGCGGGAGTCATACCTTGAGGGTAGCAGACCGTAGAGACATGGAGATCCCGCTACTGCCACACGAGACTCCTGAAATGTATAAGGGCTTGCGCAAGAAGGAAGGGCAGCGGTGGCCGGGATTCGAAAGCTTCGCTGCGGCACGATTTGCCGCCTATTTCGCTTATCGAATGGCTGGCATCACAAACCCGCTTGAAGAACTTGACCTGGTGGAGTTGCATGATGCATTTACCATAAGCGATATCCAAACTTACGGAGACATCGGCCTTCGCCCGTATGGACAGGAACCAGATTACATTGAATCTGGAGATGCCTATTTCGGTGGTAAATGTCCAGCCAATCTGTCGGGAGGTCTGATTGGCACCATGCATGCTGTAGGAGCAACCGGCATCTTTCAAGGAATCGAGTGCCTCTGGCAAATACAGGGCAAGTATGATAAGTTCCATGGCGACCCGAAGATCTGGGAGTCGTTTGGCAAGAAGAAGCCCAGAGACTGGAAGAGCCTCCAGGTACCTAATGCTAAACAAGCAGCATGGGTATCTCACGCTGGTGTCGGGTCACATGTGACAGTAGGGATTCTCAGGAAGGCTTTTTAAAGGAGGAAAACCGTGGCAGCAAAGAGAAAGATAACCAAATATACTGGCAAGCCTGCAAAGGTTCTTCAATCTGAACCAGCCATAGTAATAGAGTGGCCTAGGAGTTTGGCACACAGGCATACCTATGGGAAACTTTCCCAGTTCTTCAAAGGTCTCACAGAGGGAAGGTTACTGGCCACCAGATGCGTCAATCCTGAATGTGGAGAGCACAGGCTCTGGCTCCCACCGCGGGCTGACTGCCCAGACTGCAACCAGCCAATGACCTGGGAAGAATTACCCCAGCCGGTAATTGGCACAGTGCACACTTACGCGCGCGTAGAGTACGCTGGTGCTGGCATAGAACTCACCACTCCCTATTTCCAAATTGATGTTGAGTTGCCTGGCGTGTGCACCATATTTAAGGGCTATCTGCAATACGGAACGCCTGAAATAGGCATGAAGGTGAAGGCCTGCTTCCGGACAGAAGACCCCACCAACACGATTCTTGATATATACTGGATCCCTGTACTCAATGATGGGGCTACTCGGTCTTAGGCAGGTAACGGATGGCAACCCAATTGGCAGAAGTACCAACAGAATAAGAGGAGGGACGGCATGGGCAAGTTACTTTGGGAGCCGACGGAAGAGCGAAAGAAGAATGCCAATATAACCAGTTTTATGAAGTTCGTCAATAGACGACATAAACAGAACCTTCATTCCTATAAAGAACTTTATGACTGGTCCATAGACAAGATACCGGATTTCTGGGCTTCTGTGTGGGATTTTGTTGAGGTGAAGGCCTCCAAAGGCTACGAAATGGTGGTTGACGATGTGACCAAGATGCCAGGCGCAAAATGGTTTGCTGGAGCGAGGCTAAATTTCGCCGAAAATCTATTGAGATATAGGGATGAGAACACAGCCTTCGTCTTTAAAGGAGAGACTCAGAAGTCAGCGAGGATGAGTTACGCTGAACTGTATAACTCTGTAGGACGCCTGGCGGAATCTCTTCGCAGAATAGGAGTCAAGCCTGGAGACCGGGTAGCTGCCTACATGCCCAATATGATAGAGACAGCTGTGGCGATGCTTGCCAGTACGAGTATTGGTGCTGTCTGGGCTTCGTGTGCTACGGATATCGGTCCTGGAGCAGCTGTTGATCGCTTTGGTCAAATCGAACCAAGAGTTTTGTTTACCGTTGATGGCTATTTCTATAAAGGGAAAGCTTTCGATTCTCTTTCCAGCGCTGCTGAAATTGTGAAGGGGATACCCTCTATTGAGAAAGTCGTAGTGGCCCGCTACAGGGAAGAAAAACCCGATATTAGCCGTATTCCTAACTCTGTATATTATGACGATTTCCTGTCAAGAGGGACGCCCGAAATTCAATTTGAACAGTTGCCCGCAGACCATCCTGTGTTTATCATGTTTTCGTCAGGGACGACCGGCAAGCCGAAGTGCATGGTTCAAGGAGCAGCCGGAATTCTGGTCAATCAATTGAAGGAATTAATAATCCACACCGGTTTGAAGCGAGAAGATGTTCACTTCTTTATCACAACTTGTAGCTGGATGATGTGGAATTGGATGCTGACTTCTTTGGCCACAGGTAACACCATTGTTTTGTATGATGGTAATCCTACCTACCCTGGGCCGGGGGCCATGTGGAAGCTGATTCAGGATGAAAAAGTCACCATGTTTGGCTGCAGCGCCAGCTACATCAACTACCTCAGAAACGAACACATTAAGCCGGCTAATGATTACGATTTATCATCACTAAAACAGATATGGCAGACCGGTTCGCCGCTCTCGGCGGAAGGGTTTGAGTACGTGTATCAGGAAATCAAGAAGGACCTGCATTTTAATTCCAGTTCAGGTGGCACAGACATCAATGGCTGCTTTTTCACTGGAAGTCCGATTCAACCTGTATACGCTGGTGAATTGCAGGGACCGGGTTTGGGGATGAAGGTGAAAGCGTATGATGAGAAAGGTCGTCCCATATTTGACCAACAAGGCGAACTAGTCTGCGAAGCGGCTGCCCCGCCTATGCCGCTTTATTTCTGGAATGATCCGGCTGGTAAGAAATACAGGGACGCTTATTTTGGTGTTTACCCCGGTGTCTGGCGTCATGGGGACTACATCGTATTTCATAGTGACACTGGGGGAGCTACTTTCTATGGTCGCTCTGATTCAGTACTGAAACCATCCGGCGTTCGCATAGGTACAGCCGAGATCTATAACGTAATGGAAGGGCTGCCGGAGATCGCTGATAGCTTGGCGATAGGGCAGACATGGGAGGGAGACCAGCGTGTCCTCCTTTTTGTCAAATTGGCTGAAGGATATCATCTGACGGAAGATCTGGAGAGCAAAATCAGGAAGAACCTCCGTGAGAAAGCTTCCCCAAGACACGTCCCGGCGAGAATCATTGCGGTACCGGATATTCCTTACACCACGAACATGAAGAAGGTCGAAAGCGCTGTCACAAACATAATCCATGGCAGACCTGTCACTGAACAGGGATGCCCTGTGCAATCCCCAATGCCTGGATTACTATGAGAAGCTTGTTGAAGAAGGAGTACTCAAATCTTAATCTCCTCTCATAAGAAGCACGAGAAGCCGAGAAGTTGAGCAGCAACTGGACCCAGCAGCGACATTGCTCAGACACACTTCAACAACGTAGCTGAGTCGTTAGGAGGCAAAGACGGAAATATTAAGCGAAGGTAAAGGGGAGCTTCTAGGCTGGCACGATCCAGATGAGGCCAGACAATGGGTGCGTGAGAACAAGTCACGCGAACTGAAGGATAAGACCATGTCAGTCAAGGAGGCTGTCTCCAGATTTATTCATAACGGAGATTTTATAGCTAGCGGAGGCTTCGGGCATGTCAGAGTAGCGATGGCTATTGTCTACGAAATCGTCAGGCAGAAAAAACGCAATCTGGCTATGGCCGGCAAGACAGCAGTCCATGACCTTGATATATTGGTGGGTGCGGGTTGCGTTAACAAGGTTGAAGTAGCTTATTCCTTTGGTCACGAACTCAGGGGACTATCTCCGGCTTCGAGGAGAATGGTAGAAACCGGCCAATGCAGGGTGATTGCAGAAACGAGCAATGCTGCGTATCAATGGCGATTCTTGGCTGGCATGATGGGACTTCCCTTCATACCCAGTCGTAATTTGCTGGGCACTGACACGGGCAACTACAGTTCCTGCAAAGTCGTAAAAGACCCCTTTAGCGGCAAACCGATAAATCTCATTCCAGCGGCTTATCCTGATGCAGCCTTTATTCATGTTCACCGCTGCGATATGTATGGTAATGCCCAGATAGACAGTACAGTGGTGGAAGACATTGAATTATCAAGGTGCGCACGAAGACTTATATTAACAACGGAAGAAATTGTGGACGATGAACTAATACGAAGGGAACCCTGGAAGACAAAGATACCATTCTTTGTAGTTGATGCTGTGGTTGAAGTTCCATATGGCTCTCATCCCTGTGAGATGCCGGGTATGTATTACTATGACGAACAAAATATAGCCGAATGGTTAGAGCTTTCCAGAGTGCCTGAAGGTGTGGACACGTATCTCAACAAATACGTTTTCGGCGTTGATGGCTTCGAGGAGTATTTAGAACTTTGTGGGGGCATAAAGAAGATTAATTACCTGAAAAGAAGAGAGTTCCTCAAGGAACCGATGATAGCCCCATGGAGGAAGGAGGCTTGAGCGTATGCCAATAACAGGTGTTGTTGAACATAGATACAGTTTAAGAGAGTACCTAGCATTTATCGGGGCGAGTGTGCTCGAAGATAAGAAGTCGATTCTGGTGGGGACAGGGCTTCCTATAATAACCGCCATGTTGGCTCAAAAAACTCACGCTCCTAATCTGCTCATAATGTTTGAGGCTGGTGGAGTTGGGCCTCTATTGCCTGAACTGCCCGTATCAGTGGGCGAGTCGACAACTTATTACAAAGGGGTAGCTGCTTCCAGCATGCATGAGGTTATGTCACTGTGTCAGGCTGGGTATGCTGATTACGCTTTTTTGGGCGCAGCGCAGATCGATATGTATGGCAATATCAATACTACGGTTATTGGCCCGCACGATTCACCCAAGGTTCGTTTACCCGGTAGCGGCGGTGCTAATGATGGCGGCTCCTTCGCCCAGAGACTCATAACCATCATCGCAAATCAGTCTCGGAGAACTTTCGTCAATAGAGTAGATTTCCTGACGACGCCTGGCTATCTGGATGGTCCCGGGTCAAGGGAGAAAGCCGGATTAGCCAGCGGGTCAGGCCCGTACAGAGTCATTACACAGCTGGGCATATTCGATTTCGAGGAAAAGACAAAGAGGCTAAGGTTGCTTTCATTGCATCCAGGTATAAGTACAGCCGAGGTCAAGGAGAATAGCGAGTTTGATATAATTATACCTGATAATATCGGAACAAGCCCCGAGCCCGCTGCTCAGCATTTGCAAATACTGCGTGAAGTAATAGACCCTGCGGGCGTTGTGCTAGGAAAGAAGTAGAAGGACTGGTTACCAAGAGTAATCTAGGTATCGGTTTTTGAGCCATGAATTTTGATTTGAGCGAGGAGCAGAATCTAACCCGCCAGGCCATTCGGGCGTTCGCTGAAAAACAAATAGCTCCCATCGCCCGAAAGCTAGACGAAAGGGAGGAGTTTTCTGTCGAGATAACCCGCAAAATGGCGGACCTGGGGCTGCTGGGATGCTTTGTTCCAGAGAAATATGGCGGCTCCAACATGGGGTATATCTCGTATGCAATTGCGGTCGAAGAGCTGGCCAGGATTGATGCTTCTCAGGCCGCTACTATCGCGGCCGGAAACTCTCTGGGAATCGGCCCTATCTATTACTTCGGCAATGAAAAGCAAAAACAAGAATGGCTTCCCAGGCTCTGTACAGGAGAGTGCCTAGCTGCGTTTGGTCTCACGGAGCCTGATGCTGGCTCCGACGCTGGGAGCTCTCGAACCACCGCAAAACTTGGAGGGGACTACTGGACCATCAATGGGCACAAGATCTTTATCACCAACTCGGCTTGCTCGCTGACCGGTGTCATTATTGTCCAGGCGGTTACCGGCAAACGTGAGGATGGCAAGCCAGAGATTAGCTGCCTCATTGTTCCCAGCGGCACTCCTGGGTTCACACCTAAGGAGATGAAGGACAAGATGATGTGGCGAGCATCCAACACGGGTGAACTTTTTTTCGACGATTGTGTCGTGCCCAAGGCAAATCTCCTGGGCAAGAGGGGCGACGGCTTCCACCAAATGCTGGCCACACTGGACGGCGGACGCCTCAGCATCGCCGCCATGGGGCTGGGCGGGTCTCAGGCAGCTTTTGAATTGGCTCTCCAATACGCCAATTCACGCATCCAATTTGGACGACCCATCGCTTCATTTCAAGTCAACGCCTTCAAGCTAGCCGACATGGCGTTAGAGGTTGAACTGGCCAGAAACCTTCTCTACAAGGTCTGCTGGCTGCGAGAAAATGAACGTCCCATCACTAAAGAGGCGGCCATGGCAAAATTGTTCTGTTCCGAAGTCATGCGTCGCTGTGTTCACCACGCAGTTCAACTTCACGGAGGGTATGGCCTGATGAAGGATTATGAAGTGGAGAGATTATATCGGGACCAGCGGCTTCTCGAGATCGGCGAGGGAACCTCAGAAATACTACGCATCGTGATTGCCCGCAACATCGGCGTGTCGGGAAGGGCAATCTAGAAAGAAGGGCACCATGAAAAGCGAAAGGGCAAAACGCAAGACTTCTGGCAGATCCAGTCCGGCTAAGAGTAGCGCAGCGAGGCACGATGATCTTCTCACTGACCTCGCTAACCTCACCCGTATGGAAGCAGTTGAGGAGGGAAAGGAATCCCTCGGCGACCGGATTCGGAGGGTTCGAGAGATACGGGGGCTCACCATTAAGGATCTCAGCAGTCGAACAGGCATAGATATAGACACCCTGGGACGTATAGAATCGAGCAAAGTAATACCCGCGTTAGGGCAGCTGGTGAGGCTGGGCAAAGCGCTGGACATGAAGATGGGCTACTTCATATCTCCGGGAATCGACAAGCCTATGACCGTGGTCCGCAAGCATGAACGACGGCTGGTGTCTCGCTACGGAGAGGCCAAAAGCATGCTGTACGGCTACTCCTACGAATCCCTGGCCCCTGATAAGGCTAACCGATTGATGGAGCCCTTCATTATTACGCTGGTGCCCACTGAGACGGAAGAGTTCTCTACCCACGCCGGACAGGAGTTTCTATATATCCTGGAGGGCGAAGCGAAAGTGCAGGTCGGGGAACACGCTGATTTTCTCAAGCCTGGCGATGCCGTCTATTACGACTCTAATCAACCCCACTTCGTTAGGTGTGCTGGTACCACTCCCAGCGAAGATATTGGCCGTTCTCTATACAGGATCAGCATGAGACCACAAGACGGGCACAATCTCGCCATAACACTCCCATAGACCCTCATGACTCAAAACGCCACACGTGCCTTTCTCAGGCCAACACCCCTGCGTTTGACAACAACGTCTCAATTCTGACTCTCCATAGCTCCCGGTCAGGATTCCAAACATCCAATTCTGTATCCCTCACCTTTGCCCCTTGTCAGGTAGGCCCACAACACCCTAATCAGACTGATTAACCCTATTTCAAGGGGATTGACTAAGGTGCTATAATATTCTTGATGAGTGGTTATACACTGAGAGAGGCTGCTCAGGCCTTAGGGGTCTCAATAGTCACCATCCGCCGGTATATCAAGTCCGGCAAGCTCAAAGCTAAGCTTGTCCCTACCAAATTCGGGGAGTCGTACATTATCGAAGATCTACCCCTGCCCACTAAGCCCTTGTCAGATGATACCCAGCAAGTCCAACCCCTTATCAATAGAATAGAGCAACTATCCCAGGAAGTCGGCTATTGGAAAGCTAAAGCAGAATTGCTTGAGCAACGACTACTGCTTCTGGAAGCCCCTAAGCAGACCCATAAGCAAAAATGGTGGCAAAGGCTATTCAGGCCTTGGCGCTGAATACACAAGGCCTTATCACCGGTGCAGAGTGGGAAAGACTGACCCTCGGTCATTACGCCATGAGTTCGGATTACAGGTCACACCCACACTAAATGAGAAAAGGGAACAGAATCTGCGGTGGCTCTGCTCGTCAAGCAAAATTAGACGTGGACGAGGTTTAATCCCCTTTCTCGGGCCTCTCAGGTGCTTTCTGGCCTGAATTCCGGAGCCCCTGACCCCAGGAATTGAGTCTATTGCAAGCTAGGGACCATCCCTCCAGAGTGCCACCCCATCGCGGAAGAAGACTATCGAAGCTAAACCGCCAATATAAAGCTATCAAGAATTGCTCTTTGCAAGGTCAGGGTATCACGGGTTCAAATCCAGTACGGCCTACCAGAAGGGTAATATCGTCACCCTCCTCCGATAGACTTCGTCAGACCGAAGCCGGTTCCAGAAAACAGCTTACGCCCTAAACAGCCAAATGGCCAGACGAACAAGACAGGCCGGCAACTAAGCCTTAACCGATTCGTTTTTTCGTTGCTTTTCTAGAAGACCTTTATGATAGGGGCAAACTTTTCGACAGATATTGCACGAAAGAACCAACCCGCCACCATCGGTGTAAGAATTAGAACGCTCTCTACATAACATCTGGTCAATGGTTATCCCATCAAGAGCATGCTGTGGACATGAATCTATACACAACGTGCATCCAGAGATACAACCTTCATAAGATGCAATCTGATCGGCCTCTAAATCAACAGACACAAGAATAGCCCCAAGCCAGATCATATTCCCGAACCTCTCGTTCACAAGAAGGGTATTCTTCCCAAGTACCCCTAGCCCAGCGAGGACACCTGCGTGTTTTAGTGATAGAATCCCTCTTCCGTGTCTCCGGCCTGCATCCCAATATTCATATGGGTCGGCGGAGGGAATCGGAACCGACACAACGCCTTCCGCTTCTAATTCACCGGACACACAAAAGGAAATCCCGTCCAACTTATCGACCATTCTGTTCCTCACCAGGGTATAGGGCGCATTGGCTTTAGCCTGAAGGGTGCTTAAGGGAAAACGAGATGCAAAGACAATTACTGATCTACAATCGGATAGATATCACACGGGTGGAAGCCTCTCGGGGCATCCGCAAACCGAGTCACTGGAGCAACCCCACAGATATCTGCTCCGTATTGAATTATCCTCTTCTTAATTGTTCTGGAACTGATCATGAGTCTTTGCCCTGCCACCAACAATCATACCACATGCCAAGCTAGAGTCGCCTATATTGAACGAAAGCCTACACTGCCTATAGTAGAACACCGGCGCTGTCAAAATAATGAACTCATCGCAGCTTCGCTACCGCGAGCCATCCGGCCAGGGCTTTTCGCCGAGGGCGATGCGGCACAGATCAGTGATGAATATGTTGGGCAGATTGAACTGCAAGCTGGGTCGCGTAGGCACTCTTTGACATAGAGGGCAGGAAGTTATGATGGCCTCAGCACCGCAGGCAATCGCATCCTCGAAGTTCTTCTTCTGGATGTCAACGGCAAGTTCCCGGTCAACGTAAATAAGCGGGGCGGTGCAGCAGACGGCGTTCAACCGCTCGTATTTTCTGTTGGGCCGTTCCACGCCGACAAGCTCGAACATCTCGTCCAGAAAGTCATCATACTCAGGGATCAATCTGGTAGCACAGTTGGCGTGGTAGGCAACCTTCTTGCGCAGTTTGGTGATGTTCTTTTTGTGGGCCTTCAGATAGTTGCGCAGGTATTCGAACAGGTGCATGTACTTGAAGGGAACTTTGAAACCATACTCCTTGGCCATGACGTGTGCCAGGACAAAGCCTTCATTGTGAAGGTACACGATGTCTTTGCCCACTCTTGCCAGGTTGTCCAGGACCCGCTGACCGTACTTTTCGACCAGGCTCGCCCCACCCATATGCACATAGCCGACGAGAGAGGCATACTGACCGCCTCTCACTATGGTCAGACCCTTGAATAGCTGGCTTTTAGATGTGCCCTCAGGGAAGTAGTCAAACCGGAACGCGTCGAGTGATAGAGCAGGCTTATCAGGGTCGCCCGGTATCACCTGCTGGTAGTCAAACCGGAACGCCTCGAATGACAGAGCTGGCTTATCAGGAGCGCCCGCTACCAATTGCCTTTGGTCTTCTCTCTTCTCGAATGCCCGGACTACTTCCTCGCATAGCGGTTTGCCGACCACTACTATGGGAGAGGTGCCTATTTTCTCCTGCATCTTGAAGATAAGGTTGGCAGGGCCAGCCCCAGTAGGACAGTAACTACTACAGGCAATGCAGGTAGTACACTTGCTCAATATTTCGGCGTCTTTGCCCTCCATGAGCAATTTAATATTAGCTATTGCCTTATCCCTGTCATAATTGACATACCTGCAGTTCACCAGACAGTCGCCGCACAGGTTACACTTTGAAGCATCCCACATTTCTGCCCTCCTTTTGCAGTAATAGCTAGCTTTCCTAAAATGTTAACGCGCATTATGTCATCCTCTATATTGCCAAGCAGAAGAGAATAAGAACAGAGTTTTTCGTTAGAAACGGCATAATGCTAAAATTGGTTATATGCCAGCAAATCTACCGCCACAGTATTTCGAGGCTGAGAAGAGATACAGGTCAGCCAGGGAGCCGGAGGAGAAGATTGCGGCTCTGGAAGCAATGCTCGCCATTATGCCCCACCATAAAGGCACCGATAGGCTCCGTGCTGTGCTAACACAGAAGATTGCCAAGTTCTCCCAGGAAGCAGAAAAAAAGTACGCCACAGCCCGCAGGGCGGGCTTCTACATTACTCGGGAGGGCGCCGGACAGGTAATGCTAGTAGGGCCAGCCAATACCGGAAAATCACAGCTACTGGCGGCGGTAACCGAAGCCATCCCTGAGATAGCCGAATATCCCTTCACGACTAAAACCCCTATGCCGGGCATGATGAAGTTTGAAGACATCCAGATACAATTGGTGGATACGCCGCCCATCGGCTACAAAGAAGTGAGAGTACTGCTATCAAATGTCTTGAGAAGCGCTGACCTCATTGCTATTGTAATAGATTTATCCCTGGAGCCCGTAAGCCAGGTAGAGGCAGCTTTACAAGGGCTGAGAGAAGCCAGAATAGAGCCCTTAACGGATGATGAGACGCAAGTAACTCCGGGAAGTTATCCCCGCAAGATGTTGATCGTGGGAAACAAGAATGATCTGGCAGATTCCAGCAGAAATTGGGAGCGCTTGCGTTCGCAATATGCCAAGCTGTTTCCCCTGGTCTCCATTTCGGCCAGGGAAGGTCACGGCCTGGAGGAGTTCAAAAGAGCAATTTATCAAGCCCTGAATATAATCCGGGTCTATACCAAGACCCCCGGCAGCAAGGCCGACCTGACTGACCCTATGGTACTGGAGAAAGGGCAGCACGCTGGAAGAAGCTGCTGAGGCCCTCCATAAGGACTTCTATCAGAATTTGAAGTATGCTGTCGTTTGGGGCTCAGGAAAGTACGACGGGCAGAGGGTCAGCAAGGGACATGTCCTTCAAGACGGCGACATAGTCGAGTTTCATATCTAGACAAACCCTGAAGAAGTGTCAGGAACCCCTGAGCAAAGCGAGAAAACTGCTGGGTTTTGTATAGTCTGGCTTAGACCTTACGCCAGGACCTTTTCGGGGACGTTCCTGAGGACAGTCTCTGCTTCCTTGACAATCTGCTGCACTAAATCGTTAACTCTGGGCATATCTTTAATTCGCTGAGCCGCCTCCCCGGCAGCCATCATCGCTTTCTCTTTGTTGCCGTCGTAGACAGCCTTGATGGACTCAATTTCAAAATTAGTCAACATATCGGCCGTGGAGTAGTCCTCCGGGATTCCCAGAAAAACACCCGGTGATTTCTGGAGGGTGTTTCTGGCATGTTCAGCTGCTGCGCGGTGTTTTCAGCCACCGGGCCGGCCCGACAAAGCCGCGGGCTACGAGTGTACCTCTATCTTCACAAGCTACAACGCCCTCCTTCCATATCTGAGGGAAATCGCTTTCCTGCGTTGCCAGAAAGCGTGTCCCTATCTGAGCTCCGTCTGCACCTAAAATCATTGCTGCTGCCAGCGTCCGGCCATCGCAAAAGCCACCGGCGCCGGCGACCAGGGTATTGGCGTCTGAGACCGCATCTACGACAGCCGGGAGTAGGACCATTGAGTGAACGGGTTCCCAGGAGACGTGGAAACCTCCTTCATGACCGGAAGCTACTATCACGTCCACGCCGGCTTTCTTGCAGCGCAAGGCAGCCCTCACCGAGGGCACGACGTGAATCCAGGTGAATCCGGCGCCTTTTATTTTTTCTGCCCAGCCCACTGGGTCGCCAGCGGACGTAAAAATCACTTTGAAGTGGTCTTTCATATCGTGGTCCTCCTGACGGACCCTGATAGCTGCATCAATCAGTACTCGCGAATACTGGATTACTTCTGCCGAGACCATCACATTGATGCCGAAGACGCCACCTTTATCTTTGACCAGCCTGTTTGTGCGCCTCAGTACTTTTTCCAGGGCCGTAGCCATATCATCCTCAATTTTAGCCTCCCCGGTTTCGACAAAGGCTTTGTAGATCCAGGGTTGCCTTTCCTTTTCAAAAAGGCCACTCGTGGAAAGCAGCCCGAGGACGCCTGCGTTGGCCGTGGCAACACAAAGGTTGTTGTTGCTGAAGGGACCCATCCCTGCCTGAATGATGGGGTATTTGATTCCCAGCCGGTCACACAATCTTGATTTAATCACGGCTGCACCTCCTTGTTTTTGATCATGCCATTATAGATATAAGACTGCTATGGGTCAATATAATGGTTATGCCATCCATTCGGGGGAGTAACTCACCCGGCTCGACTCTGTGTCCACCGGAATTCCTTTCGGCCATCCATTATGGCGCAAGATTATCAAAATTTGGGCGGAACGTTTGCTCCCGCTCACTGTCGCCTAAACCTACGGCTGACAACTACATCAGCATTTTCCTCCACGACACCGAGGACAACTTGGGTAATAACTAGCCGAAACACAGGCTCTGGATTTGGCACAGGCTATTGACTTCGTGATACTTCATTTCTAGAATTGTAATGAAGGCTGTAGCCTGAAATTTAACAAAGGAGGTGCGGGATTATCATGCCGAAAATAACCGGACTGTGGATGGGGATCATTGCGATTATCATTGGCATATTGATTCTGGCTATCCCCCATTTGCTGCAATGGATTCTGGGCATCGGCCTTATCGTGGTTGGTATACTGGCCATCCTGAGAAGGTAACGCTACGCATATAGTCATTACCGGATTTGCCCACTTTACCCCCACCAGTTGCAATTTTTGAAGTGCCTCATTATACTTAAACCAGTGGTTATCAGTGTAGGTTACCACGTCTCTACGAGAGCTCTTTTGGGCCCATTCGCGAACGTTGGATGACCGAGACTCGAACCAAGTTTTGAAAGAAAGGAGGTCATCCAATGGGATTTGCGGACAAAACGCTGCAATGTGCTGACTGTGGCGCCAAATTCACCTTTACCGCGCAAGAACAAGAGTTCTATGCTGGTAGGGGATATACTAATGAGCCGAAGCGTTGCCCTGCTTGCCGTGAGGCAAAGAGAGCGCAGTACAACGACTCCAGAGGCCCCAGAGCTAGCCGCCAAATGCATGCCGCGGTGTGCGTTGAGTGTGGCAAGGAATGTGAAGTGCCCTTTGAGCCTCGCGAGGGCCGGCCAGTGTATTGCAGTGAATGCTACAGCAAGAATAAGCCAAGCAGTCCTAAGTAATTCACTGTAGCTTGATTCAAAGGGGGCTGGAACCGAATCCAGCCCCCCAAAATTTAGAAATAGAAGGACTCAGTGTGTTCCAGAAATCTGCCTGCAGGCAGGGTAAGGAAATAAAATCTGAAAGGGGGGTTAATAGTGTGAACATATATGTGGGCAATCTATCTCGCGAGGTCACCGAAGACGAGTTGCGCAAGGCATTTGAAGCTTTTGGCCAGGTCGCAACGGTGAGCATCATCAAGGACAGGTACAGCGGCGAATCTCGGGGTTTTGGGTTCGTCGAGATGCCAACGAAAACCGAGGCCCAGGCTGCCATCAATGGCCTTAATGGGACATCATTGAAAGAGCGGACGCTCAGTGCCAGTGAGGCACGGCCCCGCACCGAAGGCGGCAGAGGTGGTGGGTACGGTAGGGTGGTGGGGGTGGTGGGGGTGGTGGGTATGGTAGAGGTGGTGGGTCTGGTGGTAGAGGTGGTGGGCGCAGATACTAAGATACCAGTATCTTACGAATTGAGACCTTGATAATAGTGACTTGAAGTTCCCGGCTGAGGAAGGGAAGTCTATTCTTCCCTGGTATCTCAGAAGGGGGGTTTTCGTGGCACATTGTCAAGGTCGTCCATTTCTTGATACTGCTCAATAACTTGGTTTTTCGAACTTTTTTGCGTGCTCCAGCCCCTGCGCCAAGATATCTCTATTAGCGCTAATGGCATTCACCACCTTTTCTTCGGAAGACACCTCCATGAATGGGTAGAGAACGTCCTCATCTTAGCTTCGAATGGTATAATTGGCAGCAGGATATTGATTTGAGAAAGCAATAGGTAAACTATAACAACGTGCAGAAAAGGAGGCACACCTTGGATTGGAAAGAACTGTTAGGATTCATCGGTGGAGCTTTGACCACAGTGGGATTTGTCCCACAAGTATGGCGTCTGTTCAGGCTCAGGAGTGCGCATGAGATAAGCCTGCCATTCACCATCTTTTTCCTTTTGGGTATAGCTTTTTGGCTGTCCTACGGGATTGTATTGGGTCTACCATCGGGTCTACCAATAATTATTTGGAATGCCGTAACGTTTGGCTTAGGATGTGCCATGTTATATGCCAAGCTAAGGTATGGCAAATAGTTCCAGTAAGTATTCGATTTCTGGATAAGATATTGTCTTCGATGAAAAAGAGTAATTGTATCTAGAAAAGGAGGTGCTATTATGAAGATAGCTGTTATCGGTGCAGGGGCTGTCGGGAGTGTAATTGGTGGTCTTTTATCTAAAGCTGGAGAAGATGTCACTCTAATAGGTCGGAAACCCCATGTTAATGCAATAAACCAGAACGGGTTAGTCCTTGAGGGACCATCTGGGAAAATGGTAATTCGGGTTAAATCTGCCGACAATCTTGATTTCAAACCGGATTTGGCCTTGTTAACTGTAAAGACCCAGGATGTTGAATCTTCAGTCAGGAAAGCACAGCTATTTCTATCTGGCGCTCCGGTAGTTACTACGCAAAACGGAGTTCAGAGCGATGACATCGTAGCTGGGGTTTTGGGAAAAGAAAATATCATCAGCAGTGTCGTTATATATAATTGTGAATTCCTTGAACCGGGTAAAGCATTATACTCTAAATTATTAAGCAAAACAGCCCTTCTAATAGGAGAGCCTTGCGGCACCGGCCGATGAAAATCTGCTGAGCTTCGAGGCTCCACTGCAAACCTGGCGTTGAGCTTTTCTGTAAATCCACTTACAGACTGGTTAGCCTTTTCAGTATCGTCTAATGCCTGCCAGACGCAGTTCTTTCACCCAGCGGTCCTGGTATAGTCCATGCTTTCGCTCTACACGCCCTTTTGCCTGAGGAGAGCTGGCCGTTATGATCTCTATACCTAGCTTCCGGCATGCTTTCCCAAACTGTGTCAAAGGTAGCTCCCCAGCCAACTGCTCCTCCACTGTCGGCTCTCGCTGTCGTTACATAGATGTTCTTCCAGTCAACATATATGGCCTTCGGAATCCCATGTCTCTCAACCCATGCCCATAGCACTTTCATCGCTGCTACTGATAGTCTCCTCCATCGCTTAGCAGAGCCTGAGTCCTCCCCGTCGCATCGTCTACCATGTCCATCAGACATCGTTCCTCTCCGCGATCCTCAAACCATTTGTGGTGACTGCCATCCATCTGTACCAATTCTCCAAAGTGGGCTTTCCGCTCTCGCCGTTGTCTGTGCTTGAGTCGTTTCCTTTGCCTCTTCCATAGCCCTGCTGCCAGAAGCCATCGTCTCAGCGTCTCGTGGTCAACCTCATATCCATCTCGTTCTATAAGTTTCTCTGCCGCCAGAGTCGGCCCAAAATCCCAGTATTGTTCCCTATACAGGGCTAATACCTATCTCTTTTACTCACAGATCCTTCCTTCGGTTCGATGGCTTGCCCCCGATTTCGATGTATTAGCCCTTTATCTCCTTCAGTCCTATATCGTCTGTATATCCGCCGACTTTGCCGGTAACTTATCCCCATCACTTCCGCTGCCTCTTTGATCGTCATTGCCTTCTCCCTCACCTTGTTCATCATGACCAGACGCCAAACGTTCCTTCTGGCTCATAGCTAAAGGTCCTCCTTCCATTCAGACACCTCCTTTCAAGATGCCTATTCTTTACCATATTTTGCTCGGAAAGAGGACATTTCTATCGAGTCTTCTAAGAGGACATTACCCTTTGGTGTCAAGGGAAACCGATTGCAAAGTCTTTTAACATTACTCAACAAAGCTCTACCCACAGATATAAGTGAGGACATTCGTGGAGCGCACTGGACCAAGCTTCTCTGGAATCTGCTTACTGCTGTTCCGGCAGTGACAGGCTTGTCATATCAAGAAGGTAATCATTACCCCCAAATTAGAGAATTAAACATCAAGCTGATGAAGGAAGGTTTAGAGGTCATCAGACTAGCTGGAATCAAAACAGCGCCCGTACCCGGCTTTACGCTTTCATTTGATAGAAACAATAGCTAAAATGCCACTGTCAGAGGCCTCATCTATGATGAAGAATACCATCGAGTCTGGAGGTGAGCAACATACTCTGGGTTCTATCTTGCAGAGTATAAAGAGAGGGAAGAGCACGGAAGTTGATTATTTGAATGGAGAAATCGTGAACTTAGGAAAGAAAAATGGTATTCCGACCCCGGTTAATTCTCTGATGGTTAAACTGGTTCATCAAGTAGAGACTACCGGGAAATTCCTGACTGTAGATGAGCTTACTCAAAGATTGAATTAGAACATCACACTTAGTAGGCTTTGAGAGAGGGTTCCGAACTTTTGTGTGAGAAGAACGAGATTAGTTTCGGCAGTACAGCGATTACTCCTCCACGTCGACAATCCTCGATGACTTCCGCATCCACAGGCAGAGCATATGTCCTAATCTTTTAATCCTGCAGCATACTTACGGGCATTATACATGCCCGAGATTGCCTTCTCTTTTTGCTCCGCCCACCAGTTCACTTCTCTGGCAAAAAGGTTTGCACTGAGTCTCTCAGTCTTATCTCGTCAAATAGCAGTCGCCCTATGGCACAGTTCTAATCAAAGAACTTCTTTTTAGCCGAAACTGCGGCCAGGGGAGCTACTGCTATCCAGAGTGTGATGTTTATCAGCATGGCTGTGACATAGTTAATATCCACGCTGATGCCCAGTCTCGCAGCAATAGGATCCCAGAGAAGCATGAGGAAGAACGAACTCAAGAAGAAACCCGGTATCGCTGCCAATATTCTGAAGTAACCCATCTTTAGCCCTCCTTTATCTTATTCTTGTAGCACAGACTCGATCTCATGATAAGCCCGAGACAGAATCCCGCAAATCAGCTCTGCTTTGTCAGCATCTAATCTGCGAAGGCCGCTGCCCAGCAAATCTTCAAGCGCATGATACTCTGCCATCACCCTGACCATCCCGCCAATATTCTTAAAACCCCACCTGTGTCTCATGTGCCTTCTCACGTCATCGGCGATATCACTCTGACTCTCCAGAAACTTGAGCCCTTCTTCCGTAATCGAGTAGACTCTTTTGCCTTCCTGCTCGGTGGAACTCACATATCCCATTTCTTGCAGCATCTGGAGCGTAGGGTAGATAACTCCGGGGCTGGGCTTATAGAAACCGTAGGACTGCTCCTCTAGTTCCCTGATGATGTCATAGCCATGCCTCGGCTTATCTTTCAGCAGGTCCAAGATTACGTATTTGAGGTCACCTCTGTGAAATGAAGCCCATCTCCGCGAACCTCGAAAGAATCGCTCTTCGTGAAACATCCGGCCTCTAAACATTTACACCTCCTTTCGTCTCATTAATTAATGTGGCACAAATAATATCTAGATATATCTAGATATTATTATACACTGAGCCTTTTTTTGTCAAGAGGGTACTCAAATGAGGAGACGATAAACCTTAAAGGAAATTTTTGAATTTAATTGCCCGTGGTCCGTCCTCAGGGACAGTTCCCGAACTTTTATTTGAGAAGAAAGGGCTCACCCCCTGATTTGCAGCACGTTCTGACCTCACATTGCACTCAAATGAGACATGCGCGATAGTAAGAAAGTAAATTTGGCAGGAGGTATTCGCTCAGTGTCAGTAAGAGAAATCGGATGTTGTGGCGCATACTGCAAAACCTGTCGTGCATTCATTACGGAGGGTGCATGCCGTGGATGTAAATTGGGATACGAAACTGGAGAAAGAGACATCAATAAAGCCAGATGTAAGATCAAAATCTGTTGCTTTCGAGATAGACATTTGGAAACCTGTCCCGACTGTGACGATTACTCCAGCTGCAAAATAATCCATGAGCTATATGGGAAAAGCGGATACAAATATGGAAAATACCGGCAAGCGATTGAATTTATCAGAAATAATGGATACTCCAAATTTCCAGACATAGCCGATAACTGGAAGGGCCCTTACGGTAAAATTTGAACGAGTGTCTTGCTGGAATGTGGTAATACCGCTAACTCTGGTGGGCTATTCAGGCGGTTCCCTGACTAATGTTTGAGAAGAAGCTACTACCGGCTCTACACCAATCTAACCGCAGCATAAGTATTATGCAATTTCGTCCGTTTGAAACTGGTGTTATTACACATAATTGCCGCATTTAGGATTTCGGTAATCCTATCCATCTTGGAGTTCTATCCAAATACTCTTGATAGACGCTACCATATGCTTCGAGGCACAAGCGTTCTTCGAAGATTCCATTCATAAGGTGTGTGCCAGCGAATAGGATTGAAAGTAACAAGAAAAGCCAAGAAGCAGAAGCAATGCCTGCGCCTACAAGAGCAGGAATGGAAGCCATATACATAGGATGTCTTGAATAGCGATATAAGCCCTTGGTGACAGGTCTATCGACCGGTGTATTAGCAATGTTCACACTCACGATGATGTACATCGCTATCCCTAACAAGCTGATGGGAAGACCTATGTAAAACCATAGCGTCCCTAATCTTAATGGCAGAAAGATAGAGTAAAGAAAGGTGAGTACCAAGACTACTTTCGATAACACAAAAACTCTCTTCTCTCTCTTGCTAAGGTTAGCTGTGGATTCCGTCTTCTTAAATAGCCCCTTTTTGATAGAGCTCATTATCGCGGGAATTAGAAAGAGGGGCAGCATTAATAACCAGACATTCCATACACCGATTTCAAACGCTGGTATAGCTGACATGATTCACCTCCTTTTCAAAGTATTCCTCGGTCAACATTTACGCTGTGAATTGAGTGTAGTCTTCCGTGATTCTTATTGTCAATAAGTACTTGCTTGCCGGCTCAGAGGAACACCACCTTACGCGTTAGATTATGATTATGAGTGGGCTACAAAGTCTTAATATGGAAGGAGGACTGTAAGATTATGAAAGCAGACCCTAAGACAGAGGCCCCCATAATGAGTGTCGTAGGGACTTGAAGCGTTCAATAGATGAGACGCAAAGGGGCTGATGGCACTTGACGAGGTCGACTTTTTCGGAGGTGAACGAGTACACAATATTGAGAAGCTTTCAAAAACAACTAACTTAGGATAACGTCATTGCCTGTGGGGGAATCCAGTAGAAATGTAAGCTCTTTACACGCTACCAAAATCTTAACAAGATTCTAACATTTAGGTGTTATAATTATTGTGTGGTGATGAGGAGGCGCGATTTTGCAGAAACTAGACTGCCGATCGTTACAGCGTCGAGGTTTTCCGTCAGTTTTTTGGTCTCCCTTTGCCGCAGAGTTGCTGTGGTGGGAAACAGAAGTGGTTGGCCAGGTAACTGCAAGAATCTGGGGTATAAGGCTTGCGAAATGCCCAAACCAAAATCCGCAGCCTTAATCCCAAAAGGAGGTGAATAGCGGCCTAAATTATTAAAGTCTACGAGAAACGGAGAAAATCTCAAAGAAAGGAGGAGATAGTTGTGAAGAAATTTTTGGTAATCTTGTTAGCTGTGGTGTTTGCTCTCAGCGTGGGCCTCATCGGCTGTGGTGGGGGAGAAGAGGAGGAGGAGGAGGGAGCCCCGACACAAGTTGTGTTAGGAACCGTTCTCCCCGAAACCGGCATGTTTTCTGGTTTTGGTCAGCAACTGTTTGGGATGCAAAAGGCTGTCGCCGACCAGAACGCACTGGGTGGAATATATCTGTCACAGTGGAACGTGACGGTGCCTGTCGTGTTGATAGACAAGAATTGTGAGAGCGACTTCTCAAAGGTGGGACCTCTTAGTACAGACCTGGTCGTAACGAATAAAGTGGATGCCCTTATATCACCTGATGCACCTTGCGACCTGCACGACCCTACCTCGGTGGTAGCCAATGCGAACCACGTGCCACAGATTATTTGTGGCGGTCCCTTTGAGTCCTGGTATTACGGCATGCGCTCGAATTCAACATGGCCCTACACCTGGTTTTCCGGCTTTGCTATAGGTGCACCGCAGCCAGCTCCACGCGATGTTCCCGGATATACCATGGTCGACACATGGTTTATGTACATGGATGCGGTCGGTGCCAAGACCAACACGAACAAGATAGTGGGGCTCTTCGCCTCGTCTGACTCAGACGGCGTAGGTTGGTATGCCGCGTTCCCTGAGCTGTTGAAGGCTCAGGGCTATACTGTTGCCAATGTCAATGGACTGTTTCCCATGACCCTTCCTCAGGACTTCACCGCTATGATAAATGCGTGGAAAGCCGCTAATGTTCAGATACTCTGGGGCAATTGTCCCGGCGCTCATTTCGGCGCGCTGTGGAGCCAGTGCTATGCGGCAGGCTTCCGACCGAAGATATGTTTGGCCGCAAGGGCAGCCCTTTTCCCTGTGGATGTAAACAGCTGGGGTACAACCCCGCCATTAGGCTATGGTGTGGGGTGCGAGGTATGGTGGTCGCCAACTTATACCGTAGCGAATGGCTTCGTCGGCATTGGCAGCAGAACGGCGGCCTCGCTGGCTGCAGACTGGTCTGGATGCGACAGGCCAGGCACTGAACCGGGTATCGGACATGGCTATGAGGGAGCTCAGATCATGCTCGATGCCATCAAGAGGGCAGGCGATGTTGACCCGGATAAGATTAATGCTGCTCTGAAGACAACTGACCTGCACACCATCAGCGGCTGGGTGAAGTTTGACTCGACGACACACTTCAGCGCTGTACCACTCGCCTTTGGTCAGTGGTTCTTTGACAGTGCGACCAAGACCTTTACACAGTACATAACCGCCTCGGCCCTAGCCTCCATACCGAAGGAAAAGCACCCGATATTCCCGATTGCTGACTTATATTCTTAACGTGCTGTGTGTATGAGTAGCCTACAAGCTAAGGTCTAGGTGCTGGGAGACCGATGTGGTGACACCATATCGGTCTCCCTTATATAATATGGTGCTAAGTTTTGGGGCATAGATGGAAGATTTCCTGATTGGGTTGGCTCCTCCTATCATAAAGGGTATTCTCCTGGGGGGGCTATACGTTGTGATTGCCCTGGGTCTTTCGCTGGTTTTTGGGGTGATGAAGCTGATAAACGTAGGCCACGGAGACCTGGTCATACTTGGCAGTTACTTCGCTTACGCAGCCATGACCTCGTTGGGGATAGACCCTTTTCTCAGCTTAGTTATAGGCGTGCCCCTGTTTTTTGCCTTCGGTTTCTTGGTGCAGAAATTTATCATCAACCGGACTTTCAGGATATCTTTGGACGCTGCATTAATCGCTTGTTTTGGGATTTCCATAATAGTTCAAAGTCTCTGCCAGGCCATCTGGACTCCGTTCGCCAGGAGCTTGACAACGCCTTACCAACTGCACACTTTTGCCGTGGGACCGCTTACTATCCCGCTTAACTATCTACTCGATTTCATTGGCGGTTTAGCGGTGATGCTTGCCCTTCGTGAATTCCTGAGGAGAACTTATCTGGGCAGGGCAATCGGTGCCGCTTCACAGAACACGTCAGTAGCTGAGCGTATGGGGATAAATCCGAATCGCGTTTATTCCTTCGCCTTTGCCATCGCTATGGCTTGTGCTGCTGTTGCCGGTGTGCTCCAGGGACTGACTTTTTACTTCCAGCCGGCGTCAGGCCCCCCTTACCTTATCATCTCCTTTGGCGTGGTAATAATAGGGGGTTTAGGCAGCATGGCGGGGACATTTATCGGAGGCATGATCTTTGGGTTAACCCAGACCCTCGGGGGTTATCTCTCGGGGGGGTCTATGTTGGTTCAAAATATCGCCCCCTATTTGCTGGTGTTTGTGATATTAGCCGTGAGACCACAAGGCATATTTGGTCGTTAGAGATAAGATGAAGATCCCCCGATTGACAACATTGGTATCAGTAGCAGTCCTGGTGGTGCTGGCATTATTCCCGGTAATAGGAATCCCTCTGAGGTGGCTTAATTACCTCTTTCTCTTCTTCATATACCTCGCTCTGGCAAATATGTGGAACCTGCTTGCCGGCTATACTGGACTGATATGCCTCTGCCCACATGCTTTTGTTGGGCTGGCAGGCTACACCTTAGCCATAGGCTCGTGGGTCGGTGTGCCTTTTCAGGCGGGGCTAATTGCTGGAGCTGCAGTAGCGGCACTATTTGCTCTACTCATATCTTATCCTGTCTTCAGGATGAAGGGCATCTATTTTGCTATCGGGACACTGGTTCTACCGGAAGTGCTCAAGGTCTGGTTTTCTTTCTGGCGCCCTGTCGGGAACGTCTACCAAGGCATGGGTGCCGGTTACTCGGTAACAGGTGTAGAGGGAATTACCCTGGGGGACACCTATTGGCTGGGCCTGGCCGTCGCGGCGGCGTCAATTTTCCTGGTACACATAATTCTGAGGGCAAGGCTGGGCCTGGGGCTGACCGCAATTCGCGATAATGAGAACACCGCCGCCAGTGCCGGGGTAAATATTTTCCGATTGAAGTTGTATTCCTTTCTCATTGCCGCCTTCATAATGGGCATAGCCGGCGCTGCCTATTACATCTACAGCCCGCGTATAAACCCGGTGGGCGGCTTTGATATACGGTGGCTACTTATGGCGTTGATGGCGACTGTCATCGGGGGTGAAGGCATTGAAGAAGGACCGATTATAGGAGCAGCCATCGTTACTTTTTTGACGTTCCTATTAGCTTCATATGGTGCTTGGAGCTTGCTTATACAGGGAGTCATACTGATTGTCGTAGTGACAGCTGATGCCACAGGGTATTGGGGGCTTGCTGCGCCAGGTAGGAGCTTATCGCTTCCCACTAAAACTCTTCCAGGCAGCCGAAGGCACAATCCACAGAAGCCTGAAGTAGAGCCGAGGGCCAGTTGAGAGTGCAGGTTCTATGAGATACAATTCAGCGGAGTAGAAAGGTAACGATGTTGGAAACAGCGGTTCTTTCCGTCGATAGAGTAAACAAGCATTTCGGGGGGATAGTTGCGGTTAAAGATATGACTTTTGAGGTTCAGGCAGGTGAAGTCCTGGGTTTGATGGGCCCTAATGGTGCCGGCAAGACGACGCTATTGAATCTCATAGCTGGCGTATATCCCCCTGACTCTGGCAGGGTGCTGTTTCAAGGGAAGGACATCACGCGTTGCCCGCCACACAAAACTCTGTCACCTTGGAATTGCCAGAACCTATCAGATTCCTCAGCCGTTTACCAGTCTATCGGCGCGACAGAATATTCTGGTAGCGGCAACATACGGGGGCAAAAAGGCTACCAGAATCGAACATGATAAGATATTCGATCTCGTGAATCTGTCAGAGCAGAAGGACATGCTGGCCCGCGATCTGGCAACGGTAAGTCTTAAGAGACTCGAGCTAGCCAGGGCCCTGGCCAGCAACCCGACATTGATATTGCTGGATGAAGTAGCTGCTGGCTCAACTGACGCGGAACTCCCGCGGATACTAGGCATGATAGAAGAGATGCGCAAAATGGGCAAAACAATTGTACTGGTTGAGCATGTTATGAAAGTAATGGTGGAGGCAGTTGATAGGATTGTGGTGATGGACAAAGGGGAGAAAATCGCCGAAGGGACGCCGGGCGAGGTAATGAAAGACGAGAAGGTACTGGCAGCCTATTTCGGTTAGTGTTAACGATAAGCTCGTTGTGAGCTGAGATGGAAAAGTGTGCTCAAGAAACATCTCAAGGCCCACTGCTGAAAGTCAGCAATGTAGATGTGTTCCACGGCACTTTCCAGGCCCTGTGGGACGTGTCATTGGAAGTTAAAGCCGGCGAAATAGTCGGTCTTATTGGTGCCAATACCTCAGGTAAATCTACCCTGTTGGACGCAATATCAGGTTTGTTACATCCTGCTAAGGGCAAGATTGAATTTGACGGGCAGGACATCTCCACTATGGAACCCTTCCGCATAGTTGAACTTGGCATCACTCAGGTTCCGGAAGGAAGAGGAATCTTTCCCGACATGAGCGTGCTGGACAATCTCATACTGGGTTCATACAGTCGGAGGGCGCGGTCGAGAAGAAGACAAAACCTGGAAAACGTTTATCAACTCTTCCCGATACTGGAAACGAGGAAGAAACAAACGGCTAAGACGCTGAGTGGGGGAGAGCAGCAGATGTTAGTCCTAGGGCGGGGCCTGATGGCAGACCCCAAGCTTATGCTGCTGGATGAGATGTCCCTCGGCCTTGCCCCTATTGTTATTACCAGACTATACAAAGCGTTACAGGAAATCAGAGAGAGGGGCATCACTATTCTCTTTGTGGAACAGAATGTGAGGCGAAGCCTGCAGGAAGCTGACCGGGCCTATATTCTGGAAGTGGGGCGTGTTACCCTGAGCGGCACTGCGGGGGAACTCCAGGAGGAGGAGCGGTCAAGAAGGCATACTTCGGCGTATGAATTATGAAGTTGACCAGGATGTGCCACTAGCCAGCAGCGATTCTTATATGGCCTATCCCTGGATGTTCCTACACATGCGCCCGCCCAACTTTCTACTCCCCTACATGTTAGTCAGCGGTTAGGTACGACAGGTGGCAATAAACTCTGCGATTTGACTCTCCGTACGCAACCTAACCTTGTCGTAGTAATCATAGTGAACCAGTTCGTCCCTGGCTCTAACTGATTTCGGTGGTGGCACCATATCAGGATAGCCCACTGCCATCATATGGTATATCTCCAATTCCTTTGGTATGTGCAAAAGAATCTTGATAAGGGTCTCAACATAGGGCGAGGCAGCCGCAGACACCCACTGCGCGCCTAGTCCCAAGCTGGTAGCTGCCAGATTCATATAGCCAAATGCACCAGCCAAACTTGATGTGAAGATTGAATCGCCCTGTACCAGAACAACATCCTTCGGGTAGGCCTCCTTTGTCCTAACATCACCGCACAGGATTATGAAAACAGGAGCGTTGCCAAAACCAGGTGTTTCTGTGATGGGTTTGGCATATTTGGGAAATCTCAACTCCGGCACTCTAGTAAGTTCCATTTTATGCGTGATAGCATACTGGTCTCTAACCAACTCCGTGATCCGGTCCTTTAGTTCCTTTTTCCTAACGACAATGAATTCCCAGGGTTGCGAGTTACCACCCGAGGGAGCGAGTCGAGCTACGTCTATGATTCTGTCGATATATTCATCGGGCACAGGATCAGATTTGAATTTGCGAATGCTTCTCCTCTTTCTTGCAAGTTCGAGGAAATCATCATAATTCATAAACTCCCCCCCTTTTCCGTTCTCTGTGCTAGTTTCGCGATCCGTCCCGGTGAAAAGAATTCCCGTTAGTCGCTGCCAATGTGCATTGGGGATAATACTAGATATGACAGCTCGCTCTTGTACTATGCCCTGATGCGCTCTCCGTGCCCACCATCTAATGTCGTGCCCCACGCCCTAAGTCATTGGCCAGCCCCAGGGTATCAGACCGTATTAGCTCATGCTGTTTACTCCCTGGAAATAACGCCAATCACGTCTATCTCGACCAAAAACTCAGGTCTTGCCAGACTGGCGACTTGCATGAAGGTACTAGCCGGCGGGTTGTCAACCAGAAATGGGGCGTGTTTTTGATAATACTCTAGCTCTGTCTTTCGCATACGAGGATAATCCTCTAAATTCTTAAGGAGCATGAGTGTCCTGACAACGTTATTCATGGAACTTCCTGCCTCCTCCATGGCCATCCTGACCTTGTCAAGGGCTATTACCATCTGCCCCTCAAAAATGTCAGTCTCTGTTTTGACAGTTTTCGGGTTCATGCCCTGACAGCCAGAGACGAAGATCAGATTGCCGACCACGACAGACCTAGAGAACTTAGGCGATTCGGCAGCTACATGAGGATAAGCCAGCTTTCTACCGCCCCAATACTCTGGATAATGTTTCACCTTCGAGTGCATTTCATTACCTCCTGATAGAAACTATTTTCCCGCTGCTACCAAGTAATCACGCCACCGTCAATGTACAGGATTTGCCCGGTAATGAGGTCTGACGCCTTTGAGGCAAAGAATACGGTAGCTCCCGACAATATCCTCCGGCATTGCCCTTCATCATTACGGTCACTTTCTTGTTGCTGAATTTCGTCCGGAATCCGTCTGACCACCCTTGCTATTGTCTGCTGAATTAGCTGAACACCAAATGAACTCAGTTAGTTTCTAGATTATACTCGTCTCAAGCCTATTGTCAAGGAGAATCATCAAGACCTATCACGTCAGGCGAGCACAGGTGGTTGACAAGCTTGGCCTGAGTCAACTACACTCTACTATAGAGAGCCGATCGGCGGTCCAATACAGTTCGTCTGGAAGTGCCAGCCTTCCGGATTGTGCTGGCCAAAATTCCAAGACGAGTGATGGAGGGAAAGATGGTAGAAAAGGAGCAATCTAGAAAACGACCCAAAGAGAAAGGCAGCATGGCAGATGTGGCAGGACAAACGCTTATTAGGGATATCAGCTTCTGCGGTGTACCTGAGAATGGGTCCAACGCCTCGATGGTGGACGTCAAGGATGGCAAAATCATACGTATCCGCCCGATGCACTACGATTGGAAGTATGATCCCAAGGATATGAACCCCTGGAAGATGGAATCGAGGGGCAAGATTTTTGAGCCCAGCATGAAGACCCTGCTGCCGCCGTACTCAATTGCCTACAAGAACCGTGTCTATTCGCCGGCACGTATCCTCCACCCTATGATGCGTGTCGACTTCGATCCCAATGGCAACCGCAACCCGCAAAACCGCGGCATAAGCAAGTATAAGCGCATTTCCTGGGATCAGGCTCTTGACATCATTGCTAGCGAGATGAATCGCATCAAGGCGAAGTACGGGCCCACTGCTCTTCTTTATGAGAGCGACCAGCACGGCGAGAATAAGGTTGTGCAGGCCTGCCATGGCGCCGGCCGCAGGCTGCTCCGCCTATGGGGTGGTTTCACACAACAGAACCGCCAGCCAGACAGCTGGGAAGGCTGGTGGTGGGGGAGTAAGCACTTCTGGGGCTGCGAGCCGGTTGGCCAGGGACAGCAAAGCAACCTGCTCTACGATATCGCCAAGAACGCTGAACTGCTCCTTTTCTGGGGCTGCGACCAGGAAACCACGCCGTGGGGCTGGCAGGGCCAATTGCCGAGCCGATTGAGCTACTGGTGGACGGAAATCGGCATCAAGCAGATTTACGTGTGCCCTGACCTTAATTATGCCGCCGCCGTGCACGCTGACCGATGGATACCGATCCTACCAAACACCGATGCGGCGATGTATCTGGCAATTACTTATCACTGGTTCAAGAACGGAACTTACGATAAAGAGTACCTCAAAACTCACGCCGTTGGCGTCGAGAAGTACGAGGCCTATGTCATGGGCGAAGAAGACGGAGTGCCCAAGACGCCTGAGTGGGCAGCGCCCATCACCGGTGTGCCATCTCGTGTAATCAAAGCGCTGGCCGAGGAGTGGGCGAGCAAACGCACTACCGTGGTCATCGGCAATGGTGGCCCTGGCATTCGCGGTCCCTATGCTACGGAGGCAGCCCGCCTGCAGAATATTTGTCTGGCCATGCAAGGACTTGGCAAGCCGGGTGTTAACCAGGCCAAGATGATAGAGTGGGGACTTTTTGACAAGCCGGATCAGTACGCACAACCCAAGCCCCTACGTGTACCCAACCTGCGCAAGGCCTACAGGGGCGGCCATCCGGATGAGACCAATCACCCCTCGTTTATCCCGAAGACCTATATACCGAAGGCTATTCTCGAAGGTCAATGCGATTGGTATGGCTGCGAATCGGAGACAGCCCCCCGCGAAAACCAGTTCGTGCACTACAAGTACCCGGCGGACGGTTGCTCTAAGATCCACATGGTCTGGACCGACTCGCCGTCGTGGATCACATGCTGGAACTGCGGCAACGACTACATCCGGGCCATGCGTCATCCCGATATCGAGTTCATGTTCGCCCAGCATATATGGCTGGAGAATGAGTGTTTGCTGGCCGATATTATTCTCCCGGTCAATACCAAGCTCGAAGAGGATGACATCGCCGTCGACATCTTCAGCGGGCAGTACAACCTGCTGTTTCCGGAACACAAGTGCATAGAGCCTCTCGGTGAGTCGTACAGTGACTACGAGATCGTATGCAAAATTGCTGAGCGCCTGGGGTTGTTGGAAGAGTATACCGAGGGCAAGTCCATCGCTGACTGGATCAAATACGGCTGGGAAATCTCCCGCTGTGCCGACCTCATTAGCTGGGAGGAGCTTAATGAGAAGGGATACTATGTAGTGCCTACAGCCGATAATTGGGAGGATGTGCCCGCTGGCTTTTACCAATTCTATGAGGACCCTGAGAAACATCCGCTTTCAACACCGACCGGTAAGCTCGAATTCGAGGCTACCGGCCTTCGCAAGCACTTCCCTGACGATCTGGAGCGGCCACCGGTGCCGAAGTGGGTTGCGAAAGGCATTAGCCACGAGGAAACTATCGGCACCGAACGCTCCAAGAAGTACCCGCTGCTTGTGTGCTCCAACCACCCGCGCTGGGGCGTCCACTCAGAGCACCAGGATATGATTTGGCTACGTGAAATTGAGACCTGCAAGGTAAAGGGCCCCGACGGCTACCAGTATCAGCCGGCCTGGCTGCACCCCTCAGAGGCAGAGAAGCGGGGCATTAAGAATGGGGACGTCATCTCAATCTATAACGACCGAGGGACGGTGTTGGCGGGCGCATATATCACCGAGCGCATCATGCCTGGCGTGGTGTATATCGATCACGGTGCGAAGTGGGACCCAATTGCCCTTGGGGAGATCGATCGTGGTGGTGCCATCAACACTATCGTGCCCCGAAACACCACTTCGAAGAATGCAGTTGGCCATGCAGTCAGCGGCTTCCTGGCACAAGTCGAGAAAACCGACATGGAAGCGCTCAGGCGCAAGTATCCGGAAGCCTTCGAGCGTCCCTTCCACCCTTATGCGGGTCCCGGCTTAGAAGGCTGGATTTGAAGGAGGTAAATAATGGGTAAGGCCCTGATTATCAACTACGACATTTGCAACGGTTGCTACTGCTGCCAGATGGCCTGTAAGGACGAGCACGTCGGTAACGACTGGACTCCCTATGCCAAGCCTCAGCCCGCGACCGGGCACTTCTGGATGAAAATTACTGACATGGTCAGGGGGACTGTTCCCAAGGTCAGGGTCACATATCTTCACGACATATGTCAGCACTGTGATGAAGCGCCTTGCATCCCCGCCTGTACAGCACATGCGCTATACAAGAGAGACGATGGCATAGTAATCATCGACCCCGAAAAATGCAGCGGCCACAGGAATTGCATCGATGCATGTCCCTACGGAGTAATTTATTTCAACTGGGATCTTAATATAGCTCAGAAATGCACCATGTGTGCTCACCTCCTGGATAAAGGATGGAAAGAACCCAGATGCGTGGATGCATGTCCAACGGGAGCGCTCAAGTTCGGTGAGGAAAAGGATCTGAAGGATGAGATAAGCAAATCTGAGATATTACATCCCGAGTTCGGAGCCAAGCCGCGCGTATATTACATAGGCCTACCCAGGAGCTTCGTAGCTGGGGCCGTCTATTCCCCGGAAGAAGACAAATGTCTCCAGGACGCAGCTGCTACCTTGACGGACTCGGACACCGGTGAGAAATTCACAGTCAAGACTGACAGCTACGGGGACTTCTGGTTTGAGGATATGAAGGTTGACCATACTTATTCCCTGAGGATAGAGAAGGATAAATACTATCCCCAGGAGATACAGGACATACGCACAGAAAAGGACGTGAACGTAGGGGACATAAAGCTTTACAGAAAGGTCAAGGCCCGAAAATCTTGACTCGAAAGCGCGCTGCCCGTGTTCCACCAGGCCTGTGGAAAAGAATAGGTACTGGTTGCTTTATGGAACAAGGCGTAAATACCGTCTGCAGTCTTGTCTTCGGGTCGCTACTCCCGTAGCGCAAACAAGTGGCAGTCTTACTGCCCCGGCTACGCTTGGTTAAGTTTACAACTCCCAGATACTTGTCAGTTTTCAGGTCAACATGGACCGTCTTCGTTGCATATCCTCTGCATCTAAACTTGACGGAGTACGTTCCCGCGCCGAGGCCATCAAATTCGAAATCTCCGAAGTTGTTTGTTGAGGTTTCGATCGACTTGCCTGTAGACTGCTCTGTCAGGGTTGCCGACACTCCCTCAGCACATTCATCTACGTCACGATATACAACGGAGCCAGCAATGAAAAGCTTCGGCACACCCAGGTAGTACACTCTCGACTTGGCTTTGCGTTCAGGATTGAGGGCTTCAGTTTTCCCGGAAGCCACGATTTTAGAAACCTTGCTCTTAGGGTCCTCCAGGTCGCCAAAAATCAAAGCCCGACTGGGACATACCTGCACGCACTTGGGGATCTTCCCCTGCTCAAGCCTTTGTACGCAGAACGTGCACTTTTGTGGGAGCTGCTTTTCCTCGTTCCAGAATATTACGTGATAGGGGCAGGCGTCCACTATCTGTCTTTGTCCGACTGCCTTCTTCGGGTCTATTATCACTATCCCATCGGGCCTTTTATATGCCGCGCGGTTCCTGGCAGCCTTAACACAGGGCGCGTTGTCGCACTGCATACAAAGTACAGGTATGTATGCGACCTTCACCCAAGGACACGCTCCACGCTCTTTCTTCACGAGGTCCATCCAGAATTGTCCATGCCTGGGCTGAGCCTGCGGAATAGGGAGGATAATCGTTATCCCAGTACTCGTCTTTGCAGGCTATGAAACAGCTATAGCAAGCATTGCACTTTGTTATATCTATTACCATACCCCACTTAGCCATATTTATTCCCTCCTCTTTTCAATTTCAACCAGACAGGAATTCGGAGCCATGCCACAGGCATTCTTAGATATAAAACGATGCGGTGTCAGCAGGTTGATACATCCACCTCTATCTGGCGATTCGCCAGGCTCTCCGATTGGGTCATAAACAGCGCAGGACTCGTACGAATGAACCATACCGTATGGGACACGCTCTGTAACCTGCGCTGCACATATGACAACTCCTCTGTCGTTGTAGACGTTGACCAAATCGCCATCTCTTATGCCCCTTTTCTCGGCGTCTCTCGAATTTATCCGAATCACCCAGTAGTACCGTCCATCTTCCTTTTTAACCCTGTGTTCCGGTATTTCATTTATCCAGCTATCTTTACCATCATACATGGTGTGAAAACTATACCTCGGGTGAGGAGAAATGAGCTGAAGGGGGTATTTGGAGTAAAGCTCCTTTGTGTGATGACCTTCCCAGGAAGGGATATACTTGGCCACGGGTGGCCTTTCCCAGTCATCGGGGTCGAACCGTTTGAGGCTTTCTGCTTCAAACTCTATTTTACCCGTCTGGGTAGCCAGGTTGCCTTCGGCATCTGGTATGCTTGCTACCCCTCCACCCACAGGTCCCCAGTCTGGTGTATCGTTCTTCCGTCCCTCGGCAAACCATCTCAAACTTGGTGTGGACTTATAAGGTTTTGGCAGTGGGACAACGAAGTAGCCTTTCTTCTCAAACTCTTCCCACGAAATGTACTTCGGCAGGTCAGTTAATTGGAACAGCTTCTTTACCCAGTCCAGCTCTGTTAAGCCCCCTTCGGTGAACTTGCTCGTAGAAGCCAAGCCTCTCAGCTACCGCAGCGAATATGTCGTAATCTGCCTTAGATTCTCCCAGTGGTTCAATACATTTCTTTTGTAGCACTATTGTCCGATGGTTGACTGTATAATGGCAATGAGGAATGTAACCCGAGCAGTTAGCCCACTCGCCGATGTCCCATCTCTCAAAATTGGTGCAGGCTGGAAGTATCAAGTCAGCAAGTTGCGCTTCACCTTCCATCCAGATTGACTGGTTAACCACAAACTCAAGCTTGGGACTCCGGTACATCCTGACCCACCTGTTTGTGTTGTTCATGGTGCCAATATAGGAACCGCCATACCGCCAGAACATCTTCACCTCAGAGTATCCATCTTCAGGATACTTGTATTTCTTGAACTGAGTTTCAGGCGAAGCGCCACAAAAGCCCTTCCCTCGCCACTCCTGAGGCGGATTCAAAATGCACTCAGGAAGTAGAATCCTGGGTATATGCTGTCCCCCAGGATCATTCACTTCAGACCTTATCGGATGTTTTGTTATTCCTCGTGAGACCATTTGGAAGTGGGCAGCAGTGTTTAGTGGGTCGCCGGATATGCCGCCTTCAGCATATCCCGGAAAGAAGAAGTCAAAATTCTGGGGGGCACCGTAGTTTGTTGTCCATATGTTGCTCCCTGGCTTGCCCATCCCCTGCATGGCTGCCAGCATAACCATATACCTTGCCCATTCTGTCCCGTAGGCCGTCCTGCAGGCTCCTCCCCCAAGTGCGCTCCCAGAGGCCAGCATAGTCTTACGCCTGGCCCACTCTCTTGCCAGGGCCCTAATCTCTCGTGCTGGTACTCCTGTTTCTTTTTCAGCCCATTCACTCGTCTTGGCAAAACCATCTTCTTCGCCAAGTATATAGCCTTTCCACTTTTCAAATCCGTGTGCATGTTCCTTAATATATTCCTTATCGTATGTGCCTTCCGTAAGCCAGACATAGGCGATAGCTGCTGCCATCGCTGTGTCAGTTCCCGGCCTGGGAGCAAACCATTTGTCAGCAAAATTCACAGCGGTGGAATTATAATGCTGGTCTACAACAATCATTTTCACCCCCAGCTCCTTCAGCCAGGAACGCCACTGATTTGACTCCTGCCCTCCATAGATTCCGGAGGTGCTTTCAGGGTCAGAAGACCAGTAGACCACCATCTCGGCGTGTTTCAAGGCATCTTCCAGGAGATCGTATTGCGATGAAATGCCCAGCCTCCAGGCAAACCCCCACATATGCATTGCCCCCCAGTGCCACCCCTCCCAGCTATCCGGATTGTGGTCAACGTAGGTAGCATTCAGGATTCCCATGAACCTTAAGAGGCTGCTGTGCCTGTAACCTATATTGCCCCAATTGTGATGTGAAGAAGGCGTGGTGAGAACTGCGCCAGGCCCATAAGTCTTGTGGACACGCTCTATTTCTTTGGCCAGAATATCTAAGGCTTCGTCCCAGCTGATTCGCTTATAGCCTGACGTACCCCTGTTTTCAGCTTTTCTATCTCCTTGCGGATTGAAATCAACTCTCTTAAGGGGATAAAGAAGCCTATCGGGGGAATATATCCTTGACCTCTCAGCCAAGGCATATTGTGCAACGTTCGCCATTCTCGCAGGGGAAAATTTCCTTCCCCGTGCTCTTATGACCCAGGATTCAGCATCATCAGGACTGAGCTCCAAGGGTTCAACGCGTGTTATTTTCCCGTTCTTCACGTACACAAAAAGTGGTCCGCCGACGGTACAATTGGTAAAAACCTGTTCTTCTTTCGCAGAACGAGCCATATTCTTCCACCTCCTTTTTCGTCTGACTCAGTTTATTATTCTAATACGGTGAACTCGGAACAGTCAACATCATATTGACCAAAAAATCCCTGTTTGATATAGTTAAGTGCAAACTCAGGCAAGCTTATGAATGGGGAGGCAAAGTATGCAGGTATCTAACAAAATCAAAACACTCTCGGGGTCGGGGACTATTTTGCGTGTAATCGTCGGGATTCTGGTCTTTGGCTCAATCTGGGGCCTTGTGGAAGCTACTCTGGGCGGGGCTTTACACCTTGTCCACTTCGCCTACAAAGGGGCAATTACAGGGGGCATCGGCATGGCACTCATGGCAACATTTGTTGTCATCTATCGACGGCCTAAGACTCGTATTCTGGCTCGGAGTCATCGCCGCCCTGTTCAAGCCGCTGAGCGCCGTGATTTATGGCCAACCTATCTTTTCTCCCTTCGTGGTCAATCCTGCCTCGGCAATCCTTCTGGAAGCACTGGCCTTCACCCTGGTAGTCAGCCTGTTGTTTAAAGGTTTCGAAAGCAGTATCAAGACGCGCATTGCTGTTGGTATCTCAGCAGGATACCTCAGCGCCATCCTTTACGCCATCCTGGCATCGACCATAGGTATGGGCAACTGGGCATCCTGGGGACCTACTGAGAGGGTCACTGCGGCACTTACCGATGGCACAGCTCTGGCTATTGTAGGTACTTGTCTGCTGCTCCTAGGACACCTGGTGGGCGCAAAGCTCCGACCCAACTTCTGGCAACTCATGACTGTGAAGCCCAAGTTTGTTCTATGCTAGCACTATAGCCATCATGGCCTTTTGCTGGATTGGCGCGGCAGTTGCCTTCGCATCAGATCTTTAGTGAGACTGCTCGTCGTAGGTGAACCAAGGTCGGGCAAGACCAGTTGGTGCAGAGAATACATTGACCGGCGGCGACAATGCGGTTCCAGCGTTGGCGGAGTCCTTTCCCCAGCGATTGAGAAGCAAAGACAACGAATTGGCTTCAACGTAATTGACCTCCTCACCGGCAAAGAGGTCCCTTTCGCCCGGCTGTCCTGCCTTGGACGTTTCAAGGGAGGTGAAGTGGTTGGCGACTATACCATCAGCAGTCGTGCGATTGCGTTTGCCTGCGGTGCTATCAAAAGGGCAGTTGAAAGTAGATGCGATTTGGTGGTCATCGATGAGGTCGGCCCGTTGGAACTGTGTGGCAAGGGGCTTATGCCAGCAGTCGAACTAGCCCTAGCCTCACCAGTTAGCGTGCTCATAGTAGTAAGGAGTTCGTTAAAAGAAGCACTTCAGAGGCATTTCCCTGAGTACGAATTTGTGGTCGTCGCTGATTTGACGCAATCCCCTTCAAACGTGTCCAAGCTTACAGATTGCAAAAGCCGTCAAGTAGCCACCTACCAGTCGCCAACAGAAGATCGCCGGGCTCAAGAAACAAAATAGAAATCGAAGAGATTCTTCTGTCGGGTATTATGCCCAGTCCTTCTAATAGCTGACCTTGTCCTTCCCTTTCAGGCCAAGGATCGCTCTTGCTTCGTCCGGCGTAGCTATTTCCCGTTCTAGCTCCCGGGCGATTCTGACTGCCTTCTCTACCAGTTCAGCGTTGCTCTTGGCCAATACTCCTTTGCGCACAAAAATATTGTCTTCAAAGCCAACGCGAACATGCCCACCCATCATTATCGCCAGCGTCGCCAGGTTGAACTCCGCGGGATAGCCCGCACCAATTACCGACCACTTGTAGTTTTCCGGCCCGAACAATCGGTCAGCTGTCTGTTTCATGAACATGATATTCTCCAGATCAGCGCCGATCGCTCCCAAAATTCCAGTCACGAATTGAACCCAGATGGGGAATTGCACAAGCTTTCTCCTAATACAATACTGTATATTGTACAGGTGCCCTACGTCATATGCTTCGTGTTCGGGTTTTGTATTATTCTCAGTCATGGTCTTACAGAAGTGCTCGATATCACCAAAGGTATTACGGAAGATGAAATTTATGGTTCCGGCGGCAAAATCCTTCTCCCAGGGATACTTGTAGTCCGAGTCCTTATATCGCTCGGCTATGGGGTGGATTGAGAAGTTAATCGATCCCATGTTAAACGTAGCCAGCTCTGGCTTAAGAGCCGGGACAACCCTTATCCTTTCCGCCGCGGTCATTTCCATGGTGCCGCCGGTGGTCACGCAGACAATGACGTTGCTTCTTGCCTTGATGAGAGTGGCAATCTCCCGGTAGACCGCTGGGTCAGTAGTCGGCTTGCCGGTCTGGGGGTCCCGGCCATGGATGTGTACCGAAGCTGCACCGGCATTGGCACACCTTACCGCCTCATCGGCGATTTGTTGTGGTGTAAGCGGTAGATAAGGTGTCTGAGTCGGCAGGGTGATATTGCCGGTTAGAGCCGCGGTTATGATTAGTTTTTCCATCTCGTGCATTCCTCCTTGCGTTGCCGGTTATCGATATCACACAGTGTCTCAAGTTTGTTGCTTGCGGGAGTAATCAATGAGATGCTTCATAAGCCTTTCTCTAGTGCGCTTCATCCTTTCTGGTGTCCAGCTGTCATAGAAGCCTTTTCCAGATTTGAACCCAAGCTCACCTTTACTTACCTTGTCCTTCAAGAGCGGTGAGGGGTTGGGAGAAGCCTCCAAATCCTGCAAAACTGTATTGTGGATGGCCAGAATCAAATCTAGCCCCACCATATCGGCATTCTCAATTGGCCCCAGAACCGGAATCCGGATGCCAAAACTCTGCTTGATAGCATCGTCGACAGTAGCTGGATCGGCAATCCCTTTTTCTACGATTGAGATGGCTTCCCGCCACAGGGCGTGCTGGAGACGGTTAGCGACGAATCCTGGGACGTCCTTCAAGCATTTGATGGGGTGTTTCCCAGCCTTTTTCATGAATTGATAGGTTGTTTCCATTGTGTCACTAGAGGTGTCCTTTCCCTTTACCACCTCAACCAGAGGGATAAGGTATGGCGGAAACCAGAAGTGTGTTCCAATGATTCTATCCCGGTTCTTGGCTTTAGATGCTATCGCGGTTATGCTGATTACCGATGTATTTGTGGCCAGAATAACATCCCTGGGGCAGATCTGATCTAGTTCCTTAAATAGATCTTGTTTGACCTTTAGGTCTTCAGCCACTGATTCGATAATAATTGGGGCCTTCGCCACTGCTTCGTCTATGTTTCTTGTTGTTTTTATCCTGCTTATGATCTTCTTTACTTCATCCTCTACGCTAGCTTGTCCTTGCAGTAGGACGTGGAGATTTGACTTAATATTTTCAACGGCTTTGTCCAGCGTTTGCTGAGTCCGGGAGTATAAAGATACCCGATAACCTGCCTTCGCAAAATGCAGTGCCAGTCCATGCCCCACCATGCCGGCTCCCAGCAGGCCAACGTGATTAATTTCTTCTGCTTTCATAAGCTGCCCTCTTTCCTACTCAGGCAGGAATCGTGACAATTGCTCGCAACAGAGAAGACTATTAATAGTTAATGACCACCAGCATACTCACGGGTTTATTGCTCTTGTTGATGATTTCTCTACCTTCGTTGGGACCGATGTAGACTGAGTCCCATCGCCCGAGGGTAATCTCTTCCTTCTTGGTCTTAACGGTGATTTCTCCGTCCAGAACGAAATAGTATTTCTCCGCTGGCGTGGCCCCGAATTCCGCCCCACCACCGGGAAGGAAATGGGACATGCCTACCCAGAACTTCTCAGCTCCGGTCTCCTCTTTGCCACTTAACCTGAGCGCAACCATCTTGAAATGACCGGCAGCCTCATAGGGCTTGACCTGAGCTAGATTAATCTTTTTCATATCTCCTCCATATTTAGTTTTGAATTATCGGGGTAAACAAACAGCTATATACTTAAGCGAGGACGCCGGCGTAGGTGTAGGTCCTATCGGGCACATCATTCAGATCGTCTTCGTCGATTTCTGCAACGCAGTGAGCCATGGAGCCATCGCCCATGTACCAGCGGATCGGGAAGCAGTAGAACCTGAAGCGCTTACCGGAAACCTTATCCAGATCTCCGCCAAGGTTTTCAATGCCGACTATGCCGTGACCCAGCAGTATCTTATGGCAGGGCTCCCAGGTGCCCCAGCAGCCGATGGCTTCCAGGTCGCCGAACTTCTTGTCATAAGCTTCTTTGCCATGCACTTTGATGTAGGTAAACTTATCAAATTCGGCATAGGCTTCTTCACCGAACTGCTCAATGTACTCTTCGGTGATAGGCTTGCCGGAAGCGCCGAGGAGGTTCATACGGGTCATGCCGTTGTTGCCCATAGCGGTGTGGAGAGGATGGTCCGACGCCTGCATATCCTGAGCAACGCACTTTACCTTGTGCTTTAAAAACCATCTGCCGGCTTCGACGCCGGTACCGCAGGAATAATGATAGTACTCCTTGGAGTCGTCAAACTTGCGATGCATGCCACTATTCAGGCAAACGACCATGCCTTTCAGTTCGCTCGGCTTGATACCCACTTTTTCGCAGGCAGCCTCAAGATGCTTCGGGAGGATCAGTCCCCAGCGCTCGATCTCGATGGGAAGGCAAACGGCATCGCCAGTGTAGGCATCAATAGGCATTTCGTGCGTGTAACGGGCTCTTTTGCCGTCGAACTCGATTTCCATAACGTGACGGGGAGCATCGCAATGCGTACCGGTGTGCATAGTGCAGGTGATCTTCTGCGTCAGAACGCCGCCTTTTGCCATGGTGTGCGTATTATCGATTATCGGCTTGTCAAAATAAGGCCAGCGGGGAATTTCCGCACCGAAGGGATGCGACAGAGAAACAAATACTTTTTTACCCATAATATGTACCTCCCTAAAATTAGATTCTAGCTGTAAAGTATTCTACTACCAGGTAGTCACGCCACCGTCGATGTACAGGATTTGCCCGGTGATGAAGTCTGACGCTTTTGAGGCAAAGAATATGGTAGCCCCCACAATATCCTCCGGCATTGCCCAACGGCCGAGCGGAATACGGGACTTCATCTGCTGGGCAAACTGAGGGTTGGCCAAGGCAGTACGGGTAAGTTCGGTCTCCACCATAGTGGGCGCGAGTGCGTTCACCAGTACGTTGTACTTGGCCCACTCGCAGGCCAGCGTTCGTGTCAGGCTATCTACAGCCCCTTTACTGGCACAATAGGCCGCGTAGTCTGCTGGGAGGCCGTATCTGCCTCTCACCGACGATAGGTTTATGATCTTACCACTGCGCTGCTTGATCATCACCCGCCCAACCGCCTGGCAGGTGAGGAAGGTGCCGCGGGTGTTAATATCCATAACCTTCTGCCACTCATCAATGGGAAAGGCATCGGCAGGCTTGCGAATCGCCAGACCATGAGCGTTTACCAGAATATCAATGTGTGGGAATTTCTTCACGACACTATCGACCATAGCCGCTACTGATTTCTCTTCAGTAACCTCGACAGGAACAGCCAGTGACTTTCTACCCCGAGCTTGTATCTCTTTGGCTACCGGCTCGAGATGTTCAAGTTTACGGCTAGCCACGATGACGTCAGCACCAGCATCCGCGAGCGCCAGAGCTTGTGCACGACCGATGCCGCCAGCACCACCAACCACTACAGCAACCTTGCCTGTCAAATCAAACAAATCGCCGATGTTGCACCTCCTTTTTCAGAATTTCCTGCAGTTACATAGGACCGATGTGATAGTTAAAGACAGTCAGATTCTCGTTTGAGCCTTCAGTTCATCTCTTATCTCTATTGCCTCCCATCTGGATGATTTCACGACCAGAGATGACCTCTCTCAATGGTATCATCGCCAGGCAGTAACCGTCAACTCTTGGCTGACTCCATAGCATGTTCTGTGGCAAGAATGCCTTGGCTGAAAGCTCAATTCAGCGTTTTTTCCGGGCGGCTCTTCTTCGGCCTTGCCTCTCTGTCCGGGTGGCTCTCCTTCTACGTAAGAAAAAGATCGCCAGTCCCGCAGCTACCACTGCCCCTATAACCCCAGCGATTAACGGCCAGTTGAGCCCAAAGTTGGCAGTTACAGCGTAGTCGCCGTGCATGGCAATGACGGTTGTGGCGGCGTTGACATTGGCGATGGTGTCCACATCGCCAGCCCACTTGACAAGGCGGTAGCCTTTCTCTGGCCTGGCGACTAGGTGCACCAGCATCCCGGCATTATAGGTGAACACGCCTTCACCAGGAGCGGTTACCGAACCATCAGCAGTGCCGGAGACGGTAAGGGTATACTCGACAACGCCCAGATTCCATTTGGCGAGTTCGATATCAGGGCCGGCAGCGACCATAGTGCCATCGGCCTTACGTCCCACCGTATGAAACTCGCCTGCGGCGACCTGGGTGATGTCGGTCCAGCTATTGATGGCATACTGCCCGCCGGCATCGCTTCCCACGGTGACCACGGTGCGGTCGGCTTTAAGCCCCACCGTGTGACTGCCGCCTGCCGCGACTTGGATGACATTTGTCCAACTGCCGACATCGCACTGCCCGTAGTAGTCTTGTCCCGTGGCAACTACGGTGCCATCGGCTTTGCACCCGACTGTATTATAGCCCGCTGCGGCGACCTGGGTGATGCCCGTCCAGTCGCTCACAGCAGACTGGCCATACTCGTTGTCCCCCGCCGCGACCACGGTGCCGTCGGCCTTAAGCCCCACAGTGTGACTACCGCCTGCGGCGACCTGGGCGATGTCCGTCCAGTTGCCCACATTGCACTGCCCGAACTGGTTATCTCCCACGGCGACCACGGTGCCGTCGGTCTTGAGCCCCACCGTGTGCCTGGAGCCTGCGGCGACCCCGACGATGTCCGTCCAGTTGCCGACATCGCACTGCCCGTAGCCGTTATCTCCCACGGCAACCACCGTGCCATCGTTCATAAGCCCCACCGTGTGACCATAACCTGCGGCGAACTGGATGATGTCTGTCCAGCTCTCGACATCACACTGCCCGTAGCCATTCCATCCCACGGCGACCGCGGTGCCATCGTTCATAAGCCCCACCGTGTGCTTGACATTCCCGGCGATCTTGGTGATATTCGTCCAGCCGCTGACATCGCACTGCCCATAGTAGCTCCTTCCCGCGGCGACCACGGTGCCATCGTTCTTAAGTCCGACTGTGTGCCAGCCACCTGCGGCGACCTGGATGATGTCCGTCCATTCCTCGATATCGCATTGCCCGTCGTCGCTCTTTCCCACGGCAACCACAGTGCCGTCGGCCTTGAGCCCCGCTGTGTGGTCGTAGCCTGCAGCGACGTTAGTGATGTCCCTCCACTCCCCGACATTGCACTGCCCGGAGGAGTTATCTCCCACAGCGACAACTGTGCCATCGGCTCTAAGCCCTACCGTGTGATAGCTGTTGGCAGCGACCTGAACGATGTCTCTCCAGTCGCCGACATCGCTCTGTCCAGACCCTTTGTATCCTACGGCGACCACAGTGCCGTCGCTTTTAAGCCCTACCGTGTGACCATAACCTCCAGCGACCTGGATGATCTCTGTCCAACTCCCCACATTGAGCTGATTGCCGCCGTTCCATCCCGCGGCGACCACAGTGCCATCAGCCCTAACCCCTACTGTGTGATAGACACCAGCGGCGATTTGAATTATGTCCGTCCAGTTGCCCACATTGCACTGCCCGTCGGAGTTGCTTCCCACGGCGACCACGGTGCCGTCGGCCTTTAGCCCCACCGTGTGTTGGCCGCCTGCTGCGACCTGGATGATGTCCGTCCAGTTGCCCACATTGCACTGCCCGTCGGAGTTGGCTCCCACACCGACCACGGTGCCTTCAGACTTGAGCCCTACCGTGTGTGTGAAGCCTGC
Organism: uncultured Chloroflexia bacterium; assembly: GCA_963726175.1. Classification (GTDB taxonomy): domain Bacteria; phylum Chloroflexota; class Dehalococcoidia; order GIF9; family AB-539-J10; genus RBG-13-51-36. The sequence continues at coordinate 79,501 of CAVSBM010000008.1, read as the reverse complement.
GGCAACCATGGGCATTGCTTGCCCTAGACTCATAACAGAGCCCACGTTCCGTGCCATTGTAGAATCTCCCGCTACCGAAGCAGGAGGAATCAGGCTGAAGAACAGAACGATAGCAAGCAGGGCTGGTAGGAGCATTTTTTTATTCTTCATTGTTACCTCCCTGTCATTTACTTCTTATTGTCTATCCGGCTTCGGGCGCTGCCGATAGGCTTCAATATAGCGTCGGGCACGCTTGTCACGACCGAGCACAATGTCGGCAGCTAGAATAATTGGGCGCACCTTAGCCACATCCACAATGAGGCAGGTGGCACCAGCGGCAACAGCCATGACGACGAAGGCGTTATTGAGCAGTTCGCGGTCAGGCAAGCCGAAAGATACATTGCTGGCACCCATTGTCATGTTCACCCCCAGTTCGGCCTTAATCCGCCGGATGGCTTCTATAACTGCCACCCCAGAGCTAGGTTCAGCTCCTACCGCGAAAGCCAGGCAATCAATGACTAAGTCCTCACGGGGTATGCCTGCTGCCTCGACCTTTTCCACTATCTTATGGGCAATCAGCACCCTTCGCTCAGCATCCTTGGGAATACCTTCATCATCCTGCACCAGACCGATGACGGCAGCCCCATATCTTTTGACTAAAGGTAGAATCCGCTTCAGGGAGTGCTCTTCACCGGTAACTGAGTTAACCAGCGGCTTACCCTTATAGACCTTGAGTGCCGCCTCGAGAGCATCGGGGTTAGAGCTATCAAGGCATAGGGGTACGTCTACGGTGCCCATCACTGCCTGCACTGCTTTGGGCAGCAGGGTCACCTCGTCGACGCCGAATGCCCCCACGTTGACATCAATAATATCGGCCCCGGCTTGCACTTGAGCCAAGGCTTCCTTGCGGACAATCTCCAGGTCGCCAGCCTTAAGAGCCTCGGCTAGCTTTCTCTTGCCTGTGGGATTGATACGCTCGCCGATAAGCACTGTGGGCTGGTCATCACCAATGATGACTTCTTTCTTCGGACTTGACACTCTAGTCTGCATAAGTCAATTTCTCCCTTCTGCCGTCTACAATGCGATATCTTCCCAGATAAGTTGCCTGCATAAATGTTGGCTGAAAGTTAGGGCTGCTGGCTAGTTCAATATAACTAACTCTGGAGGCGATAGCCTCTGCCTGGGCCCGCGATCTAAGGGAAATCAGTGCCAGCTTGGCTCCCATGCCGGCGGCATTGCCCACCTGCCGGAAGTGTTTCAGAGGCAGTGGCGGCAACATGCCGATTGCCACGGCACTGGATATATCGATGTAGGTGCCAAAGGCTCCGGCAATTATCACCTGCTTGATATCGTCTTCAGCGCAGCCGCTCGTTTCCAGAAGCACCTGGATGCCGGTGCGAATGGCTGCCTTAGCCAGCTGCAATTCCCTTATGTCATGCTGGGTGATGGTGATAGCTGGCTTCCCATTCCGCTCCTCCTTGTTAACCAATATAAACTCGTGCTGTCCTTTGTAATTGCGAATACGCGGGTGGTTGTTCATCATTCTGCCGCTTTCATCTATGACTTTAGCCAGATAAAGCTGAGCCAGTGCATCAAGTATGCCAGAGCCGCAGATGCCAACCGGCGGCGCCTCATCGATTGTCTGATACTGGATCACATCGTCGATAAGCCGCAGGCGTTCAATAGCTCCTGTGGCTGCCCGCATGCCGTACTTGATATGGCCACCCTCGAAGGCAGGTCCGGAGGCACAGGAGGTAGTGGCTATCTTCCCCTTGTAGATTAAAGAGACCTCGGTGTTAGTCCCGATGTCCAGAGCCACCGTTGTTTCTTTTGCCTGCCAGGCATCTGTGGCCAGCAACATCGCTACATGATCAGCACCAACGAAGCCGGCGATGTTCGGCAGCAGGTGTACGTATGCCCCGGAGGTAATATTCAGCCCCAATTCGCCAGCCCTGACCTCCAATGCCCGACTGACGGCAGGCACGAAAGGAGAGAGCACAAGCTGTTTTACAGGCAGGCGAAGGAAAAGGTGATGCATGGCGGTATTGCCCACGACTACTGCCTCCAAAATCTGTTCAGATTTGGCACCAGCCTCAGCACAGAGGTCAGCGCAAAGCTCGTTGACGGCGTCAACCGCGAGTTTCTGCAACTGTACACCCCCATCTGGTGACTTCACCACCCTGTTAATACGGCTGATGATATCTTCCCCGTAGCTAATTTGAGGATTCACTATCCCTTTGGCGGCCAAAGTCCGGCCATCAGTGAGGTCAACCAGGTAGCCAGCAATCTTGGTGGTGCCCAGGTCTATGGCCAGCCCCAGCCGGCGGCTTTTTGAGGGGAGAATGGCTATCACCTCGCCATTACGGACTACAGCCTGACTTCTCCACTTCCACGACCGCAGTTGGCCGGAGATCGTGCGCAGGGCACCAATGTCAATCTTGGCGCATCGCAGCTTGTGCTGCTGGCTCAGTGTCTTAAGCAGGCGGTCGGCATCAGCTTGGGGGTCCTCCAGTGAGGGAGCAGATAGCTGCAGGCGGTAGACTCGAACTGATGGCTCGGGGGAGACTCTCACCTCCAGTCCCTCCACCTGAAGTCGCTGTGGGGTGGTCATGGACTCAGCTGGGATCACCAACTTCACATCGCTCGCGGGATAAGTCTGACAGGCAAGCCGCCACCCCTCTTTCAGTTCTTGTGAATCAAATGTCTCTTCTTCGTTAGGTGTTGGTTTGGAGACGGTGCCACTTAGGACCTGCACCCTGCATGCATGGCATGTTCCGTTGCCCCCGCATACGCTGCTGATACCTACACCGAGGCGCCGAGCACAAGTCAGAAGAGACTCGTTCCTTTGACACCTCCCTCTGCGACCTACCGGCTCAAAGTCAATTGTGCAAGCAGTCACCTTCTTGTTGGCGAAGGCTTTGGTTGTCACTTATCACCATCCATGCCCACTGTTCACCATCCACATTGACTCACCTGAGTGAGACTTTTTATCACATAATATTCACGATGGTCAAATATTTGCTCCTGTATTCCGTTTTCCGATCAGGCCGATATTCTATAAGAACAGGCCTTGTTGAGGTGGCAGCGCGCACAGACCTCAGCTCGTGTCCACTTGGTCATTTTTGGTCCGATGCCCATGACCATGGAGGCTGATTTGCGAGGGACCATTATTCCTGAGGAAGTCAGGCTCACTCCGATTTCCCGTGCCGGCACGAGTTTAAGCAACTGCCTCTGCGCGGTAATCGGTAAACCAGGCATACCCGGGTTGATGGGGCTGCTCACCTCGTAGCCACGGGATGACGCTTCATTTGCCACAAACCTGCAGAATTCCTCGGCTAGCGAGTCCACAGCAGCGCTGCCGATGCCGTCCAGAAGCGTGCCTCGCAATGGCTCCCCGTGGTTGAAGTAATCTGACGCCTGTCCTTCCAGCCTGGGACCAATAGTGCAGACGGCAACGGCGAGCTCTTTTGCCTGGTCTAGCACTGAAGATAATAACGAGTTATGAACTTCTGGATCGTCCTCGAGGGACAATTGCCGCTGGTTTATCTCAGCTATAGTGTAGATTTCATAAGCGATAGCAGGTTGTAAAAGGTGTGCCTTGCTGACACTAACGAGCAGTTCCCGGATTAAAGTTTTTATCTCTGGCCTGACTTTAGCTCCTCGCCCCAATCCCTGCCGGCGTAGCACTTCTCTGGCCTTCAGTCTCATGGGGATATCGCGGATTATAGGCATAGCACAGCCTCTTTTTTGCTCTTATGTTACCGCGCCAGCCCGCTAACCCGTTCGGTAGCTATTTGTATGCTCCGTATTCCTTGACGGTTTCAACTATCGCCTTGAGATTCTCCCACTTCACCTGATCGAAGAATGCTCCATTGCTCATGATATAGCCGCCGCCTTTGCCGGCAACATCAATGCACTTCTTGGCGTGGTCTCTAGCTTGCTGGGATGTGCCTATTGTCAGCAAGTCCGTGGGCATGGTGCCGCACACGCAGGCAATGCCATCCAGTGCCTTCTTGGCTTTGGCAATATCTACGATGTCAAACAACCATGCTGTTTTACCCTTCGGTAAATCTCGGATGACCTCCAGACGCGAGTTATAGCCCCCTTCAGCCCAGATGAATGGCACCACTCCCTCGTCAGCCAAGCCCAGGATTATCTTCTTCAGATAAGGCCAGTAGAATTTCTTATACTGCTCGTCAGACATAAACCCATCGGCACCTTTATGCAGAGGTATGAATATTAGAGGATTTGAGTTCATATTTGCCTCGATCACCCCCTTCTGAATCCAGAATGGCAACATGGCATCCATGGCTTTGATGAGCTTATCGGGCTGTCGGTACATATCCATCATTATCCCTTTAGTGCCTCTGAGGGTGTCAGCCAGAATATCAAAAGGCGCTTTGGTATAGCCGCCCTGACCCGCGGGAAATCCCAACTCCGTCATCTCCTTCATAAAGGCACCGAAATATCCCAGCCATTTCAGGGCTTCACTCCCGGCTTCCAGAAGCTTCTTGAAGGCAGCCTGAACATCGGGCAGACCGTAGGGGAAGAAAGTAATGCCTGTCCCGTACATTTCAACATAGGTGGTGAGATTAGGCAGTTGCTTGAAGGACTCCAGTGCGCCGAATATGCGTGGCAGATAGGTGGTGGTGAAGAAATATGTCGGGTCCTGGATCAAGGCATCATATTCATCCGCCTTCATGTACTCGCCTTCGATAGCCTGGTAGGTGGATTCAGGTGCGACGCCGTGGCCAGGCCACTTGTACAACTTGTAGTCAAGAATGTCAAAGAAGGGTCCCGGCCCAGGCGCCACGCAGCCAAAGTGTGCATCTGGCTGAGTGTCAAGGTAGAATTTCTTCCAGGCCTGGTTGGCTTTTTCATAGTCATACATGACCTCACGAGGGGTCAGTCTGGAATAAAAGGCAGGGGCAAAGCTAGGTATCAGCAGTACCGGCACCCTGTCCGGCTTCTTCTTCATCTGGATGGCGTCTTTTATCCGGGTGGCCCTCTCCTTGTAGAGCTTCCCAGCTTCCGGGCTGGCAAACTTGACGCCCTCCGGCGCAAGCCACTTCTGAAACCGCGCTTCTTGCTTTTCCTCTGGTGACATCTCTTCCCATTTCTTTTCCATTTCTATTACCTCCGCATTGTGTGAGGATTATTACTTGGCGCCTGCCCATTTCTTGGCCAGGGACACCCCGGTCATGGCATCCTTACCATAGGCATCAGCACCTGTATACTTCCTTATCTCATCGGTTATCTGCCCGCCGCCAATCATGACTTTTACCTTGTCTCGTAAGCCGGCGGCCTTTATAGCGTCCATAGTTTGCTTCATGGAATCAAAAGCCAGCGTCAAAAATCCGCTTAAGCCAACAATGGGGGCCCCAGTCTCCTTTATCTTCTCCACAAACTTTTGCGCCGGGACATCAACGCCGAGGTCGTATACCTCAAACTCATTGACATCGAGCATAAAGACGACGATGTCCTTGCCGATGTCGTGTATATCCCCGGCAACCGTGCCGAAAACAACCTTGCCCAGCTTCTTGCTCTCAGCCGCCTTGGTCAGCTTGGGCTTGACCAGCTCGGTTACCGACTTAAGTATCTCACCGGAGTACACCAGGTCAGGTATGAAGTACTCGCTGTTGGCAAAACGCTTGCCCACGATTTCCATGCCTCTCCTGGCGTCCTCCAAGATTTTGAGTGGATCTTCCTTGGCGTTCAGCCTATCCTCAACAATCTTAATAACCTCTTGTTCCTTCAAATCAGCCAATGTCTTGACTAGGTCTTTAGCCATATTCCTTCCCTCCTTGACCTGGATCGGACTATATGGTCCGCTGGCGTCAATCCTATTTGAAGAAATATTATAACAGGAGCCGCGAGACTTTTTCTACCCGTTGACAGTAAGCTGTCTATTCATGGTACAATGCGTGCAATTTAAGGTGGAAACGGAGGCGCGATAATTATGGCCAGGCTCACGAAGACCAGGGGCGAGATTATTAAGAAAGCAAATGAGCTAGCTATACAGTATGAAGCAAAATACAGGGGTTGTGGCCAGTGTACATTTTTGGCAACGATTGATGCCCTGAGATGGGGTGGTCTGGAGATTATCCCCAAGGATATGGAGGATAGGCTTTTTTCGGGGATATGTGTTCTCACTGGTGGTGTTGGCTTGAGCGGATATGGTACCTGTGCCGCCGTAGCGAGCGGTGCTTTGGTGCTTGGCTTGGCTTTGGGAATTCAACAAGAGACCTTCAACGAGCGCAGTTTCCGTGAGAATTGTGCTACTGTTCGCAATACCCTTCTGAATAAGTATTATCAAGAATATAACTCCATACTGTGCAAGGATGTCCAGAGAAGATTCTTTGGGAAGGCGTGGGACTTGGCACGCGATGACATGAGCATAGAATTCTTGGGGATATCGCGTGGCTGCACTATTATGCAGACAGCTATGTGGACCACCGAAATTATCCTGGATGAATTTGAAAAAGGGAATGTCAAAGGCTATGTGGGCAGCCCGAAAGTTAAAGGTTGAGTTTTTCGGCCGTCAGACTATAGAATATTTTTAACTGTGAGACTTCGTGCTGAAAGATTAAAAGGAGGGAGATATGTCAGGAGTATTAAAGGACAAGGTGGCTGTCATAACCGGTGCCAGTCGCGGTATGGGGAAAAGCTTCGCCTTGAAGTTTGCTGAAGAAGGGGCCAAATTGCTATTGACTACCACTAATCTGGAGAGGGCTCAGGGCACGGTTAAAGAGGTAAAGGCTAAGGGTGGGGAAGTAGCAATCATGGAGGCTGATATTTCGCACGAAGACGCTGGCAAGAAGATAGCGGAGAAGGTTATACAGCAGTATGGCAGAGTTGATGTCCTCATCAATAATGCTGCTATATGGTACGGAATCAATGCCCAGCCCTGGGATGCTTGGACGGTCAAGGAGTGGGATCAGATGTTTGTGGTGAATGTAAGAGGAACATGGGTGGTTTGCAAGGCCATAGCTCCGCTGATGGTAAAGCAGAAAAAGGGCAAGATTATCAACATTGCGTCTAACGTTGCCAGAGTCCCCGCGGCCCAACTCTTTTTACCGTATGCCTGTACTAAGGGAGCGGTTTACATACTAACCCACGCCCTGGCTAGAGCTCTGGGTCCCTCAGGTATTAATGTCAACGCTGTTGCCCCGGGATATGTGGCTACCGAGGCCAGTCTAGCCCAGACGGATAGCGAAAAAATATTCGGGATTGCCACCGGGGAACAATCAATTCACCAACGTTTGCAGCCAACCGACCCGGCGGGGGCAGTCTTGTTTTTAGCCTCAGCTGCCTCGGACATGATCTCCGGACAGATTATCTATATTGATGGCGGAACCGTGATGATATAGGCAACGGAAGCGCCCGTCTGTTCTGGTTCAGGCACTCGACTTTGCCGCATGGTTTGCGGCGTGAGTTGTCCCGGCTAAGGCCAGAGTTCCTGAGCTACGTCTGTCAGCCCCAGTTCCAGCAGTTTCTTCTTACTGGGCTTGGCTGTCTTGAGGTCCCAATCCATGGCAGCTCAGGTACTCTTTGATCATGGTATCCTCATCAATGGTCACCCCGGCTAGAGGCCCTGCCTTTAGTGGTGGCTTCCCCAGAACTCTGTCGGAGACCTTGAACTTTAGCGGGTTCAACCCTTCTCGAATATTGAACGCCTGCCGGATATTGGCAATTCTCTCTCCTGTCTTCAGTAATTCCTCATCCAGTCACATCCCAGCCGGTAACCGCCCTCATGAAATCGGCGATAGGGTCAACATTGGGAAAAGCCCAGTACACGAACAGGCATGTCCCGGTACAAACCACGACTTGGTGGAAACTGCTGCCTATCTTGCGTGCTTCTCCTCTGCCGGAAAAGGACTTTAAGTCGAATTTGGGCAGCAGTCCTGCAGGATGATAGGGGGCGTCTGACAACTCTGAGCCCACAAAATGACGGCCTGGAGTGGGGTCCATCCTGTAGCTAGTGGCAAGGTAAAAAGCATGCTTCGGGTCATGTGCCGGAAGTTCCTGCCCCCCAACATGTATGGCGTATTGGTCAGCGCCCTTGCCAATCTTCTCCGCTGCCACCTTCACTCCATCGGCTAACACGTCACCAAAACCTTCCCTCTTAGCCAATTTTTCGGTCATGGCCACGATGGCTTTGTGGTTGCCCCAGGTCATTTCAATACCATCGGTGTCTTTCTTGGTGATAAGCCCCTTCTCATAACATTCAATAGCGAGAGCGATGGTCGCCCCGGCCGAGATGGTGTCAACTCCGTAGCGATCGCAAATATCGGCTGCCTTGATTATCGATTCCAGGTTGTTGTTGAGACAATTGGTGCCAAACATGGCAATCGTTTCATATTCCGGTCTCCGGGAACCAGCGGCATATTTATACTCTCCGGTTCCTGCCTTCATGTACCCCCCGCATCCGATAGGGCACTGGTAACAGGCAAACTTCTTCGTCATACGCTCAATCACAGCCTCCTTGGCTATGGGTTTGAAAATCTGGAAAGTCAATAACCCCTACTCCTGCCCAGTTTTTGACCGGCGAATCACCACTCAGAACGCCGATGTCAACGAGGAAAGGCGTGCCAAACGGCTTCAACCAGACAATATGCCCGCCCAGTTCAGCCGTGTATTTCTTTCTCAGTTCCTTGGTTCTTTGTTCATCGGCCAGGGGGACCTTCATGTTGCCCTTCACCGCCACTGCCTTGAGCTTCTTGGAGCCCATTACGGCACCCAGACCGGAACGAGCCGCGGTCCGGCTCCTGTTAAACACTGCTGCGATGAGCGAAAGCTTCTCACCTGAGGGGCCAATGCAAGCTACCTCCACATCCTTGCCCAATTCCGATTTGAGTATTTCTTCGGTCTGGCGAGTGTCCTTCCCCCATAGGTGGGCGGCATCCCTCAGTTCAGCCTTACCATTGTTGATAAACAGGTAGACCGGCTTTGCCGATATTCCGCTAAAGAACACGGCATCGTAGCCGGCGTACTTCAGAAAGGCACCGAAGTAACCACCGGAATTGGCATCGCCCCAGCCCCCGGTCAACGGTGATTTTCCTGCTACAGTGTGCTTTGTACCCGCAAGTGCCGGAGTGCCGGTAAAGGGGCCCGTAAGGATGCCCAGAGTATTGTCCGGTCCCAAAGGGTCAACACCGGCTTTTTGTCGGCTGAACAGGATTCTGGCGCCGATGCCATACCCTCCAATGAACTGGCGGCAAAGCTTTTCGTCAAGCGCCTCATCCCTTAGCTTGTCTTTGGAAAGATCCGCAAACAGAATCTTTCCCATGTAACCTCGTGCCATACTTTACCTCCTTTTTTCAAACAGCCTATCCTGAAATCCTAAATCCCAAGCACCAAATCCTAGACAAATCCAAATGTCAAAGTCTAAATGACAAATGAAATCCAAATGCTTGAATGGCAAAACTGTTCCTTCCCTTAAATCTCCCCCTTAGAGTAAGGGGGATTAAAGGGGGTTACTTCCATAGTTTTCATAACTCCCCTTACCCCTCCTATCTTAACAGGGGTAATATTGCAGAAACCCAGTGAAACACAAATGCTTGGATGCCAGGGCTATTTCGTTTTGTCATTTGGGTTTCGGGCTTCATTTGGCATCTGAGCTTTGTCATTTGCCATTGAGATAGGCACCGTATCACACCCGCTTAAGCTACAGCCCCTATATAGGCTGTCTTCACCTGTTCGATTTTGCAGAAGGTCTTTACCTTTCCCTCTAAGACAATCCGCCCGTTTTCTATCACGTAGGCCCGATCGGCTGTCTCAAGTGTCTGTCGGACGTTTTGCTCAACCAGGAAGATGGTAATTCCCTGCTCACGCAGGTGCTTTATGACCTCGAGAACCTCTGAGAATAATTTCGGTGCCAGGCCATACGATGGCTCATCAAACATGCATAGTCTGGGATTGGACATCAAGCCCCGGCCTATGGCTACCATTTGCCGTTCGCCGCCGCTTAACTTCTTAGCTGATTGTTTTTGTCTTTCTTTCAGTACCGGGAAAACCTGATAGACCCGCTCCAGCGTTTCTTTCCTCCGCTTCCAGGCTGCAGAGCTATACGCTCCCATCTCCAGGTTGTCCCCCACTGTCATGTCGCTGAAAAGCTTTCTGCCCTCGGGTATCTGGCAAATACCCAGGTTGCATAATTTTATAAGGTGCTAGCCTGTCTATTCTCTTGCCCAGAAACTCCACACTACCTGAAGCTGGACGTACCAGGCCGGATATAGTATTAAGCAGTGTCGTTTTACCGGCGCCATTAGCGCCCACCAAAGCCACTATTTCCTTTTCTTCGACTTTTAAAGAAACATCCCGTAAGGCTTGGGACTTGCCGTAAAAAACATTCAGGTTGCTAACTTCCAGCATGGGTCTCCTCCCCCAGGTATACATCAATAACTGTCTTATTGCAGCTAATCTCGTTGCATGTTCCTTCAGCAATCTTTTCACCATGGTGGAGCACCATGACCCGCGCACATATGCCCATGATTGCCTTCATGACATGCTCAACCATGAAAATGGTAATCCCTTTATCTCGAATCCTGGTTACCAGCTCCATGGCCTCGCTTACCTCGGCGGGGTTTAGACCGGCCATCAGCTCATCGAGCAACAAAAGCTCAGGTTTGGTGGCCAGTGCTCTGGCTACTTCAACCCGCTTCTGGTTGACCAGTGTCAAGTCCTTAACTGGAGTCGTGCTCATTGCCGACAGCCCCACAAACTCTAACGCCTGGCTGGCTTCCCCGGCAGCATCTGCTGTGATACACGCTTTGGGCCCCGAAAAACGCCCCCACCAGTACATTCTGAAGAACCGGCATATTGGCGAAAACCTTAGTCTCTTGAAACGTCCTGGCAATCCCCATCCTGCAGATTTGGTGGGGCTTCAAGCCGTTGAGCTTCTGGCCTTTAAATCTTATTTCCCCTGAGCTAAGAGGCAAAGCCGCCGATATCAAATTAAACAGCGTTGTCTTGCCTGCTCCGTTGGGACCGATAAGACCCAGGATTTCGCCCTGGTCAACATGGAAGTCAACATTGGATACCGCCGCTAACCCCCCAAAAAACTTGGTTACGGCCTGGCCTTCAAGTATTCGCATGTTGCTCCCCTTCGCTTCCTTTCCGTAACTTCGAAATCACCCATCCCAGCTTATCTCGCAACATTGGCACCAGCCCTACTATTCCGTTGGGCAGGAATAAGATAACCACCACCATTATAATTCCAAAACCGAGCATAAAATAGCTTGACAACGTGGCTCTTAGCGTTTTCTCTAAATAACCAAAAAGAAGGGCACCTACTATCGGACCATAGAGATTCCCCATGCCGCCAAACACCGCCGCCACGATCGGTATGAAAGAGTAGGTTACGCTGAAGGCAATACTAGAGTTAGAATATATAACAGAGAAGGCGCTGCGACTACCCCGGCTGCCCCCATGAAAATGGCGCTGATGGCAAAGGTCAGGACTTTCATCCTAGTGGTATTGACGCCCATGTGTTCCGCCGCTTCCTCGTTCCCACCGATGCTCTGCATAGCCAATCCCAATCTGGAGCGCCTGATAAGATAAACGGTGAGCACCGTCACCACAGCCAAGCCGAGCATTGTGTAAAGAAGCATTGTTCGATCCAGCGGGATGAAATACCAACCATGTCTCCGCTATTATATGGCCTCCATGTAGTTGATAATCATTGCCCATGAACATAACGAGTCCGAAGCTGAAGATAGTAAAATATATGCCCTTCAGCCTCAGGGTTACCAGTCCAACTAGAAGAGCAAGCGCAAAGCTGATGAGACCTCCAATGACTATAATAACGGGGAAGGGCAGATAGTCCTGCAGCAGAGCCGTAGAATAAATGCCCATTCCGAAAAATGCTGCCGGCGCTAATGACATGTAACCGGTGGCACCGGAAAACATAGCCCAGCTCACCGCCAGGATGGCATACATAAGCATGGTGACTCAGCACGATGGTAGGATATGCCCCACCGTACAGGGGAAAGGTGAGTACAAAGACTATGAGCAGAATCAGAAATCCTACCCACAGTGGCTTTCTATATGTGGTAAATAACCGGGTTATATTCATTTGCTTTACTTCTTCCCGAAGATGCCTGATGGTCTCGCCAGCAACAGGACCATGAGTATTGCGTAATAAACAGGCACGGCAAGAACCGGCTCCCAAAAGCCAGTAACCAGCATGGAAACGATACCAATTATGATTCCGGCAATAAAACTACCCGGGACGCTGCCCAATCCGCCCAGGGTGACGACGATGAGGGCGATTATGGTATTGTTAAAGCCGATAGCTGTGTTAACGTGAGTTCTTATGCTGATCAGTGTGCCGGCAACGCCCGCCAGTAACGCTCCCAGCCCGAAACAAAGAGCCAGAATCGTGTTGGTATTTACCCCCATCAGTTCCGCCGTCGCCTGGTCTTCAGCCGTGGCCCTGATTGCTCTTCCCAGCCGGGAGCGGGTCAAAAAGAGATGAACAGCTATGCCTAAGACCACAGCAATGGCAAAGGCCTACGATCAGGTTGAATTGGATGTTAACGCCCTAAAAACGACACATTATTGGTTAAATATGAGTTGGCAGTGACCGGGTACCCCATTTCATCCGGGCCAGGTACGAGATGATGTACATGAGACCGAAGGCGACTAGCAAAGCATTGCCCTCGAAGGCAGCCGGTGATGGCGCCCGGGCTTTAAGACCTCTGAACAGAGTTGCTTGAAGCAAAAAACCGATGCCAAACAAAAGAGGACCGATAATGACTGGTGCCAGCAGCGGATTAATCCCTAACCTTGTGAGGGTAAAGGTGAGCACAGCTCCCAGCATAGCAAATTCGCCATGAGTGATGTTCAGCACCCGGCAAACACCATACTGCAAACTCAAGCCCATAGCCAGCAAGCCATATATCCCGCCCGCCAATATACCAACTACGATTAAGCCTACAGAGTCTCTCTGCCTCTGCGCATGACGCTGACTCGTTATCTCCTCTTGTCTCTTCTTGACACACGCAAGAAGCAGGCTGCCTAGAAAAACACCCCGGGAATCTACCCGATATCTCTTCTAGACAGCCTGCTACTATACCAGACTCCTTACCTTATGTCTAGAGTCTTTATCCTACCCTTAGTCGTAGCAGCCAGCCCCACTTGCCCGTCATGGGGTAGATGAACGACGCAGTAGGGTTGAGTTACCTCCTACGATTCTATACTCCCCACTTTGCCACTGGCCAATCTCTCCAGGGTGGCACGCGTAGTCTAGGACTCCACCACCATTGCCATTTCCAAATACCGTGAACCAGCAGTCGCCAAGGACCGTGTCAGCCGGATTCGTGGAGCTGAACTTAGCAAGCTCGGCTCTTACGCCAGTTGAGTCAATGTCCCCATTGCCTCTACAGCCTGCTCCCACATCTCCAGTCGCTGCAATGTAGCAAGGCATGCCCCAGTAGTCGAGAGCGTTCCAGCCACTGGTCAGTAAATCCTGGGTCACATCGCCAGGTTGGGGTCGGCCCAGTCCGCCTCTACCTGCTCCGCAAGGTCAGCATACATGTCAGTGACATCGCAGTTGACGTGTGATTGTCGGCTACGATGAAGCTCAGTTGCTCCTTGCTGCATAGGGCCGAAGTCAGACAGCACCGTAGCATTGGTGTTGCCGCCCGGTCCGAATAGGATAGCCGGAGGGTTGAAGTCGCTGGCCATCATTGCGACCTATAAGCGTCAGCGACATTCCAGGGATAGGTATATGCAGCAGAAGATGTCATAATTCGGTGTGCGGGTCTCCCAGAGCGGTTTTAGCGGCTCGGATTAGCGCATCCGCTGCCTGTGTCGCAATCAGCGTGATAGGGATGGAAACCCAGCGTCAATGACGTTCGCTGCACCGAATTCGTTAATGGTTTCTGTCTTATATTCTATGCCGTGCGTAGCTCCCATCTCCCCAATGTAGGTTATATATGCCTTTGGCGCTCTACCTAGCTATTGCCTCGAGCATATCCTGCAAAACAGGGATCTGGTTCCAGTTGGCAAAGCTCAGGCTCACCCACACGTAGGGCCAGCTATCTATATTTCTTGTCCCAAATCATGGTGCTGGCACCACCCTCGAGGGTGACCAGCACCTTCGCCGCGGCATTGCAGATAGGGGCTTGAGTGTAAATACAATCGGTGCCCGGGCCACCCCATACAAAGTCACACTTTGTCTGTGTCTATTAAGGCTCCTTGTGACTGTCCGCTAGGTCCCATGTCTAACGTCAAAATCGCGCACCTTCAGTTCTATGGGCACCTTTTCTGCATAGTCGCTCAGAAAGATCCCGCCGTCTGCGTTGACCTTATCAGCGAACCACCGATAACTCGTTCCCCCGTAACCGCACTCGAAAACGGCCAGCGGTCCATCCAGGTCTCTGGCCAGACCAACTAGGATGCTTTCTGGCGCCTGCGGCGGCAGCTTCTCGCCCCCACAGCCGATGAGGCCCACGCTCAGAGCCAGGATCGCTGCTAACGTGATAAAAAGTACTTTTTTCACTATTTCTCCTCCTTTCTAAAATTTTTCAAAAACTTGTTACGCCTTTCCGTCCTATAATCTGCTCGCCATCACCTCCTTCTATCTGTATTTTTGTTCTGCTATCCCGAACGAATTTTCATTCCCAGTATTGTGCTTCATCACCACCTTCATCACACTCTCACACGCCTATAATAATACGCTACCAATGTTAAGATCCTGTTAATTTTTCAGGGGTAGATGTAGTGCAGTTTCTGATTTTCCGTTCGATTTTGCTTGGGGCGTTTTGGAAGCCCTTCGCCTGTACAGTTCTGTAATTGCCTGATTTATCAGGCTCCGCCGAGTAAATTGAGCTAGCCAATTCTGATTCTTCCCGTCCAATTTCCGGTATTATTGGCTATTTTGTAAGAGCTTGGTTTTTTGTTCTCAATCGTCAGTATATCACCTCGCCACCCACTCGTCAAGGCAGGGGTCCCCGTTCAGTAGTAGAAGTGCACAACCAGCACCAAAGCTTATCATAGATATCCCCAGCCCCACATCTCCACGAAGGCAGAAATTCAGCAAGATTATGCACAGTCACCCGTCTACCCTTTTGTTGGATGTAACGAGATTGCACATTTGTGACTAATGTGCAATCTCGTTTCGATGGTATTCTGGGGACGTAATACCTAATTTGTAGTAGGCCTAATTGGTATGGTGTCCCTGGAATTGCGAGAATAATCCCTCGCTCAGCTGGTGGTGACCTGCATCATGAGCCTGACTTAAAGAGGCGGGAGTGCAATTAAGCTGGCTTTTGAAGCTTTCCCGGGCCAAATGAAGAGTAATCCAGGTCATAAAATTGCCTGCATACGGTAAATAGACCATACTGCACGCCACCTAAAACTATTTTCGCCTCCGCAGAATCACGATAATACTTCTCGTAGTTGTTTTCACGGACATAACCGAAGGAACCCATGAGCTCCATCCCTCTCAGGATTAGTTCTGATGCTTTCCTGGTAATAAATACATGCACCGCGTGTCCTTTAGCTGCCATACTTACCGAATCCCAGGGACCATAAATCTCTCGATGGTCAAACTGATAGGCCAGTTCCAAAAAAGCAGCTCTGGCGACAGTTATTGCTGATGCCATCTCGCCCAGGATGACAGCCGATGAAAGATGCTGGTTGATTGGTTTACCGCCTACCACCCGCTTTCCTGTATAGTCAAGAAGGACATCGAAGGCCCCTTGTAGAATACCTGTGGCATGTCCCGAGTTCATAGCCATAGGAGCAGCCAAGATTTCTTGAAAGATAGCCCAGGCTTCAGGCCCCTGCAGTCCCCACTCCTTGGGCACCCTGACATTATCAAAATAGGTGGAGGTGTTACGGTCAGCTTGCATGCCACATTTGACCTCAAATTTGCCATGGGAAACGCCAGGCCAAGGTTCGGGAACATAAATCAAGGCAAAGCCATCTGTTCCCATACGCGGGTCCATGTTACAAGCCACGCAATTGAGGTCAGCTATGCCACTATTAGATGCCCAGAACTTGTTTCCGTTTATTACCCATTCATTACCTTCAAGTTTAGCTCTCACCCCTATCGTTCTGCCCTCATTCAGCGTATTCTCAATATCAACGGCAGACTCGACTTCGCTAAAGTTCATGCAGGCAACGGCTAACTCTTTGCCCACGAACTTGGGGGAAAATTTGTCAAGGACCGCTTTTAGCCCATGCCTTTGCCTTTGGAGAGAAGGGGCCGATATAGGCTGTAAAAGCCGGTTGCCATCCCCAGTCGGTGCAGGCACTGTGCATACTTATGCCATAGTCGCCGCGCCCTAGCTGCTCCTGCCTTAGGGCAGCACCAACTACGGTACCCTTCTCCCCAGTGCCACCATACTCCTCCGGTATCATGCTTTTCTGGCAACCAAGGTCTACCTGTAATTTCTTCAGGATGGGAGTAATTATTTTTTCATGTGTTACATCATCATCAATCTTGTGCGCGAACCGGCATAATCTCCTTGTCGGTAAAATCAGCAAACATCTTCTGCAGCATCCGTTGCTCTTCATTAACAAAACACTCCGGGTATTGTAATTTGTACCACTGACTGGCCTGATTTAACATTTATCCCTCCTTTGAACGCACACTTCTTGTCAAGTTCTGTGCTTCGATATTATATTTCTTCAGTCAATAGATGCTCTAATCCATCATTACCCTCTTTCCCAATCCTTTTTTGGCCCTCCTGCTGTGGAGTACGCCGTCACCCATGCTGGAAAGCCCATCATCCAAAGGTATCATTCCAAACCGCTTTGCTATATCAGAAATCAAAGCCGCCCCATCTGGTAGTTAGACAGCAATTTCCTGCCTCAAGGCTTCCACGATTCCCTTAACCTTTTTCTTATGTTCCTCTCTACCTATAGTGTATGAATGCGGAACCCAATTCATGTCCTGCAAATTTCTCACCATGCTGGGAAGTAAATCCCAGGGGATGGATATAAGCAGCAGCCCTTCCGGAAATAGCCTTCTTGACCGCATGCCGAAACTAAAACCGGGCATCATGAAATTCAATTCGCCACTTACGTATGGATAAATATATAGCCAGGCGCACGCCGCAACCGGTGTCCCTTTAGCGGACCACATATTCCCCGTCGTATAGCTGTTTGCCCTCAGTATGATTTCTGCTTGACTCGGGTCGGCGGTGACAATTAATACGTCTGGCTCGAATGACAGTTTGTCTAAAGGAGAGAAAGCGACATAGTTAACGGTATCCTTAGCCAGTCTCGGAATGAACTGATAGATTCTTCTGTTGGCACGTGCTTCCTTAAAGACTTCTAACTTAGGTCCTACTCGTCCGCTCTCGAAAACTGGGTCACTATCCACCATACCCAATATCAGCGGCCCTATGCACGTGAAGTTCTCTTTTGCTGCATAAAAAGTGCTGCCATTTTGCGCTTCTACAAGCATCTCACAAAAATCTAGAATCTTATCTAACCTTTTAATTCCATCCGGTTTAGTAGGTAAGAACTTAACACCTACTGGTTTCCTTTCAAATTTAAATTTGTTAAATATGGATAAGTCCTGTTGCATTGAACTCATATCAACCTCCTTTCTGGTTTCATAATATGCCTGCGTGTTGTCTACTGCACTATATGGTGACCACAATTGACGACAAGCGTGTGCCCGGTTATCCCGCTAGACTCGTCTGAAGCCAAGAACACTGCAGCAGCAGCTACCTCAGCTTCTTCAGTCGGCCTCTGGAGAGAATAGTTTACAGTAATCTTGCTCATTAACTCCTCAAAAGGAACACCCGTAGCCTTGGACCTGCCCATTACCACATTAGTAAGACGTTCTCCCCTAACCGCAGCAGGGCTGATGCAGTTGACACGAATATTGTATTGTCCCGCCTCGATAGCCAGTGTCTCGGTCAATCCAATAATTCCCCACTTAGAGACACAGTAAGGACTTCTCATAGGATACCCGAACCTTCCAGCATCGCTACCGATGTTTATTATATTGCCCTTTCTGTGCGGAATCATGTGTTTAAGCACCTCCCTGGCACACAGCATGCTCCCGGTTAGATTAATAGCCAGCACCTCGTTCCAATCCTGTAGTCTCAGGTCAACGACATTGACAGTAGGTCCGCCAATGCCGCTATTATTAACCAGAATATCGACCTTCCCGTAGACACTGAGAGTTTCGGCTACCAGCCGCTGCACTTGCTTTTCATCAGAAACGTCAGTTTGTATGGCTTTTACCCTACCTCTCCCTGATTTGATCTTTTCAACGGCCTCATCTAACCTAGAGAGGGTCCGAGCGGCTATTACTACTATTGCCCCCTCAGAAGCAAAGGCTGTCGAGATAGCCTTGCCGATGCCTCTCCCGCCGCCGGTAACGATAGCTACCTTATCTTCTAATCGCATGTATTGTACCCCCTTGAGCACCAATTTGATGCCTGCATAATGCTTATATGATAAGTCGCGGTCGCCCAGCAGACTGCAAAACAGATATATGCACACACCTCAATGGCACACACACGACTTAGAGCATCCCTTCCGCCGTCTCTTGGTTAATTTGTTTCCTTAATCGAGGTTAATGACTGTACCAATCGGGGTAGATTTGTGTGAGAATTACAGAGGGGTCGCATAGAGGTCCAAGATACATGATGGGATATCCAGCTCCTCTTTTTCGAAGGGCCTGCAATCCTTTCACCGCCTTCGCCATCATTCCCGGTGGCAGCGCCATAACCATTTCATCCTCGGTAACGGCGCCGAACGCCCTCTCCCCCATGCAGGGAATAGCCAGGGCAGGCTTGCCAGTAGTATAACACTGAGCTAACCCATCGGCACAGGACCCCTCGCCGATGAAGAAAAACTGAAAGCGCTCGTAGTCTTTAAACTGGAGCCCGTTCATCAGCAACATCATCTGGGCAGGATTACCGTAGATTAAGATAACATCGGGGGCAAACTTCACCGAACCTAGTGGAGCGACCACAATGGCCTCTCCGGGTGGAACCAGAGGATATGCCGCCATCTGTTTTCTGGCTTCTTTCACGTTGGCAAACCAGGTCTTGGCAAAGGAATTTGCCTCCCAAGCGACCTCCTTTTCGGTGGTCGGCGCCAGACCATTGATTCGAGCACAGCGCTCACCGAGGTTGTCTCTTGTCAATGCTACAGTCATGCCTCCCATTCGAGCCAACGCTGGTGCCTGGCAAAAAGAAGCTTTCCGATTGAGCCGCATCACGCCCGGTATTTTCTCCAGCTCTTTTACTTTCTCCAGTCTCTTGTAGGCAACGGGGCTTGTTTTGAGACGAAGCAAACACTCCATCTCCTGGGTAAGCTTTGCCCAGTCAACCAGTGGGGCTTCTTTTTTGTCCACTTGTCTCCTCCTTTTCTTCGTTCGTTGTTTAGCAAAAGAATCATAAGCAGCTTAGCAGGTGATTGTCAATGTTACACGCCCGGCTTTACTCTTTTCCTTGGACTACTGCGTTTCTAATGCTATGTCCTACGTGCCATACTATTTCCATCGAAGGAATCCAGACCGGCTTCCTTAGTGACACGTCTTTTTTGTCATTGTGAGGAACGGGAGTGACAAAGCAATCCCTGGTGTAAAGGAAAGCTTTCGATCCTGCTCTCGGATTAATGGGAGATGACGAGGCTCAAATGTCGAATGAATGAGATAGAGATGCTGTGATTATTAAGGCATGTACTCAGGTGCTCTACGATAAGGGGATTTGTAGTCCGGGTCTTTCAGATATGGGCATGTATCACCACATTTCTCTTTGTTAGTGCACTTAATAACGTGAGATCCGTCGTCATACTTCACAACATAAGCATTAACATGATAAATCGGGCAGGTTATGCGACGCCTTTCAACCACGCTTGCCATGTTTAGTTATGTCTCCTTAAGAAGCCCTCTTAGTTTATCTTCACGGTTCTTTCTTTTCTTGACTACTATCAAAAAAGTCCTGGGCACATCTGCCATAAACGCTTTTGATTGTTCGGCAGCATCAGTGTAAAACGAGATGAGCTTCTGCTCCATATCAATGGCCTGATTTAAGGCGCCAGTGTACCCTAGTTCTTTCGCGGGTTCTTTCTCAAACGTATATTTGTCGGTTTCTACACTAAAGGCAAAACACCCCTCAATGGCATCAGTGATAACGCCGTAGTATGCCCTTTGAATCATCGTTGCATAGTTACTATTCTCTTTGGAAAATGTGAGCAAAATCTCTTTCGCCTTGGGATATTTTTCTGCCATCTTTTCATAAAAGGCAGCAGAATCCGCTTCCAGCTGCTTAGCAAAACTGATGACCGAGGCGCTTGTATTTAACTGCATTTTGTATCTCCTCTGTTACTAGGGCCACCTTTCAATTACCACCTTGCTTTCTGTGAAGAAGCGGATCGCTTCCTTACCTTGAGTGTGTAAGATTCCGAAGAAGGAGTCGCGCATCCCGCTGAAGGGGAAAAATGCCATGGGCGCCACTATGCCGACGTTGATACCAACGTTCCCGCTCTTGACTGTATACTTGAATTCTCGAGCAGTTCTTCCATTCGAGGTAAAAATAGCATCCGCATTATGGAAGGGATTGTCATTACATATGTTAATGGCTTCATCAAGGGTTTTGACGCGGATGATACCCATGGTGGGACCGAATATCTCCTCGGTAACTATCTTCATTTCAGGCTTAACGTTTTCCATGATGGTCGCGCCCAGGAAACAGGTATCGGGATAATCTCCCTTGATTTTGAAATCACTCCTGCCATCAAGTGTTATCCTGGCACCTTCCTTAATACCACTACTGATATAGGAAAGTATTTTGTTCTTTTTCTCGGCATCACGGACAGGACCCATCTGAACTTCCTCATCAAGACCATTGCCAATTATTATCTTCCTGGCTGTGTCTACAACACCCTTAACAAATTCCTTGTAAAAATGGTCATCATCGCCGACAACAATGGCATTCTGACCAGCCAGGCAGCGTTGCCCCGCATTGCCGAAGAAAGATGTCATCAGTGCCGGTATGGTTGCTCTCATGCTGCAATCCGGCATGATTACCATGAAGTTTGAGGCTCCGCCCTGGGCAATGACCCGCTTGCCGGTGGCACCGCATCTCGGGTAGATGACGTTCTTGGCGGTAGGAGTTGAGCCGACAAAAGTAATGCCCTCAATATCTGGGTGGTCCAGCATTCTGTTGACCACTGTTCTTCCACCATTCACTACATTCCAGACGCCAGGAGGAAAACCTGCTTCGTCCACAAGTTCCGCAATTTTCATCTGGCTTAAGGGAACCTCGCTTGAGGGCTTGATTACGACGCAGTTGCCAGTTGCGACGGCGTAAGGTGCTGACCAGAGCGGAATCATGAAGGGGAAATTAAAAGGTCCGATGATACCGAAGACGCCCAGTGGCGTAGGAACAAGATATTCGTCAATACCGGACGCGATATCTTCAGAATTATAACCCTGCATCAGGGTGGGAATACCACAGGCAACTTCTACATTTTCAATGCCGCGCCTGGTCTCACCCCTGGATTCATCAATTGTCTTCCCATGCTCTTGAGTTTGTACCCTGCTCAACTCTTCAAAATTTGCCTCAAGCAACTCCTTTAAGCGGAAGAGGCATCTGGCACGGGCAACCGGCGGAGTTCTCCGCCAGTCAGGGAAAGCTGCTTTGGCCGCCTCGACTGCGGCGTCAATCTCTTCCTTGGTTGAAATCGGGACTCTGCCAATGACTTTGCCATTGACTGGATTCACCACATCTTGAATCTCACCCTTGGATTCAACCCACTCTCCGTCAATGTAATTCTTGACCTCTACTATCCCTTTTACTGGTTCTTCCAGAATAGCCATTTTTGCCCTCCTAATTTATTCTCTTAGACCTTGCTTGGTAGATTCTTACCATCAATTAGTAGGTCATAAGTTACCCTGATGGATAGCGTCCCGTCAAGTGGCATAGACCACCACTGGTCCCTTTGCGCCATCAATTTCCGCAACTCTCATTATTGGCTCTATTTCTTATTAATACTGGTGTTGACATACACCAAAGAAGTTTTTATTATTACTTGCAATTGAGTTCTTCGCCTTCTGTAACTACTAAGGCCGTTAATCGGTAAACCTGAAGGGCTTGCCGGACTCAGCTTGGAATCTTTTCAAATTTTGGGGATTGACCGTCTGCTTCGTAGAAGGAAACAATATCAAGAGTGAGACACACTCAGTTTGATAATGACGCTGGGGGAGATTGAAAATTGAAGGTCAAAACAAGTAATAATCTGACGGAGATAATAGGCAAGCAAAAGGTAATCAATAAACCCGAGATCCTTGACAGGTACTCTCATGACAATAGCTTTACCCCGCCGATGCGGCCACGGTTAGTTGTACAGTCGCGTAACGCAGACGATGTGCAAAAGATTGTGATGTGGGCCAACCAAACAAGAACACCCCTGGTGCCGGTGAGTTCAGGCGAGCCCCACTTCCGTGGCGATACTGTGCCCAGCGTGCCGGAAGCGGTCATCGTTGACCTGCGCCGGATGGATAAGATTATCAGGATTGACCGTAGAAACAGGATGGTTATAATTGAGCCGGGAGTAACCTATCCACAGCTGCAACCGGCCTTAGCTGAACAGGACTTAAGACTCTCCACGCCACTGCTCCCCCGCCAGTCAAAGTCAGTAGTCGCCAGCCTGTTGGAGAGGGAGCCAAGACTGGAGCCCAAGTACAACTACACGTTGCCTGAACCATTGAGATGCCTGGAGGTAGTCTGGGGCAATGGGGAGATACTGCGAACCGGTGAAGCGGGTGGCTATTACCCCACGCTTGAGCAGCAATGGAAAATGGGTCTGGCCCAGGTCTTCTCCGGAGGTCCCGGTCAGGTGGACTATTACCGGCTCGTTTCCGGTGCTCAGGGGAGTATGGGTATCGTGACCTGGGCATCAGTAAAATGTGAGCTTTTGCCTAAGGTGCACAGGTTTTTCTTCATACCGGCGGATGACCTAAAAGACCTGATAGAATGCGCTTACCGACTGCTGAGAGTCAGGCTGGGGGATGAATTCCTTGTATTAAACAGTGCTAACCTGGCTGCTATCCTGAGTAGGGATGCTGACGGAATACAAGCCCTAAAAGACAAACTGCCGCCATGGGTTATCATCATGGGAATCGCTGGGCGTGACCTTCTTCCGGAGGAAAAGGTGGACTTTCAGGAAAAAGATGCCGGGGACATAGTGCAGCAGTTGGGCCTAAAATTACTTCCAGCGGTTTCCGGCATCGGGGGCGCACAGATAATGTCAACCATACTCAATCCGTCCCCGGTACCCTACTGGAAGCTAACTTACAAAGGTGCGTGTCAGGATATTCTCTTCATGACCACGCTCGACAAGGTTCCCGAATTTGTCAATACGGTTTTTGCTGCGGCAAATGCGCTGCGCTATCCGGTCTCAGATATTGGTATTTACCTCCAGCCGCAGCACCAGGGTACTGCCTGTCACTGTGAATTCAATCTACCTTACAACCCTGGGAACAAGATAGAGACTGACCGTGTCAGGGAATTACTGGAGACGGGCAGCGAAGCCTTGATAAAGCAGGGGGCTTATTTCTCCCGTCCCTACGGCATATGGGCGGATATGGTGTATAACCGGGATGCCCGTAACACGGAAATGACAAGGACCATCAAAGGGATATTTGACCCCAATAATGTACTTAACCCGGGAAAGCTTTGCTTCTAGCAAAAAAGAAAAGTTGAGGTACAAAAGGACATGGCTTTAGAGGATTACAGGGATGATTGTACAGACTGCAGCCGCTGCTCCTACTGCAAGTGGATCCCGCTTGACCACATAAAAAGCGCCAGGTTTGCCAGGGCCTGTCCCAGCATTGAGTACTGTAGTTTTCAGGCCTACTCCCTCGGCGGCAGGTTATCCGTCGGCCTTTCCCTGCTCGAGGGTAGAATCGGCTATAACGACGAGCTGAAAGATATTGTCTGGAAATGCCAGATGGATGGGGCGTGTGATGTCTCCGACAAGGTCTGCCGCTATAACATCCGGGGGCTGGAGGTAATGCGAGAAATGCGCTTCAAGCTGGTTGAGGATGGACAGACGCTGCCCCAGCACAAGCCCTATATTGATAGCCTTCACAAAGAAAAGAATATGATGATGGAGCCCCGGGTGCACAGGGGCAAATGGGCTGATGGACTGGACGTAAAAAATCTGGCCGAGGACAAGGCTACGGTGGTTTTTCATGCTGGTTGCCGTTACAGCTATGATAAGGGATTGCTGAAGACAGCCAGGAGGTCCGTCATGATGCTCAGGGATGCTGGTGTGGATATCGGTATCATGGGAGAGAGTGAATCATGCTGCGGCGGCAGGGCTTACCAGTGGGGATACCGCAAAGACCTGAACGCATTTGCCAGAAAAAACGCCCGGGCATGGATTAATGCCGGAGTCAAGACGGTGGTGACACCATGTGCTGAGTGTTATTACACCTTTAAGCGGCTTTATCCTGAGATAGGTCTCACCCTTGAGGTTGTTCACGTGGTGGAATATATCAACCGCCTTATCAAGACAGGCAAGATAAAACTGACTAGGAGTGTGCCTTTGACCATTACCTATCATGACCCCTGCCATCTGGGCAGGCTGGGCGAGCCGTATGTGCCATGGCAGGGCGCTAAAGTGAAAATATACGGGCAGATTCCGGTGTGGAAACCGAGCAGACCCAGGTATAGCGGTGCCTGGGGGATATATGATGCCCCAAGGAACGTCCTAAAGAGCATACCGGGCCTGACGCTGGTGGAGATGGAAAGAATCAGAGAGTATGCTTGGTGCTGTGGTGCCGGCGGCGGGGTACTGGAAGCATACCCGGACTTTGCCGCCTGGACCGCCGCAGAAAGGCTTACCGAAGCAAAGGCCACTGGTGCCGAGGCGATCGTCAGCGCCTGCCCGTGGTGTGAAAGGAACTTTGCCGATACGGTCAAAACGCAGGATGAAAGAATCAAGGTCTATGACATCATAGACCTTGTTCAGATGGCGCTATAACAACGGAAGGGAGCAGAAAATGGCATTATCAAGAGACGCGTACCGGGCCTTGGAAGATATAGTGGGCCCCAAATATATCTCGGAAGACCCCGCCATAATGGACTCATACGCATACCAGTGGCTGGCTGAGACCGTCCGTCCCAACCAGAGCAAGTTCATGCTCCGGCCGGAGGCCGCTTTATTGCCGGGCAGTACCAGAGAAGTCCAGGCAATAGTGAGAACCTGCAACAAATACAAGATAAAATTCAAAGCCTATTCGACGGGATGGTACTTCTACGGTGCTCCCCTTACTGAGGGCGTCATCCAGCTGGACATGCGGCGTATGGACCATATCCTTGAGATTGATGAGAAGAACATGTTCGCCGTGATAGAGCCGTATGTTATCGGTGGCGTGCTCCAGGCAGAGGTGATGAAGCGAGGGCTGAATTGCACCGTGACCGGGGCCGGCGCCAGCTGCTCTACCTTAGTCGGCGCTGCCTGTTATCACGGAAGCGGTGGCACCTCAATTTACACCGGCGAGCTCAGGGAGAACCTGCTGGGGGCGGAGTGGGTTATGCCCAATGGTGAAATATTAAGAACGGGCTCCCTCGGTTCCGGGTGTGGCTGGTTCTGTGCTGAGGGCCCGGGCCCGAGCATGAGGGGTATCATCAGGGGAGCGCTGGGAGCCAGAGGAGGTCTGGGCGTATATACCAAATGCGCTGTGAAGCTGTCTCCCTGGCCGGGGCCGGCGGAGTTTCCCGTCGAGGGTACCGTGCCCGCTTACCGTTCTCCGCTGCCCGGGAACTTCAGGGCATATACTGTGGCCTTTGAGGACTGGGATAGTTTATTCGAAGCCTATTACAGATTATATGATAACGAGATATGTTACTATGCGCACCGGCAGTGGACCATGCTGGGTGCGGACCTGGGTCCGGCTTTCTGGATGCTCTACCAGGACCCCACCAAATCGCTTGATGACATAGAGGAGTTTGCTCGGAAGAAGGAGGTAAAAGAGGTCACTGAAGAAATGAGGATATCATTCCAGCTGGTGCTGGTAGGCATGAGCCAGCGGGATATTGAGTATAAGGAGAAGGTGCTCGAGCGGATACTGGAAGAGACCGGGGGCTGGAAAGTTAAGAAGTGGCTGGAGCCGGAAATGGAGCAGTTCTCGTTATTGTACCTGCTCAGGCTGGGTAAGAAGAATCTGAACTTCGTCTATACCGGTGGTTGGGTAGGCAATTTCATGCAGTCCGGCACGCCAGACTTTGTGAAAAAATACGAACCGCTCGCGGAAGAGGCGACCGAAAAATACCAGGAGAAGGGACTACTGGTGGACTGCGGCAGCGATTCGATGATGGGATGCGTCGGCTCCATCGGCGGCGGGGGGCAATGCGGGCTGGAGCAATTCGGTTTCTATGATGTGGCCGACAAGGCATCCACTGCTGCCGCCGTAGAGTGGATGAAGCACTGTATCCAGGAAGAAGCGAGACATAATATCCCGCCCGGGAAGGAAGGCATGTACCTTGCTGTGGGTAAAACGCACGAAGAACTGCAGCAGGATCTGGCCAGGCAGCCAGCCATACACACCTGGCAGCGTAAGATTAAACAGGCGGTAGACCCCAATAATCTTGGTGACCGGATGTATCCCACTCTTGACGAGAAGTAGAATGAGGTGGACGGACTTCTTACCTTGGCAAACGCAATCAAACAATGGAGCGTGGTGTTTAACTCTGGTAACAACAACTTGTTTTGTTACTTATGCCGTAGCAACTTGGCGTTGCGTTACGTATCTTCATAGCATGTCTCGGACACCGCAACCTGTTGATAATTCCTTCACTACTGATACAATAGTATTTCGAGGCTCAGATACGTGGCAAGAGTCACCATCCTTCTGATTACCGTAGCCCTAGTTATCGGGATGGTAGGCTGTGCTCCCACTCGGTACGAGCTCACCATCTCCAGCACCAATGGCGGTTCGGTAATCACCCCAGGAGAGGGGACGTTCACCTATAACGCGGGAAACGTGGTGAGACTGGTGGCTCGTTCAGTTCTTGGCTACGCGTTTGATGAATGGACCGGTGATGTGGCGACGATCACCACTGTCAATTCATTCTCAACGACCATCACCATGAACGGAGATTACTCCATAACAGCTGACTTCGGATGTGGCTGCTGAGGCTGAGTATCAGGCAGTCTTATGGCTGTCATTAGCTGGTTGCTCTGAGAATCTCAAAACACTCTCATCACCCAGCAATCCACTGCCAAGCCGATCCACTTTAACTCGGTAGGACTCTATAGTCCTCTTGCTGTTACCTTCGGGACGGGAAGCGATGAACCTTTCCAGCAGGTCATTTGTGAACTTTTGTGAACACTTTGTATCTGAGTCAATGGTGGGCAGTAGAGGATTTGAACCTCTGACCTCCTGTGTGTAAGACAGGCGCTCTCACCGCTGAGCTAACCGCCCGTGGCACGCCTGGCGGGATTTGAACCCGCGACCCCAGCCTCCGCAGGGCTGTGCTCTATCCAGCTGAGCTACAGGCGCATATCACCCCAAAAAGTCCTTCGCTTCGTTTAGCGTACTTTCCGAGGACCCCACTCAATCAAATACCGTACGCAAATGGTGCCGAAGGAGGGATTTGAACCCTCACGTCCTTAAGGACACTACGCCCTGAACGTAGCGCGTCTGCCATTCCGCCACTTCGGCTTCTATTCCTTCGCTTCAAATTCTTTCTTTGACAGGGAGATGAAAATTATCGCCAGTATCCCCAGAATGTGTGATGGGAGGGCACAGATAGCCCCGGCTAAGGACAGGCCAAAACTTCTCCTTCTTAATGCCGAGACGCCCCCGACTATGGCTACTACGCCCAGAACAAGGATAGGCGCGCCCACTATAATCAGCCAGAATGGGATACAAGGTACAGCACGTCCTCCCCAATCTCCTGGGTGGAAGGGAATAAGCGCCAGCTTGACCAGTATTCTAATGCCTATCGTCAGAAGCGCTATTATCACCCCCCCAATCACCTCAAGCGCCCCGCCAATTATGCTCAAGACTCCGCCAGCGGTAAGTAACCCGCTCCTGCTACTACCATTAGATGCCATCTCTTTTCCTCCTTATTCCATGGTGGGCAGTACAGGATTTGAACCTGTGACCTTCGGTATGTGAAACCGACGCTCTAACCACTGAGCCAACTGCCCATGCCTTCATACATACTGCTTACTAGGATATATTAACTTTACCACACACGCAAGCGCATCGCAATTGAATTGACCCCGACAGAAGTCTGGTGACTTCTTCGGTACCCCGATAAACTTGATTCTGGATTTAGACGGGCTGGCGTGAAATCGGAGTCTCACTTTGCGGCAGAATGCCCTCAAAGGCACTTCAGAGCCCCTACAAGCCTTACCAATCGCTCTACCAGTCTCCTTACTAATCCAGCCCGAGAACCCCGTTTTCCCATTCCCGGACTAAATAATCAACGTTGAGCCTTTCTTGACTGGCGTCATTCACCGAGAGTTCGGCTTTGGCGCCAGATAGATAAGAATAACTGCCAGCAAAGCTATTATAATGCCGCTTAGAAAGGCTAAATGATAGCTTTTAGTGGCGTCATATATCCACCCGCCGTAGACTGGACCGATCATTGTACCCAATGTCGTAACCATTTCCGAAGCTCCGTAGACGGGGCCGAAATGTTTTCTACCGAAGTAATCAGCAACGAGCCCCGGTAGCATTGTCGTCAGGCCGCCTACAGCCAACCCCTACGAAGAGCTGAATAGAGCGTACAGCATAGCCAAATTGGTGGTTGCAGGAGAAAGCCAAAAGCTACCGCGTGCAGGCTGGCTATCATTACCATTACGTATCTCTTGTCAATGATGTCGCCGAGCTTGCCAAACCCCAGACGGGCGGGAATACTGAAGACACAAAGCACGCTCACGGCCCCGGCGGCTGTTACTCTATCTATTCCCATATCCACAGCAAACGCTACTTGATGGGTCAGTCCTATCATATAGGCACCAAGTACAGCAGCGTCGCGCTAACGGATATTAACCAGAATGACTTTTGTTTCAATGCCTGCCCGATGGTAGCATCTCGCATCTTCAATCCTTTCTGTTGTGCCTGTCCAGGCTCGACTTTCGAGCCTGCGATGTCCGCATGATAATAGCGCTTACGGGAATGCCCACCAATATTACCACTCCCGCCATACAGACACAAGCAGTCTGCCAATCGTATTTGGAGATAAGCCATCCCGCAAGCAGGGGCATAACTACTCCACCTGCTCCAATCCCGGTCGCAGCTATACCCAAAGCTGTGCTTCTGCCGCGATCGAACCAACTCGCCACAGCCGTCATGTTAGCAACTGTCCCTAGTCCCGCTATCCCTAGTGATATGATGAGGCCGTAATAAAGGTAGAATTGCCAGGCTCAGTAACGGTTCTAAGCAAGAGGAATCCAAGTCCGGCTATGATAGTTCCACACACCATTACCGGTCGCAAGCCAACCTTATGAATCAACCCCCCAACAAGTACACCCATCGCACCAGCGACAAAAGTCCCTATCGTCTGCGCGAGGGCTGCCTGCGTGCGCGCCCATCCCATCTCTCTCACCATTACTTCAAAGAACACGGGAAAGGCATAAAAGTGTATCCCTACCGCACAGAACAGTAGAAGAAATGCCCCAACTACCACCCACCAGCCATAATACAGTGTCTTCATAAACCTACTTGTTGAACATACGAGACCCAAAGAGGATTGATAAGGAATGATAAAGTGTTACCTCGGTCGCTCTAAATCGGCACGCTGCAGGAGCTTCATCTTTTCCTTAACTTCTCTGATAGTTTCCTTAGCTATGACTTCAGCTCGATTGGCTCCATCAGCAAGCACTTGAGTGATATAACCGGGCTCGGAGGCTAGACTAGCCCGCCTTTCCCGGAAAGGCTTCAAATTCGAATTGATGCTCTCGGCCAATATCTTCTTGCAGTCCACACACCCGATGCGAGCGCTACGACACTCCGAAGCAATTTCCTCCACACGAGCCTGGGTGAAGAAATTGTGGAGTCGGAAAATATTGCATATCTCAGGATGCCCGGGATCAGAGCGGTATTTCCGCGCCGGGTCGGTAACGGCCGTCATGACTCGCTTCGAGACCTCCTGAGGGGAGGCAGATATTTCAATATGGTTATCATAGCTCTTGCTCATCTTCTGCACCCCATCCAGGCCCAAAACCAAAGGAAAATTGGCAAGCTTCGCCTGCGGCTCAGGAAATACAGCCCCGAAAAGAGAGTTGAAGCGACGCACTATCTCACGAGCCAATTCCAGGTGAGGAAGCTGGTCCTCGCCCACTGGAACAACCTCTCCCTTATAGAGGGCAATATCGGCAGTCATGAGAACAGGATAGCCCACCAGCCCGTAATTGACGTTATCCGGCTGCATCTTAACCTTCTCCTTAAATGTGGGCACGCGCAACAGCCAGCTTAAAGGAGTCACCATGCTGAACAAAGTGTGGAGCTCCACCACTTGAGGAACATGAGACTGAACGAAGATGATGCTTTTCTGCGGGTCAATGCCGGCCGCCAGCCAGTCAAGCACCATCTCATAAATATCTTCCCGAAGGGATTCTGTATTTTCCAGAGTGGTGAGAGCATGAATATCCACGATGCAATAGACGCAGTCGTATTCATTCTGGAGGGCAACGTAATTCTGTATCGCTCCCAGATAGTTACCGATGTGCTGTCGGCCCGTAGGGCGCGCGCCAGAGAAAACGCGTTTTCTCATTTTTTGTGGTGAAGTTTAGCACATAGAAGAAACTGGTAACAAGGCTATAAAGAGGTACTTGGTGGTCTGCGCTGGAAGCATGACGACTGGAGATTCAGCCTTCGATAAATTCTCTAATGTAGGAATTAACCAGCGCGGGCTTTTCATGAATGACCCAGTGCGAGCCATCAGGAATACGCTTGATGGTCAGATTTGGTACGTACTTTTCCAGACCTTCCAGATTTCCTGTAAGCAGCCATTTGTCTTTCTCCCCCCAGATGACCAGCGTCGGCACCTCGACCGTGAACAATGAAGGGTCTGCGGACAAGCTATCGTCGCTTTCACCTGTAAAAGGGCCGAGATGGGCGGCTCGATAATAGTTTAAACCACCGGTGAGCGCTCCAGGCTGCGACCAGGCTTCAATATATGCTTTCCTGTCTTCTTCCGTGAAATAGCCCTGCTTTAGCCCATCCTCCAGCAGGTTGCTAGCAGGCAAAGCATAGTTGTTTCTGGACAGTATCTCTTCAGCCTTGGGGGTACGATATACGAGAATATACTGACTGGCTTTCTGTTGCGCTGGGTTATCACGGAGCTCGCGCATAAAGATAACAGGATGTACGGCATTTATTATTATGAGCTTCTCCAGATATTCAGGATGACGTATTGCGAACGGCCAGGCCACCCCACCACCCCAGTCATGAGCCACGAGGATGAACTTCTTATACCCAAGATGCTCAGCAAGAGCACGAATATCACCAATGAGATATTTCATCCGATATTGCTGCTACTTCAGCAGGTTTCGATGAAAGATTATAGCCGCGCATGTCCGGAGCCACCGCCTGATAATCTCGTCCGAATTCAGCAAGCTGGTTCTTCCACTCATACCAGAACTCAGGAAAACCGTGGAGGAACATTATCAATTTCCCCTTGCCCGCCGTTACATAGTGGAGACGTACGTTATTAACATCAGCATATTCATGTTCGAACACATCTTTCACTGGTGGCATAGTATCCTCCTTGATTCCGCATTATACTCAAATCGATACTACATTGAATTCAGACGCACTACCCGAGCGAATGTGTTCTGGTGCTCCCCCTGCCAGTACCCTAGATAAACAAAGAACTTCCTCAAAGGAAGTCCTACGTGTTAACAGAACTGGTAGCGCATACCGGATTTGAACCGGTGATCTCCTCCTTGAGAGGGAGGTGTCCTAGGCCTCTAGACGAATGCGCCACACTGGCTGGGCACTCGAGAAGCATATCGAACTTTTTACGTGTCGATTTGGTTCCACAATTACGCGAACTACTCGCGAAATGCTTGTCACGCCAGCCTTGACTATTATATCAGCTAACTTGCTAACTCCGCGACTGCCGCTATCTCTCAATCGCTTGACGAACTCGCCGCTGTTTTCCGCGCAGTTGCCTTTGCATACAGCAAGTTCGAGGATACAGAAAGCATTATGGCGAGCCCAGCATCTATGGCAGCATTGCCGTATTCGGATGCTCTGCGGTTGCTCAACTTGAGTCTCTTCCCTACGTCGGTTACGCTTGCTGCTGTCCTCTTACAGTAAGCGACGTCAATGAATCCTGCATTATGGACTATGACGTTCCTTGTGGCTTCGAGATCACTTATCTTCTTATTTTTGAGAGCGTTCTTGATATCGGCGCTTTTGGGGAATGCGCACGAATAAGCTTCTGAGATTCCATTACACGAGGTAAAATCAAACTTGTTCACCAGAGCAGTCCCCAGGCTTTTAGATAGGTCATAGTCATGCTGAGCAAGATAATCAAGACTTATGAATTTGCTTCGAAGCTTGTCCCTTATTCCGTTTTTGGAGGGCAATTTCCTTATGACGGTCTTGCCTAGGTATCTGCCGCCGGCGTTTAGGGCATACTCCCAAAGTTCCCTCGTCAGCACTTCAAAACTGCACCATGTCCATACGATGCCAGAGTAAAGAATCGCCTCATATGTTTTCCCCACATTAGCGTCCTTATTCAGCAGACCGAGAAAGGCCTGCTTACCACCCTCCTCCGTCTGTTCCATAATTTTTTCCTGCTTCGGCAAGAACTGCGATTCCATCAGTTCGTCAAGCTCTCTCCGATACTGTTCTTGATAATCATCCTCTCTCTCTTGGCTCAGGGTCGCCAATATAGCTGCTTTGGTCTCGTAAAACGCCATCACACGTCCGAGGTGACCGATACTCAATAACACTCGCGGCAGAATCATCATATTGTTTACCAGCTTTAAACTAGCAGAGAACCTCTCTCCTCGCTCCCTAACACCCTTAACCTTCACTCTCCTGAGGTTCTTGCTCAGAGTGGTTGTATCGATCCGACTATCAACGTCGTATGACAAATCTTCTGCGTCCATGACTCTCTTGCGCAATCCACACTGGCTGGGGATCCAGGACACATATCGAACTTTCTAAGACCAGAATTAGTCCCGAGATTGCGCCAGCTATTTGGGAAGTCGGGCTCCTTGTCGCCGCGGCCGTAACTATTATACAACAGAAATACAGCAGGCAACACAGGGCTCAGATTCGTTTACGAGGACTTATCGGGACAATTCCTGATGTGGCTTCATAGTTGAAATCGTGCGCGCCTTGTTACAGCTTGAACTTTTCTTTGAAATATGTATGCCTCACATCTTTGGCTTTTGTTTTTGCCCATGATTCCAAGCCCATTTTCTTTATTAAACACAGATTAAAGACTTTGGTATTGTGAGGCACTTCGGATGCTCTATCTGCATACGGGTGAAGATTGTCACATGGAAAGTCAGAACACTCAGAGCAAAAATCAAGGTTTCTTTTGGTGACGCACCTATAAACACTACAGGGTTCAGTCCAGTTAAGAAAATCTGGTTTCCCAGCCTCCCCACGACACCCTTTACATACCGCCTGCACAAATGGGATGCCCAAGTTCTTGGAAATTTTGGCTCTCAGCTCCTCATTCTCATTCGCCAGGTACATTAAACAGTTGAAACAATCTAATCCGCAGGGTGCCGTCATCCATTTATAGTTCATGATTTTGCCTCTTCTTATTCCTATTTCTTACGCCAATTAGAAAACAGTCTGAGGTGATTTTATCACCTTCCCCGGCTGAGTGCTCAGGACACATATCGCACTTTCTCAAATCCGACTCAGCACCAAGATTGCGTGAACTGCTTACAAAATCCCTGCCAGCCATGGAGATTATAGCTAGAAGTAGTCCCATACTTAATACATCTTACCGACTAGCAGCGAATGCTATTCTTCCTTTGGTGTTGTAGGCCCTCGAAGTTCATACTGATAAAAAGTCACGTTAAGCCATTTGCCAAACTTGTATCCCACTCTCTTGATAGTGCCGCAGTTGGTAAACCCCAAATTTTCGTGCATGACCCTGCTGCCCTCATTGCTGGAGTCAATCCCGGCAACCACTGTAGCGCACTCTCTTTCGTTCGCAATCTTTATTAAGTCCATCATAAGTCTAGTGCCAACACCTTTTCTTCTATGGTCTTTGTGGACGTAGACTGAATGTTCTACTGTATATTTATATGCCGGCCTAACTCTAAAAGGCCCAAACGTTGCAAACCCAATTACATGGTTGTTCTCCTCGAACACAAGCACTGGAAATCCATCTCTGACTTTCCTCTCATACCAAGATAACCTGTCTTCAATTGTATGCGGTTTATAGTAGTAGACTGATGCGGTATTTAATATCGCATCATTGTAGATATCTAAGATGGCACCTAAATCAGCGGCCTGAGCATATCGAATCACACTGCACTCCCACATTTGTCCAGTTTGTCTGATACCCAAAATGGAACGGGGGTGACTCGGACTCTGGCTTTGAGAGTAATATGACTACCAAACTCCAATCTCAGTCAGTATAGAACAATGCGAGTGCTTCTAGCTAATTTGCAGTAATAAAATTACGTAGCCTGGCTGGGGATCCAGGATTCGAACCTGGCCTCACGGGTCCAGAGCCCGCTGTCCTACCGCTAGACTAATCCCCAGTATGTTCCATTATAGCTGTTCTCTGATCCGGAGCAATAACACGATGCCCACAAAATGGGGGTTAGAGAAAATCCAGAAAACGCCGGCACCCCGTTGTTCAATCAACAGGTTGGAGCACAATTACCGCTTGGTATATTGTGGTGCCTTGCGAGCTCGCTTGAGTCCGTATTTCTTGCGCTCTTTGATTCTACTATCCCTAGTAAGCAAGCCTTCTTTACGCAATATGGGCCTAAATAGCTCGTTTTCTTTAACCAGAGCCCGGGCAATGCCATGGCGAATGGCTCCAGCCTGACCACTCAGGCCACCGCCATTCACTTTCACCGTGACACGAAATTTGCCCATAGTATTGGTAACCTGCAAAGGATGCTCAATCATACGGCGATGTTCGATGCGAGGGAAAGCTTCCTGATAGGGTCTATCATTGACAATTATCTCTCCCTTCCCAGCGAAAAGCCTGGCTTGGGCTATCGCACATTTGCGCTTACCAGTTCCCCAAACGTAACTTTCCTCGCTCATAAATCATCACCTTTCCTTTGACAATATTTCGCTTTCTTTGTTCTTGGTCATTCTGCGCCCTTCGTTTTGCCAGGGTGATGGGAGGGGATTCTGAGCCTGGTGAGGATGCTCATCCCCAGGATAAACCTTCAGTTTTTTGAACATAGCTCTGCCTAGACTATTATGAGGCAGCATCCCTTTGACCGCAAGCTCAATCACACGGGCAGGGTCTTTACCAAATACTTCCTTAAAGCTGGGGCTCTTCAAGCCGCCGGGGTACCCAGTATATCTATAATAAATCTTTTCTTCGGCTTTGTTCCCGGTCACCTGTACTTTGGCAGCATTGATTACCACAACGTAATCACCAGTATCAATGTAGGGGGCATAAATGGGCTTATGTTTGCCCATGAGCAAATTGGCTGCCTCTGTCGCTACTTTTCCCAGAATTTTATCAGCGGCATCAATCACCCACCACTCCCGCTCGATATCTTTAGCTTTAGTACTATAAGTCTTCATTTCCTTCGACAAATTCAGGATAAGGCTAGCTCCCCAAAGGCTTAGGATAGTTGACCTTCTCGAGGCATAAGCCACAGGCAGGGGAAAGGGGACCGGCCAAACCCACAGTCCTGGCGTCCATTATATCACGAAAATGTGCGATACCTATCTTAGCTCAGACCCAACCTTATTAAAAGACCTACGGTGTTTCGTACCTGGTGAGGCAGAAAGGAGTTAGCCACGATACGGAAAACGGTGAAATCTCCTCTTTTCTCGACTCCCGCTTCATAAACATTGCGCAGCGTGCTCTTGCTGACATCCAGAGAACTGGCAAAGGAGGCAAAATCATGCTCACCTTTGATAAGGTGGCAGGCCTCACTCATTGCCTGCATGTCCAGCATTTTGGGCACAAACAAAGCAAATCTTCGACTAAACGGCGAGCGGGCATTGCTATTCAGAATGTAATAACGGTACTCCCGGCTCAGGGCATCACGCCGGACACTAAAATCATCGCTAGCCCTGTAAGCCGCCTTGACTGCGATATCTCCAGGTAAATGATAGTTCAAAGCTCTAACTAACGTCATAGTATCCAATGTACCTTTGGCCCAGAAGCTCACCACTTGTCCCTTGGCGTGCACACCGGTATCAGTTCTGCTAGCTGCTATAACCCGGCTGCTTTGCCCGCAAAATCGCCCTATAGCTTGCTCAAGCTCATTTTGAATGGTAGGCAAACCAGCTTGCCACTGAAAGCCATAATACTGGGTACCGTCATATTCAATGAGCAAAATGAACTTACTTGACCAATTCAATTTGAACCATTGGCGCGCTATCACCGGGGCGAGGTCCCAACTTTAGCAACCTTGTATAACCCCCGCTACGGTCAGCATAGCTTGGAGCAATTTCCGCAAATAGCTTGTCAACTACTCTCTTATCAAAAATAAAGGCTAAGGCTTCTCGCCTTGAGGCAAGGTTGCCGTTTTTGGCCAAAGTGATCATCTTTTCCGCTAGACTGCGAACTTCTTTGGCTTTGGCTTCAGTAGTTGTGATTTTTTCGTGATCCAGGAGCGCAGTAACCTGATTTCGGTATAACGCCAATCTGTGCCCTGTCGCCCTACTCAAGTCTCGTCCTGCTACCTTGTGTCTCATTCTTTTTCCTTCTCAGAAACAGGAGAGCCGAATTTTGCCATTAACTCTTCCACTTCAGCTCGAGATTTCGCCCCCAAACCAGGCAATGGCGGCAAACCTTCCCTGCCCTTCTCCAGTAATTGCCCCAAAGTGAAAATACCCGCTCTTCTCAAACTGTTATAGGAACGAGTTGACAGGTTTAGTTCTTCCAGAGGGGTATCATACTCCTCGGGTAAAATGGGCAGCGCTCTAGCCATGGGAACCTCAAAGTCCCTGAAGGAAGAGAACTGACTAGTTAAGATGTTGGCACTTTGACTGAGTGCCTCCCAGGGAAAAATCGTAGAATCAGTCCAAATCTCCAGGATGAGCTTCTCTGGACTTCCCTCCTGACCAGGCCTGATAGGTTCAACAGAATAATTGACTTTCCGCACTGGGGTGAAGATGGCATCTACCGGCAGTGCTCCCACAGGTAACCCGTCAGCTGACTTAGCTGGCATATAACCTCTCCCTAGCTCTACGTTAAGTTCAACGCAAAGCCTGGCTTTGGAGGAATCCAAAGAAGCTAAATAAAGCTCAGGATTGGCAATACGAAAGTCAGCCGAAGGCTTAATATCCGCTGCACAGACCTTGCCTTCCCTCTCTACCTCCAATAACAACTGCCCGGGCTGACGTGAGAGAGGGCAGAGCCTCAGTTGCTTCACATTCAGCAAGAACTCCATAACATCTTCCTTGACATGGGGAATAGGAGAGAATTCATGCTGAATTCCTTCGATCTTGACCCAGGTTACTGCCGCACCAGGCAAAGAACTGAGCAGCACACGCCTTAAGGTATTCCCTAAGGTGACGCCAAAACCAGGCTCTACAGGTTCAGCAAGAAAACGAGAGTAATCAACACTGCTTTCGGCACAAGTTACAGCGGGGATAGATAATTCGGGCATGACTCACCTCGAGTAGTATTCAACAACAGCTTTGACGTTAAACTTGGCTCCAACATCATCCTTCCCTGGTAGGTTCAACACCTTACCTGTCATGCTCTCTTTTTCCAAGCTTAACCAGTTAGGGATAAACTTCTCCTCAATTTCTTCAGCTAATCTTTTATAGTATTCAGTTTTTTTACTGGCTTCGCACCATTTGATGACATCCCCCGATTTCACGAGAAAGGAAGGAATATCTGTCCTGCGACCATTGACCATTATATGGCCATGCCGGACTATTTGCCTGGCTTGGGCATGTGAATCAGCAAAGCCCAAGCGATAAACCACGTTATCCAGTCTCCTTTCCAGCAATATGAGAAGGGTTTCTCCAGTAGCGCCGGGGCTTTTTTTGGCCTCGTTAAAAAACCTGCGAAATTGTCGCTCCAGGACACCATAGCTAAAGCGAAGCTTTTGCTTTTCGCCCAATTGAAGTCCGCGGTCGGAAATCCCACCGCGCCCTCGAGCTCCGCCGCGCCCTCGAGATGGAGGACGCCCGCCAGGAGGAGTATTCCTTTTCTCTAAAGGACACTTAGGTGTAGCACACTTCTCGCCTTTGAGCATCAGCTTGTCCCCAAAACGGCGACATAGGCGACACACCGGGCCTGTATAGCGCGCCATCTTATACTCTTCGCCTCCCTTTCGGACGACAGCCATCATGGGGGATAGGAGTCACATCTCTGATAGCTGTAACGGTAATGCCCGTGGCCTGTAAGGCGCGAATGGCTGCTTCTCGTCCACTACCAGGGCCCTTAATATACACCTCGACTCGGTGCAAGCCATCACCCATTGCCCGGTGTGCTGCATCTCTGGCAGCTATTTGGGCAGCATAAGGGGTTCCTTTCCTGGAACCCTTGAATCCGGCAGTACCAGAACTCCCCCAGGCAATAACATTACCTTCCATATCAGTAATAGTAACAACAGTATTATTAAAGGTAGATTGGATGTAAGCTTTGCCTTCGCTAACCTTCTTATGGGCTTTTTTCTTCTTTGGCATTTGTTAAAACTATCTCCTTACTTCTTAGATATACCACGCTTTTGGCCTCTACCAGCCACTGTCTTCTTTGGCCCTTTTTTAGTTCGGGCGTTCGTGCGCGTTCTTTGTCCATGGACTGGTAACCTCATGCGGTGTCTTGTGCCTCGATAGCAGCCAATTTCAATAAGCCGCTTTATATTAGATTGAATCTCCCTCCTGAGATCACCTTCCACTTTGTATTGTCTGTCCAGAACATCTCGAATCTGGCCAACTTGTTCCTCAGCTAAGTTCTTTCACCCTAATGCCAGGGCTGATACCAGTGGCAGCCATGATGCGCTTGCTTGATGCAGCACCGATGCCATAAATGCTCTGCAAACCTACCCAAATTGGCTTCTCTTTAGGAAGGTCTACACCAGCGATACGTGCCATTGTTTATTACCCCTGCCTCTGCTTATGCTTTGGATTCTCACAAATAACCCTAACCACACCCTCCCGCCTGATAACCTTGCATTTTCTGCATATCGGCTTAACCGAAGCTCTTACTTTCATTTCCAATCACCATTCAAAAACAAACCCGTTATAATAAACTGTCTTACTTAACCTGTCAAACTATTTAAGTCGATAGGTAACTCTGCCACGGCTTAAGTCGTACGGGGATAGTTCTACAAGAACTCTGTCGCCAGGCAGAATCTTGATGTAGTGCTTTCTCATCTTGCCCGAGATATGAGCCAATACCTGATGTCCGTTGGCCAATTCTACGCGAAACATTGTGTTGGGTAAGACTGTAATCACCTTGCCTTCGACCTCTATTCTCTCTCTCTTAGCCATTTCTTAAGTATTATCTAAACAAGTATCTCAGCCTCTCCATCGGTTATGGCAATGGTGTGTTCGAAATGTGCTGAAAGGCTTCCATCGACTGTCAGCACCGTCCACTGATTCGCCGCCAGTTTGGTGTGCCAATCTCCAGCATTAACCATAGGCTCAATAGCCAGAGTCATACCTTTGCGAAGCAAAGGACCTTTGCCAACCATAAAATTAGGCACCTGGGGCTCTTCATGCAAGTCCCGACCTACTCCATGTCCGGTATATTCTCTAACGACGGAAAATCCTCTTGATTCAACATAATGTTGAATGGCAGACGAGATGTCCCCTACCCATGCTCCGCCTATAGCTTGAGCGACGCCCGACTTTAGACTACCTTCTGCGACCGCGATAAGGTCTTCGGCCTCCTTGGTTATCCGCCCCGCGCCAACGGTTATGGCAGCATCGGTATGAAATCCGTTGAGTTTTGCTCCAACATCTAAAGAAACAATGTCACCTTCCTCCAGTATCCGCTCACCAGGAATGCCGTGGACTATCTCATCATTTACGGAAACACATAAATTCGCAGGGAAGCCACGATAGTTCTTAAAAGAAGGCGTAGCTCCCCTCTTTTGGGATTCTTCAGCCATGATCATGTCCAACTGGGTAGTCTTAATCCCCGGTCTTACCTCCAGTCTCAATCTATCTAGAATAGTAGCGAGGATTTTGCCACACTTCCTCATAATAGCCATTTCCTCGTCAGACTTTATAATCACCATTTATTCTATCCCTGCTTGTTTCCAATATCATTCTAAGGGAGCGCGGCGACCAGAGAATCTCGGAGACCCTTCGCTCCTCTCAGCGTGACATGGGTGCTCTTAGTGCAGAGACTATGCCCCTAGCCACCCCCTCCATTCCCCGGTTACCATCCACCCTAACTAGTTTACCTTGTTTTCTGTAATAATCAAGTATGGGAACAGTTTGAGCAAGGAAAACATTAAGTCGCTCCTTTACTGTTTCCTCTTTATCATCAGGACGTTGATACAATTCACCACCGCACCTATCACATTTTCCCGGTGTCTTAGGCGGGGAATTCGTTATATGATAGGGTGCCTGACAAGACCGGCAAAGCCATCTCCCACTGAGGCGTTTCACCAGTTCCTCATTGGGCACTTCAATGTATACTGCTTTGTCTATGGTTCTTCCCTGCTCCTCAAAAGCTTTGTCCAGGGTTTTAGCTTGCTGCAAAGTCCGGGGAAAGCCGTCGAAGAGGCAGCCAGAGGCACAGTCCGCCTGGCTAATTCTCTCCAGAATCATTTTTATGGTTATCTCATCAGGAACCAGTTCTCCTTTATCCATATAGCTCTTCGCCAGGAGACCAATTTCGGTTCTTTTTTCTAACGCCTGCCGAAACAAATCCCCGGAGGCTATGTGAGGTAAATTCAACTCCTGAGAGAGAATATCTGCCTGAGTTCCCTTCCCTGCCCCCGGAGCACCTAGCATGATGATGTACATTATTTATTTCAGGAAACCCTCGTAGCGGCGCATGGTTAGCTGGGCCTCCAGTTGTTTCATGGTATCTAGAGCCACGCCGACAGCTATGAGCAGAGCGGTGCTCCGAATCGCCAGATCAACGCCCGTACTTTTTTCAGCAATAAAGGGCAGAATTGCCACCACAGCCAAAAAGATGGCGCCCCCAAAGGTAATACGCCTGATGATTCCATTCAAGTAGTCAGCCGTTGCCTTGCCGGGCCGAACTCCAGGGACGAAGCCACCTTGCTGCTGCAAAGTCTGAGGCAGGTTCATTTGCTCGAATATGACCATAGTGTAGAATAAAGTGAAGCCGATTACCAAGGCAAAATACAACCCCTGGTAGATCACAGTACTAGACCGAAACATATTGTAGATTGTATTCCAGAAATTCGGAGTCTCCATGGCTGGTTGGGTTCATGAAATATGTAGCTATCGTACCGGGAAGTTGCATTAAGGCAATGGCGAAAATGAGTGGTATCATTCCCGCAGTATTGACTCGCAGAGGGATGTAGGTTGCCCCCGATTGGCGATACATGCGGCCACTGCGAAAAGTGCTCCGAGCATACTGCACAGGAATACGGCGATGAGCTTCAATAAATACGACTATAAGCAGTATCATAGCTAAGGTTAGAATAATGTAAGCGATCAACCCCATAGGATTTCCGCCTTGAGCAACAACATAGCCACGACCCACTATCTGAGGTAGGTCAACCACGATACCACCAAAGATTATCATCGATATCCCGTTCCCAACACCACGCTCGGTAATCAATTCGCCTAGCCATACCAGGAACATCGTGCTAGCAATCATTGTTATTATTATGTTGGCTATGGTCAGTGGGACAAGGGCTTGAGTGACTCCACTGGGAACGTAACAAGGCAATCATAGCATAGCTTTGCAGAGCAGCCAACGGTATTGTTGCTAAGTGAGTAATTCGATTGATTCTCTGTTGACCAAGTTCCCCCTCCTGAGATATAGCTTGAAGGCTGGGGATTACCGGGACCAGCAATTGCATAACTATGGATGCAGTGATGTAAGGATAAACGCCCAGGGCAGCCACACTAAACCTCTCCATAGCACCACCAGTAAAAAGGTTAAGCATGCCGAGGAGGGAGTTTGTTCCAAAGTACGCGCGCAAATTCGTGAGGTTCACGCCGGGCAAGGGAACGTGAGATATAAAGCGAAAAACGACAAGCATGCCGATGGTGAAAAGAATCCTTCGCCGCAAATCAGGCAATGCCCATATGTCCATCATTGCCTGAACAAGGCGTGGTCGTGTCGTTTTGCGCTCCACTCTAAACCTGCTCTATCTTCCCTCCAGCAGCGAGGATTTTTTTCTCCGCCGATGAAGAGAATTTGTTAGCCTTAACCAGCAATGGATGTTGGATATCGCCAGCGCCAAGAATTTTGGTCGGATGGTCCGTGGTGCTAATCAACCCCTCCCGGAGTAATTCCTCAGGAGCTACCTCAGTTCCTGAGGGGAAAATGGCCAGCTTCCCCACGTTGACAATATTATATTTAGTTTTAAAAATGTTAGTGAATCCCCTTTTTTCTGGTAGCCGTTTTATCAAAGGCAACTGTCCGCCTTCAAAGCCAAGACGCACGCCACCACCAGAGCGAGCCTTTTGCCCTTTGCAACCCCGCCCTGAATAGGTGCCATGCCCGCTGCCGTTTCCTCGACCTACGCGCTTCTTATTATGCTTAGCACCCGCAGGAGGCATTAATTCATTCTGTTTCATCTACCTTTTCTTCCTGAGCTTCAACATCGGTTTGAATTGCCGCTTCCTCACTTTTCCTCAAGTTAGCCAGGGCAAGCATTGTCGCCTTAGCCACGTTAATCTTACTCGGCCCACCAAACGATTTGCCAATGGCGTCTTTTATCCCTGCTAATTCCAGTATTGTTCGAGCAGCACTGCCAACAATTAAGCCCGTACCAGGCGCCGCCGGCTTTAGTAAGATCTTGGACGCACCAAACTTGGCTAGAATTTCATGAGGGATGGTACCATCCTTGATAGGCACCTCAATCAGCTCCTTCTTCGCCATAGCACCTGCTTTACGGATCGCTTCAGGAACCGCTGCCGCTTTAGCTAAACTAAATCCGACATGCCCCTGGCCATCGCCAACTACCACTAAAGCTCTGAACCGAAGGTGTCTACCACCTTTGACTACTTTGGTTACACGGTCGATGCCTAACAGTTTCTCTTCGAGACTCAGTTCTGAGGCATCGATTTTGGCCCTCTTTCCTCTTACTTTAGTAACTGCCTTCATAAGCTAATCCTCAAAATTCCAATCCAACTTTCCTGGCAGCCTCAGCTAAAGCCTTAACTCTGCCATGATATTTATAGCCGCCACGGTCAAAAACCACCTGTTTGATCCCTTTATTTAATGCTTTCTCCGCAAGCAAAGTTCCCACTATTTCGGCTTCCTTGCTTTTTCCCATCCCATCGGTCTTGCTTCTCACCTGAGAGTCAAGAGTGCTCATTGAGACTAAAGTCTGGCCCATAGAATCATCGATAAGCTGAGCATGGATATGATTCGAGCTACGGAAGACACATAATCGAGGACGTGATATCGTTCCCGTTACTTTTTGCCTCACCCGTCTGTGTCGTATCTTTTTGATTGCCTTTGAATCTTTCCCGCTCATTATAATCACTATTTCTTACCTACTTTGCCCGATTTGCCAGGTTTAAGACGTAGCTTCTCACCCAAATATTTAATGCCTTTCCCTTTATAGGAGTCAGGAGGGCGTATCGCCCGAATTTTAGCAGCCGTTTCTCCAACTAGTTCTTTATCAATACCAGTGACGCGAATGCGATTTGTCCCCTCAACGGTGATACTAATACCAGGAGGGGGGAAACTCCACAGCATTGGCATATCCCACTTGAAGCACCAGCTTGTCGCCAGTTTTCTGCGCTCTATAGCCCACGCCATTTATTTCCAGGATTTTTTCAAAACCTCCACTCACCCCTGTAACCATATTTGCCAAAAGGCTGCGAGTGAGCCCATGTAAAGAACGATGGATCTTACTATCGCTAGGCCGGGTTACAATCAAGCTCCCATCCTTCAAAGCAATAGAAATAGCAGGG
This sequence comes from uncultured Chloroflexia bacterium, assembly GCA_963726175.1. Lineage (GTDB taxonomy): Bacteria > Chloroflexota > Dehalococcoidia > GIF9 > AB-539-J10 > RBG-13-51-36. The sequence goes on along the minus strand of CAVSBM010000008.1, from coordinate 35,346 downwards.
TGAAACCGACGACGCAGTTCTCCTTTGCTTCCTTTTGCTACAACTTCGCTTCCATTGATCTTTACCTCGGTACCCCGAGGGATAGCAATGGGAAGCAAGCCAATACGAGACATAATTTACAGCTCCTAAGTTAATTTACCATACATAGCACAGAATTTCACCGCCAAGATGCTGCCTCCATGCTTCCTGACCAGTCATAATGCCTTTGGATGTGGATAGAATGGCAATACCCAAGCCCCCATAGACGCGGGGAATTTCATGCCCTTCCACATAGACCCTCAGGCCTGACTTGCTCACTCTTTCTAAACCTAAGATTACGGGTTGCTCATCTGTGTACTTGAGGTGGATTTTTATCATTGGCTGCGGTTTCCCCTTAAGCACTTCATAACGGTCAATAAAACCCTCTTCCTTAAGTATTTTAACGATAGAAAGCTTTATTTTAGAGGAAGGTACAAGCACACTCTCGTGACTTGCCATGATAGCGTTGCGTATCCTGGTCAACATATCAGCGATAGGGTCAATAACTGTCATTTTTCTTTACCAGCTTGACTTTCTTACCCCAGGGATTACACCAGTTAAAGCAAGTTCTCGGAAACAAATACGACATAAGCCAAATTTACGCATATAAGCACGCGACCTACCACATAACTTACAGCGATTATGTTGCTGCACTTTATATTTTGGCGGGCGCTCTGACTTGACAATCCTAGATAACTTCGCCATATTAAGTCCTCCTGAAAGGCATGCCCATTAGTTCCAACAAAGTCCTGGCTTCATCATCGTTCTTGGCCGTAGTAACAATGGTTACCTCGAGGCCACGAATTTTGTCTACCTTATCGTAATCAATTTCAGGGAAAACTATCTGTTCTTTCATACCCAGGCTGTAGCTCCCTCGGCCATCGAACGAATCACGTGATATTCCGCGGAAATCTCGAAACCTAGGTAGAACAACATTAACCAGTTTGTCAAAAAAATCGTACATTCGTTTGCCTCGCAAGGTCACCATCATTCCAATAGGCACACCAGCCCGTAATTTAAAAGCGGAGATGGACTTTTTTGCCCGTGTCGTCACCGGGTGTTGCCCCGAAATTGTAGCTAGGTCTTTCTCCGCTGCTTCCAGAGCTTTAGGCTCTTGTGTTGCCTCGCCCAAACCAATGTTAAGCACAATCTTCCTCAACTTAGGTAATTGCATTATATTGTCATAGCCTAGCCTAGTTTTAAGCTGCGGAGCTACTTCAGTTAAATACTTTTCCTCCATGCGAGATTTCATAATCAACTCCCTTAGTCAATCACCTCCTGACATGAATTGCAAACTCGCACTTTTTTGCCATCGTCCAAAAAGCGGAAACTAACTCGCGTGGGTTTGCCGCATTTCCCGCATACCAACATCACGTTGGATATATGAATGGGAGCTTCAAGCTCAATTATGCCAGCTTGCCGGGCAGCTCTGCCAGCTCGAGAGTGGCGCTTAATCATATTGAATCCTTCTACTATCACCCTATCTTCATTGGGGACGGCACGGCGAATTTTCCCCTTTTTCCCCCTGTCTTTGCCAGCAATTATGACAACTGTATCATTTTTTCTGATTTTCATTTTACAAGACCTCAGGAGCCAAGGATATTATCTTGGCAAAGTTTTTATCTCTAAGTTCCCGGGCTACAGGACCGAAAATACGGCTGCCCTTAGGATTATTTTTATCACCAAGAATGACTGCGGCATTTTCATCAAATCTGATATAGGAGCCATCAGAGCGGCGATAGGGCTCAGCTACACGCACTACTACAGCATGCACTACCTCACCCTTCTTCACCATCCCATGGGGTATGGCTCGCTTCACCGTGGCTACAATAATGTCACCTATATGAGCATATTTCCTTGCCCCAACAGGGACATTAATGCACATAATTTGCTTAGCCCCAGTATTATCTGCTATCTTCAGTCTAGTATAAGCCTGAATCATTTCTCTCGTTATGGCTTAGTTTCAGCTACCGTCTTCTTTAGTGACGTTATCTCTACTACCCGCCATCTCTTCTCTTTAGACAAAGGTCGAGTTTCGATAATCTTCACTGTATCTCCAATTTTACAGGCATTATTTTCGTCATGGGCCTTATACTTCTTGGTAACCCTGATAGCCTTCTTATAGAGTGGATGGACTTTCCTGGTTTCCACAGCTACCACAATGGTTTTATCCATTTTGTCACCCACCACCAAGCCTTCTTTAACCTTTCTTTTCTCGAGATCAGTCATCTTATTGTGCCAAGTTCCCTTTCTCTTAAAATAGTTTTTATTCTGGCAATTCTTCTCTTCACTCGAGGAATCTCCCGATGATTCCCCAACTGTCTAGTAGCCAAGCGAAAACGGAGGTTAAAAAGCTCCTCATGAGCTTCTTCGAGCTTCGTTAATAGCTCTTCATTGTTGAGAGCGCGAATTTCGCTAACTTTCAACTTTCTGCCTCTCCTTCCTGACAAAACTAGTAGCTATAGGAAGCTTATAAGAGGCAAGACGGGCCGCCTCCGAAGCCACATCCTCTTTTACATCAGCCAATTCGAACAGGATTCTGCCTCTCTTCACTACGGCTACCCAGTGATCCGGAGCACCTTTCCCACCACCCATCCTTGTCTCCGCAGGTTTCTTTGTCACAGATTTGTCAGGGAAAACCCGTATCCATAGTTTACCACCACGATGCAAGTGGCGGACAAATACGCGACGGGTTGCCTCAATTTGTCGCGCTGTTACCCACGCAGATTCCTCAGCCCTCATGCCAAAGTCACCAAAAACAATGGTATCCCCGCTCTGGGCACTACCTTTTCGCCTTCCTTTATGTACCTTGCGGTACTTCACTCGTTTCGGCTGTAGCATTTTTCTCCTTCATTTCAGGGATAATATCGCCCTTATAAATCCACACCTTAACCCCAATACACCCCATTACAGTATGAGCTTCAACAAGACCATAATCAATATTGGCACGTAACTTATGCAACGGCATTTGACCTTGGCGGAGGGTTTCCCTTCTAGCAATTTCATTCCCACCAAGTCTCCCACCGCACCTTACCTTTATTCCCTTAGCACCAGCTTGCAGGGTTCGGAAGGTCGCTTGCCTCATAGCCCGGCGGAAGGGGATTCTCTCTTCAAGCCGCTCAGCTATGCTCCGAGCTACCAAAATAGCTTCGAGCTCAGGGTGCTCGACTTCCCTAATGGTCAATCTAATTTTCTCCCCACTGACCTTTTCCAGGTCCGACTTCAATACTTCCACATTTTGTCCCCCCCGACCAATCAAGATGCCAGGACGAGCCGAGTAAAGAGTTAAGTGTGTCTCGTCTCCCTGACGTTCAATTTCCACCCGAGCAACTGCGCCTCCAAGACATTTTTGTTCCACAACTCTGCGTAGCTTTAAATCATCTAACAAAAACCGAGTATAGTTCTTCTTAGCATACCACCTGGCCCGCCAATCCTGGTTAATACCCAGCCTGAAACCATAAGGATGAACTTTTTGTCCCAAAACTATTCCTCCTCTTCAGCGACAAAAACTGTAATATTGCTAGACCGTTTTAGGATAGGACTAATCCTCCCTCTCGACTGAGGGCGAAATCTCTTCAAAGTATGCCCCTGATCAGCAAATATGTCAGTGATTCTGAGTTCAGCAGGCGGCATTTGAAAGTTGTTTTCAGCATTGGCTACTGCTGATTTGATTACCTTAGCCACCGCCTTGGCTGCAGGGGTAGGCGAAAACTTAAGGATAGTCAGAGCCTCATCAACTTTCTTGCCTCTAATCATATCTATCGCCAAACGAACTTTCTGAGGCGAGATACCAACGTCGTTAGCTACTGATTTTACCTTCATTGCATCTTATTGTTGTTTGACGACCGGCTGTTCGGTTATTTTGGCTTTAGTGACATGGCCTCTAAATGTCCTGGTAGACGCAAATTCCCCCAGTTTATGCCCCACCATGTTCTCAGTGATGAAAATGGGCACATGCTTCCTCCCATTGTGCACTGCAATAGTGTGACCTATCATTTGGGGCATGACGGTAGAGGCACGAGACCACGTCTTCAGTACTGTTTTCTCGCCAGAATTATTGAGCGCTTCTATTCTCTTAAGCAATTTAGCGTCGCAAAAAGGCCCTTTCCTAAGCGATCGTGACATTCTGTTTCCTCCGCTTAACGATCATTCTATCCGATGTTCTACGGCGACGTGTCTTACCCCCCAAAGCTAGCTTCCCCCATGGAGTTTTCGGATGCATTCCTCGCTTAGCTCTGCCCTCCCCACCCCCATGCGGGTGGTCACGAGGAGTCATGGCAGACCCTCTAACTGAAGGGCGAATGCCTAACCACCTGGTACGACCAGCTTTGCCTACTGTTATGTTTTCGTGGTCAACATTGCCTATCTGACCAATAGTAGCCCAGCACTTTTGATGAAATTTGCGCAGTTCACCCGAAGGGAGTTTAAGCACTACATATTGGCCCTCCTTGCTTATAATTTGGGCAGAACTCCCTGCGCTATGAACAAGCTTTCCCCCTTTGCCTGGCTCAAATTCAATATTATGTACTAGAGCTCCTACAGGAATAGCCTCCAGTGGCAGAGCATTCCCGGGTTTTATATCAACGTCCTCGCCTGCCTGTATAGTATCACCCAACTTAATCTCCAAAGGAGCGAGTATATAACGCTTCTCCCCATCAGCATAATGAACTAGGGCGATCCGAGCTGCCCTATTAGGGTCATATTCAACGGAAGCTATTCTTCCTGGGACGGCAATCTTGTCCCTCTTAAAATCGATAAGACGAAGCTTGCGTTTACTGCCGCCACCACGATGACGCACAGTCACAACCCCCCGGTTATTACGCCCTGCCTTCTTCTTCAGTGGCACCAGCAGGGATTTCTCAGGAGCTACTCCGGTTAGCTCTTCAAAAGTAGCCCCAGACATGAATCTCCGGCCTGGAGAAGTTGGCGCATAAGTCTTTAATCCCATGAAACGCTCCTTACTTGTGGGTCCTTTGCCAGCGAGTCTTCTTGAGAAGCTTCTTATGCTGGTGCTTGGACATCTTCTTTCTTCTCCACTTGGTAACTGAACCCATTAGACACCCTCAAAGAAAGTAATCTTGTGCCCCGGTTCCAAGGTAACTATTGCCTTTTTCCAACGTGAACCAGTTACCTGTCTCCGACCAAATCTTCTTGTTTTACCGGGCATCGTCATCACATTTACTTTGCCTACCTTTACTTTGAAAGCTTTTTCTACTGCCTCCTTAATCTGACACTCGGTAGCCTTGCGCGCCACCTCAAAGGCATATTTGTCTTTCTCCTTAAGAGAAGTAGCCTTCTCCGTAATCAAAGGACGCCGTAGAACTTCATAAAGATGCAATTCATTCACCCCAAATCTGTTCAATGTTCCGTATCGCCGGCACCGTAGCTACCAGCGTTTCATAAGAAAGCAAATCCAACACATTAACCAGAGCCGAAGGTACAACTTTTACTTCAGCTAAATTAGCCGCTGATTTAGTCACATTGAGTGTGGACTGAGCAGTAACAATCAAAGCAGAAGAGTCGATACCGAGCGAAGACAGAACATTTACCATGTCTTTTGTCTTTGGCTCCTTAAAATCAAGTTCTTGGACCAGTCTCACGTTTCCCTCTCTGATCTTAGCGGAGAGAAGACACTTCAGGGCTAGCCTTCTCATTTTCTTCGGCATAGATTGGCGATAGGAGCGTGGCTTAGGACCAAAAACCACCCCGCCCCCTCTAAGAAGAGGCGACTTTATATCCCCCCTGCGCGCTCTGCCGGTATGTTTTTGGGCATAAAGCTTCCTTGTGCTTCCACTAACCTCCCCCCTATCCTTGGTAGACGCAGTACCTTGCCGCCCATTTGCCAGTTGTCTTACCATCGCCTGGTGCACCACGGACTCATTGAAAGGAATGGCAAAAATGGCCTCGCTAAGCTCTATTTGCTCAGCAACTTCACCGTTTAAGCCATAGACTGGTACTTTCACTTCCTGCTACCTTACTTTCTCAATTAGTAACAACTCTCCATTGGGCCCAGGTACTGCACCCTTCACTAAAAGCAAATTGCGCTCCGGGTCAGCTTGAACAACCACGAGGTTACGCGCTGTCACTCTCTTGTTTCCCATATGCCCCGCCATGCGTTTTCCTTTAAGAACCCGCCCCGGAAAAGTAGTAGCTCCAATTGAACCAGGGGCGCGATGGCGGTCAGTCTGGCCGTGGGTCTTCGGCCCACCAGCAAAATGATACCTCTTAACCACACCAGCGAAGCCCCTACCCTTAGAAAGGCCAATCACATTTACCAAGTCACCTTGCTTCAAGAATCCAACGTCCACTTTGTCACCACGCTTGATCGAGCTGATATCGTCAGCCCTGAATTCGCGAAGATAGCGAACGTTCTCCAAGTCTCGAAGATGTCCTTTTTCGGGAGAGCTAAGCTGAGATTGCCTCACCTTGTTCTCAATTAAGCCCACTTGTATAGCATCATAACCATCCTTGTCATGGCTCTTTACCTGAGTTACCACAGAAGGCCCAGCTTGAATAACGCTTACTGCCACTGTCTCTCCGCTTTCTTGAAACAGTTGCGTCATGCCTATTTTCCTACCGATAATGCCTGGAAACATGGTCTTGCCTACAGTTTAATATCTATCTCTACTCCGGATGCCAAGTCCAGTTGACTCAGGGCATCTATGGTCTTAGAACTTGGCTGCAAAACATCAATTACCCTCTTATGAGTCCTGATTTCAAACTGTTCCCTGGAATCCTTGTCTATGTTAGGAGAACGAATAACACAAAATTTCTCGATACGTGTGGGTAAAGGCACCGGGCCAACCACAATAGCCCCGGTACGCTCCACCGCATCTACTATTTGCCTTACTGCTTGATCAGCCAACTTGTGATCGAAGCTTCTGATTTTGATACGAACTTTCTGTTCGGTCATCTGGTTCTTCCCGTTTTAGCTACGATTTGGTCAGCCAAATCCCGAGGCAATTCTTCATAGCGATGAAAGCACATTGTGTAGCTTGCTCTCCCTTGACTGATCGATCTCAAATCTCCAGCGAAACCAAATGTCTCCGCTAGAGGAACAAGACAACGGACAGCAGAGACATCATCGCGGCTCTCAATACCTTCGATATGCGCTCTTCGAGAGTTCAGATCGCCAATGATGTCTCCGAGGAACTCATTGGGAGTTGTTATTTCCATTTCCATAATTGGCTCGAGAATAACAGGTTTAGCTTTGTGTATCCCATCCCTCATAGCCATGAAGGCTGCCATCCTGAAAGCATTATCTGACGAATCAACCTCGTGAAAACTTCCGTCGTACAAAGTCACCTTTACATCTATTATGGGGTAACCAGCTAATCCTCCACTCGGCAAAGCTGACTTGGCACCGGCTTCTATTGAAGGAGTAAATCCCTTAGGTATGGCCCCACTTCGAATCTGGTCACGAAACTCAAATCCACTGCCGCGCTCGCCTGGCTCAATCTTAAGCCAAACGTGTCCATACTGGCCTTTACCGCCAGATTGACGTATAAACTTCCCTTCAGATTGCACAGGAATGGTAATTGTCTCCTTATAGGCGACCTGAGGCTTACCAGCATTGACCCTTACACCATATTCGCGAAATATACGCTCCATTAACACTTCGAGATGAAGTTCACCCATCCCCGACATCAGAGTCTGACCTGTTTCCTTGTCATAGTAAACCTTGAAGGTGGGATCCTCCATAGCGAGTTTAGCCAGGGAATCATCCAGCTTGTCCTGGTCAGTTTTGCTTTTGGGCTCAACAGCCATGGAAAGCACCGGCTCAGCAAACCGTATAGGCTCAAGAAGCACTGGCCGCGCCGGTTCACAAAGGGTATCACCTGTGGAGGCCATCTTAAGTCCCAGACTGGCCACAATACTTCCGGTGTCAGTGCGGTCGATCTCTTCACGGCGATTGGCATGCATGATATATAGTTTTCCCAGTCTCTCTTTCTTGTCTATGCTGGAATTCAAGACTTGTGCTCCTACCTTCACTCTGCCTGAGTATACACGCAAGTAGACAAGTCTACCCATAAACGGGTCAAAAACCGTTTTGAAGGCCAATGCAGAAAAAGGTTCCTCGTCGCTCGCCGGCCGAAGGACTTTTTCTCCGTTTCTAGGATCTGTAGCCGAGATGGGAGGAACATCGAGCGGCGACGGCAGATAATCCACTATAGCATCAAGCAATAACTCGATGCCTCTGTCTCTCAACGCACTGCCGCAAAGAACCGGCACCACGCGGTTAGAAACGGTCAACCTTCTTATGGCTGCCTTAATCTGAGAAACCGAGATATCTTGCCCATCAAGGTAAAGCATCATTATCTGTTCATCGAGTTCAGCCAATTCTCCTATCAATGCTTGACGATGCTTGGCCAACAGAGTGTCACTGTACCCTGCAGTTGAAGATGAATTAGAATCAACCGGGAAAGCAACAACTTTGTTTTCGACAAGGTCAATGATGCCTCGAAAGTCCTTTTCACTTCCTATTGGAAGCTGTATGGGCAACGCCTTGCTCCTCAGTCTTTCATTAATCATAGTCACCGTGTGCTGAAAGTCAGCGCCAACCCTGTCCATTTTGTTAATAAAGCAAATCCTGGCCACGCCATATTTGTCTGCCTGGCGCCACACAGCCTCTGACTGAGCCTCCACACCGGCCACCCCGTCAAAAATCACAACGCCACCGTCTAATACACGCAGGCTACGCTCCACCTCAGCGGTGAAATCCACATGGCCGGGGGTATCAATAATGTTTATACGATGCTCGCGCCAGTGACATGTGGTAGCCGCTGACGTAATGGTGATACCCCGTTCTCTCTCCTGTTCCATCCAATCCATTACCGCAGTGCCTTCGTCCACGCTGCCAATTTTGTAGGTGCGCCCTGTGTGATGGAGCATCATCTCTGTGGCTGTGGTCTTGCCAGCATCTATGTGAGCGATAATACCTATGTTCCGTATTTTTTCCAAAGGGAAAGTCCGCGACATGAGCTTATCCTTTGCCTCAAGTACTGCTTTTAACACGACTTCTCACCAGCGATAGTGAGCAAAGGCTTTGTTAGCCTCTGCCATCTTATGAAGATCATCACGTTTCTTAATTGCTGCCCCTCGACCATTAACAGCATCAACCAGCTCGGCTGCGAGCTTTTCCTCCATGGATTTGCCACTACGAGCGCGCGCTGAAGTAATGAGCCATTTTATGGCGAGAGCGCGCCCTTTCTCCTCCCCTACCTCCGTGGGAACCTGGTATGTAGCCCCACCTATTCGGCGTGACTTAACCATCAGAAGCGGTGCAACATTTTTGATCGCCTGCTCCAAGGCTTCTTCAGGTTTGCTATTCACTTGCTGAGCGGTCAGTTCCAGGGCACTGTAAACAACGCGTTCGGCTGTAGCTTTTTGACCCCGTAGCATAAGCCTACTAGTGAATCTAGCCACCGTGACGCTGCCATATTTAGCATCGGGTGGCGGTATCCTCTTTACTATTTTTCTAGTTCCTCTTGGCATTTAACACCCCTACTATTTTGGCGCCTTGGCCCCATATCTGCTGCGACCCTGCTTGCGATTAGCTACTCCTTCAGTGTCCAAAGTGCCACGGATAATGTGGTAGCGAATTCCAGGAACGTCCTTAACGCGACCGCCACGAATCAAAACTACCGAGTGTTCCTGCAGATTATGCCCTTCTCCCGGAATATAAGCGGTTACTTCCATGCCATTCGTCAGCCTAACACGGGCAACTTTGCGCAACGCTGAGTTAGGCTTCTTGGGCGTAACCGTCTTAACCTGAATACAGACACCCCTTTTTTGAGGCGCCCCTTCGATCCATCTGATCTCGCCCTTCATCGTATTTCGGGTGTAATGCAGCGCCGGGACCTTGCTTTTATTTCCCAGCTTCTGCCTCCCTTTACGAACAAGTTGACTAACTGTCGGCATTCTTATACTCTCCTATTTTAGGCAATCAAAAAGCCGTCTGCTTACACGCCGGTCTACTCCAGGAAAATTCTGCTCGGCTTCAGCCAGCCGGCTTTTGTAACTCTACAAAGTCTTTACCTTCTAGTAGACACCAACTTAGTAATTTACCACAAGGTAATTAGGCTGTCAACTAGCAAAGCACTCTCTGTTGATGTTTTACGATTTTGTCACCTTTAACTGTTATGCGAAAATGTCACCATGAAAGAGAGGGTGACATTGACCAAGAAAGAGCAGAATAGATTGATGGTGTTAAACCGGGTAGAGGTAGGGCATGATGACTACGAGGCAGGCAGGTGAGATACTGGGCCTGTCGCTACGCCATGTTAAAAGAATACTAGCGGAGGTATAGAAAGGAGGGTGCTGCTGCATTGGCGCAGGGCAATCGCGGGAGGAAACCGAGGCATACCCTGGATGCGGGTATGAAAAAGCAGGTTCTGGAATTATTCCAAACAGTCTACAAAGGCTGTAACCACCAGCATTTCACTGAACTCCTGGCAGAACGGGAAGAAATTAATCTTTCGCGCTCCTCAGTACGCCGCATTCTACTTGAAGCCGGGTTAAGAAGTCCCAGAAAGAGGACGAGCACCAAAACATCGCAGCCGCAGAGAACGCTATCCCAGAGAAGGAATGCTACTACAGATTGATGGTAGTCGGGATGACTGGCTGGAGGGGAGAGGGCTGTATCTGAGCCTTATAGGAGCTATAGATGATGCTACAGGCAAAGTCCCTTTTGCCTTATTCCGAAATGAGGAAGACGCCCAGGGGTATACCCTTTTGCTCCGGCATATTGTAGAAGAGGAGGGTATACCTGAAGCGCTATACCATGATGGACATGGCATATTTGAGCGCTCTAGAAAAGAGCCAGAAACACTTGAAGAGCAGCTTGCGGGAAGAAGGAAGCCGACCCAATTTGGCCGGATGATGGAGGAACTGGGCATCATATCTATCACCTCACTCTCACCTCAAGCTAAGGGAAGGATTGAGAGATTATGGGGCACCTTCCAGGACCGGCTAAAGAGCGAGCTTCGCATAGCTGGTGCTAAGACTAGTGAAGAGGCTAATCGGGTGCTGTGGGATTTGCTGCCCCGATTTAACCAAAGGTTTGCTGTCCCGGCCAGAGAGCCTGGGCTCCGCTTATCGTCCAGTCCCCGATGGCTTTAAGCCTGACGAAGTATTCTGCTTCAAATACGAGCGTAGTGTAGGCAAGGATAATGTGGTACGTTTTGGCGGGCACAGGCTACAGATAATGCCGACTAATGGCCGGTTAAGCTACGTCAGGGCTATTGTGGAGGTACATGAAAGAATGGATGGCAGCCTGGCAGTTTACTACAAGGGGCAATGCCTTCTTACCAGGTCGGCACCGCCGGAGGCTCCGCTGCTTAGAGTAAGGAACACAGCCCGCTTCATACCTGAATCAAGCCATTCCCGGGAACTTGCGCTCTGTGTAGCGGCTAAGACGCCACAGCCAAAAACTGGTCGTCCTTACAAGCCTGCCCCAGATCATCCATGGCGCAGGTCCTTCCCGGTACACATCGATAGGGGGTGACAAAATCACAGAACAATTAGGGTGACATTTTCACTCGACAGCAACACTAGCAAAGCACTCTCCTCAAAATCAAACATGTAGCGCATCTCCTATCCACACTTAAATTGGCGCAAACTCTCGTAATATGGCGCCACGGTAGTCCGCTCACACTGCCTTTCTCAGACTTGTAAGATAACGAGGCTGTAATTACATGAATATGAGGTACATTTGGACAGCAAGGCGGTGTTTGGGAAACCGTTGCATGAGCGCTGGCTGACAATTCTACAATGGGAAAGGCATTTGCTGAGGACGGACCTATTTTGCGATATTTGGAGCGCTCTGCTTGTTAGCGCAGGTGCTTTTTCACCCCTGCTTTAACTTTGAAAATCTTGCTACTGGAGAGATTATCTAAGGATGCAGTGAGTGCGGCTATGTAATCGTCAACTTCGTCACCGTCGAATTGTATGACCTTGCTGGCTATTCGCCGGCAATAATCGCAATGGCTACACCCGGATAGGCAATTCTGCTTCTTGAAGAAATCCATAAAACCTTCCAGAGCCTGGTTGTCGATGTAGAATCTGGGCGGCGACCCAACACCATTGCTTTGTTCACCCGGCAAAGCAGAACCAATAAATCCAGTCTTGGGAGCAATGACGTTCAGAATGTCATATAGATTGCCCTCGTAGTGACGTGACGAATATGCTGTAGCAGCACGTAGAATCCGTTCGGTGGGCATGGACCTGCCACTGATTTTGAACACATCCATACCGATCTCTTCGTAAACATGAATTTCCTCGGGCCGTGCCCAGCGGCACTTGATGATTTGAGAAACATCACGGAGCCTATCTAGAGTACAACGAAGTACGCAATAGTCCACGTAATATCCATTGATCGGGTTATAGTTCTGACTGGCATGCCCTAACCCGTCATGGTGATAATATTCGTAGGGACACTGGTACAAGCAAAGATTGTTCAGCAGCACACTGAGCTCGCAATTCACCGCGTTCCTAATAGCCTTAAGCAATGCAAAGTCTCGATTTACGTTAATATCCAGGGTAATAGAATCGGCTCCTAAGGATTCAAACAGTTTGGCTCTGGCAACGCTGTTCACATGAGCAATGGTTGATACTCTCACCCTAAGTCGCGGAAACTGGCGCTTTATGAGCTCAACTAGATATGGGATCGTTACTGTGACGCTATCCGCCCCGATGCTGGTGATCCAATCAAGATGCATCAGCAACTCTTGATGGGTATTCTCATCCCATTCCATATTGCTCATACTCGGAGCATTCAGGAGGTAGTCGAACTTCAAGCCTACCGAATTGGCCTGGTCGATGTATTCCTCCACCTGGTTTGCCACCATGCGGACGTTATCAGGACCCGATCCCCCACTCCCTATCATCGAAGTTGGCAGCACGCCATACAGTTGTACGTCAGCTTCCAGCTTGCTTAATGGCAATATCAGATCTGGATCCCAATTGGTCGGCACTAATAATTGCATACTACTTCACTACAACAAATAAACCATACTGGTACCGAGCCCCACACCCACGCCCCATTTTGTGTCTTTCTCTGCATTTCGCAAAACCATCGTCTATATCGCGATACGATGTATTATGAATACAAAAAAACTTCTTGTCAATACCTCCAAGTCAAAAGTCTCTGCCCCACGATTTCGTCAACACGCAGTTGCCATAAGAAACATCACTCTCCCGCGGAAACTGCGGTATCGAATAAGAAACGACAAAACCCAGATTGTACCTTATATGCCTGTGTATCGTAATACGATGTATTATGGACATAAAGAACTTTTTTGTCAATACCCTTTCGATATCGGCATATGGCTGGACATTCTGCACACCTGTAGCGGCATCAAATTGTCATCCTGCCAAAGCGACTGGATAAGGAAATGCTCCTCCTTCCATTGCTGGCTTTCACCCACTAACACGTCTAAGCACCAGACAGCAGTTTTCCCCGCCTAAGCCAAAACTATTCTTCAGACATACATTCACTTGAGCCGGGCGAGCTACATTGGGGACGTAATCCAGATCACAGTCTGGGTCAGGGGTCTCATAATTTATAGTCGGATGGATAATCCCTTTGTTCATAACTAATATAGCGGCGATGGTTTCAACAGCACCGCCAGCAGTAATACCATGCCCAATCATGGACTTGGTAGAGCTTATAGGAATTTTGTAAGCATGCTCTCCAAACATGATTTTAATAGCTTTCGTTTCACAGGCGTCATTCAGTTTAGTGCTGGTGCCGTGAGCGTTGATATAGTCAACCTCATCAATTCTCGCTCCGGCATTTCGGAGGGCAGTACGCATAGCATAAGCTTCTGATTCAGGGGCAGGAGCAGTTGCATCGTGGGCATCAAAGGACCAGCCTGCGCCGGCGACTTCGGCCAGGATAGGTGCGCCTCGCCTCTTGGCATGTTCATAGCTTTCCAATACGAGTAATCCGGCACCCTCACCATAGACAAAACCATTTCGGTTGAGGTCGAATGGGCGACAAGCCTTGGCTGGGTCCGGTTCATGGGTCAGGGCTCCTAAAATATCTATTCCAGCCATGCCCACTGGTTCCAGGCTGGCATCAGACCCCCCGGCTATCATCACATCGGCATACCCCAGGCGAATGAAGTTGGCCGCTGTGCCTATGGCGTCAGTGCCGCTGGCACAAAGGCTATTTACACTGTTGTTGGGACCCTTAGCCCCCAGCATCATCCCTACCTGCATGGATGCCGCACTGGCAGTTGACTTGTTAATGAAAAGTGGGTCGGCACCTCTCCTCGGTCCAGTTTTCTGGTATTGTTCCCATCCCCAGACAACATAGCCCTGCTCTGTCATAGTAGAAATCGTAACACCCACTCTTTCAGAGTCTTCCTTAGCCATATCAAGGCCGGCTGATTGTATTGCCTCTTTGGTAGCGGCAATGGCAAATTGAATAGTCCTTGAAGTGCGGTCAATTGCCTTCAAGTCCATATACTTTGTGGCATCAAAACCACGCACTTCAGCATCCACTTTCACCCGAAACTGGCTGGCATCGAAGTGACTAATAAGACCGATGGCCGACTTTCCTGCGGCTAATCCTTCCCAGTACTCTTTCACACTTAAGCCCAAAGGATTAATAGTACCCATACCGGTAACTACAACTCTCGGTATATTCATCGTGCCCCAGGAATTTACCGAGCTTTTAGAAACTTTAGCCGTGTTCATTATTCTCATTTTCCTGCGAGGGCGAGGAGCCCTACAGAGGTGCCTCCATCAACAATGATAATCTGCCCTCTTATCATAAAAGCCTCTTCACTGCATAAGAAAGCCACCACATTGGCGACATCTTCGGGAATTACCATTCTTCCCGCTGGTGTCACCTGACGACTGTCTTTTACCAGCCCCTCTTTGAAATAGAACTTCAAGGCCTCTGTCTCCACAGCAGAAGCAGCTACAGCATTAACGCAAATCCCTCGAGGTGCCAGCTCTATTGCCAGATAACGAGTCAAAGCTTCCAGGGCAGCTTTGGACACTCCCACCACAGTATAATTGGGCAAGACAAATCGTGAACCCAAGCTGGACATACTGACTATCTTGCCACCCCTGCCCTCCATTAGTTTGGCTGCTTTCTGAGCACAGAGCAAACAGGCCCTGACATTGATATCCATAGTCCATTCCCAGGCCTTGACATCTATATCCGCTAAAGGGCGACCCACGCCTGAAGCAGCATTGTTAATCAAGATATCGAGGCGGCCGAATTTATTGCCAATCATATCAAACAATTCATCTATCTTTGCAGCGTCTCCCACATTGGCTCGGATGACTTCAGCTTTCACTCCCAGAGCTTCGACATCCCTGGCTGTCTGTTCGGCGCTCTCTCGGTGGCGGAAGAAATCGACAACGATATCAGCACCTTGAGATGCAAGTTTCAAAGCGATCGCCCGACCAATGCCTCGTCCGCTGCCCGTAACTAGAGGCCAGCTTCCCCTCAAGAGACATACTTAAACCTTCTCCTTCTGTGGCACTCGACTCTCCACATAGGAGACGAAGTCGCCGAAGTTCTGAAACTTCTGGGCATCTTCGTCAGGGATTTCAATACCAAATGTCTCTTCCACCGCCACCAATGCCTGTACTACATCCAGAGAATCCGCTTTGATCTCCTTAAATGTGCTTTGCCGGGTGATGATGCTCTTATCAACGCGGGTAATCCTGGCCAAGATGTCCTTTATCTGCTCTTCAACATTCATAATTTGCCTCCTTGGTTAAATCTTGCTAATTCCGATTTCAAACTTTCAACAACCCCGGCTTTTACCGCCTCCTTAGCGCTTTCTATGGCATTTGCTATTTGGGGAGCTCGGCTAGCTCCATGGGCTATCTTGACAACCCCGTCAACGCCCCATAGAATGCCGCCACCTTGCTTCTCGGTTTCACTGGATATTTTGGTTGCCGGGAACAATCTCTTGAACAACAGTCCAGCTAAGGCACGGAGAGGCGGGTATTTTTTCAGCTTTCGTTCCGTCCAGACCTGGGCGCGACCCCCAATGCTTTCATAAAACTTCAACACAACATTACCCACAAAGCCGTCACAAACGATGACGTTAGCCTTGCCGTTCAGGATATCGCTACCTTCTATATTGCCAATGAAGTTCAACCCGCTGCTTTTGAGAAGTGAATAAGCCTCACGCACTGCATCATTCCCTTTGCTTTCTTCACTTCCCGTGCTTAGCAAAGCTATCTTAGGGTCACTGATGTTAAGGAATTTCTTGGCGTAGACCGAGCCAGCGATGGCAAAAGTTAGAAATTGGTGTGGTTTGCAGTCCACATTAGCTCCAAGGTCTACCATCACAGTATTTGATGCAAAGCTACCCAGAGAGCCAACAAGTGCCGGACGATACACGCCGTCTAACATGCCGATAAATTGAATAGCACTTATAGCAGCTGCGCCACTAGACCCAGCGCTGAATAATGCATCTGCTTCGCCTGATTTCACCATCTTTGCCGCCACAGCAACAGAGCAATTAGGCTTGCGGCGAATTACGTCAACCGGCGACTCATTCTCCTTGATGAATTCGCTGGCTCCGACAATGTGGATGGACAAGCCGTTGGTGAGTTTGCACTTGGCTAATTCCTGTTCCAGAATATTCGCGGTGCCCACCAAGAAGATTTCTACGTCGTCCTTCTGAGCTGCAAGCACCGCCCCTTTAACTATTTCCTCAGGGGCATAATCGCCACCCATGGCATCCACAGCCACTCTTATTCTGCCATTTTGAACAATTTCTCTACTCTTTGCCACTTGATAACTTGACTATTGCCTCCCCTGTGACTATCGTTTCGCCCCTCTGATTACGGCACTCAAAATTGCAATTTGCGTATGATACATCACTTTTTTGTTCAATGCAATCAATCTTACCGGTGATAGTCAGAGTGTCTCCCGGACGTGCCGACTCCTTGAACTTCGCCCGAAGCTTACCCCCCGACACCCAGCTTCGGCCAAATGCCGAAGTCATCATCTCCGATACGTAAGCTAAGTTAAGCATACCGTGGGCAATAGTGCCACCCAAAGGAGTCTTAGCGGCGAAAGACTCGTCTATATGGATAGGATTAAAATCACCCGATGCCTCGGCATAAAGATTAATCCTCTCCTGGGTAATATGTTTTACCACCGGATTGAGAGTCTTCCCTTGCTGAATTTCTGTGAGCATCTTCTCTTTAGGT
Organism: uncultured Chloroflexia bacterium; assembly: GCA_963726175.1. Taxonomy (GTDB): domain Bacteria; phylum Chloroflexota; class Dehalococcoidia; order GIF9; family AB-539-J10; genus RBG-13-51-36. The sequence continues at coordinate 18,135 of CAVSBM010000008.1, read as the reverse complement.
GGGCAATGCTATAGTCGCCCTCCCCGATTGCACCTTCTCTTTGCCTTTGTCAAAAACCTCAAGCTCCAGGACTAGCATACTCATCTTGCCTCGAGCTATCTTTTGCACCACACCTATGTGACACTCTACAGTGGCGCCAATGGGAACCAGTTTCAAAAACTCCAGTTCTTGTGACGCATGTATAGCGATAGTGCCAGGCGGCAGGGGAACAGACTTTGTCATAGCAGCTATGGCACAGGCCGTAATGGCCAAAGGGGGAACAAATCCATCGCCACTACTATCCACGGCTCTTAGATATTTGGAGACGAAGGGAGCATTCAGTTCATAAGTGGCGGGAGGGAATTTGTAGCCGGCTGTTAGCTCCTCATAGCTTACGGTTTTGTCGGGCATTGAACAGTTCCTGATACATCGGCATACTATGTATCTTACATTATACACTGCCCTTGATTCTTGTCAACATTTTCTTCCTACCAACCTCTTCTTACTGTGATAAACGGTTGATAATGGGCGCTGCCAGGGACCGAACTAACTTGAAATCAACCTATCCTACACACCTATCCCGGACTAATGGGAGACAGGAGAATAGGAACGGCTGTCGAGCGCAGAGTTCATGAGGTACACAGGATCTTGACCTGGCTTACTCCCAAGTGGGCCCGGCAGGATTCGAACCTGCGACCAACCGGTTATGAGCCGGCCGCTCTGCCCCTGAGCTACGAGCCCGTTCTTTCAGCCATGAAAGGAATCAGTCTTCATGGCAATCGAGTTTCTGTGGAGCGGGAGACGGGATTCGAACCCGCGACACCCTGCTTGGAGGGCAGGAACTCTACCACTGAGTTACTCCCGCAAAACTGAATTCATTTTACCTGAAATCTTATAGTTGGTAAACAAGAAGAGGGTTCTGCGTTCACAGTGTAGAATCTGGATTGTCCAACAAGGTTATCAAGGCTCTTGGTGGTTGGGAAGGTCCTAACGTGGTGAGCCACTATGCAGCAAGTCTAACCTTTGATGAGGCCTTAAGCCTATATGAGGCGGTGAACTCAAATGGTTATTAGGTAGTGATGATTCTCCTAACCCTACTTCTTGGTGTCCAATCTCATATTGTGGCAGCAATCCATTTACTTGTCGGAACCATGCTACAATCTGGCTGCAGGCGTGAGTTGGCGAAGCCTATGTTTTGACAGCAATTTATGATCTAATAAGGAGGGAGGAAAATGGACAAGAAGCAATGGAATATAAATGTCGCTGATAAACCCCACGTTATTGAGGTTGAGGGAGGTACATGGTCAGTTGCTGGAAGACTGAAAGTAGATGGGAATACGGTTAAGGTTTGGAAGCAGTGGATTTTGCTACCGAAGGAAGTGGAGTTTGAGGTCAAAGGGACAAAAGCCTCTCTAAGACGGAAGAGTGTGTTTGCGAGTGACTTTGATCTGTATGTTGGCGGTAGCAAATGCTGAAGTTGGTCTTCTGCTACAAATCCTAACAAGCTCCTAGTTGGGTATACCCTAGGGACATTGTTGCCACCTAGGCCTAGCCACGAAGATGTTGGCTCGTACGAAAAATCCAGTTAGCCTTGGAACCTGTCGTAGCCAGACATGGCTTGCTGACTACTTCTCCGCAGGTCTTGTCTTCACTAAGTGGGTTTCGTAAGCTTCTCGCCAAGCTGCAGCAGTATTGTAAAGTGCCCATCCTCCGTCAACTATGTCACTCACCCATACGGCCTTATGGTATGTTGGACTACCAGCAGTCCGCTCAAAGTATAAGACTATCGCTATGTCATCTCCTACAAGTTCTACAATTTTCCCTTGATACTGAACATAACCGTCTTCATCAAATGTATGGAAAAACTTGCCTTTAAGCGTTGCTCCAGTCTACGGTACTACTTACTCTTTTCTTTCTTTGTGCCATTAGTATCCTCCTATTCTGTTGTATATTTCCTAGAGAAGCTTCCCATGCCTCCTGTGTAGTCCATATTTTACCACCGTAATCACACTAGGGGGAAGGTCAAGGAAGGGAGGCTTATTCCCCTGCCTTCCAGGTGTCAATCAGGAAGTCAAAGCTAGATTGTTCACAAGGCAAAGCTGGATGTTCACAAGGAAGGGGGTGTCCCCTAGGGACATTGGTGCTACCTACGCCTAGCCACGAAGATGTTGGCTCGTAGAAAAATCCAGTCAGGCTTGAAATTTGAGAGATTTGATACTCAAGTATGCGGAGATTGATGTACTATAGCTTCTCGGATTGCACGAGCCTTGTCCTCTCGCTCATCTTTGTGGGAAGTCATTCGAAAGATAGCAGCAACTATTGTAGCTATCACGACAGTTAAGAAAAGGATAGGTAAGTCGCCCATGGCATCTGATGTTACATTCGTCCTCTACCCTCCTTTCTTTGTTATTCCTGCTAAATCTCCTATTACGTTAATCAGTGATTGCCCTGTGGGAATAACTATCTTGGAATTATTCACTAGAGCTTCCTGGGCAACCTGAAGCTGCTTGAGAAGTCTGAGCTTTGCCCTTAAAGTAGGCATCTGCTGCTTCATTCACCAGCTTTATTGCCTGAGCCTCACCTTCTGCTACCAATATTCGGGATTGCTTCTCTCCATCTGCCTTCTTGATTACTGCTCTTCTTTCTCCATCCGCTTTTGTCTCAGTAGCAGTTGCAAAGTCTATTGCCGCTGTCTTCTCATTATTAGCCACGACTACTTTGTTCATGGCTTGCTGTACAGTGTCAGGAGGATTTATCTCCTTCAGCTCAGTCCTGACTATCTCAATTCCCCAGTTTTGCGTTTCAACTGTTAACTGGTCATAGAGCGATTTGTTTATCTTGCCTCTCTCGCTGTTCGCCTCCATCAGGTTCATTGTACCTATAATGTTTCTCAGTGTGGTTCTGGCAAGAGCCACAATCTGAACCTTGTAATTGAAGACATTGTACTCTGAGGCTTTGACACTTGTTTCGTCTGTCTTCACTTTGAAATATACCTGAGCGTCTACACTGGCGTTGAGGGCATCTTTCGTGATTATCTCCTGTCCTCCTGCGTCAACCATCATCTCCGTGATGTTTACCTTAAGGAGATGCTCAATGCCGAATGGTATGATGAATATCAGTCCAGGATTGGCGAACCTCTTGTATTTGCCAAACCTCTCCACCAAACCTCTGGCTATAGGTCTCACAGTTCTAATCGAGGTAACGAGTGCTATGAACGCAACTATTCCAAATACTATCCAGAACACTGTCCAACCTGCTGACATTAATAAACCTCCTTGTAACTATTTCTTTTCGCCTTTATTTCGCTGCTTTTGTTATTTTCCTATTGCCCTAACCATGTCTCTTTCATGCTACCTCCTCTCAATTCAATTATACCACCAGCCAACGTTAGAAACGGGACATCAGCAAATAGAGCAAAGGAGCACTGCAGTTGACACCCTGCCCGGAAGGTAGCAACTCTACCACCGAGTTACCCCTGCGAGGCTGGAGTATCTTACCTTAGACCTTGTGACTGGCAAATAGAAGGAACGGGAAACACTCAATAGTGTCATTCTGGGCATATATGCGAAAAATGTTGTTATTTGGGTCTATAGGGGGGAAGACCATGAGGGAAGCCGGGATGATTCGTTTTGTAAAAATGGCTATTTTTTCTGGAGTTCAACAGCTCTTTTTCATACGTAAGGTGACTACCCGCGGCGGATTTGGTTGTTAAAATACGTACGATTCGTTTCGTCGGGTTGCCGTTATATTTTTGCGAGCCGTGGGGCTGGCGGACTGACGCATGGAGGCAATTTCCAAGATATTCTCGACAACAGTTTTCAGGTAGTTGCGGTCGGTTGGGTCCAACCGGTAATTTGGGGAATACCATTTTACGAGTAATCTGGAGGCTTCTCTGATTACGCGGCGGTTACCAGGGTCGTACTGAAGAGAAGACTGTGTTTGGTTTGCAGTCAGGTTCTGGGAAACCTCACCTGCGGGACTTAATTTGTCAGGGTAGCACACGAGTTCCAAGCAGAGATTAGCATGAATTCTTCATTCGAACAAGGGGAAAATGTCGCGTGGAGACTAGAGATACGATAGAGACTGTTAGAGATACGGTGGAGATTACGGCCTGTTGCGCTGTCTGATCGGATGTCATAACCCACTCTACCGGGATAGTAAGCTTCTAAAATCCCTATGCTGGCCTCCGGCAAATTACCAAGTACTGGGCTTGGTGATGCTGCCAATCATATCCTGTAGTGTTGCCGGGAACTGGCATTGCGCCAGCACACTCTTATGTATGCGCCTATTGAAAGTCGCGGCATCCCTCAGTTCCTTCGGCATCACTTCCTTGGGATCGATATTTGGGTTCACGATACCAATAGGACGCTTAAGCTTATCACGTACTATGCTTATGGGTAGTGCCAGGTCGGCGTCGTTCGACATGACAAGAGCCTGCTCATAGTCGCCCTCATACCCATCCACTAGAAGATAGGTTGCCAAATTGACATCCGTTCCCTTTTCTTCTGTATCATGGACCATGACATTTCTTGGCTGACCAGGTATAGGAGTTACCAGTGGCCTCTCTTTTATGCGTGGGCGGAATTGCCCAAATTCCATCGTGAGGTTCGGGATCGTTCTGAGCGCCCGAAGATATATCTGTTGCCTCTGGGGTGCTTGAGTGTCATTAGGTCGGGAGTGTACTAGTGCAGTGAAGTATCGGATACGGTGAATCTCATGTCGTGGCAGGAGAGCCTAGCAGAGCTTGGAAAGGTCAAGCCACTTGAAGGGGGTATCTTTGACAGCCCTATTATAGAGATTGAACCCATCTATATAAACGTTTGTTTTCATCACCTTTGCCTGAATATAAACAAAGGCCACCCGAAGGTGGCCTCGGCCCTGCCGCCAAAGCAACAGGGGTAGTATTTAATTGTAATGTAACACTGCTCCGCGCCTTTGTCAAGTCATTGCGCTCTCAATGCGCCCCCTTTTCGCCATTTGATTTCGCGGCATAACCCACTCTATCAGGATAGTGGCTTCCAGAATCCCTGTTTAGGTAGCAGGTATTCAAAGCTGGATTAGTCACAGGGCAAGGGGGTGTCCCTTAGGGACATTGGTGCTACCTAAGCCTAGCCACGAAGATGTTGGCTCATAGAAAAAATCCAGTTAGTTTCAAAATCTGGACAGAACAGCGTGCCACCGACCTGTTCATCTATGTTGAGAGACGTTAATAAGCAGCGTGTTATTACTATTTGGACAGGTATTTTGGGTAAGGACAAGTGAAAGTTAACCCACGCACAGAACAGAATACTATACTAGGTCAGGGAAGTTTGAGGATAGCTTGAAGCTCCACCAGAAAAAGGAACGGCTCTTTGTCTCCCCACTTCGCTTGGCTACCTTCGTGACCTTCGTACTTTAATAAAGAGGGCAATACCCCCAGCTATCAAGGCTATACCTATGATCACCTTTGTGACGAAAGGGCCTAGTCCGAAGAATACAGCAGCGAAGGGCGAGAGAAATACGATGTAGAGCACCATGCCTATTAGAATCATTATTCCAAAAAAGACTTTTAGAGAGTTGCCCATAATAGACAGCAATCCTAATGTTGGAGTAGCAAGGATGTCAAGGTTCTATGCTCTTGTAGCGACTGGCTTACTCATCAGCCAAAGTATACATCCTAATCTTAACTATAACACTTGCTAGCTCACTGAAGTTTGAGGCTAAGTTCTCTGCAAATTCCCCGTGTGCTCTATACTACTGCCTTATTTGAAGAGTAGACAGTAGGACAAGTGCAAGGGAAGCACCACACACGAACCGGGGGAGCAGACATTGGTGCTACCTAAGCGTAGCCACGAATGTGTTGGCTCGTAGAAAAAATCCAGTCAGGCTAAAGTGCTCTCTACGGTGCGTTCCTGTCAAGGTTTAAAGTGTGCCTTGCCACTTTTGCCTTTTATCTCGTCTTCTATTGCCTCCAAGTTACGATCTATGCCACCCATATGAGACCTTATGCTTGCCAAGTGTTCATTAAGCCCTTTCAGCAACTTCACCAACTCCTCAAATTGTTGTTTTTCCACTATTTGCCTCCTTCATTGTCTTCAAGATCCGCTGGGTGGACTACTACCCCAGTATACATCGTAATCGTAATTGTGGCACTTGCCGAAGAATTACTCGCTTGAGTTTGGTTGGTAGTTATGTGCTTATTCTCGCTTCTCTTCCACAGTTTGGACACTTGCTTTTTATTATGCCTTTGCCCTCAGGGGGACACGGTATTGGTGGAAACACCCTCCACAGTTCACGACAATATGTTTGCTGTCATCCCTCAGTTCTTCCTTTACGGGGTTGGCAGGTGCGCGTAATGAGACCTCTATCTTCATCCATAAAGCTGTCTACGAAATCTACCCAGTGCGTTTGTGCATATTCACGTCCACGCCATTGGCTATTCACCGTATAGAATATGCATGCAAAATACGCACCTATCAAGATGAATGGTACATATAGGATAGAGATGTTCGCACAGCCACTTGCCATGCGAGCCGATATGACTTCAAACCCACGGACTAAAGAACACGTTTCACTAGAACATCGCCTCGATACAACTATAAACAAAGCTATACTCGAAACCATAAGAACACTCATAAGGATTATGACCTTGGTATCTGATGACCAGATCAGCAAAGAAGTGGCCACAAGGTTAACAGCAGTATAGTCTAGATGCGTATGCGGTTCTTTCTACGGTATCATGAATACTCTACTCGCCGTTCTTATTCACTTCAGATTTTGGCCTCTTAGCTTGGGGTTTCACCCTTGGCAAATCTGAGACAGCCTCATCAAACTCAAAAGATTTGAGCTTCTAGTCATTGAACTGTTTCCGTTCACTAACACATTATCCCATTCTTAGCCCCCTTCAGACTAGACACCATCCCCGGTAACATCTTAATCGTAATGGTAGACACTTACCCATCTAGCTTGCCTAGTCACTTGCTGACTGCTGAAACCTCAATAGGTTGCGATATACCAGTAACCGTTGTATTCTGACCCACAGCTGGTTCAAACCGCTGCTCGCCTTCAGGCGAACTGACAAAGACTAGGCAATCAACATCACCCATATTCTTAATCATGACTCCGTTATCTAATTCAGTTGCGGAAATCCCCAATGTAGCCTGTGGAGCGCAAGATAAGCAAGATAGGACTAACCCTACCAGAAGGATTGCAAGGATGACTGCAGTCACCAGCCTCTTCACTTCAACTTTGTCTCAATTCAATTATAACCTTGAACTACCATAGGAACAATACCCTTGGAGAATAAATTGGGATAAGTAAAAGGGAAGCACCACTCACCAGATAGATCTCAATTGAGAGACATTACTGTTAACTCAATGTAAATGTAATTGTAGTTGAGGCTGTTCATAGTGGATATTTGCCACCCCAATGTATTCCCCAACTCCCATCTTCTTTTTGGAATAGCTCACCCCTTGCGTATCCAACTTTCTTTGTATCTGCATCAATTCTAGCTTGGACCTGTGCTTTGCTTAGTCAGTAGTCGTAAGGTCAACCTGGTAGCAGCATCTGCGTAGGCGGTAGCAACAGGTGGTTTAATAACTACATTCTTTGATGAACCAGGCGGAAACTCAAGTTTGTCTGCACCTGGTGGAATTCAAGAACCTTTGTTACATTCCTGTCCACTCTTGATAAGATTTCAATATATCTAATGTCGGATTTTGTTGATATTCCTATAGCTATGAACCTAATCCAACAGAAAACACAAATGCAAGGGAAATCCCCAGTAGGTTAATCTGTAAATTTGTGCTTATAGGTGCAATAAATACTGCGAGCAAAACAAATATACCAACAATGAAAACTACAAGACCGACTGGCTCCAACCTAATCTTAATCTGATTCCAGAAACCCAGTTTTTGCCCAGCATAGTCTGACATATTCATTGTTCATCTCCAATAATCTGATCGGTTACAATCTGCTATATACTGCACACTTCATCTTAACAATGTGTTACCCATGCCTCTCAGTCTCTAATAGTTTCTCAATCCCTAGCTGCAAGACTTCGTGGAGTAGTTTGATGCGACCAGCTATTTTGTCTCTACTTTTTGTCTTCCCAGTCTCATTCAATTTTCTTAATTTGACCAATTCAGCAAATCTTCTAATGTCAGCCTCTAGCAGGACGGGGTTATGTAGAAGCTCTTCGTGGCATTCATAGCAGAATTCTTCAGTTTGACCTTCAATATTCCAAGGACATTCTTTGAAGATTGGCTCTCTCTCCTCTCCTCTCCGATTGCGTGAACGACCAAGAAAACGTTCTGCCAGATAGTGATGTCTCGTGGCATGAGAACGTCCTTTAGTTGATGGCTTGGCATATTCACCTTTACGATGGATAATACATCCACAAATCGCACAATTACTTTTCATGTTACCAGCACGATTACTGACCACGGTGACTGTATTAGCATATAGAGCACAATAGGCAAGATGATAAGGATTGTATAGAGCACAGAGACGATTAAAAGCCCAGTAACTTTCTGCAACAATGGTTTCTCGATGACCAATTTGTAAGGTCCTACAGGCGAGTCTTCGAAGAGCGATGCAATTCTTCTATTTATCAAAGATTCAAAGACATTCGCCCGCCTCACAAACAAATCGCAGAAAGTGGAATGTCGGATATCAATCATCACAAAGACAAGAGCTGCCACAGAAGCGATTGGGAGCAATACGTCCGCCCTCGTTGTGATGGCGATTGTAATAAGAGAGAAAACCACAACAGGCGCAGTAAACCTAGTCTGAAATAGCAATTTGTCTTGATGTCTTACTTTCTCTGACTCTTCAATGTAGAGCCTTATGAGGGTATCGGGATTCGCCCACCTATCCATATGTCCTCCTTTTCCTGAAATGTGTGAGGAGTGGCTCATTCATCCCCAGTATACATCGTAATCATTATCGTGGCACTTGCCGAGCAAACATCTTCTCGTAGAAGAATCTGATCAACCCTGAGATTCTGACCACTCTCTTCTCCTGAGACAAACGAATACGATTGGGAGAATTCCTACAGGGACGGGAGCCACCATCCCCCAAACTGGACCATGACGAGAAAACATTGACCAGAGAACCCAAGAAATAAGGGTGAACAAAGCCAAAACGACAAGGAGGAGCAGAGACGAAGCGAAACACACTTTCCAGTATCTCCTTCTAAGGCAAAAGACTCCGCCAGGGACGAAGAACAAAGCCGAAATAACCATAACCAGATAGACATAAGTAAGGTCATAGCTACCAAGACCATTCTCAATCAGAAGCGGGACGAAATAGACCAACAATGCTATACCAACAACTATCATAAGAATACCTGCTGCTATTCTCATTCTGTCACCGCTCCTACCTTCGTTTTCTCCTAACAGTGCTACCCTTTCTCTTAGCGGTGCTTGTCTTTCTCTTGACTTGTTTAGTCTTTCTCCTAACGGTGCTGGCTTTCTTCTTAACTGTGCTAGGCTTTCTCTTGGTCGTGCTGCGCTTCTTCTTAATTGTGCCACTCTTCTTCTTTACGGTGCGGGGCTTTAGCCTAACTAGCTTGCCCTTTATGCTGACGGCTTTACCCTTCTTCCTGTTGTCTTTCGTGCAGAGCAACCGAAGGTTATCAAGTGTCTCAGGCCCACCAACAGAAACTGGAATGATGTGGTCAACCTCAAGGTCATCTAAGTCAAATTCCCTACGACACATCGGACATACATAGACAACCTTAGTGATCCTATCCGACCAGTCACGATAGTTACGTCGTTGACCTTGATATTCGCCGATTTCTTTCTTCCGCTTTCTCGTATAGCGCATATGTCTACCTCCTTCTAACTCCATTATATCCCTAGTGAACCGCTAATGGAAGACATGAACAAATAGAGCAAAGGATAGCACTGCACAACACAAGGAATATAAAAATAGGTCATTAGATTTGAGGACATAGTAATATCCTGCTCTTTCGTCGTAAATTAAAAGAGATAAATGGATAAATATGAGAATTATATTTATAAGGTATCCAAAGAAGACGTTGGCGAAGCCAATGCGGCCCTAATTCTTGAAAAGGAGTGGGGGCATGAGATACCAAGCAAAATTATGGAAGTCGGATTATTACGTAAAGCCGGAGTTTCACACATGAATTAAGGGAAATATAGTCAAATACATGAAAAATGCCCTGATAACTTATCTAAGGCTTTCATCATGTTGCCCTACGTCGTAAAAAGATAAGAAATATATATGTCCTGTTTCATATTGATAATGTATTCTAATAGACGTTGGTCGAGGTGTTACCCTAAATCTAGATACTTTTTGTTCTTCAAGGTATTCATCCTTTAAAGTGGGGTCACGAGCAGCGTCTTGCCTGGTCAATATGAGTCTCTTGACGATTTGCCTGAGAATCCTTGATTTATCACTGTGAGTTCCTGAAAGTCCGGAAATAAAATCAGGAGAGAATTGGAACTCATAAAGGAAAGGTTTGGCATCAAATTCCTTTAATCGAACCATGTTAAGAGCACTAAGCAATTTATCTGACTCAGTTTCACTCGAAGGCCAATATTCGCTAGCTATATCAATATAATTGAACCAATCGGTAGGAGAACATACTAGATTAGGTGAAAGTGGTAAGGAACAGCAAGTACAGCTAAATAAGTATCGGCGATTAGTTGGGCGTATATTGGGTAAACCTAGGCATAAGAAAATTTGTTCCTGAGATTTGATGAATGAATGCATCAGTGTTAAAAAACAATTTCCTGCATATTGATGAACGAACTCCATATGAGGTTGAACGCTACAAGGAGATTGTCCGCCACCCAAGTCGATGTCTTTTTTATTCCGTTGTAATAAAAGATAGATGGGCGGAAGCAGTGCGTTACTCCAGTCTTTGTCTTTTCTCCATGGAGGAGTTTGAGGAGTTGACCATAAGCATATTTCTAGTTCTTTACTCCACAAGATTTCTGCAATCCGATATTGGTCAATAGCTGTTAGGCTTTCAAATAGATGATTAAGGAAGGCATTACGTTTATCTGTATTAAGCCAGTCGGTTTCCGTAATATGAAATATTGAAGGGTCTAAAACAGCACTTTTCATGACCAGTTTGTATTAACCTATTTAGACATTCGTTTTTTCAATCCGGCTTGTATTGTTTTCTGCAATTCAGTAGCCGTTTGGTCGAAAAATTCCTCGGGCCAATTGATAATGCCTTTTTCTGGGTCAATATTTACTTTCTCCCATTTCGAACCATGGGGGGTAGGCTTGATAAAGTAAATCGAAATTAATTCATTATAATTGTATTGAGTATCCTCAACTATTCTGCGTACTAACCGGTTAACAATGTGATCGCTGTGAGTTTCAACAATAACTCTTTTTTTTGATAGAGCTAGAGATATGAAATAATCAGCCATTTGCATCTGTAGTTTAGGGTGTAAATGAATCTCTGGCTGCTCGAGCATTAGCGTATGACCCATTGGCATTCTCAATCCCTCGAGCAAAATGGGTAATACTTGACTAACTCCAAAACCTACATCGGCAATATTGACTCGAGTGTTTTTTGATGTCGCCGATTCCAAGTTCAAGTAAACAATTTCATTTGAAGGTGTGGGGATAAATCCGTTTATCGACATGGTTTCGAGCCAATCGGTGAGAGCATCTCCTAACTTAATAGGGTCAGTACATTTATAGAAAGAATCAGTGTTGTTATCAAGCAAATAACAATCATGGATTTTATTATCATAGTCAGTAAGGCATATGTAAGCGGCGTTCTCACCCTTCAATCCAATTTCAATAACCTCATCCTCATAAATATATCGTCTTGAGGGTTCTTCCCGTAAAGGCCCAATATAACGATACGTTGCAAAAGTCTGTTGTAAAAACTGTGAGAACATCAGGACATCGAAAGAAACAGGATGCGTTGTACGTTTCTTCTTCGTAGCTTCAACGACTGTAACGTCATCTGGCATTAGATTCTCAAAGCTGACTCTACCGATACCTTGCCCAGATTCATTCTGTTCTGAATGGATATTTGACCAAGTTATTGAATATACGTCTTTTTCATTTTCGATTTTTTTGAAGCTGACGCGAGGACCATCTACAGTCTGATTGCCAGGGAGTTGAATTTCTGCACTTAAATCTAAAGCATTAACAAACACTGGTTTTAGATGAGTTCTTGGACTTCGTCTATCTCCTAGCTTTAACGCAATTCTGTAATGAAAGAGATATTTCGCATCAGATAGTTTCAGATACTTTTCAGGAAATATACGTTCAAGAATCCAGCGAGTCGGAAGAACGAGCAGGGGTTCAGTTGAGCGTTCAATGATGGTACCTCTTTTCCAGACACACGAGAATTGGAGAACAACCTCGTTTTGGGGTCTTTTCCCGAATATAATGTTGTCAAACATACCTAGATGGGTAAATCTACCATTAAGCAAAAGTGTTTGACCTAATTGCCTCGTTTCAACTGTCTGTTTTGTTAAGAGAATGCTCTGTAGAATTGAACTTTTTCCACAACTGTTGGTTCCACATAGAATAGTGATGGGTTTAATATCAAGGTTAGGTAGGAGTTTAAAAGCCTTGAAATTCTCGAGACGCAGCTCTTCTAGCATCGTATCAACCTCCTTCTCAATCGCGTATTAAAAACAGTTATGAATATCGAGATAACAGCATAATTATATCAACATATTTAGTATTATATAACTTTACTTAATGATAGTATCTTTCTCGCTAGGCTTTTGCTAAGGAGTGCGCCAGCAGTACCCTGCCTAGAACGGCGATTGCTGGAACAAAATGTCGGCACTTTGTATGCCTAGGTAGCAGGTATTCAAAGCCGGGCGGTTCATAGGGCAAAGCTAAAAGTTCACAAGGCACGGGGGTATCCACTAGGGACATTGGTGCTACCTACGCCTAGTCACGAAGATATTGGCTCGTAGAAAATCTGGTCTGGCTTGAAATCTGGAGGGTAAGTAAGAGTAGAAAAGCAATCAAAAGGGTTATTTCGGGCTATTTATTGGATAGGGGTCGCTGTGGGCTTAGCTTTAGCAGCGTGGACTCACGTTATCTCTTACCCAGCCTACTATCTTATCAAGAGAGGCGCCCGGCAGAAATATTGCCTTGATTCCCAGTTTCTTAAGTTTGGGAATATCTTCTTCAGGAATGATGCCTCCACCAATGACCATTACATCTTCTGCTTTGTTGGCTTTTAGCAACTCGAGCACCCGCTTAAATAAGTGCATATGAGCCCCGGAGAGAACGCTTAGCCCGATCAGGTCAACATCTTCCTGCAAGGCCGCAGCCACAATTTGCTCCGGCGTCTGATGCAAGCCAGTATATACCACCTCAAACCCGGCATCCCGGTAAGCCCTGGCTATAACCCTGGCTCCCCGGTCATGTCCATCCAGGCCAGGCTTGGCCACTAAAATCCGTATCCTTCTTCCTGAGTTCGCCATATTGCCTTTCCCTCCAGGTAGTCCCCTTTCAGGCGGGGATGAACCCCGCCACTACTTCATAACTCCCCCGCCTGCCAAAGAATTTGTTCGGCCTGCTTGCGCTAAAGCTTCAGCGAAGGCAAGCGGGCAGGCCTGGCGCCTCCTACCTTAAGAGGGGGAATTCAATAGAAGCCGGGGTCTCGATACTCCCCGAAGATGTCTCTCCAGACATCACAGATTTCCTGCTCGGTGGCATATTCCCTTACTGCCTCTATTACATAAGGCATTAAGTTCTTGTCCGTTCTGGAAGCGGCGCGAAGGTCCTTCAAAATCTGAGTCACTTTACGGTTATTCCTCTCCTTCTTTACTTTCTGCAATCTGGCAATCTGCCTTTCTTCAACCGCTTCATCTATTCTTAATGTCTCAGGAGGAGCCTTTTCTTCGACAACATATTTATTCACCCCCACCACGACCTTCTCCTTCTTGTCTATTTGCTGCTGGTAATGATAGGCAGCATCGGCAATCTCCATCTGAGGAAAACCTTTGTCAATAGCAGCAAGGATGCCTCCCATGTCGTCTATCTTATTGATGTATTCCCAGGCCTTTTCCTCCATCAGTTTGGTCAAAGACTCTATAAAATAGGAGCCGGCCAGGGGGTCTATGGTGTTAGTGACACCTATTTCATCGGCGAGTATTTGCTGGGTGCGCAGGGCAATAGTGGCAGCAGATTCCGAGGGCAAAGCTAAGGTCTCATCCAGAGCGTTGGTATGTAGAGATTGTGTCCCACCCATGACCGCGGCCAGCGCTTCAGTGGTGGTCCTTACAATATTATTGTAGGGCTGTTGGGCGGTCAAAGAGCAACCGGCAGTCTGAGTATGGAACCGCATCCACCAGGAGCGAGGATTCTTAGCTTTGAACCTGTCCTTCATAATGTGAGCCCACATCCTTCTCGCTGCCCTGAACTTGGCAATCTCTTCAAAAAAATCGAGATGAGAATTAAAGAAGAAGGATAGACGAGGGGCAAAGGAATCAACATCCATCTTCTTTCTTTCTATGACATCCTGGACATAGGCTATGCCATCAGCCAGGGTGAAAGCCAATTCCTGGATAGCGGTGGAGCCTGCCTCCCGAATGTGATAGCCGCTGATGCTTACAGTGTTCCACAGGGGAATATGTTGGGTACCGAACTCGACGGTATCGCTTATCAGCCTGATTGATGGCTCAGGCGGGAGCATAAATGTCTTCTGGGCAATAAATTCCTTGAGCATGTCGTTTTGAATTGTGCCCCCGATTTTGTCCCAGCTTATCCCTGATTTGTCAGCTACAACCAGATACATTGCCCAAAGTATGGAGGCAGGGGGATTAATAGTCATAGAAGTGGTGACACTATCCAGGGGAATCTTATGAGTCAGAATCTCGAAATCTCTCAGGGTATCAATTGCCACGCCGCATTTTCCACATTCACCCCTGGCCCGGGGCGAATCGCTATCATATCCCATCAGAGTGGGGAAATCGAAGGCCGTGCTCAGCCCTGTCTCGCCTTCCTTAAGCAGGTGGTGCCATCTCTCGTTAGTGTCCTCGGCACTGCCCATCCCGGAGAACATGCGAAAAGTCCATTCCTTCCCTCGATACATTGTGGGTTGACAGCCTCTAGTAAAAGGAAAAACGCCGGGATAGCCGATATCCCTGGCAAAATCCAGGTCCTTGATATCTTCCGGGGTATAGATTGCCTTTATCTCAAGGTCGGAAACGGTGGAAAACCTTTTGGCTTTCTCAGCCTTCTGTCTTCCGGCTTTCTCTAATTCCTTCTCCCATCTCTTCTTACCTTCCTCCACTTCGTGCAAGGTTTTCTCCGTAAACATAATGAGCCCCTCACTTTACGCCCAATACCTGGCGGGCAATTGTCCACCTCTGCATCTCGGACGTGCCTTCATAAATCTCGGTTATTCTCTGGTCACGGTAGTAGCGTTCCACGGCGAAGTCTTTGGTATAGCCATAGCCCCCGAATATCTGAACGGCTTTGTGGCAAACCCTGTGAGCTGCTTCGGAGGCAAAAAGCTTGGCCATCGCCGCCTCCTTAGCGGGTGCATGTCCCTCTTTCCTGGTCAACCAGGCAGCCCTATAGATCAGCAACCGAGCTGCATCTATTTCGGTAGCCATATCAGCAATCATCCATTGGATCGCCTGAAGTCGAGCCAGTTCGGCACCAAACTGTTTCCTTTCCTTAGCATAGGCAACTGCTGCATCATAAGCGGCTTGAGCAATACCCAGTGCTTGAGCAGCTATGCTGACCCTGCTGGCGTCTATACCTTCCAGAGCTACCCTGAAGCCTTTCCCTTCCTCGCCCAACATATTAGCCACAGGTATTCTGCAATCATCAAAGATAAGCTCCGCTACCGAAGCAGGGTGCAGCCCCATTTTCCTTTCTATTTTGCCCACAGAGAAGCCTTTAGTACCCTTGTCCACGACAAAGGCACTGATACCACGATAGCCCAGCGATTTGTCTTTCGTGGCAAAGGTGGTTACAAAATCAGCTTCAGCACCGTTACTTATGAAAATCTTCTGGCCATTCAGAACATAATGATCGCCTTGGCGGGCATATTTTGTTTCCATAGCCGCGACATCACTGCCCGCCATGGCCTCAGTTAAGCCAAAAGCCACTATCGCCCCGTTAATCACACGGGGAATGTAGCGCCTTTTCAGCTGTTCACTGCCGTGCATGACGATAGGATACATACCCAGGCCCAGGCTAACGAGATACACGACGGCTATACCAGCACAGGCACGGGAAATCTCCTCAGTGGCTATGGCAAAAGTCACTTCGTCCCCATTTCCTCCATACTCTTCGGGAAAGTGCACACTATGCAACCCGGCAGCAGCCATCTTCTTGATAACATCATAAGGGAACTTCTCTGTCTCGTCCCACTCAGCAGCGTGGGGTGCGATTTCCCCGGCACAGAAATCCCGCACCATGGCTTGGAACATCTTTTGTTCTTCGGTGAGTTCAAAATCCATCTCTAGCTCCTCTCCAGGCTATTTTAAAACCTTTCTTGTGAATGCTAATCACCGACCATTGATCTATCTCAGCATCCTCTGAACTTTTGCTGCCCGAAGGCGATCGGTCACTATTCGCACCATGGTCAATTGTTCCCTGTCCTAAATGCTGCTTCCTATATTCACTAACCTATGCCTTGATTGCCTCAAAACTGCCAACGCTTTTGGGCAATCTATCTCCAAAATTGGCCTTATTGACTTGATTCTGCCGTTGAATCATTGACGGACGGATGCTTTTTGTATTAAACTGACGTCTCCAGTATGCACATGTTGGCAAACAAAAGCGAGGGCACCTGGACTTGGCTTGAGTGCCCTAATTTTATGTAAAAAAAAGGAGGACTTATGGACTTAGTCTGGATATGTGTGATATCCGGAATCATCGGGGGATGTATTGTTGGCTACTTTGCTCGCTACATCCTGAAACAATCTGAGGGAACGGAAAGAATAAAAGAACTATCCAGTGCTATTCAGGAAGGAGCGATGGCTTTTATCCGCCGGGAATATCGCACGGAGATTATTGTTGTAATTATCGTCGCCGTAATCTTAGGTCTTCTTGGCTTTGCTACCCCTGATTTGGGCTGGAAAGCATCGGTGTCTTTCATCTTTGGTGCCATCTGTTCTCTAAGTGCTGGCTATATTGGCATGAACGTATCAGTCAGGTCTAATGGGAGAACCACAACCGCAGTGCAAAAAAGCCTAAACCAGGGGCTGCGTGTCGCTTTCCGTAGTGGCGCCGTGATGGGGCTAACCGTAGTCAGCATTGGTCTCATCGGTTTGTCCATCATTTACTTTGTTTTTCATAATGACCCCTACTTCCTAGTTACAATTCCGGCTTTCGCCACCGGAGCTTCATTAGTCGCCCTTTTCGCCAGGCTGGGTGGTGGTATCTTTACCAAGGGGGCTGATGCCGGCTCTGACCTGGTAGGTAAAGTAGAGGCGGGAATCCCTGAAGATGACCCGAGAAATGCTGGCGTTATCGCTGACTTTGTTGGTGATAATGTTGGTGATGTGTGCGGTGTAGGTGCTGACCTTTTCGAGTCCTACGTTGAAGCTATCATTGCTGCCATCACTTTATCCGCTTTGGCGGTTGGGATTGGCATAGTCACCAACGCCCAGACTGCCTGGTATCTTCCTATGTTAATCTCCGCTGGTGGCATAATTGCTTCCGTAATTGGCAGCTTGATGGTAAGAGTTGGCGAGAAGGCGGAGATAGCTGCTCTCTCCAGGGCACTCCGAAACGCCACCTGGATTGCGGCTGCATTATCTGCCGTGTTTTCTTTCCTGATTATATACTTTCTGCACGCTGACTTAGGGATATTCTGGGCGCTTCTTGCCGGCCTAGTAGTCGGTGTGATAATCGGGGAGGCCACCAACTACTATACTTCCGCTGACTTTAAACCAACCAAGGAGATTTCAGAAGCAGCAGCTATTGGTGGCGGGGCGACTATGGTCCGTGGTTTTGCTGTTGGTCTGATGAGCAATTGGCCAGTGGTCCTGGCGACAGCCGTAGCTACTATCATTGCCTTTAAGTTTGCCAGCTTCTATGGGGTAGCTATAGCCGCTGTTGGCATGCTCTCCACGCTAGGTATAACGTTAGCCTGTGATTCCTACGGACCTGTAGCTGACAATGCCGGTGGCATTGCTACTATGGCAGGATTACCAGCTGAGTTACGAGACAAGACCGATGCTCTAGACT
>CAVSBM010000007.1:0-201393 GCA_963726175.1 uncultured Chloroflexia bacterium | reverse complement strand
TCATCAATAAGGTAGATTATACGGAAGTCGCCAACTCTTACCCGATATATGGCATCGTATAGCTTCTCACATCCTTGGGGGCTGGGGGCGTTCGCCAGTGCTCTTAGCTTGACTGTGCCACGTTCATAGTCAACTTCTTGCAAGGCATCAAGTTCCCTTTGTACCCTTTTGCTGCGAAGCCTAACCTCGAAAACGGGTCGCTCGCTGGCATCATAGTCCTCCAAACTGATGGCTTCCCCATCTGACGCTGCGAGGGATTCCTTCATGACCAGTAAATCCTCCATGTCCTCGAGCTTCCGAAGCAGGGCTTCATATTCGTCGTAGCGCGCGAGTACCGCCTTTGGTTTGCCATGCTGGGTTACGTACAAAGGCACCCCCTGTTCTTCCAGTTCGGCCATCAATGCGCCCAATTTGACCTTGAGTTCGCTGACTGTCACGATGCGTGTGGCCATTAAAACGTAGCCTCCTCTTTACTTATGCTTTGACCAATATTATACCAAATTTAGTACAAAATTTTAACCGTTTTTAAGGACTTTTCTTGCGAGGAGTGAAGCGACGAAGCAATCTCTCAAGGAGATTCCTCGCTTACGCTTCGAAACAGGCTCTGCAATCTAGGCGCAATTGGAGCCTAGTATCTCCTCCAGCACCGCCTTCCACATGTCCCTCAAGAGCTTTATGTCCAACTTGATTTGTGTGGCGCCTATTTTAACTGCAGCATCAGGACATCTACTCATAACCCCCCTTGCCCCTCTTAACTTAAGAGGGGCATCAGCAGCCTGGGGCTTTATGACAATTTGCCTTCCTTGCGTGGAAATAGAGCTGACCTTGGCCCTCGTAGCCAGAACCTTGATTTTCACTATGTAGAGAAGATTTTCCACAGGCTCAGGCAAAGGTCCGAATCTATCCTTGAATTCTCGAGCCGCTTCTTCTACTTCCTCAATATGCTCCACCCTGGCCAGCCTGTGGTAAAGGCTCAACCTTGTATTTAGATTGGGAACATATTCTTCCGGTATGTGACCGTCCAGGGGCAGAGAAATACTGGGAGATTCCTTCTCTTCCCCGACAATGACTCCTTCGACTCTGCTCAGGACAGGCTTCTCCCTCACTTCGCCAGCTTGCTTGGCTTTCAATTCCTCCACTGCCTCAGCCAGCAACTGGCAATAGAGGTCAAAGCCCAGGGCCACGATATGCCCGCTTTGCCTGACGCCTAAGAGATTGCCTGCACCCCGGATTTCCAAGTCTCTCATGGCAATACTAAATCCCGAACCCAGTTCGGTAGCCTCCAAGATAGTCCTGAGTCTCTTGTAGGCCTGCGGTGTCAGCCGCTTCCCCTTATCAAAGAAGAAATAAGCATAAGCCTGGTTGATACCGCGACCCACCCTGCCCCTCAACTGATAAAGCTGAGCCAACCCAAACCTGTCCGCCTGGTCAATAATCAGCGTATTAACGTTGGGCATGTCCAGACCCAATTGGATAATAGTGGTGGTCACCAGGATGTCATACTTACCCGCGATAAAATCCGTCATCACCTTTTCCAGTTGTTCTTCAGGCATTTGTCCATGAGCTATGGCTATTCGAGCTTCAGGCACTAAATCTTGTAATTTGCGGGCAGCTAAGGCAATACTCTGAACACGGTTATGGACAAAGAAGACCTGCCCGTTCCTCTCCAGTTCCCGCAATACCACTTGCCTGACCAGAGCAGCATCATAAGCCCCGACATAGGTCTGGACAGACAGGCGTTCTTCAGGAGGCGTTCCCACTATGCTCATATCCCTGATTCCGGTTAAAGACATGTGCAGGGTGCGCGGGATAGGAGTAGCACTAAGAGCCAGTGTGTCCACTTCCCTTCTTATTTGCTTGAGTTTTTCTTTCTGCACCACACCAAACTGTTGTTCCTCATCGATTATCGCCAGTCCCAGGTCTTTGAACACGACGTCCCTCTGCAACAGGCGATGAGTGCCAATGCATATGTCTACAGTGCCATTAGCTAAGCCTTCCAGGATTTCCCGTTCTTTTTCCGGGGGACAGAAGCGGCTCAGCATTTCTATTCTTAAGGCAAAAGTTTGCAACCTCTCGGCAAAGGTCATGAAATGCTGCTGGGCCAGCACAGTGGTCGGGACCAGAATAGCTACTTGTTTATTATTCATAACCGCCTTAAAGGCTGCCCGCAGGGCTATCTCGGTCTTGCCATAGCCCACGTCTCCACAGATAAGCCGGTCCATGGGCTTAGCTTTTTCCATGTCCTCTTTAACCGTCATAATTGCCTCAATCTGGTCCGGTGTTTCCATATAGGGAAATGATGCCTCCAGCTCCTGTTGCCATAGTGAATCTTCAGAGAAAGCGAAGCCAGGAGCTAGCTGCCGAACAGCATAAAGGTCAAGCAAGTCCCGGGCAATTTCCGCCACCGATTCTTTAACCCTGTTCTTGGTCCTTTGCCATTCCGGGGTTCTCAAACGGCTCAAGTGCGGTGCCTGGTCGCCAGCACCGATATAGCGGCTGACGCGGTCTATCCGTTCCGTAGGCACATAGAGCCTGTCGCCAGCGGCATACTCTAAGACAAGGTATTCTCTCTCCACTCCATCGGAGGACATCCTGGTCAAACCGTGGAACCTGGCGATGCCATGGTCAACGTGGACGACATAATCGCCGGGAGCTAACTGGGGCACGAACCATTGGTGAGGTATGGGTCTCTTCTTCACTGCTCGCGGCTGCTTCACAAAGCCAAAAAGCTCGACATCGGTAATAAGAGTCAGCCTGTCATCCAGTAGCCAGCCTCCGTCCAGTGAGCCCTGGAGCACGGTGATCGAACCGGGCGGAGGTATCTGTTCTATCTGTGACGCTGGCGAAGTGTGAATGCCCTCCTTCTGGAGAAGTTCCGCCAGACGATTCGCCTGATGGCTAACTACGACCACGCGCTGTCTTTGTTCCACCAATTCCTTGGCGCTCTTGAGGAACCTTTCCAGTTGGCTCCCATAACTTTGGACTCTGATGAAAGGCAAAGCCTGTCCAGAGCTCTGGGGGGCATCCCATGTTTCCAGCGCCAGGCGAGGCTTTTCTTTCATTTGCGACTCTAATTCATACCAGGTCAGGTAAGGAACCGGAAAGTCTTCAGGTAACTCGCCTCTTTCTATCTTTGCAGCTCCTAATTCTTGAGTTTCTTCGTTCAGCCTGGTGACGGCAAGTTCAATTCCTTCAGGGTCATCGAGAACAAGCAAGGCTTCATCGCCAAGGTAATCAAGGACGCTGCCAGTCGCCACCCCGGGGCTATCAGCCATTGGCACAAACTCTTTAGCCGGGGTGATAATCAAGGAGGACACGGGGTTGGTTGAGCGCTGGCTTTCCGGGTCAAAGCCCCTCATGCTTTCTATCTGGTTACCAGAGAACTCAATGCGGACTGGCGACTGGCTGGAAGGCGGAAAGACATCAATAATGCCACCCCGTTTGCTCATCTGCCCGGGCAACTCGACAACATCCTCCGCTTCGTAGCCCATGCTTTGCCATCGGCGCAGTAGCTCCACGGGGTCGGCAGCCATGTCCGGCTTGAGAATGTGACAAGCCGCCACAAAATCCTTTCGCGGGATAGTTTTACTCATGATTCCCAGGGCTGAGCTCACTATCAAAGGAGGCTTATCGTTCCCTTCGTGAAGCGCCAAGGTAGCTAGCGCCCTCAACCTCTCTATCATCTGATAGCTAACAGCCGATAGCTGAGACTTATCATAAGGCAGGAAGTCGAGCTCGGGGAGACGATGCAACTCAGCCGAAGGGGAACACCAGACCCGAAGCTGGTCATAAAGCTTTCTGGCAGTCTCAGGCTGAGCAGTGACCACCATAAAAGGCAAACTAAGCTCTTGGTAAAGAGCAGCAACCAGATAGGGCCTGGCGGCATCCAGTATGACTGCCTTATGCTCCCCTTTGGCTGTGGACAGCTCTCCCACCAATTGTCTGTAGGCAGGCACCTCTTGAAGCAAAGACAGTAATGCAGAAAGATTCAGCTGTTGCCCTTCGTCAGCCATCAAAAATTACTATTATAGTGTCCGACACCAATCATTGCGAATTTCCCACGCCGTCACTGATTACGCCGAATGTCATGTCAAGATGGCCAAGCGTCAGATGCCAACGCGAAAGGATAGACTACAGCTTCTTGATTGCTATATAATGTTGAAGGCAAGGAGGATATAGCATGGAGCGGACTTTTGAAGCTACCATCGAAAAGCGTGACAAATGGTACATTGGATGGGTAGATGCAGTTCCAGGCGCCTTCAGTCAGGGAAGAACCATTACAGAGGTACAGGAAAACCTGAAAGAGGCGGCGCAACTCATCCTAGAAAGTCAGTGCGAGCTTAAGGAGAAGGGGGTGGGTGGGAAGATCTTGAAGAGAAAGATCCAAGTTCAGGTATAGCTTAGCGAAACGTCGGGACTTCCTGAATCATCTTCAAGGTCATGGATGTGTTCTGCACCGCGAGGGTGCCAAGCATTCGGTTTTCTTGAATCCAGAAAATGGGCACATTGCCACTGTTCCCCGTCATCGGGATATAGAAATCTTCCTCGCTAGAAAAATATGTCGTCAATTGGATATACCTGTCCCTAAGACGCGCGCCTGAGTCTCACATATCTAGAGGCATTAAGAAGCGTTGCCTATTGGCACTGCTGCGATGATTAAGAACCTGCATTTCTCAAAGCAAGAGAAGAGAGATTCGTAAGAAAAATACCAATACCTCGTTAAGCTAACCCTACAACTTCTTCTTGAGCGAATCCATCTTCTCTTTCATGCTCTGGGCCTTGTCTCGCCGGTCGTCAATCTTAACCGTGGTCAGCACCCTAGCGACCCCATCCCCGAAGGTCCCTCCGTGCATCTTCCCTACTACCGCCAGAATCCTATCCAGGTCTCCCTCCACAATTGTTCCCATCGCGGTCAACTCGTACTTCATGTCCTTTTCCCGCTCCAGTACCTTAACCGCCCGTGCCACATATTGGCTGACCGAAGGAGTCTTCGTCCCTAACGGGACAATGCTTATCTCGGCTATTGCCATGCTCTCACCTCCCTTTTCGCTGTTGAATTCTTTGGTCTTGCCCTAGTCCGGACTGAGATTTGTCACGTCTGTCGCGGAGATTCTTCACCTCCAGATTCTGTAGTGCGACCCTTCAGGGTCCTGCAGCACGAGGCTAAAGCCTCGCACTACATTTTCTAACACCCTCCATCCAGATTCTTTGTTGTTCCCGCATTTATCAAACCCTCAGTGTCATCATATTATGTCAAGTAAAAGGCGACCCTGTTACTTGCTCTTCGGAAAACCTCTGTGTTTGGTTCTATTTTAGCAGCAATGCTAAAGCTAAGAGAATCTACAGTTTTCTTTCGTAGGTGAAGTCTTTTTTCTTGACCCTGAATCCGACTTTTTCGTAAAGTGTCAAAGCTTTGGTCGGATTGTAATCATCCACGTGCAGTATCGCTTTGGTCATACCTTTGGCCTTTAGGATTTCAAGGCCATGCAACATCAGCCTAGTTCCTATACCTCTTCTTCTATACGCTTTTAATACCCCTACGCTAGAGATTCGCCCCGCCCTCACTTTCTTCTCCAGGCTGTATTTCTCGTCTATGCCAACACTAACATAGCCGATCCTCTCACCGTTAAGCACAGCGAAAAAAGTCTCTCGCTCCTTGAAGTATGGATTGGAGAACAAGAAGTAGCGTGTCTCTTCCAATGTATCCGGACGGAAGTTGAAGTGCTCTTTGTAGATTTCGTTATCAAGCCAGTTAATCAGCTCTATATCTTCTTCCCAGTCTTTCCGGAAAGGCCTGATAGCCACGTGCTCGTTCCCGCCGATGTTCTGTGAGATATTTGCCAGGTCCATCTCCATCGTACTACCCGCCCGAACATGCTTGAACCCCAACCTTTCCAAAAGCCGTATGTAGCCCCGGTTCTTGGAATCAGCCCACGCCTGCGCCGCTGTCATACCGCGAACCTTGAGCTCCACGAGCGCTGTCTCTAGCAGTTGTCGTTCGATTCCGGTGCCACGGAATTCTGGGATGACGCTGAGACGAATGAGGCCTTTTCTGTCCTGGCTCAGCTTGTCTACATCGGCATGCACTAAACCGACCGACTTTCCATCAAACTCTGCGATGAACCTTCCCTCGAAGTCAAAGCCCGGCCGCTTCTCTTTCAGAAGCAGTCCTTCTACCGCGATGGCTCCCCAGTCCTCACTGTCTCTACGGGATGCACTCAACACTTCATCCCAGACGGGCTCGTCCACACCCTTCACGAAACGTCGTACACCTAGCATGGTCAGTTACCTTTGAAGCTTTGATACCCAGGCGCATTGTGAACCAGAATGTTGCCCGCTTGACATGTGCGGACCTCGCAACTCGTTTCGCTGAACACGATGTCTGTTTAGGAGTGGTTGATGGTTGCGTCCAAGACGCAATTATAACAATGACGCAGACATCTTTCTACTCACCGATTTAAATCATGAAGAATCTGACCGAGAATATTTAAGATGTAGCCTGATCAACGCCTTGGAGGAGGATAAGTACGGCCTCTCGCCCACTATTCCGAGAACCTCTGTGTCGAGTCCTATTTTGGCAGCAATGATAAAATAACCATAAATATGAGGGAAAAGGAATTAATTGAGAGCCTGGCCAGAAAAGCTGGTGGTACCCTTATGAAGCATTTCCGTCAGGACTGGGCTTTGCTCAAAGAGCGAAGCACCGCTAAGGAAGCCGCCACCAAATACGATAAAAAGGTGGACAGGCTAATTGTCGAAGAAATCAGGAGACACTATCCTCGCCACAGCCTGCTCACCGAGGAAAGTGGTTTTCTCCAGGGTGATCCTGATTGGCTCTGGATTGTGGATTCTCTGGACGGCACAGGCGACTTTGCCAACTTCAACCCGTTCTTTTCCGTGTGCCTAGCCCTCATGAACCAAAACGAACTTCTCCTGGGGGCAATCTACGCCCCGGCGATCGACGAGTTTTACTTTGCGGAAAAGGGCAAAGGTGCTTATCTGAACGAGGTCAAGATCCAAGTATCCGATGTATCGGATCTCAGCCAGAGCTACGTATTCTACTGTGAAGGTGGAGACAGAAACCGGGAAAGGACAGGCGAGCTCCTGCATAAGGTTTACCCACGGGTCATTGACATACGTAAGCTGGGTTCGGCTGGACTGGAAACCGCCTGGGTTGCCGCCGGCAAGGGAGAGGCCTACTTCACTACCATGATTGAGCCCTGGGATGTCGCCCCCGGTGTCTTGTTAGTTCAGGAAGCGGGTGGCAAGGTCAGCGATTTTCAGGGCAATCCCTGGCAGCCCCAGACAGGCGACCTTTTGTTCTCCAACAAGAAGCTTCACGAGAAGATATTGAGTTTGCTTTCATCGCAGCCTTGAAGCTGTGGAGTGATGACAAGACTCCCCTGTTAAGATAAGAGGGGTCAGGGGAGTTATGAAAGAAGCCCCGATATAATCAGGCCAACTGCAGGAATTTAAATGTAGTGCGAGGCTTTAGCCTCGTGCACAACCCTGAAGGGTCGCACTACGTAAAGGAGGAGGAATGAGCGAGGCGAGAGTCTTCATCATTGCCCAGTCCCGGGGAAAGGGCTACGCTAAGCTGGTATTCAAGCCTGGAATCACGCCTGAAGAGCTTGAGCCACAGGGGGCCAGGTTTGGACAGTGGTTATTGGATAACGGTTCAACTTCTTTCCTCAAAGGCCTGCACCACTTGTTCGATGAAGCCGAAATAACCAAGAAGATAGGCTTGGGCTACTAGCCACCCAAAAAAATGTTGCGATTTTCGTGGGGACAAGGTTAAATTGGAATTAGACTTGCCCGGGTTCCCGAAAAGTGGCAGGACTTCTGAGGTTCATTTGGGGAGCTTCCGTCATGTCAGTAGAGAAGGCAATCATCAAGACGATAGAAGGAAAAGAGATTACCATAATGGAACAAACTCCCATCCCCTGTTTTCGCTGTGGCATCTGCTGCACCTGCTATCAGCCTCCTCTTACCGCCGAAGACATAGACAACATCGCCTCAGCCTTGGGAATTTCACGCTCAAAGTGCCTCTCTAAGTATGCTGTGAAGGTGCCCATAAAAGAAGGTTACCTGCTCAAGCACACCAAGAAAGGCTGCGTCTTTCTGGCCTGGGATGCGGATGCGAAAGCCCGCTGCACCATATATCCCTCGCGCCCTAAAGCTTGTCGAGAATGGACTCCCAGTCTTGCCAAGCCCGAATGCGTGGAGGGATTAACCAAACTCAAGTCCGCAGGACAGATTATGCTGCTGGAGGAACTCTTCCCGTCTCACGATGAGAAAAAAGAGCTTTATCTGTCTTGGAGAAAGCTCCTCGTAACCTACTCGGCTCTCACGTTTGTCCTGAGTGCAATCGAAGGTATAAACTCCCCGTTTCAATTCCCATATCAACAACCCCGCCGAGATTGCTTCGGCTATGCAGTTAGCCTGCAATGACAGGGGAGTTGAGATTGCGAGCGAAGCATGGCAAGCTCCAGGACAGGGAGGCTCACCCATATTGCGGTTGTGCGCTCGTCGGTGATAAAGTTGTCCAAAATCAACGCTAAAGTGAAACAGAGCCTGGAGTTAATTTAGCGGGCAAAAAAGGAGGCCAAAGATGAACACGTTTGCGGGAAAAGTAGTACTGGTAACCGGCGGGAGTTCCGGCATCGGCCGCGCAACGGCAATCAAATTTGGAGAACGGGGTGCCAAGGTGATGGTGGCTGCCCGCAGGGAAAAGGAAGGGAAAGAAACGGTGGAGATGATAAAAAAGGCCGGCGGTGAAGCGATGTTTGTCCAAACTGATGTGCGGATTGCCTCACAGGTTGAAAACATGGTGCAACAAACCGTAAAAAGATACGGCCGCCTGGATATCGCCTTTAACAACGCCGGAGTAGGAGGCATCATGGCCCGGCTGATACGGATGACCGAGGAAACCTTTGACGAACTGGTGGATACCAACTTCAAGGGCGTCTGGTTGTCCATGAAATACGAAATACCGGTGATGCAGGGACAAGGCGGCGGAGTCATTATAAATAACGCTTCCATCGCTGGAGTGTCCACCGCGGAAAGATTGGCCATCTACAGCGGAAGCAAACACGCTGTCGTGGCCATCTCCAACGTAGCGGCGACCGAGTATGGCAGGGACAACATCCGGGTAGTCGCCATCTGCCCGGGGTGGATCAAAACCCGCATGACTGAAGAACTGCGTGCCCGAAAAGACGCCGATGCCATACAGGGCAACATACCTCTGAAGAGATGGGGCGAACCTGAAGAAGTGGCTGAAATGGTAATCTGGTTGGCTTCAGACGCTGCCTCCTTCGTTAGCGGCGGCGCCTTCATCATCAGTGGAGGGATGAACGTCTAGCGCCTGCCAGAACTACTCTGTTAGTCCTAAGATCTTAGCGGCATTGCCGCCCATTATTCCTGCGATTTCCTCGTCTTTAAACTCGATTCCTTGCTCCTTCACGGAGTCGGGAATTTCGGTAAAGGCTTTGACCCACCTTTCTTGATTAATCAGTAGCTTCAGAAAGGGGTAATCACTGCCGAACAGCACTCTCTGCCATGAGACCGAGTCCAACAACGTCCTCAAAGCTCTGTAGAATTCCAGAGGGCGGAGGAGCCGTGACTGCCACACAGATAAATCGAGGTAAACATTTGTGGCGTTGCTACAGATTGCCACTGCCTCCGGGTACCAGCACCCGCCTGCATGTGCCAGAATGATAGGCAGGTCAGGAAAGTCCATGGCTACCTCCTGCGCATAAATAGGCTGGCAATATTTAAAATAAAGCGGCTTCAGCACCTCACCTGTATGAAGCAGAACAGGCACCCCATATTCCAATGCCTTCTCATAAATGGGATAACACGCCTTATCGTTGGGATAGAACCCGGCAGCCGTATGGAATTTAATCCCCTTCATACCCCACTCTTTGAGGGATCTTTCGACCAATTCGGCAGCTTTACTTCTCCTCGGGTCTATACCGACAAAAGCGATTAATCGCTCGGGATGCTTCTTCACTGCGTCGGCATAAGTCTTGTTTATCTCCTCAATGCTCAGTTTGAGGTCGCCAAGATGGCGAGCCAGCCCCCAATCAATCGCCAGCAGCACACTTTTATCAATCCCGGCAGCATCCATATCCTTGACTATCATGTCTCCCGAAATATCCCAGAACTCCGGCAACCGTCTTTGCACCTTTTCTAACGGTCTATTAACCCTCAGCGCAGAAACCTCTGCCCAACCATCCCAGAAAGGTTGGGCAACACCATCGCGATTACAAAGGTGAGTATGCATATCGATTATCATATTGCCCTCCTAAAGGCGTCTTGTATTTTCCTGATTATACCATCACTCACCCGGCAACCTTGATGCGGTTTTTCAGTATCCATCGAGGGCTTTCATCACGACCAGATGATCCGGCTGCCCTAGAGCCTTTCTTTCCTCAATATGGTTGATTTTGGGTATGACAAGAGCTATACTCATGATGCCGAATTTCAGAAGTCAGGGATGTGGGGTAGCGAGTTGTTGGCTGATATCTATGCGAGTATTGCTACTGAGCACACCACACCCACTGGAGGAGAGCCCGCTCCCTCCGCTCTCTTTAAGTTATCTAGCCGCTGTCCTCGCCCAAGAAGGTATTGAGGTCAAGATTCTGGACTTCCTGGTGACCCACTACGATCCCAAGAAGCTAAGGCGGGAACTGGAGGAGTACCGACCCCAGCTTGTGGGCGCCACCTGCGTTACCTTGAACTACCCCATTGCCCGGAGGATGCTCAAGGTATGTAAAGCTTTCGACCCCCACATCTTCACCGTTATCGGCGGTCCTCACGTCACCTTTGCCCTGGACGAGACATTGCTTTCGTCACCATGGATTGACGCCATAGTCATCGGTGAGGGGGAGAAAACCCTGGTCGAATTGGCCAGGGCGGTGGAGAAGGCAAAGACATCCACCAGGTGCACGGAATTGCCTTTGCCGATGGAGACATGGTGGTAAAGACATCTCCCCAAGCTCCCATTGAGAACCTCGACCAGCTACCCTTACCAGCACGCGAGTTGTTGCCCATGGCGAGGTACCGCGCCCTGGGCACCCCATGCACGGTAATAACCAGCCGTGGCTGCCCCTTTAGCTGTATCTTCTGTTCAGGACGCCGGATGTTCGGCCCCAAAGTCCGCTTTCGCAGCCCCGGGCTTGTGGTGGATGAGATTGAGAAACTCCAGCATGATTTCGGGCTGGCCAAAATCAACATCGTTGATGACACCTTTACCCTCAATCATAACCATACCCGAGCCGTATGCGAGGAAATGCTCAGGCGTAACCTGAAGCTGAAATGGAGCGTCTTTGCCCGCGTGGATAGGATCAGCGAGGACCTTGCCCAGCTAATGAACCGGGCTGGCTGCGAATGGGTACTATTCGGTGTCGAGTCGGCAGATGAGGGAATACTGAAGACTATAAGGAAGGGAATCACCCCTGAAGAGGTAAGGCGCGGGGTAAGGATAGCCGCCGAGGCCGGCATCAACGTCTTCAACTCCTTCATTTTTGGGCTTCCCGGGGAAAGCCGAGAGACAGCCCACAAGTCCCTCGCCTTTGGCGACGAGCTTTATCACCAATATGGCGCCAAGTATGGCTTCCATATGCTGTCCCCTCTTCCGGGAACCGAAATTTACGAGAGAGCTAAGGACTATGGCATTCGCATCCTCAGCCGAAACTGGGCGCGCTATAATGCGAATGAGCCCATCACCGAGACGGCGACCATGAGCACAGAGATGGTAGAGGAAGCCATGTCAGTCTATAACCGGGGGATTGAAGCTGCCTGGGATGATATAAAGCGCCGGGCCAAGGACGGAGATGCTCAGTCCGCTGAAATCATCGAAGGGAAGGAAAGAAATGAATTCGTGTGGGCTCTGCTTCAGAGAGATATCATCGAGAAACTCGGAGGCATGGCATCAGCCGCCATGAATCGCGGTGACGCGGAGGCTGAACTGGCCCGCCGAGTTTCCGAGAAGCTAGGCATTGACATCGCATTGGGCCAGCGGTGGATTGGCGAATTGATAGCCAAGGGAGCCTTGCAGCTGGAGTCGAAAGGAAATGGCCTGCGGTGGGAGTGGACTGATACTCAAAAGCTCAAGCTGGCTAACGCGATTACGCCTGTCGTATCGTGCCAGGTTTGACTCTCACTTGCGGCAAATCCTCGGGAATTCCCCTCTATCCATTGCGAGTCTCGCATGACAACAAGGTAGGACTTCCTCCGAGATCTTCAGTCTTTCTATTGCCTGACGAGAAAACCAGACAACAAGGACTCACATGTGAAGTGCTTGACATTCCTGCCCGCCAGTCATAGACTGTAGCTCGGTGGGAGGGCAGTGCTGATGAAGTGCGCCAAGTGTCAGGCTGATAATCCTGAAGGTGTGAAGTTCTGCGGTGAATGCGGTCAGCCGCTTCAAGCAGAATTGACTTGTCCAAGCTGCGGTCACAAGAACCCCAGTAATGTTAATTTCTGCCATGAGTGCGGCCATGCTCTTGTTGAACCGGCACCTGAAACATTCCCACCCTCACCTGAGCCCACCTCCTTTGCCAATGGCCGTTACCAGGTGAAGAAGTTCCTCGGGGAGGGGGGCAAGAAGAAGGTCTACCTCGTCCATGATACGCTCCTTGACCGTGATGTGGCCTTTGCCCTCATCAAGACCGAGAAACTGGATGACGCCACCCGAACCCGCGTCACCCGCGAA
This sequence comes from uncultured Chloroflexia bacterium, assembly GCA_963726175.1. Classification (GTDB taxonomy): domain Bacteria; phylum Chloroflexota; class Dehalococcoidia; order GIF9; family AB-539-J10; genus RBG-13-51-36. The sequence continues at coordinate 188,675 of CAVSBM010000007.1, read as the reverse complement.
GCCCGGGCGATGGGCCGGCTCGGCGACCACCCCAACATCGTTACTATCCACGATCTGGGGGACCATGAAGGACAGCCCTACATCGTTATCCCTGTCATGCCTGGTGGTGATGTCGAAGGCTTGATTGAGAAAGCCCCGGAGCACCGCCTGCCCATCGAGAAGGCAATCGGTATTGCTAAGGCTGTCTGCCGGGGCCTGGAGTTTGCCCACGCCAAAGGAATCATCCACCGCGATATAAAACCCGGCAATGTCTGGCTCAGTGCCGACGGCACCGCCAAGATAGGCGACTTCGGTCTGGCTCTGGCGGTTGACCTTCTCACGGTTGACCCAGTCCGGCATGATGGTGGGTACGGTGACCTATATGCCGCCGGAGCAGGCCATGGGCGGTAAGGTGACCGCCAAAGCCGACCTTTATTCATTGGGGGCAATGCTCTACGAGATGGTGACCGGCCGTCCACCCTTTGTGGGGGACGATTCGGTAGCCATCATCGGGCAGCATATCAATACGCCGCCGGTATCACCCACCTGGCACCGGGCCGACCTGCCCCCGGCTCTGGAGACGCTCATTCTGCAGTTACTGGAGAAAGACCCTGAGAAACGTCCGGAGTCGGCCGCGGTTGTCCTCCAGGCCCTGGAAGCAATCGAGGCAGGCAAGATAAAAGAACCATCGCGGGAAGCCCCCGCTGAAAATCCCCTCTACCGGAGGGTATTCGTCGGCCGCGAGCCAGAGTTAAAACAGCTTAAGTCGGCCTTTGATGGCGCTATATCGGGGCAGGGTGCCCTGATGATGGTGACGGGCGAGCCGGGCATCGGCAAGACCGCCTTGTGTGAGCAATTATCGACCTATGTCACCCTGCGCGGTGGGCGGACGCTGGTCGGCCACTGCTACGAGGCAGGCTCGCTATCACTGCCCTACCTGGCCTTCGTCGAGGCATTGCGCTCCTATGTGCTCACCCGCGAGGTCAAAGACCTCAGGAAAGAGCTGGGCACTGGCGCTGCCGATGTGGCCCGCATCATCTCCGAGATAAGGGAACGGCTCAAGATTAAACTCCGACCCCAGAAAGACCCCGAAGAGGAAAGATACCGGCTGATGCAGGCGGTTACCGGCTTCCTATCCAATGCCGCTGCCGTCCAGCCGATGATGGTTGTTCTGGAAGACCTGCACGATGCCGATAAGGGCACCCTGGAAATGCTGACCCATGTCTCTCGTAATCTGGCTGGTGCCAGACTATTGATAGTAGGTACATACCGGGACGTGGAGGTGGACCGCAGCCATCCTTTATCGGCGGCGCTGGCTGAGTTGAGGCGTGTCTCCACCTACGGCCGCGTCCTCCTGCGCGGCCTGAATGCCGATGAGGTCCGGCGCATGCTGGAGAGCATTACCCGGGAAAGTGTCCCCTGGGGACTGGCCGAGGCGGTGCACCGCCAGACGGAAGGAAATCCCCTCTTTGTGCAGGAGGTGGTGCGCTATCTCGTCGAGGAGGGACTCATTACCCGGAAAGAGGGAGGCTGGCGGCCGACCAGGGATACCCCGCTGGAGATGAGCATCCCCGAAGGGCTACGAGATGTCATCGGCAAGCGCCTGTCCCTGCTCAGTCCGGAGTGTAATCAAGCTGCTTGCCGTGGCCTCCGTTATCGGCCGGGAGTTTGCCCTGGAGACTCTTAAAGCCGTGGCTGGCATAAATGAAGATGTCTTTGTCAACGCCCTCAAGGAGGCCGTGCGACTGTCGATACTGGAAGAGCGTTCCCAGAGTGGGCCTGGTACGCTACCGCTTCACGCACGCCTTCTTCCGCCAGACGCTCTATGAGGAGATGATTGCCCCGCAGCGTCTGAAGTTGCACCAGCAGGTAGCACGCTCCCTCGAAACCTTGTACGCCAAGCGCCTCGAGGAACACGCCACCGAATTGGCCGAGCATTTCTCCCATTCCACCGACCCGGCCGACCTTGACAAAGGCGGTTGAATACGGCGAGATGGCGGCCAAAAGGGCTACGGACGTTTACGCCTATGGAGAGGCGGTAAGGCTGCTGGAGCAGGCGCTCAAGGTCCAGGAGGTGCTGGACCCGGAGGACAAGGCCAAGCGGTGTGACCTGCTCCTGGCTCTGGGCGATGCCTTAATCCTCGCCGGCGAGCATCAACGCATTATCGACACTGAGGCGCCCCAGGCGCTGTCCCTGGCTGAGGCTATCGCTGACAACACGCGGGCGTCCCGGGCTTGCCTGCTGGCGATGAAGGGACTAGGAGTCTATGGAACGATATTGATGGCTTCTCCCGAGGCGGCACAGTGGGCCGCTCGAGCCGACCGCTACGCCGAACCAGAGACGGTGGAGCGTGCCTGGGCGGATGCCATGCTGGGCTATGTGAAGCGGTCTGGAGTTAGCTCTTCACCAGAAGGGGTTGTTCTCCTCAGCCGAGCCCTGGACCTGGCCCGTCGTCTGGGAGACCCCGACACGTACTGGTGGATAGCCTGGGTTCTGGCTCTTCGCACCTGTCAGCGCCACAGCATGACGAGGAGCGGCTGCGCCTGGCAGAGGAGCTGGCGGAACAGTCCCGGGCTGGCGTGAACCTATAATACTCATCTGGGTACTGTGGTTTATGGTGCAGACGTTCCTGGAATTTGGCCAGCGCCGCCGCGCTGAAGACATCATGGCTGAGATGCGGACACTGGCCGAACGCAGCGGACAGCCGAACCTGCTTATCCTGTCCATGGTGAATGACGCCATCATGGCCATCTGGGACGGGCGTCTGGAGGAGGCGGTAGCAATCCGCCGCCGCATTTTGGCCCGCGCCGAGGAGCTGGGCATCCTTGAATTCGCAGTGGTGTGGGCAAGTTGGGTACTAGCCTGCCCGGGTGCATCTCGGGGACGCTGGCCGGGCCCTTGAGCCCATCCTTCAGGGCTCGAGAAACATCTCCCGGAACATGGGCGCTGAGATGCTGATTCTGTATCTGCCTGGCACACCTGGGCCGATATGCCGAGGTGGCGGAGATGCTGGAACGGCTGGTCGTGGCACGCCCCGGCATTGGCTCGGCCGAGGACGAGACCGACAGTTCCCAGGATATCGTATCACTGGAAGCCGCGGTGCTGGCGGGACATCGCCCGGCGGCTGAGCTGCTCCTTCGCCGACTGGCTGGCAGCAGCAGCATCACGAGTGGACTGTGGCTCACCACATGCACAGGCCGCCACCTGGGAGCCGCAGCGGCTTTCCTGGGCAGACCTGATGAAGCCCGCAAATACTATCAAGAAGCCATCAAGGTCTGCACGGAGATGAGGTTCCGGCCGGAGCTGGCGCTCACCCGCCTCCAGCTTGCCGAGCTACTTCTGGAGCACTACCCGGATGAGCGAGCCGAAGCGCTGGAGCACCTGGACTTTGCCATCAAAGAGTTCCAGGACATGAAGATGCAGCCCTCACTGGAGCGAGCGCTGAGGCATAAAGAAATACTGAAGGCGTAGATCCTAGATGGTTATTATCGAGACGCTAGAGTAATATCTCCTATCCAAGGAATGACTCGCGCGTGAGGTACTTGACATTCCTACTTGAGGGTCATAGACTGTAACTCGGTGGGAGGGTATCGCTGATGAAGTGCCCAAATTGCCAGGTCGAAAATGCGGAAACTCTCTCCACGAAAAATGCCCAGTGTGTCATAACTCTCTTTAAGTGAAGACGATTGATAAAGGAGGTTCAATATGGTAAAAGCAACAACCGAAGCGGTAATGCAGCATCACGGACAAGCACTAACGTCGGGCAACCTTGACGAACTCGTGAAGGACTACACCAAGGATTCGGTCCTCTTTACGCCTACCGAGACGTACAAGGGGCCGGAACGTATCAAAGCGGCTTTTGCGGCGATGATGAAGATGCTCCCGCCCGAAGCGCTAGCTAACTTCAAAACCACTAAGCAAGAGATTCAGGGCGAATATGTTTATCTCCTCTGGACGGCGCTTCCGACATTCCCATTTGCCGGGGACACGTTTCATATCCATAATGGCAAAATCATGATGCAGTCGGTTATTTTCTCGGCAGGCCGCTAAGCTGCATTTAGGAACTACATCCAATATCGCTAAACAAAACCGGGCATGCCTAAAACCTGGCAGGTTAAACGATACTCTTTTTTAATACAAGGAGCTATCGCTGGAACACTACCCGGACGAGAAAAAGGAAGCCTTAGAGCATCTTGACTTTGCCATCACCGAGTTCCGCGACATGAAGATGCAACCCTCCCTGGAGCGCGCCCTGCGACACAAGGAGATTCTCAAGGCATAAGTCCTCATCTGAGAGTTGTCGGGTAACAAGGGACCAACTAGTAGCGGAGCCCTCCGAGAAAACTTGCGGAAATCCGCCAAAAAACTGGGGGATAGCCTTAGCCCTTTTGGCTCCTGGCAGGTTCTTTTATCAATAGCGCCAGTATGAAGGATATGCCCAACAGTCCGGCGATGAATGCCAGCGGCAAGATATACTGTCCCGTGATGCCATGCATGGACTCCATTATAGGAACGATGGCTACGGCAGCAGCATTTCCCAGGAGCTGCAAATAACCAACGGAAATACCGGCGAACCGGGCGCCGGTAATCTCAGCAGACATCGTCAGCATTATGGGCAATGCGGAAATCAGGAAGAAGCCCAGGAATATAGCATTGACCATGTTCGCCGCATAACCTTTGGCCACCATCAGTGCGATGATGCACACAGCCCCAACTGCCGATGCCAGCAGTAGAAATGGCTTCCTCCTCATTATTTTGTCCGAAACCAACGGGATGACGATGCAACCGACTATGCCGCTGAGAACCAGTATTGCGGAGATAATACCGGCATCAGTCATGTGGAATCTGATGGAGTTCATTTAGTATTTTTTCCAGCCAGGTAGCCAGCCCGTTGAAGACTCCGATACCTATCAGGGCTATAAAGCCGAGAATTACAAAGTCCCTCATCTTCAGAATGTGTTTAATACCTTGCCAGCCCGTGATTTCCTGCTGAGCTTCTACTTCTCTGGCGAGGGGTCGCTGGCCTGAGGTCTCACCAGTGAGAAGAATAATAAGATACCCAGAATGCCCAGGACGCCGTATATCAGCAGCATGGTCTCGAATCCCAGGTATTGCACCAGCGCCGGCGTTGCTCCCAATCCCACCATCATACCGACCAGCAGTGCCAGGGAGCCCAGCCCCACCGCAGTTGCCTCTTCTTTCTGTGGAAACCAGGTTACCACAAGCTTGGTAACGCCGTTTAGTACAAAAGGTTGTCCTACTGCAATTCCTATCTGGGATATCAGAAGAACGGTGAAAGAGTCAGTATTCACCAGGCGGAGCATGGCAAAAACACCGGTAAAGAGCGCACCTATGCCAACACCATATTTGAATCCTTTCCTATCGATAACCATACCGGCAGGCATGGATAATAAAACCTGTACTAAAGGAAAAACGAGTGTGAACCACATAACGCTGCTTGCCGTTATGCTGAAACGTTCTTCGATAAAGGTGTCGATGGCTGCGAAGTTCAGCCAGTACAGCTGAGTAAGCGCGGATATATACATATAGACGGCCAGAACGACCCATCTATATTTATAGCTTTTATATTCGCCGATTGCTTGCTGCATCTTTATGTTTTAAGAATTGCCTCTGATTCCTTATCCAAACAAATTCATCCTCTGCGACTTTCCATCCTTATCGATATGCTCGATCACAATAGGAAAACCCTTACCGCCAGCGGCTTTTACTGAAGTCTTGGCGAGCTCAAGCAAATCCATGGGATTGACGCAGGCCTCGGGCGGGAGAACTCCTTTCTCTTTAATCTTCCCGGTAGCCATAATTATGGCGCCTATCGCCGCCGGGATACCGGTGCCTTCACCCATCCCCTGTCCCCTCGAAGACATTGAGAAAATATAGGTGTCTTTGCCACCATCCTTATAACCCTTCACCACAATCTTCAAGCACCCCATGGGCTCGGTAATGCCCGCCTCCTTCATCAGTCTTTTTCTCTGAGCCAGTATGAAAGCGACGGCGAATTCCAAGGGAATAACCTTTTGCCCCTGGACTTCTACCGGTTCCTCATCTGTAATTCCCAGCCTCACCATTCCTTTAATCAACTCAGCGTAAGCCGGCGGCAGCACCAGCCCGAGATTAGTCACCCGTTTCACACCCTTCAGATACTTGGGCAGAGTTATCGTCTCAGGATGAGGATAAGCATAGACTCTGTAGGTGCCGACATTCTCAAACTCGGCCTCTTCTTCCAGCGCCCTGCCGCTGTCCTCAAAGAGTTTAACAGCGGTAAACTTGCCATCGAGGAACACCGGTATGTCCATTTTCATGGAATGAATTCTGTGCTTCACCACCGCTGCCCCCTCTATCTTCTCACCCCCGTGGGCATGATATATATCCACCGCCTCTACCTGATCCAGCAGGGAATCGGCACAGAACCTCACCAGCACGTTCGCCACTCCAGGAGAGCTGCCCATTCCGATAAGCGCCGAAACCCCAGCCTTTTTCGCCTTTTCATCCATGGCCAGAAGCGCCTCAGTAGCGTCAAAATCATCACAGACATCAACATAGTTTATGCCGGCTCCTATCACGGTCTTTAATATAACTGGGGCCATATTTGTAAAAAGGCCCAACGCAGTTGAGAACAACCGCCGAGCCAGCAATCGCCTTTTTGATGCTCTCCGGGCTTTCGGCATCAAGCTCGACAGCAGTGAGTTTAGCTCCTCTGGCTTCCTTGACCACCTTCCTGGCCGCTGCCATATTGATGTCGGCGACCGCTATATCGGAGAATACACCGCTTGATGACAGCGTTTTTGTAGCTATGCTACCCACAGCACCACCCCCACCTAGAACTGTTACCTTGGACATTTTCCTCCTCCTTTCTAAAATCTAAAATGTGATGCCCTTGCTGAACGGGTCTGCCCATTCCTTAAGCGCAATTGCCAGCTCCTGGTGGTCCTTGGCATACTCTGACAAAGGTATGCCCTTCATAGTAGCATCGATTGCCTGACGGAATGCTTTGCCGCCGGCGACTGGCCCCTTGGGATGTGCATGGATACCACCACCAGAGCCGATGACGATGTCATTGCCCAGGGCCGCCATCACCGTCGGTACCATGGACGGCGTGATACCTCCAGACGCCATGGGAAAAGTCGGTTTGAGGTGATACAGGGGGAATGCCAGGTTTCTGGCCACATTTCGGAACTTGTAATCTATCACCGGCGCTTTCCCGTAAGGGGCGGGGATGACGACGATGTCAGCACCGGCGAGGCGCGGCAGTTTGCCCAGGACAAGATGAGAGCTTAGGCCATGCCATGGCGACATATACAGGGCACCGGCAACATCCATGTGGGCAAGGATGGGAACATTGATAGTGGGGTCCTCAGCCAGTGCCTGCATCACGGGAAAACCGACGGCCAGATAATTTATCATTAGCGCATTACATCCCAGCTCCACAGCACGCCTGGCGTTCTCGAAAACCTTCGGGATCTTATCGGTTATGTTCACGGTATAGAGGGTATGTTCCCCCTTCTCCTCGTACACCTGTTTCTCAATCTGCATATAGCGTTTGACTCGCCCCAGTACCGAATTGAAGGAAGCATCGGCTATCAATTCGTCATCCTTGATGATATCGCAGCCGCCGAGCGCCGCCTTTCTGAATAAATCTGCCCCGACCTTCAGACGATAACCAGTGCAGGGCTTAATCATGTTATTGAGCAGGGGGCGCTTCTTTACTCCCAGGATCTTTCTTACTCCTTCAATGCCGAATTTGGGGCCCTTGAAGCCGGCTACATACTTCTTCGGGAGGCGTATGTCCACCAGCTTAATATCGCCGCCCATGGAAATATTGCCCACCACTGTGGTTAGGAGCATTGGTAGCTGCTCACCTATGTTAACCTCCGGGTAGGCTATTTGCACAAACCACTGCCTGGTCTGCAGGTTAGGAGGCACGGTGGACTCATAGTCCGGCACCTCATAGACCCCGATTACCTTGGCAATGTGCTGGCAGCGAACCTCCAGGGTCTCACCTGGTACCGGCACCCAGGTGCCTGTGCTCTGCTCCACCGCCAGCATGGGCGCTATAATGGGGATGGGAAGCGCTGCCGAATAGGACACTAAATATGTACCGATGACATAGTCATCGTAGTCCACACCATCCGGCAAAGCTAAGGGAAGTCCGAGAATTTCTTGCATTTCCATCTAAACACCTCCTTATTGATGTATTAGGCTGCTTAATTTCGCCGCAGCTTTCGATTCGGACTTGTCCTGTCTCTCCCAGAAATTCCTCACGTACAAATTCTGTAGTGCGACCCTTCAGGGTCGTGCAGCACGAGGCTAAAGCCTCGCACTACATTTTTAAGCAGCCTCGTCTATTGGGTTTACATATCTGAACGATCACATCTGTCGAACCTTTCCTTGTTCAGTTTTCTGTAAAAACTCCGCAGGTTATGGTAAACATCCTGGAAACGACAAAAAAGAGAGTCGTAAATCTCGGAATTTGCTGCCTGCGGTTCATAAACACTATCTACTTTGACCACCTTTCTCAGCGACTCAAAATCCGGATATATGCCCATTCCCACCGCTGCCACCAGTGCCGCCCCAACCGCTCCCGCCTCCTGCGGCTCACAGACAGTCTCAATCTTTCTGTGAGTTATATCGGCTAGAATCTGCATCCAGGGCTTGCCCTTCGCCCCACCACCTATGACCCTGAGACATGGGAGAGGAAACTTGAATTCCTTCTCCACGATTTCCACAATCCACCTGATATTATAACCAACGCCCTCATAGACTGCCCGCAGCATGTCCTCTCGAGTATGTTCAGCACTCAAATTGAGAAAGGTAGCACGCACATAACTATCATCTATGGGCGCCCTCTCACCGTAGATCCAGGGAGTAAACAGCAGGTAGTTCGAGCCAGGTGGAATTCTGGCAACTTCGTTATCCATAAGAGCGTAGACGTTGGGGATATTGGGGTCCTTTTTCTCAGTTTTGTAGAACTGGTCAGCAATCCACTGGATGCAACCTCCAGCCGCCTCCGTTTCAGCAAACAAAAACGTTTTATCGGGATCTGCCGACTGAACGGTGGCCGCCCCGCATTTGCCCCGGGGCGTACGCCTCGTAACCACACCCACCCAGCCGGATATACCGAGATAGACATGCCCTTCGCCTTCGCCAACGGCACCGGCCCCGACTGCAGCACAGGGAGCATCTCCTGCCCCAGCAATAACCGGGGTTCCCTGCAACAGTCCGCACTCATCGGCAGCTTCACGTGTCAACTCACCGACTTTGTCAATCGGCCGCACCAGGGGAGGAAACTTGTGAGGGTCAAGCCCAACATAACGGAATATGCCTTCCAGCCAGGTTTTCTTCTTCAAGTCAAGCCCAAAGACCGAGGCTCCTGTCCACTCCATGACCATGTTACCCGTGCCGCGGTAAAAGAGATAACCAGCAACATCGAGAAAGCAGCACATCCTGTTATAGATGTCAGGCTCTTCAGTTTTGAGCCATAACAGCTTGGGGATGCCGTCCTTGCCACACAACACAGCACCGGCAACCAGAGCAAAAACACGGGGACCCAGAAATTTCCTCATCGCTCGCTCTGCCTGTTCCCCGGCCCGGCAATCCATCCAGATTATGGCCCGCCGCAATGGGCCGCTCTTGGAATCCATGGGGATGATGCCCAGCATCTGCGTGGCATAGGTAATACAAAGCACATCGCCGGGTGGCACGCCTGTATGTTCAAGGAGAAGTTTGGTAGTTTTTGACACCGCCCGCCACCAGTCCCCAGGCTCCTGCTCCACCCAGCCCGGACTCGGATAATAGGTCTGATAAGGCTCAAAACACTTACCCTGGACATGCCCTTCAGTATCCACCAGCACCGCTTTATTGCCGCTGGTGCCCACGTCATGGGCAATTATATACTTGGCCATTTCCCCCCGCCTCAAGGCTGATTATATTGTGCCTGATAAATCAGATACCTGCAAATGCTCGGTCTTGAGGCAAAGACCAAGGAATCTAAGAGGATATCCCCTTAAGGAAATCCTCTATGGCTTTATTGACCACTTCTGGCTTCTCAGCAAGTACAAAGTGGCCAGCCTTAGGAACAATCACCACCCTCGAGTTGGCGATCTTGGCTCCTAGATAATTGGCGTATTTCACCGGCGTCATTTCGTCCAATTCCCCACAGATGATAAGTGCCGGCAGCTTTATTTCGTGGACTCTGTCCGTTATGTCAAATCTTATCGCAGCACAGGAAGTCGTTGAGCATGACGGCAGGACCAATAGCCTTCTGTTTTTCCACGACTTCCCTCTTATAATCCTCCGGTGTTAAGCGATACATCTCTTCAACGAGTCGATACCACTTCCGAGGATTTCCCTTGATAGCCTCTTCACAGGGAGCCAAAAACATAGGGTGAACTCTGAGCCTAGCGCCACTGCCTATGATGATAATCCCCTTCAGCTCCTGGGGGTATTTGAGGGCATACATCATGGCTATAGCCCCGCCGAAGGAGTGTCCAGCCAGGACCACTTCTTTACATGCCCTTTTTTTAACGTATTTCCTGAGCCAGTCAGCACATTCCTCTACGCTCTTAAGGATTTGGCCACGGGGGTGTCCGGGTAAGTTGACAGCATGGCTATCCGGAAAGTAGTCGGTTTGATAGCGCCAGATATCCCCACAAGCGCCTGAACCGTGAACAAAAATGATGCTCATTTCCTTATTTGGTAAGATATTATAATAGAGAAGGAGGTGTCAACTCCGATATGATGGAAATCCAGAGTGTCTATTTTCCTGAGCCCGGCAGTGCCAATACTGAGAAAACCCTGGAAATAGCGAAGAAGAGAGCCGAGCAGTTAGGAATAAAAACCATAGTGGTGGCCTCCACCAGCGGGGAAACCGGGGTTAAGGCAGTGAAGCTGCTCGCCAACTATAAGGTAGTGGTGGTTACTCATGCTACCGGGTTTCCAGCCCCCGATGCTCAGGAATTAACCCCACAAAACAGAGCCAAGATACTGGAGAAGGGCGGATTGATTCTGACTGCCACCCACGCCTTTGGGGGAGTAGGCAGGGCAGTTCGCCGGAGATTCAATAGCTATCAGGTGGATGAGATCATAGCTCAGACCCTGAGGGTCTTTGGACAGGGCACCAAAGTGGCTTGTGAGATAGCCCTTATGGCCGCCGATGCCGGTCTCATAAGGACAGACGAGGAGGTAATCTCTATCGGCGGCACTGGGAGCGGAGCAGATACCGCACTGGTTATCAAGCCAGCCCACACTCACGACTTCTTTGAGTTGAAGGTCAAGGAGGTCCTGTGCAAGCCAAGGTGATAGACTGTCTTCTATGCCCTAGTGAACAAGTCAAACCGCAAACCCGCTGGAGAAAAAATGAACAACGGGTTACAATAAAGGGCCAATTTTGAATAATCACGCCCGTGGAAGGAGATAAGCGATGGCAAAGAGCCAAAATCTGTTGACCGAGGTTGAATCCAAGGAGCTTCTTAAGGAAGCAGGGATACCCGTTGTTGAAGCGAAGCTAGCCCGAAGCAAAAAGGAGGCTGTTGCCATAAGCAAGGAAATGGGATTCCCGGTGGTGCTGAAAATAAGCTCCCCCGATGTGGTTCACAAAAGCGATTCCGGCGGCGTTAAATTAGGACTAGCCAACGCCGCTCAAGTAGGGAAGGCTTACAGCGAGATCGTATCATCCATCAAGAAAGCATACCCTGAAGCGCAAATTGAGGGTGTATCTGTGCAACGCATGGCTCCGCCGGGAGTAGAAGTGATTGTGGGAATGAGCAAGGACCCTCAATTCGGCCCTGTGCTCATGTTTGGTCTCGGCGGTATACTGGTAGAGGTGTTAAAGGACGTCTCTTTCAGAATAGTCCCGCTTACTGAAAGGGATGCCCGGGAAATGATTAAGAAATAAAGGGATATCCCGTACTGCAGGGTTACAGGGGCCAAAAGCCAGCCAGCATCCCGGCACTGGAACAGCTAATAGTCAAGGTGTCTCAGTTTGTCGAGAAGAATCCCCAAATAAAAGAGCTCGACCTGAATCCAATATTCGCCTATCCTGATAAAGCTGTAGCTGTTGATGCCCGAATAATCCTGGAATGACAATCTAAAGGCCGCTGTCTCAATAGCCAGAAGTTGCCAAATGTGGTTTTCACCAGACATATTGAGGTATCCGAGGCTTCACTTTGTTCGAGGAAAAGCTTAAGGAATTCGAGCCTATCTTTTACCCCAAGTCTATTGCCGTCGTGGGTGTATCAGCTACCTCAATAAAAGCCGGCTCTCTATGGGTAGGGGACTTGCGTTCTGCTGGTTTCCCGGGACTCATTTATCCCGTTGGTTCCAGCGGTGGTCGCATCGCCGACCTCGAGATTTTGCCCAACCTCCGGCTGATCTCTGGAGAAATAGATTACGTTATTGTAGCCGTTCCTCGACAATCTGCGTTGGAGCTCCTCGATGATTGTGCGGCCAAAAATGTCAAAGCTGTCCATTTCTTCACCGCTGGATTCAGCGAGATGGATACACAAGAAGGGCGCAAGCTGGAAGAACAGATGCTTAAGAAAGCACGACAGGGAAACGTTCGTATTATCGGCCCAAATTGCATAGGTGTATATTGCCCGGAACACAGAATCCCATTCCTCATGGGGATACTCGGTGAAAGTGGTTCCGTGGGTTTCGTTTCCCAAAGTGGCGGCATCGCCACCAAATTAGTGACAATCGGGATAGCCCGCCACATCAACTACAGCAAAGGGGTCAGCTTCGGTAATGGCATTGATTTGGATGCCAGCGATTTTCTGCAATACTTGGCTGCCGACCCCAAGACCAAAGTGATTGGTGCATACCTCGAGGGAACAAGAGATGGAACCCGTCTTTTCAACACTATGAAAGAAGTAGCCAGGACAAAGCCCTTGATTGTCTGGAAAGGAGGGAGAACAGAAGCTGGCGCTCAGGCTGCTATGTCCCACACTGGTTCTCTAGCCAGTTCAGCAGCCATCTGGTCAGCGATGCTGACGCAGGTTGGTGCCATAGAAGTGCACGGTCTGGAGGAATTGACAGATACCCTGCTTATTTTCCAGCAGCTTGGACACGTGCAAGGTACCAGAGCAGCCATTATCGGTGGTTTAGCTGACGGAGGCGGCGGCAACTCGGTAGCTGCTGGCGATGCCTGCGTGGAGAATGGACTCGAGGTCCCACCTCTCTCCTCTGAGACAAAGCAAGAATTGAGCAAGCTCCTGGGAGAAGTGGGTGGCATCCTGCGTAATCCGGTAGATGTAAGCCAGGCACAATTCCGAGGTCTAGCAGCCCTATTTCAAGCCATAGATTTGGTGGTAGCAGATCCCATCAGCGACATTGTCTTAATCCAAGAGGACATAGAGATTCTCTTACCAATTTACTCTCAGAAAGGGCTGGAGGAAATAAATGAATTCTTCATAGAGCTTGCAAGGAGGCAGAATAAACCCATAATAGTCGTTTTGCCGCCTGGCTCTGCCGAAGCAGAGAGATTGGAGATAGAGCAGAAACTCCTCGCAGCTTCCGTCCCGGTCTTCTGTTCCATGGAACGTGCCGCCAAAGCTGTTTACAGACTCAACCAATATTCTTGCTGGCAGGAGGTCAAATGAAGCCGATCGAACTGCGGCTCCGTGTAGACTTGATAACCCCGCGACAGGAATTGCGAATCCAAACCATGATACAAGACCACAATACGAAGAAGATTGATCTGGAATGGAATGACGACGATGTGGTCCCTGCCGTGGTCTACCCTAACCTGGACTTCTTGTTCCAGCAAATGCTCCATTTGACTCTGGAAGAAGTAGCCCCCGGTCACGGTGAACTAATACTGGATGTCGGCTGTGGCAGGGCTGTTGATGGGGCACGGCTATGGGAAAAAGGAGCACAGGTTATTGGCTTGGAACCTTCCCGCGTGATGATAGCCCGAGCCAAAGAGCATCTTAGCAGAAGTAATGCCCGGGTAGCCCTAGCCCAGGGAATAGGGGAGAATCTACCGTTTAAGCCGCATTCCTTTGACAAAGTCATGTGTAAGGGAGCGCTGGACCATTTTCTGTCCCCCAGCAAAACAATGGAGGAAATTGCCAGCGTGCTTAAGCCTGACGGAGAGATGATAATCTCCATAGCTAACTTCAATAGTCTGGGTTTCCGCCTGGGGAAGAAGTTATATCCGTTGACGAAGTTCCTTGCCCCTTCTCTGGCTAAGGAAAGGAAGCCCTGGGAGTTACCACCAGACCACAAATATAAATTTGACTACCCATTCCTCAGCAGCTTGGTGAAGCAGCATTTCGAGATTAGGAAAGCAAAGGGCATATCCCTCTTTTTTGGACTTCCTCTGTGGGGCAGTTTTCTTTCCAGACTTCCCCATTCCGTTTCTTATGCTCTTCTGAAGATATTAGATAGACTAGCTCGACCTTTTCCCTCCCTGGCAGACGTTATCCTGATGAAATGCACTCCGATCTATAAGTCAAAATAATAATGCCGTGCAAGACAGGCGAGAGCATAGAAAGGTGGCGCCTCTGCTCCGGCAACGAGTAAGGACCTGCGTCAGAAAGCTATAATAATCTCCCATACCTAGCAAAGCCACCATTTTGAGGAGGCCAAACGCAGCCACAGGAACTCCCTGACAGTCTGCGTCCACACAGAGGTGGAAAGGGAGTCACCTTCTTTGTTGTACGGATACCGCGATAGTTTCGGCAAGCTGGAGACCAACAAAGAAACCCAATTGACTTTGCCATGGTTGTGCTATAGAATCAGCCCGAACACCGACCGAACCAGCTAAGACAGAGACATTGGCCTTTGGAAACAGCGACGAAAAGACAGAGGGGACAATCCATAGCAGGCGTCGATTACCACCGGCAAGGAGGGGTTGTTTGGACATTCTGTTCGTCGTAGCTGACGATTGGTTGTTGTCTTCCCCACATTACTTGAGAGAACACGGGTTGTACCGGTTGCCCGAATGACCTATTTGGCAAGAGCGAGATATGGTTAGAAAGTCACTTCTCGTCCTGCTTGCAATCGCCATAATCGCCATCAGTTACGTGGCTGTCCAGGATTTGCGCCCGCGCCCACAGAGCTTGGGTGAGTATCTGCAGGACTTGTTTGTCACTAATGGAATCGTCGTGAGTGAAGACGACTTCCTAGAACCAGTGGACGATCCCTATCTCGCCTTCGCTGAGATGCTGAGTCTTGTCCCCACTTCTTCTCAGAGTGATGACAGAATGAAC
This sequence comes from uncultured Chloroflexia bacterium, assembly GCA_963726175.1. Lineage (GTDB taxonomy): Bacteria > Chloroflexota > Dehalococcoidia > GIF9 > AB-539-J10 > RBG-13-51-36. Next base: position 173,468 of record CAVSBM010000007.1, on the reverse strand, counting down.
GAGAGGAAGGCCAGGCTCATCTCAAAACAATTCCTAGCCGTTAAAGACAAATTGTATCTCGACGGGCTTTACGGGAAGATCGATATGCATGAGCACTACCGAGTCGGGGGTAATATCGGCCTGTTTTTGAAAGCCGCTGGTTGTTTCGGCGTTTCCAAAGTTGTGTTCCTCCCCACCGGTTCCCCGCCCGACAACAAGTTTTACAAGGTTCACTGGGCATTTTTGATAGCGGCCGCTAAGCGGTATCCCGACCAAATTATACCATTCTGCACAATTGATGAAGCTGATCCGCATGCTGCCGAGCTTGTTGAGCAGTATATTTTGCAAGGAGCAAAGGGAATAAAGCTGATCGGTGGCCACCCGGACTTTTACGATGAACCTCTCAATTCAGAAAACATGTACAGGGTTTACGAGAAGGCACGTGAGTACGGGGTGCCCGTTTTGATCCACGGTAGCATTATTAATATTCCCGAGTTAAAAGACCAGCTGGACCAAGTATACGGGGATTTCCCAGAAGTTACCTTCATCCATGCTCATTACGGTTCAACAATAATGAACGGAATTCATCTTGACCAGATTGCCGAGCTCTTGGACAAACACCCGAACTTATATATAGACCTTTCCATGGGCGGCGGCATCGCCAGGTATCACCGGTACCTGAAGCAGGATCTGGACACGATAAAGAATTTTGTCATAAAGTACCAAGACAGAATCCTGTTTGGTTCTGACATGATTCTGCGTCTTGCCAACAATGACTTCGACTTTCTCTATGAGAGGATGAGGTGTGATATTGACCTTCATGAAAAGGCGGAATATACCTGCGAGTTTGGAGAATCGGACTGGGTACATCAAGGCTTCAATTTGGATAAGGAAATTCTCAGAAAACTCTACTACGAGAATCCCAAGAAAGTGCTTGGTCTTTGAATTGTTGAAATCGCCTAACTCAACCAGCCGTCGAGTCTTTGGCTCTCTATTTCCCATGGTGTTCTAAGGATAGCAGATGAATTAATTCGACCCATCCCCTCCCTGGCAGATATGGTCCTGATGAAACGTACTCCGATTTATGAGCCCAAATGACCCTGCTTCAGGAAGAATCGCTAGACCTTTACAATTCCTGCTGCCCAAACTATAATGCCCTGTCATGTCCTCCATAAGAAGTGGCCGATTGCTTGCCATCCTGGCTAAGATATGCCACTTATTAACTATCCAGAAGAAACAAGGCTACATCGTTGGTGGCTTCATTCGTGATCGGCTTTTGAAAAGAGAGACCAACGACATAGATATTGCTGTAAACGGTGACGCCATAAGCATAGCCCGGAAAATAGCCAAAGAAATAGGGGGCAAATTTGTGCTCCTTGACGATGTCAACAATGTAGCTAGAGTGGTGGTGATTGAAGATGAGCGGCAAAAAAAGACTGCACAAGAGGGGACGTTGCATGGTGCAGAGTGGAATTTCGATTTTTCTTCTTTTGCCGGAGATATTAAATCTGATCTTGGCCGCCGCGATTTCACCATAAATGCCATGGCTGTGGAGCTCAGCCAATTTGTTGCTGCCGCCGCAGCCAGCAAGTTGAGTTCCCGAAAATCAACAGCCACCGTGGCTGAAAAGCGATCTCCGCTGAAGCTTATTGACCCCTTTTCTGGCAAGGAGGACCTGAGGGGAAAAATAGTGCGAGGGGTAAGCGAGTCGATATTTGAAGCCGATGCCGCTAGACTCTTGCGGGCAGTGAGGTTAGCTGCCGAGCTTAACTTCACTATAGAACCAGGGACTGAATCTTTAATCCACCGCTATTCTCAGGCTATCACTGAAATCCCCGGGGAGAGGGTTAGAGAAGAGTTACTTCGTTTGCTCACTTTATCCCGGGCCGCTTACTACCTGAGATATTTGGATAAACTTGGCCTGCTGCTTGCTCTAATCCCCGAGTTGGCGGAGGGCAAGGGGGTTGAGCAACCAACAGTGCACTTCTGGGACGTCTTCGAACACTCTCTACAGACCGTAGCTGCAGTAGAATTCCTCCTCAGGGAAAGCGATTGGGAGTACAGCAACGAAGACATGCTGTCCACCGCCCCCTGGTCTGACGCAATAGACAGACACTTGTCCGAGGAAGTCTCCAGCGGAAGTAACCATAAGGTTCTACTTAAGTTGGGTGCGCTATTCCATGATATTGCCAAACCAATGACAAAGTCTATTGATGATACAGGTAGAGCCAGGTTCTTAGGGCATGCCAAACAAGGGGCAGCTATGACTGTAAACATTTTGGAACGGTTGCGATTTAGCAATCGGGAAATAAAACTGGTAGAAAGCTTTGTCTACCATCACCTTCGTCCAGCTCAAATGGCAAATGATGAATTGCCTACCCAACGGGCCATTTATCGCTACTTTCGGGATACGGGCGAGGCCGGCATTGATGTTCTACTTCTAGCTTTAGCCGATTATCTGGCCAGCCGCGGGCCCCTGGCATCTATGGAGGAATGGAGAAAACACTGCCAATTAATAAACCACATATTGGCAGAGCATGACAAGCAGCAAGCCAAAATCTTGCCGGTGAAACTTATTGATGGTGATGATATAATGACCAAGTTTGACTTAGCACCAGGAGCATTGATTGGTAAACTCCTGGCCATGGTCAACGAGGCTCATGCCAGCGGTGAGTTAAGCACCAGAGAAGAAGCATTGGCCTTAGTTCGTAAGGAGTTGGAGAGGCGACATTGCGGGACGGCTTGTTATGAAAAGAGTACCTAGCACCTTTTTTGCCTGTTTTTTGATATCATGAAGGATAGGTGATCAATTGAAGAAAGGCGGCAGCGGTTTACTCATCTTTATCGCAATTCTTTTTGGATTTACCCTGTGGGTGGTCTTGCCCAATCAGGGAATACCAGGCCGCACGGGGTTCACATTGGGACTTGATCTCCAGGGCGGCAGCCAGGTGATTTACAGCGCTAACTTGAGTGAAAAAGATCCATCGCAGACGGATGCCCAGGCTCTTGAGGGTGCAAAACAAACAATCGAACGGCGGGTTAATGCTTACGGCGTCAGTGAGCCCATAGTCCAGACAATGCAAAACGAACAGGGTAGTTTCATTCTAGTTCAGCTTCCGGGAGTGAAGAGTATTGATGAAGCCCTTAAGCTTATTGGGCAAGTTGCCGAGTTGGATTTCCGAGAACAGGTGGTTAATGCCACTGGAAATACGACGTGGGTTGTAGCCAAGGCAGTTGGCAGCAATGGCACAGAGGAAGAACTTACCGGAAAGTATTTGAAACCCAATGCCACTCCGCGTTTGAACCCAAATACAAATAAGATAGAGATAGCTTTTGAATGGAATGCAGAGGGCGCGATTCTTTTTAAGCAAATCACCACCCGCAACTTAAATAAGCCTCTTGGCATATTCCTCGACAACGAGGTTATCTCAGCACCAACGGTGCAGGCAGTGATCGAGGCGCAGGGGGTAATTGAAGGCAACTTTAGCCTGGATGAAGCCAAGACGTTAGCAATACAGTTGAACTCTGGTGCTCTGAATGTTCCACTGACAATAGTTGAGCGCAGGGACATAGGGGCTACTCTAGGGGCTGATTCCCTGAAGAAGAGCTTGCTCGCCGGGATAATCGGCTTTGCTTTGATAATCCTGTTTATGATAATCTACTATCGTGTTTCCGGATTGGTAGCCATTTTGGCTCTTGTTGTTTACACAGTCTTAAACCTAGCTGTCTTTAAGCTCATCCCGGTGGTCCTTACACTTCCTGGCATTGCCGGCTTCATCGTTTCTGTAGGTATGGGGGTAGATGGCAATGTCCTTGTATGTGAGCGTTTGAAAGAGGAACTGCGGCGTGGGAGCACACTGCAAAGAGCAGTGGAGCAGAGCTTTACTCAGTCCTGGTCAGCTATTTGGGACTCAAATGTAACCGTCTTTATTGCCTGTGCTGTTCTTTATTGGCTCGGCAAAACATTCGGCAATTTCATGGTGGTAGGTTTTTCCACCACCTTATTCATTGGCGTGGCGTTGAGCATGTTCAGTCAGGTTGTGGTCACCAGAGCTTTTCTGCGCACAGTTGTGAGGAGTGGCCTTGCAAAGAGCCCGCGTGCTTATGGAGTATTAGAGGCATGATCGATTTTGTTGGTAAAAAACACTGGTTCTTTCTTATTTCGGCTATATTGATCATCGCAGGCATAATCTCCCTGGCTGTTTTTGGGCTAAAGTGGGGAATAGATTTCAGCAGCGGCACTGCCATAACCCTGCAGTTTGAGGAGGAAGTGGAGCTAAGCCAGTTGCGCCAAGAGTTGGCTGATTTGGGTTATGGTAGCGCAACCATCCAGCCTGCTGGCCGGGGGAGAGTTTCTCATTCGCCTTCAGGAAATATCTTCTGACGAATATACTCAGCTAAAGGCAGGATTGGAAGCAGGACTGGCTACCAATATTACAGATAGCAGCCTTTACACAGTTTCACCGATCATAGCTGCTACGACAATACGCAACACGATTATCGCTGTTATCATTGCTTCGATAGGTATTCTACTCTATATATCCTGGGCATTCCGCAAGATGCCCAAGCCTTTCCGCTGGGGCATTTGTGCTGTTCTGGCTTTGCTCCATGATTTAATCATAGTAATTGGCGTGTTCTCTATCCTGGGTTGGGCAGCTGGCATAGAAGTCGATGCCTTATTCATCACAGGAGTATTAGCGGTTATTGGTGTTAGTGTGAATAATATCGTAGTTGTCTTTGACCGACTTCGAGAGAATTTGAAACGTGGGGTTAGCAGTGATTTTGAAGTAGTAGCGAACTGTGGCATTATGGAATCTGTGGGCCGTTCTCTGAATACCAGTTTAGCTACACTTTTCGTTATAGTGGCGCTTTATTTGCTCGGCGGAGTGACTATCCGTAACTTGATATTGGCGCTCCTCGTCGGCATTACTACTGGGATATATTCCTCCTTGTGCATTGCTGGTCAACTGCTGGTGGTGTGGGAAAAGGGGGAGTGGAGTGCTCTGCTGCCTTGGGCTAAGAGAACTGCCTAGTTAGAAATATCAAACCAATTCCCAATACCCACGCGCTAGAAGCTAAACAAATTCAAAATTTAGATACTGCAACCCGGTTCGCTTCGAATTTTGTGCTCAGAATTTGTCACTTATTACCTTGCCATTTTGTATTTTGATTTTTGAGTTTTGATTTAGTTTTCTGCTAGGTGGTGTATTCTTTTTATTGCATCGATATGCTCGTCAAATCCCTCGGGCTTTCTTGCCACTGATGCTTTCCCCAAAGGGTCATCTATCTTCCGAATTACCCAGAAGCACATCAAAGACAGCTTTTATGGAACGAAGCAACCACCCGAAGGTTATAGCCACCTTCCAGGGTGAAAACGAGACGTCCCTGGCATAGTTCGGCAGCCAGTTCTTTCAATATCATCGCCATTTGAGCAAAACCTGTGATAGTTACCTTCATCATAGCCAGGTGGTCAGCCCAATGAGCATCAAAACCAGCAGAAACCAGGATGAGCTGGGGCTGAAATCTCCGGGCTACTGGAATCAAGACTTCATTAAAGGCTCTCAAGTATTCCTCATCGCCCCAGCCGGCAGCCATGGGAAAATTCACCGTAGTGCCCTCTCCTGCACCCGTTCCAGTTTCATCCATCCACCCCGTCCCGGGATAAAAGGGATACTGGTGGGTGGAGAAGTAAAGGACTTTGGGATCGGAATAAAAAGCATCCTGAGTCCCATTGCCATGATGGACATCAAAATCAGCGATAAGAACACGGTTGAGATTGAACTTGCTCAGGGCAAATTTAGCGGCGATTGCCACATTATTGAAAATGCAGAAGCCCATTGCTCGATCCTGAATGGCATGGTGCCCTGGTGGTCTAACCAGAGCAAAGGCGTTATCCACCTCCTCCTTCATCACCGCTTCTACAGCCACCAGAACCCCACCGGCAGCATATAAGGCTGCTTCGTAAGATTTCGGAGACATTACTGTATCAGGGTCAAGCCAACCACCACCCTTTTCCGCTTTGCTCTTAACATAGGAGATGTACTCCGACGCATGTATCATCTCCAGCTCTTCTAGCGAGGCAGGGCGCGCAGGCAAGAGAGGTGAGTTTCTCTTTAATTCCAGTCTCTTTCAAATGAGGACATCGCCTCTACCAGCCTGCGAGAATTCTCCACGTGGTCGCCGGTATCGTGTTCCAGATAGATTGGGTCATAGACCAGGCCTGCTTTCATACTCGCATCATATCAAAAGCACTCAAGCAAAAACAATTATTGGCGAGGCTTTCCAGAGCAAGTATTGCTTTTTATCACAGAAAACATCTATGCTGATGAAAGCGCATACTTCTTCAAACCGACAGGCTCCGTGGTATGACCAGAGAAGAAACAAAAGAGTTGCTTAACGAGGCGGAAAAGAGATTTGCCTCGGAGGCAAAGTTGATACAGTTGAAGTTCGGCAAAGTCATTTTCGTTGGCGATACTCACGGTGACCTTGAAGCCACGGAGAAAACTATCGACAGGTATCTCAAGCCGAAAAATAAGCTGGTTTTTCTGGGGGATTATGTTGACCGGGGACCCGCTTCTTTGGAGAACATTAACTTTTTGCTTGGGCAAAAAATTGAGCACCCCCATTCTCTTTATCTGCTCATGGGAAATCACGAAGGCTTTGCTGTGGGCAGCTTCCACCCTGCCGATTTCTGGGAAGGACTGGATGCCGAACTTCGCCAGCGATATAGCGAGGTCCTTTCCAGGTTGCCACTTGCGGTGTCCACGCCAAATGGAATCATTGCTCTGCATGGAGCACTCCCCGATGTATCACGTTTAGAAGATATCAACAGCATTAAGCCAGGCAGTGCCGAATGGCATCAAATAACCTGGGGGGACTGGCAGGACACGGAAGGAGAATTCCTCGGAATTGATCCCTATACCGGGAGACCTCAATTCGGACGAGGCTGGTTCGAGGAAATCATGTCCCGCCTGGGCAAAAACGTCCTGATAAGGTCCCACCAGCCAGATGCCCCACCCGCAATGTATGGCAAGAGATGCCTTACTATATTCACCTCCTCAGCCTACGGTCATTATGTTTCTGAGCGCACCATAGCCCTGGTTGATCTGAAAAAAGTGGTGCGGAGCGTGGATGATATAGAGATAGAGATTGTCTAAAGCCACCTCAAGATTTCAGCCTACTTTGAAGCTTACACAACAACCTTGACATGACTTCGTCAAGCATCTACACTATTAAAATAACCTGATGAGGTCTGAAAATAATGATATGCCCCGTTTGTAAAGACGCTATGATGGTCGTTGAGTATCGCAATATTGAACTTGATTATTGTCATAGCTGCAAGGGGGTGTGGTTTGACTCGGGAGAGCTTGAGCTTTTGCTTAAGTCGCAGGGTCTTGAAGAGCCCGGGGCATTCTTTGATGGGACCCTCAACTCTCAAGAAGCTGTTTCATCAGAAAAGAAACGGAAGTGCCCCATCTGCGGCCGCAAGATGAAAAAAACAGCGATAGGCGGACAGCCTGAAATCCTCATCGATATGTGCCGTGATAAACATGGATTGTGGTTTGACGGGGGTGAGGTCGCTCAACTGATAAGACGCCTGGCAGGGGAACATCCGCCAAAACATGATTCCCGGGGACACGTTGCCAGCTTCTTAAAAGAAATATTTGAAGCCCCCAAGCAAAGCGGATACGATTAGGCAAACCCTTTGCGCTAGACAATAAACACCCTTAAAAAATAGAGCCAAGCTACCAGTTCAAGGGCAGAACTGGTGAGTGCGAAGAAGGGATTGAAGAAACAATCTCAGTAGAGTAATATTATTTATCCAGGGTGTGGGTAATCTACCTGACCCGGGAATCGTGAGAAGGAGGGACTATGTTTGGCAGCAAAGGGAAAATTGATATCGCAATTCAAAAGACCAACTATGCTCCGGGAGACACCATTTCTGGCAATGTTGCGCTAACATTGAAGAAACCAGCGCAGGCGAGGGAGGTGAGCATATCGCTAATCGGCGAGGAGATAACCACGGGGAGCGGAGGCACGGTAGGTTGGGGCGGGGGGAGAACGTATGGGAAGACGTGGGGTGGAGGCACAATGAGCAGCGGGGGTGGGTCGACGGTTCAGCGAATCTATGATTTCAAACAGCAGCTAGATAGCGAAAAGGAATACAGCGAGGGGCGAGAATATCACTTCGAGATAAAGATACCGGCAGACATTCTAGGTATGGGACCACAGACGCCGGAAGGTAAGCTAGGTCAGGCGCTCAAGGTCGCACAGACAGTAGCGACGGTTACGGGCGCAATTCCGCGTCGACGACTCCAGTGGTATCTGTCGGCCAAACTCGATGTTCCCGGCGGACTGGACATTAGCAAAAGGGTTGATATAACAATCGGATAAACCGAGCTTTCTCATCGTCGTGGCGCAGAAAGCTTACCAGAGACATGGCTTGTGTAGGCGGTGTTCTTTGGGCTAGAATATAGCGGTGATAGAAATTGAGTTAAAGGAGGTTTAATATGCCAGTAGCAGTTTGGATCATTATCGGTGTTGTTGTGGTTCTTGCCATCGTATTGTGGAGTCTCTACAACGGCTTGGTCAGGCTGCGCAACCAAGTCAAGAACGCCTGGGCGCAGATTGACGTTCAGCTAAAACGACGCCATGACCTGATTCCCAACCTGGTGGAAACCGTCAAGGGCTATATGAAATACGAGCGGGAAACTCTGGAAGCAGTAACCAAAGCTCGTAATATTGCCCAGCAAGCGTCGTCTGCGGGAGCCGGTGAGCGAGCCAAGGCCGAAGGCGAGCTGAGTTCAGCCTTATCCCGTTTGCTGGCTGTAGTGGAACGCTACCCCGACCTCAAAGCCAATCAGAACTTTCATGGCACTTCAGGAGGAGCTTACCTCAACCGAGAATAAGATAAGCTTTTCTCGCCAGTTTTACAACGATTCAGTCCTGAAATATAACAACCAGACGCAAATGGTTCCATCTAACATTGTAGCCAGCATGTTCGGGTTTAAGACCGGTGAATTCTTTGAGGTTACTCTAGCCGCCGAAAGAGAACCAGTCAAGGTTAGTTTCACTCAGTAAGAAGCCACTTAGACTGTGTGGGAACAGATTAGGTCCAACCAGATAAGGTCGGTAGTGCTGACAATAGGCATGGGAGCATTACTGATCCTGATTGGCTATTTCCTGGGCCTGTACTTCGGTAGTGCCACCGCCGGCTTGGTCATCGCCCTATTAATATGGGCAATCTTGAGTTTAATCGGCTATTTTCAGGGTGATAGTATCCTGCTTAGCACGTCGGGGGCGAAGAAAATCGGGCCGGATGACCACCCCCGCCTGTACAATGTGGTCGAGGAAATGAAGATTGCTTCCGGCCTGGAGAAGGTGCCCGATATATACATCATTGATGACCCAGCATTAAATGCCTTCGCCACCGGTCGTGATCCCAATAGGGCATCTGTAGCTATCACCTCGGGACTGCTACAAAAACTAAACCGCGATGAATTGCAGGGAGTCATGGCCCATGAGATATCTCACGTCAGGAACCGGGACGTATTGCTCATGGCGATGTGTAGCGTCCTGCTGGGCACTATCGTGATCCTGGCCTGGTACGGGTCACGTTTCCTATTCTTGGGCGGCGCCGGGTCAAGAAGAAGCTCTTCGTCCAGAGGAGGCGGGCAAGGTCAGATAATAATTCTGGTCGTGGCACTTGTATTTATAATACTGGCGCCGATTTTTGCGCAGCTCATTTACTTTGCCATCTCTCGAAAGAGAGAATACCTGGCAGATGCCTCGTCAGCCCTTTACACCAGATACCCTGAAGGACTGGCCTCAGCGCTGGAAAAGCTGGCTGCCTCAACTGAACAGCTAAAATCAGCCAATCAGGCCACAGCCCCTATGTATATCATCAACCCTTTCCGCAAGAAAGGCTTTAGGGCCAGCGAGCTCACCAGCACCCATCCCCCTATATCAGAGAGAATACGAATACTGCGTGCCATGGCTGGCGCCTCTTTTAACGATTATGACCAGGCTTACCGCCAGCTTCACCGAGGGGGTAGTGGGGTTATACCGGCTGCCAGCCTTACTGCCGAAGCAGTCCCAATAGCAACGGTAAAGCTGGAGGGCGAAGCAGGTGAACTGAATGAGATACAGCGGGCTCGTGAGACCTCGGACGTAATGTGGCGGTTGAGTAACTACAGGACCATTGCATGTGACTGCGGCGCCAAGTTGCGAGTGCCACCCAATTTCAAAGAGCCGCAAATCAAGTGCCCGCGTTGTGGAAGGACACACCAGGTTTGAGAACATAGATTGCCGTTACGCAGATCCCCTTGTGCCCTACCGGTGACTTCAGCACTTGTGGTGATGGTGGTTGGAACTGCCTCTAGAATCCTCCGTCGAACTATCCCGGCTACACAAAGTGACGAAATGTCGAAGGAAGTCACACATAGGCCATCCGACTCACTCAGTTGACAGCCTCTAGAATGTCTAGGCATGTCACAGCCATAATGAAGTTGGAGCTGTAGCGCTGAATGACTGGTGGATGTCTAGGCGCTGGGCCGCAGTCTTCTTTGCTAACGAGTACTGTCCTTGTCGCTGAGCAATGTTGTGATGCTATTCAGTCACAGACTCTTTGGCAATCAAATTGGCCATTAGATCAGCCTGATTGACTGCCACGTCTACTCCCATCATCGGCGTGAACATCCAAGCATTCTTGGGGTTATTCACACGGGCAACAACACGTGGGACGTTGAACGCAAAACGCGCCAAATTGGTGACGACTAGATTCGTCTCATCTTGGCCTGTAGTAGCTGCCACCACATCCGCCCCCAAAATACCCGCTGCCTCAAGCACGACTGGATCGGTTCCATTGCCCAACGCGACTACGTCGGCTGGCAAATCTTGCTGCAATCGGGAAATCTTTTCCTTCTCTGCCTCAATGACCTTTACAGCATATCCCTTTCCTAGGAGCAGTAGAGCCAGAGAGGTGCCGACTTTACCACCACCTACAATAATTACTTTCATGGCCATTGTGTAACCTCCTTCACGCTAATCCCAACAAAGTTCTGAGACGGTCAGTAGATGTAGCCAACACCACCAGGTAGACCATGTCGCCCCAACAAAACTCTGTGCCCAGCGTGGGTAGAAAGGGTTTGCCGGCCCGACTTATTGCCACTACATGGATTTCACCGCGCACTGTTAGTTCAGTCACCGTCTGGCCAACCAGGAGGGGAGGGATTTCTGTTGTTACAATATTTACCTCACCACTTCCCAAATTGAGGATTGCATCCAACGGAGAGTAACAGAGAATGTCGGCTGCTTGGTTGATACCCCAGATTGTCGGGCTTATGGTGTGTAATCCCAATCGTCCGTAGATATTGGCTTTGCGCGGGTCATAAAGTCGTGCCACGACCCTGGGCACATGAAATACTTGACTGGCAACGCGGCCGATTACAACATTGACATCGTCGCTGGCTGTCAAGGCAGCCAGACCATCAGCCCTCTCAATATGAGCAGTCAGAAGCACTTCACGGTCAAACCCAATACCTTCAATAGCCTCGCCCTTGAACGAGGGCCCCAATCGTTCAAAGTTAGTGGGGTCTTTATCAACCACTGCTACTGCATGGCCGCGCTGACTCATGGTCAACGCCAATCCAGCTCCCATCCGGCCACAACCAATAATAATAATCCTCATACGCATCACCTCCTAAGAACGTATTTATTCCGCAGATGAAATACTGCCTTGCGCAGTTCATCAGCGAGCAATACCATTGGACTTAAGGCAAGCAGGAAAAGCCAGTTGCTTGCCGGGAAACTTGCTGTGTGAAAGAACCGCTGGAAAAACGGGACATAGATGACTATAGACACGACAGCAAGAGCAACTGCCACGGCTACCCATATCAACCGGTTAGAAAATGGCTTGCTACGGAAGACAGAGGTACGCTCCGAGCGCTGGGCAAACAGATTACCCATCTGGGTGACCACGATGGCAGCAAGAGTCATGGCGGTGGCCGATTGGTAGAGAAGCCCTTTTGAGGGTAAATCCAACCACTGGCCCCAATAGCCATGCGTCCAATATTGAAAGTAGAAAGCTGCCACAGCCACTAAGCCCTGGATCAAGCCCAACCACATAAACGCTCGCAGTAAAAGCGGACGAGCAATGATGTGCTCATTCAAGTTGCGCGGCGGCCTATCCATGACGCCCTCCTCTGGCGGATCGACTCCCAGGGCTAACCCCGGTACGATGTCAGCCCCTAAGTCGATGGAGAGAACCTCCATCACCATGAGCCCGAGCGGAATTCGCCCGCCGCTGAAGGCAAAAAAGACAAATGGTGCAGCTTCAGCGGTGTTGTGGGTAAAGATATAGGTTACGAACTTCTTGGCGTTAGCGTAGACTGCCCGGCCTTCCTCCACCGCATTGACAATGGAGGCAAAATTATCGTCGATTAGAATCATATCGGCCGTCTCTTTGGCTACATCGGTACCAGCAATGCCCATAGCCACACCGATATTCGCCTTTCTGAGCGCAGGCGCATCATTGACACCATCGCCAGTAACTGCCACGACATGTCCCATATCCTGCAGCGAGCTGACTATTCGCAGTTTATGACCTGGGGCAACTCGTGCAAAGATGACCTCACCTTGCAATGCCTCCTTCAGCGATTTATCATCCATGGCATCCAGGTCAGAACCATTGATAATGCGCGGCCGATCTCCTCGAATGATGCCAATGCGTCGGGCTATGCTTTCTGCCGTTAACCCATAGTCGCCAGTAATCATCACGATGCGGATGCCAGCACGGTGACATTTCTCCACCGCCATCCTTACCTCCACGCGTGGTGGGTCCATCATAGCAGCCAAGCCCAGAAAAGTCAGGTCATGCTCAATAGCCTCGGGTGTATATTCCCCCACTGCTTGTGCCTTCATAGTCGGCTCCGACAATGAGCGCATGGCCACAGCGAGCACCCGCAGACCTTCGCGGGCAAAGTTGTCATTCGCTGCCAAGACCTTTGCCCGGAGATCATCGTCCAGCGGGCAGTCCTGTTCGTTCATTCGTATATGAGTGCACAGCTCCAGCGTTTCTCTTGGCGCTCCCTTGACATAGACCACCAGTGAATTTTCCACCCGGTGAATTGTGCTCATCCGTCTGCGCCGCGACTCAAAGGATAGTTGGCGCACGCAGGCGCTCCGCTCACTTTCCGCCTCGACCTCCAGCCCGCCTTTGAGCGCTGCTACCAGCAGGGCTGCCTCTGTCGGGTCACCCAGCACCGTCCATCTGGTGGAACCATGGTTTGGCGGCAACAAACGCGCAGTGTTACATAGCGCACCTGCAACGAGCAACTGACGGAGGTCTCCAACCACCGGAGAGTTAACGATACGCTCACCATCGAGGATATCCCCCTTGGGCTCATATCCAACGCCCGTCACCTTGAGACGTCGGCCAGCCAGCCACAGATCAGATACCGTCATTTCGTTTTCTGTAAGTGTTCCAGTCTTATCAGTACAGATCACCGTTGTGCAGCCCAAGGTTTCCACAGCCGACAACCTCTTAATAAGCGCGTGGCGTTGAGCCATGCGTTGTACTCCCATAGCCAGCGAAAGGCTTACCGTCGGCAACAAACCCTCTGGTACGAAGCAGACAATCATACCCAGAGCAAAAATGAAACTATCGACCACGCTAAACTCGACTCGCAGAATCATCAGCATGGCAAAGAAAACCAGACCAATTCCGACTGCCAGGAATGTCACTCGCCTTGTCACATGGGCCAATTCTTTCTGTAGCGGACTGGGTTCATCTCTCACAGATTGCGTGAGGTGAGCGACCTTGCCAAATTCGGTGTGCGTGCCCGTGGCAAAGACGACAGCCATGCCTGCCCCAGCAACCACACTCGTACCACCAAATACCAGGTTACGTACTTCAAAACGAGATGGCACAGGCCGCAGGACAGCCTCTCTTGTCTTGAGCACTGCATGCGACTCCCCGGTTAAGGTGGACTGATCCACCCGCAGCCCGGCCTCATCTACCAAACGTCCATCGGCTGAGATACGGTCGCCCTCGGCCAGCAACATGATGTCGCCGGGCACCAGCTCTTCCGCCAGAATGCGCTGCTCTTTTCCATCCCGCAACACATTGGCATAACTGGGAATCAGCTGACGCAGGGCCCTGATCGCTCTCTCTGCCCTGTATTCCTGCCAGAAACTGAATACGCCGTTGATCACATTTACCATCCAGATAGCAATAGCCAGTTCGGGCATCCGGCCTATAAGAGCAATCACGCCACCAACCCACAACAGGATAGCCATCATGTGCGTGAAGTTAGCCAAGAACTGGAAGATGAGAGGCCTTCCTCTGACCTCATGAATAATGTTGCTGCCTAACCGCTGCAGCCGTTCCGCGGCTTCAGCCTGCGTCAGCCCTTGGGGTCGCGTGGCTAGTACCCCATACACTTCTCGGATGGGCAATTTATGGATAGAATCAGTGGGACCCCCGTCCAGGGGTTTGTCTATTGACTTCATAGTAAGATCCTGCTAGTTGAAATCGGGCATCAGTCTATCACACATTAGAAAGAATTGCTTAAAGTACATTTCCTGCGGACGTATAAACGGTCTGGAATTCTGATAGCGATTTAGCTACCAATGTCACTGGGGCTGACGGTCCTGGTTCAGCAAGTGCTAGTATCAAAACTGCTTGGACAACTGCATCTTCGCCTGTTTTTTTGTTATCTCACTACACAAGATGACGAATTGTCAAGGCAAGACATAGTGCTGGCAGGACTCTTGATCTGATTTTGAGGTTCGCCCTTCTACAAGCCTGCTTCTTTTCTCAGTATCTTAGCCTTGTTTGTTCTCTCCCAGGGCAGATCCAGGTCTTCTCTGCCAAAGTGGCCGTAAGTAGCGGTTTGGCGGTAAATGGGGCGGCGCAGGTCCAAAGTCCTCATGATAGCCTCAGGGCGAAAGTCGAAATGCTTGTTTATGAGCTTTGATATAACTTCATCAGGGACCTTTCCCGTGCTGAAGGTCTCGATGGATAGCGATAAGGGGTGAGATTTTCCTATGGTATAGGCAACCTGAAGCTCGAGGTAATCAGCAAGTCCAGCAGCTACAATGTTCTTGGCGACATACCTGGCCATATAGGCGGCGGAGCGGTCTACCTTAGTAGGGTCTTTGCCTGAAAAGCACCCCCCACCATGTCCGCAAGCGCTACCGTAAGTATCAGCAATGATCTTGCGTCCGGTAAATCCGGTATCGCTCACGGGACCGCCGATGACAAACTTGCCAGCGCTGTTAACGTAGTATTCTGTCTTCTTGTCCAGTAACTTGGCAGGAATGGTCTTCTTGATCACTTGCTCTATAAGGTCATGCTCAATGACACCACGTTTCACCCTGGGGTCATGGTGGGCAGCCAGGACAACAGACACCACTCTCTTGGGCATTCCATGACTATACTCTACGGTTACCTGAGATTTGCCATCAGGTCTCAGATAAGGCACAGTGTTATCTTTTCTTACCTGGGCCAAACGCCGGCATAGCTTGTGTGCCAGGATGATAGGCAAAGGCATAAGATCGGGAGTTTCTTTACAGGCAAAGCCAACCATCATTCCCTGGTCACCGGCACCAGTTTTGTCCAAAACCTCATCGGTTGCTACTTTTGTTCGTGCTTCCCAAGATTGGTGGACTCCGGCAGCGATGTCGCTTGACTGTTCCTTAATTGAGACGATGACTCCACATGTCCGATAATCAAAGCCATATTCCGGCCTAGTATAGCCCACTTCTTTGATTACCTGGCGCACAATTTCGGGAATCTCCACATAGCCCTTGCAGGTAATCTCACCGAGAACTATCACCATGCCCATGGCCACGGAGACCTCGCAGGCTACATGGGCAAAGGGGTCTTGTTCCAGCATGGCATCCAGGATAGCGTCTGAAATCTGGTCACATAGCTTATCAGGATGTCCCTCGGTGACCGACTCTGCAGTGGCTAAATAAGAATCCGATTGATTAAAGCTATTCGGCATTTTTTCTCCTTTTTATGTTCCTTCTTCCCAGCTTTCCAGGTATTTCTTCTGCTCCTTGGTCAAGGAATCGATGGTGATATTCATGGAGGCGAGCTTTAGTTTACCTACCTCCTGGTCAATCTCCTCAGGCACAGTATAGACCGCAGGCTTAAGCTTTCCCTTCATCTTAGTGAGGTATTCCAGACATAGCGCCTGGTTGGCAAAGCTCATGTCCATAACGCTGGCCGGGTGTCCCTCAGCGGCAGCTAGATTGATTAGCCTGCCCTCGCCCAACAGATAGATACGTCGTCCATCGCCTAAAGTGTATTCATCAACGGAAGAGCGTATTCGTTTCTTCGATTTGGCCAGGCTTTCCAAAGCCGGTATATTTATTTCCACATTGAAGTGTCCGCTATTAGCCAGGATAGCCCCATCCTTCATCTTTGAAATGTGTGCCTTATCAATGACATTGGTATCGCCCGTGGTAGTGATGAAGACTTCTCCGATCTCGCAAGCCTTAATCAAAGGCATGACCTGATAGCCGTCCATGGCAGCTTCCAGAGCTGGGATAGGCTGGACCTCGGTGATGATAACCCGCGCCCCGAGCCCTTGAGCCCGCCTAGCTATCCCTTTGCCACACCAGCCATAGCCAGAAACAACCACCTTCCTCCCCGCCCACAGTATATTGGTAGCCCTGGTGATGCCATCAATTGTGCTCTGCCCCGTTCCATACCTGTTGTCAAAGAGATGTTTGGTTTGAGCATCGTTCACGGCAATAATGGGGTAAATCAACTTGCCGGCCTTAGCCATGTTCCTCAGCCTGATGACCCCCGTGGTGGTTTCTTCAGTGCCGCCAATGACACTAGCAGCCAGCTTGACGTAATCCTTATGAAGGGTGGAAACCAGGTCCGCGCCATCGTCCATTGTAATCTGCGGCTTATGCTTCAGGGCGGTGATGATATGTTTGTAGTACGTCTCGTTATCTTCACCTTTTATGGCATTGACAGGGATGCCGTAATCCACCAGGGCAGCAGCTACATCGTCCTGGGTACTTAAAGGGTTGGAGGCGCACAGGACCACTTCGGCACCGCCCTCTTTTAGAGCCAGAGCCAAATTAGCCGTCTCCGTGGTGATGTGCAGGCAAGCAGAAATACGCACTCCTGCCAGGGGTTTTTCTTTGCCGAATCGTTGCCTTATTAGCCTGACGACTGGCATTTCCTTATTAGCCCAATCAATGCGTAGCTTGCCCTCTCGGCCCAGAGAGAGGTTTTTGACGTCATAATTCTTCATCTTTTTATCTCCGTGAAAATGACATTAACTCGAACTGCTCGGCAACCCAGTCGGGTATATCCAATGTGCCCATGAGAAGCGGTTTCTGATGACAATCGCTGCCACCGGTCATAATCATATTGTGCTTTCTGGCAAACTCAATATAGTGCGCCGTGATTCTCTCGTCATGATCCGTGTGCCAGCATTCAACACCGTCGATGTATTGTAGCATATATTTCTCTATGACCTTCGTCTGTTTTTCCAAGTCATGCGTTATGCTTGCCAGGGATGTTCCCTTGGGGTCACCAGGGTGTGCGTGTACCAATACCCCGCCGGCATTCCTGATCAACTGTGATGCCTCGGCCAAAGAAAGGGGATATTTGGGGACATCGCATTTGACCAGATATTTATCGAAGGCTTCCTGCTTATCTCTTCACAATCCCTTTTTCCACCAGGTAGTTCGCTATATGTGGTCGCCCGAACACGCCGTCCACACTCTCCTCTATTCTCTTGAGGTCTTGCTCGGTAAATCTTTCGATGCCTTCCTTATCGAACTCAATATTCAGGTTCTGCAAAATCTTGCGCGCCCTTCTTTTCCTGTATTCCTTTATCAATTGAAGCTTGCTCTTGAGTTCTTGATTGCTGATGTCATACCCATATCCCAGAAAATCCAGAGAAACATCTTTGTTGCCTTCCGGATAATGGAAAGTCACGTTCAATTCCACCCCTGTGATGTAGGACATGCCATGCTTTCTCGCCAGGGTAATAGCTCTTCCCTGACAGGCTATAGAATCGTGGTCGGTTATCGAGATTAGATTGATGTTTCTATTCTTGGCTTCCTGAAAAACCTCTTCGATAGGGAGATTGCCGTCCGAGCCAGTCCTGGTATGGATGTGCAAATCTATTTTCACGGCTATCTCTTTTCCATGCCAATGATATACCAATCTTCGGGCGGGTCATACTGGGTATCAACTGTGAGGTGAATAATCTTAAGCTTGGGGTATAATCGCTTTAAGTCGTCCACGTCCACTTTTTCGAATCTCTTCTTATTGTTGAGGTAAGCCTGCTCCGTGAGGGCATTCGACTCATAATTCTCCCGGGTGCGTCTCAGTATCCGGGCGATGGCTACCTCCTGCGGGCAATGGGTCTCAAGGATGACGAATGTCTTATTATGTTTGGCGGCTACCTCAGCCGCCCGTCTTCTCAACGATTGGGTGACGAAGGTGGCGTCAATTATTGCACTATCGCCCTTGCTAAGAGCCTCGTCTGCTCGTCGGAAGGTCTCATCATAAACCATTGTTCGTTTGCTCATATCTGAGGCGAGCTTCTCATCAAATATATTCTCGCCTTTCAGCACTTCCAGTCTGATAAGGTCGGACCGCAAGATAGGGTAGCCCTTAATCCTGGAGATCTCCTCGCTCGTCTCAGTTTTCCATGTGCCCGGCAAGCCGCAGGTGATAAGCAAAACACCGGCGCCCAGCTTGCTTTCTACAAATTTGGCAAACGGCTCTTTCAATTGAAGACCTCCCCATCGTTTTCTGGGCTCCATGAAGTGCGAAGTAGTTGGGCAAACGAATTAAGCTGCAAAGCCCATACTAGCAGCTGTGCTACCTATGACTAAGCAGTTCCCATTTATTTTGATATTTTTCCTTTATTTCGGGCTTTAGCCACCGTAGCCCCATGCCAGAGAGTTGCTTGGCTGGCTTCGATTCCTTGTGGTTATCCAGCCACACGGTTATATCTTGAATCAACATATCGGCAACCTCACGTGACGGAACGACATAAAAGGACGGTTCTGCCTTGTCTCCGGTGGGGAGTTCAACGAAAACAAAGAAGAATATTGTCGCCAAGAGATACCGACTTTTTTAAATGATCCTGCCAGTTCTCATTTGCTGGAATCGTGTAAACGAGGCCATCCACTCTTAGGTTCGGTCGGTACTTTTAACTTGAAGGAAAACTACCTTTGAGAGGTCTTATGGTTGAAAAGCAACGACGTCAAAAGCCTTTAGGTTCCTTATTGTGGGCAAAGCGACGAACCCTCTCAAACTGAGTTGAGCAACTACAAAATGGACTCCCGCCGCTCCCTTTAAGCTTTTATCCAAGCTCTTTGCTGGCATTCTTTTCTACTCTCTAGTCTTAAACGTAACATTGCCACTAACAGCCACATAGATGAACCCTAGGAGCCACCTAGCAAACATTATTTTAATCTATCCTGTATAATTGTATACGATTCGGCCAGCTCAAAATAGCTCTTAGAAACAGCGTTGTTCTTATTGCATTACAGGGATCTGAGCCCAAGTTGCTTCTTGACCAGTTCGCACAGGCTCTCTTTAATTTCAGAGTGACGAGGTATCGGAGCCTTTCTCCCGTTTTCGGGATTAATATATATGTCATGCCTTCTGCCATGGCGTTTCAGATAACATCCCTCCTCCACTAATTCGCTGACAAGATCACGCCGTTTCACACCTCTATTCCTATTTCTTTCGTTTCGGCGGTAATCCGAGGTGGAAGTTCCTCTTCCGTCATTATACAGATCGGCATCCCGCATATTTGATTCTAATTGTTCCAGATTCCCCTGACTAAATACGCCTGGAACTTCCTTCAACCTTCCAACGTACCAGCCTTCGTCCATCCAATATTCCAGTGTAAAATGCCTTAACATACTCTGCCTCCATATCAGCGGTTCTGCCCGGAGATTTTGCAGTCTTTAATTATCCTCCAATGCATACAATTCGGCAAGCTGGAAATACTTCTTGGCAACAGCAGTAATGTCATAATCTGGAGCTGGTTTTGATCTCATAGTTAATTATATCAGGATTCAGCGAAACGCCTTGAACTTTGTCAATCTGGCCGGACATTTCTAGGTGTCAATCTCAAACTATTAAATCATCCTTTAATTTGACCGTCTCCTCTAGCCAATGCTACACTGTTTTTTCGGGCAGCGTAGCTCAGACGGTAGAGCAGAGGACTCATAAGCCTTTGGTCACTGGTTCGAATCCAGTCGCTGCCACTTGGTTTTTGAGCTATTGATATGACTGAAGTAGGCCCCTTACACGATATACTTTATTTGTTTTCTGAAACAGAAATTTTTATTTTTGTTTTTATGGAGGTCATAACCCGGGTAGACATTACTCACAGAATAACACACAATAAAGCTACCGTAGCTGATAAAATCATCTTCATCTTAATATTTGGTGGGTTCTCTATATTCGGCACCTATATAGGCATTAAACTACCGTCAGGCGCCATTAGCAACGTCAGAGACTTCGGACCAATGATTGCCGGGTTAGTCGGTGGACCGTTACTTGGATTTGGGGCAGGGGTGATAGGCGGGGTACACAGATTTTTTATGGGAGGATTTACAAATATTTCTTGTGGGCTGGCAACTATGTGCGCCGGTTTAATTTGCGGGCTCGTTCACCATTTTAGAAATGGCAAGCTGGTTAATATCTATCAGGGAGCGTTGATCGCTTTCAGCGTCGAAGTACTCCATGCATTAATAACACTATTAATTGCCCGCCCATTTGCCGATGCAGTTGAGGTTGTTAAGACCGCTATTCCGCCAATGATGATAGCCAATATTATTGGAGTCATTATTGCTATTCTTCTTCTACAACATCACTATGAAAGAGAAGCACTAGATTAGAGGTCCAGAAATAGCATTAACCGAGAATCATCAAGTAACTGGTAAAGAAGGGCTATTCAATGAATAAGTCTCTTACCAAAGTTGAGTAGAGGGCTCTATATCAGCTTCAAAAAGTGGTGGACCTAGAGGGATTCGAACCGGATTTCATAATACCGTGGTGAACGTTTTCTCGATAGTTTTACCCTTTGAACGAATTGGTTGGTGATATTGGTCTCCTACCCTCACATTCATTCTGATATTCCGAAGAAGAGCACCGGTTACTATATAGCTCAATATACGAGATTGGCCCTCATAAGCCTTTGGTCGCTGGTTCGAATCCAGTCGCTGCCACTTATTCATTTGTTTGGTGTATTATCTTTCCGGATACAGCCCGTTAAAGTATAAAATGAAGTTCATTTTTGCCCCTATGAACGAGAAATATGCCAATGATGTTGCCAATTGGCACTACGATGATGTCTACTCATTCTATGATATGGCGGCAGATGAAGATGACCTCAGGATATTAATGGACACTAGAAACTGGCAAAATACTATCAAGGCTGTATTGAATGAGATATAAACGATGAATTCTGGCTATCATTAGGTCTCAGACCTGACCTAACTGGCCAAGGGCTGGGTGAGGAATTCGTATCGGAGTGTGTAAAATATGCAGTATCGGGATATGAATTGGTTAGAAACACCATCAAGCTTGCTGTTGCTCTTTTTAACCAACGCGCGATCAAAGTCTATCAAAGGGCAGGTTTCGTAGAGACCAACAAGATAATCAGGGATACCCATATCGGGCAAGTAGACTTCATCGAAATGGAAAAACAAATCGCCCATTCATTGGTTCAAATCCAGCCGCTGCCGCAAATGAACATAGATCCTCTCCAACCGATCCGGCACCAGAAATTCGATCCACTTGACAACCCTGGGAAATGAGAAGTAGTATGCTGGAAGAACAATAATTGGGGGTGTTCAAGATGGTCAATAGTATACTGATTGCGATTATTGTTATTGGTGTTGTATTGGTAGTTCTAGCATTACTAGTTTGGAGGAGGCAAAAAGAGGAGAAGCCAGAAAGAATAAGCAGTACACAGAAGAAAGCATTCTTCGTACAATTTGTAATAGGGATTGCCATAGCATTAATGGCTGCTATTTTTATGTTTGATGGCGATATCCTGGGAGCAAATACCGCAGGTATTTCCACAGTCCTAGGGATTATTGGAATTGGCCTGATAGCAACTTCCAATGTTCACCTGCTGCCTCTCAGGCGCAAATAACGCAGATTAGCCGAACCAAACAGAGATCATCCACAGGACAGCATCTTAACAACTATCTAATATACGGCTAATAAATAGCTGCTGCGCTGCAGAGTGAGTGCCTGGCATTCGGTCACACCAGTGAAGTTTTCTATTTCTTACTGAGTGTAGACGCACCGGATACATTGATAGTGCCCATTACAGGGTCGCCAACGTACAACAGTGTTGATGCACCGCTAACGTTAGCATCCAGTCTGCCGTCCAGGTTTATGGTGCCCGTGCTGGCACCACTAATGTTGACGTTGGCATTATTGACTGTGAAATCGTCAAGACTGGAACGGCTAGCGCCACTTACAACCGCGACCATGTTGTCAGCAGACCCTTCCAACTCAATTGTGCTCGCCCCGCTTACATCAAATCCGATATCGCCTGCTGTGATGTCGCCGGTAACCCTGCTGGCCCCCGATACCGCGATACTCACAGCCTCAGTGGAACTGAAGTCGGAAACAGTACCGCTCGATGCTCCAGAGACAGTCAGGCCGTCAAGCTGCGGCATAGTCACCGAAGCCTTCAGAGTTACGCGCCTAAAGCTTGGGACACCCCCAACCCTTATCTTCAAAGTTTGACCGTCCTGGGAAATCTGGACATGGTCTATTACATTATCGTCCGCGGTAACATTTATGCTGTACGAGCTAGATTGTCTGATTTGGAATTCAAAGGCGCTGCTGATCTCAACTCTAGTGAAATTGGCAAAGGTATACTCCTCGGTCTCTAGATTTCCGGACCCAATCAAGACTCCCGGCCAACCCCATAAAATTAACGAGGTACAAATTGCCGCTACCACTACCACTATCGCAATTATTATTCCTTTCTTGATATCACACCTCCTTGTTCTCTCCTGTTTTGAAGCGTAGTAGTCTTAAACCTATTATCTCGCTTTGTCAAGCTTTGCGTCGGCGCTAGGGTAAGACAACGGCCAACAGATTGTGAGTCTTGATTCAGGTGTGTTATCATCTGGAATAGTATCGTTGAGCAAGGCGAATGAAGGTAGCTACAATCATCGCACCATTTAGTCTTAGCGCAGTGCTTTTTATCCTGGCATATCTGTCCAGCAAAGACAGCACCAGTGGCTATTTCCCAGTAATGCTAATGGGAATCGGGATAGTACTGGCGATTGTTGGGATTGCAGCTATTTTCTCGAATAAATGAGCCTTTATCGAGACTGACCACCTATCCCCTGTGGTTCAAGTCTCACCGCTGCCACTTCAAATATTTCTCTATTTCTTCTTGGCAGGCGCCTTCTTGGCCGGCTTCGCTGCAGGTTTAGCGGCGGCTCGCCCCGGGTTATGAGCTTTACAGGTACTACACATATTCGTGACCTCCTTGCCTGTGCTATACCAAGATTATACCAACTGGTTCGCTGTTTTGACAATATGTAGCCCAAGAAATGCACAGTGGTTCAAATCCAGCCGCTGCCACATTCTGCAATCGAGACAGGTTGGGTCCCTCTTGTGCTCACTGCCCACTGGCCAACTTGGCTTGTACCTCTGCAATCAGGTCTTGAACCGCGATACGTAATACTGTCTGGCCTTCCTTTAACGTGTCTACAAGAACGTCATAGTCCTCGTAGAAATAGACTGTCTTCCCATCCGTGAGCACTACAAAGGATGATAAAGCCCTGGATTGACCCCGTATGAAGCGGAAGCTCGACCGTATCCGCTGCAGAGGCAGCGCGCTATCCAGCAACTTCATCAGTATCTTCAATTCGAAAATATCTTCTACAGAATATCGACGCCGCGAACCTCTACCGGATGCTGCTCTCAGACTCGGGCTCACCAGGCCTGTCTTGTCCCAGTACACAAGCTGGTTGTAGGTAGCGCCGACCACATGTGATACCTCTGAGGTACGGAAGGATACTGGTTTTCTTCTACGCGGCATTGCGACTTCCAGCCAATGTAATATGCGTTACGTAATTATAGCATTTACAGTTCAGACGCTGGTTCAAGTCCAGCCGCCGCCACCCCCACCTTTCCTCTGGACAGATGGAACTAGAGTATGCTCCCTCGGCCGGTCAGGCTCCCAGTACCCGGCCTAGAAAGTACGGCCAGATTACTATGGCCAGTATAATCTGCCACCAGAGCAGACTGACATAGCCGATTGTAAATAGCCAGCCGATGAACCAGATAGGGCCTGCCAAAGTCGCCGCGCCGCGCCGGTGGTCCAACGTTTTCTTTTTCCTCTGCCATGTTTTCCTCCTTTTACAGAATAGTCTGTTCTTGATTTGATGACTTCAAGGGGGTGATATCTCAGGCCCAGGCTCCAGGTATAGGTCCAGGCTCAGATTCAGTTCAGGTTCAGCCACGGCCGTCTCTTTTCTCCAGCGGAGCCATAGCGCCCACCCTGTCACCACCGCAGCCAGCACAGCAACATAGATTTCCGTCTGGACGCCGGTCAGAAGCTCTGCATGATATAAGACTGCGCCATAGTTTAGTAAGCCGTGCAGAACAGACGCTATAAGGTAGAATCGCCATCCCCAACCCTTGGCTAGACCATAGCCTGCCAGGGCAGAAAAAGCGATATGGGCCGCTATGGTAAAGAACCTCTCCCAAAATCCAGCCAGCGCCCAGAAGCCGTAGGTCTGCACTGCTTCCCAGGTCCACCCTGAGGCAAAGATCTGATTGTGCGCCCACTGCGCTTCGAAGATGGCAAATCCAGCTCCAGCCACGGCACCGATGACAAGCCCAAGCTTGGGGTCAAGATGCTTCGCGCTACGCCGCCAGTAAACAACCACCGGCACCAGCTTTGCCCCCTCTTGAACCAGTCCGGTGAGAAGTATTGATGGTATCGCCGCCAGAAGAATCCAACGCGCAAGGACCTCCTGGCTCCAGAAATGGCTCAGCGCTTGTCCAACCCAAATCTGGAGAGGAGTTTGAATAAAGCAAACAGCAACCACAGTTAGAAAGGCGCTGCTTACGAGGACCGCCCAGAGCCAGGGTTTCTTGAAGAGCGGAGGCCAATAACAAGCCAGCCAGACCGCGCCGAAGCCTATAGCCAGCCCAATGGCTATGGCAAAGTATATACCCCTGCCGCTGGGATTTTGAAAGAAAGAGAGGAAATAGCCGACCATGTAATCTATCATGAACACCTCCTGCACTCTAAACTGGTTCTCATTCACTTCATCGCACAGCCCATGCTTTGGACTTACGCCATGAGATTTCACCCATTATACCTGCATGTGAGACAAAAGAATACGCCCTTGAGCAGCTATGCCCAAGGGCGCGTCGCAGGCTGATATAACTTGGTCGGTGGTTCAAGTCCGGCCGCTGCCACTCTTGTCCTTCACAGTTGAGCCCTGTTCATCGCTCTAAGCGAGCTCCACAGTATCTTTGTATTCGGGGACTTCTACCATCCAGCCGGTCTTTTCCTTCAGTAGATTCGCAAAGCTGGTGGCTGCTTTTTCCTCTCCGTGGGTGACAAATACACAGCGCGGTGGGACACGGATGTCGGATAGCCAGGCCAGCAAGCCGTCACGATCGGCGTGAGCCGAAAAACCATCGATTTTTTCAATGTGTGCTCTCACCGGATATATTTGCCCCAGGAGACGGATTTCCTTGGCACCATCCAGCAATATTCTGCCCGGCGTACCCTCCGCTTGATAGCCGACAAATAATATTGTGCTTTCCGGCCTCGTGATGTTATTGACGATGTGGTGCTTCACACGGCCACCGTTTACCATACCGCTACCAGCCACGATGATACAGCTTTCCTTTACGTTGTTAATAGCTCTGGACTCTTCCTCAGTCTCTACTATTCTGAGGTTTTCAAAATTGAAAAAGGAATTACCCTGGCGCAGACGTTGCATCATCTCCTGGTCAAAGAGTTCAGCGTGATGTTTAAATACTTCGGTAATCCGTATTGCCATAGGACTATCCAGAAAGACAGGTAAAGGCGGAATTTCTTTGCGTAGAAATAGCTCGTTTAGGTGATACAGCATCTCCTGGGACCGCTCCAGAGCAAAACTGGGGACAACGATGTTGCCCCCGGCGCTCACTGTCCTGTTGATGCAATCGCGTAATTGTTTTTGAATATCGGTGTTCTTGTGTTCTTCGTGAGTACGGTCGCCGTAGGTCGCCTCTATAACTATATATTCAGCTTCATGGAAAAGAGTCGGGTCATTTATTATCGGGCGTCGGGCTCCCCGATATCACCGGAAAAGATCACTCTGTGGTTCTTGCCATCCTGTCGGATATTGATACTTATCACTGCCGCCCCGAGTACGTGACCTGCTTCATAATAACAGCCTTCGATATTGCTGCTAACTCCGACGCAGCTCAGATATTCTACGGCTGAAAAATGCGGCACAACTGCTTCGGCATCCTCCACAGTGTACAGAGGTACTTCGGGATAAGGGCCGCCGCGCCCCTCCCTTTTGTGGCGTTCTGCTTTAAATATAGCGTCTTCTTCCTGCAGATGTGCGGCATCAAGAAGGATAATCTCGGCTATCTCAGCCGTCGCCTGGGTGCAATATATCTTGCCCTTGTAACCGTCCCGTACGAGCTTAGGCAAAAGTCCACAATGGTCAAGATGGGCATGAGTCAAGAAAACAGCATCAAGGGACTGAGGGTAAACGGAAATGGCTGCCAGTTTCTCTCCTGGTACTTCCGCTCCTGGTACATCCCGCAGTCTATGAGCACACGGGTATCCTGGCTCTCTAAGAGATAGCAGGAACCCGTGACATTCCGCGCTGCCCCCAGAAACGTCAGCCTAGCCAGCACAGATGCTGCAACTCCTTAATAATTCACTTGATTGGGAAATTTGGCACGGCATATTTCAAGCTATTATAGCTCATAATCCCATCATAAGGTGGTGCAAATCCCCCAGCCGCCACTGTTTTCCTTCATAATCCCGTGCAAAATTCCTCTCCCTAGATTGGAGACTTTGTAGTACGACCCTTTAGGGTCGTGCCGGTCCATGCGTTTCCCCCTTAGAATAAGGGGGACAAAGGGGGCTACTTCCATAACTCTCCTTTCCCCTCTTACCTTAAGAGGGGAATTTTTGAAGACTTGCCTGTTACCTCCCCCAAGGCAGGGAGAATTATGAGATTAGGAGGGGAGTGGCATCGTTGAATGAAGGGGGTCTAGCTTGAAAACTTCTTTATCGCCTCTTTGGCGCGGGCTGTGATTTCTTCATCAGACAATTCGTACGATGTTATGGCGAAAGAGCCTGCCACCTTGCCCTGGCGTCTCTCTATTTTGGCCGTTATGTTCGCCAGAGCTCCCTCTGCATTGTTGCCACCCATGGTAAAGAATGGAATAACGCTCCGGCCTTCAAAATTTGTCTGGTATATAAATGAGTTGATAGCCGGTGCTGGTCTGTAAGCCCAGATTGGGGAGCCGATAAATATCCTTTCATATTGCTTCAGGTCAACATCTATGGGATTTATCTTACTCCCCCTGTTCGTTACGGCTGCGAAGCCACCAAACAAATAGACAGAAAACCCCAGTTTTCTGGGCTTTGTCTCCTTAATCTCCAATAGCGTGGCATTCAGCGCTTCGGCGATTGCCTGGGCTGCCAGCCTCGTTTTACCTGTCAAAGAGTAATAAACGACTAACGATTTCATGCCTCCTCCAGAGTATCTATTTCACGAATTATACCTCACCAGTGGATAGACTGATAAATCAGGCAGCACGGCCGGGTGGGCCAAGCAGGTAGGTCCGGACAACTGTGATTATGGGTGAGGGGTGATTGCAAAGATCGTGATTTTACCCTTGGAAGGCCCATAAAACCAGAAGACCCTGTATGCCGCTGGCGTTTTCTGTTCGGCATACGCCTCAAAGACCTTCTCCCCATTGGGGCCTTTCAAACTGAAGAATTGGTGAGTTTGCAGGCTTCTGTGTCGGGGATTTTCAGCCAACAGCCTTATGGTCTTCTTGACGGCCTTGTAACGTTTCTTCTGGGATGCATCGTTCTTAAGGCGAGTATAAGCCGCTCTTGCCTCGCCAGTCCATTCTAACTCAAACAACACGGCTGACCTTAAAGAGTGTCTAGGTCAACTTTTGACACCTTGCCCTGTGCAGCATCGGCAAGTCCCCGTTTAACCGACGCCAGGGCGCGGGGGTTTCTGAATAGCCATAGCTCTGAAGCAGGGATGGTTACCTGCGGGTCCAGAACAATTTGCCCGAACTTATTGGTGTATATATGATAGGTGATGCCCTCCTCAACCAGGGCCTTCGGTAGAACTACTCGCTTTTTGGCATCTGGCTTCACACTAGCAGCCACCATTTCCAAATCTGTATCCTTAATTACAGTCGCCATTTTGCTCCTTCACATGGGTGGGATTGGTCACCAAGTGGGACACTCCCACCTCTCCAGGATATTCTAGCACAGCGATTGGATTTGTCAAGTCCCTGTTGTATCTATTTTCGTAGCCACATCCCCTTGTATGGAATTCCTCTCCCTCGATGGGAGTGCCCTCTCCACTTGCTGGAGAGGGTTAGGGTGAGGCAAGGTGAGGGTGAAATCCCCCTCTCTTTACCTCCCTCCCGCCAGGGGAGGGAGAGTAATAAGGAGTTTTGAATTGACCATGAACTTGTAACCGCATCCCTCTTGACATTAGTTTGCCGTGCTATACTTACCAAAAAGCTGCAACTATGGAGGTGTGTATGTCGCCACGTAAACTTAAGACTGACCCGATAATCCTTGAGATGCCGTCCCAGAAGATGGCCGTTGTCCAGGGAAAAGGCTCTCCGGACAAGGTCTTCGCTAAGATATTTCCTGCTCTATTTGGCTCAGTTTATACCTTGAAGTTTGACCTGAAAAAGAGGGGATTGGAGTCCTTTAAGGTAAGCTGCCCTCGTGCTCGCTATCCAAATGCCCATCTCTATCCAAAAGGAGAATGGCTCATAATTGCCGGTATCCCTGTGCCCGACAACACTACCTCTTTACCCCAGAAAGAACCGGGCACTGAGGTAAAGCTTGAGACCTGGGAATATGGCACGGTAGCTCAAATTCTCCACCTCGGACCTTATGACCAGGAAACGGAGACCATTGAGCGCTTGCAACAATTCATCACGGCGAATGGCTATGAAATAGTCGGACCGCACGAGGAAGAATACCAATCAAAGCCCGATGCTAAGGTAATCAAGACACTAATCCGGTATCAGGTGAAAAAGAAGAGCTAATAGCCTGGTAAACGTGCGCCTGAAATGACAAACATCCCTATGTTCGTCCGCAGGCATTGACAGGGCCTTGATATGAACATATAGTTACCACATAGTTTCCGATGTGTCTTGACTGAAGAACAATGGACACGGAAGCGAATCGTTCAGCCCCAATACCAGCGCCCGAAATCCTGCGCCAACTGAATGCGCATATGTGCGAAGTTCCGATCTTACGTGCGGCTTTGGAATTGGAGGTTTGGGCTAAGGTGGCGGCAGGCGAAGATTCCGTCGAGCGACTGTCTGCAGCAGAGCATTGGGACTCTCTTGGCACGCGCATGTTGCTAGACGATCTCTGCACATTGAAACTGCTGGTCAAGGACGGCGAGCGGTATCGGCTAATTCCCGAGGCCGAGCACTACCTGTTGCCGGACAAGCCTACGTACATGGGTAGATCCCTTCTAAAAGACTACCGTTGGGAAGGTAATGGTCAGTTGGCAGAGGCAATCCGCACAGGAAAGCGCCCTATCGCCTACAGCGCCACAACGATGGAGGCAATAGATATTTGGATTGGCGCCTATTCTCGCAGCTGGACTGCCCCCGAAACATATCTAAGAATTGTGTTGCCATGTGGCAAGCCTTGGGCATTCATGGGCACGATGGGTTGCGGATCTTGGACCTAGCGTGTGGCCCTGCGCCTAAGTCGCTGGCTCTTGCCCTGGCTAATCCTGGCGTACGGGTTACTTTGGTCGATTGGGAACGCATTCTGGAGGTGGCACGCAAAGTCGCCGCTGACCTGGGAGTTGATAACCAGGTGACATCTTTTTCGGGTGACTTGACGCGCGCAGTCTACGGCCGCAACCAGTATGACGTTGCATTCTTGGGAGACGTCACACATTTCTTCAGCCCGGAGCAGAACATCCGCGTCTTCCGCAAGGCGTACGATGCTCTGGTCGATGGCGGAACACTGGTCGTCAGTGCAACTCGAGGCGAATACCTTGATCCAACGGAGCACGGGCTGTGGTACTATGCCATCTCGGCGGGGGGAGCATACAACTTTCAAGAGTACAAAGATATGCTCGAGCGTGCTCGTTTCACGGATATTGTTGATACGAACATTGCGGACTTGAGGATACAGCCTATCAAAGCAACTAAACGCTCGCAGCATACACGTGAGCAGCGGTGATAAATCGCGGTTTCAAGCAAGCGACAAAAGCGGCAGAATGCTGAAAGACTGCTTGTGGGAAGTCTGGTCATAGTGCGTCCGAATCAAACATCCCGATGTTTGTGCCATTTCATGACTCCAGTCCATGCTTTTCTTCTAGTTGCCTAAATGGCTGGTACACAGCCAGGCGCTCTGATTATTAATACGGGAATGGAACTACTTCTGAGGATTTTATCAGCGACACTGCCATAGGCCCACCGACTTGGACCGGAGCGACCATGGCTCGCCATAACAATCAGGTCACATCCATGCTGCTTCGCGTAGCCGACTATTGCCTCAGCAGGTTTCCCGAGAAGTACCTCTGTACTTGCATTGATCCCTTTAGCTGCCAATTTTTTCGCTATGCTGTCAAGATACCTGTGCGCTTCCTTCTCTTTTCTTGCCGAATGCTTCCGGTACAATTCGTTGACCCAGCGGCTGGCTGGGCGCCACCCACCCACCCGTTGGGGCGGGGATTGGCTCGCCGACACCTTCAAGTACTCTATATTCTTGAACGAGCTCAGTAACACTGACCAAGATGACCTCTCCTATGTCGCATTTAGTCAATACTTCTACATGGGGAACTGCACACTCGGCCAACTCAGAGCCATCTAATGGAACCAGAATCTTCCTATACATTTTTGACCTCCTTTTGACCTCTTTACATTGAATACACATTCCCACCTTTGGTGTGAATCGTAGAGCATACATATCCTCTTGTCAACGAAACCATTCACACTAACGTACGCATGGAATGGCAAACATCCCGATGCTTGTTCAGTGGTAGGTAAATATAATTCTAGGGGGAGTACTCCTTTTTACTAACTCCCTATTTCAGATGACTACCATCGCAAAATGGTTTATTGGAGCTTTTCCCACAGCGACACAGGGTGACTCGATTACGGGCTTCGTAAGGTTTACCATCTGCTGATTCAACCGGGATACCACCCCGCACCCAGATGGGTCCCATCTTCTTAGCTTGAGTATCTTCCACAAGACCGATCGATGGTTCGAAATTTGGTTCAATAGCTTTGCCATTCTTCTCCCAGGCCACCAGCCTGCCGGATGGACAATCGCATGTTTCTTCAATAGCTGTCTGTCTAGCTTCAGGATTACCGGATTGTTGTGTGAGTTTCCAAGCACCCCCGGCACGGTGCAGAAACGGGTCCAACGCATAGTTCTTGGGCATCGGTCAATTTCAGACCGGGTCCGTTTATTATAGAAGCTTGTTCCATATTGTTTTATGGTTAGCAGTCTCAGTGCCATCAAACTTGACTCTAGCATGACTGCCATCACAAAATGGTTTATTCTGTGAATGTCCGCAACGGACAATGCGTAGCTTTCCTCTGCCGGATATTTCTTGCCTTCTTGCCAACCGTGACACTGGTCGTCGTTATCAACGTAGATGCTCTGTTCCGATAGAGGAATCCCGCCTGATGCCAGGTAAGGTCCATTCTTCGTAACCTTGATTTTGAATTTATTTTCGTTCTGAGTGTCGTTCTTTGCTTGCTTCATACTGCTATCCTCCTTATGCCCTCTTATCTCAATTGTATAAATCTTGTCACAACTATTGAACATAGCCAAAGATTTGGTGAGTATTTTGGCAGTGGACAATCCTGAGGAATTGGCGAACAAGAGCAACCGTTATGAAATGCTGCCCGATTAATGGTGCTCTTCGGCTTCAGCCTTCTCGGCCTCAGCCTTTGTCTTATGCACCGTCTTATCAGGATGGTTCGGAGGTGAGTAAATAGTGTATAGCTTCAGTTTAGCTGTCTTTGAGTTGTTGATGACATTATGATAGGTACCTGCCGGTACGATAACAGCATCGCCGTCCTTAACAACGTGTTTTTCTTTTCCTTCAAAAACAAATGTCGCTTCGCCTTGCTCAACCCGAAAGAACTGGTCTACCTTGGGATGTACTTCGTTGCCAATTTCTTCACCTGGCTGCAAGCACATTACTACAAGCTGGGCATATTTCCCAGTGAACAAGACTTGTCTAAAATAATTGTTGGCAAGAGTCTGTTTTTCAATTGACCCAACATAGCCTGCCATAATTTTGCCTCCTTTCGTTATTGATAACCTCACTGTAGCACTGGCAAGCACTCCGGTCAATATATTGAACTCTTAAGAAAGCTGATCGAAAAGAGAGAATAACTCAATTTACCATGACACACTAACGTACGCATGGAAGGGCAAACATCCCGATGTTTTTCCCGGGTAATGATCTATCTTCTCTTTGCCCTCAGTGCTATAATTTCTGAAAGTAGCCGGTACTTCTAAAAGGAGGTATTCATGGAACCCCTGTGGATAGCCATTTCAATCATTGCCCTGGTTGTTATTGTGGTACTTTTGCTTATAGCCAGGCGAAGGCAATATCAACAACCCTCAAACCTCGCTATAGTCGGTATGTGCTTAGTGGTTCTGGGGATTATTTTCGGTGATTCTCGTGTGATAGGTTACTCTCTCATAGGTGTCGGAGTTCTTCTTTCAGTAATTGAGCTATTAGAAACAGAAGATAATAATTTGAGGTAGGCTTTCTGTATCTATATCGAGGCTGGCCTTCATAAGCCGTCAGTCGCTGGTGTAAATCCAGCCGCTGCCACTTGTTTCTATTTCGATTTCACTGTTTTGGGAATTCCTAACCACTTTGGTGCTCTTTTCATATAATCTACATAATCAGCCCCATATTTCTTAATACATTCTGCTTCTTCAACGGGGACTTCCATAACGTGTATTAAAATCATCCAAATTAATGCAATCAAGAAATAAATCCATGAAACACTAACCAAGGATATGCCAATGAAAAAAATGAAAGCGCTAAGATACAGAGGATTCCGAGAATAACGGAGAATACCTTTACTGACTGGTTTATCTATAGGAGTAGTTGCAAAGCCGTAGATAGCACAGAAATCACATGGTCATGCCCACTATGTAAAAGATAAGTCCTGCATAGAACCATATCGTGTTAAGTTTTAAAGGTAAAAAAACTGGCAAAATATGCAGGATAAGGAAAATCACTATGAGAATCTACCCAGGTTGACCACCTGCTCCTCGACGTGTAAATACTCGAATATTAATGAAGTGCATGAAAAAAACCGGGATAATGAAAATCCAAGCATTCCATACGCCTATTTCAAAAGTTGGTACAGTGACATAATTCACCTCCAATGTGAATTTATCTTAATTATACCATTTGCTAGCTCAGTGAAGTTTGAGGATAGCTTGAAGCTTCATCACGGCGAATGGCTGTGAAATAGCCGGCCCACACGAGGAAGAACACCAGTCAAGGCCAGATGCTAAGGTAACTAAGACTCTAATGCGCTATCAAGTGGAAAGGAGGAGCTAATAGCCCTATGGTTCAGCGATTATTGGGGAACACTATGCCAATGGTGATTGATCGATGCTCCCAGGCTGTAGGCGTGTTGCGGTGTGACGGAGGCTCGTAATAGGGATTGCGGTGTCGCAATAACGCAGAACTCTTGCCCTTCAGGGTGTCTGTTTAAGATTCCATGTTGGCAACTCGGTCTCGGCTCCCACGGCGACCACAGTGTGGTCGGACTTTAGCCCCACCGTGTGATAGGTGCCAGCGGCGACCTGGATGACGTCCGTCCAGACGCCCACATTGCACTGCTGCCAGCTGTAGTCTCCCACGGCGACGACGGTGCCGTTAGCCTTGAGTCCCACCGTGTGATACCAGCCTACGGCGACTTGGTCAATATCCGTCCAGCCGCTGACCTCGCACTGCCCGTAGGCGTTGTCTCCCACCGCAACCACCGTGCCGTCGGCCCTAAGCCCCACCGTGTGATATCGACCTGCGGCGACCTGGATGATGTCCGTCCAGACGCCGACACTGCACTGGCCGAGATTGTTATCTCCCACGGCGACCACCGTGCCGTCGGCCCTTAGTCCCACTGTGTGGCCCGAGCCTGCAGTGACCTGGTCAATATCTCTCCAGCCTCCGATATTGCACTGCCCATTGTCGTCCCATCCCACAGCAACCACGGTGCCGTCGGACTTAACTCCCACCGTGTGGTGTTCACCTGCGGCGACTTGGATGATGTCCGTCCAGCCGCCGACATTGCACTGGCCGAAGGCGTTCAATCCCACGGCGACTACGGTGCCGTCGGTTTTAAGCGCCACCGTGTGATAAAAGCCTGCGGCGACCTGGTCAATGTCCGTCCAGTCGCCGATATCGCACTGGCCGAGGTTGTTATCTCCCACGGCCACCACGGTGCCGTCATCCTTGAGCCCCACTGTGTGACCGGCGCCTGCAGCGACCTGGTTGATGTCCATCCAGCCGCCGACAGCGCATTGCCCAAAGCCGTAACCTCCCACGGCGACCACAATGCCGTCCGCCTTAAGCCCCACGGTGTGAGACCAGCCTGCAGTGACCTGGATGATATCCTTCCAGTCGCTGACCTCGCACTGCCCATTGTCGTTTCTCCCACGGCGACCACTCTGCCATTAGACTTAACCCCCATCGTGTGATACCAGCCTGCGGCGACCTGAACGATGTCTGTCCAGCCCTCGACATTGCACTGACCGAAGGCGTTGAATCCCACGGCGACCACGGTGCCGTCGGCCTTAAGCCCCACCGTGTGCGCCGCGCCTGCGCCAACCCGCATAATTCTGTCCAGCTGTCAACATCGCACTGCCCCGGTTCGCTCCATCCCACGGCGACCACGGTACGGTCGGACTTAAGCCCCACCGTGTGAGCATGGCCTGCGGCGACCTGTTGGATGTCTGCCCAGCCGCCGACATCACACTGTCCGAGGTCGTTGGCTCCCATGGCGACCACGGTGCCATCCGCCTTGAGTCCTACCGTATAAAAGGTGCCTGCGGCGACCTGTGTGATGCCTGCCCAGCCGCCGACATCGCATTGCCCCCAGTAGTTGTCTCCCACGGCGACCACGGTGCCGTCCGCCTTGAGTCCCACCGTGTGTAAGGTGCCTGCGGCGACCTGTGTGATGCCTGTCCAGCCGCCGACATCGCATTGCCCCCAGTAGTTGTCTCCCACGGCGACCACGGTGCCGTCCGACCTAAGCCCCACTGTGTGACTGATGCCTGCAGCGACCATGGGCGTGTACTCAAACTCAAAGTTAGCCGTGATGGAATAGTCGTCGTTCGTGGTGATGATGGTTGTGGCCGCGATAACATTACCAATGGTGGCCACATCGCCAGTCCACTCGACGAAGCGGTAGCCCTCCTCAGCCTCGGCCACCAGATTGACCACTGTTACCTCGTCATAGGTGAAAGTTCCTTCTCCAGGGGTGGTCACTGACCCTCCAGCCGTACTAGCGATAGTGAGGTCGTACTCAACAAGACCGCCGCCACAGCCGACAAGACCAACGCTGAGACCCAACGTAACCCCTAACCAGACACAGATTATTCTATTCTTCACTTTCTTTCCTCCTTTCCAATCCACTGATGGGCTACTAATTAGCCACAGCATACATCCTAATTATACCACTCGCCAGCTCAGTGAAGTTTGAGGGTATTTTAGGGGTTCACGGAGGATTGGCGAGGCCATTCACAGGGTAGAGATACGGCTAGATGAACCATTGGCTTAAGGGGACACTTTAGTGCTCGTTCAAATCCCGGCCGCTACCACTTTTTTATATCGGAGGCCCGCAACCCAAGAGGCTGGCATCTGGGGCAGAAGTAGGTGCCACGGTTTTGCACCAGGACCCGCTCGATGGTGCTGCCGCAAACGGGGCAGGGTTCGCCTCCTCTATGAGCAACCTTAAAATCGGAATGGGCTGTGCCCAGCTCGCCCTTCGTCACGTGCTATCTGTTCCAAAAGTTGCCTGATATTCTGCATGAGTTCAAAGTTCATTGTATCGGCTTTCCTGGGCTCCAGCGTTGCGTGTCTGCTGATGTCTTCAGCAGTAACGACTTCACCTCGTATCAGTTGTTCAGGATATGGTTCTCTTTCCTTGTCTATGTAGCAGAATATTCTTGACTGGCATAGATTAATTTTAGTAAAGTTCTTGAACTACCGAGCAGGAGCGGAGTAATGATGAATTATCTACTACAACCCAAAAAGTATAAAAGCCTTATGGCCGACGAGGGATCAAGAGCCATCATGAACAATACTATTGCCTTCTTCGAAAAGATGGGCAAGGCCAGGATTCTCGATGATTACAGCAAGAAGGTCTGGTACAGTGAGTTTGTCGAATTCATCGGCAAGGAGCAGATCTTTGCCAAGCTGCTGACGCCCAAGCAATATGCCGGCGGAGATCCCGACTGTCGCTGGGACACGGCCCGCAACAGTGAATATGCCGAACTCCTGTCCTTCTACGGCCTGGGCTACTGGTACTGCTTCCAGGTGACCATCCTGGGCCTGGGCCCAATCTGGATGAGTCAGAATGAAAAGGCGAAAAAGAGAGCAGCCAGGCTCCTCAAGGAAGGGGCGATTTTTGCGTTCGGCCTTTCCGAGAGGGACCACGGCGCGGACATTTATTCCACGGAAACCTCACTGACACCAATGCCCGACGGTACATGGGTGGCGAACGGGGAAAAATATTACATCGGCAACGGCAATGAAGCGGAAATGGTCTCCACTCTGGGCAAAATCAAGGACGGCACGGACGACTACACCTTCTTCGTCACTAACTACCGCCACAAGGCCTACGAGCTCAAGAAGAACGTGGTCTCCCACCAGGAATACGTGTCCAACTTCGCTCTGCACGACTATCCCATCACAAAGGACGACATCCTCTCCCGGGGCTCCCATGCCTGGGACTGTGCGCTCAACACCGTGAACATCGGCAAATTCAACATCGGTCCCGGGTCCATCGGGGTCGCCGAACACTGCTTCTACGAGGCCATCACCCATGCATCCAACCGCATCCTCTACGGCATACGGGTCACGGACATGCCCCACGTGCGCAAGAACTTCATGGATGCCTGGCTGCGCCTGGTGGGCATGAAGCTCTACCAGCGCCGCGCCACTGACTATTTCAGGAATTCCAGCCAGAACGACCGCCGCTACCTGCTCTACAACCCCACGAGCAAGATGAAGGTGACCCTGCAGGCCGAAGAGGTGGTCAGCCTGCTCTGGGAAGTGATCGCAGCCAAGGGATTTGAAAAGGACACCTACTTTCACATGGCAGCCGCCGATATCATGGGCCCGTCCAAGCTCGAGGGAACGGTCCACGTGAACATCCAGCTCATCCGCAAGTTCATGCGAAACTACTTCTTCAACCCCGCCGAGTATCCACCAGTAGCTCCGGACCTTTCGGAAAAAGACGACCTGTTCCTCTTCAATCAGGGCCCCACCAAGGGACTGGGGAAAATACAGTTCCACGATTATAAGCCTGTCTTCGAGGCCAATAAGGGCCTGCCCAATGTGGCTGCCTTCATGAAGCAGATAGCTATTTTCAGGGAGATGCTGGAAAAGGCGGGCCCGGACGAGGCCCAGGATATGGACCCCTCGTGGTCTCTACCTTTGGGCGAGATGTTCTCCATTGTTGTGTACGGCCAGCTCATCCTCGAGCAGGCCAGTATCAGCGGAATCGATTCAGACATTCTGAACCAGATGTTTGATTTCATGGTGCGTGACTTTGCTCAATTTGCCATGCAAATCTACGGCAATCATAGTTCCAAGGATGCACAACGAGATTATTGTGTCAAGATTATGCTTATTAAGGCAGTGCCAAATTCCGAGCAATATAACAGTGTATGGCAGCAGTATGTTTCCGTTTTGAACGGCGAGTACGCCATGAATGAGTAGGTTGGCGATGGGCGTGAAAATGTGGAAACATGATCTGTCGGAACTCCTCTTGAGATGCTATTCAGGACGAAGGAATAACGGCTGAAGAAGCCGCTATTCCCGGCAATTTCCGAAGACACAACGCTCCGGATGCCTGTTATCACAGCGCGAATTCAAAGACGCTGTGTAATTCAGCTTCCGAGCCCGGCTGTCATAAGCCTTTGGTCGCTGGTGCAAATCCAGTCGCTGCCAGCTAGATATTCCGAATTCAACTCACTCAGCTCTACCAGCCACTCAGAAAAATATAGCAGCATTCAGCCAATTGCTACACAGTGCATATGCGCTGAAGCAACTCGATCAAATCTTACTGAAGAAATGCGCTGTGAAAACATGGTCAGCGTGTCCAACAGGAGCTATTATCATCCTAGTTTTCACGATTTTATCGGTCTTGACATTCTTTACTCTCACTTCGATTGTGCTTGCAACCATTTTCTCCGAGGCATTCATATAGGCGTCAATAACACTCTGTTGGTCCCCCTCCACGACATCCGCGAGCGGCGCCTCCACATCTGCCCATTCCTTCGGTGACTTGTAGCCGAGCAGATCGGCAAACTTCTTGTTGCAGACTTTATGGGTATCGTCAAGATAAAGATATATTGCCTGCTCCGATTTCTCCAGTACGGGCTTCATTTGTTCGGTGATTCCCTTTACAAGCTTTTCATGATGCTGTTGTTCATGCATAGATAGACCTCCTTCTCAGATAGAAGCAATTCCGAGCCAAGTTGTATGGGGACCGTCTTCCGACCTCGCAACGGCGAGACAGTGCTATTTCGCCGCACGGAACGCGCCAGCTTCGGCCATTGGAAGTGTCTGTTCTAACGTTAGAACAGGGCTTGTGCGACCGGCTCCATAGGTATTCAGCGCTCCGAGTGCTCGTGCCAGGGTCGGGTAATCATCGGTCTCGACAGTAATGTAGAAGGTGTGGTCCATCGGCGAGACGTATCCAGACAACACCTTCACTCCTGATGTCTTCTTTAGTGACTGCCACCATTCACCAAGGCGCTTTGCCTGCTCAGGCGACCGGCCCGGGCAGGTTTCATTGGTATGGGTGTGGACTACTTGAAATAGCATGTTTACCTCCTTTCTTATTATTCTAAATGACTGGATATTGAACAATTATAGAATCTTCAGACTAAAAGTTACAAATTTGTGACATTTTTAGGACGGAACAGCCATTTAAGCACGGCTTCTAGCAGGTCAGGAAGCGACCAAGAGGAAAAGGAAAGTCGAGGCCAAAGCGACTAAGAAGGTTAAAGCCGGCAACACCGAGATAGTCAAGACAGTTGAGACTAAACAGCCAGCAAGGGAATCTAACCCGGAAACCATAACCCAAGAAATACTTAAGTGCAAGCCATTATCCCGATGTTTTTCCCTAGCTCTTAGCCGCTGGTTCAAGTCCAGCCGCTGCCAGTTTTTATATCAGAGGCACGGAGCGGAGGGCTGACATCCGGGGCAGAAGTAAGTGCCGCGGTTTTGCACGGGGACACGCTCAATTGTGCTGCCGCAAACGGGGCAGGGTTCGCCTCCCTTATGAGCGATCCTAGAATCAAAATGGGCTATGCCCATTTCGCCTTTGTATTTTTCTCTCCAGACCCGCCGGCTGGAGTGGAATTCCCCATAATGTTGCCGTTGTCTCCGGGTTCTATACCATCGTAATAATCCAGTTTCTTGGCACAACCAGCAGCACCACCTCCTGCGCATGCACAGGCACAGGCACAAGCACATGCTACACAAGCACAGGAATGGGCAATACAAGATGGACCGCCTCTGCTTCCTGCACCTCCCGTTGTAAATACATTCATATCAGGTTTACGGTAAGAAAGACTATTTAAAGCCCAGAATAATATCCAGGGGTTAATGAAGTTACCATTGTAATAGTAGTTTCCGTTAATATCAGGGGTTAGCTTCTTCTCAGCCACAAACTCATCAAATCTAGCTTGTTCTCTATCAGAGAACTTAGTATCTTTCTTATCTTTATCCCACTTCTCCTTTGCCTCTTTTAACCTATCATCCAAATTACCCTTCTCATCAAAGATATACTCTTCCGAAGTAGAAGGTCTCTCTCTTCTCCTGCTTCTAGCAACCTAACAAGTAAAAAGACCAACTATAAAAACGGGTATTAATACCCACAGCCAATTGAAACCAGGACCAGTAGGTTCTGCAGGTTGAAGAAAACCTCCGTCATATGATTCCATTGTAACGTTAAACCTGCCTCCTCTATCTAAACTGGTTTGCCAGGCGACGATATTACCTATTACTTGAGCAGGTTGAGGTGTAAAATTATATGAGCCAACCGGCACCGGCGAGTTCAATGTAATGGTGAGGTTATCTGTAACGCAATTATCATACCATCCGGGGGTAAAATCTATCCTCCACTTTCCTTCATTGGGTAACCTTTCCAGGAGGTTTCGCTGGATTATTGAAAAAGATATAGTAAACTTCTCACCAGAAGTATAATCTTTATCCAGTGTCAGGTAGACTCCTTGCCAACCCCCGCTGCTATCTTTGCTGGCAGATTCAACATTGCCTCCGGTACTTACGATGTCGAAATTGCTATCTGCAGTACCGACTGTTACCCAGGGTATATGACCCCCAGTACATAGCCATTCTTGGTAGTATGTCATATTTACACTACCATCACTTGAAGGAGTTAGTTCAACTGCGTAATTTAGTATTTCATAAGTACCAGTATCAGCGCATATCGGAACAGGCAGTAAAGTTAAAGTAATCAAGAATATAGCAGCTATCAATAAAACCCTTCTCATTTCAATTCTCCTGTTGCCAAGGGACAGCTACCCCCGCAAGTTTCCAGTAGATTACAGGACTTGCATTCATCACTAATGAAGTAGTGATTTCTAATCTTTTTCGCGAACTTATTGCTCCAAATCTTTTCCCAGCTATCCTTTTTAATATGCCCCATTTTGTGGTTGAAGAGTGACTGACATGGAACAACAGTTCCATCTGGTTCAATGGTTACATTATACTGAGCAGCTGAGCAGCTTTTTATTCCTAAGCCTAAGTCCATAGGATTCAACTTCTTATAGCAGGTAGGTGTATACCAGTTAAACTCTATCTTTAACTCTCTAGCTTTTTCACAAGCATTTTGTAGCACGCCCTTTAACATTTCCTCACTTAGCCCATCCTTTTCAATCGCCTTGCACCCTAAGCCACTACATATTAGACTATTACAAGCTATACCTTTAACCCCCAGGGAGGCCAAGAATTCTACAGTAGCGGTGAAATGGTCGGCATTACGCTTCGTAAGGGTAGTATTGGTGTAGACATCTAAACCTTCCTTCACTGCTGCCCGGATTCCATTTACGGTCTCTGCCCAGGAGTTGGACCACACCGGTCATCTCATCGTGTATAGAGTGGTCATTGGATTCAATACTAACTTGCACATAATCTAAGCTTGCCTCCTTTAAACTTTTGGATAGCTTAGGTAGTAAACGTCCGTTTGTAACTAAACCAGTCACAAACTCTTCAGCATGACTAACTAGTGGGACCAGGTCATCTCTTAATGTAGGCTCTCCACCGGTAAATACTACTTGAGGTACCCCGGCTTTCCAAAGCTTATCAAGCATTTGTGTCCAATCTGTAGTGTCTAATTCCCTGGTTTTACGCGAGCCACCTGTATAGCAGTACGAACATTTATTATTGCATCTATAAGTCAGTGCCAGGTCCACTCTTGGTGGTGCGGTTAGTTTGTTTATATCTATAACTTGCTGTCCAATTCCCAGGTCATAAACCGGGCATTTGTTCTCAGCTATCGCAAGTATTTGAGCATATAAAGTATCAAAGTCGCTAAGTATTCTCTCCTTAGTAACTGTAGGGTATTTCTCTTCTATTACCTTTATAATCTTAGACTTAACTACCCCCTGGTCAAATTGCGAGGTAGAACGCATAGCATCAATATATGCTTCAACATAATCAGCTGCTGTAGTATTAAGTATTAATACTTTTTGGCTGTTTATCCAA
The DNA here is from genome assembly GCA_963726175.1 of uncultured Chloroflexia bacterium. Lineage (GTDB taxonomy): Bacteria > Chloroflexota > Dehalococcoidia > GIF9 > AB-539-J10 > RBG-13-51-36. The sequence continues at coordinate 131,231 of CAVSBM010000007.1, read as the reverse complement.
AGAATATTCTGGTTATTATCCCTTCTTAGATGTAACCTAAGTCCTGGCACTGTTATATGCTTAACTCCTTGCTCACCCATTTGTACTCCTCTCTTTTCATAACCCCAAATTATCTTACGAATTTGTAAACTAAATCCTATTCCTGATTATACCACTTGCTAGCTTAGTGAAGCTTGAGGATAGCTTAGGGGTTCACTGGAGGATTGGCAAAGCCATTCATGGGGTAAAGATACAATTAGATGAACGAAGCGCTTAGGAAGCCTTTGGTCGCTGGCGCAAAGCCAGATGCCAAGGTAATCAGGACACTAATCCGGTATCAGGTGAAAAAGAAGAGCTAATAGTCTAATAAACGTGTGCGATGATTTAGACGAACATTCGTTATCAAAAGCAATAATTTTCAGTTCATTCATTGGCAATCTTAATAAATAACTCAGCTAGCTCTTGAGGCTTAAGTATCATAGCATCATGACCGGTCGCCATTTCGTAATAACCCCAGTCTTTTGAGTTTCGCGCCATCTTGGCAAACCCATCAAATGAACCAAGAGGAGGCTTGTTCAGATAAATATATGTACGAGGCAAGCTAGAAGCAGCTGGATTTGTAAGATGTACTGGCTCCTCAAAAGTTTTTATTGGCTGGGGCACCAACTTGGACTTAACGAAGGCAATGTCGGCCTCTAAGGTAATACCAAAATGCTCAGGAGGAGGTGCAGGAACAAGCCACCCCTGTCCTGTCGCTTTTGCTACCTGACGCATCATATTCATAATCTGTGGTCCTACAATGTCCCCAAAAGATTGACCGTCTTTGGGTACATGTGCATCCAAGTAAATCAATTTTGCAATATGTTCCACTGCTTTATCCGCCACGCCTGTAATAACCATACCGCCATAACTGTGGCCGACCAACAGCACATCGTGTAAGTTTTTACCATCCAGAATGGCTAATACGTCCTGAATATGAGTGCTCAAGCCAACGTCAGGATTTGCCAGTTCTACTTTTCCCCCGAGTCCAGTCAAGTCAGGAGTAAATACATTGTAACCAGCCTGAGCTAAGTAAGGTACCAATCGGTCCCATACCCATGCGCCATGCCAGCCGCCATGAACCAAAACGAAAGTTGGACTATTCCCTTCCATTCTACCCTCTCCAAATCCGCTGGTTGAGCTATCCAGCAGGCAGAGTATAATGTCCTGATTCCATTATACCACTTGCTAGCTAGGTGAGGTCTGGGGATAGCTTAGAGGTTCACTGGGGGATTGGCAAGGCCACTCATGGGTTAAAGATACGGCGAGATGAACCAAGGGACCGGGGAGCCTTCAGTCGCCGGTGCAAATCCGGCCGCTGACAGTTTTCATGTCAGAGGCCCGCGACTGAGAGGCTGGCATCTGGGGCAGAAGTAGGTGCCACGGCTCTGCACGGGGACCCGCTCGATGGTGCACGCCGCAAATGGGGCAGGGTTCGCCTCCCTTATGAGCAACCTTGAAATCGGAATGGGCTGTGCCCAGCTCACCCTCGGGGCGAACGTAGGTGTCCACGCTGGCGCCTTTGCTGCCGATGGCTGCCCGAAGAATCTCTGCGGATGCAATTATGTAAAGTTCGCACCTCTGCGGGCGATAACTCGTCTGCCTTTTTCAAAGGATGAATCCGGGCGGCAAATAGAGCTTCATCGGCATACATATTGCCGATTCCCGCGAGGATACACTGGTCGAGAAGCGCTGCTTTTATCGGGATGTGATGCCGGCTTAATCTTTGCTCCAGAACACCCGCAGTAAAGTTTCTTGTCCAGTGGCTCGGGACCCAGCTTGCAGACGACAGTATGGGCATCATCCACCAGCCACATTACCCCCAGCCGGCGCCGGTCTCTGAAAACAAGACAGTGCCCGTTGGAGAGGTGAAAGACCGCCCGGGCATAGCGGTCAACTCCTTCGGGATTAACAGCAAGCTGCCGGTCATCCTGAGATGTATAATCAGCGACCTGCCATTCGATAGGTGAAAGATGAGATACTTCCCCCGGCGTTCCAGGCTTTTCACCTTTTGCCCGATTAACCCGCGAGCGGACTTCTTTGGCAGAACAACCGCATACCAGCTTAGCATCGAGGATAGCGACTTTAGTGAAGCTTTGCCCCACGACCCAGGGCAAAAGCTCGTTCTTAATCGTCTCTACTTCAGGCAGTTCAGGCATTTCTCGAGTCCCCCTGTTGAGCCCCGGCTATTTATATATCCTATCTCTTGAGAAGCGAGGTCCCAACTTGTCGCCATTCCGGCCAGGCGCAGCCACATATTGCCACTGGGCCAACTCTGCTGCGTATCAAGCCTCAAGCTTTTTTCTTATTTCCTCGAGAGTTGCTTTCGCTTTGGTAATCCCCTCAGATTTCCAGAGGCCGGTAAGCTTCTCACAAGGAAACTCACGACAATAAGCACAGTTCTCAACGCCTTTCTCATATCCGCAGCGCCGCACCTCACAAGTCGCACAGAACTTGAACAATCTTCCCCCGGTCGCCAGACATCCTGCGCAGTCCATATCTTCCGGTTTAAGAGTCTCCGTCTCTGTGGACCACGATTTGGCAACTTCCTTCCTCAGTTCTCTGTCGTTTCTCTGCGTTGCGATAAACGTGCGACAATCGCTACATGTGATTCCGCAAAAAGCAATCATCTTCTCTTGCACTCTTTACCTCCTTTTTCTTTTCTTACAGTTCACGATTATTATTGCCACACTAGGTCCGAGTCTATCCCATCTCGGCCCAGTTTTTGCCGAGCTTGATATCTATTTTCACAGGGACACGAAGCTCGAAGGCCCTGGGGCATAAGCTCACTAACCAGGGACTTCATTTCCGCCACTTCTGCCTCGGGCACCTCGAAGAGCAATTCGTCGTGTATCTGCAACAGCATCTTGCTCTTGAGTCTCCTCTTCTCCATTTCCCGATATAGATTTATCATGGCGATCTTGATGATGTCGGCAGAGCTGCCCTGCACCGGGGCATTTATAGCCATGCGCTCGGCAGCCTCTCTGACCATCCGGTTGGTAGAATTAATTTCGGGCAGGAACCGCCTCCTCCCCAACACTGTTTGCACATAGCCCAATTTCCGGGCTTGCTCCTTGGTGGCTTCAAGGTATTCCTTCACTTTGGGATATCTCTCGAAATACAAAGCGATGAATTGAGCGGCTTCCTCCCGGCTGAGGTTGGTGGCTTGCTCCAATCCATAATCGCTCATGCCATAGATCACTCCGAAATTGACCGTTTTGGCATTCCGGCGCATCTCGGGGGTCACCTCTTCTTCAGGAATGCCCAAGAGTTTAGAGGCGGTACTGGCATGGATATCCTCGTCCTGGGCAAAGGCGGCAATAAGGCCGGGGTCTTGAGAAAGGTGAGCCAGAACTCTGAGGTCAATCTGGGAATAATCGGCGCTTAAAAGGTATGCCCCCGGCGGAGCTATAATGGCTTTCCTTATCTTATTTCCCATCTCAGTCCTGATAGGTATGTTCTGGAGGTTAGGGTCGCTGGAGGAGAGCCGGCCGGTAGCTGTGCCAGTCTGATTGAAATTGGTATGTACCCTCCCCGTCTTATGGTCAGTAAGCGCAGGCAGGGCATCAACATAGGTTGACTTGAGCTTACTAAGCTGGCGGTATTGCAGTATGAGTTCAACTACGGGATGAACGCCCCTCAATGCCTCCATAACCGAGGCTTCAGTGGAATAGCCGGTTTTCGTTCTGCGAGACTGGGGCAGCCGGAGGTCCTCGAAAAGAACCTTGCCTAATTGCTGGGGCGAGTTGATATTAAACTGGTGTCCGACGCTGCTGTAGATTTCCTTCTCCAACCTCAGCAGCTCTCTACCCATTTCCAGCGACATGTCACGAAGCAGGCCGGTATCCAGAAGGATGCCATTGCTCTCCATGGCCACCAGAACGGGAACCAAAGCCATCTCCACTTCGGTGAAAAGCTGCCACAAGCCCCTGCTGCCGCAGCTCGGTTTCCAAACTCTCTTTCAAACCCCAAATGATGTTCACGCTGGCGCAGGCATAGTCGGCAACCCGGTTCGCCTCTAGCAGGGCCAGGGAGCTTTGTTTCTTGCCTGTGCCTGTTAGTTCAGCGGCGGTTACTATTTCAATGCCCAGCTTGTTGAAAGCCAGTGCCTTAAGCCCCAGGTTTTTTCGCCGAGAAGATAAGCAGCGAGCATTGGGTCGAAATTCACATTCTCAATCTTGACTCCGCAACCAGCCAATACCGCCATAACATGCTTGCCGTTATAGGCAATCTTGGTTACGCTGCTGTTCTCCAAAACTGGCTTGAGCCGGGCTATGACCTGGGTCAGCGGCAGTTGCGGCGGCTGATTCAGGCCCTGGTGCCCCAGAGGTATATAAAACGCCTTCCCCCGGGCCGGCGATATGGCTATGCCTATCAAATCTGCCATCATAGCCTTTTCGCCTGTGGTTTCAACCTCGATAGCAAGGCCCTGTGCTTCTTCCAGTTTGCACATGAGTTGCTCCAGGGCTGTCTCGGTATTCACAATGAGGCTTTTCATTGCTGATGGGTGGGCGGGTACGAGACCCGCCCCTACGGGGGGATGGCTCTCGGGCTTCATCTGGGGCAGCCTGGGAAGCAAATTGATAAACTCAAGTTCCTGGAAGAGCCTGGCGACCTCGTTCCGGTCGTAGTGGCTGACCTGACAGGTTTTCAAGTCCAGCGTGATGGGAACATCTTTCACTATTGTGGACAGCTCTTTGCTCTGGAAAGCCTGGGGGCGATATTCGCGCAGCGTGTTCTGCAACTTGGCCGGCGTTATATCTTCAATATGGTCGTAGATCCCCTGGAGACTGCCGTATTGCTGAAGCAATTTAGTGGCTGTCTTCTCACCAACACCTGGCACACCGGGTATATTGTCAGAGACATCGCCAGACAGCGCCTTGAGGTCGGCGAGTTGGTCCGGCTTGATGCCGTATTTCTGCTCCACTGCTTCTTCATCGTAAAGGACGGTATCTGTGAAGGACCGCCGGGGAGCCAGGGCTTTCACTCGAGGCAAAACAGCTTGCAGCATATCATTGTCCCCGGTGACGATGATGGTGTCAATGCCCTGCTCATCAGCCTGCTTGCCTAATGTGCCCAGGACATCGTCGGCCTCAAAGCCGTCAATTTCAAAGACAGGGATATGGAAGGCTTCTACCAACTGGTGGACCTTTTTTATCTGGCCTTTCAATTCTTCAGGCGTGGCCGGACGCTGGGCCTTATACTCTTCGAACATCTCGTGTCTGAAGGTTGGGGTAGGACGGTCAAAGGCAATGGCCCAATGAGTGGGCTTGAAATCGGCAAATACCTTGAGCAGGGTACCGGCAAAGCCATAGACGGCATTTACCAGCTCCCCCGTCTTGTGCTGGGTTAGCGGAGGCAAGGCATGAAAGGCGCGGTGCACCAGAGCATTGCCGTCAAAAAGCAGCAACAGCGGTTTCTCTTCTTTTGCCACAATCCTATTATACTATCTACCCCTGAAAAACTCCGTTTTTCAGGGGACCCCAGGGTGTACCATGCTATGGTGTTGTCGAAATCCTAGAAACGCCGGAGTTCCAGACAATAATGACCGAAACATGATAGAATCCTGCCCAAAAGATTGACAGATGGCAGATACCACTCAGACCAGCACAATCAGGCGTAGCCGTTTCTGGGAGATAGACCTCTTCCGCACCGTCGCCATAGCAATGATGATAACCTTCCACACGCTCTATCTACTTCATACACCCTTCAATATCCACGACACGGGCGTGCCCGGCACGCCCTACGGGTTCTGGTGGTGGTTTCCCAGAGTGACTGCTGGGACTTTTATCTTCCTCGCCGGAGTATCGCTCATAATCGCCTATTCCAAGGTAAGCAGAATCTGGGCGTCTATGCGTAGAGGGCTGGAAATATTCGCCTGGGGCATGGGAATTACTCTGATTACATGGCTAGCCGCCCCAGATGAATATGTCCGATTCGGTATACTCCACTTCTTCGGGATTGCGTTCATACTCGCCCCTTTCTTTACAAGATTCCGCTTCATCAACCTGATACTGGGTACTGCTCTGATGGCAATAGGCATTTACCTACAGGTACAGAATATTCGTTTCGACTTTCCCTGGCTGCTCTGGCTGGGACTGATGCCACACGGCTTTGGGACGTGGGATTACTTCCCGCTGCTGCCATGGTTCGGCCTTTTTCTTGTGGGGATGTTCTGCGGCAAAATGCTATACCCACAAGGAAGTAGACGATTTGATATTCCTGAATTCACCGACCCTGTCACCTCAGCTCTGACCCTGCCGGGAAGACATCCGCTGGTGATATATCTTGCCCAGTGGCCGGCAATTATCGGGATCCTCCTGGTCCTATTCCCTGCCAATGTGCGCCCTCTCTTCGAAGAGGCGATCTCTCACCTCCCCTTCTGAGCACAGCGTCAGAACTGGACTATCGGGACAATTTGCTCAAGCAGCAACCATGCAGATTTGACAGTTGACATTCGAAGCAAAAATCTGCTAGAATTCTCTCTTTAGGACTATATAACTAAAAAAACTTCTTCATATCCTTCTTACAATGAAGAAATCCCATCTGCGGCAATCTGTAGAGTACCGTAATGTGAAACCTCCCGAAAAGCTGTGCGCATGACTTTTTAAGCAATAGTTGTTGGCATTTAGTCGATACGTACTACAAAGGAGGTGAGGGTTATTGGGTAAATATGGTTCTATGAGCTTTATCAGGCTTTTTATGTAAAAAGAATTTAAAAGGGAGGAGGGAAAATGGCTTCAAAGAAATATTGCATTATTGCTCTTTTGGCAATTATGGCGATGGTGTTGTCCGTGGGGAGCCCTGTTGTTATCGCCCAAGAGTCCTCACCTGAGTTCTCACCCGGACTCCACACGGGTTGGATGCTGGAGCTCGGCGGAAATAACATAACGTATAACCGCACGTATGAATACTATATCCCATCCAGTTACGACGAGTCAGAAGAGGTCCCCCTGTTGTTTTCGTTTCACGGCTTGGGCAGCAACGGAGATGATCAGAGAGATCTAACCAGGTTTGATGAACTTGCCGAACAAGAAGGGTTTATTGCCGTGTTTCCTTATGCCACAGTATTAGACCCGGACGATTATCCTCGAGGCACAGTTGCCACCGCTCCCCGGCGCAGAAATCCAGTGGAATCTGGGTGCAGGGTCACTGCAATATTACGCCGGTATTGATGATGTGGGATTTGTTGCGGACATGGTGAACTGGTTTGAAACTAACTACAAGCATTGATGCAAGCCGGATCTACAGTACGGGTATGTCCGACGGCGCTCTGTTTTCATACTTACTGGCCTTTAACCTGACGGGCACGTTTGCAGCTATCGCACCGGTCTGTGCACCGATGCCATGGGGTTTTGGGAATCTCACTACCGCTCCAATAACCGTGATAGAGATGCACGGCACAGCCGACCCAATCCTTTCTTATTATGGCTATGGCGGTTCCGGTGGCAATGTGACTTATTCTGTCGATGATACTATCGCTTACTGGTGTGGGGTCGATGATATAACCACCGAGCCGGTGGAAACCGTATGGGGACCAACTACCAGAGACTCGACCGTAGTTCATCGCTATGTTTATAGCGGAGGAACGAATGGAACTCAGGTGATACTGTTTAAGGTCGACGGCGGGGGCATACGTGGCCCGGCGGAGTTCTATATTCGCCATTTGTTGGCGCTGTTACCAGTCACATCGATGGCAGCGCGCAAATATGGAAATATTTACCGCCGCTAAAATACTACCTGAAATATTCAGCACTCTGGGCGGCTGATGTAACCACTCCTGGCCAGAGTACGTTCGCCAATGTCGAATAGCACCGGAGCTTCTATGTTCTTCGATGCCGGCACCGGTGACACCGTGGTCAACCTCGTGGCCGTGCCAAAGTGAGTAGCTGGGAGTTTGTCAACTGGACTGGCGATGTGAGTACAATCGCGGATGTTAATAACGCCACGACCACTATCACCATCACCCCGAACAAAGACTACGAAATCACAGCCAATTTCCAGGTTAAGTCGGAGGAGCCCGAGCCCGAACCAACACCATCCGGTGGAATGTGCTTCATCGCCACCGCAGCCTATGGAACTTCCACTGCCAAACAGCTAGATGTGTTGCGAGACTTCAGAGATGACGAGTTGCTGAAAAGCGCTGTGGGGTCTCGACTTGTTGACCTTTACTATCAAGTCAGCCCCCCTATCGCAGACTTCATATCAGAACACAGCTCTGTGAGAACCCTGGCCAGGGAGCTTCTGGTTGACCCCATTGTTTGGTTAACTGAAGCTACGAGAGATATATGGCAAAATTAGGGTGATGTAAAGCACTGGGTTATAGAGAGGAGCTCACCCACCGATAACAGGGTAAGATCCCGACTCAGATAGAACATCACACTGGCCAAGCCCAGAGCCGACCGTGCGACCCACGGTCGGCTCTCTTGATATCATTCTACCGACACGCGACAAGTCCACCGACATTGACGATTGCCAAGGGACGAAGACCATATGTTTCGGTTCCCGGGACTTACTAAGGGCGGGGCGCCACCGGATAAGTGAGAGCTACTTTCAGCTATCATAGGCTTGGGAAACAAGGGTATAATAAAGGAGGGGAGGAGGCGAGCAAAGACGTGAAAAACAGCGAGGTGGCCAAGGTATTTCAAGATATTGCTGACCTTCTGGAGCTTAAGGGAGAGAACGTCTTTAAGATTCGCGCTTATCAGAAGGCAGCCCGGGCTATCGAGCATTACCCCAGAGAATTAGAGGCTACGATTGAAGAGGGGAACGACTTGCGGAGCATTCCCGGCGTGGGTGAGGCAATAGCTAAGAAAACTACCGAACTGATAACAACTGGCAAGCTGGACTATTATGAGAATCTGAAGGCTGAGTTTCCCCAGGGGATAACCAATCTTCTGGCTATACCGGGGATCGGCCCCAAGACGGCTAACAAGCTTTCCAGCGAATTGGGGATAAGCTCGGTAGATGAACTGGAGCGGGCAATCAATGATGGGCGAGTGGCTCAGCTCTTCCGACTTGGCCAGAAGACCGCTGATAATATCCTCCACCAAATTCAGGCATTGCGCCGCAAAGACCAGCGCATCCCTATTGGCGAAGCTTTGCCCATTGTCGAGGAAATTATAGGTGCCCTCAGCTCCATCCCCGGCGTGAGAAATCTCACTGCTGCCGGCAGCTTACGTCGCTTTCGAGAAACAGTGGGTGATATTGACCTCATGGGCACCGCTGATAACCCCAAGGATGTGATAGATGCTTTTGTGGCACTGCCTCAAGTAAGGCAGGTGCTGGCCCAGGGGTCAACCAAAGCCAGCGTTATTGTCAGCGGCGGACTCCAAGTTGACTTGAGGATGGTGGAGCATGACTCCTTCGGTTCTTTACTTCAATATTTTACCGGCAGCAAACAGCACAACATTTCCCTGAGGGAAAAATGGCATAAGCAGGGACTAAAATTGAGTGAATATGGGATAACTGTTATAGCTACGAACAAACTGGAAAAATTTGCCACGGAGGAGTCATTCTATCGTCGGCTGGGGATGCAGTATATCCCGCCTGAACTCAGAGAGGCTCAGGGTGAAATAGAAAAGGCCGAACAAGGAGCTATACCCAAGCTCGTGGAGTTACCCGACATCAAGGGAGACCTTCATACACACACCGAATGGAGTGACGGGCATGATTCCATCGAGGAACTGGCTCAGGCGGCACAAGATATGGGCTATCAATATATAGCAATAACGGAACATTCTGGGGGACGTGGCATTGCCCATGGTCTCAATGTGGAGAGGCTGAGGGAACAGGTTGCTGAAATCAAAGCTGTTAACGAGCGCTCAACGAGAGTTCGTGTACTCACGGGCATCGAGGTTGATATTCGGGCAGACGGTAGCCTAGACCTGCCACACGAAATACTATCCGAACTGGATGTAGTGATTGCTGCCGTGCACTCCGCCATGAACCAAAGCGAGGAAAAGATGACCCGAAGGGTAATAACCGCCATAGAGAATCCCGATGTTGATATGATTGCCCACCCCACCTGCCGCCTTATAGGAGAGCGTGAGCCAGTAGCCTTAGACTTAGAAGCCGTCTTCCAGGCTGCAGTCAAGTATAATAAGGTTATGGAGATTAGCGCCATGCCTGACCGTCTCGATTTGAATGATATTCATGCTTTTCGCGCTCGAGAATTGGGGGTAAAGCTCGCCATCGGAACTGATGCTCACAGCATTGCTCATCTAGGCTTTGTGCGATTCGGGGTTGGCGTTGCCCGGCGGGCGTGGTGTGAGCCACAGCATATATTGAATACTCTGCCCCTGGAAGAATTGCTGGCCGTTTTAGATAGGAAGAGATAACTAGCACTGTGGCCTTTCTGGACTTAGATGGCGCTTCGTCCCTGGAATCCCGCAAAAGTGTGACATCCCTGACAGACTATCAAATAACTACGAACAAAGGAGGTTTATGATGACAAAACAGGACGTACTCTACGCCAAGGAGGACAGCATTGGCATAATAACGCTTAACCGTCCCGAGAAGCTGAATGCGCTAACACATGAAATGCTCCATAGGATTAATGCCATTATCGAAGACATCAAGAAGGATGACAAGGTGAGAGCCGTCATAATGACGGGAAATGGCCATACCTTCTCGGCCGGGACCGATATCTCAGGCGAAGTGCCCCAGACAGCGGAGGCAGAGATAAACTCTATGAAAGAGAGGATCTCCACAGAGTACCGCCAGTCGCTATGGTTCTTCAACAGTATCCCCAAGCCGGTGATTTGCGCCATCAACGGGGCCGCCGTAGGCATCGCAGCCGAATTCTCACTACACTGCGATATCAGGATCGCTGCTGAGAGCGCCAGGTGGGGACAGGTGTTCGTTTTGAGAGGCATGACACCCGACACCGGCGCAGGTACTTATCTGCTACCCCGCATCGTGGGACTATCCAAAGCGTGTGAACTGGTATTCTCGGGAGAGATCATCGACGCTCAAGAGATGTTGCGAATAGGATTGGTGAGCAAAGTTGTGCCGGACGCAGAATTGATGCCCACAGCTAAGAAAATGGCCAAAAAGCTAACCAGAGGTGCCCCTTTAGCGATACAGATGGCCAAGCAATTGATGTATAGAGGCCTTGAGCAGACTATGGAAGCTCACCAGGAGGCCGCCCGCTACTGCTTCCAGTTAAGCTGCAAAACGGAGGACGTCCAGGAAGGCATCGTATCTTTCTTTGAAAAAAGAGCACCTCGGTGGAAGGGCAAATAGCCTGTCACGTTATGCACCGAAACAGAGGACCATCTTTAAGGTGGCGGGCTTTCGTGGAGAACAAAGAGACTGTTCTTAAGAGGAACCAGAAGACTTGGGCCCGCCTCAATGTGCTGGGCTAACCGTCTGAATGTTATAATCAACGAGAAATATCAGAAGGAGGAAACACGATGTTTAAAACACGTATAACGGAGCTTCTAGGTATCAAGTATCCTATCACCCAGGGCGGAATGATGTGGCTTTCACGCGCGGAGCTGGTAGCCGCAGTGTCCAACGCCGGGGCACTCGGTATCCTAACGGCATTTACATTTCCAACCCCCGCCGAACTGGCCGCTGAAATCAAGAAGACCCGAGCGCTTACCGACAAACCCTTCGGAGTAAATATAACACTGTTGCCTACTCTTCGCCCTGTGGATATTGACGGCTATGTAAATGCGGTTATCGATTCCGGAGTAAAGATTGTGGAAACAGCCGGCAGAAACCCGGAGCAATATATGGAGCGGCTTAAGGCGGCCGGAGTAAAGGTGATACACAAGTGCACCGCAGTCCGCTTCGCTCGCACCGCTCAGCGAATAGGGTGCGATGCCGTCAGCATTGACGGCTTTGAGTGCGCCGGAGCTCCGGGCGAGGAGGATGTTACCTCTCTCGTCCTGATTCCTTTGACCGTTGATGCTGTGGATATTCCCGTTATCGCCTCTGGAGGCTTTGGCGACGGGCGTGGTCTTGTTGCCGCCCTGGCACTGGGAGCAAGCGGGATTAATATGGGCACTCGATTTATGGCAACACAAGAGTGCGCTATCCATCCCAAGGTGAAGGAATGGCTGGTCAAGTCGTCAGAACGCGATACCATGTTCGTGATGCGTTCTTTGCGTAACACTGAGAGAGTATTGAGGAATGCTACTGCTGAGAAGGTGGTTGAGATGGAAAAACGGAATGCCAGTCTGGAGGAATTAGCATCACTCCTCAGCGGTAAGAGGGGGCTAGAGCTTTACGAAACCGGTGCCCTCGACCGAGGATTAGTGGCTTGTGGACAAGTAGTAGGCCTTGTCCACGACATCCCGACGGTCAAGGAGTTGATAGACAGGATAATCAAGGAAGCCGAAGACGTTATCTCCAGGGTAGGTGCCCGCGGCACCTTCAGGCCACTGCGTAAGCCAAGCGACGTCACAAAGCAGTAACTTCGTCAATTCATAGATAGGCTCGTAACCGCAAGGCTTACTGTCTGATCATGCCTGAGGATTATGCAGCTTGAGCCCTCGGGCTGGCGGAGATATAATATAGCTTTCCGCAACAATCGCGGAGGTGGCTGGAGTGTCGCACAGAGATACTCAGGCAATCCAAGGACTAAAAGATGGTATTGCTGAAGGCAGGAACTGGTATGTGGCCCTGCTGGAAGCCGTTCGTCTATGGAGTAGTCCTGAAGAGGACTATGAGGGGCGACATTATCAGTATCTTGTTGACAACGAGGCTTTCGATTGGCTCGTTTTGGCCGGAAGGTTGTGCGAAGAGGTTGATGGACTCATTCCTGAGGAGGAGCTGATTAATCTTCTCTTCTTCGACAGACCACCGAGAGAATTATCTAAGGAAGAGCTCAAAAATTTCATCGGCACCTCAAAATACAAGGCTTATCTAAATTATCTTTATGGCATTCTTGTGGAGAAGTTTCTCATACTGGCTGTAACTGAAGAGATACGAAAGAAAAAGAGAGTCTTAGGTTTGAACAACGATAACGGAGTAGTTGACGAGGCCTACCAGATTATTTATGGTGCCACTCAATCTGCACTTCTAAAGCAATTTAGAAAGGAAAGACATTATCCTCAGCTCAGGTCTATAAGACTGAGCGAGCTTAATGAATTTACCTATTGGTTATTTAAGTATCGCATAAAAATTCGCGATAAATCCTGCGTGGCAAGCGATACTAAAAAAGCCCTGACAAAGTTGCATGAAATCTCACGCCTCAAAGCTAAATCGGTTCGCCCTTCCGCCCCTGAAGTCTGAGAGACGTCAGCTGTCAGCCGATGATGAATTCAGTTGAGATAATTCCTGGTTCAATCTCTTCAATTTATCTTCAAGCATGGAAAGCTTCTGTTTCTCTTTTTCGATAACCTGAGATGGCGCTTTGTTCAAAAAGGCTTTGTCTCTTAGCCTGGCTTCAAGTTGGGCCATTCTCTCTTTGATTTCTTCGCTTTCCTTCATGAGCCGCTGTTCTTCGGCAAGCCGGTCCACCATACCCGCTAGAGGCACAACTACCTCAGCCTCTTTCAACACCAAGACCAGGTCCGTATCCTTGGTGGATTCCCTTTTCTGGCGATCGAGAATTGTTAAGGGCCGCACTTTAGCCAATATTTCTATCATATTTGTTTGTGTGATAAGACTCGAGAGGAGCTCACCAGTATAGACTCGGGCTTCAATCCACTTGCTTGGCTTAACCTTATATTGAGCCCGGATGTTACGGATAGAGCGAACAACCTCTATAACGGAATCCATCACCCGCTCCGCTTCTGGAGCAAAGGCCTTATCGTCAGCAAAGGGATAAGGAGCTATCATTATGGAAGCTGGCATCTGGCTCCCGCCAGGTAGACGCTGTTTCAAGCTTTGCCACAACTCCTCGGTAACGAAAGGCATAAAAGGATGCAAAAGACGCAGTGATTTTTCCAAGGTATTGGCCAGGAAAGGCAGCGGCGAAGGAGTCGGTTGGCTACGAAGTCTTATCTTAGCAATTTCAATATACCAGTCGCAGAACTTCGACCAGACAAAATCGTAGATCTGCTGCTCAGCTTCACCGAATTGGAAGTCTTCCATCAGCTCGGTGACACTTTTGATGAGGTGGTTTAACTGGCTATTAATCCAGTGGTCTTCCATTCTCTGGGGTCGCAGGTCCATTGTTTGACTCTCTAACTTTTCAGCGTCCAGGCTCTGAAGGATAAATCTGCTGGCATTCCACAATTTGTTGACAAAATTGCGGCTGGACTCCAATTTGCCCTTGCCCAGATTTGTGTCATTCCCTGGTGAAGTCCCAGTGGTTAGAGCAAAACGGAGAGCATCAACACCATATTTGGTAATGGTTTCATTGGGGTTTATGACATTCCCCCGCACTTTGCTCATTTTCTCTCCACTCTCATCCCGAATCAGACCATGGAGATAGACGGTGTGGAAAGGTATCTCGCCGGTATCCTCCAGTCCCATCATAATCATCCTGGCGACCCAGAAGAAAAGGATGTCATAGCCTGTTTCCATCACTGAGCCGGGATAGAAATAGCGAAGGTCAGCAGTGTCCTCTGGCCAGCCGAGCGCAGAATGTGGCCATAGCGCTGAACTGAACCAGGTGTCAAGAACATCAGGGTCCTGGATGATTTGTTTTGACCCACAATGAATACACACTGTCGGGGTATCCACTGAAGCAGTTACCTTGGCACAGTCCTGACAATACCATACCGGGATGCGGTGCCCCCACCACAATTGTCGGCTGATGCACCAATCTCTGATATTCTCCATCCAGTCAAAGTATATCTTGGTGAAGCGCTCCGGAATTATCGTGACCTTGCCCTCCTTAACAACCTCGATAGCAGCTTTAGCTAAGGGCTGGGTTTTGACAAACCATTGGAGACTGACTTTGGGTTCAATCATTGTCTGGCAACGGCCACAATGTCCTACCGAATGAGAGTAGGGTTCGATTTTCTCCAGAAGTCTTTTGCTCTTCAGGTCAGTCAATACCTTATCTCGACAGGCAAACCTTTCCAGTCCTTGATACGGACCGGAGTTCTCGTTCATAGTGGCATCGGGATTCATGATATCTACCAGAGGCAAATTGTGTCTCTGCGCTACTTCGAAGTCTGTGAGGTCATGGGCGGGAGTTATCTTCAAGGCTCCGGTACCGAAAGAAGTATCAACAGCCTCATCAGCGATTATGGGAATCTCCTTGTCGATGATAGGAAGGGTGACACTCTTGCCTATGAGATTCTTGTAGCGTTTATCCTGGGGATTTACCGCCACAGCCGTGTCGCCCAGGAAGGTCTCCGGTCGGGTAGTAGCTACGGTGACGAAGCCTTTGCTTTGAGTTAGAGGATAGCGAATATAATACAGGTGGCCGACAACATCTTTGTGCTCTACCTCGAGGTCAGAGAGGGCAGTCCGGCAGCGGGGACACCAGTTTGTCATTCGCTCCCCACGATAGATTAACCCCTTATCGTACAGATGCACGAAGGCAGTACGCACCGCTTTGTTCGGACCCTCGTCTAACGTGAATTTCTCTCTAGTCCAATCGCAAGAGGCTCCCAGGAGTTGATGCTGACGCCTGATATTCTCTCGGCTCTTGTTAGCCCATTCCCAGGTTAACCTAGCGAATTCTTCTCTACCCACCCCATCCTTAGTTTGCCCTTGCCCAGCCAGTTGCCACTCCACAACCACTTGCGTGGCGATGCCGGCGTGGTCGGTTCCCGGCAACCACAAGGTGGGCTCACCTTTCATTCTGTGCCACCTGACCATGATATCTTCCAGTGTCGCAGTCAGAGCATGCCCCAGGTGGAGTTCACCGGTAACATTGGTGGGCGGCATGATAATGACGAAGGGCTTCCTCTTGGGGTCTATCTTCGGAGTGAAGTAGCCCTGCTTAAGCCAGAAATCATACCACTTGTTTTCTATCCTGCCTGGCTCATAGGCACTAGGTATTTCGGACATTTTTGATGACTATTTCAAGCTATTTTAAGGCGATAGCGTTTCATTGGTTCAATGACTTCAATTTCCAGCTCGTCTACTGCGTTTAAGCTCATGACGATGTGCTTTGAACCATTCCGGGAACCTACAATATAGGAACCACCACGTGAGTCCGATTTCACCCAAGCTCGGTAAATCTCAGTCTTATATTCTAACTGTATCTGTGACGGAGGTCTGGGAATAAATGTCTCTTCTTTTTGGGGATTTGAATGTAGTATTCCTTTAAATACGCTGGATGGAAAGGTATAACGAAACCTTCGATGTATGCCGGTGACATGCTTCCTACTTCCTAAAAGCTCCGCCACCCTATCCAAAACCTTGTCCGCCACCTCCCGCTTAGCCAGGAGAGGCAAACTATCAATCTTGCCTTTGCGATCGATTATGGTGACTCGATTCGTGTCTGCGCCAAATCCACTATCGCTAGCGGTAATATCATTGGCTACGATAAGGTCAAGCTTCTTTTGCTTTAATTTCTCCCTGGCATTTTCCACCAGGTTGCCGCTTTCAGCGGCGAAGCCTACCTTGATGAAATTCCCCTTAACAGTGCCTAGAATATCCGGGGTGCATTCCAACTCTAAGGTTAATCCGGCTTTTCCTTTTTTGATCTTATCTTTGGCTGCCTTTATCGGGCGATAATCAGCTACGGCAGCAGCCATAACTAGAGCATCAGCTTCGAGCGTTACATTTTCCACCGCTTGACGCATTTCCCGAGCTGTGCCGACTTTGACTATATCAACGCCTACTGGCTCCGGCAACGAAGTTGGGGCTGTAATCAATGTCACTTTAGCCCCTCGCTCACGGGCTGCCTCAGCCATAGCATAGCCCATCTTCCCCGATGAGCGGTTGCCCAGGTAGCGAACCGGGTCAACAGGCTCTTGGGTCCCGCCGGCAGTCACCACAATATGCCTGCCCGCCAGATCTCCACCCCTACCCAACACCTGACGAATGCTGCCGATAATATCATTGATATGAGCGAGTCTCCCCAACCCTACCCTACCCGACGCCAACCAGCCTGTGGCAGGACCAACAATCACAAAGTTGCGAGCCTTGAGTTTAGACAGATTATCCTGGGTGATTGGATTAGTATACATATTGGTTTCCATGGCTGGGGCGATAAGCACCGGTGCCTTGGTAGCCAACACTGTGCAGCATAGCATGTCATCAGCAATGCCAGCCGCCAGCCTGGCAATGATATTGGCGGTAGCCGGGGCAATGACTACTATATCGGCAGCTTTGGCTAGAGAGACATGCTCAATACTGAATTCAGAAGCCAAATCAAACATTTCAGTGACTACTGGCCTACCTGTAAGCGCCCGGAAGGTAACAGCCGATATGAACTGGAGGGCCTCTTCAGTCATAATTACACTCACCTTGGCCCCTGCCTGAGTCAACTGGCTAGCAATCTCGGCTGCTTTGTAGGCAGCAACTCCTCCTGTTACTCCCAGAACTATGGTTTTGTCTCTAAGCATTACTGCTCCTTGTTCATTTCATAAATCAGACGCAATCCAATTAAAGTTAAATCAAGGTTTACCTTGTCAATCACGGCTGTTTCATTGGCGATGAGTTCGGCATAACCGCCAGTAGCTATTACCATTGCCTTTTCCCCCAATTCGTCTCGGATACGAGCTACCATACCCTCCACAAGCCCGACATAGCCAAAAATAATGCCCGACTGCATGGCAGCCACAGTGCTAGTCCCGATAACATGCTTGGGACGGGTCAATTCCACACGAGGTAGCTGTGCTGTTCTGGTGACCAGCGCCTCGGCGGCAGTGGCGATGCCGGTGGCGATAACACCGCCAATGTAGTCGCCTTCTTTGGAGACAATACCAAAGGTGGTAGCTGTCCCCAGGTCAACCACGATCACCGGACCACCATAGAGATGGTGGGCAGCGGCGGCATCAACGATGCGGTCAGCGCCAACCTCTCTCGGGTTGTCCATGCGAATGCGCACGCCAGTCTTGACTCCGGCCCCTACTACCAATGGTGTGATATGAAAGTACCGCTGCGACAGGTCTACAAATGTGGTTGTTAGTGGGGGAACAACACTACACATGGCTATTTCTTTTATATCGGACGCAGAAAACCCCTGGTGATTTAGTATATTGAGCAAGAAGGTGGCATACTCATCTGCCATATGCTGAATACTCGTAGCCATACGCCGGGTAGTACGGAGTTTCTCACCTTCAAAAACCCCTATGGCAATGCTGGTATTCCCAATATCAATTGCTAATAACATAGGTGTTTAGCTTTATTCTATCCTCCTGGCATTACGGGCTGAGTATAGCACTACTATCTGATCCCTGCCACTACGGAAGCTTTGAGAAGATCGGCGTCAGATAGAAGCATGATTTTCGTCACCTGCCTCTTGCAAGTCTCGTAACTCCTTGCCCATGGCCTGCCAGTGTGTGCCTGGCCAGTAGATACGATGACAGGCGGGACATTGTGTATATTGAGTCTGAGTTTCAAAAACGCGGGCGGGAACGAAGTTTTTCGCCTCTTCCTTATCCCGCGCTACTAATGCCCGATTGCACTCAAGACAAAGTGAGAAGGGTTTGAAATGATAATCTAAACCCAGAGTTTTCACTACTTCCTGTACCTGGAGTCTAGGAGTGTCCTGTTTGATCTGGATAGTTTCGAGTGTGCCATTTGTGACCAGCCGTCTTTTCATAAACTGGGCGTCTTTGGTCAGAATCACTCTATTCTCGCTTAGAGCTACTTTAATCATTTGAGCATCGTCTTTTTGCTTGAGCAGGATGGTATCATAGCCAATCAGTCTCAACCATCGAGCCAGTTTGCCAACATTGTCATCTGCAATGAATTTCATTTCCATAGCTGACTTATGATGATTTAAGGGAGGTGGATTAGCTTACCAAGCACTTCAAAACCACAAGTGCCGACGGCGCAGGAAGAGAATCATAGCAACAACAATGCCCACCTGGGCAACAAAGCTGAGCGCAAACAATAACGGATTATGCAACCAAGACTGTGGAAGCAGGTTGGAACCTTCTATGCTGGCTACTACCTCGACGGGCATTACGATGGCCATGAAAATAGTCAAAATTCTCATTACCTCCTGAATTCGGTGCGACGTTAACCAATTGCTGGTGTCAGCAAGCCCATCTATGACCTCTTTGCAGTCTTCAAGCCCATCCCAGATCTTGCGAATGTGGTCAGCGATATCACCAAAATAAATTTCCTGTTCCTCCTTGAAGAAAGGATATTCTTCTTTTTCTAGTGTCTCAATTACCGCAATCTGGGGATGAATGACGCGGCGGAAGGAAATAAGGTCTCGGCGAATCATAGAAATCTCGCGGACAGTCGCCGGAACAGGCTTGGTGAGGATAATATCCTCTACATCATCAATGTTTTGGGTAAGTTTATCTAGTATAGGGAAACAAGAGTTAACCATTCTATCAAGGATGTGATAGAGAAGAAATCCTGAGCTTCGCCCCAGGTAACGTTCGCGGCTTTCCTTGTCAGTCTCGCATTCCTGGAAAAATTTAGCCAGTGGCTTGAGGTCACCGGAACAATGAACGGTGACGACATAATCCTCACCAATAAAGATATCCATTTCACTGGGCCTGGTTATACGATTCTGCTTATCAAATACCGGGAAATGCAGAACCATAAACAAGTAATCTTCATACTCATCCATTTTGGGACGCTGTATGCGGCTGAGGACATCATCCAGATCAAGAGGATGGAAATGGAAACGCTGAGCTAAGAATGCAACTTCTTTAGAAGTAGGCTTTTCAATATAGAACCAGGTCAGCTTGCGTTCCGTAATTGAGCGGATATTCAGATCGTTTTGTCCCACAGATGACATGCTATGCCTCTAGATTGCAGTTCTTGCCTATTTTAGCACTAATTTTGTAGTTCAAGTAGCTATTGCCAGCTAATCCCTGAAATCAATCACATCAAATTTACCTGATTCAGTCGATTGACAAAACACGGATTTTCCCATATCATCCTTTGGCCGCAGAATTCTTTAAGGAGGTTAGAAAATGCCAGTCAATATGATCGTTTGCTGCAAGCAAGTGCCTGATCCTGAGGCACCACCTGCTGTATTTAAGGTGGCAAACAACAAAATGACCTTGCCACCAGAGGTGAAACCTGTAATTGGTCAATATGAGGAATTTGCCTTGGAAGCAGCCCTCAAGATCAAGGATGCCAAGGGGGGCAAAATTACTGCGCTCAGCTTGGGCAATAACTTCGTTCGCGATGTGATTAAGAAATCGTTAGCCGTAGGGGCTGATGAACTCATCCTCCTCGAGGACAAGGCTTTTGAAGATGGCGATAGTTGGTCAACTGCCAATGCCCTGGCCGCAGCAATAAAGAAAATAGGAACATACGATATTATCTTCTGCGGGAGACAATCATCTGACTGGGATGCGGGGCAAGTTGGTCTGGGCATTGCTGAGATTTTGGGAATCCCAGCTGTAACATTAGCTCGCAAAGTAGAGGTCAGCGACGGGAAAGCGAAGGTTGAGCGCGTTATTCCCGACGGCTGCCAGGTTGTTGAAGTGACGCTTCCCTCTCTAATTGTAGTAACCAGCGGGGGAGGAGCACTGCGCTATGCCACCCTGAAAGGAATCATGGCAGCAGCCAAAAAACAACCTGTCGTTTGGAAACCAACTGATATCGGGCTCGAGCCTTCAAAAATTGGCGCTGCTGGAAGGCATAGCAAGTTAGATAAACTCTTCCAGCCAGTCAAGGAATCCAAATGTGAAATAATCGGAGGAGACACTGCTGCGGAAGCCGGTGCTAAACTGGCCGTAAGGCTCAGGGAAGCCAAATTACTTTGAAGTTAAGGAGGAAATAATGGCCGAATACAAAGGTGTATTAGTTTGTGGTGAGCTAGCGGACGGGAAGTTAGCCTCAATTACCACTGAATTGCTGGGATGTGGTAGGAAGCTGGCTAATGAGTTAAAGGAAAGCTTATCTTGCTTGCTGGCCAGCGACAAGGTTGGCGAAGCTTCCAAAGAAGCAATTGCCTTTGGAGCAGACAAGGTTTACGTTGTGGAACATCCTGCCCTCAAGGAATATCAGGCTGATTCCCATATGCAAGTCGCAGAAAAATTGGCCAAGGATGTTTCTCCTCGCGTGATGCTCATAGGACAAACGTCCATGGGTAGAGACTTGGCTCCCCGCCTTGCCTTCAGATTGGGTACCAGCGTCACAACAGATTGTCTCAATCTGAGCATAGACCCGGCGACAAAACTGCTGGTACAGACGCGTCCTGTTTACGGTGGCAATGCTCAAGCTGTATTTACCAGCGAGTCTATGCCTCAGATGGTTACTGTGAGGACCAAGGCAATGTCACCGTTGGAGCGGGATGCCTCAAGGAAAGGGGAGGTCATACCCACCAAGGTTGCCATAGATACGTCGAAAGTAAGGACAAAGATACTGGAGACTGTTAAGGAAGAGGCAGTTGGCATTAAGCTTGAGGATGCCCCTGTGATTGTGTCTGGAGGCAGGGGAATGGGCGGTCCTCAGCCTTTCCAGACTACACTGAAGGAGCTAGCGGATTTGCTGCATGGTGCGGTCGGCGCCTCACGTCCTCCAGCTGATAATGGCTGGGTGCCAGAGGGGCTGCATATCGGCCTTACTGGAAAAATTGTTGCTCCTGATGTCTACATTGCTATAGCTATTTCAGGCGCTAGCCAGCACACGGCTGGATGCTCAGGTTCCAAGCACATCATAGCCATCAACAAAGACCCTGAGGCGAACATATTCAGGGAGGCGGAATTTGGAGTGGTCGGCAAATATGAAGAAGTGGTGCCGGCCTTTATTATCAAGCTAAAGCAATTATTAGCTGGCTAAAATAGCGTACAAAAATAGCCAAAAATCCTTGAGAGGTCCGGCTTAGTCGGCCGGGTTTCTATTTCCGCAATATCAACTCCAGTAAACGGCGGCGCAGGAACCTACTGAGACAAGACTTCTGTATTGGTTCGGTCGTTTTCGGATAGATCGATGTCAAAAAATCCGCCCAATTAGAAGATAGGTTGAAAGCGCGGCGGGTGGTATACTATAGACCACAAGACAAAACTCCAGAAGAACCGACTTGTTATGGGTTGATGCGACATGCGATACAACCGACAATTTTAGCAAAATGAAATATAGCATCCGCATGGTAAGCAGAATCTTCTCCCGTTTTTGTGCCCAAACAACGCCGCGGGGAAGGGGGATGATGGCCCTCCTTGCCATCATCCTGCTCTTCGCCATTGCCACCGGTGAAGTCGTTCTGTATCGTGTGGGCTATTTCCTGACGCTGGTTGTAGTCAGTAGCTATGTTTGTGTCCGGCTGAAACTGTGGCGTCTGGATATGCGGATGCAAAACGAATCCTATGTAGTGCAAGTAGGGGACATGCTGAAATGGCCTGTCTATGTACACAATAACTCCCCTCTACCAACCGGCTGGGTGGAAATCGTGCTAATGAGCAATATACCCGGTAATGTCTCGGGTATAGCCACTGCAATTGGGGCTAGGGGACAGGAGCGGTTGGAGATGCATACATTCTGTCATGCCCGTGGTGTTTACACCATGGGGCCGCTAGTGGCACGTACCAGCGACCCCTTGGGGCTATTTCAAGTGCAGATAACACAGGGCAATCCCATCAAAGTGGTGGTACAGCCACCTGTCGTCGCGTTGCCTTATTTCCGCCTTGCTGTGGCGGAACGGTTGGGGGAGGAAAGCGTACGGTATCGCTCTCAGACTCGCACTCCTCACGTAGGTACGATTCGGGAATACGTTCACGGCGATAGCCTGAATCAGATCCACTGGCTATCCACCGCCAAGAGTGGTCAACTCATGTCCAAGGAGTTTGACTCTGGGGGGGGTGGCGACGTGTGGATTGTTCTGGACCTGGAGCGGAACATTCACCGCAGTCAAGGGACGGAGAGAACGGATGAATATGTTGTTGCTATTGCCGCATCACTGGCTCATCTTGCTGTCGTAGAGGAGCACTCGGTGGGCTTGATAGCGTATGGCGACCATGAGTATCTGCTGCCATTAAAGGGTGGCACCAGGCAGATGTCCACAGTGCTGGAGACGCTCACCTTATCTAAGACTGAAGGGGATAACGCCCTGGCTGGGGTGCTTGCGAGAAATGCGGGACAGTTTGGCAGGTCGGCCTCCCTTCTTGTCGTCACTTCCTCTACTGCCACCGAGTGGATATCGGTACTGCGAGAACTGAGGTCCCGTAGTCTCAATATTGTGGTAGTATTGGTCGACCCTACTAGCTTCGGAGGCAAACAAGCCCTTGATGAAGTCGTAATGAAGCTCGTGAGCGTTGGAATTCCTGCGTATGTAGTACACAGAGGAGACCCGCTTTCTCATGCACTTTCTCGATCGATAACCCCAAATGACCTGCCCATCTTCGCCCGGTATAGTAAGCCCGAGCAGATACCGGCTTCTGAAACATAATAGGATGGAGATATGTCGCCAGAAATAAGAGCAGCAAGTAGGGGCATACGTTGGGCACTGAGGCAACTCAACAAGGGCGTATGCTGGGCTATGGCGCGCATCAAGAGCCTTCTGTGGCAGATGCTGAAGGGCCCTTCGGAAGGGTGGGTAACCTTTGTACTGATATTGCTCTCTGTGATGCTGGCAGTCTGGTCGGTGGGAAGCGTGGGGTGGGTACCAACGCCAGGACTGTACCTCTTGGCACTCTGGGGCGTGGTGCTGGGCCTTTTGCTGGCCAAGATCCGCTTTAACGGGTGGTTGCTGGCCATCACTGGCATGCTCCTTGGCATTTACCTTAGCTTCTATCAACTTACCAGCCTGGTTGAAGGTGCTACTAGCCTTGATCGGTATGCAGAGGCCGGTAACCGTCTCTTCATATGGGGCCAGGCCTTCGTAAACGGTAACGCTGATCTCTGACACACTGCCGTTCAGCTTTCTTCTTCTGTGCGCCTCGTGGCTAGCGGGGTTCATCTGTTCCTGGTCATTTTTCCGCAAGCACAACATATGGGGCGCAGTGCTTCCCAGCGGAATCGTCATAGTTGTCAATCTAGCAAACCTTTTACCTGGAGCGCAGAGGCTTCCGCTGTATCTGTACCTGTTTGTAGTTTGTCTTTTGGTGGCGCGTCTGTTCCTTTTGGAGCGCGAGCATGACTGGGACCACAGAAGCGTCGAGCGCTTTCCAGCTGACTCGCGGCTCCTGCCTAGCGCCTTCAGGTTCGGACTGGCGGTTGTGATAGTCATTTCTTTGCTCCCCACGACCTCAGCAAAGGTTGCTCCAGTCGCAGCAGTATGGGACAGAATCAGCTCACCAGTGAGAGGTATAGTGGAAGAGTTTGCTAGATCCGTTGGCGGGCTGCCTGCTAAAGACACAAACTCGGGCCATTCCTTCGGGCCTACCCAGCCTTTTGGAGGGAGCACAACTATGGGAGAAGAGCCTGCTCTAGTAGTGGAAGCTCCTTTCCCCATCTACTTGCGCGCCAGGAGCTATGATGTGTATACGCACAGAGGGATGGGAGACCAGCGATACACAGATGGTGTCTCCCGAATTGGCCCCTGAACAAGGGCTGGAGGAAGAGTTCCAGAAGTTGCGGGAGGTCGAGGTGAGTGTGAAGGTGCTGTTCTCGTTGGCAGCAGGGGAACCAGTATATCTGGGCGGCTATCCGGTCGACATGTCAATCGATTATCAACTAGAAGTGCCGCAAGCTGCTAATTACCGGATATCACTCGGGGGTAGCGAAGCAGAACTAGCTGTGGAGGCGGAAAGCCTCCCACTTAGACCTGCGAGAGGCGGTTTCGCGGCTACGAGAAATGGCATCTGCCTCTCACGGCATGCTAACAGAGTCTGACATCAGGCTCGCTCTGCCTGAGGATGTGTAGGTGGTTTCCTGGGAATCAGGCATGGCAGGAGTTGAGAAGTTCACCGTGGAGCGGCATGTCACAATACCTGCAGGATACTCTTTCGGTGCGCACCACCGGTTCAGTTTCCGCTGGGGACTCATACCAGGCTACTATAAGTGTGTCGACAGCAACCGAAAGCGATTTGTTGGCAGCTGGTACGGGGTACCCTGGCTGGATTCTGGACAGATACCTGCAGCTTCCCGACACTGTACCCTCGCGCGTCATAGACCTTGCGCAGGAACTGACCAAGGATATTGAAACCCCATACGAGAAGGCTATGGCGATTTGCGACTATCTTCGCACACTGGAGTATACACTGGATATAGAAGCACCCCCTGACGGCACTGACGGCGTTGACTACTTCCTGTTTGAACTGAAAAAGGGATACTGCCAATACTTTGCCTCTGCTATGACCGTGTTATTACGCGCCTCCGGAGTACCATCTCGCATGGTAGCGGGGTATGGTCCAGGCGAACTGATGGAGCAGTACGGCCCTGGGGATATGATGGGTCATTCATCCGGTGCATGGCAAGACTGGCAGGATACGTTCGTTGTACGGAATAGCCACAGCTGGAGCGAGGTGTTTTTCCCAGGATATGGCTGGATACCCTTTGAGCCCACGCCTGTTCGCCCTCCCATTGCTCGGGGAGAATTTGGTTTTCCACCACAAGATCCAGCAGGGTACTGGTGACTCTACGGTCAACCCAGATGGTATGGACACAGGCAGTCCTTGGGATGTTCGGCTACTGGGAGTACCTCTGGGGTTGGCATTGTTTGGTGTCGATCATGTGGCTGGGCTGGAGACGCCTACTGGGACAGGTGTCAGAGCCGCGGGTAGCATACGCGAGAATTGGCTACCTCGCCGCATTAAGCGGCGTGGGGCCGAGGGAGAACTTAACACCTCAAGAATACGGCCGTAGACTGGCAGCTGCGGTGCCCGAGATGTCAGCAGCCCTCGATAAGATAGTATATACCTATGTGCGTGTTTCCTATAGTAAGCATAATTTGACCAGCGAAGACAGATCCAACATCGCAAGGGCATGGCCACAGGTGCGCAACCGTCTGCTACGGCACGCCCTGCATAGTGCCTTACCGTTCAAATTTCACGCGAAACGGTCAAAATCCTGAACAACTTGTCGCGTCAGTCGCATCTGACTCAGGCCGCTGATCTATCCGCCGTCCGAAAATACAACCTCAACTATTACTTTCCTTTGGCTGGCAACCATATCCATATACCCCGTCTTCCATTGTAAAACATCTGTGCCCTGGAGAAATATGAGTCCGATGCTGTACGACCCACGTTGAGTCAGTCTCAACCGTGGGCCACCCAACCGCTAGCTCGAGCAGCAGGGACTGCTAGATGCTCTACCACGTCTTCAACAATCTGGCGCCCATCCACACCCTTCATACGGACTGCAGGAGCCACAATCACGCGATGCCCCATTACCACCGCTGCCAGTTCCTTCACATCGTCCGGTATGACATAGTCCCGCCCTCTCAGTAGTGCCAGCGCCTGAGACGAGCGGAACAGATCCAGGGACGCCCGAGGTGAGGCGCCCAGGATCACGTCATCGTGTTTTCGTGTGGCATAGACCAGCGCAACCATGTAGCGCTGAACTTGTTCGTGTACGAAGATCCCCTTCACAACTTCCTGCGCTTCCCTCACCTCATCTGCACTGGCAACAACACCAAGGCTCTCAATTGGATGTTGCATGCGCTGACTATCTATAATGCACATCTCGTCATCGAAGGAGGGGTAGCCCAGCTGTATTCGCATCATAAACCGGTCCAGCTGTGCCTCCGGCAAAGGGAAGACGCCTTCGTGCTCGATGGGATTCTCGGTAGCAATCAGCATGAATGGACGAGTGATGTTATGTGTTATCCCGTCCACTGTAACCTGTCGCTCCGCTAGTGCTTCCAGAAGAGCTGACTGGGTCTTGGGAGTAGCTCGGTTGATCTCGTCTGCCAGCACGATCTGCCCCAAGATAGGGCCTGGACGGAACACGAACTCACCGGTCTGCTGATTGAAAACAGACACGCCGGTGATGTCGCTGGGAAGCATGTCTGGTGTGAGCTGTATCCGCCTAAAAACGCAGTCTATCGACTGCGCCAAGCTTTTGGCCAGCATCGTCTTGCCCACCCCTGGTGTGTCCTTTATAAGTATGTGCCCTTGACTCAAAAGCGCTGTAACCGCCAACTCCACTGCCCAGCTTTTGCCAATGATGACTTTCTCTACATTGTCAATGATTCTCTTGGCGATATCCTGTACCTGAGACTGATCCATGTGAGACACCCGTTGTTCCTCTTATAACTTGATATTCTCGATCACTCCGGCCATGGCATCTGCGGTCAGATGCCTGCATTCCCACATTATGACATAGCTCACTCAGGATGTTCAAACAGATTAGCCGAAATGTCAAAGTGGTAGAAGGTGCGTAAGCAAGCGCCATGTTTTGACCTGAAGCATGTAATACATGTAATCTCCACAGCCGTCTCCGTCCCTCAGTATGTAGGACTCTTCTGATAACCTGTTATCAATACCGTGACTTTCATCCCTCTGCTTTATCTGGAAGAGGTTGACATACGAAACCTTTGTCGGTCTGTCTGCCAAATAAGATTCCAAGGAGTCGTGGTATTAGGTCCATTTCTTGAATACGTATCTCTCACAGAACCAGAAGGTTGTGGCCCTGTCGGTGGGTACAGAAACAGGTTAGGACTTGTATCTCAGAATGTGATGGACAAAGAGGTCCTTGTACATCTAACCTTCAATGAATTAGCTAGCTTCTTCACCGGCAAATCTACTAGTTTGGGCGGAAAGCCTATGTGCTAATAATGGCGCAAACTGGAAGGCCTGTTCTTTGGTAAGGTCGAGAATCAATGTTGGGATTCATAGTACAGACGCAGTCCTTCTTCTATATACTACATTAGGGCGTAAACTTACAGTTGTCGGTTTCGGTCAAAATGTTCGAGTGCAGTAAGCTAGCCTCTTAGCACAGTCAGTCGCCCTTGCCTGCCTTCTTCCCATCAGCGATGATTTTCTGACTGACATGAGGGGGTACTTCTTCGTAGTGGTCAAATTCCATAACAAAGCTGCCGCGCCCTTGCGTCAGTGACCTCAAATTTAGGGCATAACGGAGCAGCTCTGCGTAAGGCGCCTGAGCTTCAATAACATTGATGCCATTACCGGGATTCATTCCAAGGACGCGTCCCCTCTTAGTATTAAGGTCACTGGTAATATCTCCAGTATACGTTTCAGGCACGGTTATAGTAAGCTTCATTATAGGCTCAACCAATACCGGCTGTCCCTGGGATAATCCCTTTTTTAAGGCCTGTGCTCCCGCAATCTTAAAAGCAATGTCTGAAGAATCTACCGCATGGAAGCTACCATCATAAAGGCTCACTTTTACATCAACTACAGGATATCCGGCTAGAACTCCTTCCTGCTTGGCCTCATTGACTCCCTTCTCCACAGAGGGAATATAGTTCTGAGGGATTGCGCCTCCCACAATCTTCTTAGCAAACTCAAATCCCCCACCTCGAGGCAAAGGCTCCAACTCTAGCAAGACATGCCCATATTGACCGTGTCCTCCGGTCTGCTTCTTATGTTTATACTCTGCCTTGGTTGATGTAGTGATGGTTTCCTTGTAAGGAATCATTGGCAGATCTAATCTCACCTCTACTCCAAATTTGCGCCGTATTTTCTCCCTGGTTATCTCCAGATGGTTATCGCCAACTCCGGAAATAATAAACTCGTTAGTATCAGCCTCTCGCCGTATTTGGAGAGAAGGGTCCTCTTCACAAATCCTGGGCAAGACTGTGCTCATCTTATCTAAGTCGGTTTTCGCCTGAGGCTGGATTGCCATGCCGAAATTGGCCTTAGGAAATTCGATACCAGGGAGTATCACAGGATGCTCACGGGCGCAGAGGGTATCCCCAGTGGTGGTTAGACTCAACCTGGCCACTGCCCCAATATCTCCGGCAACAACCTGTGGCACTGTCTGTTGGTTTTTGCCCAGCATGGTAAAAAGCTGGCCAATCCGTTCCATGTTATTCTTATTGGCGTTCCAAACCTGGGAATTACTGGAAATGACGCCTGAATAAACCCGAAAATAGCTGAGCTTGCCCACATAGGGGTCTGCTGTGGTTTTGAAAACAAGAATGGATAATGGTGATTCAGAATCAGCTTTGATCTCCTCTTGATTGCCGGTGGAAACATTCTTAGCGACAATGGCACCATTTTCTTCGGGCGAAGGCAGGTAGGAGCAAATACCATTGAAAATTTGCCGGGGGCCCATGCCCTTCAAAGCAGAGCCGGCAAAAACAGGTACCAGCTTGCCAGCGATAGTAGACTTCCTTATGGCAGCAAAGATTTCCTCGTTGTTTATAGCCTCCCCCTTCAGATACTTGTTAATGAGTTCATCGTCAACTTCCACAGCAGCCTCTACTAATTTCTCACGACTGGCTTCTGCTTGTTCCCGGAGTGCCGAAGGTATTTCAGCTTCCTGCGACTCTGCGCCAATATAAGCTTTCATAGTCACCAAGTCCACAATGCCTTGAAAGTCTTTCTGTGAACCTATGGGTAATTGAAGAGGCAAACATCTTGGTGACAACTTAGACTGAATTCCTTTCAAAGTAGAGAGGAAATCAGCGTTATCACGATCCATCTTATTAACAAATATTAAGCGGGGCAGATTCCCTTTTTCAGTATCACTCCACATTTGCTCTGTTCCAACCTCCACGCCCGAAGCAGCGCATATCACAATTATCGCTCCTTCGGTTACCCTCAATCCTGATCTTGCCTCACCAATAAAATCAGCGTATCCCGGTGTGTCAATGATATTCAGCTTCATCCCCTGCCACTGAACCGGCAACAAGGACAGGTTGATGCCCATACGACGTTCGACTTCGAGCGGGTCATAGTCTGAGGTAGTAGTGCCATCGGCAACGCTACCTAGACGCTGAATAGTGCCTGAAGTGAAGAGCATAAACTCGGC
Source organism: uncultured Chloroflexia bacterium (assembly GCA_963726175.1). Lineage (GTDB taxonomy): Bacteria > Chloroflexota > Dehalococcoidia > GIF9 > AB-539-J10 > RBG-13-51-36. The sequence goes on along the minus strand of CAVSBM010000007.1, from coordinate 101,393 downwards.
AAGTGAAGTTTTTCCAGCACCCTGATGTGATAACAAGACGACATTTCGGATTTGCATGGCCCTCCATTATAATGCTTGGCCTTGAAGATAAGCAACCTCTGTGATGTTACGAAGCCTAATGCTATAATGTAGTAGTCAGGCTCAGATGAAACTGAGTTACAAACAAGTAACGCATATCGCTTGGCTTGCTCGCTTGGGCTTAAGCGAGGACGAGGTGGAGAAGTTCAGCCTCCAGCTATCCAACATCCTGGAGAACTTCGAAATACTCAAGGAAGTCGATACAGCCGACGTGCCGCCAGCGACCCACACAATTCCACTACAGAATGTCTTCAGGAAAGACGACGTAGCTGAATCATATTCCCAGGCTGAGATTCTATCAAACGCACCAAAACAAGAGGGAGATTGTTTCAAAGTTCAGGCAATACTAGAGTGAGCCCATCAGTCAAATGATTGACAACATAGTCATCGCCATCATAGTTGGCTACGTCCTTGGCTCTTTTCCTGCAGCATATCTTGCCGGTCGCCTCAGAAAAGGGATAGACATACGACATGTTGGAAGCAGAAACATGGGCGCTATGAATGTCTTCTACGAGGTCGGGCCCATGGAGGCCATCCTGGTAACTCTGGCTGACCTGGGTAAAGGCATAGGAGCAATTCTCTTGGTGCGGTGGTTGTCAGGCGTTACTCCGATTACATCCTTTGACATCCTTCGGGACGGCCTTACCGCCACAGCTGCCATATTGGGCCATATCTTTCCCGTTTTTCTTAAGTTCCGTGGCGGTAAAGGAGCAGCCACCGCCATCGGAATTCTCATTTTTTTTATGCCCTGGGCAGTTCCGTTTCTCTTCATTGTTTTCTTTGCAGTTTTACTTATTACCCGCAATCCCACATTTAGCTATAGCGTACTCCTTGTTGTTTTTCCGTTTGTTGCGGGGTTTATTTACGTGGATCACTACGACCAGCCTTTGTCTTTAGTATTCTACTCCACAGGCGTGGGGATATTCCTAGGCATACAATACATCCCCAGGCTTAAGGAAATGCACGGCAAGACTGGCGGCGACTGGCGCAAAGTCATCCGGCGCCGCAGCCTCAAAGAAAGGTTCTAGTATGCCGGTGAACGAACTGTACCAGCTAACCGTTCATGAAGCACACGAGCTTCTTAAACAAAGGAAAATTTCGTCAACAGAACTGACAGAATCTGTACTGAAACGTCTCGCTGAGGTAGAAGGGATAGTCCACGCCTGTGTCACTATTGTTGAAGACATCGCTCTGAGAGAGGCAAAGAAAGTCGATGATTACATAAGAACTACTCGTGAAATTGCCCCCCTAACCGGCATCCCCACCTTGATAAAAGACGTCATATGCACCAAAGGGATAAGGACCACCTGCAGCTCAAAGATACTGGAGAACTTCGTTCCTCCCTACGATGCTACGGTAATAGAGAAACTAAAGGGAGAGAAGGCGGTAATAGTCGGGAAGGCGAATATGGATGAATTCGCCATGGGTTCTTCTACGGAGCACTCCGCCTTTTTCCCTACCCACAATCCCTGGGATTTAGCTCGCGTCCCCGGAGGTAGCAGTGGTGGCTCAGCAGCCGCTGTAGCTGCTGATGAGACTATTTACGCTCTGGGCTCTGACACTGGAGGCAGCGTCCGTCAACCAGCCGCACTTTGCAGCGTGGTGGGACTCAAACCAACCTATGGTCGGGTCAGCCGCTTCGGCTTGGTGGCTTTCGCCAGCTCTCTCGACCAAATTGGACCACTAACCAAGGATGTCACTGACTGCGCCTTAGTAATGAATGCCATTGCCGGCTATGACCCGAGAGACTCAACTTCAATACCGCATCCCGTCCCGGACTACACCCAGCAACTAATTCCCGACATCAAAGGACTAAGAATAGGCATTCCCAGGGAATACTTTGTCGAGGGTATGCAGAACCAGGTAAGAGCGGCTTTAGAAGCAGCCATTGGTAAGCTACGTGAGCTGGGCGCAGAAATAGATTGGGAAGTCTCTTTACCTCATACCAAGTACGCTCTGGCTGTCTACTATATCCTTGCTCCGTCCGAAGCATCAGCGAATCTGGCTCGCTACGATGGAGTAAAATACGGCTTTTCCGAGCGAGATGCCAGCAATGTAATCGAGACAACGGAGAGGACACGACAATTTGGCTTCGGGACCGAGGTCAAAAGGCGTATAATGCTCGGCACTTACGCTTTGTCCGCAGGTTATTACGACGCTTACTATCTTAAAGCACAGAAGGTGCGCACGCTGATAAAACAGGAATTTGACAAAGCTTTTGAAAAATATGATGCCCTGGTCACCCCAACCTCGCCCATAGTGCCTTTTAAGCTGGGCGAGAAGTTAGAAGACCCGATGCAGATGTATCTGAGCGATATATGCACCTTACCCGTAAACATAGCTGGAATACCGGCTATATCGATACCTGCCGGCTTCGCTGACAATTTACCTATAGGCATGCAAATCATGGGCAAACCTTTCAGCGAGGAAACACTGCTGCGCATCGCCTTCGCCTATGAGCAAGCAACCGACTGGCATAAGAGAAGGCCTGAAGTATAGACCAGGACATGACATTATGACTCTTATTCAATTAGACATAGACCCAAGAAAGTTCCAAGATGAGTTGAAAGCTAGGATTCTAACCTCAGTCATGCAAAGCCTGCCCGAACTGATTATCAACCTTGTTGTGGAACAATTCGAAAACCAACTTAAAGATCTGGTCACTTCTGGAGAAATAATTCGTTTCAAAATAGGAGGCAGTCGTGGTATAGGATCACGTGATTCACACTTGCCACCAAACAGATGGCCACTCCAACCCTCAATGATTCAATTGCCTTGGTTTCTAAAAGACCTGCCTAGGGGAAAGATAATCGACTTAGGCTGGTTCGAATTTACGATTGTAGCAAAGCAAGACGATTGTAATGGAATTCACTTCGAAAGACCAGTTAACCTACTTTGCTCAGGGTCGATTGAGGTCAGGCCGAGGCATTTAAAGACGGTTTCCAACTATGTAGTGCGGTTGGGTTGGAATGGTGGGCTGGGGATTCCAGCTAATTCTCTCACTCCTATTGGTGACACCCTAATCCCGTCGTGTCAGTGTCCCCCTGACTGCTTGGCTGCACATATAGATGGGGCATGGGATTGGACTATTAGATTTATATGCAGGGTGTGCGGCAAATCTTATTTCTGCGAATGTTTCAAAACAGCCTTAGAAAAACACTATTTACAAGCCCTTGCTGAGAGGAGCCATTATGCGGAAAGTGGCTGGCCTCACAAGTTTATTGCTGCGTATCAGAAATCCCAGTTCCGAAATGGGATTTGCCATCTTTGCCGTGATATACCGTCCGAGTTATTCTACTGTCACCCAATGTATGGCAGCAAAATAAAAGTTCACTACGGCCCATACATTAAACGGACGGCCGTCGAAAAAAATATCGACGAGCATGAAGCTGAAAATGAAATAAGAGGCTTACTAGGCATTCCGCTAATTGGCGAAGGATGGATTTCTGAAAGGGAACTATTAAATATAGTGCGAGACATCTTCCTTAATAAAAAAGTCATTCATCAAGCGAGTCCAGAATGGCTTCGTCGACAACGGTTAGACATCTTCATACCTGAACTCCGGTTAGCAATTGAGTATCAAGGGCGCCAACATTATGAACCAGTCCCATTTTTCGGGGGTCAGGATGGTTTCCAACAAACATGGGAACGCGATAAGTTGAAAACAAGACTATGCTCTGAAAATGGAATTACCCTAATTTATTTTCGATATGACGAGTCAATTACTCGCGGTTTGGTGGAGAGCCGTATCAAAAAGGCCTTATTGGCAGGACATTGAGCTCTAGCCTACCTCCTGGTACAACGGAGAGAGATGAAAAGAGGCGAAGCCTCTCTTATATAACTAATTCCCCCCACCCTTTGATAAGGGAGGTGGATAAAGGGGGATGGTTACCTAATCAAAACCTACGGGGGATGGGTTGAATAACCTTGAAGTCACCTGCTATTCGGGTCATACCTATGCTGAACGACCAGTGTCTTTCCTATGGCAGGGTACAGAATACAGGGTTGCGGGGTCAACTCTATTTTTCTTCGCCTCTACGTTGTTGCCAGTCTAGCGAAGTCAGCTGAAGCAATCTTGGTGGGTAGAGCGTGGGGAGAAAAATAGAGCCGCCCCCATTTTATTTGGAAATATAGCCGTCCCTGATAAGCAGTTCAGCGACAAGAACTGCGCCTTTGGCTGCTCCCATCTTGGTGTTGTGGGATACCAGAACGTACTTGATGCCGTTCTTCAGAACATTGTCCTTCCTGATTCTGCCGACCACGGTGGCCATGCCATCCTCAGCATCGCGGTCGAGCCGCGGCTGAGGTCTAAAGGGGTCTTCGTGGACTACTATCATATGCTTGGGGGCTGAAGGCAGCTCAACTTCGTTGGCTGAGCCGCTGTATTCCCTCATGGCCCTGGCAACGTCATTCACTTCACAAGCTTTCTGAGTGGAAACGAAGACTGATTCTGTATGCCCCTCCCGGACATTAACACGGGTGCAAGTGCAGCTTACGTTGAACTTGGCGGGACTGACTGAATTACCTGCGAAATTCCCCAGGATTTTCTGCGTTTCACGCTGCACCTTTTCTTCCTCCCCAGCAATAAAGGGAATAACGTTGTCCAGGATGTCGAGGCCTATTACTCCCGGGCTCCTGCCTGCGCCTGACAGGGCTTGCATGGAGGTCATTATGACGGCGTTCACGCCGAACGATTCGTAGATTGGCTTCAAGGTTATCGCCAAGCCGGTGGTAGTGCAGTTGGGAATGGGTGTAATGAAGCCTTTCCAGCCCCGGGCCTTTCTCTGAACATTAACTAATTTGGCATGCTCGGAGTTGATGCCCGGAATTAAGATGGGCACATCTTCATCGTAGCGAAAAGCCGAAGCCGTGCTTATGACCGCTTTATCTTTGGCAAATCTCGGTTCCAGAATCTTCGCCTGGTCAGACTCTATGGCGGAAAAGACGATGTCCAGGGCGGAGATATCCATCTCGGTGCCATTCCGGACAGGCATGGCCATAACCTCCTCCACCGGAGGCTCCTGGCAGAACCAGCGCAAGGCTCCAGACTGGGCATCGGTTATGGCTTCTTTATAGCTGCGCCCTGCCGACCTCTCGGAGGCAGCAAGGGCAGCAATTTGAATCCAGGGGTGACCTTTCAGGGCAACGAGAAATTGCTGACCAACTATACCAGTCGCTCCTACAATTCCAGCTTTTATCATGGCCCCCTCCGCTCTATTTTCATTCTTCGGATTAGGTACAAGCAGCTTGCACTCCTTTTTACTGAGCTAATCGGGGCGAGAGGACTTGAACCTCCGACCTCAGCGTCCCGAACGCTGCGCGCTACCAGCTGCGCTACGCCCCGTCGTCTATGCTATTATATGATGTTTATCTACAGAGGACAAGGATGAAGTATTGCGTTCTAATAATTGATGGGGCCTCAGGCTGGCCATTGGCTGCTCATGGCGGCAAGACTTGCCTGGAGTTGGCGCGTACTCCCAACATAAATGCTATGGCCGACGCAGGCGTCGTCGGGCTGGTTCGCACCGTGCCGCCTGAAATGGAACCTAGCAGTGCCTGCGCCTGCATGTCCGCGTTAGGTTATGACCCGCGGATATATTATCGGGGGCGGAGCGCCATTGAGGCTCACGGCATGGGCGTTCCTATGAACGAGGGAGAGGCCGTTTTTCGCTGCAATCTGGTGGCGGTTCGCAACGGAAGGATGTGGAGCTATAGTTGCGGGCATATCAGCACTGGCGAAGGCCAAGCTCTCATTGCCACTTTGAATGAGAAGCTTGGCAGCGATGAAGTGCATTTCTATCCCGGAGTGAGCTACAGACACTTATGCAAGATAAAGGGGAGGGAAGATACTCTCTTGGCTAGCTGTACTCCACCACATGATATCCCTGACAAGCCTATTGCTGAGTTTCTTCCTAAGGGGTCTGGGAGCGACTTGTTAAGAGAGCTCATGGCAGGCTCTGAGCCCGTGCTTCGTGACCACCCTGTGAATATAGAACGAGGAGCACGCGGCGATATTCCTGCCACCATGATCTGGCTTTTCTGGGGCAGCGGCAAGATACCCGATATGCCATCTTTCAAACACGTTTATGGGCTTGATGCTGCCGTGATATCCGGAGTCGATATTGTGAGAGGTCTGGCTCGAATGACTGGGCTTGCGGTATTAGATGTTCCTGGTGTTACTGGTGATATGGACAACGATTACGTGGCCCAGGCAAATGGTGCCCTGGAAGGACTGGTGAGATATGATATTGTGGTTGTCCATGTAGAGGCAACGGATGAGGCAGCCCACTCGGGCTTAATCAAGGACAAAATAGAAGCTATTCAGAAGGTAGACAAAGAAATTGTGAGTCGGCTTCGTTCCTGGGATAAGGATGCGCTTCGCGTGCTAATTTTGCCTGACCATGCCACGCCTATCGAGATTCGAACCCATGTTGCCGATCCCGTTCCATTCATACTCTGGGGGCCGGGAATCAAAGCTAGTGGCGCGAAAAGATTTACCGAAGCAGAGGCTAAAGGCACAGGCGTTTTTGTCAAGGAAGGTTATAATATTATGCGCAGGCTCATAGAGTAAATAAAGGTAAGGAAATGGCACTGATAGTTCAGAAGTATGGTGGTAGCTCGGTTGCTGACGCCGAGAAAATCAAGAATGTCGCTCGGCGTGTCGCTAAAGCTAAGGAAGAGGGAAACCAAGTAGTAGTGGTTGTTTCCGCCATGGGAGACACCACCGATGACCTGATCAAGTTAGCCTATCAGATTAGCGAACAGCCCAGCGACAGGGAGTTCGATGTCCTGTTGTCCACCGGGGAGATAGTCTCCAGTACCCTCTTAGCCATGGCACTGGGGAGTTTAGGTCACAGTGCAATTAGCCTCAGCGGTGCCCAGGCGGGCATACATACTGACTCCAGCTACAGCCGAGCCCGGATTCTTCGGGTCGACACCAAACGAGTGGTGAGCGAGTTGAAAAAAGGAAATATTGTCATTGTGGCTGGATTTCAAGGAGTGAGCGGAAAAAGAGACATCACCACTTTGGGTCGCGGTGGTTCTGATACGACAGCGGTTGCTCTGGCTGCCAGTCTGGGTGCTGAGATCTGTCAGATATACACCGACGTCGAGGGCGTTTATACCGCCGACCCTCGTCTTGTTCCCCAAGCCAGAAAGTTGAAGGAGATCAGCTATGAGGAGATGCTGGAACTGGCTACCTATGGAGCCAGAGTAATGCACAATCGAGCAGTGGAACTGGGCTGGCTATACAACGTGCCCATATTGGTGGCTTCTAGCTTCAGCGACAGCCCGGGCACCATTATTTGTAAGGAGGCTTCCATGGAAGTAAAAAACAAAGTAAGCGGTATTGTTCATGATACCAATGTGGCCAAAGTCACCGTCGTCGGAGTTCCCGACCATCCTGGCATTGCTGCGGCAATTTTCGAGCCCTTGGCGAGAGCCAACATAAGCATAGATACCATTGTCCAGAATGCCAGCATTAACAATATTACCGATCTCACATTTACGGTGGCTCGGACTGATTTGCTTAAGGCGATGTCCATTGTGGAGCCAGTGGCTAAATCCGTGGGCGGCAAGCAATGTGTTACCGATTCTACGTTGGCCAAAATCAGTATCGTGGGCACTGGCATGCAGAATACACCGGGCTATGCCGCCAGAATGTTTCGCGCTCTTCACCAGCATGGCATTAACATCCAGTTAATTACGACATCTGAGATAAGAATAACCTGTATTATTTCCGAAGACAAAGTCAAGGATGCTATTCGGGCACTGCATCAAGCCTTCGAGCTGGAGAAAGAAACTTGACAACATGGGCCTGATATCCTAATCATATAGGTTTGTGGAAATGTATATTGCTTCTTACCAGCAACAAGAAGAGGAAAAAGCTCGATTAAGGCGGCGCCTGAGCAAGGAAGCTGTAGATTTGGCCCTCCAGGGCAGGTGGGAAGAGGCTGAAGCGCTAAACAGAGACATAATTGAGCAGTTTCCCTCTGATGTCGAGGCCTATAATCGCCTTGGCCGAGCTTTGACGGAGTTGGGTGATTTTGACGGAGCCAAGGAAGCTTATCTTAAGGCTTTAGAGCTTGCCCCTGAGAATGCTATAGCCAAGAAGAATTTTGCCCGTTTGACCAGCCTCTCCGAGTCTGTGGCGACCTTGAAAAGCAGCCCTCATAAGACTTCAGCATCGAAAGCTCAAGCCCGAAAGGTTGCTCTTGACCTTTTCATAACTGAGATCGGGAAGGCAGGAGTGGTGAGTCTTCATGACGTAGCTTCGGTCGAGGTCCTAGCTAAGATGGGATTTGGTGACCAAGTGCACTTGAAAACAAAAAAACAGCGGCTGATTGTCACAAGTGAAAGCGGAGAATATCTGGGAGAGGTGGAGCCAAGACAAGGGTTGCGTCTAATCAAGCTAACGCGAGGCGGCAATAGATACGATGCAGCAATTCTTAATGTAGAGGAAGACAAAGTGCAGGTGATGATTAAAGAGACTTATCAGCATCCCAGTCAAGTAGGACATCCATCTTTTCCTGTTAAAGCTACAGAGCACCTGCGCACCCGTGTCAAAGAAAGTCTTCTCAGACGAGGAATCATCACCGATGAAAGTGAAGCTATACCTGAGTCCGAGTATCTTGAGGAGGAAGAAGAACTTGAGCCCGAAGAAGAACCTTTGCCCGAGGGTTTCACCGTCGTCGGTGAAGACGGCGAAAGGGGAATTGGAGTCTGATGGAAGCCGCAATAGTAAAGCCTGTTGATATCGAAGAGGAGATGAAAAGCTCCTATCTCGACTACGCTATGAGCGTTATCATCTCCCGAGCCTTGCCAGATGTGCGTGATGGCTTAAAGCCTGTGCAGCGACGTGTTTTGTACGCTATGGACGGCTTGGGGCTGCGATACAACAGTCCTTTCAAAAAGAGCGCCCGCATTGTCGGTGAAGTCATGGGGAAGTATCACCCTCATGGAGATGCCCCGATATATGAAGCCATGGTACGCATGGCTCAGGATTTCTCTCTGAGATATCCCCTGGTTGATGGACAGGGTAATTTTGGCAGCATTGACAACGATCCACCGGCAGCGATGAGGTATACCGAAGCTCGTTTCTCCAAAATTGCCGAGGAAATGCTGGTTGACATTGAAAAGAACACTGTCAACTTTGTTCCCAACTTCGATAGCTCTCTCCAGGAACCTTCCATCTTACCCGCCAGATTGCCCAATTTGCTGGTTAATGGTTCTTCAGGCATAGCTGTGGGAATGACGACCAATATCCCTCCTCATAACCTGGGCGAGATATGCGATGCCATTGTCTGCCTGATTGATAAGCCCGAAGCCACTGCAGAGGAACTACTGGAGCTAGTCAAAGGCCCCGATTTCCCCACTGGCGGGATAATTTGGGGAAAGGGCGGCATAGACAACGCCTACACCACAGGTCAAGGGAAAGATTGTACTTCGAGCCAAAGCCAGAGAAGTTGACCACCAAGGCGGGCAAGAGACAAATACTGGTTACTGAACTTCCCTATCAGGTAAACAAAGCAGCTTTGGTAGAGAAAATAGCTGAGCTGGCCAAAGTGAAGAAGATCTCGGGAATAGCCGAGGTGCGTGACGAGTCGGATAGGGAGGGCATGCGCATCGTTATCGAACTCAAAAAGGAAGCACAACCTCGACAGGTACTTAATAACCTCTACAAGCATACCACTATGCAATCTGCTTTCCACATCAATATGGTCGCTTTGGTTGATGGACAACCTAAAGTGATTAACCTTAAAGAGGCACTAGCTTCTTACATCGACTTTCGTTTTCAGGTCATTACCAAGAGGTCCCAGTTTGAACTTGATAAGGCAAAGGACAGGGCTCATATCCTCGAAGGCTTCAGAATCGCCCTCAACAACCTGGAGCAGGTAATCAAGATTATTCGACAATCGCAAACCGTAGAGGCGGCTCGTGCCAATTTGATGACAGCTTTTACTATGTCACAAATTCAGGCGCAAGCTATCCTTGATATGCCGCTTCGCAGATTGGCCAAACTAGAGCAAGACAAAATAACTGAGGAATATGCCGCTGTTATTAAGAATATATCCTATCTTGAAGACTTGTTAGCTAACCCACGGAAAGTGTCCTCACTCGTTGCCCAAGATGCTGAGGAGCTTAAATCCAATTATGGTGACCCTCGGCGGACGGTTGTGAAAGCAGAGGAGATCGAAGAATTTCGTACAGAGGACCTTGTTCCTCACGAGTCAATGGTAGTCACCTTCACCAACAAGGGGTTCATCAAAAGGATCCCCGCCAGCACTTATCGGCTGCAACACCGCGGCGGAAAAGGCATCATGGGAATGGTAACCCGGGGGGGCGATACAGTGAGCCACATCCTGGTGGCCGACACCCATGACAATCTCCTTTTCTTTACCAGCACCGGTAAGATTTACTGTCTCAAGTGCTACGAGGTTCCCGAGGATTCCTCCCGCACAGCCAAGGGGATAGCCCTGGTGAATCTATTACCTATTAACCTAGAAGATGAAGTGACTGTATTACTAGCCATCGCAAGCTTTCCCTCGAACAAATTCTTGTTAATGGCCACTAAGGCTGGTGTGATAAAGAAGACTACCCTGAGCGCATTTGCCTCGATAAGGAGGAATGGAATTATTGCTATGGGGTTAAGAAATAAGGATAGACTGACCTCAGCCGGCGTAGTTGCCGATGAAGATGAGGTCATCTTGGTGAGCCGGAATGGGAAGGCTATTAGATTTCAGGTCAAAGTCCTGAGGACAGCATCCCGAACCAGTGGCGGCGTTCGGGGCATTCGTCTTGTTGACGATTATGTTGTTGGCATGGGCATTGTCCTTCCGGATGCCTATGTTCTCACAGTCACTGAGAAAGGGTTTGGCAAGCTGACCCCGATAAAGAATTATCCGGTTCACAATAGGGGAAGCAAAGGGGTAAGGACATACAGGGTTAACCCGAAGACGGGCAATCTAGCTTTGTCCAAGCTTGTGTCCGCGCAAGGCTCTCTGGTTATGTTATCAACCAAAGGAAACGTGGTAAACATTCCCATGGAGCAGGTCTCAATCCAGAGCAGGAATGGCCGGGGAGCCAGGCTAATGGGCTTGGACGAAGATGATAGCGTGGCTTCGGCCACCTGGGTTTTCCGGCAGAGTTAATCTTTGGGAATCCCTTTGACTCTTTACGAAAACACGAAATCCAAACTCAAAACGACTTCAAGATGAATATTGAGAAGGCAAGATTTCAAGTGAGATGGCAGAGATTTTTCGAGAATTAGCTTTGACTTTTGTTCCTCTTTTCGTCGCCATGGACCCCGTGGGGAATTTGCCTATCTTTCTCGCTTTTACACAACAAGGAACAGCTACGCATCGTAAAAAGACTGCGAATTTGGCCACGCTCACTGCCTTCGGTGTAGGCCTGCTATTTGTCGCCGTCGGCAAAGCTATCTTTTCGCTTCTAGGCATCGAGGTGACCGACTTCTTAATGGCCGGCGGCATCATTTTGCTGGTTCTGGCCATCAGGTATTTAATCACCGGTAAGACGCTGGAAACCGACGATGTATCAGCGTCCGAAATGATAGGCGTTGTACCTCTAGGCACTCCTCTGGTTGTCGGGCCGGCTGTGCTTGCTGCCCTGCTATTGCTGATGGGCCGGCATCATATTGTGATTGTGCTATGTTCCTTTATCGTCAACCTGGTGATACAGTGGGTGCTTTTCAGACAGGCTACTCGAATTGTGGCTTTTCTAGGACGTACCGGGGTAGCTGCTATATCCAAGGTAATCATGCTACTTTTGGCCGCCATCGCCGTGAAGATGATTCGTGAGGGCATCTTGGCAATTCTGACTTGAGCCCTGGACGCTTAGGCCTCTGATGGGCGTTTGATTGCCCTCCAGATGGAGCTAGAACAAGCAACAGGCCCTGACCAAACAACAAAACACCCCTCCGATTCTTCTCATTCTGCCTCTGAATCCTATGCCCTCTGCGACTCAGAGCGAAGCGACGAATCTCATGCCGCCAGAGGCAGGCTCTGCGAGGCGGAAGCATCTGGCCATTGCCAACACGCAGCGTGATAAAGAGCCCCAAGAAGCTATTGACATATCCGTAGTACGTGATATAGATTTAATGTAAGGAGGTGAATATGTTTTGCTCTAGATGCGGTGCGGAAAATCCTGATGGGGCTAAGTTTTGCTCCAAGTGTGGCGCTGGGCTTGGTGTTGCGGCAACGCCAACTGAAGGTGTAGCTAAGCCCGAAGCGGAGAGTAGCACAGGCATGTCAGCCAATGTAGCCGGGCTTCTTTGTTACGTGGCTTACGTGGGTAACGGGAATAATTTTCGTAGTACTGGAGAAGAAGAGTAAATTCGTTAAATTCCATGCCTGGCAATCTATTATGACCTTTGGTGTACTGACTGTGGCCGAGACTTATTCTGTCGATCTTGGTACTATCGCCTGGGCTACATCTCCGTTCTGGGGGCTGGATTTGCCATGTCCTCGGCATTATTGTCTGGGTGATAATGTTTGGCTTGTGGATTGTCCTCATGATCCTGGCATACCAGGGCAAAATGTGGAAGGTGCCCCTGGGCAGGCGACTGGGCTGAGAAGCAAGCCAGCAAATAAAGCCTTCAAGGACCCGGTGCCCCAAACCTGACAAATCAGGCAACCACGGCTATCTCTTGAGCCTCGCCGCTGGATAGTTGTGTCTCGCAAAACGCTGTCTTCATTATGTCATTGTACTGCAGACAGCCCCTGTGTGTTCTAGAGAAATTGATTTTCAACTATGCTATGACGTAAAAATCTCCTTTGGGGATTAGGGGGAGGGGTGTATAATAAGAGCGTATGGGCTCTGAGGTTTTCTACCGCAAGTGGCGGCCACAGACCTTGAGCGAGGTGGTGGGGCAGGAGCCTGTGACTCAGACTCTGCGTCATGCCGTAGAGAGTGGGAAGATAGCTCACGCTTATCTTTTTTGCGGTCCACGAGGTACGGGCAAAACCAGCATGGCGCGTATTTTAGCCAAAGCGGTCAACTGTCCTAATAGAGCAGGTGGCGAGCCGTGCAATTCTTGCGATATGTGCCGTTCAGTCACCGAGGGCAGGGCTTTGGATGTGATAGAGATAGATGCCGCCAGCAATCGTGGCATTGATGAAATCCGCAGCCTGAGGGAAAAGGTAAACTACGCCCCTAGCCTTGCTCGCTACAAGGTATACATCATAGACGAAGTCCACATGCTTACCGAGGCAGCCTGCAATGCCTTACTGAAGACATTGGAGGAACCACCGCCACATGTAATCTTTGTTTTAGCTACCACAGAAGCACACAAGGTGCTGGCCACCATAGTATCGAGATGTCAACGCTTTAATTTCCATCGCCTGAGGCAAACCGAGATAATGGGTAAACTCAGGTTAATATGCACGAAGGAGAAAATTGACATCGAGCCCGGTTCCCTAGAACTTATCGCTCGTGCCGCCACCGGCAGCCTTCGAGACGCCGAGAATATTTTGCAGCAAATGATTGCTTACTACGGCAATCGAATTGAGCTGGAGCAGATTCAGGCAGAACTGGGTATCAGCTGGGATTCACGAGTCAGAGAACTAGCACGATGTGTGGTCAGCAGGGATGTGGCTGCCGGGCTAAGAATCATAAATAGCCTCAATAGCGACGGCGTTGACCTTCGTCAGTTCAATCTGGGGTTAGTGGAATACCTTCGAGCATTGTTACTCACCAAATCCGGATGCGGAGAGGCGCTGGATGTTACCAGCGAAGATCTAGCTGAAATGAACAGCCTGGCCACCAATGCTCCGATAGATTATCTGCTTAAGGCAGTGAAGTCTTTCTCTGGCATAGATTTTCGCAGTGACAGTTACTCCGCTTTGTCCTTGGAAATGGCTTTACTGGATTGTGTTTTGTCTTCACAAGCCGCGAGAGAGCAACCGACTACGACCCCATCTCCGGAGGTAGTGGATGCTCCTGAGATGGCTAAGACTCCCGAAGTAGTCGGAACTGACGTTCCTGTAGCGGTGGATCCCGACAGCGTCGGGACTGAAGATGACAGCGAGGTTCCTGTCGCACTGCACGCCGACATAGTCAGACTGAGGTTTCCGTGAGGTCTCTGCAGCGGGGGGTAGTTCTGAGATTCCGGGCAAGGATGTGCCTCAGGACATTGATTACGTCCGTGGCCGCTGGAGGGAGTTCATTAGATCCTTGCGAGGGGAAGGTTCCAGTGGTAACCTGGATGCTTTCTTGCGCAGCGCCTGCGACCCCGTAGGTCTTGAGGATGATACACTGGTGCTAGGTTTCTATTATTCCTTCCATAAGGAGAAGATCGAAGACGCTAAATACCGACATCTGGTGGAGAAAAAACTTAAGGAGGTCTTTGGTCGGCCCTATAAGATACGGTGCGTTTTGGTTGATTCTAAAAGGGAAGTCCCGTCCCAGTCAAGAACGCAAAATCCGGTGGTTAAAGCTGCTCTGGAAATGGGAGCCAGGATTAGTGAGGTGGAGTTGCAACCTTGAGCAAAGCCGAAGGAAAGGAATGAAATGGATAAATCAATACTGCGTCAAGCCCAGCAACTTCAGGCAAAGCTGGCTAAAGCCCAGGAGGAACTGGGCAGCATCACTGTAGAAGCTACCAGCGGAGGTGGCGCCGTCAAAGTGGTGATGGATGGACACCAGAAGGTGCATTCTGTGGAGATATCTCCCGAAGTGGTGGCAGCGGGAGATATTGAGTTACTGCAAGATCTGGTCATGACTGCTGTCAACGAGGCTGTTGCCAAATCGCAGGAACTTGTTAGTAAGCACCTCAGCAGTCTGACCGGTGGTCTCAATATACCGGGGTTACTTTAACAACTCTAAGCTATCAAAAACCTTCGAGAGTCTGTGACGATGCTCCAGACAGTAATACGGTAATAAGGTAAAGGGCCAGAGAAAATGAGAACTGTCGCAGAGCCTATATCCAGATTAATTGAAGAGTTAAACAAGTTGCCGGGAATCGGGCCCAAGAGTGCTAAGCGGCTGGCTTATCATCTCTTACGCAGCCCTGATGAAGAAGCCAAGGCTCTGGCTGAAGCTATTGTAACACTGAAGGAAAAGATAAAGCTCTGCTCGGTTTGTTTCAACAACACCGATTGTGACCCTTGCCGCATCTGCCAGGATAAAGAACGTGACCATTCCAAGATTTGTGTTGTGGAGAAACCTTCAGATATCCTCCCTCTGGAGCAGACGGGAAAATACGACGGCGTTTACCACGTCCTGCACGGGACTATTAGTCCGACACAGGGTATAGGGCCTGAAGAGCTGAAGATAAATAACCTTCTGGCTCGCCTAAAAGATGGCTCAATAACCGAAGTGATTGTGGCAACTAATCCTAATGTTGAGAGCGAGACTATGGCCATGTATCTGCAGCGCCTTATCAAGCCTCTGGGCATTCGCGTCACTCGTCTGGCTCGTGGCTTGCCTTTTGGCGCTGAGCTGGAATATGCCGATGATTTGACCTTAGGGCAAGCGCTGGAAAACAGGCGAGAATTCTGACAAGGTGTACATGAGCGGCACCTCGAAGATAAAACAGAAATTCCCCGATCACATCGGCGGTAAATCTTTCACAAGAACCTCCGGAATTTTGTAGTTCATCGGCTCGCCATGATGGGTTGGTATGAGAGGCTGCCGTCAGCTCCTATCACTCAACCTATGGACTTTCAACCAAATGCGGATGAAATTGTGGGAAAAATCTTTGAAAATCAAAAAGAGTGCGCCTAATGCCTCTCAGATTCTCTCATATCTTAACAAGATCTTAATATTTAGGTGTTACCATATTCACTGGCAACTGGGTAGGATTCTGAAAAGATAGAGCGTTCCCTATCCCATGTGTTGATTGGGGTGAGGAGCAGAAGTGACAGAGTTGCGGGGAAGAGAGATTACGCGGAGAGATGATGCGGCGCCTTTGGCTGGTCACCCGAGTGCGGGCAGCCAACAATGGAACCGACCTTCAGAAGGCCGGTTTCGTGTTTTTAGGGAGGGTGATGCCTATCGAAGTGAAAGTTGTGCGATAGAGAGACGGATAGGCCCATGGTCGAGGGAGTGATACATCAACGAAAAATCAACAAAAAAGTGATAGAAAAGTGCCAAAAGGAGAAAAGGTGAAAAAGATATTCGGTATGCTGCTAGCCCTGGCACTGGTGTTGGGCTTCAGCCTGGCGACGGCGACGCCGGTGGCGGCCCACCCGGGAACGACTTACTACGTGTCTACTGCAGGGAACGATGCCTCTGGCAGTGGCGCCGCAGGCAATCCCTGGAGAACCATCCAGTACGCCATTGGCCGGGTCAGTACTAACGACACTATTATAGTGGCTGCAGGGCTGTATAAAGAGAATATTATCTATTGACAAGTCGCTGACCTTGAAGGGTGCCCAGGCTGGGGTTGATGCACGGACACGCAGCGGCGCCGAAACGATCCTTGAAACAGATATGGATCACGCAGGGATCAGCATAATCACCACTGACGGCCGTGTGATCGTGATTGATGGTTTGACGGTGCAGAATGGCGGGCAGGGAATCATCAATTCAGAATATGTGCAGGCTGCGCTGGGAGTCAAGGCTAATATTACCGTCAAAAATGTGCGCGTGTTGAATCCTGGTGAATTCGGGATTAGCCTCACATTCACCATTAACGCTACGGTTGAGTATTGCTATGTAGAAAATGCGGTGATAGCCATTAACGCGGGTGCTG
Organism: uncultured Chloroflexia bacterium; assembly: GCA_963726175.1. GTDB lineage: Bacteria > Chloroflexota > Dehalococcoidia > GIF9 > AB-539-J10 > RBG-13-51-36. The sequence continues at coordinate 84,604 of CAVSBM010000007.1, read as the reverse complement.
TTCTGCCCGCCCCCCCGACTGTGGCGACCTTCAGAAACAACAAAGTGGTTAACTCGGAGTTTGGCATCACCGGGTACCTCAGAGATTCGCTTATCGAAGGCAACCTGATAAGGGACTTTGCCAATGGGGGCGTAGGCATAAGCTGCCAGTGCCTTAACACCACAATCAAAAGCAACACTGTAACTAATTATACCAAAGGCACAGCCTTGACCTTCGAGAAGTCACACCACGACCGGCCCTCTTCTGAGAATGTAACAGTGGAAGGCAATAATTTCACAAGGAATCGCCATGGTATCCATGTGTTTGACACGCAGGAAACGCTTACCGGAATCACCGTTAATTTCAATAACATCGCCGGCAACTTTCTGTCTGGCGTGTCGAACGACAAAGACCAGACACTCAACGCCACTCGGAATTGGTGGGGCAATGCTACCGGACCTTCTGGATTTGGACCTGGCGATGGTGACGCTGTCGCCGATAACGTGGATTTCGAGCCCTGGCTGGGGGCTCCTCTAGTAAGCGTAAAGACAGAGTCCGTAACTGAGACTGATGACACCGTCGATGCTAAGAAGGAAGCTGACACCGACATTGTGGTAAACGGCACGGCTAACGTAACCGTGGTTCAGTACGCTGATAATCCCGGCGGCAACGCTACCAGATGCCTTACCCCGCTGCGCAAATACATCGATGTGTATGCTCCCAATCCTACACAAGTCGCCCAGCTCAAGATAAAGCTTTACTACACAGATGATGAGTTAACCGCGGCAAACATCACCGAGGATTCGCTCGAACTCTTTTCCTGGAACGGCACGGCCTGGGTACAGTGCTCAGACAGCGGAGTCAATACCACGATCACCAATAACTATAGCGGTTATGTGTGGGCGAAAATAGGAGGCAACACCACGCCATCCCTGGCGAACCTGCAAGGAACGCCGTTTGGTGGTTATGGCTTGCGGTCTTTAGTTCTTTTTATTGCCACCACCGAACTACCCGATGGCCAACAGGGGGCAGCCTACGAGGCGACACTTGAGGCCTGCGTCGGCGCCAAGCCCTACACCTGGGCGATAACGAATGGCGCCCTGCCAGATGGGCTGGCGCTTGACACCAAGACCGGCATCATCTCAGGCACGCCGACCAGAGCCGGTGTCTTCGATTTCGCCATCATAGTCACCGATGCCGCCCAGATTACAGCAACCTGTGAGCTCTCGATTACTATCAATAAGAAACCAGTCTGTTTTATCGCCACCGCAGCCTATGGTACTCGTACAGCACAGGAAATAAGCATCCTCAGAGAGTTCAGGGACACGGTCTTGCTGCCTAACAGCTTGGGCACAAAGTCTGTATCTCTCTATTACAGAACCAGTGCTCCCGTAGCCAACTTTATCTCCCAACACGAGGTTCTGAGAACGGCGGTGCGGGTGGGCTTTATTGACCCGATTGTAGCTATGTCAAATTGGAGCCACGATTTGTGGTCGGCGAGGAACTTGCAATGACGATTGGAGTGGAGAAAAATAGAAAGGATAAGCATGTTGGAAAACCAAACTGTTACGAAGGAGGTGAAGAATGAAAACAATATTCAGTATCCTATTTGCCCTGCTGCTGGTGGCGAGCCTGGGGCTGGTGACGGCATCGCCGGTTCTGGCAGCTGGCACAATTCATGTGCCCGGTGACTACCCCACTATCCAGCAAGCCATTGATGCAGCCTCACCTGGCGATACCGTCATGGTGGCGGCGGGGACATACGCTGCCTTCCAAGTGATAGGCAAGAACAACATACACATAATCGGCGCTGAGGGGGCAACCGTCGCTACCACAAACTTGTATACGGCTCTGCCGGTAGTAGGGAACGCATGGGTCCTGGCTGCGGTGTACAATTCAACAAACATCAATATTGAGAGTATTAACTTCGATGGAACCGGGGTTAGCGGGAGACCGGTGGTTGTCGGCATCGCCTATGTTGACAGCACGGGGACGATTACGGGCCTGACGGTGGAAAACATTATCGCCACCAGTCTAGGGGCGGGGGTGGCTGTTATAGGTCATGTAAGCACTTCCACCGTCGAGATAACAGGAGCCACCATCTCTAACAATGACGATTCAGGCATATATGTTTGCGGCGGCTCCACCCTGAAAGCTCACCTCAACAAAATCGTCCACAACGCCGAGTGTGGTCTATTGAATGATGGGGGCGAGACCGTCGATGCCATCGGGAATTGGTGGGGCGATAAGAGCGGGCCATTGCACCAAACTAACCCTTTCGGCAGAGGCAACGCGGTTGTCGGTGATGTGGATTTCAAACCCTGGCTCGAGGCTGAGCTAGTAACAGAGACGGTGAGCAATAAAACCGTTGATGCAATTTTGCAGGCTGACACTGAGGTTGTGGTGAAGGGCAAAGCTACGATAGCTATTGCTAAATACAGTAGTAACCCCCACCCCACACTCAGCAGCTACGCCGCTGCCGATTCCTCCGATCTCGCCGAATTTGAAGAGTTATACATCGACGTCGCTGTATCCCAGTTTGATCCCCGGGACCGCGATTGAGCCAAAGCTTTACTATACCGATGCTAAAGTAGAAGGCTTCAATGAAACATCGCTGCAGCTTTTCTGGTTCAACGGCACCAACTGGGAGGTGTGTTCAAACACCGGGGTCAATACCACCGACATCACCAAGGACAACCGTGACTACAGCGGTTATATGTGGGCAGAAATAAGAGAAACTGGTACCACGCCGACCCTAGCACAGTTGACCGACACGCCATTTGGCGGTTATGGCCATCCGACGCAAAGATTGTTTTATCGCTACCGCAGCCTATGGCACTGATACAGCCAAGGAAATAGACATACTGAGAGAGTTCAGGGACACCGTTCTGCTGCCTAACAGCCTGGGCGCCAGGTTTGTATCTCTCTATTACAAAACCAGTCCTCCCGTAGCCGATTTTATCTCCCGACACGAGGTCCCCAGAACAGCGGTGAGAGTAGGCTTTGTTGACCCGATTGTGAAAATATTAAATTGGAGCCACGATTTATGGCGGCCGGGAGGCTCACAATGACGAGTGGGTCGGAGAAAAATAGAGTTGACCCCTTTTTAGCACTATTGACAGTTTCCTTAATGAAAATTTAGTAATTGTACCATGCAATGTAATGGTACCATGAGTACTAAAGCGAGTATAGGGTTGGTCGTCAAGTGCGGTGCGAAGCTTGCTGACTGAGGCTTGACAGCCAAGAGGTGACATGCCATGGACTAAGACTTTGGGGAAAGTGAGCTGTTACGGAGGAGGTGAAAAATGAAAAAGATATTTAGTATCCTATTTGCTCTGGCGCTGGTCCTGAGCTTCAGCGTGGTGGCGACGCCGGTTAGCGCTCAAGTCCACTTATGCTGAGCTGGTGGCGAACATCACCGCCCCTGTGGACGGTGTTGACATTATGGGCGGTGTCGAGTTTACCGTCAGCGCCAACGTGACAAACAACGGGACTTGGAATGCAAAGGATGTTATGGCAACCATAGAGATAAGCGGCAACGCTACCCTGAAGACAGTTGCAGGCTGCCACCAAGAGTGTAGCCGCCGGAGAGTTTCGCGTTAACTGGTCTAGTGCGGTAAATTGGACTCTTGTCTGCACTGGTGCGGGTGCCGTAGATATAACGGTCACTCCGTCAGGTATCGAACCGAATACCCTCAACCCTATAGTTGCAGGTCGCCTCCACTCTGACACGGTAAGCATTAATCAGAAGAAAGTTCTCGAGGTGACCATTGTCGCGCCTGTCGAACCCGCTGCGTTTAATGTCACTGATGAGTTTGATGTCACCGCCAACGTGAAGAACATCAGCTCCCTCAACGCGACGGATATCACGCTGACTATATCCATAGACCGCTATGCCCAGCTGAAGGCAGGTGAGTATGCCACCAGGACGGTAGGCGCACTTAACGCTGGCGCTACGTCAGCAAATTTCACCTGGACCCTTAAATGTACCGGTGACGGCTTTAGCAGGATAACCGTCATTCCATCGGGCAAGGTCGGGGGCATAGCCATACCCGCCGCCGCCCTGACACCCGCCACGGTTACCGTTAGGCAGGGCGTCTTCGATGAATTTCCTTTGCCGCCGCACCTCTTCGAGGGCACGGCGAGCACGCTGAGCCCAGGCGGGGCCGGTCCCAGCGGGAACGCTGGTGCAGGCTTTCGTGGACGGCCAATGGAGGGTCGAGGGCACCACGGACGCAGAGGGCAAATACCTCTTGATGGTGCCGGGCCAGTCGATCGATGAAGGCAAGACAGTCAGTTTCAAAGTTGCCGGCGTTCAGGCAAGCCAGACGGCCGCCTGGTATGCCGGGGAAGTGGGTTACGTTGACCTGACAATCCCTGCGCTGCCGACGGTTGGCTATAGCCTGACCATCGCGGTGAGTCCCGCCGGCACGGGAACGGCGACTGATATGACCAATGCATCTCCCTATGCAGTCGGCGTTCAGATCAACATAAGAGCGGTACCCGCCGCGGGCTACCGGTTTGTGAACTGGACTGGCACATGTGGGTACCATTCGCCAATGTCAATTCCGCTTCAACCACCATCACCATGACAGCTCAGTGACTGCTAACCATCACCGCCAACTTCGGCACTGTTGAAATACAACCTTACAGTAGACAGCACTGCTGGTGGTTCGGTAACCACGCCCGGCGAGGGGACTTTCACCTATGACGAGGGAACGGTGGTCAACCTGGTGGCGACCCCGGCTAGTGGCTACCGGTTTGTCAACTGGACAGGGCGATGTAGGCAGCATTCAGCAATGTCAGTGCTGCCACAACCACCATCACCATGCCAGCGCGACTACGTAGCTATCACCGCGCGGTTCATAGCTGGTGTGGTAGCCGCTAAGACAGAGACGGTCACCAATAGTACACGTTGATGCCAGGGACGAGGCTGACACCAAGGTTGAGGTAACTGGCACAGCTACGGTAACCGTGGGTCCGTATGAGCCTTCCGACTAATCCCGGTACGAGGCCCCCTCCGACCGCTTCGCCCAGTCAACCTGACTGGAAGTCACTAGGTCAATATATCGATGTCTCCTTTAACGATACTACGGAAGTCACCGAGACCGAGATACAGCTTTACTATACCGATGCTCAAGTAACTGTGGCAGGCATCAATGAAGAATCGCTGCGGCTCTTCTGGTGGAACGAGCACCGCCTGGGTACATGTGCTCAAACAGCGGAGTCAATACCGCCGACATCACCAAGACACCTGACTACAGCGATTATATCTGGGCAAAAATAAGAGAAACCGATACCACGCCATCGCTGGCTGACAGTTGCAAGGAACGCCATGGGGTGGTTATGGCCATCCGACGCCAGTGTGTTTCATCGCTACCGCAGCCTATGGCACTGATACAGCCAGGGAAATAGACATGCTGAGAGAGTTCAGGGACGAGGTTCTACTACCTAACAGCCTGGGCGCTACGTTTGTATCTCTCTATTACAAAAACAGCCCTCCCGTAGCCGATTTTATCTCCCAGCACGAGGTCCTCAGAACAGCGGTGAAAGTGGGCTTTGTTGACTCGATTGTGAGAATATTGAAGTGTACACACGGTTTGTGGTCAACTTGAGGCCCATGGGCATAGCAGCAATCTTGGGCGCTAGGTAAGCCCTGTCGGAGTTGAGTGAAACTAGGAGCCGAGGCTAAGCCTCGGCTCTCACTTTATGGCGCTTTTGGCTTAGCTATCCTGATGCTGGATTCCCATGGCGCATGTCATCATAGTTGGCGCAAGCGCTGGAAAACAGGCGCGAATTCTGATAAGGTATACATAGCGGCACCTCGAAGACAAAACAGAAATTCTGTAAGAGGTAAGCCTTCCTCAAAACCTGAAGGGGTTTCTCGTTTACCAGATCTGTACTATTAACAAAGGAGGAACAGAACATGGCAAATCTAAAACAAATCGATGAGGCATTGACTCACTATGTGCGTCCACAGACCTTTCCACTTGGCCATCCGGATGTGCGAATCCGAAAAAGAACTCCCTGACAAGACCAGGACGCCTCAAAAAGACGTGGGAATAGACATTTCGTTGTGCCATGCAATCAATATGGCGCGGCGCTATGGCTGGACTATTGCTGTTGACAAGTTTCAGAGCTGCTACGTTGCTGGCATAAGTATGGGTTTCTTGCCTTTGCTGCCAGATGTCGCTGACGGGAGCTTCCAGGAGTCCCTTGGATTATGGGGGATGAACAAAAACCAGGCAGCAGCGGCTATTCAAAACCTTCCCAAATTTGAATATGGTAAGTACAAGCACGTACTCATGGCGCCTCTAAACAGAGCTGCCTTTGAACCACATCTTATCCTGGTTTATGGCAATCCAGCTCAAATATGGACACTTCTCACAGGCTATCTCAATGGAACAGGTAAGACTGGTCTGGACACCACTTTGGCCATAGGAGCCGGCTGCACAACTTATATCACGCGGACCATCGAGAAAGACGAGTGCCAGTTCACTCTGCTAAGCCTTGGTGAGCGGCTGATTCCTCACACTGAAGATCATGAGTGCGCTTTTTCGATACCGATGAGCAAGATTGAGAAAACGATTCAGGGTTTGGAACTGGGTCATAAAATCGGTGTTTTCAGATATCCGATCCCCACGTTTCTGAGATACAACTCACCGCACCCACCTGGATATGACAAAATGCTGAGTCATCTGCTAGGAAAAGAATCTTAGAGAGGCAAGGCCCAACCCCTATTCTCTGGTTCACTGACTCTCTTGCCAATGGGAGGAAGCCTGAGAATTTGCCTGCCAGTGCGGCGTGAGCTATACTAGAGACCACGTTAGTCCACGAATAACTAGACTATTAAGACTTTAGTCGTCATTGAGCAAGGAGGAAAAATGAGAACGAAAGATCAGTATATACAGGGTCTGGCAAAAATGAAGCGAAATGTTTACTTCGATGGCGCGCTAATTGACCGCACCGACGAGCTACAGATGGACTGTATAAACACCATCGGCACCACATTTGACGAAGCTGCCAAGCCAGAGAATCGGGACCTGTGTACCGCTATCTCTCACCTCACCGGCGAACGCATCAGCCGATTCACCCACGTCCACCAAAATACCGACGACTTGCACAAGAAGCAGGACATGACCCGCATGCTCTGTCAGAAGGTAGCCGGCTGCATCCAGCGGTGCATGGGCATCGACTCTACCAATGCCATCTACAACGTTTCTTACGAAGCCGACAAGATGAATAAGGGTGCCACAGACTACCACGAGAATTTCAAGAAGTGGCTTATTCGCTTCCAAACCGAAGACCTGGTGGGCTGTTGCGCCCAGACTGACGTCAAGGGCGATAGGATGCTGAGGCCTGCTGAGCAGCCGAACCCGGATGCCTATGTACGGATTAAAGAAAGGCTGAGCGATGGCATCGTGGTCAGCGGCTGCAAGCTGCACATCTCCGAGGCATCAGTTGCTGACGAGGTGCTGGTGGTGCCAACACGGGCGCTGCGTCCAGAGGACAAGGACTACGCCGTCGCTTTCGCCATCCCCGGTGACTGGGAAGGATTGAAACAAGTTGTTACCGTCCATAACCTCAGACCCAGGGAACACTTCAAGCGCGGCTTCCTGCCCGGAGCTACGGATTCCTATATGATATTTGACGACTGCTTCGTGCCCTGGGAAAGAGTCTTCCTGGCCGGCGAATGGCAACATGGTGGCGTTGTGGCTCTCCTATTTGCCCTCTTCCATCGCCACTCCTATTCTGGCTGCAAACCGGCTCTCGGCGACGTACTTTTGGGAACTGCGGCACTGGCCGCCGAGGTGAACAACATCCACAAGACCCCCGGCGTTCGGAAGAAGCTGGCTGAGATTATCATGGTCGCCGAGCTCGGTTATGCAGCGGGATACACAGCCTCTGACCTGGGCAAGCCAGAGGTCTACATACCCGGAATAGGATTCGTGCCCTATGGCCCCGGCTCCTATATACCCAATTCGATTTACTGCAACGTCGGCCGCTGCCTAACGGGTGAGGCAGTCTATCATGAAACTGAGATGCTCTGTGACATCGCCGGTGGCGTGGTGGCTACCTTCCCGCACGAGAGGGATTTTCTGAACCCGGAGACCCGTGACTTTCTCCTGAAATACACAAAGCGCAATCCGGACATGCCCGTGGAGGACCAAGCACAGCTGTGGCGTTATCTGGGTGATGTTCTCTGCTCAGCGACCGGAGGTATACATAATATCGGCAGCTACCATGGTGGGGGCTCACCAATTATGGAGCAAATTGCCATCACTACCCAGTATGACATCGAGTCCAGGAAAAAGCTGGTTAGACATATCGCCGGTATGAGCGGTGCCGATCGCGATGCCCTGAGCAAAAAGATGACATCGCCAGCCAAGACACCAGCAAAGGCAGCCAAGCGGTAACAAATCAGCCTTCCCCGAAATCTAGAGGCCTAGCTGGCCCGCCAGCCTGCTGCAGGCAGTTTGCAGAACGGCTGGCGATATGAATCTTATTAAGCTGCGGTGTTGGTATATTATTCCCAGCCAACATGTAAATTATGTCAACCAGACCAGAATCGCAGGTTCCCGGTGGTTTGGCTGTGGCGACGGTCTCGCAGAATCAAACTATCCCTACTGGGTCGACCTCCGTAATCCAGCCACCCGGCAAACTGAGCTGGGATAACATTCGAGTTAGTCGGGTCCACACAAGAAGAGTTGCCAGCGATACCTGCTTCCGGCTCTGCTCCCTTGAAGTTCTGTGCTCTACGCTATGATGCTGAAGCCTCGGCTCCTGCCTTTGAGTTGTGAAACGTTCCATCTACTCAAATCCCATCCAGCCGGTGAGATACCCTCTCCTCCGTTATCCCCAGTATGGCAGCAATTTCCTTCTTATCCAGTCCCCTGTCTCCTTAACCTGAACGTTTCCTCTGTCTGCTTAGCCTTTTCCTTCTTTCTGCTAGCTATTTCCTTTATGTCAGAAATGCCTGCTATCTCTTTTGTTTCTATAAGCTTCTTCTCTTCCATGCCAGCAAAGACCTTTTCGCCCTCTTCAGTCCTGATTATCACTGTTGACCACCCCACGGCGGAGCCATTACTGCCGATGGCAATATCGGCCAGCTCAGCAGCAAAATCCTGACAAACCAGGCAATGCCTGGGGACACAGCTTTTGACCTCGGTTATGGGCAAAGACAGCTTCTTCCCGCCGGCGTATACGTTGAACTCGTCGGACACATCCAGCTTATCTGCATGCTTTATATCCACCGCCTTCGCCCTGACCTTTTCTGCTAAACATGTATATTCGTAGTTCTCGCGACAAAACAGTCCTACCATCAGCTTCACCGACGATGCCAGAGGCAAGCCTTTGTACTTCAGGTATCTCGCCGATTGTATGTGGCAGGGAGAACCCACAACGCAGATTTTGCTCAACCCGCGGTCAACAACAGCCGCCCGCAACTCCTTCAGCACTGGCACCACACCGTATTTGGCGCCGGCTGACAGTATAATCTCGTCCCTGGTCCCGGCGATACAGGATACTGGTGCCCAGTTGTCTTTGCCAACTACCAGTGCCCCATCTATGATACCGTTGTCCAACGCATACAGGAGCAGAGTGGTGACAATTCCGCCATCTTGGCATGCTTTCAGAAGCTCTGTGTCTTTTGTTTTTGCCACCAGAGCACGCCTGTACAATCCTATGCTTTCTTTTTTTCCCCAGCCCGTAATGTTGCCTTCTATATCCTTTATCAGGTCGTGCCTGAGCATATAGCAGGCATCATAGCAGGTATGGCAACCCACGCAATCCATGGTACGCTTGGGCCGCTTCGGCTTGTTTTCAATAAACTTGATATGAGAATCCGGGCAGGCTGTGACACATGCCCCACATACCGTGCACTCTCCTGTGTCTATTATCTTAGCCGCTAAATCCTCGTAGCTCGGCATAGTTCATATCTTGCAGGTCATTCATAGACCGAGGGGACACAGGTAGATGTTCAACACCACACAGGCAATTTTTCGCTCTACTTCAATTCCCCGCTGGCTTTCATCTTGGCTATCTCTTCTTCCCTCAATTGCCTCTTGAATAGCTTCAGGGTCACAGTAACAGGTAGCTCTGTCCTGAACTCAATGAATTTGGGCACAGCATGAGCTGGCAGCCTTTCCCGGCAATGGGCTATTATCTCTTCGGCTGTCACTTTGCCCCTGGAACTCCTTTTTCAGCCTGATGAAGGCTTTTATCCTTTCGCTGCCCGGGCGCTCCGGGTCGGGAATTCCAATCGCTATTGCATCGCCAACCGCGGGGTGCTCATACAGAATATCATCAACCAACCTGGTATAGACCTTGAGCCCAGAGATATTGGCCATGTCCTTAATGCGGTCTGTGATGTAGAAATAGCCATCCTCTTCCATTTTGACCACATCCCCAGTGGGCAGCCAGCCGTCAACAAGCCCTTTTCCCACCTCAGGCCAGTAGCCAATCATTATCTGCGGTCCACGAACCCATAGCTCACCCTCCTGCCCCGGGGCAGCCTCCTGACCAGTATCCAGGCTTACGATTTTCACGTCCGTATCCGGCACTGGTATTCCTATCGAGCCAAACTTCTCGAAAGGCATGAAGCCCGTGATTTTGGAGAAGGATGAAAGGTTCATGTGCGTGCCACCACCGGTTTCGGTGAGACCATAGGCTTCAGTTATGGGCACCCCGGTTTCCTTCCTGAATTTCTGAGCAATCTCGGGAGCCAGTGCTGCTGTTGTAGACACAAACATCGTGGTAATCCTGCCCAGCCCAGCAGCTACCAGCCGCGAGTATTGAGTCGGCACACAGGCGCAGAAAAAGGGACGATACTTCATCAGCATCTGTACGAGAGTATCAATGTCTCTGGGGTCGGGAAGCAAGTAGCCTCTTGAGCCCCCAGTAAACACCAAAATGCATTATTCAAGTGACCATAAGCATGAAAAAGAGGAATGGGTATCATGCCCGAAACCTTGCCCCTGATTCCAACCTTCAAGGGCTCATATGCCCATGCCATCTGCATCACTGCCACAACACGATTATAATGTGTTAGCATCACTCCCTTGGGCATCCCCGTGGCACCGCCGGTGAACGGCAGGACAGCCAGGTCCTTCATTGGGTCGATTTCAACATCGGGAGGCTTGGGCTCATGGCTTGCTATTAATTCACGGAATTGATATGTGTCTGGTAATTTTTTCAACTCCGGCTCTTCCGATGAGTAATCCATGACTGAGGTGACTATTATGTTCCTGATCTTGGTCTTGTCCTTTATTGAATTTACCGTCTCCAGGGACATCTCGGTGCAGACAACCGTTTCAGCCCCTGATTCGCCGATCTCGTATGTCAAATCAGCAGCCTTGTGCATAACGCTGCAGGGGACATGTGCTGCCCCGGTTTTCATAATTCCGAAGTCGCTTATCATAAACTGCGGGCAATTTGGCAAAACGGTGGCTACTTTGTCCCCTTTCCTAACACCTAGGTCAGCCAGTGCCGCAGCCAACCTATCGCTAAGAAGCTTCATCTCGCCATAAGCGATTTCTTTCCCCAAATAGAAGCAAGCAGCTTTGTCAGGAAACTCAGCCGCCGTGGCATCCAGAATACTGTGAACAGTTATCTCTAGGATAGGGCTCCTTTGTGTGCGGAAGCTTGTACGGCCCCATCTTGTATTGCTTCAGCCAGGGTTTTTCAGCCATAGTGACCATGATTTCACCTCCTATATCTTATCGATTACATAATCCAGATTCAGATCTCTGAGCTTTTCCGGTGTTGGTTTGCCGGTCTTTTTGTCCCAGCCGCGGAACTCATAGTAGGCATCCAGTGACTGGTCGAGTTTCTTCACCGTATGTCCCTCGGCGGCACCCTCAGGTAATGGCTCCTCAAGCAATCGCTTGGGCAGAGTATCATCTGCCCTGGTCAGCCCATCCCTGACGTTGAAAGCTCTGGCCAGGTTATAGACCCTCTCCCCAGCTTTTCTGAAATCGCTGACACTGAACTCCCAGCCAACGCAGTTGACTATCATGTCGACCCAGTCTTGGGTAGCCAGTGCCATGCCCATGAACTTGCAAGTGCCCGCGCAATCGAACACCGTGAGGGCATCCTCAAGGTCTTTGACCACCTTAGCTTCGGCAGGATTTTCTACTATCCAGTCTTCGATTCTGCTATCCTCAACGCACGGGAAAGGAATGTCTACAAAAGCTGGCCCTTCAACGTAAGCTGTGATATGGTCGCCGCCACGGTTAGCCGTGGCAAATGCCAGACCGCATATCTTGGCTGCCCTGGGGTCATAAGCGGGCAACTCCAGGCCTTTGACGTGCATGGCAAACCTTTCTGCGCCCTTGTCCAGCTTCGCCGCTACTCTCTTGGTCCCTTCAGCCAGCAGGTCACCAACACCTTCCCTTTTAGCTATCTTGTGTATGAGCTGAATGACAACATCCGCGTCACCGAATTTCAGCTCCAGCCCGTCGGTATCAGCCCTGGTCAATATCCCCTTTCTCGTAGCACTCTATGGCAAAGGCTATAGTGCTCCCGGTAGAGACTACATCCAGCCCATAGTCATCGCACAGGTTATGTGCCAGTGTCACTGCCTCAAGATTCTCCAGCGCGCACATGGCACCGAAGGCACCGATTGTTTCATATTCCGGCCCTTCACCCTTACAGGCATAAGGACCACTCTTGACTACGCTTACCCGGCCACAGCTAATGGGACAGGCGTAGCAATGCTTCCTGTCCACCAGGAGCGTGCTTGCCAGCGTGACTCCGCTTATCTTGTCTATATCCGGAAAAACTCCGGTCTGCCAGTTCCTGGTAGGAAACCCTCCACGGACATTCACCAAATCGGTGACCATGGCCGTCCCGTAAGTCTCGAGGGTAATCTTCAGCAGGCTTTCATTAACCAGGTCATAGTTCCTCTTCGAGATCTGGCTGAAGGCATCCTTGTTGGCTATTTTAATCTCCTGTGTCCCTCTGGCAGCCACTGCCTTCAGACGTTTCGACCCCATTACTGTTCCCACGCCGCATCTGCCGGCAGGTCCGTGAACATCGTTGAATATACCAGCGTATCTGACCAAGTTCTCGCCGGCTATGCCAATGCAGGCAACATTGAAATCCTCGCCCAGTTCTTCTCTAATTAGCCTGCTGCTTTGACCAACACTCTTGCCCCAGAGGTGCTTGGCGTCTCTGAGTTCGGCTTTGCCGTCATCTATCACCAGGTAGACCGGCTTGGGTGATATACCCTCGAAGATAATCCCGTCGAAACCCGAGTTTTTCAGGTAGACTCCCCAGGTACCGCCCGAGTTCCCCTCTCCCCACAAACCGGTCAGAGGCGACTTGGTGACCACACAATATCTTCCGGCGCTTGGTGATTCTGTACCGGTCAGAGGCCCGGTCATGAAAATAAGCTTGTTATCGGGTCCAAGTGGGTCAGTGCCTTTGGGCACTTCGTCAAAAAGGTACTTTGTTGCCAGCCCGCTTCCTCCCAGGAACATCTTGCAGTCATTCTCTTTAAGAGCCTCTTTTGAGACCTTGCCGTTTGTCAAGCCAACCCTGAGTATCTGTCCCATGTAACCGAACATGTTTCCTCCTTTTGCTTGCTCGCACGTGCCCTGAAAATCGGCTTCATCGCTTCTCAAATTTCGCCTTGACAGCATCCATTCGCCGCACAGGGTGGATTGTATCAAACGGCGTCTGCGTCAAGTCGAGGACCCGTTTCAATACCTTCTCATCAGGTGCCTCCCACTCACAGAAGTGCATGTTTCCAGCGAAATCGCAGTAACTACACCTCCAAGAGACGCCTTCCGGCATGTAATTGGGGGCGGCCTTAGCGCGTGCAATCAACTCCTCCTCAGTGAACGGGGCTTTATGAACGACTATGAAACGCGGCATTTTCCTTACCTCCTTACAGTCCCCCCATGCTTCCTGAAGTTAGCACGGTGGCTTCACTAAAGCTAGAAATCTATGCTCTTTCCCTCGTATGTGTAGTTGAAAAACTTCTCAGTCTCGGCAACATTAGGTATTCTGGCAGAAACAATCAGCGAGCCGTCAGCCATGACATTATCTATGAGCTTTTCCATCGCCTTGTTGAAACTATCCGACGAAATACCCGTTTCTTTAAGGCTCAACGGCTGATTGATGCTATGAGCCAGCCCTCGTATAGCTTGGGCTAAAGTTGTTGCTGCCCGTTTCCCTCTAGGTACTTCAAGTTTGATAGCGTAAGCTATCTCCGCCCAGAGTTCCTCGCGAGCTTCACCGATGAACTCGATGGTATACGGCAGAAACAGCCCCACCGCTCTGCCATGGGGAACGTGGAACAAAGCGCCCAGAGAATGACCGGCAGCATGGGCCATAGATGACAGTGCGTTGATGAAGCCGATACCTGCGATACAGCCCGCATTATGCATCTTTTCCCGGGCTTCCATATCATTCCCATCCTTCACCGCTCTAGGAAGATATTGGAAAACATTCTGTATAGCTTTGATACAGAGACCGTCGGTGAAGTCGTTCTTCCAGGTGCAGGTGAATCCTTCGACTGCGTGAGTCAAAGCGTCCATGCCTGTGTCTGCTGTGATTTGAGGGGGCATTGCCCGTGCCAGTTCTGGGTCCACAATAGCAATGTCCGGCACGATCTCCCGGTTAATGAGGCTCAGCTTTCTTTGGTCAGCTGTATCGGTGAGCACTATAGCAAAAGTTGCCTCAGCACCTGTGCCCGAAGTTGTGGCAACGCAAACAAGCTTGCACTTGGCCCCCAGACCCAAATCCGAAATAAATGGATTTATCTCCTCTGGCTTTATGTCCGGCCTTTCATATTGCACCCTCATCGCCTTGGCTGCGTCCATAACCGAGCCCCCACCCACAGCCACAACCAAATCCGGTCCATACCGGTTCATCACAGCCACACCCTTCTGTACCGTCTGCAGCGATGGGTCCGGCTCAACCTCATCAAAGACAGCGGCTTGTATCCCCGCTTGAGAAAGCTGTTCTTTGACCTTGTCAACAAAGCCCAGCTTCACAATGTTCTTATCGGTAACGATAAACGCCGATTTCCCCTTCAATTCAGCCAAATGGCTCAGTGCATCTTGACCGAAAACTACCTTGGGAACCACGAAATACCACATAGCTGCCTCCTCGCCACAAACTCGTCATATTTCTGTGACAACATTACGTTAATAGACGACAGTTGTTGTCAGCCCGCTTGCGGCTTCATACTATATATGATGTCTAATCAGGGAATACGGTCTCAAATGCAGTCATGCCGTTGACCAGTTCCACGGCTGCCCTGGGCATCTTCATGATTTGGGCCATATCACCTTTTACTTTGATCTTGCCGGTCATCATAGATTGGACCGGGTCAACCTTCTTGTCCAGTATTTGCTTCATGTTGGTGAACGGGCCAAATATGCGGTATTTGGGAGACTTCTCATTTTCGTCCGCAATCACGCGAGCTTCACGACATTCGCCATGCCACAGGTCAAGATAAAAGATGTGCCGGTGTTTGTACGATGCATCAGGTTCCACGATAATGTATAAATCTCCCTCCCAGTTCTTGGCTGCCTCTTTGTATGCCTGGCTGGTCTCCAGCGCCTTCTTCAGCGCACCCGCCCACTCTTGTGACCCAAACAAAATAGCCATATTAACCTCCTCCTGATGAATTTCGTATGTCAATTATACCATTTCTGCCTGCTGAAGACTGTTAAATAGACAGTGCTACCGCCCAAAAATAGATGACTTACCTCCAGCAGTCAGCGACGATACAGACTACCCTATTTCAGCACCATTATCTTTGAAATCTTGAGCAATAGCAAAGGATTGCCTCCAGACTTCAGCTTGCCGGTGAGTATAGCCACTATGGGGCTGAGTTGGCCAGAGCTAATATGTGCTAGATTCTCAAACCCGGCTTCCATATATGCCGTCGGCTTGGCTATGGCATCATTCTGCAGCTCGAGTTTGCCTTGGTCGAGATGGAGCGTAACAGCTACACCTGACGTCGATTCCTTAATGACCACGGTTCCTTTCACCTTCCCGATGCTCTTATACTTGTTGGGGTCCTTGAGGTTTGCGTCCATAATCTCCTTGAGCATTGCACCCAGACCATTAAGTTCTTCACCCTCTTTCACCTTGACTTCAGTCATCTTCAATATACCTCCCTTCAAAGATACCTCCTGCAAAATTCCCTCACCAATTTATCCCTTCACAGTGTATTATATTATAATTGTCGTGACAGTTGTGGAGATATTTCTGTGGAAAGCAACACAGCCGACAAAGACATCCGCCGATGGGTCGCCGAATCAGCAGAATCGCAGGCTGCTCCGGATGGCAAGACCTATCTTGTCATCAGCTTGAAGGCGACAGCTTCAATCTCGAATTCGCAAGGAGTACCGGCCAAAGAGGTGGAAATAACAGCGTTGAAGCAGGGGATTATTCCCTCTCGATATCTCCGCAATATAGGCACAATTGGTCTAGATGGGCAAATCAAGCTACTGCAATCAGCCGTTGCCGTGGTAGGGGCGGGAGGATTAGGTAGCACCGTCATTGAATTACTGGCCAGACAAGGAATAGGGCAGCTCATTATTATTGATAACGACCGCTTCACGGAGCAGAATTTGAATCGGCAGATTATGTCTACGGAAGGAAATCTGGGCAAATACAAAGTCATCGCGGCCGCGAAAAGAGTCAAGGAGATAAACTCAGCAACGACAGTCACCATATTTCGGGAAAGGTTGACCAGAGAAAATGCTCAGAAGTCTCCTTAGTGGTGCCCGGGTGGTAGTTGATGGACTTGATAATCTGCCATCACGGCTGGTGGTTGAGCAGGCTTGCCGACGACTGGCAATACCCTATGTTTATGCCTCAATAGCTGGCTTCAGTGGACAACTCATGACTATTTTCCCTGGAGACGTGGGGCTGTCTTCGCTTTATGGGTCATCTTCCGACACCGTGCCCGAACAGGGTATAGAGACTAGAATCGGTAACCCTCCAGCCACGGTAGCCATGATTGCTGCATTGCAGGTTCAAGAGGTAGTCAAAATCATCGCCGGAGTCGGTACACCTATACGCAACCAGATCCTACTGGTGGATGCCAGAGAATTTGCTATTGACAGAATTGAACTAGGAAGGTAAGGAAATGGCGTCAATTACGGTGCGCTTCTATAGTTTGTGGCGCTCTTATCTCGGCACAGATAGCACCACTTTGCAGGCTGACCGCATAGATGACGCGCTAACTCAGCTCGAAGACAAATTTGGTTATCAGCTCCGAGAGAAGCTCGAAACTGCCGGGGTCCATTTAGATGGGAAGATACAGGACTATTCGCTCATTCTACTGAACGGTATTGCCTTGCGCAATCTGAAGAGCACCGCCTGAAAGAAGGGGACGTGCTGCACATCTTCCCACCCGCCATCGGAGGGTGACAAAATCCGTAAAACATCGACATGAACGAGTACACAGCGACAGATAAACTAAGTGAAATGATAAAAGGAGGGCCACTTAATAGCGAAATAGCATTAGATGAATCTAAACAACAACTAGTGGATGTGGTGTGGATGAAAGAAGTGAAGAAGTTTAGGTGAAGGAGGTTAGAATGATTAAAAGACTTTCAAAAGTGGGATCGGATAGTCCTAGCTGCTTTGTTATGCCTTGTTCTTGTCGTATTGCCGGCCTGTGCTGGTCCAGCCGAAGAGGAAGAGGTACCGGTGATAACGCTAATGGCGGCTACCTGGATGCCGGCTATAGCGGGCCAGAGCGTGATGGTGGAGGCTTTTCTTGAGGACCTGAAAAGTGAATCTGGTGGCCAATTGGACTATGTTTGGTATCCCGGGGGGTCGCTGCTTGGACCGTTTGACTTATATGAAGGATGCACCGAAGGGCTCGCAGATATAGTTATGTGTGCTCTTCACTATTCGGCTGGGCGTTTCCCAACTATGGATGCTCTATACCAACCTATCGGCATTTCTAGCGCCTGGGTAGCCACGCATGTCATAAACGACTTCTATGAGGAATTCGAACCCGCGGAAGTAGCCGATACGCACCCACTTTTCTGGCATGGTAGCGCTCCGCTCGTTATGTACACGAAGGAACCAGTGCAAGGGTTAGCTGACTTGGATGGCATGATTCTAAGGTGTGGCAGCTCTAATAATCCTATCCTTGAGGCACTGGGTGCCACGCCCAGTAACATCCCGATGGCCGATGTCTATGAAAGTATTTCGAAGAACCTGCTAGATGGCTGTATGATCGGGGCCGATGGGTTTACAGTATGGGCACTCGGCGACGTGGTTGCTTACGCGACCTTTCCCAACGTGTGTGGCTGTGACGTCTTTTTGGTAACAATGAACAATGACAAATGGAATAGCTTGCCAGCAGATCTCCAGGAAGTAGTTACCAGTGTTTCCGCTAGCTATATTGACGAGGCATGCCAGATGTGGGAGGACGAAAACACGGCCAGCTGCAATTTGGGGGAGTCAAAGGGTGTAGAATTCATTACTTTCTCTGCTGAAGAGCAGGCCTTGTGGGAGGATACCCTGCAAGCTGTGCTCGACGACTATGTAGCTGCCCGGGTAGATGCTGGGGAATCACAGAGCGAGGTCGAGGGATGGCTTGATTACATAGCAGAGCGTGTCAACTACTGGACTCAGGAGCAAATCGACGCAGGCATTCCATTCCTACCCTAGGTGAGGATTAACTCGTGTAGATTCCGGTTTCGGTACATGATGAGGAGCGGCTGCGCCTGGTGGAGGAGCTGGCGGAGTACTCCCGGGCCGGTGTGAACTTATTAATACTCACCTGGGTACTGTGATGGATGGCGCAGACATTCCTGGAATTTGGGCAGCGCCGCCGGGTTGAAGACATCGTGGCTGAGATGAAGACACTGGCCGAGCGTAGCGGACAGCCGAACCTGCTTATCCTGACCATGTGCAATGATGCCATCATGGCGTTTTGGGATGGGCGCCTAGAGGAGGTGGTGGCAATCCGCCGCAGCATTCTGACCCGCGCCGAGCAGCTGGGCACACTTGAATTCGCGACGGCGTGGGCAACTTGGACAATACCTGCCCGGGTGCATCTCGGGGATGCCGGCCGGGCTCTCGAGTCGGTGCTTCAGGGCACGAGAATCCTACCTCGGAACCTGGCCGGTGAGGTGACGATTCTATTCTGCCTGGCACATCTCGGCCGCGTAAAGAGAGAATGAAGATTTGTTGTCACACAAAGCATCTACCAGAAGCAAAAAAACGCTGATTATGATCTGGCTTCATCCCCGAGTTTGCCATTTTGCATGGTTATTTTGATCTCGGTACCATATCCGAGGTGTGTTTCTATTTCCAATCTGGCGCCTATAGACTGTGCTCTTTCATGTAGACCTATTAGACCAAATTTACCTTTGGTTCCAAGGCTGCTGATGTGCTCTGGTAACGCAAAACCGTTGCCATTGTCCTGGATCCTTATCGAAACATTTGAGTCTATGAATTTCAGCCTCATAGTAAGCTTGGTAGCTTTTGCATGTCGGCGTATATTATTAAGAGATTCTTGTACAATTCTAAATAGAGCGGTACTTACATCCGGTGTGATCTCCTGACTGTCACCCTCGGATGAGAATTCTACTTCTATACCAGTTTCCTCCCTAAAATTGTCTACAAGCCACCTTACTGATGGAACAAATCCAAGATGATCCAGTACACTTGGTCTCAAATCACGACAAATACGTCGAATATCTTCCGCAACAAGAAGACTGTTATCCTCAATCGCTAATAGATCTCTCACAGAATCTTCATCAGCTTCATTGCGGAGCTTGTCTAGAAGGGAGCGAGCTAAACTGGCATTTCCAAGTATAGTCTGGGTTACTCCATCATGTAATCCTTGTGCTATTCTTCTGCGCTCATCTTCCTGTGCTCTGAATATTTGCTTCATAAAAGCCAGTCTTTGCTCCTCCTTTTCAGCCAACGCCCTCCTTTCCTTCTGACCTGCGAAAATCGTTAATTCAATGCCGATAGCTGTCAAGGCCGGAACTGCTAGGAAAGCAAAGCTAGTAAAAGCGGAAGCAGCATGGAAAGTCCAATGGATAATATGGTTAGCAATACACGCTAACAAGACAAGTAGGACAACAGATGACTGTTTCCACCCAAGGGTTAGAATTGCATATAATATCGGCACAAGGAGCAGAATACCTACACAGCCATTACGGAATTCAAAATAGAAGACAGGCCCGAACCATTCTAACCAATGTTGCCTGTCGGGCAGCCAGTGCGCATACGTATAATATAGAAAGATGATGGCAATCGCCAAAGTGATTACAACAGCATAATGCAATCTCGGTCGGGCTCTAATCTCAGATATCGTATGGTTAGATTCCATCAGTGAATATTACTCCGTTGGTCCCCAAGATCCATGGAAATCAAACCTGCCCGCTGCGCATTTATCACAGCAGAAGTTCTGGAACTAGCTTGTAGTTTATCAAATATGCCCGCCAGATACTTCTTTACAGTATTGAGACTCAGATTCAGGGTTTGAGCAATTGCCTTGTTGCTTGCTCCTTTGGCAACCAGTTCTAATACCTGTATCTCCCTGGCGGTTAGTTTCTCTCCATGGTCTAGAACCACAGGCTGAGTAGGGTAGCGGAAAGCGTATGCGAGCAACTGTTTCATTATGTCTTCAGACAGTATAGACTCGCCACTAGTCACAGCTCTTATAGCGCAGGCTATTTCCTTACCCATTGCCCTCTTCGTAAGATACCCGGCGGCACCAGCCTCTAAGATGTGAAGAATGTACTCTCTATCATCATGGACCGTGAGAACAAGAATTATCGTATCCGGCGATACTTTCCTTATTTGTCTAGTTGCCTCCAAACCATTCAATACGGGCATTTCAATATCCATAATGACAACATCGGGTCTTAATTCTGCAGACAGCGCCACAGCTTGCTCACCGTCCGTAGCTTCTCCGATTACTTCCATGTCTTGCTCTTTGTCAAGGCAGGACCGAAGCGCCTGACGAATAAATCTGTGGTCATCCGCGATCAACACTCTTGTCATTCTCGGATTGTCGTTGGCTTCATTTACTGAATAATTATCAATCACTATGCCGTTGCTTCCTGACATAACGCGTAGCTGTGCCTCAATTCACAGTCGACCGAAAGTATACACACGAAATGGTATTACTTTCCAAGTATCTATGTGATACCGTTTATGTAGTTGAAGAGAGGTTGTCGTATATAAGGATATTGTATATTCCGTTGTTTCATCCTGTCAAGAACGTGTCCGCTTCCATGAAATATGGGACTTTATGGAGGGTACCGAAAGTTTGATTTAGGATTGCGACCAGGTAGACGAAACTAGTCTGGGTCACACAGAGGTTTGGCGTGAGCAAGAGACGGTCACTGAATAGGATGACGTGTACCATTCTATCGTCACCGAGTTTCACTGATACCAGCGGCATTTACTACTACAGCCGCTGCTTAACATCTCTCTCCCAGGCTTGCTGCCTTTCTCGTAGATGCGGATGAAACTGTGAAAGAACCTCGACGGAACGCGCCTATTGACTTGCTTAACAGGATTTTAACATTAGTGGTGCATTGTTAGAGACAAAACAAGACTATATGAGGGGAGGTGATGCCTATCGAAGGAAGGTTCGGAGAACGGGATTCTAGACGGATTCGATAAGGGTGCAGGAGGACGGGAAAAGGTCGATAGTGTGGATTGTGGCAGCGACAGATAAACTAAGTAAAAATAATAGAAAGGAGGGCGACTTAATAGCGAAATAGCATCAGATGAATTTACACAACAAATAGTGGATGCGGTGTGGATGAAGGAAATGAAGAATTTTAGGTAAAGGAGGTTAGAATGAGTAAAAGATTTTCAAAAATGGGCTTGATAGTCCTGGTTACCCTGTTATCTCTTGCTCTTGTCGTATTGCCGGCCTGTACTACTACTGCAGCCGAAGAGGAAGAGGAAGAGGAAGAACAGCCACAGGTGATAACGCTAAAGGCGGCTACCTACTTCGGATCTACGACGGACCAGTGCAAGATGCTGGACGCGTTTTGTAATGCTCTGCAAAGTGAATCTGATGGCCAACTGAGTATTACTCGTTATTGGGGGGGGACGCTGGCTGGAGGACCTCAGTTATATCCGGCAGCAGCCGATGGGTCCATAGACATAATCTTTACTATGCTTGGCTATACGGGTGGGCGTTTCCCACCTATGGATGCCTTTGCCCAACCTCTCGGCATTCCTAGCGCCTGGGTAGGCTCGCATGTAGCACAGGACTTCTATAACCAATACCAATTCGCGGAATTCAGCGATACGCACCCTCTGTTTCTCTCGATGAGCGCTCCGCTCGTTATGTACACAAAGACACCAGTGCGAACGATGGCTGACTTAAGCGGCAAGATAATAAGGACTGGCCCCCCTAATAATTGCGTCCTTACTTCACTGGGTGCCACGCCCAGTAGCATGGCGATGGCGGAAGTCTATGAAGCTATTTGGAAGGGCCAGATAAATGGCGTTATGATCGGGTGCGATGGATTTACAGCATGGAAACTCGCCGACGTGGCTAAATACTGCACCCTTCCCTACGTGGCTGGCGGTGACGTCTTTATAGCAACAATGAGCAATAAATGCTGGAATAGCTTGCCAGCAGATCTCCAACAAGTAGTTACTGATGTTTCCGCTCACTATGCTGACGTGGTATGCACAATGTGGACGGATACAAACAAGGCCAGTATGGATCTGGGGCCGTCAAAGGGTGTAGAACTCATTACTCTAAATGCTGCAGAGAAGGCCCTGTGGAAGACAGCCCTGACAGGTTGTATCCCCGCCTGGGTAACTAAAATGGTAAGTGATGGGTATGTACAGAGCGACGTCGAGGGATGGCTTACTTATGTACAAGGGCGTCTCGAGTACTGGGTTGGGGAGCAAATCAAAGCAGGCATTCCATTCCTGACAGGTTACCCCCCTGCCAGGTTACTAGGTGAGTATTAACTCAAGTAGATTCTGGTTTCAGTAATAGGATGCGATATAAGGAGTCAGTCTGAGAACTGGGCAAAAGGTGATTTCCCGAATCAGGGAGCCAGTTCTCGGACAGACTCCAGGTTATGATGTGTAGCGAAAGGAGAGACACAATGCGCGGCAGAGTGATAGAGCGGCTCAGCGTTGCAGCGGACAAGGTCTATGGTGCAAGCCGCTGGATGACCCGCTGGTTACTGTGGGTGGGAGTTGCTGCTGGGGTAGCCTGCTTGATTCTCACCTTCGTTGATGTAATGGGCTATAAGCTGTGAGACGGCCTATTCTGGGGGCGTCCGATATGGTTAGCTTTTTACTTTTGATAACCTTGGCTGCGGTAGGAAGCGTAACGTTAATTAATGACCGGCATCTGAGCGTAGATGTACTTGTAGCTAAGTTTCCCAAGCGAGTGCAGGCAGTTGTTGAAAGTGTAGTCTCTTTACTGTCGTTGACTGTGGCGGTAGTGGTTATCTGGTACAGCATATTATTCGGGTTGAGCCTCATAAAATCAGGCGATATCAGCTATACTACCGGCATACCTATGTACCCATTCGCCTTTATATTGCTGCGGGGTTTGTGCC
The DNA here is from genome assembly GCA_963726175.1 of uncultured Chloroflexia bacterium. Lineage (GTDB taxonomy): Bacteria > Chloroflexota > Dehalococcoidia > GIF9 > AB-539-J10 > RBG-13-51-36. Next base: position 61,073 of record CAVSBM010000007.1, on the reverse strand, counting down.
CATCGCTCTGTTGTTCTTCGGAAAATCGTGAAAGCTATTCTGAGCTTGAGGGTGGTGTCAAAATGAGTCCTATGTGGATAGGAATCATTGGCATAGTAGTACTCCTCGTATTGATCTTTCTGAAAATGCCAATTGCTTTTGTTATGGCCTTTGTGGGACTTATAGGCATTACATATTTAGAATCGTGGGATATAGGTGCCAAGTTTCTGGTTCGAGATATATTCTATAATTTCTCGAACTACAATCTAGGCACTATCGTGATGTTTGTGCTCATGGGTTATTACGTTGATGCAGTTGGCATAGGTAGAAGGCTTTACAAATCTGTTCGTGATTGGGTCGGACACCTGCCAGGAGGCTTGGCCATGGCTACCATCGGAGCATGCGCACTGTTCTCAGCTGCCTGCGCATCTAGTGTGGCCACAGCCGCTATGATGGGGAAGACGTCGTACCCGGAGATGAAGCGTTATGGTTACGACCCTGTGCTGAGCACAGGCACTATCGCTGCCGGTGGATCACTGGGACCCCTGATACCTCCCAGCACTATCCTGATTCTATATGGAGTAATTACTGAGCAAGCGATCGGGAAGCTTTTTATTGCCGGATTAATTCCAGGAATAGTCTTGGCGAGTCTGTTTATTGTGCAGATTGCCATTAGATGCAAGCTGAATCCTAAATTGGGTCCTCCGAGTGCCAAGGCCACCTGGAGGGCAAGGTTTGCTGGTTTGAGCAACCTGGTTGAAATCGCTATCCTGTTTGTCATCGTCATTGGAGGTTTGGCTTTCGGTTTCTTTAGTCCCACTCAAGGTGGAGCTATTGGCTGTGTTGGAACTTTGATTATTGGTTTAGCGCGGCGGAATCTATCGTGGCAGGCATTTCTCCAAGCGACCAGAGGCGGTTTGCAGGCGGCCTGCATGATATTATTCATCATTACTGGATCTGTGGTCTTTGGACACTTTATAGCCCTGTCTACCCTGCCTTTTAAACTGGTCGACCTGGTCGGGATGTACCATTTGTCAACTGGCGCCCTGATATTTTTCATCTCCGTGGTGTTCTTCATAGGAGGTTTCTTCATTGACTCTTTGCCTCTAATGTTGCTAATCGTCCCTATAATCCTGCCATTGCTTGATGCTGTGGGATTTAACCTGATAGTGTTCGGGGTGATGGTGGTCTTGCTCTGCGAGACTGGGGTTATCACACCACCAGTAGGAGTGAATGTATATACGGTCAAAATGATAGCCACGGAAGTTCCTATGATGGATATTTTTAAGGGAGCGATGTATTTTTGTATCTCTATGATAATAGTATTGCTCTTGGTGTACTTCTTCCCTACGCTTGCAACCTTTCTACCAAGTTTTGCCACTATGTAGAATTTGTTTCTTGAGAACAGAGATGATTCCGCGTGGTGCGTAAGCACAAGAGTAACGACGGCTGTGGTAGTTCATCTCGTTGTGGTCATAGTCAAGAAAGAGATTTCAGATTCGTAAAAAGTTGAGCTTTTGGACGACTCAGAAAGGCAAAACCGATTGGTGGGAAGGGGATTAAGTATGATAACGGCGATTGACGAAACAAGGTGTACTGGCTGCGGGATATGCTTTGGCTCATGCCCGCTGGATGTCTTGAAGCTGATGCTGAATGAAAGGAGGAAATAAGAAATGCCATTCAAAGATTTGAGAGAATTTATTACTAAGTTAGAAGAAGAGGGTGAAGCCATCAGAATAGAGGAAGAGGTTGATTGGAATCTGGAGGCGTCGGCTATTCTTCGGAGATCGGCAGAGGAGGGCTTACCGGCACCAATCTTCCAAAAGATCAAGGGGTATCCGCAGGGATACAGGCTATTCGGCAATAGTGCTAATAGCTTCAGACGGATGGCAATTAGCATGGACCTGAAACCGGATACGCATCCCAGAGAATTGATAGAGGAGTACATACGCAGAAGACACAGGCCAATAAAGCCCGTGCTGGTGAGTACCGGCCCCTGCAAGGAGAATGTTCATATAGGCGATGACGTCAACCTGCTCGAGTTTCCTGTCCCCATGCAGCATGAGGGTGATGGCGGACGCTATATCGGCACATGGCATGTCACCATCGTAAAGGATCCAGATTCTGGTTGGGTGAACTGGGGAATGTATCGGCACATGTTACAGAGCAAGAATGCCGTGGGCATATTACTGGCTTCCCTGGCCAAACACCTCGCGATTATACGTGATCGGAGTTATCTGCCTAAAAACAAAGCGATGGAAGTTGCCATTGCGATAGGGGTTGAGCCAATATCGACTATGTGTGCGGCAAGCCCCCTGCCGGTCGGAGTTTCCGAGGTTGATGTAGTAGGAGGTATCAGGGGAGAGCCTGTCGAGCTGGTGAAGTGTGAAACCGTGGACCTTGCAGTCCCGGCAACGGCTGAAATAGTTATAGAGGGAGAAATGAGACCTAACGAAACAATGGACGAAGGCCCTTTCGGAGAATTCACCGGCTATATGGGAGGGATAAGAGAGCCCAGACCTCTAATAAGAGTAAAAGCCGTTACACATAGGAACGATCCGATATTCACTTGCAGTTGCTGCGGTATCCCTGTCGATGATAACGCTATTTTCTCCCTGACAAAAGCGGCAGAAATTCTGGAGCTCATGAGAAAAGAAGGAAAGCCAGTGACCGGTGTCTTTGTGCCTCTGGTTACTACCCACATGTTGGCCATCGTGGCAGTCAGTAAAGCGCATTATCCGGGCATAGCTGAGGATATCGCCCATCTTAATCTGGGCTTCAGGCAGTATCGGCCACGAGACACCGTATATCGTGATTGTCGACGACGATGTAGATCCCTTTAATCTGAACGAGGTACTCCATGCCCTGATAACCAAATGCCATCCGACGCGAGGAATAGTGAGACTGGAACACTCACCGGTAATAAGTATTGTCCCCTGGCTAAGTAGGGAGGAACGAAAAGCTAGATTAGGTGCCAAGGCCTACTTCGATTGTACCTGGCCTTTGGACTGGGATCCGGCTGCCGTGCCAAAACGGATTTCTTTCAAACAATCATACCCTGACAAGGTTCAACAAAAGGCGCTCGATATATGGCGCAAACACGGATACGGTGAAAAGGCATGACCGTATTGATAGTTGGGATTACTGGTGCATCTGGAGCAATATACGGTATTAGACTGCTTGAAGTGCTTTCTTCCATTAAGAATGTAGAAACGCACCTCATAGTATCCGAGGCTGCGGAAGCAATCATCAAATATGAAACTGGTAGAAGGATAGAAGATGTAAAAGAACTAGCCAGCTTTTCATATGATATCAGGGACATCGGAGCTCAAATTGCCAGTGGCTCATTCAAGACAGACGGAATGATAGTTGCTCCTTGCACGGTAAAGACAATGTCAGCTATAGCTAACTCATACAGCGAAAATCTACTAATCCGAGTTGGCGACGTTACTATTAAAGAAAGAAGACAATTGCTTCTACTGGTGAGAGAAACGCCATTGCATATAGGTCACATAAGAAATATGGAGAGATTGTGTGAGATGGGAGCCATTATTATGCCACCAGTTCCTGCTTTCTACCATAAGCCGCAAACAATTCAAGATATCGTTGACCATACAGTGGGCAAGATGCTGGATCTATTTGGCATAGAGCACACTCTTTTCCAGAGATGGTCAGGCATGGCGAAACAAGACGAGAACTTGAGCACATATTAGCTAACGATACAGTATGGTTGAATATGAACTGACTAAGGGGGAAGGCAGAGCCAGGGTTAATGTCACAGTAAATAGCATGGGCAGCGACCTCGTGGTACGTATTTACAACCAAAACGCTCACATAGGGGCTGTGGCCATAGGAGATTACGATTATGAACACGAAAGAGCTTCTGTATCCGTAATTACCAGGCTTGGACATAAGGATGATGCCCTGGCCAGGGAAGCTGCTTATTTGCTAAGTAAGTCTATTAGAAGGCCTGTCTGTGTTATTGCTGGTGTTCATCTCGATAATATCACCAGAGAAGAAATAGATGAGATTCTGGCGAACACCAGGATTGCAATAAGTGAAATTATTAATGTATGTAGTCAGCAAAAGCGCGTCAATTAGACCTTCAAGAACGATGGATACTTTAAGGGCTATGTCCCCGTTGTTCAGCTTCAGAAGACGGCATACCATGGAATCCGCGGGTGCTATGAATGATGTAATTCCACAACACCCGCATTGAATCTCGAAAACGACCTTGAAAGGATACCGTTATCAAAGAACCTGAGCACCGCTCATTCTTTTCTGGCCTACTGCCTCTCTTTGTAGTGGCACACTTTGCCCATCACCTGTTGCCGGCATTGCAGGTACCACTTTTACCGTTCATACGCAACGAGTTTTCCTTGGACTATACGCGCTCGGCAATGGTACTTTCGGCCTTCACTTTTTCATATGGCATCAGCCAGATACCGGCCGGATGGCTGGCTGACCGTATCGATCGCCGCATACTGATGGTCATAGCCATCTGCGGCGTAGGGCTAGCCGGAGTCCTGGTAGGACTTTCACAAACCTATATTATGCTGATTGTCTTCCTGGTACTCATGGGAGTATTGGGTGGTGGATACCACCCATCAGCAACGCCGATGGTTTCAGCATTGGTTGAGTCGAAGAAAAGGGGCCGGGCGTTGGGAATTCACGAGATTGGCGGCGGTGCCAGTTTTTTCGTGGTACCACTCGTCGCCGCTGCCATTGCGGCAGCTTGGGGCTGGCGTGGCGCATTCATCGGGCTGGCTATCCCTACAGTAATATTCGGAATCATATTCTACAGAGTCTTAGGTCGGCGGGCAGCCATGAGCCGGACACAGCCCGAGATAACCGAACATCATGAAGAGGCAGCGCCGCAACCCGGCTATTTACGTCGCCTGGTAGCATTTATGATTCTCAGTGCTGGCACCGGGGGATTAGCTGCTTCCGTAACATCGTTCCTCCCACTTTATATGGTTGACCACTTTGGAGCCAGCGAGCAAACAGCGGCATACTTGATGGCCATTTACTGCTCGGCCGGGCTCTGGGCAAGCCCTCTGGGCGGTCACATCTCCGACCGTTTGGGACGGGTGCCGGTACTGGTGGTGATCAGTCTTATTTGCGGCTGCTGCCATCTACCTGCTGAACATAGCCTCCTATGGAATGGGTATCTTTGCCCTTTTATGGATAATGGGCATAACCACGTTTGTCCGATTGCCGGTGTCGAGGCTTACATCATCGGTCAGACAACAGAGCGTAATCGTTCCACGGTATATGGCATCTTCTACTTCTCCATGACAGAATCCGGCGCCGTACTTGCACCTATAATGGGCTTAATCATCGACCACTTTGGTTTCTACAACGGCTTTACCATCGCCAGTGTGGCTATAGCCGTCGTAGTTCTAGCCTGCTCACCGTTCTTGCGGGGCAGCCGGGACTGACTTCTGTTGAAAGGGAGCTTGCCAAGATCCGTAGCCCGGTGTTACCCATGTGGTCAGCTAGCACAACCGTGAGAACAAGAATTATCGTATCCGGCGATACCTTCCTTGTTTGTCTAGTTGCCTCCAAACCATTCAATACGGGCATTTCAATATCCATAATGACAACATCGGGTCTTAATTCTGCAGACAGCGCCACAGCTTGTTCACCGTCCGTAGCTTCTCCGATTACTTCCATGTCTTGCTCTTTGTCAAGGCAGGACCGAAGCGCCTGACGAATAAATCTGTGGTCATCCGCAATTAACACTCTTGTCATTTTCGGATTTTCGCCGGTTTCATTCACTGGATAATTATCAATCACTATGCCGTTGCTTTCTGACATAACGCGTAGTTGTGCCTCAATTCACAGTGACCGAAAGTATACACACGAAATGATATTACTATTCAAGTATCTATATGATACCCTTTATGCAGTCGAAGGGGGATTGTCGTGCATAAGGAAATTGCATATTCTGTTCTTCTACCCTGTCAAGAACGTGTCCGCTTCAATGAAATATGAGGTTTTATGGAGGGTACTAAAGGTTTCACTTAGGATTGCGGCCAGGTAGACGGAACCAGCCTGGGTCGCACGGGGGTTCAGTTTGACGAAGAGACAGTCCCTGATGAGGGTGAGGCACGGCATCGTGGCGTTGCGGGGTTTCACTGATACCAGCGGCATTCACTACTACAGCCGTTGCTTAACATCTCTCTCCCAGGCTTGCTGCCTTTCTCGTAAATGCGGATGAAACTGTGAAAAAATCTCGACGGAACGCGCCTATTGACTTGCTTAACAGGATTTTAACATAAGTAGCATATTATGATTGACTGGAGTTATAGCACTCCTTAACCGCCGAAAAAGGTGCATAGAAAAAAAGGAGGTGATGAGGCGCAGTTTTACCAGGAGAAGCTCATATAAGAAGAGGAAGCCCAAATTGTAGATGAAAAGGGGGGGATGTGTATGATTGTAGGACGAATTGTATGACGAAAAGATGCGATACAGTATTGAAAAGTTTTAGTTAAAGGAGGTTAGAATGATTAAAAGATTTTCAAAAATCGGCTGGATAGTCCTGGTTACCTTGTTATCTCTTGCTCTTGTCGTATTGCCAGCCTGTACTACTACTCCAGCCGAAGAGGAAGAGGAAGAAAGAGGTACCAATCATCGCCGTGTGCTTGCCGGCCCTGGATAATCCGTTAATGATCGGGTTGAGGGACGCTTTTGTAAATAACTTCAGTGACGAGTATAATGTTATGGTAGCCAGCGCGGACGGCAATCCTCTCACACAAGTGACCCAGATTGAGAACTATGCTACCCTGGGGGCAAAGTTCATGTTCGTGATGGCAGTAGCGGCAAAAGCGCATCCACGCCACAATGGTAGCAGCCCGGGAGAAGGGTGTTCTAATTTTGGCGGGTGGAGGCGAACCGGGCGAAGACGCACGTGATGCAGTCATGAAGATGGACCAGTTCCTGTCGGGTGAATACGCGGCCCGGTTAGCCAAGAACTGGACTGACGTGACCTTTCCGGGCACCGAAAAAGGATCGATTGAAACGGCTATCTTATGCTCATCACTGAACCCAGAGGCGATCTCTCGCACCAACGGTTTAAAGATGATCAGCGAGCCCTATTTGAAAGACTCTACGGGCGCGTACATCAATTCCTCGGGGACCCCTATCTCAGATGCTCATGGGAATTATCTCTCCGGAAAATCCGAAAGTGACAGAGTCACGAACCCCGTATACTGTCCAGCAGTGAAAATCGTTACAGACTCCAGAGGCTGCAATGTTCTTGGACGGACTGACAGCGATGCAGAATTTTTTACGACCAATCCCAACACAAAACTCGTTATTGCCTATGCTTCGGATGGAGGGAATGGTGCTTCCAAGGCAATGATCGATGAGTGGGCCAAGGGAAATAGTCAGTTGCATCCAGAATTTGAGCGAGGTCGCTGTTTTTGGAGTCGGAGCGCTCCCTTCTGAAATAGATGCTTTCTGCGCATCCTGCGTGGGAAATTCTACCTTACGTGGCATTGTTTCTTTTGGCGGCCTAGATTTAGCTCAAAGGACAGTAGAGCTTGCTACGAAGATGCTCAATGGCGAATCATATCCTGAAGTCACCTTGGACGCGCTCGCTCTGACACAGGGTTGGCCTTGTCCCCCAGTTTTCATTCCGGTCCCCAGTGGTGGCGTGATTGGTCAGCCATAAATAGTAGGACAAATATGCCGAGACGATTTATCGAATCGGCAAACTCACAAAACACTGTGATAGAGAGAAGGCAGGGTCGGGGGGTACTTGAACCCAATAGGTTCCCCCCTACCCTGTTTTGTGGTACGCATGTCCGCGCGAATAGTCAAATAAAGGATACTTTGATATCTTTGTATAAACAACCCAGGTGTCTTTGCACTGGACAATTGGTCACCGGATTTCGAAGATGGGATCAGAATACATAGTTGAGATGAAGGGCATTTGTAAACGCTTCGGTGGCGTCCTTGCCCTTAAAGATGTGAATTTGGAGCTGCGCCGTGGTGAGATTATGGGGGTTGTTGGCGATAACGGCGCAGGCAAATCCACGCTGATGAAGATCCTCTCGGGAGCCTATCAAACGGATGAGGGTGAGATCTATATTGATGGGCAAAAAGCACGCATCCGGAACCCTCAAGATGCCTTCAATCTGGGAATAAGTATGATCTATCAGGATCTGGCTCTATTCAACAATCTGGATGTGGCGATGAATATCTTTCTCGGTAGAGAATATCTCCCGTGGGCCGTTCAACTTGCTGCTGGATAAAAAAAGCATGTACAAGAAGGTAGAAGAGCTGATCAAGGAACTGCGTGTCAATATCAGCTCGGCCAGGCTGAATGTGGCACCGATGTCCGGCGGTCAGCGCCAAACGGTGGCCTGCGCTCGCGCTATTGCATTCAATCAAAGATCCTGATCATGGACGAACCTACGGCTGCCCTGGGCGTAACCGAAGCTGGTAAATTGTTCAGTATGATCAGAAACATGCGAGATAGTGGACTTTCAATTTTGATCATTACCCAGCGCATACCGGACGTGCTGTCAATTGCGGACCGGGTGTTCGTCCTGAAAGGCGGGCAAAAACAGGATGTCCTTGACGTTGGCAAAGTTACACTCGATGATGTGGTGACGATGATCATCAAGGGCAAGGATCGAAACGGAACACAGACCAAGTCTATAGAATACAATCTTTCGGATAAAGATAATGTCGAACGAACTCAACTTACGGAGACTGAGCAAATACAGTGTCATGATTGTCTTGTTGTTTTTGGTGGTTCTCTTTACGCTTACCAGCCCATACTTCTTGACACTGCGGAACTCCAGAACATCATCATGCAAAATACCTATTTTATTATTGTTGCCGTAGGCTTATCGTTTGTGATGATGGGCGGCGGGATTGACCTGTCGGTAGGATACCAGATGTCTCTGGTTGGTGTGGTAACTGCTATGCTTATGGTCGTTTACCATCTGCCGGTGTGGCTTGCTGTCGGTGTCGGAATATTGCTCGGCATAGTACTGGGCATGATCAACGGCATCATAGTGAGCAGGATCAGGATGTTTCCACTGATTGTGACACTGGCGACCAGTGTGGTTTTCCAGGGGATTTCGTACATGATCTCTCAATCTAGAACATATCGTATGTTCCCGGCAGAGTTCCTCTTTTTAACTCAGGGCAAGGTGCTTGGAATGCCGTTTGACATCTTTCTAACCTTGGCGATCGTCATTTTGGTAAGCTTTATCTACTATCAAACGACTTTCGGCCTAAGGGTTGTGGCGTTGGGTGGAAATGAGGAAGCTTCCAGGTTAGCAGGTATTAACATACGAAAAATGAGAATCACGCTATACACACTCTGCGGGTTTTTCACAGCCATTGCCACGATGATTATGATATCCAAAGCAAACACAACTCACTCTTCCTTTGGACCGGGGACAGAGTTTACAGCCTTGACAGCGGCCATTATTGGTGGGGTCAGCTTCATGGGAGGGGAGGGCAATATACCAGCACTTGTTGCCGGTGTGTTTGTCCTCGCGGTACTGGGGAATGGCATGCAGCTTGCTGGTTGGGGAATTTACCCCCAGTACATTGTGCGGGGGCTGATACTCTTAGGTGGTGTGGCTTTTGATGAATACCAAAAGTTCGCGAGGCTCTCAAGGCAAAAAGCCAAATAGGGTAGGCGCAGGCGTCAGCAGGGGGACCGAAGCCAGACTGAATTAAGAAAGGAGAATATAATATTAATACTAATAAATTCCAACGGGTAGATGAAGCATCGATCCAGATTCTGCAAGCAGATGTTACACACATCCGGCGGAAATGGTTAGATCTGCCTTATGCCAGCATCTCTCAGGCCAGCAGCTTGACATCTATCTTCCCTCCAAGGGGGATGGACCGTTCCCGGTAATACTACATCTACACGGAGGCGCCTTCGCCATCGGGGACAAGCGCGACATTCACATTCTGCCCATCTTGCAGGGATTGCAGCGCGGGTATGCCGTGGTGAGTGCGAACTATCGCTTGAGTGGGGAAGCGGTATTCCCAGCCGGTTTGCAGGATATCAAGGCTGCCATCAGGTGGCTCAGGGCGAATCAGCGGGAATACCATCTTGATGGCAACAGGATTGCAGCCTGGGGTGGCTCGGCCGGAGGCAACTACGCTGCTATGGTCTGTCTTACAGCCGATGTGGCTGAGCTAGATGATTTGAGTCTCGGTAATCCAGAGTATCCTTGCAATATACAGGTGGCTGTAGACTGGTTTGGCCCGACAGATTTCTTGAAGATGGACCAACAGTTCATCGAAAGCGGACTTGGTCTCCCAGACCATAGCCAAGCAGATTCACCCGAGTCCAGGTATATTGGAGCAAGAATCATTGACGTACCGGATAAAGTACAGCGTACCAACCCGATAACCTACATTCATGCCGATATGCCCCCAATTCTGATCCAGCATGGGCGGATGGACGCCTTGGTGCCGGTGCAGCAATCGATGATTTTTGTTCAGAAACTAGAAGAGCTTGTAAGCCATGAGCGGTTTGAACTCGATATCCTGGAGAAAGCTGGCCATGGTGACCCGTTGTTCGAGACAGAGGAAAACATGAGCAGAGTCTTTCAGTTTATCGACCGCTATCTGAAATGATTATGATAGGAGGGTAAAAGCAATAGCGATGGGACAAGGATTGAGACCCAAGAAACATTATGCAATTCCATATGAGCCTCCGCCAGCCAACACTGATCACGTTAAGAGAAAATTCCTGGATATTCCCTATGCCAGTCTGTCTCCGGCGCAGAAACTGGACATCTATCTGCCGGATGAAGGCGAAGGCCCGTTCCCGGTTATCGTATGGATCCACGGCGGAGCTTTTATGGGCGGCGACAAAGCTGATCTCCAGGTCTTGCCTTCGTTAGAGGGATTGAAAAGAGGCTATGCAGTTGTGGCCATTAATTACCGTCTTAGCGGAGAAGCCAGATTTCCGGCACTCGTGCACGATGCCAAGGCTGCTATCCGTTGGATCCGTGCCAACGCTCAAATTTACCACTTCGATCCCGAGCAGGATCGCGGCTTGGGGAGGCTCTGCGGGAGGCTATCTTGCTCTAATGTTGGGAACCTCCGCCGGTGTTGAGAAGCTGGAAGATCTGAACATGGGCAATCCGGATCAACCCAGCACAGTGCAGGCCGTCGTTGACTGGTATGGCCCGATCCGATTTTCTGAAGATGGACGAACAGTTGGAGGAGAGCGGACTGCGCCCACTGCCCGGAATGGAGCACAACGGAGCCAGTTCTCCCGAATCGCTTCTGCTGGGACATAAGAATCACGGAAATCCCGGAACAGGTCAGGGCAGCCAATCCCCTAACCTATATTCAGCCGAAGGCACCTCCATTCCTGCTACAACACGGTACCAGGGACGCTACTGTGTCGGTACAGCAGTCCGTTGTCATGGCAGCCGGGTTAAAGGCAGTTCTTGGAAACCACATGGTAACACTGCAATTTATCGAAGGAGCCGAACATGGAGATCCAAGATTTGAGACTCCAGAGAACGTGGATAGAGTACTGGACTTTCTCGATAAACACCTGAAATCAGATTAAGGCAGAGTTTTTGGGCGCAAACAGGCGATCTGCCCACGAAAACAAGTCCGGTTGCGATTTAGGGGCGTCACAGGGTGTAGAATTCATTACTTTATCTGCTGCAGAGAAGGCCACGTGGAGGGCATCCCTGGCAGGTGTGATCCCCGCATGGGTAGCTAAAATGGTAGCTGCTGGGAGAGTACAGAGCGATGTCGAGGGATGGATTGATTTTATAAGAGGGCGTATCGACTACTGGACTGCGGAGCAAGTCGCAGCAGGCGTTCCATTCCTAGTAAGTTATCCGTAGGTTACTAGTATCCAATATGATACAAGGAGTCGGTCTGAGAACTGGGCAAGAGGTGATTTTCCAAAATGTCTCGCCTATGTTACTCCCATAGAGTATATTGAAAAGGCACTTGTCAAAATCCGTAGCCCAGCGTTACCCATGTGGTCAGCCAGCACACCCGATTCATCAGGTGTCGCCCTGCGACAAGGCCAGGATGAGTTCAGCTGAACAACACCATTGCCCAATCGATTGTCCCCCAACCATGTGGGGCAAAACGAACTGGCAACTCAGTTTTTGGAAAGGCGAGGATAGACCCCGTCACTACATTCACTCGGCAATCGTGAACGAAGGGATTTCTTCACGCCTCGAGTCCCTCACCGGGATTGCTTTGTTCCGATAAACCGGGACTGGCAACAACAAAGAAGCAAGGAGCCCTGGTAACGATGGAAGAGGAGCATAAAGCGAGAGCCGAGGCTCAGCCTCGGCTCTCGTACCAGCCATGTTAGCAGTCTGAATGGGCTAATACCGCCAGTTGTCTGAAGATGGTATTGGTTCGTAGAAGACCTTCTGCCAGCTCTTGACTGCCTCGACTGCCTCGCGAGTGAATAGCATCGGCTTGTATGTCCAGCTTGCGTACAGTGCTACCTGGTCAGCGACGTGAGGGTTGGCAACTCCAGGCAGTACCACCAATCCGCTCTGTCCGGGTGGAATTACGTTCTTGGCATTCGGCAAGCCCTTAGTGAGCATTTCGGCAATCTGGCCGTAGGTGCCCCGGTTCATATAGGGGTGAAGTTTGCCACCGGGCAAAGCTCCCAGCTTGTCATAGCTTTGCATCTGCACCGGGGTAAGCCAGGCGTTCATATCGCTTGAACCGTACTGAGTCTTTAACGTCCGTGAGTGCATCCTTCAGGGCATTGACGATAATCGTGTTCAGCGCTGCGCCTGTGGGGTATCCCTTATAATGGAGCTCGGTCGTTTCGCAGGACGCGGAGTAAGAGGCTGGGATAACTCTTCGCCTGCCAAATGAGATCCGGCGACAGGATGCCGGCAAATACTGCGGAGATGACTTTATCATACCACTTGTTGAAGATTGTCAGCCCAGGATGGTCGTATGTGGGATTCTTATCGGTAGGCCATTTGGGTGACACAAGATCGACGCGGCTGACGGGAAGAGGCGATGCCTGTAGCCCAGCCTTCCAAGTACGTCAGCGCTGCCATGACCTCCGGGTCAGGGTGTTACCGACACATAGGCTGTGACCGCGGCTATCAAATCTCCGGCGAAGTCCATTCCGTCGATATCGGCGTACCCTGCAATCTGGTTAAGCGTGTTCAAGGTGTCCGTGGTCAGGTCTCCAGAGGCCGCGAATTTGGTCATGGCGTTCATCAGAACCTGGACGCGGAACCCCTCGCCCCACTGGACGTCACACTCTGCGTATGGCCAGTCGGCGATTGGCTTGTTGTTCCAGTTGGTAAGCCAGCCCTGGGCGGGATTCTTACACGTGGGTATCTCGTAGCGGCTTGTCACACGAGTCCACTCTTGTGTTCCATCGCCCTTCAAAGGCAACCTGCGATCGGCGCCTGCCGGCTTTACCGGGAAGCGTCCGGCATGCCAGTAAGCTATGTTGCCTTCTGTGTCTGCCCAGTAGAAGTTGTGGTTAGGAATGACAAGTTGCACAGCCGCTTCGAACTCGTCCATGTTCTTTGCTGCCTGGAAGAGCTCCCAGCCCTCCTCGCCTGCAATCTCGTTCTTGAAGAAGGGGGTCTGCAAGGTGACAGCCGTCATTGTGGTCGGATCGAGGGAAACGATGGGGCCATAGACGGAGCGATAAACGCTCGTAGCCTGGTAAGTCTTCTTTCCCGGCCCATAGACCATCTCGTTTCTTCTTTCCATATTAACCCACGTACCGTTGTACCAGTACTGGGTTGGGTTACTTAGGATTCAATGTCAGGATGCGGGTATCGATGACATCGGAAGAGCCGGTGGTTGACGTCCAGGCGCCATATTGGCTGACACCGATCAAAATGAACGGACCTGCACAGGGCATGGCCATGCCCACAGCATTGATTCCGGCGCCATGCAGGCCCAGCTCATAGACAATCTGCGGCATCGAGTAGCCCATCTGGGGTCCTCCCATTTCAAGAGCGTTGCCCGTTGCCGACAATTCCGGACTGATAAGCACGGCGTTGCTTCCGAATTTCGTCGGTACGCCCAGCGATTTGAACGCTTCATCCTGAGTTGCCCGCAACTCGTCAGCCTGCTCCAGTACCGGGCCGAGGTTGTCGGGGACATCCAACGAAGTCGTATCCGTGGAAAGAGCAGTCAGCGACTCGCTGGGTATCGTCACGGGTGCCTTCATGTCATCCAGGGGGAACAAATCGTTCCAGATGGCAGTCCCGTTGGCAGCTCCATTCATAGCCTGAAGAGTAAGTAGCGCCTTGTAGTAGTCGCCTTCTTTACCTCCTGTTCCACCAAATTTCCACCCCATGAGCACCGTAAGGGCCGTCACATCTGCGACCGTGAAGTGCTCAGGCAATAGATTGCTTGCCATATACTCAGCAGGCATATAAACGTATTGATTGTCCAAGGCTTGGTCAATATAAGCATTTATGCCATTTACGTAGGCCTCAATCATCGGCTTGAGATACTCGTAGCCTGCACCGGGATCCCAGTTATCATAAATCTGCTGTAACTCATCCTGGCTATACCACAATGTTCTGGTTGCAATATCTGCCTGTATTGTTCCCAGGCCGTACTCAGCCAGACGTCCCTCTGCCGACCTCCTCAGGACATCCGCCTGCCAGAGCCTATCCTGAGCCATGGCATAGCCCGCTCCAAAGCCCAAGCCCTCCGTCGTGTCCGCGAAAACGTGTGGCACTCCGTAATTATCTCTGATGATGGTGCACACCTCGGGGACGGGCAACGGATGCACCTCTGTACATGATAAGCCTATACTCGCGATAAGGAGTACAGCTACTATTGTCAACAATATCTTTCTCATACGTTCTCCTCCTTTCCTGTTACCTTGTCTTCATACTCTCGTTATACTCTCAGTCAAGATTCAGCCAGATTTCACCTCCTTTCCCCCGGTTTTTCAGGCTATTAAGCCTTCATTTAGCGGCCAATTTTGCTATCAAGGTGGACTTTGCCGTGGCAGGGGAAAAAACGTACGTCATATGTATATGTTGTGTATATTTGCCGGACTCGAACCTGATACGGATCAAAATAACCCCTTGACTCACATTGCGCCGCCGATTCTATGTCAGTTTTGCTATTATACCACATTATACCATTACCACTGAAGAGTCTGCTAGTCTACGGGCTCTCCGAACTGTGTGGGCAGCGAGAACACAGCCATATACTTGGCGGCAAAAATAGCAAAATGGGAAAGCCCGATAGCGGCTATCTCCAGGAAATCCCACCGGAATCGGGACGGAGTCAGACTATCCCCACCGGGTCGACATCTATAGTCCAGCCCCGCGGCAAAGCGAGCTGGGATAACATCCGAGTTGGGTCAGGGCCGCGGAGGAATAGCTGCCAGCGATACCTGCCCCTGGCTCGGAAGGCAAAAGTGGGCACAGGACCAATTACACTCAAGTCAATTATGTTTTCCCTTGCCTTTTCCTCGAGGACTAGATGATACACTCTCTCTGCCTCACGGTGACATAGCCTCTCATCGGTGTGGCTATAAACCAGGCGGACTAATTGGCTAAAAGGGGGATAATCATACCGGCGGCGATAATCTATTTCCTTATGATAAAACCCAAGATAATCATGCTTGGCCGCAGCTTCAATAATGTAGTTATCGGGGGAGTAAGTCTGGATGATAACCTTCCCAGCTTTGACCCCACGCCCTGCCCTGCCAGCTACCTGACACAGAAGTTGAAAAGTACGCTCGCTACTTCGGAAATCAGGAAAATTCAGGCCAGTATCAGCGTTGATTACTCCAGCCAGGGTCACCTGAGGCAGGTCCAACCCTTTGGCTATCATCTGAGTGCCAACAAGCACATCCGCTTTGTGGTCACGAAAATTTCTTAACAACTCCTCGTGACCATATCTCCTGGTAATCACATCTTTATCCCAGCGAAGCAATCTTGCTTCAGGGAAGAAATGCCTTACCTCTTCTTCCACTCTCTGCGTGCCAATGCCCAGAAAGCTGAGACGGGTCTCAAAACATTGGGGACAGCGTGGGGACACCGGAACGGAATAGCGGCAGCGATGGCAAATTAGTTTTTTCTCCGTTGAATGGTAAGTAAGGGCTACGGAGCAGCGAGGACAGCGAAAGACAAAGCCGCAGCTCCGACAGCGAACGAAGGTAGCTGTACCCCGACGGTTAAGAAAGAGGATTATCTGCTCGCCCTGCGCCAGAGCACCTTTCATGGCAGCTAATAAGGAACGACTGAACAAGCTTGTGTTTCCGGCTTTAAGTTCCTCCCTCAAATCCACTACGGTGACTTCAGGGAGAGGGGAATAACCGCGAGGAGTAATTCTCTCCTTCAGCTGCACAAGCTGATATTCGCCCTGCTGTGCTTTGTGAAAACTGCCGATATCAGGGGTGGCACTGCCCAGTATGACAACAGCACCACTAAGTTGAGCCAGCTTAATGGCTACGTCGCGGGCATGATAGCGAGGCGACCTATCTTCTTGTTTGTATGTCCACTCATGTTCTTCGTCGATGATAATAAGACCAAGGTCGGGCAACGGGGCAAATAAAGCGCTCCTTGGTCCGATGATGACATCGCAGTTCCCTTCTCGTATCCATTGCCATTCGTCGAACTGCTCTCCCAAGGAAAGACCACTGTGCAGTACTGCCACACGGCTGGAGAAGCGATTAGCGAATCTCTCTACTGTTTGCTGGGTCAAGGCGATTTCCGGGATAAGACAGATGCCTCTCTTGCCGGCGGCAACAACCTGGGCCAAGGCTCGCAGGTAAATCTCGGTCTTGCCGCTGCCTGTAACGCCAAAAAGGAGAAAGACTGGCGGTCTGTCAGGTTGCCACACTCCACTCACAATGACATCTTCGATTAATTCCCAGGCAGCTTGTTGAGATGAGGTAAGCACCGGAGGAGGCGAAGGCGTGAAGCTAAGATGAGCCAGGGGGTCACGTCTTACCCTGAGTCTTTCCACTGAGACTAAATGGCGGCTTTCCAGGGCTTTGATGGTGGCTGGAGAACAATTGAAGTGTTTCCTTATTTCGCCAACTGGAATAGGTTTGGTCTGCCCGATCAGAAACTCTAAGAGTTCGGCCTGTCTATAAGCTCCAGACCTATCCAGGCGAGCCTTCGCTACTTCAATTTCCTGTCTATCGGCTGTTAGCTTAATATAAGGAAGTGTTTTGGGCTTTATCCTTGCCGGCTCCAATTCCAGAGTTCTTGTAATCAGTTGACGGTCTAGCAACTGGTCGGTGATTTGCCTGGCTTTTCTTTTGCCAAATGCTTTCTCCAGCTCAGGCAAGCTTGTCTTCATCTTCCCTCTCATAATATGAAGGACTTGCCTTTGCTCCGGTGTTAGGGGTAAATCCGCTTGGGAATCTCTCAGCTGAAAGCAAGTAATAGCCCGCCTCTCAAATCCCGGAGGCAGCATTGAAGACAGAGCATCAAAAGGGGGGGCAAAATAGTGTTCGCTTATCCACTGGGCAAGCTTTATCTGTATCGAAGAAAGTGGAGGAAAATCAGCAACAATGCCAGCTACTTCCTTAGTTTCTTCAACTGCTGGTTCGTTTGATAATTCGAGCACAATCCCCTGAACGATTCGGGATCCAAAGGGCACCCATACTGCTTGCCCGACATTGATATTGAGCCCTGGCGGTATGGTATAGCAGAAAGTTGACCGGCTCCCCGGTGAATTGACTACCACCCCGGCGTAGTTCATCCAGAGGACTGTTCTTCGTTACGAGGTTCTTCCTCTTGAGGCATGGCTTGTTCCAGTACTCTCTCTCGCCTTTCCTTGAGTCGAGCCTGTTTCACGCTGAGCCTGCGCATATAATAGAGTTTAGCTCTGTGCACCTGCCCATGCCTGAGCACCACCACATTTTGCACATAGGGGGATTGGAAAGGAAAGGTGCGTTCCACTCCGATGCCGTAAGATACTCTCCTCACCGTAAAGTTCCCACCAGCAACACCCTTCCTCATCTTAATCACCACTCCCTGGAAGTGCTGCAATCGCTCTTTGTCCCCTTCCATAGCCTTCAAACTAACCTTGACCGTATCGCCAGGGGAAATTTGAGGAATATTGGGGTTCACTTTGGGCTTAACAAATTCTCTAACATCCATTTTCTTTCCTCTTCGCAGATATTACCCTTCTCCAAAAGGTCAGGGCGTCGCCTTGCCGTTCGCAAGATAGCCTGACGGCGTCGCCATTGAGCAATTTCGCCGTGATTTCCTGAAAGCAAAACCGATGGTACCGACCACCCTCGATATACCTGAGGTCTGGTATATTGGGGATATTCTAGAAGCCCGTTGCTATGAGAATCACTGCTGGCGGAATCTTGTGAGCCAAGTACCCCCGGTATGAGCCTGACGATAGCATCCACCACAGCCAGGGCAGCTAATTCCCCCCCACTAAGTACATAATCCCCGATGCTGATTTCATCAGTAGCTAAGTGCTCGCACACTCTCTCGTCCAAACCTTCGTAGTGACCACAAATTAACATCAGATGAGGAAGGAGGGCTAGTTCTTGAGCTACAGATTGAGAGAACAGCCTGCCCTGCGGGGTAAGCAATATGACAGGTACCTCACTTACACCAAGTTGTTGTTTTATCGCCTCTACTGCCTCAAAGACGGGCTCAGGCTTGAGTACCATGCCAGGTCCACCGCCGTAAGGACAATCATCCGCAGTATGATGCTTATCATGGGTGTAGTCGCGAATATCATGAATCGCAATGTCCACGAATCCCTGCTCCTGAGCACGCTTAATGATGCTCTGATTGAGCGGAGAGGCAAACGTTTCAGGGAAGAGACATAAAATATCAATACGCATGGAATCCCTCAACAAAGACCTCCAAAACCAATATCTTACCATGTGGGCGGCCGCAAAAGAAAGTCTCAACTTTCCCAATGACTTTGGCTCCCAGATAGCCGGGTAACACATAATTCGTATGTAACACCACACCCTTCTCAACCTCAGAGACGAAATTTGTCAAAAAATTCAGGAAAACTAGCCAAAAGGTATTGACAAAACGAGGGGGTAGTCTATAATAGACTTGTGGGGAAAAATGGGGAAAGAGGGGGAGACCTCGGATGACGGGCAAGCTGAAAGGCACGGCAGTCGGGGTTGGCGTGGGGAACCCAGGAGTGCAAGATGTTCAACGGTCGGTACCAATATAAGGTTGACGAAAAAGGAAGAGTACCTCTGCCGCCAATATTCAGGCGACAGCTAAAGGAGGGCGTGGTGTTGGCCATGGGGCTGGGCGAGAAATGCATTGCTGTCTATCCAGCAAGAGAATGGAAGAGACTGTCCGACAAGCTTGCTGAGACACCACTAACTGGAGCTAAGCTGAGGAGGCTGATCCGCTTTACCCATGGCAACGCCTATGATGCCTCATTTGACGGTCAGGGCAGGATCAAATTGCCGGATACTTTGCGCACGTACGCCGGGATTGGTGACACGGCGATTGTCGTCGGTGCCAATGCTCGCGTTGAACTCTGGAGCCAAGAGGGATGGAAAGCTGAGCAAACCGCCGCCGAAGAGCAGGCATCAGGGATAATTGAGAGCGGAGTATGAGTGAATGAGCGTCACCATGTCCATCCCTGTTCATGTGCCTGTTCTAGTTGATGAAGTCATAACAGCGCTACAGCCTCGGCGAGGAGGCCACTTCGTTGACTGCACTGTCGGTTTGGGAGGACATGCAGCAGCCATACTGGAAAAGATCTCGCCATCAGGAAGGCTTCTGGGCATTGATGCTGACCCCGAAGCCATCAGAATAAGCCAGGACAAACTCAGCGACTACGGTGAGGCAGTTACTTTGGTTAACGACAACTTCATTAACCTTGAGGCTATCTGCGAAAGATACCACTTTCATCCAGTTGATGGTATTCTTTTCGACCTTGGTGTTTCTTCTCTGCAACTGGATACAGCCGAACGTGGCTTCAGTTTCCACCTCGATGCTCATCTAGACATGAGGTTCAATCCGGAGCAAGGGTTAGCCGCATCAGACATCGTCAACCGTTTCTCTGAGCAAGAGTTGGCCAAGCTCATAGAGAGATACGGTGAAGAGCGTCACAGCCGGCGGATAGCGCGGCATATTGTCCAAAACCGTCCTATCGCTACCACCACAGAACTTGCACAATTGGTAGAACAAGCCGTAGCCGGCAAGCGTGCCAGAATTCACCCTGCTACAAGGACCTTCATGGCGCTTCGCATCGCGGTCAACAGTGAACTGCAGAACCTGGAGCTGGCTCTCAAACAAACTCTTAACCTCCTTCGCCCCGGGGGGAGACTGGCGGTCATTAGTTATCATTCTCTAGAAGACCGCATAGTTAAGCAATTCATGCGTGATGCAGCCAGCAGCTGCCTGTGTCCCCCGGGGACAGTAATATGTTGCTGTGGGCATGTGCCCACCTTGAAGCTCATTTCACGGAAGGTTATTAAACCTACCTCGTTGGAGACAGAATCCAACCCACGCAGCCGCAGCGCTAAATTAAGGATAGCTGAGCGACTCAACTAGGCAGCATTCCCAGCAAAAAAAGGAGGTGAAAATGGCAAAGAAAATCATATCAGCTATTGATGTAGGCACAACTAAAATAGCCACTCTCGTGGCTAATGTCAAAGCCGAAGATGACATTGAAATTTTAGGAGTGGGAGTCGTTCCCTCTCATGGCCTACACAAAGGCATCGTAGTTAATATGGATGAAGCCAAACAGTCCATTGCCACATCGGTAAAGGAAGCTCAAAGAGTTAGTGGCATACGTGTAGATTCTGCCTATGTTGGGGTTACCGGCAGACATATAACTAGTCTGAATAATCGGGGGGTAATATCTATCCCGCGAGATGATCGATTGGTGCGCACTCAGGACCTTAAGCGGGCGCTATCTGCGGCTCGTAATGTCACCGTCGCCGAAGGAAAGAGGGTACTCCACGCCATTCCTCGCTCTTACGCACTGGACGGACAGGAGGGAGTGAAACAGCCGGTAGGCATGCATGGGCGCAGGTTAGATGTAGAAACCCATATCATCACTGCTTCAGTGAGTTCGATACAAAACCTGGCTAAATGCGTCCGCAGTATCGGTATTGACGTTGAAGACCTCATCCTTGAGCCCCTGGCTAGTGGAGAAGCAGTATTGACTTCTGAGGAAAGAGACACGGGTGTTATTATGGCTGACATAGGGGGCGGGACCACGGATATAGCGGTATTCAAGAATGGCAGCATCTATCACACCGCTATCGTTCCAGTAGCCGGTTATCAGGTAACCAGCGATATCTCTATAGGCTTGGGCCTGCCTTTTAATATTGCGGAAAAGATGAAGAAGAGATATGGCAACGTCACCCCCACTTTAGAGCTTGACGAAACGGTCCAAGTGGGTACCGAAAATGGTCATAGCGCCTCTTATAAAGACCTCTGCAATATCATCCGGGCTCGCATGGAGGAGTTGCTCCAACTCATATTAATGGAGATGCCCACTAGCGATTACAATGCTTTGGCGCCTTGTGGTTTAGTGCTCACAGGTGGCACAGCTAACCTGCCCGGGCTTGACGAGTTAGCACAGTCACTTTTGCGAATCCCTGTACACAAAGGCCGACCTTTGAACAAGGGCATCTATGGCATTTCCGATATCCTTCAGGACCCGGCTTACGCTACCGCCGTGGGATTACTCCTATGGCCGATACGAGGCAAAGAGGGGGCTTTACAAGTAAAAAGCGCTGGTGTCTGGGGCAACTTTGTAAGTCTATTTAGAAGGCTGTTTCGTGCCTGATTTGTGAAAGGAGGTTAGAATGGCAAAACAAATTTATACTCCAAGTCCAGCAAGAATCAAAGCTATAGGCATTGGTGGCGGCGGCTCCAATGCCGTTACTCGTATGGTCCGTGAGGGCATAAAGGGCGTTGACTTCATAGCCATGAACACCGATGGCCAAGCCCTGGCTCTGGCTGAAGCTCCTACCAGAATTCAACTGGGAGAGAAATTGACCAGGGGTCTGGGCGCTGGTGGTGACCATAAGGTTGGAGCCAAAGCAGCGGAAGAAAGCATGGACGTAATTGAAGACGTCGTTAAGGGTGCTGATATGGTGTTTATTGCCGCCGGCATGGGCGGTGGCACAGGCACAGGTGGCATCCCTATAGTGGCTGAAGTAGCTAAAAAGAGTGGCGCCCTCACCATCGCAGTGGTGACCAAACCCTTTACTTTTGAGGGGACGCATAGAAGCCTGGTAGCCGAGGAAGGGCTGGTTGAACTCACGAACAAGGTTGATACACTTATCATCATACCCAATGACCGCCTTCTGCAGCTTTGTGATGCTAAGACGAGTGTGGACAACGCCTTCAGGCTGGCTGACGATGCTCTTCGTTTGGGGGTTCAGGCTATCTCCGAAGTAGTTACCGTCCCGGGACTGATCAACCTGGACTTCGCTGATATTAAATCGGTAATGAAAGACGCCGGCCCAGCCTGGATGTCTGTGGGTAAAGCCAGCGGGCAAAGTCGCGCTACTGAAGCGGCTAAGGCTGCTATGGCTAGTCCGTTGCTCGATGTATCCATAGCCGGAGCCACAGGGGTGCTATTCAATGTTACTGGTGGCCCAAGTCTCTCCCTGTTTGAGTGTAATGAGGCTGCTCAAGTAATTGGCCAAGCAGTGGACCCCGAAGCCAACATAATCTTTGGCGTGGTCTTTGACCCCAAGATGGATAGCGATGTTCGAATCACCGTTATCGCTACTGGCTTCGCTAAGGTAGCTGGCACAGGAGTACGCAGCTCCGAAGAGCTTCGTCGCCTGATAAGAGGCGGCAGCGATGCTCTCGATATGCCCTCTTTCATGCGCCGCACTCCCCGTTTTCCAGTTGCCCATCCGGAGACCAGGTCCCAAACTTCGGCACCGGTTATGCCACAGCCAACCAAAATCTCTCGACAGTAGACCTAAACCTCATATAGAGGGAAGGGGGTAGCGGGAGCTACCCCCCTCCCCTTCCATCGGCGTAGCAAACCCGTCAGTACTCAGAGACGTGGCGGCTGGGTTGCATTATTTTCGTCATTGTGGCATAATAATCCTAAGACCTTTAAATCAGTCCGGTGAGGCTGGTAAGGGGAACATGCTTAAGCATATCTCAACAGAAGCATCAGGTGAGACCTCTTGCCAGTTTGAAGGCAGGAGGTTTTTTGGTGCCTGAAAAGATTCTCCTGACCGCAAGGGAGATAGAGCGGGCGCTGGCTCGTATTGCCCACGAGATCGTAGAAAAGAATAAGGGTGCGGAAGATGTTGTTCTCGTAGGTATGCGAACTCGGGGACTGCCTTTAGCCAAGCGCATAGCAGAAATAATCGCAGACTTCGAAGGAATCCCGATTCCTGTGGGCGCTCTGGACATTAGCCTTCATCGCGATGATATTCCACCTTCCGAATTAAAGCCGGCGAACCCCGGCCTCACTGATATCCCCATCAGTATCACCAACAGGCGGGTAATCCTGGTTGATGATGTTCTCTATACAGGACGCAGCATTCGTGCCGCTATGGATGCCCTGATGGAATTGGGGCGTCCGAGAACCATTCAGTTAGCTGTACTTATCGACCGTGGCCATCGTGAACTTCCCATTCGAGCCGATTATGTCGGCAAAAATATACCAAGCTCCAAAGACGAGGAGATACAAGTTCAACTTCAGGAGGTTGATGGCGTAGATAAAGTGGTGATCGAGAGTCTAGCGAACAAGCAGCTAATTTCGGAGAATTGAGGGGGCAGAAATCATGAATCTAGCAAACAGGAGTCTGGTGACGATAGACGATTTATCTAACGGGGAGATCGAGGCACTGTTTTCCTTAGCGGACGAAATGGCGGGCTCTCCAAGGGACCAGGCTGGACTATGCCACGGGAAGATCATGGCTAGCTTGTTTTTTGAGCCGAGCACCAGAACGAGGCTGTCTTTTGAAGCTGCGATGCTCAGACTCGGGGGTCGTGTCATAACCGCAGTGGACATAGGGGCAAGCTCCTTGGCCAAAGGCGAAAGCGTTGCTGATATGGCGAAAGTGGTTGGGAGCTATGCTGATGTAATTGTCATCAGGCATCCTTGGGAAGGAGCAGCCAGAGTGGTTGCTGACTACGCTGGCGTTCCTGTCATTAATGCCGGCGATGGGAGCCACGAACATCCCACCCAGACTTTGTGCGACCTCTACACCCTTAGAAAAGAAAGGCGAGCTATTAAGGGACTCAGAATTGCTCTGTGGGGGGACTTGAAACACGGGCGGACCGTACATTCCCTGATCTACGCCTTAGCCAGGTTTGGTGCCACTATCCTCTTCTGCCCCGGCCCAGGGCTGGAGATGCCCGAGCATGTCCTGAGGAGGCTAAGCACAGAGTATAAAGGTGAGCTAAAAACATGTCGGAATCTGAACCAAGAACTGGACAGGAAGCTCTTCCCCGTTGATGCCATATACATCACTCCCAGTAGCCCACATCAACTTGCCATGTTGCCTGACATAAGTATTCGAGTTGAACTGAAGGCCGGGGTTGATGCCCTCTACGTCACCAGGCTTCAAAAGGAAAGGCAAGCACCCACAGTAGAGGTGCAAGAGTTGGAAAAAGGTTACCCGGTGGTAGATAAAAAACTCCTTAAAGGAAAAGAGTTCGAGAAAACACTTGTTATGCATCCGCTGCCTCGTGTTGATGAGTTGACCCATGAGGTGGATGCTGACCCCCGGAGCATGTATTTCAAGCAGGCGGCATATGGGGTGCCTATCAGGATGGCGCTACTGGCCGTCCTATTGGGTGCCAAGGAAGTCACAATTCCTAAAGAAGAGGATTCCTTTATCCGGAAGATTGATCATCCCGTTTACAAGCGGGATTCCGGAGTCAAGTGCCCTAATACAAACTGTGTCTCAAACCAAGAAACGGAAGTAAGGTACATAAAACCTGAGTTCAGAATAGTGAGTCGCGAACCTCTAACGTTGAGGTGTATCTATTGTGACCATGAACTTCATCCTCAATACGTAGCCAGTTCAGAGTGGCATCAAAGGAAGTTGGAGAACAAGAAATATCACAGCACTGATAGCCACTTCGCTCAGAAGATTAGAACCGAGAATCTGATTGTCTTCGCTTCGGATAGAGAAGCTCAGGCCCAAGGATTCAGACCTAGCAGCTACGCCAGACAGTGAACAAGGAAGCTATCTCTCTGCTCATCCATGGCGGCCGCATAATTGACCCCGGCCGGGGTATAGACCAGCTTGGTGACCTACTTATTGATGAGGGCCGGATTCTGCAGGTAGGGGGCACCGTCATTCTAAGCCGAAGCCTTGAGCGTGGCGAAGGGAAAGTGAAGAATCTCAACGCCACGGGACTGGTTGTCTGCCCCGGCTTTGTAGATCTCCACTGTCACCTCCGGGAGCCAGGTTTTGAGGATAAGGAGACAATTGCCACAGGGACAAAAGCAGCCGCCATAGGCGGTTTTGTCGCCGTCTGTTGCATGGCAAATACGGAGCCACCTTTAGATAATGCCGCTATTGTGGATTGGGTTAAGCGAAAAGCGAGCAATGATAGCCTGGTTGCCGTCCTCCCTATA
The DNA here is from genome assembly GCA_963726175.1 of uncultured Chloroflexia bacterium. GTDB lineage: Bacteria > Chloroflexota > Dehalococcoidia > GIF9 > AB-539-J10 > RBG-13-51-36. The sequence continues at coordinate 35,567 of CAVSBM010000007.1, read as the reverse complement.
GGTTGTATCACCAGGGGCAGGAAGGGCGAAGAATTGACCGACATGGCTGAGCTGGCTGAGGCCGGAGTGGTTGCTTTCAGCGATGATGGCAACCCTCTGGCAAGATCGCAGCTTATGCGTCGCGCTATGGAGTGTAGCCGAGAGCTGGGCTTGCCAGTCATTGACCATTGCGAGGACAAGGGGCTGAGCGACAACGGAATCATAAACGAAGGTCAGATATCTGCTAAGTTGCATTTGAAAGGGATTCCCGCAGCCGCTGAAGAGGTCATGGTGGCCCGTGACCTGATTCTGGCCAGGTTGACCAAGGCCAGACTCCACATTGCTCATGTCAGCACGAAAGGCTCTGTGGAGCTCATTCGCCATGTCAAGGAAGAAGGGATTTCCGTAACGGCCGAGGTCACACCCCACCACCTGACCTTAACCGAAGAGAGAGTTGTGAGGCAGCCCCCAAACAAATCCTTTGATACCAATGCCAAAGTGAACCCGCCCTTGCGCACCAAAGAGGATATCCAAGCCTTAGTCAAGGGGCTTAAAGACGGGGTAATCGATGCCATAGCCACCGATCATGCTCCTCACACTCTGGCAGACAAGAATTGTGGGCCAGAGCTAGCTGCCTTTGGCATCAGTGGTCTGGAGACCGCTTTTGGCTGTCTCTTGAGCTTGGTGCACCAAGGTGAAATAAGCCTTACTCAGCTGATTTCTAAGCTGACTTGTGAGCCAGCAAAGGTCATTGGTCGAGACGGTGAACTGGGTACCTTAAAGGCAGGCGCCCCAGCTAATGTCACCATACTCGACCCTGACCACCAATGGATAGTCAATAGTCGCAATTTTGCCTCCAAAGGCAAGAATACCCCTTATGATGGCTGTAAGTTTAAGGGCAAGGTAATGGCAACCATAGCCAATGGCAGGATAGTTTATATAGATGATTCGACCCATGTCCCATTGCAGGCGTAGGTGAGGGTTATTAGAAAAGCGAAGCAAACGGTCCTGATAACTGACAGCTTAGATCAGTCTCATGGCTAAGAAAGCGATTCTTAGTTCTCGAAGATGGTTCGGTCTACGAAGGTCGATTCCTTCGGTGCCAAGACTACTACCTATGGTGAGGTCGTTTTCGACACCAGCATGGCCGGTTATCAGGAAATGCTCACCGACCCGTCCTTCGCTGGCCAAATCCTGGTCCCTACATATCCTTTGATCGGCAACTATGGCATCAACGAATCCGATTCCGAATCCAAGCAAATTCAGGTCAGGGGCTTAGCTGTTCGAGAATATTGCCTTCGCCCCAGTCACTGGCAAAGCACTCAAACTTTGCACGAATTTTTGCTGGCCTATGGCATTCCGGGCATCAGCGGCATAGATACCCGTGCCTTGACTCGTCACTTACGCTTGGAAGGGGCCATGATGGGAATGGTGACTTCGGAAATGACAGTTGAGGAGGCATTAGAAGAGCTAAAAACCTTACCTAGATATGATGTTACTGATTTTGTTCGTCAGGTTAGCACCGAGAAGGCATATGAGTGGCAATCCAATGCGCCTGCCACTGCGAATTTGATTTCCTCTCCCTTGAAGGGAGAGGATAAAGGTGAGGGTGAAGCGAAGCAATCTCTTAGAATTCTGGTTATCGACTATGGCTTAAAATACAACATACTGCGCATCTTAAGCCAGCTTCGCTGCCAGGCAACTGCTATCCCATGCACCGCTTCAGCCAAAGATATCTTGTCATTAAATCCCGATGGCATTGTTCTATCCCCGGGCCCTGGCGACCCTGCTCTTCTCGATGACATAGCGGAGACGGTAGGAAATCTTATAGGCAAGAGACCGATAATGGGTATATGCCTGGGGCATCAGCTTATAGGCAAAGCTTTAGGAGCTAAGACCTTTAAGCTTAAGTTTGGACACCGGGGCGGCAACCATCCGGTGCGGGATTTAGCTACCGGCAGGGTCTATATCACCGCTCAGAACCATGGCTACGCCCTAGACGCCGATAGCTTGAAAGGGGGGCTTGAGGTCAGCCACATAAACTTAAACGACGGCACGGTGGAAGGACTTCGCCACCGGGACTTGCCCATTCTATCCATCCAGTACCACTCCGAAGCTTCCCCCGGCCCGCTGGACAACATGTACCTATTTGAGAGATTCCTGGAGATGGTGAGGTGATATGTAAGCCGATGTTGTCGGAACTGAACTGAACATCCTTTAAGGATACTTTAGAGTTCCTTGAAGATGCGTTGAAGAGGATGCCAAATCTCCGAAGTGCGCTATAGCAACGCAGAATATGATCATGGTGTGCAAATTGGTCGATCTCTTGGAAGCGGGTTTCGGTTCAGAGTCGTGACCAGTATAAGTGGGGATTCGCAGCAAGGGTTTGTACCCCATTTGCTTACCGTGTTTTCACTGGAATTCCAGCGGTAGTATTGATCGAGTTTGAAAGAGAGCAGCTTGGCTTCAGCTTCCATAGGACGAAAATACGAATACACGGGAAAGCAGGACAACTTCCTGAGGACTATAGTAGAATGCCAGCTTGTCCGTTACACGGGCGAAACAAAAAAGGGGGAGATTCAACAAGCTAAGCAATTCTTGGAAACTTAAGAAGTGCAGTCAGTTCCAGATTGCTCCTGTAGATGAACGCTGTTCACATTTATAGATAAAATCAAAGGTTTTTTCGGAGAAGCTGCAAGATACAGAATCACTGCACTTCACAGAGGGCAAAAACGCTCTCAGGTCAACGAAGATCTTAGCATTTGACACAACGAATTCACGACGCCTATTTACCCTTGGGGAATAGCAATGCAGTGGTCCCGCCGCTGCTAACTGATCAATACAAAGAACTATGACGGGAAATAGGCAAACTTAGGGATAGTATTTCCCTTCTCAGATTCCTTTTTTGAAGCTGTCTTAACGGTGTGAATGGCGCATCGCACTGTTTCACGATGCGTCGAGCACTATCAAGAAGAAAAGCTTGGCTTCAAGAGACTAATAATCAGTTGGCCTGATATGTTCAGACTATATAATATCGTCACATACTGAAGAATGTTCGACCTAGCTGAGATACAAGCTATGAAGACCTGCTTGCGAAGCGAGGCGACTTCAAACACGCACTCCAGACAATGACAGAGGTAAACAAGGCAGTATTAGAGAGGTCGCTGGCGCGCGAAAGAATAGACAGTTGCCAGACAGATTTTATGAGTTCGCTCAAGATAACAGATTGAATCCATCTGAGCGATCTTTTATCAAGAGTTTCGTGACAGTGCTTGCTCATTGCTATCTGGGTAGCACTGATTATGAGTCAGTGGGGGAGTTAGAAAACATTCATAGCTAACTCAGCAAAAATATTAAAAAAGATATGTCTAAAATTATCAAAGTCTTAGTCATTGGCTCGGGGCCGATAATCATCGGGCAGGCGGCGGAGTTCGATTATTCCGGGACTCAGGCATGCCGGGCGTTAAGAGAAGAAGGCGTGACCACGGTTCTGGTGAACTCGAACCCGGCGACCATCATGACCGACGAAGGCATCGCTGATATCGTTTATATCGAGCCGCTCACCGTAGAAGTCATAGCTCGGATAATCGAGAGGGAGCGCCCCGATGGCTTATTGCCTACCCTGGGAGGGCAAACAGGGCTCAACCTGGCGGTGGAGCTAGCTGATGCCGGCATACTCGACAAGTATAATGTGCGGTCTTTGGGCACGCCTATAGACACGATAAAGAAGGCCGAAGAGAGGTCTTTGTTCAAGCAGCTTCTTCTCGATATTGGCGAGCCTGTGCCGCCAAGCAAGACTGTGAAATCGGTGAAGGAAGCGATAGAACTGGCAAAATCCATTGGGTTGCCCCTCATTGTCCGCCCTTCTTACACCCTGGGGGGCACTGGCGGCGGCATCGCCCACACTATGAAAGAGCTTGAACAGATTGTTGCTAATGGCCTGGATTCCAGCATGAGCCATGAGGTTCTGGTGGAGCAATGCGTTTTGGGTTGGAAGGAAATTGAATTTGAAGTCATGCGAGACGCTGCTGACAACTGCATCGCCGTCTGCATAATGGAGAACATTGACCCTATGGGTATACATACTGGGGACAGCATCGTGGTGGCCCCCAGCCAGACTCTCAACGATAAAGAGTACCAGATGCTCAGGTCAGCCAGTTTGAAAATCATAAGAGCTTTGAAAATCGAGGGTGGTTGCAATATACAGTTTGCCCTCACTCCACATCCCATAGTTGCGGAAAAATGGGCGCCGGATCAAAAGAGAGTCACCAGGAGCCAATACTACGTAATCGAAGTCAACCCGCGTGTCAGCCGTAGTTCGGCCTTAGCCAGTAAAGCCACTGGCTATCCTATTGCCCGGGTGGCTGCCAAAATAGCCATAGGTAAGAGGCTCGATGAGATCCCCAATAAGGTCACAGGCAAAACGCTGGCGTCTTTCGAGCCAGCCCTGGATTACTGCGTAGTCAAGATTCCCAGATGGCCCTTTGACAAATTTGCTTTGGGTGACCGAAAACTTGGCAGCCAGATGAAAGCCACCGGTGAGGTCATGGCCATTGCCAGGTGTTTTGAGGCTGCTCTACAAAAGGCAGTGCGCTCCCTGGAATTCAGCAAACGCACCTTGCTCTGGGAAGACCCCAGTTGGAGTAAAGGAGAAGGGTTTAGTTCCTATCCGCTTCACCCTAACGACTTAAGGCTGTGGGCGATTATGGCGGCGCTGCGAAGGAAAGCTACGCCCGAAGAGCTCTGCCAAGTCACCGGCATAGACCCCTGGTTTATGTACAAGTTCCAGAATATTGTGGATATGGAGAGGAAGCTCCTTTCCGAACCGTTGACACCAGAGCTTCTATGGGAGGCGAAGAGGTTGGGCTTTTCCGATGAGCAAGTGAGCACTTTAGCCGATAGGTTGCCGGAGCAAGTAAGACAGGCTCGCCACCAATGGCAAATCCACCCGGTATACAAGATGGTGGATACTTGCGCTGCCGAATTCAATGCTGAGACCCCTTATTTCTACAGCACCTATGAAAGAGAAAATGAAGCTGAGCCCTTAGCAGAAAAGAAAGCTGTAGTCATCGGCAGTGGGCCTATACGCATCGGGCAGGGAATTGAGTTTGACTATTGCTGCGTCCATTCAGCCTGGGCGCTTCAAGAGATAGGAATAAAGAGCATCCTGGTCAATTCTAATCCTGAGACAGTTTCCACTGATTTTGACACCAGTACTCGCCTCTATTTCGAAGCGCTGGACGAGGAAAGCATCCGAAATATACTTGAGAATGAGAGTAATGACGGCTCTGCTCCACCATCCATCGTCCAGCTTGGTGGACAAACACCTATTAATTTGGTCGGGGTCTTAGCTCGCAACAATTTACCAATACTTGGCTCGAGTGCCGAAGCTATAGACATAGCTGAAGACCGCCGTCGCTTTGAAGATTTCCTGGACAGATTAGGTATTCCTCAGCCCCCGGGGGCTGGAGTGACATCCGTTGAAGAGGCATTAAATGTAGCCAATTCCTTAGGTTATCCCGTGTTAGTCCGCCCTAGCTATGTTCTGGGGGGCCGGGCTATGGAAATCGTGTACAACGAACCTGAGTTAGTCCGCTACCTGACACTAGCTCTGGAGATGGATAGCCAGCATCCTGTGCTTATTGATAAATATTTCCAGGGTAAAGAAGTTGAGGTAGATGCCATTTGCGACGGGGAAAGGGTTCTTATTCCCGGCGTGATGGAGCATATTGAAAGAGCCGGCGTACATAGTGGTGATGCCTTGTCTATCTACCCGGGAATCAATCTCACTAAAGACGAAGTAAATGCCATGGTGGATTACACCATCAGAATTGGACTGGCTCTGGGAATTAAAGGGTTGATGAACGTCCAGATGGTAATCATGAGGGAAAATGGTCGCTCAACGGTATATGTTTTTGAGGTAAACCCCCGCGCCAGCCGAACCGTGCCTTTTATCTCCAAGGTAACCGGCGTGCCCATGGTAAGAATTGCCACGAAGGTTATGGCCGGGATTAGCCTCAAGGAGCAAGGCTATGAAGGCGGGCTGTGGAAGAGACAGAAATTGGTAGGCATAAAGGCTCCCGTTTTTTCTATGTCCAAATTAACTGGAGTAGATAGCTACCTCGGTCCTGAGATGAAATCTACAGGCGAGGTTATGGGGATTGATTACACCTTTGAGGCAGCTCTGGTTAAGGCACTTTTAGCCTCTGGATTGATGCTGCCTCAAGGAGGTAGTTTGCTGCTGAGCATTGCCGACAAGGATAAAGATGAAGCCGAGCCTCTGATTAGGCAGTTGCATTCCCTTCACCACGAGCTCTACGCCACAGAGGGGACCGCGGAGATGATTGAATCCATGGGATTCCCGGTGAAAATGGTGACAAAGAAGCTCAGCGAAGGACATCCTAACGTTGTTGATGTTATTCAAGGTAATTCTGTGGCTGGAGTGATTAACACCATCACTGGAGGGCGTATTCCACTGAAGGATGGCTTAGCTATCAGGCGTGCCGCTGCCGAAAAGAGGATACCATGCTTCACCTCACTAGATACTGCCCGGGTAGCGATAGAGGCGCTAGCAAGCAGCAGCCAAATCTTCAACGTTCAACCACTCAGGGAGTACTTAAGAAAATCAAAAGGCAAAAGTTGAAAATCAAAATTACAGTTCAAAATGGAAAAGGGGGGCTTTTTTTATTTTTGCTCTGTCATTTTGTTTATCTTTGAACTCTGATATTGCTTAGGTTCTAGCATGAAACAAACCTTGGCAGAAATATCTTCTAATGTAGAGGTCATCCCCGGCATACACCTCATGTGGATTGAGGCGCCTGATATAGCAGCGGCGGCTCAGCCTGGACAATTCATCACAGTACGGTGTGGGGATTTCACATTGCGTCGCCCTTTCAGCATTCACCAATCCTCTCCCTTGACGGGAGAGGATCCAGGTGAGGGTGAGATTGCCGTCCTATTCAAGGCAACAGGCAAAGGCACCCTCTGGCTGTCACAGCGAAAAGCAGGCCAGAAAATAGACATCCTTGGCCCTTTAGGCAAAGGGTTTACTATAGCACCAAAATCCAAGAACTTGCTGCTGGTGGCGGGGGGAATTGGCATCGCTCCGCTCATTTTCCTGGTGCAGCATGCTTCATCTCAGCACCAGATAACTTTAATTCATGGGGCGAGCACTGCTGCTCAGCTTTACCCTGATAGCTATCAGCTGTCAGCTGTCAGCTGTCAAAGAGTCCAATTCATTCCCGTCACCGAGGATGGTAGCACGGGCCAGAAAGGCATGGCTACAGATATTTTGCCTGATTTCTTGGACTGGGCTGACCAGGCATATGCCTGCGGTCCAGTAGATATGTATAATGCGATGGCCCTCACCCTTAATCCCTCTCCCTTGAAGGGAGCGGAAGGGTAAAAGGCCATCGTAGGGGAGGGTCTTGTACCCTCCCACAGTCTCAAGCTCAAGAAGTGTCAGGTTTCCCTGGAGGTGCGCATGGGATGTGGTTTTGGAGCTTGTTATGGCTGCACTATAAATACCAAGAGGGGTTTAAAACAGGTATGCCGTGACGGACCTGTATTTGAGTTGGACGATATCATATGGCAGGAGGTAAGGATATGACCGTAGAAACCAAGGAAATCACCCTTCAATCAAGAGGCAATTGCGACATTATCGATATAACCTCTCAAGTAGCCAAGAATGTCAAGGAATCTGGGATTAACAATGGAACAGTCACGTTGTTCATAGTCGGTTCCACGGCCGGAATAACCACCATAGAGTATGAGCCAAATCTACTTTCCGATTTCAAGGACATGTGGGACAGGATGATACCTCAGAACATCTCTTATCAGCATAACAAAACTTGGGGGGACGGGAACGGCCATTCCCATGTCCGTGCTTCCAGTCTTGGGGCTTCCCTAACGGTACCTTTTGTGAACAAGAGGTTAACTCTGGGCACCTGGCAGCAGATAGTTTTCGTAGATTTCGACAACCGCCCAAGATCCAGGAAAATTGCTGTTCAGATATTAGGCGAGTAAGCAAGTATAGAATCAGATTCTCATTGCCACATGCCAATAAGCTCTGCCGATGCGGGAACAATTCGGTTGCGCATTCCGAAAGGCTAATTGATTCTTTGCCCTTCCCTTCCCCAAACAGTTTGCTCCCACCTTGCCTCAGTTGTCAGTAGGAGTCAAAACTGATAGATTTATGTCAATGTCTTACCGTCGTATAGTGGCCAAATTCGGCACAAGTCTCCTTACCTCCGGCACTGACCATCTCGACTTGCAAGTTATGTCAAGTTTGGTGGAGCAGATAGCCGGACTCCACAGCCAGGGCAAGGAGATAGTCATAATCTCTTCCGGAGCTATTGCCTCGGGAAGACAGAAGCTCAAGAGAGTTGCAGAACGCAAGAACACCCCTTTCAAACAAGTCCTGGCTTCGGTGGGCCAAAGCCACCTCATGTATACCTATGAACAACTTTTCAGCCGGTATGATATAACCCTAGCCCAGGCATTACTCACAAAGGAAGACCTCTGTGACCGCAGTGGCTATCTTAATGCTCGCAATACCCTGCTGTCCCTTATCGAGCTTGGCATAATCTGTATTGTCAATGAGAATGACGTTGTCGCCATTGATGAGATTGAAGAGCTCAAATTCGGGGATAACGACAATCTTTCCGCCATGGTAGCTAATCTGGTTGATGCTGACATCTTAGCCATCCTCACCGATATCGGCGGCTTGTATACTGCCGACCCGCATTGCAATCCCCAAGCTCAACTTATTCGCCGCGTGGACAAGATTGACGCCGAAATCGAACACATGGCTTGTGACACTACCAGCCGCCAGGGAACCGGCGGCATGACCACCAAGATTGAAGCAGCCAAGCTGGCTACTTCTTCAGGGGTGGACGTAGTCATCGCCGATGGGCGGGAACCTGACATACTGGTGAGAATCAGCCAGGGAGAAGACATAGGCACTTTCTTTCCCGCGCCGGTCAGTAAGATGGAGAGCAGAAAGAGGTGGATGCTCAGCGGACTAGCTTCCAAGGGCAAGGTCACGGTGGACAAAGGCGCTGTCTCGGCCCTCAAGGAGCACAACAAAAGCCTCTTACCTGCCGGAGTTATGAAAGCCGAGGGCAGATTTCAGCGCGGTGACATTGTGGATATCCTAAACGAGAAGGGCAGACGCATAGGGTGTGGCATCTCCAACTATGGTTCTTCCGATTTAGCTTTCATCGGAGGAAAGCACTCCGATGAAATCGGGAGCCTGCTCGGGTATGACTACGGCGACGAAGTGATTCATAGAAACAATATGGTGATATCATAAACGCTAAAGAAGGCATGCAAGGGTAGTCGCTATGAAAGAACTGGAAGAAAAGGGAAGGGCAGCTAAGGCGGCGTCGAAGAAGCTGGCTTTCCTTTCTACGGAAGTTAAGAATAAGGCTTTGCTCAATATTGCTGAGGCTCTTATTGATAAGCTGAATGAAATCCTGATTGCCAACAAGATTGATTACGAAAAGGCCAAGGCTTCGGGCATGAGCGAAGCCATGCTCGACAGGCTTATGCTATCGCCATCCCGCCTGGAAGGCATAGCTCAGGACACAAAAACGGTGGCGGCGCTGCCCGACCCTGTGGGCGAGGTGTTCGAGATGCGAACCTTGCCCAATGGTTTACGGATAAGCAAGAAGCGAGTCCCTTTGGGAGTCATTGGTGCGATATATGAGAGCCGCCCCAACGTTACCATAGACATATCAAGCCTGTGCCTCAAATCGGGCAACGCCGTCATCCTGCGCGGCGGCAAAGAAGCGATAAATTCAAATCGCGCTTTAGCTAAGGTGGCACAAGAGGCTTGCGACCAGGCCGGCGTGCCCCAGGGAGCTATTCAGTTTATTGAGTCCACAGAGCGGGCTTTGGTCAACCACATGCTCAAGATGAAGGGAATAATTGACTTGATGATTCCCCGTGGCGGCGCCGAGTTGATAAAGCTCGTCTCAGAAAATGCCGCTATGCCGGTAGTTACCGGTGGCATCGGTGTCTGCCATACCTATGTGGACAAGAGTGCCGACATGAATAAGGCGGTAGCCATTGCCTATAACGCCAAAGTTCAGCGCCCTACCGTGTGCAATGCTCTCGATTGCATCCTGGTTCATAATCAGATTGCTCAAGATTACCTGCCGGCTATTGCCAAAGAGTGGGCTAAAGCCGGGGTGGAAATGCACTGCGACAAGCGAGCACTGGCTATTCTGAAATCTATTCCATGCTCTGAAACTAGTCCCGGCCACAGATGAGGACTGGGGGAAGGAATACCTGTCGCTAAAGGCAGCCATCAAGGTGGTTGACTCGCTGGACGAAGCCTTGGAGCACATCGAGAAATATGGCTCGGGGCACTCCGAAGCTATCGTCACCGAAGACCATTCGGCAGCAATGCGCTTCCTCAACGAAGTAGATGCTGCCTGTGTCTATGCCAACGCCAGCACCCGTTTCACCGACGGGGCACAGTTTGGCCTAGGCGCCGAGATAGGCATAAGCACCCAGAAATTTCACGCCCGCGGTCCCATGGCTTTGAAAGAGCTAACCAGCTACAAGTGGATTATCCGGGGCAGCGGTCAGGTTCGGCCTTAGCTTCCTTGCTCTATTGCAAGGGGCCGAAGCCGCTGGGCATACCGAAGGAAAGCGACCGAAGAAACATGTAGCACTGGCACTGGTCAGGCAGTGACTTGGCTCCAAAGAGGGAATCATCAATTATCTGGAGAAATCAGCTCAATCTCAAATAGTTTAGGCCACAACTTTCCGGTCACAAACAAGCGATCAGTGTCGGCATCATACGCAATGCCGTTAAGAACATCGACCGGCTCACTGCGGTCTTCTGCAGTTAGGAGTCCTTCCAGATCTACCCACCCGATTACTCGACCTGTCCCAGGTGAAATCCTTGCGATTCGGTCTGTTTGCCAGACATTGGCATAGATTTCCCCTTGAACGTATTCCAATTCATTGAGTCTGGTTACGGGACCATTGTTGTCAAATACCCCAAGCTGACCGATTTCCTCAAAGGTCTGCGGATCCAAGAAATGTAATGTTGACGTACCGTCGCTCATAATTAAGTGCTCTCCATCATGTGTAATGCCCCAGCCTTCAGTTGAATAATTGAACTGTTGCAGTAACTCAAAACTGTTTTTATCATAGACAAACCCGACATTGGATTGCCAGGTCAGCTGGATGATCCTGTCTCCATAAATGGTTATGCCTTCACCGAAAAACTCAGCTGGTAGCTCACGAATTTGTAGAATAGCTCCGGTTTCCAATTCCACTCTACGCAATGTGGATTGTCCCAGAAGCCCTGTTCCCTCATATAGAACGCCATCTTCAAAAACCAATCCTTCGGTGAAAGCATTACGGTCGTGGGGGTAGGTATTGACTATATTATACGAATAGACTGGAATGGCATCCGAATTGCCAGGAAATAAGCATCCCTGAAGATTTAAGAAGAGAAAACAAAAACTGCTCCTAGCAATGCAAAGAGCCCCAAGATGGATATCCTGAAGAGACGGTTCATGAAGACTACCTTACTCACGACCTCCCCAATATTATGAAGGCGGAGTTCCCGTTTAAGATAAGGCCCTTAGAGTTTGCCTATGTATATAGAAAGAATCCTTCACTTCCGGTGATGTCCAGTTTGTCTTCGGATTGGCACTAAAGAAAGGTATCACTCACTATCTCCGACCTGCAGCTCGCAAGAACTCGTCTTCTTCAATTTCAAGCTGCTTGAGAATATCGGAAAGCAAGTAGGGGCTAATGGTTTTAGCCGGATGAATCGGGATAGGAGCCCTGCGACAATCTTCATGGTGAAATATAGCGTGACTACCCTTTTGGCGAATCCTTTCAAACCCCAATGCTTGAAGCCCCTTAATCACCTCCCTGGCTTTGAGGGGAGGTAGCCTTGTCATATGACGACAGTAACCTTCTTTGCGTCAGCTTCCTGCGGGATTTCCTCACCCCGCTCTTTTCGGCATTCAAGGCAAAGCCCAAGCACTTCCTTAATATTAGTCAGACACTCTTCGTATGTTTCACCCTGAGCCTTTGCTTCTGGAAGCAAAGGACAACTGGCTATATAGAATCCATCAGGTGCCTTTCTCATGATAACGGTATATTCCATTCCTATTTCCCTCTTGCTCTGATTATAGCACAGTGACAGAGGGAAGCACTTGCGTCGAGCGGGCGGAGACCCGAACATCTTTGGCCACATCCGCCTATCACAAACTTGATAAATAGGGGGGAAACATCGTCACGCCCAAGGTCCTATTCTACAACGCCCAATTTTCGCAATCGCGAGCGGATAGCGCTTGGCTGCCTTTGAAACATCGGCGAAAGCACTTGAATGCTGACGCCCTTACGGTATTCGACTTTGAGGCGTGCATCTTCTTCCTGCGTCCAGCTCTCATAGGCTCTTGGATATTGCCGACGAATGCGTTCTAAGCTGCAGGACTGGGAAGTAATCTTGCTTTCTTTGTTGGACTGGACTTCTTGTTTGTTTTCTTCGTATTCAACGTATATACTCCAGAACTTCGGAAGAGCATCCTGAATTAGGGCTGGAACGATCTTCCTGATTTTCACCTCTTCTATGAACGCATTCAGTGCTCTTTCATCAGCTTCTTGTCCTGTGCCCAATCGCACTCGGAAAAAGGCAGCTCGACGTATCGTCTGACTCCTTCCCTAAGCAGTGGGAAAGCCCGAACTTCCGTTGACTTATACCTTATTATAGCTTTGACTAACGTTATTCCTACCTTCCCAGTAACGCGGCCACTGAGATATCCTCATCTATGTCTTCCCAATGTATCCCGACACCCTTACCGATAAGGCGCCATCTTTTTCTTTGCTCTTCCGTAGCATTCCGTAATTTGGGGAACCATTCAATTGGCACACTGATTTCCCTACCGTCCAAAAGGCGAAGGTGCATCATGTCGGAATTGAACCAGATCTCAGTAGCCATGGCTTCAGAAGCTTTACTGACCGAAATATTCATGCCACCTCCTTTTGAAAACACTGACGTTTCCCATGATCAAGTCTCTTATTTCACTTAGTTCTCTAGCACTATATCCCACTGACCTTGCAAGTTGCACCGGCTCAAGCCAAAACTTAGCATACTTATTGTCAGATTCTACATGAATATGTACCGGCTCATCACCTTCGTTACTGAAAAAGAAGAACCGGAATCCCTTAATTCGTAACACCGTGGGCACAGGTCAATTATACCTCACTAGGATGCCCTGAACACAGCATTTTACATCCAGGAACAGGGGCCCTCAGCCGGAGAAAATCCGAACTTTTGTCGATTTTTGGCTCATTATAGCTTGAACCAACAGCAGGACGCAAGCTAGACATCAGTTTTACGTCGCGTAATCGTATCTGAAAACGGCGTTCAGACAACTTGCAGATCTGTTAGCCTTTCTATTCCTTCCAGTCGTCTTCATCATGAAATCTCAAACACAGGTACATCGGCGCTGTTGACGCCCGTATACTTTAACTGGACGCCATGTTGATGGTATTCATTTGCCTTGCACCTCAAGCCATTGTTTTCCATCCATCGCCTGTGTTCACTGCGTTGACCCATTACAATAGTGTTCTTTGTTTCACCCAAAGTGAAATGATGTTTATAGATGTTTATAATAGTTACCAGCTTTATCTTTCAGAACTATTTTATCCCCCCTCTTCGGCCTACCAGTTTTATCATACTCGTAATTCTTGTAGACCTTAATCTCGTAGTTTGGCAGCAGATTCTCATTTTTGTCTTTGTCAGACAAAAAATTAAGGTAACCATCAAGAATCATGTCCTTTGGTGGCATCCACTGGCACTGGATTTGACCCAGCAGCTTGCTGGACTTATTCCAGATCTCCAGCTCCCATTGTGAGAGTGGCTTACCTTCTGCTTTGTTCTTGGCTGCTTCTACCAACCTCTCGTAGTCATCAATCGCATCTATTGAAGTCCAGTTTAGGTTGGCGCATTCCGGACGAAGATATCTTATGACCTTTCGATCAAACGGGCAGTGAGGGGGCATCAGTATGGCCCCAGCGCACCACAAGTACTTTAGGTAAAGATTCAGCGCCTTTTGGGCGATTCCGATTCTGAATCGTCCGTTTATCAAACAACTGGAGAACCGCGAAGTCAGTCTGTCCGATAGCTCAATAATGTTTGATACATGTTCTTCTTCGGTAACCGTGAAGGTATATTTTTTCGCCAGTTCATGGACTTTTGTCCTTAGAGCGCTTTTGAAGTTCTCTCTCGCTGAGTCGGGTGCAGATTTCAAGTAGGTTCCTGACCGCCCCAGTGCTCCATTCACGGACATGGTCAAAAATTCGTTTCTGAGAAACTTCTTTTGGTTGTCGTCCATTTTCCCAATACCTCCTCCCTTATTAGTTCGGATCATTTTGAATCTGTCAGGTTCGGAAAAAGCACACTTGCTCCCCAAGCAGGGTTCGAAATAATTCATATCTATCCTTCTACCCCTCGATAACCTCTTTGGTGCTGGGAATTCTGCCCAGGATGCGCTCGTCAATGCGGGTGGCTGAGTCTAGGGCTCGGGCCAAGGCTTTGAACAGGGCTTCGGCTTTGTGGTGGTCATTGATGCCGCTGAGCACTTTAGCGTGGAGGTTAATTTTGGCTTCAGAAGCAAAGGACACTAGGAAATGGCGGACTAAATCAGCGTCGAGGTCGCCTATGGTGGCTTCGTCGAAGTCTGCCTCGACTGTGCTGTAGACCCTGCCTCCGATATCCACAGCCACCGCTGCCAGAGCTTCATCCATAGGCACGATAGCATGTGCCATACGAACAATGCCCTGCTTTTCTTCCAATGCCTGGTTAAGAGCTTTGCCCAAGCGAGATAGCCACATCTTCAACTACGTGGTGCTGGTCGGGACCTGAGGCTGAGATCTTTATGTCAAATACTCCATGTTGGGCTAGCTGAGTAAGGAGGTGGTCGAACATCCTTATGCCGGTGGTGATTTGAAATTGCCCGCTGCCGTCAATGTTGAGCTCCACCTTAACATTTGTTTCGGCAGTCTCACGAACTACTTTTGCCTTTCTTTCAGCCATGTTTAACCTCCTTTAATGCCTCAACCAGAGCATCGGTATCCTCAGGTCGGCCCACGCTAATTCGCAGGCAATCTTTCAATAGTGGAGTATCAAAATAGCGAACAAAGATGCCTTTCTTCCGCAGTTGTTGCCAGATTTCTCTGGCTTCCCCTTTGCGTAGAGAACAGAGAATAAAATTTCCCTGGGAGGGATAAGGCCTTAACCAATCCAGTTCCTTCAGTTTGCCAAATAATCGCTCCCGTTCCGTGACTATCCTGGCAACATTAGCACGAAGGTACTCTATATCGGCCAGGGAAGCTAGCACCGCAGCCTGGGCTGCGGCATTGGCGTTATAGGGCTGCTTAATCTTCATCAGGTAATTAGCAATGTCTACGGGGAAAAAGCCGTAGCCTATCCTTAAGCCAGCTAGCCCCGCCCATTTGCTGAAGGTGCGTAAAACTATCAAGTTAGGGTAAGAGGGCACTAGATTAGCCACAGTCACATTACTGAATTCAAAATAGGCTTCGTCCACGACAACAATTTTTCCAGTCCCAACAAGCTCCATAATTTCCTTCTCGGTGGCGGTGTTGCCGGTGGGATTATTGGGCGAGGCAACAAAGATGACCTTTGTTCTTTTGGTCAAGGCTTTCTTTATACCAGCCATATCAAGGGCAAAACCTTCAGTTCGGGGCACATCAACTACTCGGCCCCCACAAACATCGGTGCTAAAGGGATACATGCCGAACGTCGGTGGACAATTGATAACCTCGTCACCGGGCTTGAGGAAAAGCCTGAGGACAAGGTCGATAAGGTCATCACTGCCCATGCCGCAAACAATGTGCTGGCGGTCTAAGCCGGTATATTCCTCTAAGGCTTTCCGTAGCTCTCTCTGTTCCGGGTCGGGGTAATTATGATAATAGGGATAAGTGGCCAGAGCTTGATAGACCTTGGGGGAACATCCATAAGGATTCTCATTGCCATCGAGCTTTATTACTTTATCTGCAGGCAATTCAGCTTGCTGGCTCAAGACTTCTGTAGGCTCGATAGGGATGTAACTCTTCATGGTCACGAGCTCGGGCCTGATCAGTCTCTTTATGTCCATCTCAACTAAAACCAAAAGTCAAAAATTAAGAATCAAAATGACAAGTCAAAATGCAGAATTCTTTATCTTTACTATTTACCTCTGCCTCTTGCGTTCTATTCCTTTATCTCGCCTTCAGCCTTCTCTCTACAGCCTGGGCATGGGCATCCAGCCCTTCAGCCTTAGCTATTACCATAGCAGCTTGGCTCAGTTTTCGCATGGCAGGCTTATCCAAGGCAATGACATTGGTAACCTTCAGGAAGTCGCCAACACCCAGAGGAGAACCGAAGCGAGCGCTGCCTCCGGTGGGCAAGACATGGCTGGGACCGGCAACATAATCGCCGAGAACGACAGGCGAGTTCCCGCCTACAAAAATACAGCCGGCATTGTGAATTTTGCCGACTAAAGCTGAGGCATTGGATGCCATAATGGAGAGATGCTCGGGAGCGAAAAGATTGACCAACTCCACTGCTTGAGTCATGTCGTCAACAAGCACAACCATTCCTGCATCAATGGCTTTCTTAATGATCGAACGCCGCGTTAATTTCCTCAGTTGTATCTCAATTTCTTCGTCTACCTGGTCAGCCAGGTCAGCTGAAGTGGTGATTAAGATTACTGAAGCCAGGGGGTCATGTTCAGCCTGGGCCAGGAGGTCGGCGGCACAAAGGGCAGGGTTGGCTTTCTCATCGGCGACAATTACTATCTCGCTGGGACCCTCCAGCCCATCTATGTCCACTACGCCATAAACCATTTTCTTAGCCAGGGTCACGAAGATGTTCCCGGGACCGCAAATTTTATCCACTCTGGGTATTGATTCAGTACCAAAAGCCAGCGCCGCAATAGCCTGAGCACCGCCAAGCTTGAAAATGCGGTTGACCTTGGCAATATCGGCGGCGACCAACGTGGAGGCAGGAATCCGGCCATCCTTGCCGGGCGGTGAAACCATGATGATTTCTTCAACACCAGCCACTCTGGCCGGTATGGCCATCATCAGCACTGTGGATGGATAGGCAGCACTGCCGCCAGGCACATACAAGCCGACCCTCCGCAAGGGCAGAATCTGTTGCCCTAGGTACCTGTCGATAGGAATTATTCCAATTTTGTGTTCACAGGCAACATGGAAGTCCTGGATTCTTCTGGCTGCGAATTTGACAGCCGCGACGACTTCCTTATCTATTGTGTCATAAGCATCGCCAATTTCCTGTCTGTCTACTTCCACGGAATCAAGTTGTACTCCATCCAGTTTCTTGGTGTAATCAAAGAGGGCTTTATCACCTTTATCCCGAACTTCGCCGATGATACGGTCTACTACTTCTTGAACTGAGAGCTCTTCACCAAAGACCTGTTTTATCTGAGTCCGTAGCCGTGGCGGGGCAGTGAAGGACTCCCAGAAATTTTCCCTGGCAAGTAACTTTTTCGCCCTATTGAATCCCTTAACTCTTCTCACTTCAGCTCGCTCGCAGTTTCTGCGTCAGGAACCTGATTTTCTCTTTTTTGTCGGAAGATGCCAGACTATCTTTGTTGGCAATCAGGCAAGCCGAGGATTGAAAGAGCACATCGAGAATCCTCAATTTGTGCTGTTCGAGGGTCTTCCCCGTCTGAGTATTATCAATAAGCATATCGGCATCCTCGGGTAGAAAAGCCTCACTTGCCCCCCAGGTTGGGATCAGCTTGTATGGGTTGATGCGATTGTCTCGGATGTACTTGTCAGCAATGTTTATGTATTCCGAGGCTATTTTTAGAGGAGCAAACTTACCGCTCCAAACAAGTGACCTCAATTCATCAACGTTATTCACGGGCATCTTCTGGCTCACGGCAGCGACGATCTTGACGGTCCCAAAGCCCAGAGCAAACAATTTCTTCACCGGGCTTGAGGGGAAGCGACAGAGATGTTCCCGCAGCCAATCTTCACCGGTTATGGCTAAGTCGAAATTGCCATTCGCCACCTGCAGAGGCATATCCTGGGGTCTGATTACTTTGATGCCCAGCCAGTCTAAATCAGCGGAAGGGCGGCGACTCACTTCCTCGTCAGAATATCCTTGGAGTGCCAGCCCGGCTTGCTTTAAGAACTGCGCAGTAGGCGCTTGCTGGTGTCCATCAGGCAAAGCCAGATTGATTTCCTTTGTCGGCCACGACGGGCAAGGGATCTTTAATTCCTTACAGATAACGAGCTCATGTTCCATTGATGTCTGCGGCCCTGCGCTAAGCTTGGAGTCAAAACACATCAATATTTGGCTCAAATCCTTGTTCTCCAGGCTTTCTCGATTAGCTATTAGATAGGCAGTAACCGGGAACAACCTATCGAGGGGAATTAAGCCTTGAGCTGCTATATGCGCCCTACTTCTTCCCCAAAGCACTGCCAGGTCGGAATTTTCCGGGGGATAAACCTCGGCAGCTCCCCACACCGGGAAAATCCTGAACCTTCTCATCCTGAGATTTAAGGCAAAAGCCTCAGACAGATTAGGATACTCGCTTACTATACGACAATCATTCTTCCGGGCTGATAGCTCATTGAGGCTGGTTATCCCCGCTTGAGCACCGGCAACTACATGAATGTCGCCTTCACCATAATTCAGGCTCGCTATTTTTACCAGAGCCCCTGCAGGATATTTCACCAGGTATTCCTCAATCCAATCCAAACCACAAATACCTAAGTCGTAATTACCGACGGCTACCTGTATGGGGATATCCTTTTCCTGTAGTATTTTAGCGGCAAGATTGGAAAACCTTGCCGAGCGCAGGCGATATTGCTTTGTTTTGTCGCCATAACCTTCCAATCCCAGGCCTATCTCAGCAAGCAAGCTAGCTGTCGGCGATAGAAACCTGCCTTTTGGGAGCGCAAATTTGACATAGCCCGCTTGGTATTCCTTCATCCCTCACTTACCACTTCAAGAATCTCTGCCACAGAAGCTACCTCTCGCCGCCGTTTTTGTATGCAATCCTTGAGCACAAACCGAGAAGGCTCTTTCTCCGAAACCGACACGACCCATCCATAATCAGATTCGGTTCGACCCGTAAAGTCAATCTCTGCAAGGTATCCCGCGTCACGAAGCGATTCCGCCACAGCAAAGCACGTTTTTGCCATCTCCGGAGTCAATTCCTTACCTTTGACCAGGATTCCAGATTTGCCCTTCTTTTCCTTCTCGAGTGGCACTAGTCCCATCATAGGGTCCACATATAACGCAAATCCACAGGCGGGGACGTCCCCTCCATCCATAAAGGGCACAAGCTTATCATATCTTCCACCACCACCTATCTTTTCCCCAGCAGCCAGGAACTGAAAACAGATTCCAGTATAATACTCAAAACCGTGCATCGCTGCGATATCAATTTCATAGCTGCAACCCAGGTTATCCAGTAATGTGGCAATGCTCAGGAAGTCCTCCAGGCTGGACTTGAAGTCCGGCGAAGCTTTCGGGAATGAAGCTCTTACATTGCGTAGAAAGCTACTTGATTTCCCCTTAAGACCCAATAACGCAGCCATAACCCTTTCCATTTCGGGGTTAGTGGATTGTGCCCTGGTTGACGCCTCCCAATCTCCTTCCAGAATGCGGTCCGTTATCTTAGCTTCCTCAGCAGGGCTGAGCTTAAATTCTTTGAGCAACGCCTTGACCAGACCAGCATGAGACAGTTGCAGCTTCACATCTTCTATGCCAAGCTTACGGATAACGTCTTCAGCCAGCAGAATTATCTCCACATCCGGAGCGAATTTGGCACCACCGAAGAACTCCGCACCACATTGCCATCGTTCCCTGTTCTTTTTGCCAGTTCCCTCGAAAGCGAAGATATTGGTCACATAGAAAAGCCGGGCTGATTCCTGGCCACTCAGATTGTCTATATAGAGCCTGGCTACAGGAATAGTGCCATCTGGCCTTAATACGACCCTCTCCCCACTCCAGCCATCCCAATCAAGAAAAGAATACACCTTGCTTAGCATGCCCGGAGTAAGTGTACCCGTAGCTGTAAACAAATAGAGATATTCCAGGGTCGGCGTCCTCACCTCCTGGTAGCCCCAGCTGCGACAACAAGTCCGAAAGGTATCTTCAATACGACGAAAGCGCAACATGTCCCCGGGGAGTAAGTCTTGCATTCCCTTACATTTTTGGTTCTTCATACTCGTGGTATTCTACACTAAGCTGCTCACAGCTTCAATGACAAATCTGAGGTTTTTGTTGCTTTTGATTGCTTGGTTTATAATTAGCATGAGGATAGCGTGAAATGTTTAGAACCGGACTCAGGGTCTTCTTCATCGCGTGGCTTGTGACGCCCCTGGTTGCGGGCTTAGGAGGCAGCCTGCTGGCTGCCACCAGCCCCAGCACGGTAGAAGTCCTTTCCGTGGATGGCACTATTGTGCCCGTGATAGCTGACTATATTGATCGCGGTATCAGCCAGGCGGAGGAACACGGCGCCACTGTCTGCATAATTGAGCTAGACACCCCCGGTGGGCTTCTGGACTCAACCGAGAAGATAGTCAAGAGGATTATGAATGCCGGCGTGCCCATCGTGGTTTACGTCTCACCCAAAGGCGCCTGGGCTGCCTCAGCGGGAACCTTCATCACTCTATCTGCTCATATAGCGGCGATGACGCCGGGCACGACTATCGGCGCTGCCCATCCGGTAAGCGGAGGGGGACAGGAAATCCCAGAAGACCAGATGAAAAAAATAGTCGAGTTCTCGGCTAAGTGGATGAAGACTATTGCTGAAGAGCGTGGCCGCAATATGGAACAGGCCGAGCTAGCAGTTACGGAAAGCAAATCATTTACCGATGTTGATGCCTTAGAATATAACCTTATCAACCTGCGCGCTGACAGTTTGGAAGACCTTATTTCCCAAATCAATGGTTGGAATGTTACGTTAGCCAGCGGCGACGAAGTCGCCATCAATACCGCGAACTACGGTCTGACCAGAAACGAAATGAATGACATTGAGAGATTTCTGCAAACCATCAGCGACCCCAACATTGCCTATATCCTCCTTACCCTGGCTACCATAGGGTTGATTACTGAGATTTCCAGCCCGGGGCTGGTTCTTCCCGGGGTGGCTGGTGGCATCAGCTTATGCCTGGCGTTTTACTCCCTAGGCGTGCTTAATGCTTACTGGGGTGGCATAGCACTCATTTTACTGGCCATGGGACTTTTTATCACCGAGTATTTCACCCATAGTTATGGGCTATTGACTGCCGGGGGTATAGCCTCGCTGGTTATGGGCTCGCTGATATTGTTCAGCCATAGCCCGGGGATAGAGGTAAATAGGGGGCTAATTGCCGGCGTTACAGCAGGCATCACCGCTTTCGCTGTCTTTGTCATCGGCGCCATTATCCGCGGGCAAAGGCGACGCAAAGCGACCGGGGCTGAAGGAATGATAGGAGAAATAGCCATAGCCAAAACATCCCTCGACCCTACGGGCACAGTTCTCGCCGAAGGAGAATTGTGGACGGCGGCATCGGAAGGCGGCAGAGTAGAACCGGGTGAAGAGGTTATAATAAACAAAGTGGAAGGATTGAAATTATGGGTGGCCAAGAAATCAAAAGAATTAAGAAGGTAGTACCGTGGAAATAACAGGCCCAATTATCATAGCCATAGTTTTTGCCATCGCTTTTATCATTTTCATTATCTACGCCATCGTAGAAGGCCAGAGGCGAAAACTTTCGGCTGGTGTAGAGGAGATGATAGGGAAGGAAGCTGTGGTGCGAACGACTCTCAATCCCAAGGGCACGGTCCTGGCTGAAGGAGAGTTATGGACAGCCATAGCTGAAGATAGTACAATAGAACCCGGAGAGGAGGTGATAATAACCAGAACAGAAGGGTTGAAACTCTGGGTGACCAGAAAATATAAAGCAAAGGAGAAAAAATGAACTGGGTTATTTATTTTGTTATCGCAGTAGTAGTAATAATACTTCTGTCGGCAGCTATCAAAGTCGTTCGAGAGTATGAAAGAGTGGGCGTTTTCCGACTGGGTAGATTCGTGGGGCTAAGAGGGCCAGGTTTGGTCTTGATTATACCTTTCATTGAGACCGTGCGGAAACTTGATCTTCGGGTAATCACCATGGACGTCCCCGCGCAGGAGTGTATCAGCGTGGACAACGTTACCGTCAGGGTTGACGCCGTAGTTTACTTTCGGGTAGTCAATGCTGCAGATGCTATTCTCAAGGTGCTCGACTATATCAAGGCAACTTCGCTGCTTGCCCAGACCACTTTGCGAAATGTTGTCGGACAATCTACGCTGGATGAGTTATTAGGCCAGCGGGACAGGCTCAACGAAAAGATAAAGACGGCAGTAGATGAAGGCACCGATCCCTGGGGGATAAAAGTGAGCATGGTGGAGGTTAAGGATGTGCAACTACCGCAAACAATGCAGAGGGCTATGGCAGCCCAAGCTGAAGCTGAGCGAGACAGAAGAGCTAAGGTAGTGCACGCCGAGGGTGAATACCAGGCAGCCGAGAAATTGGCCGAGGCTGCTAGAGTCATTTCCAGCCAGCCGTCAGCTCTACAGCTTCGCTATTTGCAGACATTGTCCAGCATTTCCACAGAAAAGACCACCATTATCGTATTCCCTCTGCCCGTGGATCTGCTGGCTCCCGTGTTGGAGAAGGCTGGCAAGTCAGAGAAAGGTAAATAGTACGACACAGTCTGCGTCAGTCCTGATAAAACTGGGACATGCCAGTTCTGGGCGGCGGTTCCAGCGATAGTCTAGGTCTTGATGGGGATGCTGAATCCTCCACTGCCAAGGGTTATGCCTGCACATAAGAATGCTCCATCAGGCAAATCTTCTTTAACTCAGGGGGTAGCTATGGCCAATAGAACCAAGCAAGAATGGCGCGACACTATATTAACTCCGGCTTTAAAGCGGGCTGCTGAGCGCCAGGAGAAGTTTGAAACCAGTTCCGGTACGGCGATCGACACTGTTTACACACCGGAGGATCTGCCAGACTTCGACTACGTTCGAGATTTAGGCTATCCCGGAGAGTATCCCTTTACCCGGGGCGTCCAACCGAATATGTATCGCGGCAGAATATGGACGATACGCCAGTACTCAGGCTTCGGCACTGCTGAGGAAACCAACCAGAGGTACCGCTATCTCTTGGAGCAAGGGCAGACTGGCCTGAGCGTAGCCTTCGACCTGCCAACACAAATTGGCTATGACTCCGACCACCCCTTAGCTAGAGGTGAGGTAGGCAAGGTTGGCGTTGCCATAGACAGCCTCCGTGATATGGAGATTCTTTTCCAGGATATACCTCTGGACAAGGTAAGCACTTCTATGACTATAAATGCCACTGCGCCGATTCTCCTGGCCATGTATATCGCTCTGGGCAAGAAGCAAGGAGTTGAGCCCACCGAGTTGAACGGCACTACCCAAAATGACATACTTAAGGAGTACATCGCCCGGGGCACCCATATCTTCCCACCCCGTCCTTCTATGAGGTTGGCCACTGACATATTTGCTTATTGTGCCAAGCATGTCCCTCGCTGGAACACCATCAGCATCAGTGGGTACCATATACGAGAAGCAGGTTCCACCGCGGCTCAGGAAATTGGCTTCACCCTGGCTAATGGTATTGCCTATGTTCAGGCAGCTATCGATGCCGGGCTTGATGTAGATGCATTCGCTCCCAGGCTCTCATTCTTCTTCAATAGCCACATCAACTTCCTTGAAGAAATTGCCAAGTTTAGAGCAGCACGACGCCTGTGGGCGAAGACTATGAGAGAGAGGTTTGGAGCTAGAGATTCACGCTCCTGGATGCTTCGCTTTCACACTCAAACTGCCGGATGCAGCCTCACTGCACAGCAGCCGCATAATAATATTGTGCGCACGGCCTTAGAAGCCCTGGCGGCGACCTTGGGAGGTACTCAATCACTGCACACTAACTCTTTCGACGAAGCCTATGCTCCACCTTCTGAAGAAGCAGTGACCATAGCTGTGCGGACTCAGCAAATATTGGGCTACGAGAGTGACATTGCCAATGTCGTTGACCCTCTTGGTGGTTCTTATTATATAGAGCATCTAACCAACAACCTGGAAAAGGAAGCCAGCGAGTATATCGCCAAAATTGATAGCCTGGGTGGCGCCGTAGCTGCCATAGAGCAAGGATATCAACAGAGGGAAATTCAGGACTCCTCCTACCGGTACCAGAAGGAAATTGAAAGTGGAAAACGCACCGTGGTGGGGGTAAACAAATTCGTCTCTCCCTATCCTAAAATAGTGGGACTGCTGCGGGTCAAACCCGAGGTGGAAAAAAGACAGAAGGAGAGGACTGCTCAGGTCAGGAAGGACAGGGACAACGGCAAAGTCAAACAGGCGCTTAGGCGATTGGAGGATGTCGCCCGAAGCAAGGATAATACTATGCCCGCCTGCCTTGAATGTGTGGAGGCTTATGGTACCCTGGGGGAAATATGCGATGTACTCCGCAAGATTTTTTCTACTCAAAAGGAATTCCTGGTCTTTTGAGAAGAAACCTTCAGGGTCTATGTACTAGTTTTAAAGGAGGGAAAATGGCCAGAAGAGTTGACCACATCGGTATCCTAGTCAGCAACATGGATGAAGCGATAAAGCTTTATAAGGATTGTTTCGGCGCTAAGGTTGATAAGATTGAAACTCTCGCAGGAGCGGGGAGTGAAGGCAGCCATCCTTTCCTTAGGGCAGGGTGCTAATCTGGAGCTTCTGGAGCCACTTCCCGACAGTAATATGGCTAAAATCCTGGAGAAAAGAGGAGAGGGACTTCACCACATAACGTTTGAAGTGGACGATGTAGATAAGGAGCTTAGCCACCTTTCCAAAAGGGGGATAGAATTGATTGACAAGAAGGCTCGCCCTGGCTTCGAGGGCATGGTAGCTTTCATTCACCCCAAATCGCTTAGAGGGGTGCTGGTTGAGCTCTGTCAGAAAGCCTAGAAGGAGTGGACTATGAACAAAGGTAGGATTCGTGTTCTGCTAGCCAAGCCTGGCCTAGACGGGCATGACCGAGGCGCCAAAGTGGTAGCCAGAGCTTTGCGGGACGCCGGCATGGAGGTGATCTATACTGGCATCCGACAAACTCCCGAGATGATTGTCGAGGCAGCCATCCAGGAGGACGTAGACGTTATTGGGTTGAGCATCTTGTCGGGAGCTCATTTGGAGCTCTTTCCATCAATCATAGAGGGACTGAGAAAAAAAGGTAGAGAAGATACCCTGGTGATCGCTGGGGGCATAATACCTGAGGACGATATCCCCGCTTTACAACAAATGGGCGTAAAAGCTGTTTTTGGCCCTGGCACTTCCACGGAGGACATCATCCGCTTCATCCAGAAAGAAACAACCCAGCGCTCAGGATGCTGAGTGATGGGCAGCACCAATAAGGTCCGTGATATTCTCCACCCCTTTGGCCAGCATAAAATGCTTTATCCCTGCCAGTATAGTGAGACAGATGTGAGGACTGGTGAGGCAGGCTGTGCCAATCTGTATGGCAGTAGCTCCAGCCATAATGAACTCCAGGGCATCCTCAGCACAGGCGATGCCGCCGCATCCTATCACCGGAATATTGACAACTTTGGCTGCCTCGAACACCATGTGAAGAGCCACAGGTTTGATAACGGGACCAGAGACTCCACCCACAATATTTCCCAGGCAAGGCTTTCTTCTGTTTGTATCAATTGCCATGCCTTTCAGTGTGTTAATCAGACATATGGCATCAGCTCCAGCTTCTTGCACGGCTAAAGCGATTCCCTTGATATCGGTTACGTTGGGACTCAACTTGACGATAACCGGCAAACTGGTGACAGCCTTAACTGCTGAAGTTACCTGAGCCGCGAGCTTGGGGGCAACACCAAATTCCATCCCACCTGCAGAAATATTTGGGCAGCTAATATTCAGCTCAATGCCGCTGACCCCAGGCACGCCTTCTAATTTTCGGCTCACAGCCACATATTCGTCCATTGTTTCGCCAGCAACATTGACGATAACCGGAACTTGCCACCTTGCCCATACGGGCGCTTTTTCTTCAATGAGGGCGTCAACACCAATGTTCTCCAAGCCCACCGAATTAAGCAGACCACCAGCAGTTTCCACCAGTCGTGGTTGAGCATTACCTCTTCTGGGCATAAGCGTTGTCCCTTTACAGACAATAGCGCCTAGTTTTTGAATATCAACAATCTCAGCATACTCTATGCCATAACCAGCTATGCCCGCTGCTATCATCACAGGATTAGACAGAGCTAATCCCTTAGCATGCCGCGGGGCTAATTGCACGTGCAGGTTGGGTGACTTTTTCATTGCTTGAAACTTTATCACTGGTCAGGGCAAAAAGGAAAGGACTAGATTAACCCAAACGTCTCGCGACTTTTTGGAGACCACAAGCAAGATCTGATTCCAAATCAAAAGACCCTACACGAAAATCACAAGATTCTCGTGGGCGGTTTAACCAAGGGACACGATTCTCACCTTGCCCCAGACACCCATCTTGTCGCCCACAATGATAACCAGACCACGTAACCCCTCGATACTCTGGGCTTTTTCGATTGCCTGAGGAATATCATCTGCGGCCTTGACTATATTGCCCAGGGCTGTAGCTGCGGCATCAGCTAACGCTGTCGAGGGTGAGAGGACAATAACGGCATCGGCGCTGCCCAGGCTTAGAGAATGTCCTACGGTTCCAGAAGACGTACATACCCCCAGCGGTGTTTCTCGGGGCATGATTTCCAGGGCAATCTTCTTGGTAAAAGAGGATTGCCCGGCATAGATGCCCACCAGCCTCTTCTTGGATATCTTCAGAAAAATGTCGCCACCATTCTCCACAATTACCTCCGGCGAGAAAGCCAGTAAGTCCCTGCCGACTGCTTCAGCAATGGCGCCAGCTACCGCCGCCATGGGGCCAACACCTGTTAGCTGAGACACCCTGGCCATTTCTTTGACGATAGCCGGGGCTTCGGCTTCAGCCTGGTAAGGGTCCAATGTGGTCAAGAAAAGAGGATGACGCCCAATATATGACTCTAGAGGCCCGCGGTGCTTTAGCACAGAATCGAGAGCTTTGTCCTTCAGATTACGCCGGGAACGGATGTACAAGTCTGTTTGCTTCACCGCCACCTCAAAGGAAACCAAATCGTCGTCCTTAATCCAGTGACGGTAGAAACGTGGCTCATACATGATCGTATAGAAGATCCTGATCTCTAAATCCTAAACAAATTGCTTAGGAATGCAAAAACCAAAAACCACAGCACTTTGATTTGTCATTTTCGGTTTTGACCTTTGCTTCTTGTATTTCTGCGGTCAGAAATACAATATCATCGCGCGAGGAGGACAAGCCTTGACACATAGCCCGCAGACGACACATTTATTATGGTCAAAGAGCACCTTCCTGGTTTTTGGCTCCAGGACAAAAGCCTCCGTGGGACAAATGGTAATGCAGGCTCCACAATGAGTGCACTTGGCTTCGTCACGGACGACATCCTGGCTCAAGGACTGGATTTCTATCCCGGTCTCGGTGAGATACTTGATGCCCTTGTCGTAGTTCTTCCGCTCACCGCTTAGCTCTAGGATCAGTAGTCCTTCTTGTCCTGGCGATATGGAAGCCTTAATGATATTGAAGGTGAGACCGAAATCCTTAACCAGGCGGCAAACGACCGGCTGCCCCGTCATATTGGGCGGAAAGTGAAGGACTATTCTTCTAGAAACATTCATATGTACAAAATCCTAACCTCCAAACAAATCCAAATGGCAAATAAGGTCCAAATCCCCCAATGCCAAAACCACTCCTCTTTGTCATTTGAGCCTTGTCATTTGTCATCGTTTAAGATATTGGTCTTTCCTTGAGCGGCTTAAAACTTATGCCTGACTCCACGCCGGGCAATGGAGCCACTGGCTCCGTAAGCAAGAACTCGCCCTTCTCTATCCACTGCTTCAGAATGCCGGCGATTTCCACAGCTTTGGGATAGCTAGACAAGGAAGACGTCGGCACATCCTTCCCCTGGACTTTTATGTGACCGCTCATGAGCTCAGCGTAGCTGACTTCTCCCAGAATATCAGGCTCTCTCTGAGGATAAGCCTCGGAATAGTCCACTATGGGAGCCAGAATGTCAGCATCGCTCACCGTAGTGTAGCGGAGAATCTCCTCAGAAAGTATAGGGATGGGGACGCCTATGCCCACGGTCAATGTGCACCCATAACCGAGCATGCTTGTCCCGACCAGCCATTCCGGCTTCATTTGCTTCAAATCTCCAATCACAGCCAATGTCCCTGCACCCCGCCGCGGCACCCCATTGTCCCCCCTGAGGGCAGTTGGGTTATGCTGGGTACCATGCCACGCCACATAACCTATCCCACCACCCAAGAAAATCTTCATCCCAACTCCAATAGTCTTATAGAAAGGGTCATTCAACAGCGGTGACAGTTGCCCCGCCGAACAGTAGTTAGCATTGGCCAGATTCGGCTTGAGCACGCCCATATAGGTATAGCGGACCTTATCGGAGAGGTTCACTGCTACGTTGTAGTTCTGGTAGGCATTCCTGACATTAAATAGAATTGCCTCATTTATGTCCTTAATGTTGATCAGGGTCTCCAGCTTCTTCCTGGGGTAGCAGTCCGTTCCGTAAGCCGTAGCCACAAGCCTTATGTCTTTTCCCGCTGCCAGCTCCTGTATTACATATCCACCGCCATAATTGAACTCCCCGGGATAGAACTTATTTCTGGGGTCGTCATCAGGAAGGGCGGTTGCCCCGATGAAAACATCCACAGCAGCTATGCCGGTATAGACCGGAACATCGTTAAGGTAAACCTTGCCGCCGCCCAGTTTTATCCTGGGCCTGGAGTGTCCGACATTGAGAAACGCGCCAGACCCGCACATGGGGCTGAAGGTGCCGGTGGTGACGACATCAATTTCCTCGGCTGCCTTGCGTACGCCTTTTTCCCTGGCGATGTTGATCACTTCCTCGGCGGTCACCACCACCGCCTTACCTTTTCTGATCTTTTCGTTGATTTCAGCTATCGTCTTTGCCATAGCAAATCTAGCCTTGTTCAAGTAATCTCATGGCAACTGTAGCAGCCTTTTTACCGGATAAGAGCATGCCACCAAAAATGGCTCCCATCCTCGGGGAACCAAAAACGGCGTTAGCTGTCATACCGGCAACCACTAATCCGGGATAGACTTCCCTGGTATTCTTCAAAATCTCCATCTCGCCTCTCTCAGCCCACATAGCCTTCTCGCCCATGACTTCCCCTGTCTTCGTCCTTAACTTCGGACCTATCTTTCTTACCACGATAGAGCAGATTTCAGCATCATGCCCGGTGGCATCTACAGCCACCTTACACCTCACAGTTAAGGGGTCCACATGGAGCTTGGACCAGGAGACAGCGCTCCAATTCAAAACAAGCCCGGTAATCCTGTCACCTTCCCGAATCATCACGTCTTCAACGCTAATCAAATTGAAAACCTTCGCCCCGGCTTTTATCGCCCTGGAGCACATAGTGGAAATAGCCTCCAGCGAATCAGCGATGTAGTACCCTTTTCGGTATTCTTTTGTCGATACATCAAACTCATCTAATATCCGCTTGCCTTCCTCTTGAATGACGATGCGGTTAAACATCATCCCTCCCCCAGGCATGCCACCACCCACACGAAGCTGTCTCTCGAATACTACCACTTTTGTTCCTTCTTTCGCCAGGTAGTATGCAGCGACAAGCCCGGCCGGTCCTGCCCCAGCTACAGCCACGTCGGTCTCCATCGCCCCCACGAAGTCCTTCATGTAGCTTTCGACAATAGCACGGGAAATAGTAACTTCGTCCATCCTCAGTCAGCCTCCTTTAGCCGCCGGAGTAGCGGCTTCGAAGACGTGCCAGCTAGTATACCCCCGTCGTCAGGCAATGTCTAGCCACCTAAGAGGTTCTGGGCACTCTGAACCATTTCTCATTTGCCATTGCGAGCATCTGAAGGGTATGTGGTAGTTCCGACGCCCCTCCACCAAGATTGCTTTGGTTGACTTCGTCAGTCCCGCAAAGACTCGGCGGGGATGTCATGGCCAGCGAAGCTCGGCAATCTCTGTGACACCTCCAAGTGCTCTACGGCCTGTGGTGCTCAATTATGTTCTGTGGTATTACAAGGGACTTCGTGCCGTTATAAGCAAAGTTCCAGCAGCCGTACTGGTCCGTCAAGGCTTCGTCGTACTCGTCCCCGAAATCCATGGGCCAGACGCCAACCTTCTTCCATGTACCAGCCGTTCCATCCCATTGCCACTGGGCGCCAATGCCGGTCAATAAACCAGGACCGTAGGCCAGGTCGTGAGTGGTATGCGGCGGCATTGTCCAGTCCTTTGCATCATACGTATATGTATAGTTGTAGGTATCAAGATCGTACAACGAACGTACCTGAGCCTCAGTGAGCGCTGGCTTCCCGGCGGCTGTGGTTCCCGGCCTGGGATAATAGGCAATCAAGCCAGTCGTGGTCACCTGGGCGTTTGCCGGAGCTTCCAGCCAGTTGAATGATGTCATCAGCGTTTGCGTAGGCAGTCCCGTTAACTGCGTCGTACCTCGCCACCGCTTCGATAGCTGCTTTCAGACCAAAAAGCGCATCATAGGTAGCAGCGGTATTGAGTGGGTACTCTCCTGCGGTAGAATTCATGAACTCGGTAAGGAAATTTCCCGTCTTCTCGGTCTGCTCTAACCCCTCTGCCCAGGTATCCAGTATAACCTCATAAGCACAGGCAGGGCCGCCCGGGGGAGCTGTGGTAAGGTTACCAGCACCCCAAGGGCTCTTAAGCTGGGCCATTGCGTTAATGCCTACTGACATAGCATTCGGTACAGAAGACGCACGCAGCACGTCATACAGAGCACCAGCCTCCGCAGAGAATACGGGGATGATGAACTGGGGATCTAAGCCTGCTATCGAGGTCAGTACATTCTGCATTTCTATTGTACTTCCCCTTGCATGTACCCAATATGGGTCATGGACAAGAGTCACGTTTATACCCCCTAGCAGTTCCTTGATGACTACTACTTGCTCATAGGCCCATGCCAAATTGTCAGCGATTATGGTGGCATTCAGCGCATAATTAGCTGCCACTCCCATTTCCTCTCTGAGCTTTATTGCCACCGCTCCCAGTATCCTCACAACGCTCTGACCCAGAAAATACTCATTGTACGGCGTGCCCTTGAACCAGAATCGATAGCCCGCGTAGTCGTCGACTACGCTGTGCTGTAGCGTCTCTGCGGCAGCACCACAGTCGATGAAAATCATCCCCTTCTCCATAGCCACATCTCGATAGACCTCAACGGCTTCTGGTCGGAAACCGCCGAGAATGAAGTCCACGTCGTTATCGCGGCCGTAAGATCCGATACGCCAGTGAGACCACTAGGGTCCACGGTCTCTTCACCGGTCTCTATGGGAACCAACTCCAAGATATAGGACACGCCGTCTATGTCTACCCCGCCATTGCGGTTGATTGCCTCCTGTGCCAGCGTGGCGCCTGTCCATTGCATCACGCCAGCTGTGGCAGTTCAGTTCCCCGGCTATACCGATGTTAATTTTCCCACCCTCGAAGACACAGACGTACTGGCTCGGGTTTTGCTTCACCACAGCCCGGTAGTACCAACCCTATCACCAAAAGACTGGCCATAATAAGGAAGACAATTCTTTTCACTGCGTATCAACCTTCGTCTTAGTTTGCGGCTGCTCCAATTTCATCAGAACTAAGCGTTGATGCTGGAAGAAACCAGTCAACAACCAGTTGCCTCCAGCAACTTAATCTCTAAACACTATATCACAGAACTATCTCTTTTCTTAGTTTCTGGTCTCCAAATTCTTGTGGTTACCTGATTTATCAGTCCAGCTTGTAAACGCTTTACATTTTGAGTCGTCATTTTGGTTTTTGACGTCTGATCTTTGAATTGTAACATCTAAATGCTAAAATCCCGTTAAGATTTATGGAGCTGTGGCAATTTCATAGTGGGCTGGAGGTAGTAGAGGGGGAATACATCCTCGCCTGTCCTTTCCCTTCAAAAGAAAAGGATTCCCATGGAGATTTTGGGTCATACTGTAGTAGCTATCTCTTATTATACTTCCATCTTGTTCCTTGAGGGGTATCTTCAAGGGTTACTCCTAAATCGGTCAATCCACTTCTAATTTTATCGGCTAGCTGCCACTGCTGGTTTTGACGCAAATCATCTCTAGTGGATGCTAGAAGACTGATAAATGCTTCAGCGTCGGGTGTGGGCTGTGTCTTTTCCTTTAAAGTAAGACCTAGGATGCCTGCTAGCTTCAGTAGGGTATGCTGCGCTTTAGTTATGTTTACACCCTGTTCAGTGCCTCGATTGATTTCCTTCGCCAACTCAAAGAGGACAGCTATTGCCTGCGCAGTATTGAAGTCGTCGTCCATGGCTTCAACAAATTTTTGCTCAAAAGGTTCCGTGTCGAGTATGACAACTCTCCCGTCTACATTAGCTCGATGGGTCAATGCCCAACGTAGTCTTTCCGCGCCCCTCTCGCTTGCTTCCAGAGCCTCTTCACTATAGGTAAGTGGATTCCTATAATGTGAGCTAAGGATAAAAAGGCGAATAGCATCAGAGCTAAAGCGGTCTAGGGCGTCTTTGATGCTTACCAAATTACCTGTACTCTTACTCATTTTTTGCTTATCCTGCTGCATCAACCCATTATGTAGCCAGTATCGGACAAAAGGAGTCTCCTGGGTAAAACTTTCTGATTGAGCTATTTCATTCTCGTGATGAGGGAAGACGAGGTCTTGCCCGCCACCATGGATATCAATAGTGCTGCCGAGGTACTTTAGCGCCATAGCACTGCACTCTATGTGCCACCCTGGTCTACCCTTCCCCCAAGGACTCTCCCAGAAGGGTTCTCCAGGCTTTGACGCTTTCCACAAGGCGAAATCTAACGGATATTCCTTCTTTTCTTCGTAGGTGCCCGCTTTAGAAATCATCTCCGATAAATTCCGGTGACTTAGCTTGCCGTAGTCGGGAAAATTCCTGACGCGGAAGTAAACACTCTCCTCAGATTCATAAGCGTAACCTTTAGCAAGCAAACCTTGAATAACTTCAATAACCTTTGGTATTTCTTCGGTTGCCTTGGGATAGACATCGGCCCGCTCTATATTCAATGCATCCATATCAGCAAAGTACTGATCAATGTATTTACTGGCCAGTTCTGCTGGCGGCATCCCTAACCGATTGGCGCGCTCTATAATCTTATCGTCTATGTCGGTGAAGTTTTGTACGTGTTTAACTTTATAGCCTTTGAATCTCAGATAGCGCTTGATTACATCGAAGATTATGTAGGTCATAGCATGCCCGATATGGCTTTCGTCGTAAGCGGTAATCCCGCAGACATACATGGTTACCACTGCACCACGGGGGTGGAAATCCTCCTTTTGTCCGGTCAAAGTATTAAATACTTTCATGTCTTTCCATCTGGAGGGTGGTTGACAACTGTTTGACCTCTAGGCGAATGATATCTCAGGTGGGCCAAAGGTTCAAATGACGAACTTGAATCTGCAACATTCCACTCATGCTACAATATTAGTCTTGGAAGGAATACCCAGAGGACAAGATGGTCAAGCTTGGAGTAACGTTCACCTTTCCCCCGGAGCTGATCAAGAAACCCATCATTTACAACCTCGGTCAGCGGTTCAAAGTGGTGACTAATATCCGCCGCGTCGATATAAACGGAGACAAGGGATGGATGATTCTTGAATTGGAGGGGAAAGGAGAAGATATCGAGCGTGGGATTGCCTGGGTAGCCGCCAAGGGGGTAAGAGTTGATTCTGTTATCGGAGATATTGTAGAAGGTTAGATGCGAAGAATATATCTGGACCACGCTGCCACCACCCCAACTCATCCTGAGGTGGTGAAGGCCATGCTGCCTTATTTCACCGAGGCCTTTGGCAATCCTTCGAGCATCTATTCTTACGGACAGGAGGCAAGGGGGGCTGTAGAAGAGGCAAGGACTAAAGTAGCGGAACTTATCGGCGCCCAGAACGACGAGATTGTTTTTACCAGCGGAGGCACGGAGGCGGACAATCTCGCAGTGAAGGGCGTCGCCTATGCCAGCGAACGCAAGGGAAATCACATCATCACCACCTCCATTGAGCACCATGCGGTTCTGGAGGTCTGCAAGTTTCTGGAGAAAAGGGGATTCCAGATAACGTACCTGCCGGTGGACAAATATGGTCTGGCCAATCCTGATGATGTCAAGAAAGCCATTACCGATAAAACCATCCTTATCTCAGTCATGCATGCCAGCAATGAAGTGGGCACCATAGAGCCTGTGGCGGAAGTAGGTAGAATTGCCAAAGGAGCAGGCATTTATTTTCATAGCGATGCCGTGCAGACTGTGGGGCATATTCCAGTGAATGTGGATGAGCTCAAGGTAGACTTACTTTCCATCTCAGGGCATAAATTCTACGGACCTAAAGGAGTAGGAGCGCTGTATGTTAGGAAGGGCACTAAATTAGTTCCCCTTATGCAGGGAGGGGAGCAGGAAAAAAGGCGCAGGGCCAGTACCGAGAATGTCCCAGCTATCGTGGGGCTGGGCAAGGCGGTGGAACTTGCTGCGCAGGAGATGAGCAAGGAAGCAGAACGGCTGGCTTATCTTCGGGATAAACTAATTGAAGGTCTCGTGAAGAAGATTGACCACATTGGTTTGAATGGTCATCCCACGACAAGGCTGCCCAACAATGTCAATGTCAGCGTTGATTTCGTGGAAGGGGAATCCATGCTTTTGAATCTCGACCTAGAGGGTATCTGTGCTTCCACGGGCTCAGCCTGTAGCTCGGCAAGCTTGGAACCATCCCATGTTCTTCTGGCGCTGGGGCTTTCGCCCGAGCAAGCTCATGGCTCTCTCAGGTTCACCCTGGGCGAGAGAACAGCGAGGCAGATATTGAACGAGTCCTGGAGGTCTTGCCTGGAATCGTCGCCAAGTTGAGAGCTATGTCCCCGCTTTTGAAGAGTCAGAAATAGGAGCAGAGGAAATGCCTGATGTCTGGTCACAGTACAGCAAGAAAGTGATGGACCACTTCAAGAATCCTCGCAATGTCGGGGAGATAGAGAACCCTGATGGTGTGGGCCATGTCGGGAATCCCGTCTGCGGCGATATTATGGAGCTATATATCAAGGTAAAGGACGGTATCATCGTGGACGCCAAATTCAAGACCTTCGGCTGCGGAGCCGCCATTGCCACCAGCTCCATGGTTACTGAGATAGTGAAGGGCAAAAGCATAAAAGAGGCCCTGAAAATCTCCAATAAAACAGTTGCCGAAGCTCTAGATGGTCTGCCGGCGGTCAAGATGCACTGCTCGGTCCTGGCCGAGGAGGCGCTTAAGCTAGCTATCGAGGATTACCTAGGCCGGCAGAAACAGAAGAAGCAGGTATAGCATCTAGGCATCCCGCTTTGTTTTCCTCTTGTTTCACGTAGTCTGTCAGTTGTTTGAAGCACCGCCTAATCTAGGAGTTATTGACTTTTTACAGTATATGAATTATGATTCATAT
>CAVSBM010000006.1:0-143488 GCA_963726175.1 uncultured Chloroflexia bacterium | reverse complement strand
TCCGATAAATCGGACCTCTGACTGCTTGTAAGCATAGGGTTTCAGATTCTATTTCACTCCCCTCCCGGGGTGCTTTTCACCTTTCCCTCACGGTACTAGTTCACTATCGGTCATCAGCAGTATTTAGCCTTGGAGGATGGTCCCCCCTGCTTCCCACAGGATTCCACGTGTCCCGTGGTACTCAAGAACACAAGCAGAGACTTTTCCTTTTCGCCTACAGGACTATCACCTTCTATGGTTGCCCGTTCCAGAAGCATTTGACTAAGGAAGAGTTTTGTCACTCTGCGGCAGACCTTAGACTCTGCCCCTTATGCCTTGCAACCCCAAAATAGCTTAGGCTCTAAGTCCACTTAGCTATCTTGGTTTGGGCTGTTCCCCTTTCGTTCGCCACTACTCAGGGAATCTCGGTTGATTTCTCTTCCTCGGGTTACTAAGATGTTTCAGTTCGCCCAGTTCCCCCTCGCTTTCGCGAGTGCTTGGGTTTCACCCAAGTGGGTTGCCCTATTCGGGAATCCCCAGCTAAGCTAGCTAGACAGCTGACTGAGGCTTTTCGCAGTCTTGCCACGCCCTTCTTCGGCTGCTGATGCCAAGGCATCCACTCTATGCTCTTACTCCCTTGACTCACGCCAGACAGAACACAAAACCTATTCAGTTGTTAACGTGCGAAAATAATCTCCGTTGAGGAGTATGCTCATTATACAATAGGGCTTTTTGGTTGTCAAATCAACCCAGAACCAGGACTATTTGTTCGTAGTAAATTTAGTATTTCGGGATGATTGCGGACACTGCAGGTTTCCTGCACGCCAGCCACCGTCAATCAAGTCCATTGTCCCCATTATTTGGTATTCCCCTTCTTGCCACCCCGACGTTTGGCTGCAGAGCCTGAGGGAAGAATGTTCTTGATCATCCGTTCATATAAACCAGGCTGGTTTGTGACACTATTTCTAATGATTTCCGTCATATCCACTTCGGGATTCAGGTACCCAAGTAACTCACATTTTACTGTCTCAAGCATACTGGCCAGGGCATGCTTGTCCTTATATGATATCGGTGACAGGATTTTCTGGATGAACTCCCAGCCCGCCGGAGTTGCCGGTTCAACGGCGTTCTCCCCCTTGCTGGTCAAAGTCACATTTACTACTCTGCGGTCACTCCTGTCTCTTGTCCTTTTGACCAGACCAGCTTTGACCATGCGGTCGACCAGCATACTGACGCTGTTTGGGCTACGTTCCAGAATCAAGGCTAGGTCGGTCGGCCTTAAAGAACCACCGCGTGATTTCACAGCCGCGAGCACCGCGAACTGCTCTGTGGTAATCCCGCATTCCGCAAATATTGAATCCTCGCACGCAACAAGTGCGTCGCGGACCCGGTGGAGCAGAAGCCACAATCTCAGAACTGTATTCCCGGATTCAGAATCCATCGCCATATCTAGCCCTCCTTTTGTCTCAATGTAATCATTGCTTGTTTGGGTAGCTTCCACTATAACACGTTCTATCTATTAGTTACAAAAATCAGCATGACTCAATAGTGACGTTCTCTTCCGCGTGCAGTTCTGCATGGGATGGATGGCGCCTCATTTAACACGTGCTACAAAGAGGAAAAACGAGGGCCGATAGATGACAGAAGCTCTACAATAACACAGGAGGCCTTATTCTAGGGGCATGTTATCTATTAACCGGGTTTTGCCTATCCTGACGGCTAGGGAAGCCACTGCGGGGCGGTCGAGCAAGTCCAGTTCTTCCAGTGTTCCGGCATCAGCGATGCTGACATAGCCAATCTGGGCCAGAGGTTCTTTTTGGATAAGCGCGGTCATTTGCCGGCGAATCTTTTCAGCATCTTTTTCTCCACCCCCTCTTAATTTCCGGGCTAACGTGAGAGCCTTGAACAATATCGTGGCTGTCTGGCGTTCTTCGGGGTTAAGGTAAATATTGCGACTGCTCATGGCCAGACCGTCGCTCTCCCTGACCGTAGGCACAACCACAACTTCCAGGTTCATATCAAGGTCAGCCACCATTCTCTTGATGACCACTACCTGCTGGGCATCTTTTTGCCCGAAGTAGGCCCTGGTTGGCTGGACAATATTGAATAGCTTGGCCACTACGGTGGCTACGCCCCTGAAATGCCCCGGACGAGATGCTCCCTCAAGTCGCTCGGTCACCTTCTCTACATCCACCCAACTGCTGAATCCAGGTGGGTACATCTCATCATCAAGCGGGACAAAGACGATATCTGTTCCCTCTTTCCGCAACAGCTCCAGGTCACGATCGAGGTCTCGGGGGTAAGCGCCAAAATCCTCCTTTGGGCCGAATTGAGTAGGGTTGACATAAATGCTAACAATAACAGCGGAATTCTCTACCTTTGCCCTTTTCACCAAAGCCAGATGACCCTCGTGAAGAAAGCCCATAGTGGGGACGAAGCCCACTGTGCCGCTTGAGCTTCTGCCTCAATGCCCTTATCTCGGATATAGTCTTTACTACCTGCATACCGCTAGCTTTCAGCCTTTAGCTGTTTGATAAGGCTTTCGTCCATGGTAAAACTGTGTTCCATGGTGGGGAAGCTCTGTGACTTAACTTCAGCTATGTAGCTAGCAACGGCAGTCTTCATTTCAGATGCCAACTTGGCATATTGCTTGGCATGCTTGGGCACAAAGTCGGTATAAAGACCCAGCATATCGCTGATTACCAGAACCTGACCATCACAATCAGGCCCAGCACCAATGCCAATCGTAGGGATACTTATGCTTTGAGTTATTACTCTGGCAAGAGGCGCCGGCACACATTCCAAAACCAGACTAAACGCACCTGCTTCCGCTAAAATGCGAGCGTCTTTGAGCAATTTCTGTGCTAGCTCTAGTGTTTTCCCTTGCACTTTATGGCCACCTAGCTGGTGAATTGATTGCGCAGTCACTCCAATGTGAGCCATAACCGGTATGCCACAATCAACAAATCGTTTTACGGTCTCAGCGACAATCTCACCGCCTTCTAACTTCACTGCCTGAGCCCCCCCTTCCTGAATAAACCTTGCAGCATTATGTAAAGCGTCGGAGACGCTGATATGGTAGGTCATAAACGGCATATCGCCTATTATTAAGGCCTTCTTAGCTCCTCTCACTACAGCTTTGGTATGATGAATCATCTCCTCCATGGTCACCGGGATAGTTGACTCATAGCCCAATATCACATTCCCCAAGCTGTCCCCGACCAATATCAAAGGCACACCAGCCTCGTCAACTATCTTGGCCGTCACATAGTCATAAGCGGTAAGCATAGGTATCTTTTCTTTCCTGTGCTTCATCTCTTTTATCTCTATAATAGTAACTCGCATTTCTTCCCCCTAAAATCGTAGTCAGGATTTAGCAATCAAAGGTCACCCCTACTGGCTACTGACTTCTGAATTCTTTCCCATTGAGGAACCATAGGTAAAGGCTCAACGGTTCTGTTTTGACTATCCACACGAACTATGCTGGGGGTCATATTGATTGCCTCATCATCAGGAACCTGGCAATACGAGAGGATGATAACTATATCGCCCTTGGCCACCAGCCTGGCGGCAGCGCCATTGATGCCAATAATCCCCGAATTCGCCTCACCTTCAATAGCGTAGGTGCTGAACCTGGCTCCATTATTGACGTTCAGCACTTCCACCCTTTCGAAGGGCAAGATGTCACTAGCCTCCATGAGAGACCGATCAATAGTGATACTGCCTTCGTAATCTAGGTCAACCTGAGTAACCCGGGCTCGGTGGATTTTGCTTTTCAGCATAGTTCTCATTTCTACCTCCCTCAGCATAAGGTTTCTTTGTTTACTTTCTTTGGAAAGAAAGTAAAGCTCTCATTTCTTCTGCCTTCTGTTCATTAACCTTGCCTTTAGCCAGAGCAATAGGAATAGTCTGAAGTCCTAGTTCCTTATAGGTAGTAAGCAAGGACGGGCTCCTGGCATCAAGAGCCCTCAAATGCTTCTCTATGGTGCCCAAATCCCCGCGTGCCACAGGACCGGTGAGGCAATTAGGCAAGCCAATATTGTCAATGTTGTTCAGCGTCCCTCTGAGCAAAGGCAGCAAAGCCCTCGTCGCCTCTTTTGGCGATACTCCGAAGTCCTTCCACAAGTCCTGAGCCAACTTAACCAAGGTCACCAGATAATTGCAGGCGAAGACGGCGGCTGCGTGATACAGCACTTTATCCCCTGGCTTAAGTTCCACCCAGTTGCCGTTCAGAAGCCGAGTCAGCTCCTTCAGCGTTGATAATAGTGGCTCTTCGGCTTCCAGGGCAAAGGTAGAGCCGGGCAAGTTTGCTATGGCCTGGTCAACATCGGCAAAAGTCTGCAACGGGTGAAAGGAACCAACAGCGGCCCCGAGCTTCTTTGCCGGTCCTAGAATATCTACGGAATGGGCGCCGCTGCAATGCAGAACGCTCTGTTTTTTGTGCCAGTGAACTTCGCTGCACACTTGCGCGATAACATCATCAGGAGTGGTGATGAAGACCATTTCAGCAAGATCTGCTAGTTCTTGAGCTGTATGATAAACCTGGCAGCTGGGAACCCTTTTGGCTAGCCTCTGTGCTGAGGACAAAGTTCGACTGGACACAGCCACCACCGGCCATCCCTTTTGAGAGAGCCTTACCGCCAGGGCAGTGCCTGTCGTTCCCGCGCCAATAAAGCCGGCCTTCAGCATCTGCTTACGTCCATAGCCGCTGGTACACCAGCTAGAGTCTTCGCCCTTTTAATTGCTCTGATTATGGCTTCGGCGACAACCTCGGCAGCCGCTGCCCCCAGAGCACTGAAGTCAGCTTCTTTCTCCCCCAAAGACAGCGCGAATAAGGCATCGCCATCATACATGGTATGACACGGGTCAATAGTACGAGCAATACCAACCTGGGCTACGCGGGCCAATCTGTTTGCCTCAGCCTTACTGAGTCTGGCATCGGTAGCCACCGCACCGATTACGGTATTAAAAGGCGGGACTGCTTCCTTAAACTCGCCTTTCAACAGCTTGGACGTAGATAAGAATCCACTTCCGTCTGGCTTGCGAGGTCCAGCCAGAATTTTCCCTGTTCCCGGTTCCATCACATCTCCAACGGCATTTACAACCACTAAGGCAGCTACCACAACATCTCCAGCTATTTTTTGACTGGCAGTCCCCAAACCACTTTTGACTGCTCTTTCCACGCCGAGAATTTTGCCCACCGTCGCCCCAGTGCCGGCGCCAACGCACCCCTCAGCCACTTTGCCATCGGTAGCGGCCAGGCAAGCTTGATAACCCTCATTGGCTCCAGGCCTGACTCTAGAATCACCTATGTTCAGGTCGAAAATAATGGCAGCTGGCACGATCGGCACCTTCCCAGCGCTGGTCTCATAACCAAATCCTCGCTCCTCCAAATATTTCATCACGCCAGTAGCAGCATCCAGGCCAAAGGCGCTGCCCCCGCTGAGAACGATAGCTTGAACCTTTTCCACCAGATTTCCCGGCCGGAGCAGGTCTGTTTCCCTGGTGCCGGGCGATGAGCCGCTGACATCAACGCCAGCCACAGCCCCTCGCTCACAAAGTATTACCGTGCAGCCGGTCGCTGCTTTCTTGTCGGTATAATGCCCGACCTTAATTCCTGAAACGTCTGTTATCGCGCTATACATAACCATAAACCAAAAAACCCTCTCGGCATAACCGAGAGGGTTATTCAAACAACTCCTGTTGTCCGTCTCGGTCGCCGCCGATCCAAGCGGACTTCTAACTATCCAGTTCCCTAGCTCACTGCCTCAAGGGTCAGTGGCTACCTTATAGCGTAGCAAACGCCTACTATTCTGTCAATGGTCCGTACTCTCTGATATGATTGGTGACACTGCTTTCTCGTCATTGCTATGTAGTGCAACCAGAATCGGCAGTTTGGTCGATCTTGATAACCTCGTTCAGCGCCGATATAGCAGCTTCTATTTGACTATCGTCGGGTTCCCTGGTGGTTATAGCTTGCAACAATAAGCCGGGGGCCAGCAGAATTCGGACTACGGGGTTCTTAATGTGACTTGCCCCGAATTTCATAATTTCATAGCTAATAACCGCAATGACCGGGATGAGGGCTATGCGAGACACTATGCGTATCCATAGGGTTGGCTGAGGAACCAAGGCGAAGACGAAAATAGCCACGATTAGAACAATGAATAGAAAAGCGGTGCCGCAGCGAGCATGGGCAGTAGAATATTTCTTGACCGACTCCACATCCAAAGGAACGCCTGCCTCATAGGCATTCACCGCTTTGTGCTCGGCTCCGTGATAGGCAAAGACCCTCTTAATATCAGGCATTAAACTTATCACCTCGAGGTAAACGATGAAGATGCCGATACGGATAAGTCCCTCAAAAACATTGCTCAATAAGGCGGATTCTATGTAAGGGTCTATAAGATAGCGGGTGGCGAAGAGAGGAACCATGAAGAAAAGGGCTACACCCAGAGCAAGGCTGACAGCCACAGTCCCCCACAAAAGCGCCGTAGGTATTTTCCCTTCTCCTTCTTCTGCTGCCGCAACTTGAGCAGAGTGAAGTAATGACTGCGTGCCCAAAACCAGGGTTTCAACGAGAGCGATGATTCCTCTTATGAAAGGCATTCTTCTGAGACGCCCTTTGTAGATGCCGGCCAGGGGCTGCCTGACCACGTTTAATTGTCCATTAGGCTGACGCACAGATATGGCCACGCCTTCCTTCCCCCGTATCATCACCCCTTCGATGACTGCCTGGCCACCGTAATGAAAAGACTCTGCCATTAGTGTTTTAATCTCCCTAGTTATCTAAAACGAAGGCCACACGTTTCCAGTATGAGAAATCCCTGAGAGTATTATGATA
The DNA here is from genome assembly GCA_963726175.1 of uncultured Chloroflexia bacterium. Taxonomy (GTDB): domain Bacteria; phylum Chloroflexota; class Dehalococcoidia; order GIF9; family AB-539-J10; genus RBG-13-51-36. Next base: position 136,665 of record CAVSBM010000006.1, on the reverse strand, counting down.
GAAACAGCTGAAAATATAAAGTTTGTCTCTGAAAGCAGCCGCGCTGAATGAATTTTCAGTTTCCCCAAGGAATCTTGAGAGCAAAGACCTGTCTCGGTCAAACAAATGCTGTCACAACAGGAAATAGAGAACCGAAGGGGTTCTACTTCACCTTGTATCGCCTCTTAAAGCGTTCCACCCTCCCCAGGGAGTCGACTATCCTTTGTTCACCGGTATAAAAGGGGTGGCATTTACCACATATCTCTACCCGGATTTCTGGCTTAGTTGAACCAATGGCGAAAGTATTGCCGCAAAGACAGCTCACCTTGGCTTTGTCATAATACTTAGGATGGATCTTGGCTTTCATTTGTAGACGCTCACCTTCTTCTTGTATCTGGTGGCTGGCTCATATTTGACATGGCCGTCTATTAACGCAAACAGGGTATAATCTTTACCCAGGCCAACATTGTCTCCCGGCATAATACGAGTCCCGCGTTGCCGAACCAAGATAGCTCCAGCGCGAACCTGTTCTCCTCCGTACTTCTTTACTCCCAGGCGCTTAGATACACTATCTCGTCCATAAACCGAGCTGCCACCGCCCTTCTTATGTGCCATGCCGATTCTCCTTAACCCTTAATAATTTCGTTTACTAATATTTTAGTGTAAGTCTGGCGATGTCCCTTCTTCCTGCGGTAGCGGACCTTAGACTTATATTTAAATACAATGATCTTCTCTCCCTTGGCCTCCCCCAGAGAAGTAGCCACAACCTTAGCCCCCTTGATAATTGGATTCCCTACAAGGGTATCCCCATCCCCCCCAATAAACAATACTTTATCAAGCTCGACTGTGTCGCCTTCAGCGACATCCAGGCGCTCGACTTCTATCGTTTGTTTCGGGGCTACCTTATATTGCTTGCCACCGACTTCAATAACAGCGTAAATCTCCTCACCTCCGTACAGAAAAGCGGATTCTAGCACCCCAAATTGCCCGGTGTCAAGCTGATAAAGAGCGCCATTGAGTCCCCCAGCCACAATCAGACATATCAAGTCTAGAAACGAAGGCCGGATTCTATATCTGCCCTCGCATCATGCCAGACAGGAAAGGCTGAATAGGGTGACTCACACTCATCTGCGCAGGGCCTTCCTGCCAATAACCTCGTGCCCGACATGCCATCTCTGTATAGCCTCAACCACCTCATCAGGACGATCCAGGACTCTCAATAGGTCGAAATCTTTCTTAGAGACATACTTCCTGGATAAGACAGCGCTCCGCAACCAATCCAGAAATCCCTTCCAGAATTCACCATTGAACAGTATTACAGGGAAGGGTTTTATCTTGTGTGTCTGCATCAGGGTTAGTATCTCTGTCAGCTCGTCAAGCGTTCCCAGGCCACCCGGCATTATGACAAACGCCACGGCATATTTCACCAGCATGACTTTGCGAGTGAAGAAGTGGTTGAACGTTATCGACTTTGTGGCGTAGGCATTACAGACCTGTTCTTCGGGAAGGGAGATATTCAGCCCGACCGATGTAACACCAGCCCTTCGGCCACCCTTGTTGGCAGCCTCCATTACGCCTGGCCCCCCACCACTTATAATCGAGAAACCTAATTGTCCCAGCCGATAGGCTATTTCTTCCGTCTCCGCATATAGCTTGTCATCCGTTCTCAGTCTGGACGAACCATATATGGTCACTGCTGGCTCAATACCGGAAAGATTATCAAAGCCCTCTACAAATTCCCCTATTATCCGAAACATCCGCCAGGATTCTTCCTTGGCCAGTTCATTTATTTCATATTCGTACGACATATCGCCTCCCTTGAAAGCACCTATGGCACCTGGTGGCCCCGGTAGCTGGGCTGTGCAGCCTTGACATTGCATTCTATCATCGTTCTCTTTTTGCGGGCAAACTGCGAGTACGTGGTACAGGCGAGAAAGCAGATTGCCCATGACCCAGTGTTGTATAATCTGGTCACTCTTGCCCGCTGGGTTGCTGTTGCTGGTCAGTAGTTTGATGTAAAATGGCAGTTGTTGTCGACTTGATTTCTCTTACTGGCGGAGGATATAATTCGAGGTTTGGAAATGAAACTTGCCGTCAGTGGTAAAGGAGGGGTAGGCAAAACAATGTTAGCCTCCCTCCTTTCTAGTGTGCTTGCCCAGTCTGGTTTTTCTGTTCTGGCTATAGATGCCGACCCCAATGCCACTCTGGCAATTGCTCTTGGCTTTCCTCACCCCGAGAGAATAACCCCTATATCTGAGATGGCAGACCTCATTGAAGAAAGGACAGGGGCGCGTCCTGGCCAGGCAGCGTCTTACTTCAAATTGAATCCCAGGGTTGATGATATACCGGAGAAGTATTGGGTGGAGCATGACGGAATCAAACTAATGGTGATGGGGCGGTTAAAGAAGGGTGGTAGTGGTTGTTATTGCCCGGAAAATGCCTTGCTGGAGGCTTTGATTGCCTACATACTCCTGCGCCGAAATGAAGTAGTTATAATAGATATGGAGGCCGGTGTCGAGCACCTGGGACGGGCGACAGCGAGGGCCGTGGACAAGATGATTATTGTAGTAGAGCCGGGTAAAGGAAGTATTGAGACAGCCTACAGGATAAGAGAACTGGCAAAGGATATAGGTTTGAAGAACATCGCGGTGGTAGCTAATAAAATTCGCAGTGAACAGGACAGGGCTTTTCTTATTTCAGCCATGCCGGATTTTGAATTTCTGGGTTTTATTCCCTACGACCAGAGCATAATAGAAGCTGGTCTGGGCAATTTCCCCCTCATCAACTCCAGTCCAGAGGTCATCAGCAGAGTGCAGGATATCACGGCACGCCTTAGTGCTATTAAGCCGGAACTTATCGGTTCACCGAAAAGTTAAGGATAAAGAAAGGAGGTTGAAATGCCAGCAGAGATAATAGACGGAAGGAAAATCGCGGACGATATTCGTGGAGAATTAAAGCAAAGGGTAGAGAAATTGAAGGGAAAAGGGGTGACTCCAAAGCTTATGGCCATTCTGGTTGGGGAAGACCCTGCTGCCTTGTCCTATCTTCGTGGCATTGCCAAGGGCTGCGAAGCGGTGGGAATACTGACCGATACGGTTAAACTTCCGGCAAATGTCGCTCAAGAGGAACTGGAGAGAAGAATTGGAGAGCTCAACAAAGACCCTAAATGCCATGGCATTATCCTCCAGCTGCCCTTGCCCAAGCATCTCAATACTCTTAGGGCGGAGAGCGCCATCTCTCCTGACAAGGATGTTGACGGCACCAACCCAGTAAACGCCGGCAAATTGCTGCTGGGTGAAGAGACATTCTTCCCCTCAACTCCCTACGGAGTTCAGGAACTGCTGGTTCGCAGCGGACATAGCCCTGAGGGCAAACATGTGGTTATCTGTGGCCGGAGCAACATAGTAGGGAAGCCATTGATGGGTATTCTGGTTCAAAAGCAGAAGGGCGCTAATGCCACTGTGACTGTCTGCCATACTGGAACCAAGGACCTTGCCTCAATCGCCAGACAAGCAGATATTCTGGTAGCAGCTATGGGGAAAGCTAAGGCTATTACAGCAGATATGGTGAAAAAAGGGGCGATAGTGGTGGATGTGGGAGTGAACCAAATAGAGGACCCGGCCAATCCTGGAAAGTTCAAGCTAGTGGGAGATGTGGACTTCGAGGCAGTGAAGGAGAAGGCAGGAGCGATTACTCCTGTCCCCGGTGGCACTGGTCCGGTGACTTCAGCACTGCTGGTGGCCAATACCGTAAGAGCCGCTGAGAAGATGACTGGTCGGTGAGCCCAAAAGCCTTCTGGGAGGTGATGATATGCCCGGCACTATACTTGATGGAAAGAAATTATCCACGGAAATAAGGGAGGAGCTGAAAGGAAGGGTAGCCAAGCTTAAGGAAAAGAGAATAACCCCCGGGCTTGCCGGCATCCTTGTTGGCGAAGACCCAGGGTCGGCATCTTATATCGGGCTTAAAGAAAAGGCCAGTGGGGAGTTGGGCATCAGTTCAAGAATGGTGAGATTACCCCAGAATACGAAACAAGAGGATTTGCTCAAGGAAATTGAACGTCTCAATGAGGACCCTCAAGTCCACGGCATTTTTATTCAGCTTCCCCTTCCCGGACATTTAGATGAAAACAAAGCATTGAATGCTGTTCTCCCGGAAAAGGACGTGGATGGATTTCACCCCGTGAATGTGGGCAAGGCGTGGATGGGGCAAGAAGCATTTCTTCCGGCAACGCCGACCGGTATCTGGGAGATGCTAGTTCGGTACCGATATGGCGACCTCAAAGGCAAGGAGGTTGTGATTGTGAATGTGGATAATCTTGTGGGGAAACCTTTAGCCTCGATATTGGCTCAAGAGAAAGTGGGGGCTAATGTCACTCTTTGCCAGCCCTCCGCACGGAATCTATCCTCCTATACTCGTCGCGCCGATGTAGTGGTGGTTTCCGTAAATAAGCCAAAGTTTCTCACCGCCGACATGGTGAAGCAGGGCGTGATTGCCATAGATTTTGGTTCTAATTGGATTGATGATCCAGCAAGCAAGACGGGCAAACGGACTGTGGGGGACATAGATTTCGAACCTGTGAAGGAGAAGGCTGAGGCGATTACTCCTGTCCCCGGTGGACTTGGGCCCATGACAGTTACCATGCTTTTGGTCAACACTGTAGTAGCAGCTGAGCGCAGGGCTGAGCGCAAGAAGAAATAGAAATAAAAGGAATCCAAAGGAGGTTATCATGCCATACGACGCAACAAAGATGAAGGACTGGGAGATTGCAGAGGCGGCGGAACAGAACATGCCCACTCCCGAGGAGTGGCAAAAGAGGCTGGGCCTGCAAAAGGACGAGGTTATTCCCTACGCGAGAATAAGCAAACTGGATTTCTTGAAAATCATCGACCGTCTCAAGAAGAAGCCAGATGGCAAGTACATTGAGGTAACTGCCATTACTCCCACGCCGCTGGGCGAGGGCAAAACAACCACCCTGATGGGTCTGGTGGAGGGTCTGGGCAAGCGAGGTAAGAATGTGATGGGCTGTATACGTCAGCCCTCGGGCGGTCCCACTATGAATATCAAGGGAACTGCTGCCGGCGGCGGCAATGCCTTGCTCATTCCCATGACCGAATTCTCCATGGGACTTACCGGCGACATCAATGACGTTATGAATGCGCATAACCTAGCAATGGTAGCGCTTACTGCCAGAATGCAGCACGAGCGCAACTATGATGACGCCGAATTAGCCAAACGAACCTGCGCCGCCTGGATGTTGACCCAACCAGAGTAGAAATGGGCTGGATCATGGACTTCTGTGCCCAGAGCCTGAGAAACATCATCATTGGCCTCGGTGGCAAGATGGATGGCTTTCTGATGCAGTCCAAGTTCGGTATTGCAGTAAGCTCTGAGATCATGGCTATGCTCGCCATAGTCAATGACTTAGCAGACCTGCGTAAGAGGATGGACGAGATCACCGTCGCCTACGATAAGAAGGGTAACCCGGTTACCACCCGTGACCTTGAAGTCGGAGGCGCCATGACCGCCTTCATGCGCAACGCGATCAACCCCACCTTGTGCAGCACCGCGGAGTATCAGCCCTGCCTGGTGCATGCCGGTCCCTTCGCCAATATTGCCGTGGGCCAAAACTCCATCATCGCCGATCGCATTGCCCTCAAGATGGCAGACTACCGTGGTCACCGAAAGCGGCTTTGCTGCTGACATCGGCTTTGAGAAGTTCTGGAATGTCAAATGCCGCTAAAGCGGCCTTAAGCCACACGTGTCGATACTGACCGCCACCATCAGGGCACTGAAGATGCATGGCGGCGGACCCAAGGTTGTAGCCGGACTGCCACTGCCTGATGCTTACACCAAAGAAGACTTGAAGACACTGGAGAAAGGGCTTGCCAATATGGTACACCATATCAATACCATTAAGACCGCAGGCATTAACCCGGTGGTGTGCATCAACGCCTTCCACACTGACACTAAGGCTGAGATCGCCATGGTGCGCAAGGCAGCCGAGGCTGCTGGGGCACGCTGTGCCTTCAGCGAACACTGGCTCAAGCGGTGGTGACGGAGCCCTGGAGTTGGCCGATGCCGTTATGGAAGCCTGCAACCAGAAGAACGATTTCAAATTCCTTTATCCACTGGAAATGAAGTTGCGGCAGAGGTCGACAAGATCGCTAAAGTGGTCTATGGAGCCGATGGCGTGTCCTGGACTCCCGAGGCCGAAGCCAAGGCCAAGACATTTGAAGCAGACAAGAAATATAATGAGTACGCCACTATGATGGTAAAGACCCACCTGAGCCTGACACATGACCCGGCGATCAAGGGCACTCCCAAGGGATGGACACTGCCCATTCGCGATGTGTTGATTTACTCCGGGGCCGAAATTCCTCTGTCCCTGCGCCGGGACAATCAGCCTGATGCCGGGCACGAGCTCCGATCCTGCCTTTAGAAGGATAGATGTTGATACGAAGACCGGCAAGGTACAAGGCCTCTTCTAAAGGATGATATGACCGGTGCTGGGAAGCTAACTTCTGCTCTAAGATATTCTTTCCCTCAAGGAGTGAATAAGGGGGAGGGTACTGGCAAAAGCTAAAAGAGTCTCTCTGACCATTGATGGTAAGAAAATAGGAGCTGCCCCAGGGGAAAAGGTACTGTGGGCAGCTCTGGATAACGGTATCTACATCCCCAACCTTTGCGCTATTCGAGAAAAAAGCGAGCCTTTTGCTTCTTGCCGTCTCTGCTTTGTGGAGGTAGAAGGTAAGGATGACCCGGTTACAGCCTGTACTACACCTGTGGCAGAGGGGATGGTGGTTGATATCAAGGGCGCAAAGGCATTGAGGCTAGCCCGCACTGCTCTGGAATTGCTTTTGGCTAGCCATCCTGTGGATTGCGCCCATTGCCTAAAAAATGGCTCTTGCGAACTTCAGAAGATAGCCAAGCATCTCGGCGTAAAGCTCAAAACAAAAAGGTTCCGGAAAATCCTGCCCGAGCTACCCATAGACTCGAGCAGCCCTCTCTTCATTTATGACCCTAATAAATGTGTGCTCTGCGGCAGATGCGTTTGGGTATGCCAGGAAAAACTGGGCAAAGGAACCATTGGTTTTGCCTACCGTGGCTTCCGGAGAATGGTCACCACTTTTGGGGATGAACCTATGGGTAAGTCCCGTTGCCAGGACTGTAGCGAGTGTGTTGCCGTTTGCCCTGTGGGCGCTCTGGTCTTCAAAGCCCAGTAGCCATACCTAGACTCGGTAAAGACCACACAGCTTAGCCTAGTCTTCCTTGTTCTCCGGGAATCTCGATTTTCACCAGTTTCAAAGGGAGCCCAGGACAAAATCGGGGAACGGTTCCCAAGCACGCCGCTCCTCATCATAAGGCGCTTCTACCAGCATGGCATTGCCTCCCCAGAATCATTGTCTCCCGCCCCTCATCATATAGTTCCCACTTACCCATGCTCTCGCAACTGGGGTCCCCATGACGGGCGAAACTCGCCCAGGCTTCTTGCATCTTCCTCGACAGAGTCCGGGCTTCCTCGCCAGAACCGGTGAAATTATCGTCCAGTAGCCCAAACACAAACCCTATTTCCAGTGCATGACAAGCACCAAGGATTCCGTTCATTAGCGGTGAGGCCCACTCGAACAGATACATGTAAGTCGGCTGCTGACGGCGATAATGTGCCTCGGCAAGCCGAATCGCCGGCATTCGGAAAACCCTGTCCGATTGAATAGCTATAAACAATTCGGCAGGGGTGACTGGCAGGTTACGCCCGCTACGAGTCCAGCGGTAAGCTTCTATCAGCCTACCTACATCCCCACTCGGAATGAGACGCCGGCAACGCTGAAACAGGCCAGCCTCGTCCAAGCTGGCAAGGTCTCTATCCAAAATGGCAAAAAGCTTCCATTCATCCAGGTTGGTGCCGATCAGGACTGCCACATTATCTGCCGAGCCGCCAGCAATAGCGTGAATCGGCAATTCTGGAATCACATTGCCATCAACCACGGGCCTGAGAGGCAAGCCATCCCATAGCCAATTTCGGATCACTCGTTCTAGCCATAACTTCCACCTGAGCATTGAGAATCTGCTGCTCGGTAAGCGACCGCAATTTGTTAATCTCGGTCGGACTTTATATCTAGAATGTCGAGAAAGATATCCGCCACCTTTTCAGCGCGCTCCAGCGAGTCCACCTGATGAGCTGCCCCACTTTGGAGGATAGCTCGTGAAAGAGCCCGCGCGCCTTAGGCATCGCCAGTAGCATCCCCACGCTCATGGCACCAGCGGACTCGCCGAAGATGGTCACGTTATCAGGATTTCCGCCAAAGCGAGAAATGTTGTCCCGCACCCACTCCAGCGCAAAGACCTGGTCAAGAAGTCCTTCATTTCCGGTAGCTGGTATTCTTCCTTTTGTGACCTCATTTAGATTGAGGAAACCCAACGCTCCCAGTCTATAATTGATAGTCACTACCACCACGCCACCGTGCGCAGACAGAATCCGCCCGTTGTAGAACGCCCACGACCCGGCACCATTGGTGAAGTAACCGCCATGGATCCACACCATAACCGGCCGCTTAGGGCCATCCAGCCCGGGAGTCCAGACGTTGAGGTAAAGACAGTCTTCGCTCTGTGTCTGTTTCTTTGGTGGTTCCAGAAACTGGATATCCATAGGTGGCTGGGGGGCGGTGGGGGCAAATTCCTTCGCCGCCTTGACTCCCCTCCAGGGTTCGGGTGGTTCAGGTGGCGACCACCGGCGCTCCCCTATCGGCGGTGCCGCATAAGGTATGCCACGGAAAATGTATAGACCCTTCCTGAAAACACCTTCGATTTTGCCTGAGGTAGTCTCGACAACAACTGTTGAAGATTCGTCCATGACTTTGCCTGATCTAAAGCGGACTGAATTATAGTGACATTCACATCCTTCGTCAAAGAGCACCCCATTTTGGGATAATTTGGTGCGTGCTATACTATTGGCCGGATACCTGGAAAAACTAAACTATCACTGTGTCGGCTAGTCCGGAGTAACACCCTGGCCTATCAAAGCTGAAAAGGAGGAAGCAATGTTAGAGGTATTTTTAACTGAAGAGCGCAAAAAGTTCAGACAGGAAGTTCAGGACCTGGTTAAGAGCATACCACGGCAGCTTATACTGGATATGGATGCCGATAAAGTCGAGTTCCCCTACGAATTTGTCAGGGAAGCCGGCAAGAGAAACCTGCTAGGCATCAGGTTCCCCAAGAAATATGGCGGCAGAGACCTCAAATGGGTGGACGAACTAATCGAGGTAGGAGAGGTCAATAAGCTCGGCGTGCCCTTTGCCTGCCTCGTCTCAGTTACCTCCATCGTTGGAGAAGGCCTAAACGTGTTTGGTACCGAAGCCCAAAAGAAGAAGTACCTCAAACCACTGATTGCTGGGACACAATGGGCTGGAGAGGCACTCACCGAGCCCAGAGGCGGCTCTGATTTCTTTGGTGCCACCACGGTGGCTCGAAAGAAAGGCAACAAGTATTATCTTACCGGCCAAAAGCGCTTTGTCGTCGGCTCTGAAGGCGCCGACTTCTTCCTTGTATTCGCGGTCACCAACCCCGGAGCCGGCCGCGATTCTCTCAGCGCCTTCATCGTTGAGAGGGGTATGGGCGTGGAGGTAAAGCATGTCTACGGCTTGATGGGCTGCCGGGGTACAGGCACAGGGAGACTGGTCTTCCGCGATGTGCCGGTGCCAGAGGAGAATCTGCTCGGGAAAGAGAACGAAGGGGCAAAGGTATTCTATAAATTGATGGTGCCGGAAAGGCTTCTGGGTGGCGGAGTGGCTGGCTCCAGAGCTATTCTGGAGTTGGCTGCCCGATATGCCAACAAACGGAAGGCCTTCGGCCAGACCATAAGGAGTTTTGAAGGAGTGAGCTTCAGGATAGCCGACTGCGTCACCAAACTCGATGCTGTCAGCGCTCTGGCACATGCCGTGGCCAAGACTATCGATGACGGAGTAGGTACAGCGGCTTATCAAAGGAGACTGGTGTCAGAGGTGAAGAAACTGGCTACCCAGACACATTGGGAAGTGGTAAATGATGCCATGCAGATTCTCGGCGGCATTGGGTATACTCACGTCTACCCGGTGGAACGGGCACTCCGCGAAGCCAGGCTTATCATGATCTGGACCGGCAGCAATGAAATCATGAACTTGATAATCCAGCATGAATACTATAAGGAAATCCTGGCTAAAGGAATCGAGGGCAGAGATATTGAAGCCGACGTTCCTCTCACCCCAGCAGAGCTGGCAGAGGAAAGGATTTACGAATCAGAACCCATAATTGCTTCCCCATAATCTATGGATGTCATCGAGGCTGTAAAAAAGCGCAAGAGTATCAGGGGCTACAAACCTGACCCTGTGCCCAAAGAAGTTTTGGAACAAATACTGGAATTGGCGAGCCACGCCCCGTCCGCTATGAATACCCAGCCCTGGGAGTTTACGGTGCTCACTGGTGAGGTTCTGGACAATGTCAGACGGAGCAACGTTGACCTGCTCAGCTCCGGAGCGCCGCCTAACCCTGAGCACGTGGTTACGAGCTGGCCGAAAGAGAGCATTTACCGCCAACGCCAGGTAAACCTCGCCAAGCAGCTTTTCCAGCTTATGGACATACCCCGAGAGGACAAAGAGAAAAGGGCCAAATGGCTGGAGCGAGGATTTCGTTACTTCGATGCGCCGGCGGCAATCATCATATCCACTGACCGCTGTTTAAGTGAAAGCGGGCCGCTGCTCGACATTGGAGCTGTGATGCAGACTATCTGTCTTACCGCGCTACATTTCGGCCTGGGGACCTGCATCGAAGACCAGGGAACGATGTATCCCCAGGTGTTAAGAAAATACGCTCACATACCGGAGTCCAAGCGGATAATATCCGCCATCGCCATTGGCTACCCTGACTGGGATTTCCCTGCCAATAAGGTGGAAAGTGAGCGCGAGCCTATCAAGAACGTGACTACCTGGCTCGGTTTCCATTAAGTAGCCATTTCAAATGCTCGTGGCAATGCTTGCTGAATAGCACTGGCAAGAGAAGCTATTTTTGCCCCAGAATGCAGCCGATAAAGTCTCTTTTCCCGCGGACAAAGTCATTTACCGGCATTTCACGTTTTCCTTCTAACTGAACCTGGCAAAGCCCTAAAACACCCTGCTTTGTTATCACTCCAACCCCAGGCTGCTCTGCCAAGGCAATTACTTCCCCTATCTCTCCACTCCCTTCGTCGCCTAGAGGAATAGCTCCATGGATTTTCAGTCGTTTCCCTTTACACCAAGTATGACAGCTTGGCCAGGGGTTGTACGCCCTCACCATCCGCCAGAGCTGGAGCGCGGAAAGGTGCCAATCAATCTCGGCATCCTTGCTGGTTATCAACTTACTATAGGTAGCCTTAGACTCGTCTTGAGCTTGCGGTTTGAGTTTGCCCTCCAGCCATCTGGGTAAGGTCTCCAACAAAAGCTTGGCTCCCACATCAGCCAGCTTGGAGCCAAGGCAGCCGGCGGTATCCTCAAAGGAGATCCCCAGTTTTTCCTGGGCTAGAATCGGCCCGGTATCCAATCCAGCGTCCATTAGCATTATGGTAACGCCCGCAAGTTCATCTCCGCACAGAATGGTATTAGCGACTGGAGACGGACCTCGATGCCGCGGCAATAATGAAGCATGGACGTTAAGACACGCAAATTTCGGCAAGGAAAGCATTTCCAGGGGAAGAATAGAACCGAAGGCTGCCACAACTACGAGTTCGGGCTGAAAACTGCCCAGCCCCTTCACCGCCTCGATTGATTTGAAAGTCTCGGGTTGAATAACCGGTATTTGTCGCTCCAGTGCCAGCTTCTTCACCGGAGGGAAAACAACCGGGCGCCCTCTGCCAGCCGCCTTATCGGGCTGAGTATACACAGCAAGCACCTGATAGGGACTCCGTAGCAAAGATTCTAATATAGTCACGGCAAATTGCGGAGTGCCCATAAAAACGGTGCGGACTGTCATACTTGAACTATTTTTCATTATTTTTTTAATTATGTCAAACATTGCCTAGCGAAGGTTTGACAAGATTTGTTATCCTTATAAGGAGTAACGAGTCGTAACAACTGATAAGTTCTCAAATCTTAACCGCTCCTTAGTACTTTTTTCAGCTATCTTTGTGGCTGAGCGTTGTTGGGAATGGGGATAGATTGGAATCAGCAAAAGAGATTTGGCAGACTGCCCTTGGCAGGCTGCAGATTCAGATTAGTAAGGCAAATTACACCACCTGGCTTAGCGATAGCCAGGGCGTAAGCTGCCACGATAGCATATTTATCGTCGGCGTGCCCAACGTTTTTGTCGCCGAATGGCTATCCAAACGCCTTTATCCCCTGGTAAGAAAGACATTAGTTGATATTATGGGTAAGGATATCGACGTCCGGTTCGAGATCGCCAATCGCGAACAGCTGTTAACTAGCCCTTTGACTGCTCAAACCGATGGCGGGACAAGCAGCAAAGCCACGCAGCATAGATTCAATCCAAAGTATACATTTGATAACTTTGTTGTCAGCGACTCTAACCGTTTGGCTTATGCCGCCGCTGTGGAAGTAGCTGAAAACCCAGGGAGTAGCTATAACCCCCTCTTTATTCACAGCAGCACCGGGCAAGGTAAGACTCACTTATTACATGCGATCGGGCATTTAACGACAAATAACGGGCTGCAAGCAGCCTATATTACCGCGGAGCAATTCGCCAATGAGTTTGTATTAGCTGTGAGAGAAAAACAAGTTGACAGGTTCCGCAGCAAATTCAGAAATATCCATGTCTTTCTATTCGACGATGTCCATTTCTTGATCGACAAGAAACAGACCCTACAATGTTTCTTCCACACCTTCAACGAGCTATACAGCAATAACCGGCAGATTGTCATCACCGCTGACTGTGCTCCCCAAAACATGCATCCCTTTAGCAGCAAGCTACAATCTCGCCTTGAAGGGGGTCTTGTTGTCGACTTACAACCACCCGACTTTGAAACACGCCTGAATATCTTACGGGCCAAAGCAGCAACGATTATGACCTCAGAACTCGAAGGGGTGCTGCATATTATCGCGGAGAAAGTATGCGAGAATGTTCGTCAGCTTGAAGGTGCTTTGGTATATCTAACTGCCCAGGCCAAACTAAGTGGAACCAAGATTACTCCTGAAACAATCAACAAGTTATTAACAAGTATGACCTGTAAACAAGACATAAAGCAGTTACTACGGACGGTAGCTGAATACTTCAGCATTCCGCCAGAAGAGCTAATCAACAAGAAGCGAGATAGAAAAACCACTTTAGCACGACACGTAGCTATCTATCTTCTACGCGAAGGATATAACTGCTCTCTAACCGAAATCGGCAAGGAATTAGGTGGGAGAAACCATGCCACAATTCTTCACGGCTACGAAAAGATAGCCAACGAATTGAACACTAATCCAAACCTCTGTAACCAAATCGCGGAGATTAAAGAGAAACTCAATTCACAGCAGGGTTATGAAAGGGCATACCAAACTGTGTAGAGTTGCCGATAATTTGTGGATAAATTGTTGCTTGCCATGTCCTCACCACCCCATGAGTCCTAGTCCCTGCGTTGTTCACTTCCCGCACAAAGAAACTGCTTATAATGATTAATATATAGTTATTAATATAATTAACTACATCTTAGGTTATTAACTTATGGTATATAAAAGGGAAATTATGGTGAGGGGTGGATGTGGTGGGGATGGTTGTGTCAGCTTTCGGAAGGAAAAGCATGTTCCTTTTGGTGGGCCAGATGGAGGAGACGGCGGAGCCGGTGGCAATGTGATTATTGCGTCTAATCCAAACTTAGTTGACTTGGGCGTGCTGGGGCGAAGAAAAGAGTTTGCAGCCGAGAACGGCCGTCGAGGTGGACGATTCGCGGAAGCGGGGCAAGAAAGGAGAAGATCTAGTAATTTCGGTGCCTATGGGTACAGTGATCTTCACTAGACGTGAATCAGGGCAAGAGACACTTCTAGCAGACTTGAGGACTCCGTGGCAAGAAGCATTGGCGGCTAAGGGGGGTCGAGGAGGGTTGGGCAATGCTCGTTTTGCCACAGCGGTCAATCAAGCTCCTGAGATTGCCACCAATGGTGGACCAGGAGAAAAACGGTATATTGTCCTCGAGGTGAAACTCATTACTGATATGTGTATTGTCGGCCCTCCCAACTCGGGGAAATCCACTTTACTATCTGCCATATCGAGAGCCAAACCCGAAATTGCCGATTACCCCTTTGCCACCCGCGAGCCGATTTTAGGAGTTATACTAGGCGATAAAAGAGACTTCATTGTTGCCGAAATTCCCGGCCTTGTTGAAGGTGCTCATTCGGGCAAAGGATTAGGGAATGATTTCTTGCGCCATGCGGAAAGAACCAAGCTGCTGATTTATTTATTGGATGGCAGTTCGCCGACCATTATCGGTGACCTGAGTACATTGGATGAAGAGATAGCCTTATACAAAGGCTTATCACACAAGCCCAAAATCGTGGCGGTGAATAAGGTAGATCTGCCTGAGGTCCAAGCTCGTTTGCCTGAGGTGAAGCAACGGCTTGGCCCGATCTTATCGGAGCTTGGGGTGCCTGTCTTTTACATCTCTGCAGTGAGCGGCCAAGCCGTGTTAGAATTGACCGGGAAGGCGATGGAAATGGTGGAGCAGGCGGAGCCGGGATGAGGAAATGATTTCGCCGCCGGCTCAAATAGCGATATTTCGTCCCAAACCGCGAAAATAGAGAAGTGAACGTAGGCGTTCTTGGTGGTACGTTTGACCCTATCCATATAGGGCACCTTGTCATCGCTGAGGAAGCGAGAACAAAACTGGGATTGAGTGAGGTCCTTTTCGTGCCTGCCGGGCAGCCCTGGCTTAAACAAGATCGTGATATCACCCCGGCAGTCCACAGGGTAGAGATGGTGCGTCGCGCCATAGCGGACAACCCTCAATTTAAGCTTTATACTCTCGAGGTGGACCGCCCCGGCCCCTCCTACACCGTGGATACCCTGACGATGCTACAAAAGCAGCTAGGCAGTAAAGCCAGCCTGTTCTTCATCATCGGGCGTGATACCTTAGCCGAGTTGCCTTTGTGGAAGGAACCGCAGGAAGTAATGCAATTATGTAAGCTGGTGGTTCCCCCAAGAATAGGCTCAAGAGATTTGAGGCACTTAGCAAAAGCGATACCGGGACTGCTGGACAAAGTTATCCAGCTTGATATGCCAGTAATCGGGATAAGCTCCTCAGGAATTCGCCAGCGCATAGCTCAGGGGCTGCCTATTCGTTATTTGGTGCCACCTGAGGTAGAAAAGTATATAACAGAACAAAGGATATATCCGGTATCTACGAACTGACTAACGGTGGCGAGTTCTTCCCATGCCGCAACCACACAAGTCTACGGGAGGCCGGATGGTTAAATATCGAGGTTTCTCACACTTTGAGCATGGGCCTGGATGAATCTTTTGCGAGGGAGAACCTCATCGCCCATGAGCATACGAAAAGCCGCGTCTGCGGCTATAGCATCCTCTACGTGTACCTTGAGCAGGGTTCTGGTGGTGGGATTCATAGTTGTCTCCCACAATTGTACGGGAGTCATCTCCCCCAGCCCTTTGTATCTTTGAATCTCTGCTTTGTCTCCTCTTAGTCCTTTGAGTTTCTCTTCTTTTTCCTGCTCCGAGTAAAGCCAGAACTCCTGTTTGCCGGACTTGATGCGGTACAGGGGGGGTTGGGCAATGTAGAGATAGCCCTGGTTAATTAACTCTGTCATATGGCGGTAAAAGAAAGTGAGGAGCAAAGTACGAATGTGCGAGCCATCAACATCGGCATCAGTCATGATGATTATCCTGTGGTAGCGAAGTTTAGAGCTATCAAATAGTTCGTCGGCACTGGCTTTTAACGCTGTGACAATGGCTCTTAGCTCTTCATGTTCCAGAATCTTATCTTTGGCAGCTTTCTCTACGTTGAGTATCTTGCCTCTCAGAGGGAGGATGGCTTGAAAGCGGCGGTCTCGCCCTTGTTTAGCCGAGCCCCCGGCTGAGTCACCTTCAACCAGGTAGATCTCGCATTTTGCTGGCTCTTTCTCGGAACAATCAGCTAGTTTACCGGGCAGAGTTGATGTTTCGAATCCAGTCTTCTTTAAGACGAGGTCACGAGCTTTACGTGCCGCCTCTCTGGCTCTGGCGGCGGTTAGACACTTCTCTATGATTGCCTTGCCTTCGTTGGGGTGTTGCTCTAGGTATAGGGACAAGCTGTTGGCTACAGCAGACTCAACCTGGCTTTTTACTTCCGGATTTCCCAGCCTTGCCTTCGTTTGCCCTTCAAACTGGGGCTGGGGTAGCTTCACGCTGATGATGGCTACTGCCCCCTCGCGCACATCTTCCCCGGTTAAGTTGGGGTCAGTCTCCTTCAGAATTTTCATATTACGGGCATAATCATTGAAAACTCGAGTCAATGCTGAACGAAAGCCAGTAAGGTGGCTGCCTCCGTCTCTGGTATTGACACAGTTGGCGAAAGAGAGAGTGGACTCAGTGAAGCTATCATTATATTGCAGAGCTGCTTCTATTACGGTGCTATCTGTCATAGTGGAGACATAAATAGGATAGGGGTGAACAACAGCTCTATTCTTATTGAGGCGCCGAACATAACTAGCTATTCCCCCGTCAAAGTAGAACGTTTTCTCTTGACTGGCTCTCTCGTCCTTGAGGACTATTTCTACCCCCTTATTCAGGTAAGCTAGTTCCCTTAGACGCTGGCAAGCCATATCAAAATCGTAGTCAATGCTCTCGAAGATTTCCTTATCAGCAAGGAAGGATATTGAAGTGCCTGTGTCTTGGGCGTCTCCAATGATTTCCACTTCGCCTTGTGGAACCCCTTGATGATATTCTTGGCAGTAGAGTTTTCCCTGGCGTTTGACCTCGGCTTTGAGCCAGGAGGACAGTGCATTCACTACTGAAGCACCAACGCCATGGAGTCCGCTGGACACACCATAGACATGATTGCTGAACTTGGCTCCAGCGTGCAGGCGAGTCAACACCGCTTCCAGGGCTGTGATATCTTGTCCCGGGATATTTTCCGTAGGGATACCACGTCCGTTATCAGTTACAGTAACGCTGTTATCTTCATGAATGGTCGCTGCGATATGGTCACAGCAGCCGGCCATGGCTTCGTCTATGCTGTTATACACTATCTCGTAGAGGATCTGGTGTAATCCGTGTTTATCGGTGCCGCCAATATACATGCCCGGGCGTAAGCGTACGGCCTTGATTTCGTCTAAAATCTGGATATCTTTGGCAGTATATTCCGACTTTGCCTGGTTATTTATGGCATTTTGCGACATAGGTAATTTGTTTCAGGGTACATTTAGTGAAGTGCTGAATCAGACCATGAGAGGAAACGCTTAGGTTTCCATTCGAGGTTACTAGCATACTATATTATATCATATTCTGAGCTGCTTGAGAAATCTGGCTATTTCAGCCAAAAGGATAGTCTTCTGTTCTCCACTTCTCATGTCCCGCAGTATCACATTTCGTTTGCTAAGTTCCTCTTCGCCAAGGATGAGAGCGCAGGCAATCCCTAACGAATTAGCTTGTCTCATCTGCCCTTTCAGGCTCTTGTCACCTGTTGCCATGATAACAGGAATGCCGTCTTTGCGTAGCTCCGAGGCGAGCTTCGTTGCCTCAATCTTGGCTTCTCCCTCCAAGTAGGCAAGGAAAACATCGGGCTTGGGCAATGCCGGGATATCCAGTTTCTGTTTCTTTAGATTCAATATTATTCTTTCCAGCCCCGCCGCAAAGCCCACCGCCGGAGTTGGTTTCCCTCCTAATTCCTCGATGAGGTTATCATAGCGACCACCTCCGCCAAGCGTGCTTTGACCTCCATTCTCCTGAGGTTCAACCTCGAATACTGTCCTGGTGTAATAATCCAGTCCACGGACCAATCTGGGATTCAATTGAAAAGGAATGCGCATTACCCCTAAATACTTCTGAACACTCTCGAAGTGGAGTTGGCATTCATGGCATAAATAGTCGGCAATTTTCGGTGCGGTTTTGGCTATCTCCTGACAAGCCGGTTTCTTGCAATCAAGCAGGCGTAGTGGATTCTTGACTAGCCTGACTTTACAGTCAGGGCAAAGGCGGTCTGTATAACCTGAATAATGCTGCTTCAGCACTTCCAAATATCCGGGGCGACAAACCTTGCAGCCAATGCTATTGAGTTGAATAATGAATTGAGATAATCCTAGCGAATAGAAGAAATGTTGGGACATTTCAATGACTTCAGCATCGAGGGCGGGGTCGGCCTCCCCTAAAGCCTCAAAGCCAAATTGGTGATGCTGGCGATATCTGCCTGATTGGGGGCGCTCATACCTGAAGGCCGGTCCAATGTAATAAAGCTTCACGGGTTGAGGTAAGTTGAATAATCCGTGCTCTAGATAGGCCCGGCAAACTGGCGCTGTTCCCTCAGCCCTTAAAGCCAACTCTTGCCCACTTTTATCCTCGAAGATATACATTTCCTTGTCGACAATATCTGTCCCCCCGGCCACAGTTTTGGTGAAGATCTGAGCATCTTCGAATATCGGCGTGCTCAACGGCTGGTAACCATAGAGCTGGCACAAGGAAGCAGCCTTTTCCTCTACGTATTTCCAGTAGGCATGCTCTTGCGGCAGGATGTCGAACGTCCCCCGAGGTGCTTTATGCACAGGTGTCCTCCTTCTCTATCTCCTAGTTTACCATATTTGCTAGTTTGCGTTAGTTCTGCCATTGCAGTATTATGAATTGGATGGAAGCTAATAAGCTCATAGAACTGGCCAGCACTTATCTGTCTGATGATAAGGTGGCTCTGGTTAAGGAAGCTTATGAATATGCTGCCAAAGCTCACCAGGGGCAAGTCCGCAAAACAGGAGAGCCCTATGTAGAGCATCCTCTAAACGCAGCTATGATTTTGGCTGAGTTGCATCTTGATGCCGAAACGTTAGCTGCTGCTTTGTTGCACGATGTCCCGGAGGACTGTGGTATATCTTTGGAAGAGATAGGAGCCAAATTTGGTCTGCCAGTGGTCAAACTCGTCGACGGAGTTACGAAGCTGAACAAGCTTGCAAATCGAGCTCAAACGGGCGAAACAAAGTCGAAGGTTCAGGCGGAGAACTTACGCAAGATGCTCCTGGCTACGGCTGAAGACCTACGGGTGGTTCTTATCAAATTGGCAGACAGGTTACATAACATGCGTACACTAGGTGCTTTACCCGTAGAGAAACGGCATGCTATCGCGCAAGAGACCCTGGAGATATATGCTCCCCTGGCGCACCGTTTAGGTATCAGAGAGGCCAAATGGCAACTAGAGGATTTAGCTTTTCGCTATCTGAAGCCACGTGTGTACCATAGGATTGCCCGTTTAGTAGCTGGAAAGCGCGCCGAGAGGGAAGGCTTCATAACTGAAGTTAGTCAGACGCTAGGCCAGGAATTAGATAAGGCCGGTATAAAAGCCAAGGTTTATGGCCGACCAAAACATATTTACAGCATATATCAAAAGATGGGCAAGTATGATGCGCAGGGTAAGAATTTTGGGGATATCCATGACCTTTTTGCCTTACGTTTGTTAGTGGACTCGGTTTCAGATTGTTATAAAGCATTAGGTGTAATTCATAATTTCTGGCGTCCTACACCTGAAGAGTTCGACGATTTTATTGCTAATCCCAAGGATAATGGCTATCAAGCTTTGCATACTACGGTAATGTGTCAGGGTACAACGCCTCTGGAAATACAAATTCGAACCTATGATATGCATCGGGTCAACGAATTCGGAGTAGCTGCTCACTGGCTCTATAAAGAAGGGAAAGCAGGAGAGCAATTTAAAGATGAGTTAGTTTGGCTGCGGCAGCTTGGTGATTGGAGGGAGGAGCTTGATAGTGAAGAATTTCTGGAGTCTATTAAAACCGATGTTCTTGTAGATCGAGTGTTTGTCTACACTCCTAAGGGAGAGATAAAAGAGTTGCCCAGGGGCGCTACTCCTCTAGATTTCGCCTTTCGAATTCATACGGACTTAGGCTATAGATGTATTGGAGCGAAAGTGAATGGCAGGCTGGAACCCTTAAGTTATGCTCTTAAGAATGGCGATGTAGTGGAGATTATGGCCAGCAAAGTAGATAAAGGCCCGAGTCTGGACTGGCTTAATTCTGAGCTTGGTTATGTTAAGACGTCTCACGCGCGAAATAAGGTTCGACAATGGTTTGCAAAGCAGGAACGAAGTCAATGTATTGAAACTGGTAAGCAAATTTGGGATAGGGAACTTAAGAGGTTAGGCATCGGTTTGCCCGGTGTTGACAAGGTAGCGCGTCTGCTTAACTATGACAGCGCGGATGACCTTTTTGCCGCCTTGGGCAGTGGCAGCATCAATTCTTCTCAAATAATGCTTAAACTAAGCGGAGAATTGGAGCCAGCTGAAGAAGGGCTCGAAGTTCTGCCCCCACGGAAGATCAGCCCTGTGAGCATTAATGTCTTGGGTGTGGGGGACTTGCTGACGCGTTTGGCTAATTGCTGTCATCCCTTGCCCGGGGATAAGATTGTTGGGTATATTACTCAAGGCCGAGGTATCACTGTGCACCGCAAAGATTGCCCTAATATTATCCATGAAGAAGAGAAAGAAAGGTTGGTCAAGGTAGACTGGGGGGCTGTGGCGCAAGTTTACCCTGTAACGATTCAGGTCGATGCTTGGGACCGAGTTGGCCTTGTTCGGGATATTAGTGCTATTATAGCCGAGGAAGGGGTAAACCTCAGCGAGGTAAGCATGGACAATCACCGTGATGATAGCGTCACACTGTATTTTACCTTGGAGGTGAAGAGTGCTGCCCAGCTGAGCAAAATAATGTCTAGAATTCACTCAGTATGGAACGTAGTAAGCGTAACAAGAAAGGGGGAAATAAGTGTCAGCTAGTAAGCAAGGTAACAAAGTCGCCAGAACAGCAGAGAGAAAGCGGTTACGAAATCGTCTAGTGCGCCGCAGTCTTAAGACGAGTGTAGTCAAAGCGAGGAGTTCAGCTGATGCTGGGGAAGAATCGGCAAAGCAGAAAACGATGCTGGCCATAAGTAACATAGATAAGGCAGTAAGCAAGGCGGTTATTCACAGAAACAAAGGCGCCAGACTCAAGTCTAGCTTAATGAAGAAGCTGAATAAGAAGTAATTAGCTGGTAACCGATGACTGTTGAGTCGCTTTCGGCCAAAGCAAGAACGAATCGTCAGCTCTATGATGCTTGAGAGAATGTCGAGATATGGGGGGAGGGTGGCGGCTGTGATACTGTGTATATCGTAGGTGTTGAAAGTGCTGTCTCAATTCCAGGCGATAGGGCAAGCTCTCTTCACTCAAGGTTTGGTTTCTCCTCAGGGAGGTAACCTGAGCGTCAAACTTGGTGAGCATCTGGTTATTACCCATCGGGGCAGCGCCCTGGGCTATATTCAGGAAGGGGATTTGGTGGAGACGGGGATAAGTAAGAATAATCGGGTTACGCCCCTGGCTTCTACGGAGCTGGAAGTTCATCGCTGTATCTATAAAAATACCCCGGCGTTGGCAGTGGTTCATGCTCATCCGCCTTACGCTGTTGCCTTGTCCTTCACACAGAAAGAGATTGTGCCCCCCGATATGGAAGGGCGTGCTTTGTTGTCTAGAGTGCCTGTCTTACGTACAAGGACGAAAGGCAAAGCGGGGGAATTTGCCGATGAAATAGCCAGGTTATTGGGGGAGCACAGGGTGGTTCTGGTGCGAGGGCATGGAACTTTTGCTGCCAGTCAGTTGTTAGAGGAAGCCTATTACTATACTGTTGTCCTGGAGCAGAGTTGCCGCCTTCTTTATCTACTCAAGGCGTTGCAGATAAATCCGGGGACAATTCCCGTTTAAGAAATCCTGTCCTGAGCCTGACGAGGGATCAGTCACACCTTCACGGCTTTAGGGGAAACCAGGTAATACCACTCAGGGTATTTAGCGTTCCTTCCTACCATCACTGCGGCGAAGAGTCCCTGTAACTTGGCGGTCACTTTGCCGATCTTGCCACTGCCTATCGGGCGATGGTCAATTTCCAATATAGGTGCCACGTTGGCTGCCGTTCCGGTGAAAAAGCATTCATCAGCCACGTAAAGTTCACTTCTGTCAACCTGCCTCTCAATTGTATCTATCCTTAGCTCATTTTTGGCTAACTTCATGACCGTGTCCCTGGTGATGCCCATGAGGATGTTATCGGATGAAGGTGGAGTTATCAGTTTCCCTCCTAAAACGAGAAAGATATTCTCACCACTACCCTCCGAAACATGTCCGTCTTGAGTCAGCAATACTGCTTCATCAAAGCCGTTTTCCCAGGCTTCGGTTTTTGCCAGTGCGCTGTTTACATAGATGCCACAAATCTTGCCCCGTGGGGGAATCATGGTGTCATCCACGCGACGCCATGAAGAAGTGCAGCAACGAACACCGTTTTCTGCATCGAGGTAAGGAGGGAGTGTGGTGACGATGATAAGGAAATCATTCTCCAGGTTGTGAAGGCGGACTCCTATGCTTTCGGAGCTTTTGTAGGCCAAAGGGCGGATATATACGTCTTCCCGGTAGCCACTTCTTTCCACGAGCTCCCCGGTCAATTGACAGAGCTTATCAACGGAGTAGGGAAGGTTCATTTTCAGGATACGACAGCCACCAAGCATTCGCTCATAGTGATCCTGGATTCTGAAAAGGCAGAACCTTTTTTGTTTGCTATCCCAGTTACCGCGGATGCCCTCGAAGCAAGCGGTGCCGTAGTGGAGGGCATGGGTCAAAACTCCGATTTTGGCTTCGGATAATGGCATGAATTGCTTCCGAAAAAAGGCATAAGGCGGCATATGTCTCCTTTCTTATCGGTAGCTAAAGGTAGCCAATTATACTTCGTATTATAGGCTCAAAACAAGCCCCGCCGTTCCAGGTCACTCCCTTTTGTCACTACCGATCAGCTAAAGCGACTGGTCACTAATGCCGGTCTGCCTACAAAGAATTATCTAAAAACGTAATCTTCTAGCCACTAGAAGCCTGTACTCTTGTCAACCAGGGGTCATTGTCGCCAATCCTGATCAAGTTATTCTGCACTGTAGTCATGATAATCTGGTCAGAAGTCCCTCTAATTTCTGCCAGCTTTCCGATAACGTCCTTTATTAGCAATGGGGTCCCGATATTCCCGGTAAGTGACTCGTTTCCTCCAGGGTTATCCGTTTCTGTAAGGATTAGCTCCGCTGGCAAGTATCCTGCAATATCTTGAGTATGCTGTGAAAACAGCACTTCAACTCCGATGGTAAAGCAAAATCCATGCTCTACCATTGCTTTAAGAACAGGCCACGGACCTGAGTACCAGTGGATAATTACACGCTCTGTATTGTACTTCTTCAAAAGCTGAAAGGTCTCGCTTTCCGCGCCTTTGGTGTGTACGATGACAATCTTCTTTTGCCTGCTCGCCGCCCTGAGGAAGTGTTCGAATACTTCTCTCTGGTCGTCATATCGCGAGGTTTCGTTAACGAAGTAATGATCCAGGCCAATCTCACCGATCATCGGGCTCTCAGAAACAGCCCAATCCAAATCGTTGAGACAGCCGACGTATTCGGAAGCATTCCAGGGATGGATACCAAAAACAGGTAAGATAAGGTCGGAAGTCGCCGCTATTTTCACATTTTGTCTGTACGAGGGAAGGTCCATGGAATTACTGATTGTGAAGATTCGGTGCTGTTTTATTTGCTCTAATGCATATGCCAGATTCTCTTTATATCTGTCGAGGTGACAATGAGCATCAATCAGCATCTGTTACTCCTTGAGTCTGAATAAAGAAGAGCTTCTTACAATTAGCGCATGTCGACATCCCGATGGCCGTCCAATAGTAAGCTACGAAATACTAAATATTCAATCAAAAGCCCTCGAATTCTGTACAGGAACTTAGGGTTTATTATTGATTCAAGAAAATTAAGGACCATTGATTGGATACTCTGCGATGGATTATAATCCATACCATCTCAATAATAATACTCCCCCGATCATCCCATTCATTAGCAAAAATAAAATTGACGTTTGCCTGTTCCGGCTAGAATATTAAGATAAGGAGGTTTTGATATGAGATATATTGATCCGCATCTTCATACTATCCTGCTGGATGACGGTGTAATGATGAAAATTGCCTTAACCGGTATGGAGGCTTGTGTCACACCTATGCTGCATTGCCTGAATGGGATTTTCGAAGCTGATGCTGTCCTTACCCTCTGGGAGAGGTTCCTAGGCTTTGAGCTGAAACGAGGCAGCGCCATAGGATATGAAGCTTTTGTCTCCCTTGGTGTGCCTTTTTATGGACTAACCGAAAAAGGCGCTGAGGAATGTTTAAAACGGCTTCCGGATTATCTCAAAAATGACAGAGTGGTAGCCATGGGAGAAATCGGTCTGGATGTGGGTACGGCGTTTGAAAAAAGGTTATTCCGCACGCAGCTTCAAATCGCCAAATCGCATAACCTGCCTGTAATTTGTCATACGCCTATCCGGTTAGCGCCCCAGGGACCTGAAATCATCACACAGGTCATTAATATCATTAAGGAAGAAAAATTTCCTATGGACAGAGTGATATTAGATCACGCGGGTGAGAGCACCTTTGATTTTAGAATGGCTTCTGGCGCGAAGGTAGGTCTGAGCATTTGCTTCGATAAGATGCCACCGGAATCTGCAGCTAACCTGATTTTGAATAACCGGGATAAGCTGGATAAATTCATCATCAATAGTGAGGTAGCTTCAGGCGACGGATACTTCACTGTCCCGATGGTAGCCCTAGCTTTAAGAAGAGCCAAATTACCGTATAAGGACATACATAAGGTAATCTATGAAAACCCCAAAGCCTTCTTTAACTTGCCCTTAGATTGAACTTTCAATATACGCATGGAAAGGCAAACATCGCGATATTTGTTCAATAGCGACAATATACCGGATTCTGTTACTTGGGCAACATCAGCCTGTTTTATTGCCCAACGATTCTGACTTTGGCGCACTGGTCAAAACCCGGGCAGTTTTTCGTGGTGGCTAACGCGTTCTACGTCCGGGTTGAAACGGGGATCATATGACCTTCTATCGAGATTACTGCGGACTCTCAGGAGCTGCTATAAGCCAGCTAGCATAAGTAAAGTTAGCTATCTCCGTCGTACGGTCTTTCTCTTTCCACCAGCCTCACCTTTGGCTTTGGGAGCAGGAGCAATCTGCTCTCCGCTCATCCATCTCACAATACTCTCGATTTGCTTTGACTCTGTTCTCTTCGCTTCCTTTATGTCCAGTCCAGGATTGCTATACTTCAGTATCTCGTATTTCACCGTCCCGAGCAGATCCGAAAGGGTATTCTCGTCCTCATATGATAGCGGCTGGAAGATTTTGCGGACAAACTCCAAGATTGCCACATGTGCCTGTTTAGACAGCAGCATTCCCTTTACTGGTGGCAGTCACCTTCACCACCCTGCGGTCAACCCTGTCTCTTGTCCTTTTGACCAGACCAGCTTTTACCATGCGGTCGACTATCATAGTGATGCTGTTCGTGCTACGTATCAACCACCGGGCGATGTCAGTTATCCTTGTAGGACCACCCGCGTAATTTAGAACTATGAGGACTGAGTACTGCTCCACAGTAAGCCCGTACTCTGAACATATTTGATCCTGACACTGCCTAAGCAGGTTGTCTGTTTGGTATATCTGGCGCCACGATTTCAAAACCGCCACTGAAGGTCGAACGTTTGCCATCATATCTAACCTCCTTTGATTATTCCATAGGAACTTTGCTGGTTTGTGCCGCTTATATTACTATATTACACAAAAGTGCTCTTTGTCTACAACTTGCCCCCTTCTCTCTTATTTGCGCAAAAGTGAGGACCCATTCAGACTAGGCTTATCTGATATTCAATTGTCAAGTGTTAAGGTGCGGTTATCCGCTGTTCATCATCACACAAAAGGACATTTTGTGCAGCTCGGGCAACAAAAGCTTATATTGCTACAAACACTTCTCAGGAATGTTACAAAGCAAGTCAAACGTGCTGCACGAAGAGCTCAATTTACTGTGACACGCTAACGTACGCATGGAATAGCAAACATCCCGATGATTACTGACTTAATCCGTGGTATAAGTCCCTGTTCGGTCAGTCAACTCAATATTTGAGGCTACTGAGTAGTCTGAATTCCCGTTGAGAGTCCATCTTAGCCTTCTTTTTGAAGGGAAACGTAGAGTCATATTCCGCAAATTTGTCAGGATCGTATCCTAAAGAAATCCTCTCGATGAATCTTCCCCCCGTGTTGCCTAGCGAACCCTTTTTTAACTCTAAAGCCAGCAGAGAGAATGCATATTTGTCGTCGGCGGTTTTGACATCATATTTCTCACCACATCTAAAACCGAAACGACTATAATACCTCGGATCCCCGTAGATGCAAATTGCGAGGAAGCCCATATCCCTTGCCAGATTGATAGTGTGCGTAATCAACAAGCTTCCTATTCCTTGTTTTTGAAAAGCCGGCAAAACGCTTACGGGTCCAAAGCTTATGACCTTCCTCTCTTCACCTTCTTTATCTCTTATCACACCCCGACTATAGACAATCTGTCCGACAATCTGCCCTTCTTTCTCTGCGACGAAGTCAAGTTCCGGAATAAAATCAGTGCCTTTTCTAAGATTATGCAGAACAAAATGTTCGTCGCATCCTGGAACATAAAGATTCCAAAAAGCTTCGCGGACCACTCCCTCAACCGCTCTATAATCGCTTTCCCTTTCGTTTCTGATTATTACATCCATAATTGATCACCTATACCAATAGAGTAGCTCAGTCACATTTTACTGCGGAAAAGTGCAAAAAGCACGCAAACTTAAACCACCAGATACTGAATGTACTCTTGGACTGACAAGCACATTGACTACGGCTAACTGCAAAGCTAAAAGGTATCAAATACTGGTGCGCATGGCTTAACAGACATCCCTATGTATGTCCAACAGTATGTGAAATTGGAGGTTTGATTTAGGCGGCATCTCTATCTATAATGCCCTTGTTTATTAGTTTGATAGACGTGTGAGGAAAGATAAAATGACTTACACAAGCGATGAAGTAGGGCAAATATTGAATCGATTCAAGGAAACTCAGTTTGTTGCATTGGCCACCTTCGATGGGATGCGACCAAGAGTAAGGCCAATGACACTGATATATTTGGACCGTAGGTTCTGGATGGTGACCTCCACTTCCAGCAACAAAGTCATGCAAATTAAGCAGAATCCAAATGTGGAGTTCACCTATCAATTCAGTGAGAATGACGAGGATTGTTGCATACGAATACTGGGGAAAGCCAAAATCATTAAAGATAAGAATACAAAAACCAGCATCGCAAAACGGCTTGGCTTTCTTCAACGATCATTGGTCTAGCCCCGAAGACCCCGATTACACCTTATTGGAAATTTTGCCTGATGAACTGCAATATGTTGCGCCCTCAGGCATGAAACAGTTCCGGTTATAGTCATTTTCATCCTGCATATCAACGTTCTCAAATTCATTTTTGCAAAGGGATTATCCCACCATGTCAGTTAGGAAACCGCTATTTCTGTCCTATAGTCCTAAACGGCAATCCTAATATAGGGTTGAAAAGTGCCGCCGATGCTTGTTGAAATGTAACAATTTAGCGTTTTGTGACTTCTCGCGTTAGGGTGATTCAAATGGGATGTACTTGACATCCTTGCCCAACGGTCATAGACTGTAGCTAGGTGGGAGGGCAGTGCTGATGAAGTGCCCGAAGTGTCAGGCCGAGAACCCTGAGGGATCGCAGTTCTGCGGGAAATGTGGTCAATCATTCCAGGCAGAGCTGGCATGTCCTCAGTGTCGGCATGAGAACCCAAAAGACAACGAATTCTGCAATAGGTGTGGGCACCGTCTAGTCAAAGAAACTCCGCCAGCGACTCCACCCTCTGCCATGCCCACCTCCTTTGCCAATGGCCGTTACCAGGTGAAGAGGTTCCTGGGGGAGGGCGGCAAGAAGAAGGTCTACCTCGTCCATGATACGCTCCTTGACCGCGATGTGGCCTTTGCCCTCATCAAGACCGAGAAACTGGATGACGCCACGCGAACCCGCGTCACCCGCGAAGCCCAGGCGATGGGCCGGCTCGGCGACCACCCCAACATCATTACTATCTACGATCTGGGGGACCATGAAGGACAGCCCTACATCGTTATCCCTGTCATGCCCGGTGGCGATGTCGAAGGCTTGATTGAGAAAGCAACCGAGCACCGGCTACCCCTTGATAAAGCCATGGACATTGCTAAGGCTGTCTGCCGTGGCCTGGAGTTTGCCCACGCCAAAGGAATTATCCACCGCGACATCAAGCCGGGCAATGTCTGGCTCAGTGCCGACGGCACAGCCAAGATAGGTGACTTTGGTCTGGCTCTGGCGGTTGACCTCTCACGGCTGACACAGCCCGGCATGATGGTGGGTACGGTGACCTATATGCCGCCGGAGCAGGCCATGGGCGGTAAGGTGACCGCCAAAGCCGACTTGTATTCATTGGGGGCAATGCTCTACGAGATGGTGACCGGCCGTCCACCCTTTGTGGGGGACGATTCGGTAGCCATCATCGGGCAGCATATCAATACGCCGCCGGTATCGCCCACCTGGCACCGGGCCGACCTGCCCCCGGCTCTGGAGACGCTCATTCTGCAACTACTGGAGAAAGACCCCGAGAAACGGCCCGAATCGGCCGCGGTTGTCCTCCAGGCCCTGGAAGCAATCGAGGCGGGTAAGATAAAGAAGGAACCATCGAGGGAAGCCCCCGCTGAAAATCCGCTGTACCGGAGGGTATTTGTCGGCCGCGAGCCAGAGTTAAAACAGCTTAAGTCGGCCTTTGATGGCGCTATATCGGGGCAGGGTGCCCTGATGATGGTGACGGGCGAGCCGGGCATCGGCAAGACCGCCTTATGTGAGCAGCTATCAACCTATGTCACCCTGCGCGGCGGCCGGACGCTGGTCGGCCACTGCTACGAGGAAGGCTCGCTGTCATTGCCCTACCTGGCCTTTGTCGAGGCGCTGCGCTCCTATGTGCTCAGCCGCGAGGTCAAAGACCTGCGGGAAGAGCTGGGCACTGGCGCCGCCGATGTAGCCCGCATCATCTCCGAGATAAGGGAACGGCTCAAGATTAAACTCCGACCCCAGAAGGACCCCGAAGAGGAAAGATACCGGCTGCTGCAGGCGGTCACCGCCTTCCTCAGTAACGCCGCCAATGTCCAGCCGATGATGGTTGTCCTGGAAGACCTGCACGATGCCGATAAGGGCACCCTGGAAATGCTGACCCATGTCTCTCGTAATCTTGCTGGTGCCAGACTACTGATAGTCGGTACATACCGGGACGTGGAGGTGGACCGCAGCCATCCGTTATCGGCGGCGCTGGCCGAGTTGAGGCGTGTCTCCACCTATGGCCGCGTCCTCCTGCGCGGCCTGAATGCCGATGAGGTCCGGCGCATGCTGGAGAGCATTACGCGGGAAAGTGTCCCCTGGGGACTTGCCGAGGCGGTGCACCGCCAGACGGAAGGAAATCCCCTCTTTGTGCAGGAGGTGGTGCGCTATCTCGTCGAGGAGGGACTCATTACCCGGAAAGAGGGAGGCTGGCAGGCCGACCAGGGATACCCCGCTGGAGATGAGCATCCCCGAAGGGCTGCGGGATGTCATCGGCAAGCGCCTGTCCCTGCTCAGTCCGGAGTGTAATCAGCTTGCTTTCCGTGGCCTCCGTTATCGGGCGGGAGTTTGCCCTGGAGACTCTTAAAGCCGTGGCTGGCATAAATGAAGATGTCTTTGTCAACGCCCTCAAAGAAGCTGTGCGACTGTCGATACTGGAAGAGCGTTCCCAGAGGGGCCTGGTACGCTACCGCTTCACCCACGCCTTCTTCCGGCAGACCCTCTACGAGGAGATGATTGCCCCGCAGCGTCTTAAGTTGCACCAGCAGGTAGCACGCTCCCTCGAAACCTTGTATGCCAAGCGCCTCGAGGAACACGCCACCGAATTGGCCGAGCACTTCTCCCATTCCACCGACCCGGCCGACCTTACCAAGGCGGTTGAATACGGCGAGATGGCCGCCAAACGAGCTACGGACGTTTATGCCTATGGTGAGGCGGTGCGCTTGCTGGAGCAGGCGCTCAAGGTACAGGAGGTGCTGGACCCGGAGGACAAGGCCAAGCGGTGTGACCTGCTCCTGGCTCTGGGCGATGCCTTAATCCTCGCCGGCGAGCATCAACGCGTTATCGACACCGAGGCGCCCCAGGCGCTGTCCCTGGCTGAGGCTATCGCCGACAACACGCGGGCGTCCCGGGCTTGCCTGCTGGCGATGAAGGGGCAAGTAGTCTATGGATACGACAATGATAACTTCTCCCGAGGCGGCACAGTGGGCCGCTCGAGCCGACCGCTACGCCGAACCAGAGACGGTGGAGCGTGCCTGGGCGGATACGATGCTGGGTTGTGTGAAGATGTCTGGAGGTTAACTCCTCACCAGAAGGAGTTGTTCTCATCAGCCGAGCCCTGGACCTGGCCCGTCGTCTGGGAGACCCCGACACGTACTGGTGGATAGCCGGATTATGGCTCTTCAGCTGTAGAAGCGCCACAGCATGATGAGGAGCGGCTGCGCCTGGCGGAGGAGCTGGCGGAACAGTCCCGGCATGGTGTGAACTTTTTATATACTCGCTGGATACTGTGGGCTATGGTGCACACGTTCCTGGAATTTGGCCAGCGCCGCCGTGCCGAAGACATTATGGCTGAGATGCGGATACTCGGCCGAGCGCAGCGGACAGCCGAACCTGCTTATCCTGTCGATGGTGAATGACGCCATTCTGGCCATCTGGGACGGGCGTCTGGAGGAGGCGGTGGCAGATCCGCCGCCGCATTTTGGCCCGCGCCGAGGAGCTGGGTATCATTGAATTCGCAGCAGACGTGGGCAAGTTGGATATTGCCTGCCAGGGTGTATCTGGGAAACGCTGGCCGAGCCCTCGAGTCCGTGCTTCAGGGCTCGAGAAGCCTCCCCCGGAACATGGCCGCTGACATGCTGATTCTGTATCTGCCTGGCGCACCTGGGCCGATATGCCGAGGTGGCGGAGATGTTGGAACGGCTGGTCGTGGCACGCCCCGGCATTGGCTCGGCCGAGGACGAGACGTCGCAGTGTCTCGGATATCGTAGCTTTAGAGGCCGCGGTGCTGGCGGGACATCGCCAGGCGGCTGAGCTGCTCCTTCGCCGACTGGCTGGCAGCAGCATCCGCACGAGTGGCCTGTGGCTCACGACATGTACAGGCCGCCACCTGGGAGCCGCAGCGGCCTTCTTGGGCAGACCTGATGAAGCCCGTAAGCACTATCAGGAAGCCATCAAGGTGCTGCACCGAGATGAAGTTCCGCCCGGAGCTGGCCCTCACCCGCCTCCAGCTTGCCGAGCTGCTTCTGGAGCATTATCCGAAGGAGCGAGCTGAGGCGCTGGAGCACCTTGACTTTGCCATCGCCGAGTTCCGCGATATGAAAATGCAGCCCTCACTGGAGCGCGCCCTGCGACATAAAGAGATACTCAAGGCATAGAAGACAAAGGAGGTTGGTTTGATATGGCAAGTGCAGAGCTCAAGATGATCTTGGACTACCTGAGGTCCAATCCAGTAGCGGCAGAGGGCAGCATAGAACAACGACGTTCCGAATTTCAGAGCGCCCTTGCCCAATTCCAGCCTGCAGCAGATGTGGTTCGTCAAGCAGTGGATGCTGGTGGTGTTCCAGCCGAGTGGATTACCGCTCACGGAGCCCAACAGGGAAAAGTCATCTACTACCTGCATGGTGGCGGCTATGTGATGGGCTCGATTAGCACGCATCGTGAAACCGTATCGCGACTGTCGCGCGCAACCAGAGCGAGAGTCCTGCTCATTGATTACCGCCTAGCCCCGGAGAACCATTTTCCAGCTGCATTGGAGGATGCTAAGGCCGGTTATCGTTGGCTACTGTCGACGGGAGTGAAGCCTAGTAAGTTGGTGCTAGCTGGGGAGTCAGCGGGCGGAGGACTCACTGTTGCGACACTTATGACGCTGCGCGATTCGCAGGTCCCGTTACCAGCGGCAGGGATATGTATGTCCCCATGGGTCGATATGGAATGCCTAGGAAAATCCATAGTCACTAAAAGTAGTATTGACCCGATAGTGCGACAAAATGATCTCAAAATGTATGCAAAAGCTTATCTTGGTGACGGGGACAGACGCACGCCTTTGGCTGCCCCGATCTATGGCAATCTGAAGGGACTACCACCATTGTTGATTCAGGTAGGTACTGCCGAGATTCTTCTTGATGATGCAACCCGGCTTGCTGAGCGGGCAAGGTTGGATGGTGTGGATGTCGTTTTTGAGCCATGGGAAGAGATGATACACATGTGGCATATGTACCCAATGCTACCAGAGGGGAATCAGGCAATTGAGCGGATAGCTGAGTTCATCCGAAATCACAAGGTCTGAGCTGACGATGTGCAACCTCGTTTAGTGCAACCGGAACTACGGTAGTTAGGCCAAAACACAATATTTCCCCAGAGTGAAATTGCACAAGAGCCCGTTTTGTCATGTAACTGCACAACAGTCTGTCTTGTCGGCATTGAAAGAGCATATGCAGAGTCCATCTTTATGCAAACACAGCTACAGGAACAGGACAGAGGTCAGCCAGGGCATTGGTCGAGTCTACTCCAACGCTCTCTTCATTTCCTCAAATTGTTCCTTAGTGATTTCTCCTCTGGCGAAGCGGAGCTTCAGGATCTGAAGAGGGTCCTGCGGCGAAGTCAGAGAAACCTGCTGATTGGTTGTGACGGGGGATGTGGCGGCGCCACTCATTCGCCTGAGATTCTCTTGAATGGCCCTGGAAATGTAATCCGCCTGACCTTTCAAGAGCTTGTCAAGGATTAGATCCTCGCTCATGAATCGTCGCTTTGCGGTGATGGTGGCAAACAGAATTCCCTTATCGATTTTCAGATTCGCTATATCTTCATATCTATAATCTTCAATCTCCTTGCGTAATCCCAGGGCTGATGGAGAGCACCTGATTATTCTCTGGTTAGTAACTATTATGGAGTCGGGTGTGATGGCTGCCTTCAACCTCGATTGCTTTATGACTGCCATGACTTTTTCGTCCGCTAGCAGCATCTTTTTGACAGCGCCTGGAACTTTTATTGTCTTGCCTTCTTCTTTCAACTGCCCCCTCCTAATAGTCGTCGTAGTAAGTGACCGAACCCCTCAAAGGGCGATTTTTGCCACGAGGCTGTTTCGCATCTTTCGCCTGCATCTCTGCATTAACGATAAACTACTACTCACACGATGTCAACAATTTCAGAGACAAATGACTGGCGGGTGAGGCTTGCCTACCATGCTATAATGACTCGTCGGAGCTTGCAGGGGGTAGATGTATGAACACCGTTCGGATTTATGATGCCAAGCAGAATAAGGTGGTAACGGTCGAGAAGATAGAGAAAACAGATGCAGAATGGAAGAAACTACTGACCGCAGAGCAGTATGAGATCACCACCAGGAAGGGAACTGAAGATCCAGGTACCTGCACATTTGACCAGATCCATGAACCCGGTGTTTTCCGCTGCGTCCGTTGTGGCAGTGACCTTTTTCGCATTTCAACTAAGTTCAATTCAGGGACCGGTTGGCCCAGTTACTATGAACCAATCTCGGCACTCAACGTGGCACAGCAACCTGATACAAGTGAGGGAAGGCTGCGCACGGAGGTACTCTGCGCCAGGTGTGGTGCCCATCTCGGTCACGTTTTCAATGATGGGCCGCCGCCCACTGGTAAGCGCTATTGCATAGACGGTATTGCGCTGAAATTCACACCAGAGAACAAGCTATGACCGAGCGGGCCGGAACAGAAGTCGCCACCCTTGCTGGCGGCTGCTTCTGGTGCCTGGAAGCAATCTTTAGGGAGGTGGACGGGCTTGAGGATGTGGTTTCCGGCTACACAGGCGGCACCACCGTAAATCCGACCTACCAGGAGGTCTGCACCAATAAGACCGGCCACGCGGAGGCAGTCCAGTTGACATTCAATCCTGGTCAGATTTCCTATCGGGAAATCCTGCAGATTTTCTTCTCAGTTCACGACCCGACGACATTGAACCGACAGGGTGAAGACGTGGGCACGCAGTACCGCTCTGCCATCTTCTATCATAATGACCGGCAGAGAGCCATCGCTGAAGCGACTCATTAGAGAACTCAATGAGGCTTGCGTGTGGAAGAAACCCATCGTGACGCGGGTTATGCCGCTGGACAAATTCTATCCTGCAGAGGACTACCACCGGGAATACTTTTCACGACATCCAGAACAATCATATTGCCAGGCAGTGATCTCGCCCAAGGTCAACAAGTTCCGCAAGCAATGGGCAAAACGGCTTAAGTGATGATCAACGAAATAGCATTTCGTTACTATTGAAGAAGCGAATAGAGCATAGCAATCTTGCTCTTGAATTTAGAGTGACCAGCATCCCTATTTCTTGTTCCTGATAGCTTCCAACTTAGCCTTGGCCTTAACGACTCTGGTGTGGAAGTTATTCAGCTTGTCACATGGGTACTCTACGCAGTAGCCACAGTTCAATACTTTTCTATCAGAGCCACATTTTCTTATTTCACACACCCTGCAATAACCAATCTGTACACTACCGACTGCTAAGCAACCATTACAATTAATATCTTCAGTCTTGAAGGTGTGTTGATATTGTTTACTCCATTCTTCGGCAATCTGAGCCCTGGCCTTATTATCGTTTCTTTTGGTTGCCTTATACGCTGGGCATTCAGTACAAACGATACCGCAATAAGCTACTATTTCTTGCATATTTTCTCCCTTTCTAATGCCACTGCTACGAATGGTATTCAGGCATCTGCCTACTAGCAGTTGATCAACCGACTGCAATGATACATGATCACCATCAATGTCTCAATTTGGCGATGTGTTTTGGCAAAGAATCGCCAAATCTAATTTGAATCCCGAGGAAAAACTGGTTAAAGTCGCCTTTCCTTGTCACCTTAACTCATACTGTGATATGAATCAAAGTATTATACTGTAGACAGAGTAAGAATTTATCCACTCTCTGTATTGTCTACAGGCAATACGTGGAAAATCAATCATAGCGGCTTGATGTGTGAGGATGGAATGGTAGTTGAAACAACAGACAGATTGAGACTAGTTGCAGGAACAAAAGTACTTGCAGCAGCTGAAATTGAAGATAGAGTAGAGTTCGCGAAACTCTTGGGCGCTTTGGTACCGGAGACATGGCCCCCGGATAATCTTAGAGACGTTTTGGGTTATTTCTATGGACTTTACAAAGAACATCTTGAGTGCGAAGGCTGGCTTGCATGGTATGCAATTCGAATTGATAACGATTATCCGATACTCTGTGGGAGTATTGGTTTTAAAGGTCCTCCAGACAAACGAGGAACGGTTGAGATTGGCTATTCAGTTCTTCCTGAATTTCAGCGACAGGGTTTAGCGACGGAAATGGTGGCTGGCATAATTCCATGGGCAAAGCACCAGCCTGAGGTAAGACAGATCGAGGCTGAGACAAACATCAATGATAAAGCTTCAATCCGAGTTCTAGAAAAGAATGGCTTTATCTGTGCCGGCGTAGGGTCAGAGTCCAATACAATCAGATTTCACCGCCGGTTCTGAATGATTTTGACACCCACACCATCGTACAAACCACAAATAATGATAATAACCTTCAGGTAGCATTCTAGTATTTAGTGACGCAACAGATTCGACCGTCAGTCCATTTTGCGACGGCGGAAATAGGCCACCACGTAGCCGTATGCCCGATCTATCCAGGGGCGCTGAAAATCGCTGAATAGCAATTCGCTGGCTTCAATCTGCGGCACGTTACGCACTTCCTTGATGCGTCGCAGGAAGAACAGCGCCACGGCCAGTCGGGCCGCTCCTGAGACTGCAAAGATTGAGAGGAAAGAACTCCCCATGATGGGTGGCAAGAGCGGCGTCACAATACCGCCCACCAGAGCCCCTAAGCTGACACCGAGGTATATCAGAGAGTTGTAAAGAGCTATGTAACGTGTCCTGTTTTGCGGTGGAGCCGCATCGAAGATAAAGACGCCGCTGGAAAGCTGGAAGCCCGCCCAGGCAAACCCCGAAAACACCTGCATGATGGCGAGCCACCATAGACTGTGGCTTGGCAGCCATCCGAGTGGCACAAACGGAACAAAAAGGGAGGTGATTTTCAACACCTTGATGCTTCCCGCCTTATCTATCCGTTTGCCCCACCATGTCATAAAGCCAACGGTCGCCAGGCCCGTCACGGAGTTGAGGGCAGTATAGACGATGTAGCTGAGATTAAGGTCGTTCAGCATATATGGAGAGAAAAACGGTCCGGCGACAGTCGCTGCGAAAGTCATCAAGGCGCAGAGCATTATGAACATACCGATGTTGGTGGAGAACAGGCCCCGGGCTATTTTCAGCATGCTTTCTTGGCCCCGCTTTTCGGTTGCCGGGCTCAATGGTTCGTACATCCGTGATAGAAAGTAGAACGAGACCAGCCGTGATGCCATTGCCCCGATAAATATGATAGTGAAAGCCAGGTCGGTATTGCCCGTGAGCAATTGTAAGATGCCCCCAGCGGCATAACTGAATGCCATGGAGACAAAGGCAGTAATACGGTTGCGCAGGCCGAAGTACCGGCCACGCATCTGCGTCGGCACCAGGTCCGCCATCATGCTTCCCCATGCGGGGTTCACGGCAGAATCAAAAGCGGTGCTCAAAGTCATGAACGCTATCAGCCACCAAACCTGGTGTGTCTGGAACAGATAGGGAATGAGGAGAATCGGCAGCCACATCGAAGCGTGTATGAGGACCATGGGCAGTATAAAACCCTTTCGGCTCCCTATTCTCTCAGAGAGGGCCGGAGCTACGAACTGCGCCGCTGCCATAGTGAAATTGGGCACGCCGGTGAGCAAGCCAATCTGCTGAGTGGTTGCTTTCATCGTCAGCGCGTAAGGCGTAATGTAGTTCTGCGTCAGTCCGAGCATTACGGAATAAGCCGAGCCATCGAAGATGCTGTTCCTCAGGCTCTTTTTGACCTGTTCCTCGCTCAGCTGGGATGGAACATCAGGAGAAAGGTGCGGAAAATTCATGTGAACCGACATCCTTCTTTAGTTGCCTTGTGTATGATGGCAGCAGCACATGCATCCGGGTTCCGAGTCACACGTAGAGTTCCCAAAGAACAATTGGACCTGGGTTTCGCTCTAGCCAGTATCCCCGACCTGTCCCCCGCTTGAGCCACCAGATAAATGCACACTGTGAGGACTTGTATATGCAAGCAACCATCAATCAGTTCATTTTGGTTGCCAGGAATTACCCTGTCGCCATCGTCGCTATGATATGTCTTTATCAGTGAGTTGTCAATTGATCGATTGGAGCAGCGAATTGTATAGGCGCCTGGCTCGGCTGTCTTTTCATCTGTGAGTGTAGCAGCATACCAGCGCAGCTGCCACAGGGGTGCGCTTTATGGCCTGAGGCTGCCGCTAGGGATTATTAACGAGGCTGTTCAATTTTGATTCTCCGTTCACCTTTGGGCGTCTTGGAAGCGTCTCACCCCTAGATTTTGCAGTGAGACCTTTTAAGGTCGTGCCCATCGCACTAGGCTAAAGCCTCGCACTACATTTCTAAACAGCCTTTTAACGAAACCAGAAGGCCGGCGGACCCAAAAAGATTTATAATCAGGCGTTTCATGCAGGCCATGAAGGAATTATCAGGAAAAGCTAATAGCCCATTCCGAAATGCCTTTCACCGATTCGAGTCTCAGGTATGGGTTATGGCTACCATTGAGTTTTTCAGAGCAATCGGTTGGTCCGTTTGCATACCGTTTCTATCTTTATATCTTTATCAGGATAGAGGTCTTTCCATGACTATGGTCGGAATGATCCTCTTGGCTGGTGGGCTTTGCTCAGCCATTAGTCAGGCGTTTGGAGGAGCGCTTTCAGACAGATTCGGTCGGCGCCCGATTCTACTTATGGCTGCTTTAGTAAGTGTATTCTTGTATGCAGGACTAGCTGTTCTCATCGGGATTTCAGCTCCAGTGTGGGCCATTGCAATTGTCTACATCGCCGGTCGGTCAATGGCCACCACAACACGTTCTGTGATCTCAGCCATGGTGGCAGATTTTACCTCGAAAGAGAGGCTGATAGAAGCATATGGAATCATTCGTATAGGAGCTAACATAGGCTGGGCTGCCGGCCCTGCCATAGGGGGATTTTTGGCCACTTTTTTGCCCTATGCCTGGCTCTTTGGGATTCCGGCTTTAACCTGTGGCATCGTTTTCCTCCTTGTCTTTTTCTTTATTCGCGAGTCTTCATATGGAGTAAGTAATAGGGTAGGCTTTCGTAGCATACTTCCTACTGCTGACGACCGGGCCTTCCTGGTCTTCGCAGTGTTAAGTCTCCTGGTGTTCATAGTTGCGGGACAGCTTGGCAGTACTTTATCCATCTTTGCCGTGGATAGGGTCGGCTTTTCTACCACCCAATATGGTCTATTACTCACTTTGAATGGCTTGATAGTGATTTTATTTCAATATCCGATGACACTTGCCCTCAGGCGGCTAGCGAAATTCCGAGCTCTCATGCTTGGAAGTTTGCTTTACGGGTTAGGCTATCTATCCTTAGGTTGGATTACACAATTTGGATGGGCGCTGGGAGCAATGGCGATAATTACAACAGGCGAGATTATATCCTCTCCGGTTCAACTCTCAGTGATAGGGGAATTCGCTCCGCAAGATCAGAGGGGACGATATATGGGACTTTTCGGGTTAAGCGAAACCACAGGTATAGCAATAGGTCCGCTGCTGGGAGGAATACTGCTTGATGCGTTCCCCTCTGACCTCAGACTCGTATGGGCACCCATCGCCTCGATAGCGTTAATTGCTACGATGGGGTACTACTGGTGGGGTCGCCGGTTTCGTTTATAGTCTTCGCTAATCAAGACAACTTTTCACCGGCATGTTACCCAACAAAAGCGACTGTGGTCTGAGCGCAAGTCAGTGACGGTGAAAGGCACCATCGAATACTAATGGGAGGGGGTATTGACTGCACCTGCTGCTTGGCTTACTATGAATATTACCATGCCCTGATGGAAGCAATGTTCTTGATTTGCTGTATTCCTGCTATTGCCTCGGTCAATTCATCGTGTGCCACAGATGCCACATCGAATGTACCGGTCAGCAATACAACCGAGCTCTTGAAGTCTCAACGGTTAGTTAACTCACCAACTGAGCTAAGAAAGGATTAGGTATTTTGGAAAACAACGCACAGAATTTCATATTAACCTTTGTGCCCTTATTCATTGTTATTGACGCACTGGGCATCCTGCCCTTCGTCATCTCCATGGGCGAAGACATGTCAAAGCGAGAGCGTCACAAGATGATCCATGTGGCTACCATAACAGCTACCATTGTCGGTCTCGTGTTTTTGTTTTTTGGGCAGTTCATTCTGCGGGTAATGGGCATTTCGGTAGGTTCATTTGCTATTGCCGGCGGGCTTATTCTACTGGTGCTTTCCATAAGACACATGACAAGCGGACGGATAATGGAACTAATCAGGGAAGAAATGGTAGCCGTAGTTCCTATTGGCACACCTCTGACGGTAGGACCGGCTACAATAACAACGCTCTTGTTGTTGGCCACTCAATTCCCCTTTATATGGTTCTTCTGTCCTTCGCTCTCAATATGCTTATTGCCTGGGCGATCTTTATAGTGGGAGGACAGATTGCTCGTTTTCTTGGCCAAGGTGGGTTAAAGGCAGTTTCCAGAGTATTTAGCTTGCTGCTGGCCGCCATAGCGGTAAGTATGATTATTCACGGTCTGGAAATGCTTAACATACTGAGCACCTAAAGGATTCAGGCTGATTGGATATGAGAGAGGGTCAATTTATACTTCCTGTTCGACGAGTCTATGATGGCATGCCCACTGCGAACTCACATTCATAGCTCATCAAAAATGACTTAGCCAAATTACCAGAGTGTCTGACATCACTGCGTACCGCCGTCGATGCCCAATGGTTGCCCTTCATAGGAAGCAGAGGCAATTACGCCACGGCGCTCAGGATCTCCGCCGACGATTACCGGCTTTCCCTTCAGCTCCGGGTTAAGCGCCTGCTCCACGGAAACGAAGAAGGCATCCAAATCAGTATGGAAGATACATCGAGCCATGAAACAGTATATAAACTAGCACACAGAACTGATAAAGCCAACCCCTGGTCGGATTGTTATCCAACTTTTCACCGTTTTGTGAGTCCTTAACTTCATAGCATCTTTTGGGCACTGCAACCTATCAATAATTTCTTCACTAGTGATATAATGACATTTTAGAGTTCATGTGCGTGATTGGTATACAATGATAACAGCGTTCTTATTAGTGACAGCGACTTCTGGACAAGGAGATTAACCATGGTTCATCCTGACGAAGCTTTAACTACCTTGGATCAGGTTAGGAGAGACTTCAACCAGTTCTGCGAGTTGAAAGGAAATGTATCGGAAGCTGATACTCGGGCTAAGATAATAGATAAGATACTTACTGAAGTTCTAGGTTGGCCAGAGAAAGCGATACAACGCGAGCGCCATGTCCACGAAGGTTACCTAGATTATGAGTTGGAGGTTCACAAGAAATCTCTGATAACTATAGAAGCCAAGAAAGCCGGGACTCCGTTTGTGTTTCCCATCCAAGAGAGGGTACACAGGTCGTTAAAACTTAGTGGCTCCATTCTCACGATTCCAGAGATAAAAGAAGCTATATCGCAGGTTAGGACATACTGCGACGGAGTAGGTATTCGCTATGCCGTTGCTGCTAACGGATATGCTTGGATAATCTTCCGTGCTATTAGAGAAGATATGGGATGGCGTGAGGGAAATGCCCTGGTCTTCCCTAGTTTAGAATATGTAATTGAGAATTTCACGCTGTTCTGGAATATTCTTTCTTATGAGGCGGTTTCGGCAGGCTCGCTGGATGAATGAATTTGGCTCTAACTTGCGTATGTCTCGTGAAAGCCACCGTGTCATTAACATACTCTTCAATGCAGATTTGCCATTACAAAGGAACAGGTTGAATATGCAGTTGCAGCCTCTTGTAAGATATATATTTGAAGACATAACGGGTGACAACCAACTTGAGATACTTCAATCATGCTACGTTCATTACGGGAGTCTAAAAATAGTCGCGCGAGACATTGAGGCCACGATCACGGATACGATACCACAATTCTTGAAGAAGACAAGGTGCTGAGCCGCTCTTTCAAAGCAAAGATCAGTGCCGGAGATTCGGTGAAATGGTCACCGCGTCCACTGAGTTGGCTACTGGTGAACTATGTCTTCTTTTAGGAGGTATTGGTTCCGGTAAGACAACGTTTCTGAAACGTTATCAACTTACAGTCGGACGGGATGTCTTAACCAAACATTCGCTGTGGTTTCACATAGATTTCCTGAAAGCACCCGACGACCCAGAACGTGTTGAACTTTTTGTTTGGCAAACAATTCTTGAACAGTTGAGAGACCAGTATGCTGAATACAAACTTGAGAAACGAAGGAACCTCAGGCGTGCTTATCAGAAAGACATCGAAGTTCTAAAAGAGAGTGCACTGAGGCCGTATAAGCAAGACACCACACAATATGAAGAGAAGTTGTCCGAGTACCTGGGGAAATGGCAGTCTGATACCGTAAACTATGTACCACGGCTGCTTAATACTTGCGAACCACGGCAAAACCGAAAAGTTGTCCTTTTTATTGACAATGTAGACCAGCTTTCGCCAGAAAGCCAGGCCAAGACATTCTTGTTATCTCAGCGTATAACGCGTTCGATTGGGTCACTTACAATAGTAGCGATGAGAGAAGAGTCATACTATACTGCCAGTGTACAAAAAAGCTTTACAGCTTACACCAGCCGCAAATTCCATATTGCCTCTCCTCGTTTCTTAGACATCATTCAGAATCGGATTGCATATGCACAAAAGTTCCTTAATAATATGATTAAGAATCCCTCTTTTGATACTGGTCACCAGAACCTCCAGGATGCAAAAGACATTTATGACCTACTCACAATTGTCAGCGAGAGTCTATTTAGCATTAATCACAATATCGTACGTTTTGTTGAGGCGATTTGCTTCGGAAATATGCGGTCTGCACTAGAAATGTTCATTGCCTTTCTGATTTCTGGTACAACTGACGTGGACAAAATGATTAATATCTACAGGCGTGACGGCAAGTATTACGTCGGGTTCCATGAATTCGTTAAATCGGTGATGCTCGCATCGAGAAAGTATTATAAGGAGGAACAGAGCCCCATTCTCAATGTCTTTGACTGCGGTGCATACAAGAATTCAAGCAATTTTACAGCACTACGAATTCTGAATGTGCTCCTCTCATATCGAGCACAAGCATCAAGAGAAGGTCAAGGTTATATTGAGATAGCTAGGTTGCTGACTTCATTTGAA
The DNA here is from genome assembly GCA_963726175.1 of uncultured Chloroflexia bacterium. GTDB lineage: Bacteria > Chloroflexota > Dehalococcoidia > GIF9 > AB-539-J10 > RBG-13-51-36. Next base: position 94,202 of record CAVSBM010000006.1, on the reverse strand, counting down.
GATGCATTTGACAACGCTGAGGATTTCATCGTAACTCTGAATCGGCTCTTGCAGGCACAACTCGTGGAAGTCAATACCAAGTCCACAGAATCAATCGCAGGCGCCAGCCACGTCAGAGTCACTTCAGCCGGTTGGTATTACTCTAGGTACCTAATCCGCTCATTTTGCTATTTGGACCTAGTTCTCCAAGATACGCCTTTCAGCAGCAGCCAGGTCGCGGAAGAGTTGAAGCAATCAGTCTATCTTGTGGATAACCTCTACGACCGGGAAGAAGATAAAGTAGAACGAGTCGAAGAAAGGTTCAAGAGGGTGGAGTCTTTTCTGGATTATCTCAAACGAGAAGAAGATCTAGAACGCTCTCACTTTCTGCTCGATAAGGTCGCAGGGAGCCTTGGCCAACCGATCACAGATGCAATCAGAGAACAGTACGAAAGAGAACGTGATTGGATACGAAGACGTATCGTGGAAAACCGTGAGCGATACGCCGATGAGAACATTTTTAAGGCTCCAGAAGAAGACGCATCGCAGCTGGATAGACTCATTTCCGCTGAGACAACGAACGAATCAGTACAAGAGAACCCTGGCGAAAATACTAAGTCTGAATGACAACCCGGCGTCAGCAAATGCGTCAGCTGGGTCTCCTATGGCAGGAATACTGCTTAACGTTAAGCAAGTAGTAACAACATTTAGCTTCAAAACAGCGGACTATCGATCCACGGGGTGGCGAATAGAAGTGCTCACCTGACAATTGCCTGTTTTGTTACCTCACTACACAAACTATCGCGGGGTGCTGTTTGTTGTTGCGAAGCTGGTTAGTTAGTCGCTTTTGGAGACAAATTCCTTTACCCTTCTCTTGAACACGTCTCTCTCCAAAAGCACCCTTCTCTGGCACTTGAGGCATTTGAGGCCAATGTCAGCGCCCACCCTCACCACTTCCCATTCGTAACTGCCGCAGGGGTGCGCTTTGCGCAGCCGGACTATGTCACCTAGCTTTATATCTATATCATTGATCTGGGTGCGGAGTTTTTCAGCTACGTTTCTAGCCGCCTGGGCAAAATCCTTTTCCTTGGAGGCATAAAGAATTTGCCGCGACACGTTGATAATCGCCTTCTCGCCCCGGGCATCCGCTCCGTAGCCAACCGCTGAAGCAGGTCCCCTCCCTGAGCGCCAATGCCGGGGATGAGCAAAGGCATTTCGGGGCAAAGCGAGCGAACCCTCTTTAGTTCCTCAGGATAAGTAGCCCCGACTACCAGGCCGATGTTGCCATGAATATTCCATTCTTTGGCTTTCTTGAGCCACCACTTCGTATAGTGGCAGGCCATCGGTGCGGAGATTCTGGAAATCTGCGGCTCCCTTGTTTGATGTTCGACATAGGATGAATACCCCTTTGTCTCTGATAGTTGATAAAAGGCTCTATGGAATCGAAGCCAAGGTAGGGATTGACGGTAGCAGCATCGAAGCCAAGGACCGAAAAGAGAGCCCTGGCATAAGCCTTAGCAGTGTTACCGATATCGCCACGCTTGGCATCGCCAATTACTGGAATATCACCGGGTATGTATTTGATGGTCTTCTCCAGGATAACCAGCCCTTCGGTGCCCAGAGCTTCATAGAAAGCCAGGTTGGGCTTATAGGCACAGACCAGGTCGCAGGTGGCCTCGATGATGGCTTTGTTGAATTGGAGGACTTCTACCTTGGGCATAAGCTCGGGGTCGGGGTCCAATCCGATGCAAAGCCAGCTTTTGTTTTTTCGACTGGCGTTGAGCAGTTTATCGGTGAATTTCATTTCCGTAACCAAGATAGCATCAGGACATTGGCAACATTTTACTATATTGGAAGGACATTGTGCAGCTCTTTCCTTTATTCGTGGCAAAGGCTACAATACAGGCATGCGCGATTTGATTGCTGAGGCTCTGAAAGGACATGATGCCGACTATATTGAAATCCATATTGAAGAGAGCCAGGCTGCCAGCATTGTGTACAGGGGGAAGAGGCTGGAGGAGATAAGCCGGGCTCGTAGTGCCGGGGGCAATATCCGCGCTTTAGCCCGGGGTAGCTGGGGATTCGTCAGCTTCAATCGCATGGATGGGTTGAAGGCGAAAGTGTCCCTGGCGGTGGAGGAGGCAAAGCTAGCCAGCAGGGAACCGTTTAAGCTTTTCCCCACGAAGCCTGTAGTGGATACAGTAGTGCCGCGATTGAAGCAAGATGCCACAACCATACCATTGGCAACCAAGAAAGAGATTTTGGATAGCTACAATGATATTATGTTAAGTAGCCCCAAAATTCAGAGCACCCGAATTAACTATCGTGATATGAAGCGAAGAATTACCTTCGCTAGTTCCGAAGGCAGCTATATAGGACAGACTAAAACTGACCTTAGTGCGCGATTGACAGCCATAGCTCGTGAGGATAATGAGATTCAACAAGCCGGACTAAGCCTGGGCAGCAATGGCGAGTTTTCTGCCGTGGAGAAGCTACATGAGAAAGTGCGGGAGCTAGCTAGGCGTGCCGCCGGCCTTCTTTCCGCTCCTCAGGTAAAGGGTGGAGAGTATACCGTGATTTTGGACCCTATTCTGGCTGGAGTCTTTGCTCATGAAGCCTTCGGGCATTTATCCGAATCTGACCACGTATATCAGAATGAAAGTCTGCGGCAAATCATGGTCCTGGGAAAGAGATTTGGCGGCGAACATCTCAATATCATTGATGACCCGACAATGCCTAATTTGAGGGGAAGTTATGAATACGATGACGAAGGGACGCCGGCAAGGAAGACCTATCTTATTCGGGAGGGCGTTCTGGAGGGGAGGCTTCATTCCCGGGAAACAGCGGCTAAGATGGAGGAAACGGCTACGGGTAATGCACGGGCTATCAATTACCTCTTTCCCCCCATAGTGCGAATGAGCAACACTTTCATCAGCCGGGTAGCGTTTCGTTCGAGGAGATGCTCGGTGACATAAAGGAGGGCGTCTATGTCAAGGACTGGTATGGCGGGACGACCAGCCTGGAGATGTTTACCTTCTCCGCCGGAGAAGCTTACATGATTCGCCAGGGGAGATTAGCAGAGCTATTGCGCCCCGTGGTGCTCACTGGTAATGTTTTCACTACCCTGCAAAATATAGATGCCATAGGCGATGATCTGGAGATGAATCAGGGCGGTGGCTGTGGCAAAGCGGGGCAATATCCTTTACCTGTTTCTGACGGGAGCCCACATATCAGGATTCGTCATTGTGTAGTAGGAGGAAGATAGCGAATAAACCTCAAATTCCAAATGCCGAAACAGATAACACCGCTTGGGGAAATAAAAGAGCAAAAATAAGAATGCAAAATGACAAAGCAAAATTCAAAGATGAATTCAAGAGGCGTGTCCACAGATTCGCGTTGGATATAATAGAATTCGTAGACCGATTACCAGTGGAACAAACTTCGCGGATTATCGCTGATCAGCTCGTAAGAAGCACTACCAGTATTGGAGCTAACGTCATTGAGGCACAGGCGGCTTCTTCAAGAAAAGACTATACTAATTTCTTTGCTCATGCATTGAAGTCGGCCAACGAATGCAAGTTTTGGTTGGAGACTGCTTAGAGATTCCGGCAGAGGCGATAAGGGGCTTATTAATAGCCTTCTAATGGAAGCCACAGAGATTGCGAATATCCTTGCCAGCAGTATATTGACCCTGAAAGGGAGGAAGTGAACTGTTTTTGCATTTTAGATTGTAATTTTGATTTTTTGTCTTTGATTTTTGATGTAGTCTAGATACTAGGGATTAGGATTTAAGATGGAACATCTTACACAGGTTCTACGCTCTGCTCGCAGTGTGGCTGAGCAAGCCGAGGTTTTTTCAGCTTCTGGTCGGGCAACGACCATACAGTTTGAAGCGAACGAACTAAAGCAAGTCCAGACCAGGGAGAGCAGCAGCATTGCCTTGCGAATTGTCAGGGAAGGCAGAATTGGCTTTGCTATTGCTACTGGGGCCGGTTTAGAAGCTTTGGTGGACATGGCTGTGGAAACATCTCAATTTGGAGGCCCGGCCAATTTTCAGTTTCCTTCCTCTCAGGACTACTCAAAAGTGCGCATCTTCGACCCTGAAGTAGAAAAAATAGCTATGGAGAGGATGGTTGAGATCGGGAAAGAGCTTATAGCCAAGGATCAGGGGGCATACTCCTGATATCCTGTGTGATGTTGGCGTGACCAGAGGGACAAGCTCCGTCTCCTTGATCAATTCTCAAGGCGGTGAGGGAGGGTATGACAAGAGCTTTTTTGGCCTTAGCCTGGAAGGCATTCTTGTCAGGGACACAGACATACTCTGGGTGGAAGATAGCGCAAGCTCATGTCGCCCCGATTTGATCGGGATTGATGACTTGGCTGATAGAGTGATATGGCAGCTGGAGATGGCAAAGAAAAAAGCTACCGTAGCTACTAAGCTGCTGCCGATAATTTTTACACCACACGGAGTAGCCAGTGCTTTGTTGAGCCCGCTAGTGCTGGCGTTTAATGGCAAAACAGTCCTCGAGGGGGCTTCGCCCTTAAAAGATAAACTGGGAGAGCAAGTCTTTGACAAAAGACTTAGCTTGTGGGATGATGCTACCGTAGCTTACGGCGTAGGGAGTTATCCTTTTGATGACGAGGGGGTGCCCAGCCAGCGTCTGCCGCTTGTTAGCAATGGGGTAGTGGCGAATTTCCTTTATGATTTGCAGACGGCAGCTTTAGCTGGCGCGCACAGTACCGGTAACGGTAAGCGAGTGGGTGGTTTTCCCAGCCCAGCTATGAGTTCTCTTATCTTAGGGAAGGGAGATGTCTCTTTCCAGGCGATGTTGGAAGATATGAAAGAAGGATTAATTGTGGAGGAAGTTATCGGTGCTGAGCAGGGTAATCTGCTGGGTGGTGATTTCGGGGGCAACGTTTTGCTGGGATACAAGGTAGAGAATGGTGAGATAATGGGGAGAGTGAAAGATACTATGATTGCCGGTAATGTATATCAGGTATTAAAAGAGCTTCTGGGCGTAGGACAAGAAACAAGGTGGGTTGGCGGGATTTTGCAGACTCCGCCTTTGTATTGCTCTGGTGTATCGGTGACAACTAAGGGAAACTAGGATGGATACAAGAGAAGTAATAAAGCTTCATAAGCACCCGCGTCCAAGGACTTGTTCCATGCTTGCCTCTTGGCCGGGCATTGGCGACGTTTCCCTGACCGCGGCGAAATATGTTGTAGAAAAGCTGAATGCTGCGGAAATAGGGGAGATTGAACCTGTTAACTTCTTTGAACCGGTGGGTGTCACGGTCAGAGAGAACGTAGTTGAAAGCCCTCGTTTTCCCGAGAGTAAGTTTTATTACTGGCAGTATCCCAAGGCCAGTAAAGGCTTGGTGATCTTCATTGGAGAAGAGCAGCCGGCGTTCAAAGGGTACGAGCTCGTCAACTGCGTTTTGGACGTGGCGCAAAGGCTCAGAGTATCAAGGGTATATAGTTGCGCCGCTGCGGTGACACGTATCCACCATAGCGAAGAGATGAAGGTTTGGGGAGCAGCTACAGATTCCAACTTGGTTGACGAGCTAGGCAAACACAACGTGATTCTTAGGGGTAACCTACGCATCGCTGGTTTGAACGGATTGATACTGGGAATGGCTAAAGAAAGGGGGATGGAAGGGATTTGCCTGCTGGGCGAAGTGCCATCGTATGCCACACAAATAGCAAATCCCAAGGCCTCCCTGGCTGTGCTTGGTATCCTGACTAAGATGTTAGGAATTACAGTTGACCTGGCTGAGCTTGGCCATCTGGCTGAGCGAGTGGACGAAGAGATGGACAGGATAGCAAAGAAAGTCACGGCTGAGTTTATTGACCAATTCACCGAGCCCATTTGGGAGCAGGATGAGGAAGAAGAGTGAGTAGTCGGGGAATAGTGATCTAAGAAGAGCCCACATTGACCGACGAAGGCAGATATGCTACCATCGAATCAGAACTGCCCACGAGAAGTCGCAAGACTTCTTGGGGTTAAATTAGATGTCAGCTTTAACACGACTTTCTGAGGAAATTGCAGCTTGTCGGAATTGTGAGCTGGCTAAGCATCGCACTAAAGTTGTACCTGGGGAGGGAGCGGAAGACGCGGACCTACTTTTTATCGGTGAGGCTCCAGGCTGGCACGAAGACCAACAGGGGCGCCCTTTCGTCGGACCAGCAGGACAATTTTTGGACCAACTGTTAGCTTCCATAGGTTTACGGCGGGAAGAGGTCTATGTCGCTAATGTGATTAAGTGCCGTCCGCCCCAGAACCGCGAGCCACTACCGGTCGAGATAGAAAGCTGTCGCAAGTGGCTTGACCGTCAAATAGAGATAATTCAGCCCCAAATGATTATTACTCTGGGACGTTACTCTCTAGCGCGATATTTTCCCAATGATAGCATCGGAAAGATTCACGGTAAGCCGCGCAAGCTGGGAAGCGTCATTTACTACCCTATGTATCATCCGGCAGCAGCTCTCCATCAAGGCTCCTTACGACGGACCATCGAAACGGATATGCTCAGGATCCCGCAGATATTAGCTCAAGGTAGGGATTTGCCTGAAGACGCAGTTGAATCTCAACAATTGAGCCTGTTCTAGAACCATGTCCTGGATGAAAGGAAGAAACCATGCCAACACATAGATTGAGAGTCATCCCTCTGGGTGGACTGGGTGAAATTGGCAAGAACATGATGGCGCTGGAATACGGCAACGACATCGTGGTCATTGATGCCGGACTTATGTTCCCGAGCGAAGAGATGCTGGGAGTTGATTTGATAATCCCAGATATTAGCTATCTTCTGGCGAGGCAAAAGAATGTCAGGGGTATAGTGATTACTCATGGGCACGAAGACCACATTGGGGCACTACCTTATATTCTGTCTCGCATCACCCCTCCCGTTTATGCTACCAAGTTCACCCGCGAGCTGATTATCGTGGAGCTCAAGCAGCGAGGAGTGAAGACCAGCGCTAAATTGAATTTAGTCAGCCCGGGGAGCAGGATTACACTGGGCAAGTTCACGATAGAGTTTTTCTCTGTTTGCCACAGTATTCCTGATTCTGTGGGGTTGGTAATTCACACTCCCCTGGGGATTGTGGTTCACAGTGGTGATTTTAAGATTGATTATACCCCTGTCATTAGCGAGCCTACTAGCTTTAATCAATTGGCTTCGCTGGGGGCAAAGGGGGTTTTGCTTCTTCTTTCTGACTCCACTTATGCCGAGCTTCCTGGATATACTCCCTCCGAGAGGGTGGTTAGCGATACTTTAGATAGGATTGTAAGCGAGGCAAAGGGGAGGGTAATCGTAACTACATTCGCCTCTCTCATATCTCGCGTGCAGCAGGTGTTTGATGTTGCTGTTAAACATGGTCGCCGTGTATTTATCATCGGGCGGAGCATGAAGGAGATAGCGAGCATGGCATTGAAAACGGGTTATCTTACTGCTCCCCCCGGCATTATTTGTCGTCTGGATGAACTTAAGACCTTGCCTCACAATCGAGTTATCGTGTTGAGTACGGGAAGTCAGGGTGAGCCCACCTCTGCCTTGGTGCGCATGGCTAATCGTGACCCCAGCAGTCGAGTCCAGATAATCCGTGGCGACACCGTGGTGATTTCGGCAACTCCTATTCCCGGCAATGAGGCATTGGTTGCCAAGACTACAGACAGCCTCTTCCGTCAAGGTGCCAATGTAATCTATGACAAGTTGGCTCAAGTTCATGTCCACGGGCATGGCAGCCAAGAAGAGTTGAAGCTTTTGCTTAGTTTGATCAAGCCTAAATTCTTTGTTCCTGTTCATGGTGAGTATCGCCATTTATGCTTGCATGCCAGCTTGGCTCGAAGTATGGGCACACCCAAGGAAAACATCTTTGTCCTTGATGACGGGGATATCCTTGAACTCGGGCAAGATTCAGGGAAAGTGGTTGCCAGAACTCGTGTCGGAGTTATCTATGTAAGTGGCCTGATAACGGGCGAACTGGATAACTCTGTGCTTCGAGACCGCAAATTACTTTCGCGAGACGGCGTCGTCGTGGTGACCATTACCGTTGATGCTGAGAGTGGTAGACTAGCTGAAAGGCCACGCATTATGACGCGAGGCTTCATTGACTCAGGGGAGGAACAGAAATTGATTGAGAAAGGCCGAGATGTGGTGCTAGCTGCTTTGGACCATGACCAAAAACGCTTGAGGGAACCAAGCTTCGTTGATGCCAGGGTAAAGGATTCCCTGAGCAGATTCTTTTACGAACAAATTCATCGTCGTCCTGTCATCATTCCTGTGGTTGTGGAGGTAAGAGGGAAGAATTCAGTAGCCAGTAGTCAGTAGTCGGCAGGGGGTGGACTTCTGACTAGTATTTTTTTGAGGGCATTAGTCCGTGTCCAAGGCAAAAAGCGGGTCCAAGTCGGGGCGGAAGGCAAAGGAAAGCCGGCCGGCATGGAAGCGATTCTTTAGCTTCATCGCTTCACCAGTAGTACGAAGGCTTATCTTAATTGGCGTAGTAGTAGTCCTGCTGTACGTCCTTTGGGACCCCATACTCGCATTGTTTGGCTATGGATTAGTAATAGTAGCCATCGCTTTGGGTTTGCTGGTATGGATGATGTGGCGGCGGCGGTTCTCCGCTGCAAAGCAGAGGTGGAATTGGGTTCTCGGGGGCATCAGCCTGGCTTTGGCTGTATGGGGGATTCTTGCTTTCTTCCATGGGGAAGGTATTTTGAAGGACGCCACATTGGGAGGCAGTATTGGGCAGAGCATAATAATGCATTCTCCCAATATAGTTGGGGGACTTCTAGTAGCCGGACTTATCCTTCTGGGCATTGTTTTTGTCATTCCTGAGAAGTGTTGGAGCGCTGCCAAGGATGGCTGGCATCTTCTGACCAAAGCTTTTCAACGCGCTTCTAACTTAATCTTCCGCAAGCAAGCTCCTGCTACAGCTACTGCTCTCGAAGCTACTTCCACTGAGGTGGGGGTAGTTGATGAATTGGAGGCAAGGAGCACTCAACGCCGTGAGCGCTCGGCTCCTCCTGTGTGGCAATCAGAACACGAAGCAATTCTCACCCCCGGGGGATGGCATCTTCCGCCGATTGATATCCTGGACAAGCCGTCTGAGGTGAAATTGGACAAGGACGCCATTGACCAGCGGGCCCGGTTGATTGAGGAAGCTCTGGCCAGCTACGGTGTGGAAGCCAAGGTCGTGCAGATAAACATAGGTCCTACCGTGACACAGTTTGGTGTTGAGCCCGGCTGGGACCGAAAATATAGAGAGGTAAGAGAAAAAGGGAAAAATGGTAGCTACGAAGCAAAGGTGGAAGAGGTGTCCAGAACCAGGGTAAGGGTCGACCGGATTACCTCTTTGGCCAATGATTTGGCTTTAGCCCTGGCTGCGCCCAGCATAAGGATCGAGGCTCCCGTGCCCGGGGCACCGGTGGTGGGCATTGAGGTTCCTAACACTGTGTTTGGCTCGGTTGCCCTGCGCGGTGCCATAGAGAGCGCTGCTTTTCAGAAGATTAGAGCCCGCTCCAAGCTAGCTATTGCTTTGGGTAAAGGTGCTGGTGGTGAGGCAGTGGCAGCCGATTTGACCAGGATGCCACATCTTCTTATCGCTGGAGCTACTGGCAGTGGCAAGACTGTTTGTCTTAATTCTATTATTTGTTGCTTGCTTTTGCACAATAGTCCCGACGATGTTCGGTTTATCATGATTGACCCCAAGAGAGTGGAATTGGTGACTTTCAACGGGGTGCCCCAGCTGCTTGCTCCTGTGGTTGTGGATACAGATAAGGCGATAAAAGCTTTAAGATGGCTTAACCAAGAGATGGATAGTAGATATCGTCAGTTTGCCAAGGCAGGAGCACGCAATATCGAGGGTTATAACAAGGACCGCGCACTTGGAGACGCACTGCCATATTTGGTGCTCCTCATTGACGAGCTGGCTGATTTAATGATGACGGCTTCCGATGAGGTAGAACAGACGCTTTGTCGCTTAGCTCAATTGGCTCGGGCTACAGGCATTCATCTCGTTGTAGCTACACAGCGCCCTTCGGTAGATGTGGTTACCGGGCTTATTAAAGCTAACTTCCCCACCCGTATTAGTTTCGCTGTTACTTCTCAGGTGGATTCCCGGACTATACTTGACATGGTAGGTGCTGAGAAACTGCTGGGTAGAGGGGATATGCTCTACATGCCTACTGAAGCCAGCAAACCCAAGCGTCTTCAAGGCAGCTTTGTTTCCGATGCAGAGATCGAGAGATTGGTGTATTTCTGGGGGAACCAGCAGCAGATCAAAGTGAGCTCTGTTGATTTTGAAGAAGTGGCTGGCCGTCCCTTAGGTGCAATCCGGACTGTCGGCGCTCCTCCCGATCCTCTTCTGGAGGAAGCAAAACGCCTGGCGCAGGAATATAGACATATCTCCACCTCTTTCTTACAACGCCGTCTTCGTATTGGTTATCCTAGAGCTGCCCGCCTTGTGGAAGAATTACAGCAGGCAGGTTTGGCGGAGGAGATTCCACCCGAGCGAGAAAGCTAAGCTGGACTACTAAATCCTGAACAATCCCGACAAGTCGGGACACAATCCTAAACCCTAGACAAATCCGGAAATCCAAATTTGAATACCAAGACTCAGTTTGGTCATTCACATACGATCTTCATCGTCGTTCCCTGGCAATCATCGAAGTCACCGGACTTGTCAACATACCCTCCCTAGTTCCGCCATATGTCCCCCGTAGCTTCAACAGCCCAAATAATGGGGTCAACCAGGAGCTCCCTGACGAGGGTCCTTGAAAGGTCACTTCTCGCTATGAAATCCGCGACGGGCGGGCTGAGATGGTAGTACAGGGCAACAAATTGAGAACCTACGGCGCTTTTCAGCAACACCACATCCCGGAACTCTTGCAACACATCAATCTGTTCAGCAGTCGGAGTTCCGTAGGCTGCGGTAGCAATGAAACAAAAACCTGGGCTGGCCCCTGGGGCGGTGCTAAATGGCTGGGTCGCACCTTCAATGACAGCGCCGTCATACCTGAGCTGGGCCTTGAACTCATACTTCGTCTTCGAAACCAGCCCTGTGAGCTTCTCAGTATGTGTGCCATTTCCTGCTATGGACACCCAGGTAGTATAAAACGAGGCCTGGTCAGAGGCCCTCTTGCAGGCAAAACGCACTTCCACCGAACTAAGGCTCCCTGCAGTGTAGCTCATGTTCACGATGGCTGAGTAGGAGGTGATGTTAGTGACGGTTTCTGTAGTAACAGTGGGCAACTTCTGGAAGCTAGCGGTGACGGTTACGTTTTGAGCCGGCATGGTGAAGTTAGTCGCGGCACCGGTCACATTACCGAATACGCCCGCAGGCGCTGTCCAGTTAGCAAAGCGGTAGCCCGCTGCCGGTATTGCCGTTATATTGACTGCAGTACCTGCTTCGTAAGGCGAAGCATTATTCAAATCAGTTGCTGTTCCGCTATCGACAGGAGACACTGCCATGGCGAGGCTGTAGACCGCCACAAAGTTAGCGGTGGCGGTTACGTTCTGAGCTGGCATCGTGAAGGTAGTCGCCGCTGCATCCGCATTACCGAATACACCCGCTGGCGCCGTCCAGTTGACAAATCGGTAGCCTTGGTTGGCTACTGTAGCTATGTTGACTGCAGTGCCTGCTTCGTAAGGCGAGGCATTAGTCAAATCGGTTGCTGTTCCACTACCGCTAGGAGACACGGCCATGGTGAGCTTGTAAAGCGCTGGTCTAACCGCTATGGTGAATGCAACCCAAGGGTTTGTGGCTGCTATGGTGAAAGTCCCTGGGTCTTCTGAGGCAACAGCGCGTACCCTGCGGGCTGAGTGTATCGTGCAAAGTCCCACTTCTGTTCCAGATTTGGTGCTATATCCATTTGAGTAATTAGCCGGATAAGTGACAGTGACGCCTCCTTGTCCTTGCCCTGCCGCCGCTATCCAGAGGGTGCCCTCCACACCCCATCCAGCTGGGTTAAGAGAAGCCGGGTCTGGTGTCGTGCTGTTGCCGGTTACAGCCGTTGAAATCTCTGGATGCGTCGTGCCATGCCAATTAGTAATTCTATAGACCTGCGTCGCTGCCTGCGCGCTGACGGTGGTTACGAAGTTAACCGTGGTGCTACCCTCTGTTCCTACGGCGACCTTGTAATACACAGATACCCTAACATGATCAGTCCCTATCCCACTTGCGTTTGACGCTAGTTGGGTCCAGTTGCTGGGTGTGGTTACTGTTGTATCCTGGCGATTGATGAAGAGGACAATCAACAAGTCGCCCGCATTAACTGTTTCTGGCATAGAGACATCGTGGGCTGTTGTATTTGTGCCGAATTCTGTTTCTGTGACTGAAGCCACTACTGGCGCTGCCAGCACGGGTGCTGCCGGCGCTAGACTGAAGGCCAACACCAGCAGCACGGCAACTAGGAAAGTGTATATCCTTTTCACTTTTTCCCTCCTCCCCTCACCTTTGTCCCTTAATCCCGGGAAAGACAGGAGCCAAAGCTCAGAGGGAATATCTCGTGGTCCCCTCCACTCAGTATCTAGTATACTAACCGAGAGCGCTTTTGTCCAGGATATGTCCTGGCCGACTCAGACAGCGCAACTCCTGAGCAACATGTTGCAGTGAGTTCCGTTTCAATGTACTCCACGGGGCATGATAGCCAGGAGATTGGTGCGGATGGCGCGCTGTACTGAGTGAACGATCCGGTTAGCCGGGGCTTGAGCTCTTCAGGGTCTAAGGATAGATTGAACTTGCACAGCTATTCATATTCTAGGTTCTCATCGGACTTCTCGATCTCTGGGTTAGGTTCCAAGATTTTGGCTGCTGGACGAGTATCTCTCGACACTTAGTTTGGCAGTGGCTTTTTGAGATTCCCTAGTTCTGCCATATGTCCTCGGTAGCTTCAACTATCCAAACAATGGGGTCAACCAGGAGCCCTCTGACCAGAGTCCTCGTGAGCTCATTTTCGCTATGAAATCCGCGATGGCAGGGCTGAGCCTGTAGTACAGGGCAACAAATCGGGAGCCTACCGTGCTTTTCAGCAACACCACATCCCGGAACTCTCGCAACACATCGATCTGTTTAGCGGTGGGAGTTCCATAGGCTGAGGTAGCGATAAAACAAAATATATCGCGAAAATCTATGCTGGATCCTGGGGCTGTGGTGAATCGACGGGTATCACCTTCAATCACAGTACCGTCATATCTGAGCTGGGCCTTGAACTCGTGCTCTGTCTTCGAAGAAAGCCCTGTGAGCACCTCACTATGGGTGCCCTCTGCTGTTTCGGACAACCAACCGGTGTAGAACCAGGCCTGGTCAGCGACCCTCCTGCAGGCAAAACGCACCTCCACCGAGCTGACGTTCCCCACAGTGTAGCTCATGTTCACGATGGCTGAGTAGGAGGTGATGTCAGTGGCGGCCTGTGTGGTAACCCTTGGCACTGGCACCTCCTCGAAGCTAGCGGTGACGGTTACAGATTGAGCGGGCATTGTAAAGATAGTGTCCTCTGCGGTGTCATCGTCTAAATCACCCGCTGGCGCTGTCCAGCCGACGAATTGATAGCCTGCCTCAGCTTCTGCCAGGAGGTGGACCCGTGCCCCGGCGTAATAGGTGAAAACCCCTTCGCCAGGGGTGATTACAGAACCTCCGATGGTGCTGGAGATGGTCAGTTCATATTGCTCTGGCGGTGCTGGCTCCTCATGAATTGTCAGGTTAAGTTCCTGTACCTTGCCCGACTCCCAGGTGGCATCCTTATCTGCCTCGACGCCGCCAACATAGAATGTGACCGTAGCGCCAGCTGTGCCCGATACCCTGAATATCGGGTTGTAGCCGTACCTCCCCTCGCCATCCACGGTGGTCTCCGCCTGTTTGACGTCGTTCACGAAAGCCTCCACCAGTGTCCCTTCCTCCACCGGGTCACCGTCGAAACTTGCAGTGCCATAGAACTGGTGGGGCATTGATGGTGGTTCGGTGGCGTAGACCGGCATGACGCCGCTGGCAATGAGGCACAGGGCTAACAGGAGTACGAGGGCTCCTGCTAGCCTAGCAGCGCTTCGTCCTGTTGATTTATTTATCGTTCTCCGTGCCTCCATAATTTACACTATTTAGACTCCCACACTTATGGATAAATTGTTCCTGGTTGTGATGCACCCGTAACCGAGGCTGGCTCCATCGGGTCATCATAGGGTGGCGGAATGAGGAACCACGCGCCATTCTTAAACCCGTATATCCTAGCGTATTCCGTGCCCTCAAGGTAATCGTCAGCCGTTACATTATTAGCGGTGGACTTGAAGCCAACCATGTTCCAGCCGGCTACCATCGTGAACTGGCGGCAATTATGGAGGATCCACAATCATCACGGGCATTGAGTTCGGGCGGGCTTGTTCCGTTCTAATCCGCTGGACTTTGCGGTCCTGCCGGTCGCGAGGGTGTCAAAGCCTGCCTAGTTCCGCCACATATCCCCGGTAGCTTCAACAAGCCAAACAACGGGGTCAACCAGGAGCTCCCTGACCAGAGTCCTCACAACCTCATTTCCAGCTATGAAATCCGCTACGGGAGGGCTGAGCCTGTAGTACAGGGCAACAAATTGGGAGCCCATCTTGCTTTCCAGCAACACCACATCCCGGAACTCTCGCAACACATCGATCTGTTCAGCGGTGGGAGTTCCGTAGGCTGCGGTAGCAACAAAACAACCGAAGTAACCTAATAAATCATTTAGACTCGTGCTGGACCCTGCGGCCGTTGTGAATTGACGGGTAGCACCTTCAATCACAGTGCCATCATACTTAAGCTGGCCTTTGAACTCATACTGCGTCTGCGAAATGAGTCCTGTGAGCACCTCAGCATGGGGGCCATCTGCTGTTCTGGGCACCCAGGTGCTATAGAACCAGGCCGGGTCAGTCAGCCTCCTGCAGGCAAAACGCACTTCCACCGAGCTGAAGCTCCCCACAGTGTAATTCAGGTTCACAGTGCCTGAGTAGGAGGAGATGGCAGTGGCCGCATTGTGTGGTAACCGTGGGAACCGCGGGAGGCGGCAACGCCTCCTCGAAGTGGGCGGTGACAGTTACAGTTTGAGCCAGCATGGTGAAGATAGTCTCCGCCGCTGTAGCATTAGCGAATGTGACCGCTGGACTTGCTGTCCAGTTACCAAAAGCGTAGCCTGGGTTGGCTACCCCTCTTGTCCTGACTGTGGCACCTGCTGCGTAAGCACCTTTGCCAGCCACATCAATCGCGACCCCGCTGCCTACGGGGTCCGCTGCCATGGTGAGGTTGTAGGCCACGCCGAAGTGGGCGGTGACAGTTACAGCTTGAGCCGGCATGGTGAAGGTAGTCTCTGCGGCAGTCGCATCACCGAATGTGACCGTTGGATTTGACGTCCAGTTTACAAACCCGTAGCCCGCTGCGGGTTGCGCTTTTATGCTGACTGTTGCGCCTGATGCGTAAGCACCTTTACCACCTACATCAACCGCGTCCCCAGCCGGGACAGGGTCTGCCGCCATGGCGAGGTTGTAGACCACGCCGAAGTGGGCGGTGACAGTTACGGACTGAGACGGCATTGTGAAGGTGGTGTTCGCGGCGCTCGCATCACCGAACGTAACCGTTGGGTTTGCCGTCCAGTTGACGAAGCCGTAGCCTGCCTCAGCTTCTGCCGTGAGGTTGACCACTGTCCCCGCGTAATAGGGAAAAACCCCTTCGCCAGGGATGGTTACAGATCCTCCGGTGGTGCTGGAGATGGTCAGGTTATATTGCACTGGCGGTTGTGTCCCTCCATGAATTGTCAGGTTAAGTTCTTGCACCTTGCCCGATTCCCAGGTAGCATCCTCATCTGCCTTGGTGCCGCCAACATGGAATGTCACCGTGGCACCAGCCGTGCCCGGCACCCTGAATATCGGGTTGTAGCCATACCTCCCCTGACCATCCACGGTGGTCTCTGCCTGTTTGACGTCGTCCACGAAAGCCTCCACCAGTGTCCCTTGCTGCACCGGGTTACCGTCGAGACTTACGGTGCCATAGAACTGGTGGGGCATTGGTGGTGGTTCGGTGGCATAGACCGGCATGACGCCGCCGGCAATGAGGCACAGGGTCAACAGGAGCGCGAGGGCTCCTGTTAGCCTAGCAGCGCTTCGTGCTGCTAATCTATTTATCGTTGTCCGCGACTCCATAATTTACGCTGTCACAGTTACGGATAAATTGTTCCTGGTGCTGTGAATGCCACCCAGTAGCCGAGACCTGGCTTCATCTTGGGGTTACTATAGGGCGGCCCTGGAATAAAGAACCAGGCGCCATTCTCAAACCCGTATATCCTAACGGGTTCTGTGCCAGCCAGGTAATCTTCAGCCGTTACATTAGTAGCGGTGGATTTGAAGCCGACCATGTTCCAGCCGGCTACCACGTCGTAAGTTGGCGGCAGTGCCGGAGGTACTGCATTTTCTCTGCCGGCTAACGTAAGGTTCTGGGCCGCCTTCATGTTAATCCAGTAGGCTTTGCCGTCTCTCATCGAGCTAAGATCGGATGAAGCACCGGGAGCGAACGAGTACCAGCGTTTGGCTGCCGCATCGTAGTGCCAGACGCTGATAACGTTGTCCAGGATGCCAGCCAGCACCGCATTGATAGCTGAGTCTAGGGGGATGAGGGGCAGCGAGATGAGGTTCCAGCCCGCGACAAGGTCTATGTCCTTTTGAGCGAAGACTCCCTGACTAACGGTAACGGTGTCGGGTGTAAGGGCGGCGGCGGGTATGGCTATGCCCCCGACCTTACCCGATAGACTGATGGTTATCCTGCTAAAGCCATCAGCGGTGCATTTGACGGTCCAGGTATAATTTGTTGATGTAACGTTAGAGTTAAGTGCGCCCACCGTCCTGGTGACCGCACCTGCCTTCACCTCAGCATAGCGGTCAATGGATATGGTGAGCGTGACATCCGTTGCGTTGAGGGAACTGATGTTCTTCACGTTGGCGGTGACATCAAACTCATCAGTGACATTAAACGCAGTGAAGTCCGCAGGCGCGACAATGGTCACCTCGAGAATTTTCTTTTGGTTAACGCTTACCGTGCCAGAGTGGAGGAGACCTGCAACTATGGGGTTGAGGGTATTCGGTTCGATACCTGACGGAGTGACCGTTATATTTACGGCACCCGCACCAGTGCAGACAAGAACCCAAGATACCTGACCGGTCCCATTAACGGCGGGAAGCTGTGTGGCTATACTCTTGGTGGCGGCCTGACCTGCCTTCAGGGTCGCGTTGCCGCTTATCGCTATGGTTGCCTTAACATCCTGCGCATACCCAGTCCCGTTGTTTGTCACGTTGGCACTGACGGTAAACTCGGCACCACCCATAGTGTCAACGCCGTTCACAGGGGCGGTGATGTTTGCCACCAGTTCAGCATAGTAATAGTCGGCAGCGCTAACCGGCGTCGCCACCACGCTGAAGCTCAGGACCAGCGCCACAGCCAGCAAAATAGTAAATATCTTCTTCATCATTTTCTCCTTTCATCAGTTTTCTATCGCCTTATCGCCCCTCGACCAGGGGCATCGCGGCTTTTCCACGGCACAACTCTCACTTCCATAGAGCATCACCTCTTTTATGAAACGCAAAAACCGACCCTCTTCAGGGACCGACCTAGTTCAGGTCGGTTGCATCACTAATTATACCCGGTGACCACGCCAAAAACAAAACCTCATCTCCCCTCGACCCCTTCCCCTCTGCTCTTGGCACCCTTGTTTCATAATCACTAGGCAGCAAAGAGCCTAAGGCTCGAGGAGAAACAAATCATCTCCCCCTTGCATCTGCTATTTAGTGTAGCAAATGAAATGGCCTTTGTCTAGCAGTCAACCGAATAGTAAGGGGAGTTACGTAAACTCCCCTTATTGTTTGTCAGTGAGCAGCGAAACGGTGAAAAAATCCGTGCCTGTTCAGATCGAGCTTTATAGTGTTCCGTTAAGCCAACCGACGTTGCACTTTTTAGCGGTTTGTGCAACCCGGTCCTTCACCTTGTGTAGGATCGGGCCTGCTCCAAATCACGTATTATGTCCCAGGAATGCCCCGCTTCTATCTGCGAAACCGCTAAGAGCGGGTTAAGAGTAAACCGGAGTTGATTCACGCACCATCGGGTGCTACCATTTCCATTGACGACGTTCGTTCGGGGCTCTTTATGGCAAACCGGCCTTATCTTGAGAAAATAGAAGAGCGGGGTGATTTACAGGTCTGGATCGTCGATGGTAGCTATATCCGCAGCCATAAAGATGAAGAGTTTACCAACTTCGGCCAGCACTATCGGTATCCCTACATCCCCACAAACGAACTCTGGATTGACCGTGAAGCCAAGCATGATGAACGACAGTTTTTCATTGACCACCTGCTGGTCGAGCACCAGCTGATGGCGAAGGGCGTGCCATTTGATGAAGCACTGGTGAAGGCCGACCAGGCGGAACGTAGAGAACGCCGCCGCTCTGGAGATGTTAGTCGTTTGACCCATCACGGGCAAACACTGCCGGATGGGAAGGATGTCCACGAGCGGCTATGGCAGAAACTAAAGAACGGCCTCAGTGTCTGGATTGTTAATGGGCGGTTGGTGCGCAGTGTATTCGATATTGACTTCACAGAAGGCGGGCACGACTACATTTATGAGTTCGTCCCTGAGAATGAAGTGTGGATTGATGATGCTATTGGAGGGCCGGAGCGCGGATACATACTATTGCATGAGCTCCACGAGCGCAACCGCATGGCCAAAGGCTGGCCCTATGACAAGGCTCATGCCGAATCGAGCCGACTGGAGTACCGCTGCCGTCACCACCCCGATGGACTGCACGAAGCCTTGACGGCCGAAGGCTGGGGATGACACTCTGGATTACAGGGCGAGGCGGATGGCCGGCTTGTTTCAAAGTCTTCCTCAGCTAGCCAAAACAGAACTCAAGGGCAAAGCAAGGCTTTGACGGGTGAGTCCTACGAGCTCCAGGATCACCATCTTTCACAGGGTGAAAAACCAGGCCTCCTACGAATGAGCTATTATGTTCCCGGAGTCCGAATGTCGTATAATAGGCGCGAGCAAATACGGCGTGAGAAATCTACGCGAGTGGGGAGTACCAGAAGGGAAGGTTACATTTATGAAAATAGCAATCATCGGAGCAAGCGGGTTTATCGGTTCATACATTCGGGATGAAGCGCTGATGCGGGGGCATCAGGTAACTGCGATCGTGCGCGATCCTGAGAAAATAACTGTGCAGGACCAGCATCTTACCGTTGTGAAGGCGGATGTCCTTAAAGACAAGGTTGACGAACTCGTGAAAGGCCATGACGCAGTCATAAGTGCCTACAGTGCCAGCCGGAGCAGTCCCGATAGGTACAACGAGCATGTTAAGGGCGCTAAGGCGATTATCAGCGGGGTCAAGAAGTCGGGAATCAAAAGACTGCTGGTTGTCGGCGGGGCTGCAAGTTTGGAAGTCGCACCCGGTGTGCAGCTTATTGATACGATGGGTCCAGAGCAGGTTACAGGCGGAATGCTGGCAACAAGGGAGACACTTTACATGCTAAAGAAAGAGAAGGGACTTGAGTGGACATTCTTGAGCCCAGCAGGCTCGATCGCCCCCGGAGAGCGGACAGGTCATTACAGGGTCGGGAAAGACCAGCTTCTTAGGAACAAAGAAGGCGAGAGCAAGATCTCCACGCAAGACTATGCCGTGGCTATGCTTGATGAACTGGAGAACCCGCAACATGTTCGCGAGCGATTCACTGTCGCCTACTAAACTCCGGAGGGACAATACCAGTCAGGCTACTACAAATCACGCATTATGTTCCCGGAATGTTATTCGCTGTGGGACTGGAGGAAAGTGAGCACCATGTTATTGAACAACTCCGGATTTTCTTCCATCAGCATGTGCCCTGCTTCGGGAATGGCGTGAAATTCGGCTGACGGGATTTCATCTCGCCATCGGTCTATGTCTATCCGCTTGACCCAGGTATCGTTTTGGCCCCAGAGAATCAACGTAGGAAATTGGAAATCTTCCAGAGCAAAAGTGATAGTATTCTCAGACATGTCCCTGGTCATGGCGAGCAGCGATTGTGCCCACTGGCCGCTAACCAGTCGATTGTAATAACCATCCACAACCTCTGCTGTCACAACATCCTGCCGGTAGTAAGCACTCTTCAAAATCTGACCAATTCGCTCCTTTGTTCCGTAGCGAGTCAGGAGGACCTCGCCAATTCTCCGGAATGGGGGGAAATTCAGCAAGGCGGAGGGATAAGTGGCACCTTCACCCAGATTAACGGCGCCGTCCACGCTTATCAGTCCCAGGACTTTTCCGGGGCATAGATGGGCGAAATGGAGCATAACGCTGGTGCCCATGCTATGTCCCACAAAATAGGCCTGGTCAATCTCCAGGCTGGCGAGCACCTCCGCCAGGAGCCTGGCTTGCGCCGGGTGCGAATAGTCTGATGCAAAATCCTTATGGGAAAGGCCGAACCCTTTCATGTCCAGACTGACAACCCTGTAGCCTTGACCGGCAAAGAACGGAACACTATGGCGCCAGGAGAAGGTCGAACCTCCGAATCCGTGGATGAACACCATGGTTGCTTGCGTGGACTCTGGATTCTGTTCCTCCACATAAATGCTCACCCCCTGAATATCAAGAAACCGGCCATGCTCACCGACCAGGTCGTCCTGGGATATTTCGGCCTGAGGCTCACCAAGGGGTATCAGGTAGGGAAGAACGCAGACGACAAAAACAAGCGCCAGTACTACGTAAGACAGTATCCGTAATGCGCGATGTCTGCGCCAGAAGCTTCTCATCACTACATTATACTACGTGGGGGAGCTCATACTATTTGGCGATCACAGTTGCGCATTGGGGCCTAACGGACAGCCGTTCGATCTGGGAAAGCATTCCCGGCAGTAATGTATGGGTGATTGGACAACAGAGAACACGAATTGTCTCTGTCCAGCAGCATAGTGTATGATTTCGTCAACAGTTTCTCAGGGCGCCGGTCGCGGCCCGAATTTGTAGTATCCCGAGTAGAATCGTTGATGTGTAACAGAGACAGACTGTCCAGAGCCGGCAGAGGGTTGTTATTTGTTCTGACGGCCATCTTGGCAGTTGCCCTATTGCTGGGCGTTCCGGGAAATCTGAAAAGCTATTCGGGCGAAACCGGAGAGCTGTATTTTTGTATCCTCCATACCAACGATATGCATTCCGAGCTCATACCCCACTCACCAGCAGTAGACTACCGCCCCGGAGAGGAAAACCCTGCCGTAGGAGGGTTCGCTCGGCTGGCTACAGCTGTGGACGAAATCCGGGAGGGAAAAAGGGAGAAAGGTGAGCCGGTCCTTCTTTTTGACGCCGGCGATTTCCTGGGAGGCGCGCCTTTCGCCTGGCTGGCGCTCGATGGCTATGCCGCAGAGCTTACCATAATGCAGGAAATGGGATACGACGCTGTAACCATCGGCAACCATGAGTATGATTATGGTCCTGATGTCCTGGCGCAATATCTCTTACAGGCAGGATACCCCGAAGCCCATCAGAAAACACTGGTGCTGGCTTCCAACACGGAGGCGCCATCAGACCATCCGCTGGCCGCCCGGGGTCTGTACAAGAAGACCGCCATGTTTGAGCTGGAAAATGGTCTGAAAGTAGGAGTCTTTGGCCTGATAGGTAAAGACGCCATTCTGTCAATGGGTGAAACCGAGGACATGCAGTTCCTGGACCAGCACGAGACAGCCCGCCAGATGGTAGATGAGCTAAGGGGACAGGGTGCCGGGGTCATCGTGGCCCTAAGTCACTCCGGCGTGGATGAGGACCGGGAACTGGCACGAAAGGTCCCGGGGATCGACATAATCATAGGCGGCCACTCTCATACCGCCCTGTATAAGCCGGTCTTAGAGGGCGATACCATCATTGTCCAGGCTGGTTGCTTCGGAGAGTATCTGGGGCAACTGGAACTGGCGTACAACCCCAACACCGGCGAGGTACGGGTGCGCAACGAAGAAAACGACCACCCCTTTCTTATTCCCATAGACAGCAGCTTTGCCTGCGATCCAGAAATCGATGCCCTGATCCAGGAATACACCCTCGTCTTGAATGGCTACGTCGAGGAAGTGACCGGCGGCGAATTCGATGATGTCATGAGTACAGTAGCCAGGTCTGATTTTGTCCTGTCCAACCTTCCACCTCTTAGTGAAACTACGCTGGGCAACTTCGTCACGGACGCCATGCGCTTCGTCGCCCAGGAATTTACCGGCAAGAGAGTCGACATAGCAGGTCAGGCTGAGGGCAACATCCGGGATAGCATCTTTCCTGGCACTATGGAATACTCTGCAGGAAACATTTCTTTCTACGAGATTGCCCAAGCCACAGGTGTGGGACGGGGACTCGACGGCTACCCGGGTTGTCCGATTGTGTCTGTCTATCTCACCGGCGAAGAAGTGCGCCGTGTGCTTGAAATGAGTGTATTGTTGGACGAATCTATGGGAGATTCTTATTTTATACAATTCTCCGGCTTGCGGTACAGCTACAACCCTGGCAACGCAGTGCTCCTGACTGTGCCTTTCGCAAACCTGCCCATTCCCACGACCCGTGCGGTTACCAGTGCCGAGCTTTACACAGGCGACGGAATTCAACCTGTGAAGGGTGAGGGGTACGTCCCCTTAAGGCGTGGAGATGAACAGTTGTACCACGTGGTCACCGACGCCTACATCTTGCTCTTCCTCCCGCTGGTGACAGATATCCTACCTCAGTTGGAGGTGGTGCCCAAAAACGCCGATGGAGAGCCGATACCGCTGGACAGAATAGACGAAATGATAATACATCATCCCGATGGGAGGGAGCTCAAAGTATGGGAAGCGGTGGTGATGTATGCCGCAGCCCAGACATCTGGAGCGGATGGGGTACCGCAGATTCCCGATTATTATGCAGGTGTCGCCGGGCGCATCACCAAAGTCTGGACATTCCCTCTGTTCGGGTGGCTTCTTCTGATACTGGCAGCTATTGTGGCCGGCATAATATATCTGGTCCTCCGCAGGAGGAAGCGCAGGATTTCCAGGGATACCATGCCAACTAAGCCTACTGCAAATTAGGAGTTGTTTCTTCGGAACATATCCGGCGCTGGCAGCCAAGTATAATAAAACCGCAGCTTAGATCCGAAGAGAACCGGTCTCAGGTCCAGGGTTGTGATATACGTCCATCGTGCGAGATGCGTTCTCAATTAAGCTCGTGGTCAAGCAAGGGATTAGCTGTCCTGGGGGCTTGGTAACAAAATCCGAAAGTGAGATAATACGTCGGAATATCTGAAATAGAAGGAGGTTGGGGCAATGTGCGAATTCTGCCACAAGCATGGAGAGGGCCAGAAATGGTACCTGAGAGCAGAGAATTATTCGGACGATCTGTTGAGTGATTTGAAGCGGCGCAAGTTTATCGCCGATTTCTTCTCAGGTGCCGAAGAGCATAGACGGGGAAGGACGGACGTACGGAGACAGCAACCAATGCCCTGGTTTGTCAGAAGTGTACTAAGGCCATATATCGTGGCAGACAAAAGAAGGTACACTTCGGCCAGGTGCTGCCTATTGAGGATGTTGAGAAGGTCTTCGGTTTCCTCGGCAATATAGTTCGGCTTCCCTGTTATTGTCGCTACATTAATCTCGGCACTGAACAGAGGTTCTGCTACGGGATAAGCCTGGCGCCACAAGAAGGGGAGATGTTCAAGATAATAAAGGAAATTGATATGGACTATTTGACGGGCCCGGACACTTCCGGCCTGGAAGAGCTGACGAAGGAAGAAGCCCTGGAGAATTTCCGCCAGTATGAAAAGGAAGGCCTCTGCCATACCGTGTGGACATTTGTGGCGCCATTTATCGGGGGGATCTGCAACTGTGACCGCTCTGATTGCGGTGCTATGCAAGGTACCGTAACAGAGGGCATTCCCAGTATGTTTCGCGCCGAGTACGTGGCGGAGGTAAATCCGGAGCTTTGCAACGGTTGCCGGCAGTGTATGCGTGTCTGCCAGTTCGGGGCTATAGGATACAGCGCAGCCAACAAGAAGATCTTTATTGACCCCCTGCGGTGCTACGGCTGCGGTATCTGTCGCGCCAGCTGCACCAAGGACGCCATCCAGCTTCACGACCGCGCCAGTGTACCTGTGGCGGCTAACCTCTGGTAGTATTTCAAAGCTGTCAATGGGGCGCAGGCGGGTCGGCAGGCACAGGCTCCGGGACAGGCCCGGCCAGCGGGGCATTATCCCAGATGCCGCTGACGCTTCTGTAACCGGTACTCACGGTAAAGCCACAATCCACCGACAATGGCACCGGCCGCGTCTGAAATCGGCATAGACAGCCAGGCGCCGGTCAGTCCCATGAAGCGCGGCAGAATGAGCAGTGCCGGGAGAAAGACTGCTAACTGACGCACCAGTGAAAGACAAATCGCCGTCCACCCCTTGGATAATCCCTGGAAGGAGATGATGAACATGATGGCCGGACCAATCAGAACGAAGGCTGCGATAAAAATGCGCATCCCGGGTACGGCAATGGCCAACAACTCAGGGGTGTCATTGAACAGTGCGATTACCTGGGGAGCGAAAATGGCCAGGAAGACAGAGGCAATGCCCAGCACCGCCGCCGAAATGAGCGTGCTCTGCTTGATGGCTGCCCACAAGCGTTGCCAGAGCCGCGCTCCAAAACAGAAGCCAACAATGGGCAGAAGCGCATGGGCAACGCCGACAACGGGAATGAACGCGAGGTCGGCAATACGCCCTGCGATTCCCAGCGCTGCCAGCGCCACCGAACCAAAACCGGCGAGAGTCCGGGTTAGTACGAGGTATATGATGGCTTCGACGAGGTCCATCAGCACCGAGGGCAGACCCACGCGATAGATTTGAGCTATGATGGACAGGTCGGGCTTGAGGTGATGTAGCTTCAAACGGTACACGGACCTACCCCCCACCAGATGGTAGGCGCTAAGTGCGGCAGTGACTGCACCCCCTATCGTAGTCGCCAGGCCAGCCCCGCCCACACCCATCTCGGGGAAAGGTCCCCAGCCGAAGATGAAGAATGGATCGAGCACAGCATTGATCACAGAGCCGACAAGGATGAAAATCATCGGGCTGATTACGTCCCCGGACGCATGGAAAACGTTGCGCGTCATGAGCCGGAAAAGAACGAAGGGTATTCCCCAGCCGCAGAAGACCAGGTAGTCCACCGTCATGTCGATGATCTGAGGTGGGGCCCCGAGTACAGCAGCTAACGGCCTGGCAAAGAAAACGCTGGCGATGATGAAACCGATCCCGAAGATAGCAGTCAAAGGGAAAACCTGGCCAGCCACCCGGTTAGTCGCTTCAATGTTTCTTTCACCAAATCGCTTCGATGCCAATGCGTTGGTCCCGACACCGGAGCCGAGACCTATAGCAAACACGACAGTGTAGAACGGAAACGTAACGGTTATGGCGGCAACCGCTTCATAGCTCAGGCGACCCAGCCAGAAGGTGTCGGCCAGGTTGTAGAAAGACATGGCCATCATCGAGACCATGCTGGGCGCACTCAGGCGGAGAAGCAGCTTGTTCAGCCGTTCCGTACCCAGACGGGCAGTGGTCTCCTGAAGCTCGTCGAGTTTATCTGGTTTCATTTTCCTTAGGGCTCACCATAGCTATGCAGGCCGTGACCGTTCGACACAAGAAACTGGTGCGATCGAAAGCCATGCAAAAACGGGGGCGCTTCTCAGCGCCCCGCTGTTTCCGGGTTATTTTACTCTTCCCATCCAGGTCACTGCAAATCACTCATACGCAGTTCGTATTTGTGGTTACTCAATTTTTCAACTAGAGTCGGGATAGTATGGGCTGTGCCGAACTATGTTATAGTCATGGCTCAACCGGGCCCGACACATACGGAGAGGAGAGCCATGAAAGTCATTGGATTAATCGGAGGCATGAGCTGGAATTCTATAGACTAGGCATTATGTTTGCGGAATAACACACTAGTCGCACGTCAGCAGTGGCGGAAAGTTGACAGCGTCACATCAGCCGTCTAAAGTGTAAATCAGCGAGTGGGGCTACGTTCACTCACGGTACTCTCGGCGTTTATGGAACCAGGATATATTGCGCTATACCACTCTGGCGAATTGGAGCGTCGTGCGCGGGCACTTGAGGCTCGTTTAGCCTCCTGCGATATCTGCCCCAGGGAGTGCCGGGTCAACAGACTACAAAACGAGCCGGGCTATTGCCATTCCGGGCGTCTGCCCGTAGTCTCGGCGGTCTGTGCTCACCACGGTGAAGAGCCGGCCATTTCAGGAACCAGAGGGTCGGGGACGGTCTTCTTCGGCAATTGTAATATGAGATGCGTCTATTGCCAGAACTATCAGATAAGCCAGAACTGGAGAAAGCAAAAAGCCGGGGAAATGGACTGCTCCACCCTGGCGGAACGGATGCTCTATCTCCAGGATCAACTGGGCTGCCACAACATCAATTTCGTTTCGCCATCCCATTTTGTTCCCCAGCTCCTGCGGGCAGTCGTGGAAGCGGTGCCCGGGGGGCTGCGGGTGCCGCTGGTCTACAACAGCAGCGGCTATGATTCTGTCGCTTCTCTGAAAGAGCTGGACGGTGTCATAAGCATCTACCTGCCTGATTTGAGATATGCCTCTGATAAGTGGGCCGGGAAGTTTTCACATGCCCGGGATTATGTGGCACGGGCCCGGCAGGCTATCAAAGAGATGTACAGGCAGGTTGGAGACCTGGTGGTGGATGAATCTGGCGTGGCACAGAAAGGGCTGATAGTGCGCCATCTTATCCTGCCCAACGGTCTGGCAGGCAGTGAGGAATCTCTAACCTGGCTCGTCCGGGAGCTTTCTCCCACGGTGACAGTGAGCATAATGTCCCAATACATGCCGGTACACCGGGCGCCGCGAATACCGCTGCTTTCCCGGAAGATCACCGTTGAGGAGCATGAAAAGGTCATCCGGCTACTAAACGACCTGGGAATAGAAAACGGCTGGGTGCAGGAAATGGGGGCGGCGGAAGAGTATCTTCCTGATTTTGAACGAGAAGGTCACCCTTTCTCCCCGGCGAATTCGAGAGACACCGTACCGATCAAGCCTGCTACAAATTAGGTATTATGTCACCAGAATACCACATAGCTGTGCCTCGCACTCAACTGGTATACCCGGCTTTGCCGGTATTTTTAACAGGAGCACCTGCTTGAAGCGAGAGGACACCGCGCCTGCGCGAGCTTCTTCACTTTCGTTAAATGGCAAGCTGCACTTGACATTACCAGTTTATAGTAATATAGTAATCTCGTAAAACATAGACGAGGGCAGTAGTGAAGATCACCCGTACGACCAGATTCAAGAGGGCATGGCAGGAATTGACCGAAGAAGAGAAAGAACTGGCCAGGAAGGCGTTGAGGAATCTGGCGACGGACCTGCGGTATCCTGCCCTTAGAGCGAAGAAAATGCAGGGAGTTGAACATATCTGGGAAGTCAGGGTGAGCCGTTCACTGAGGATGACTTTCGAGCTTGCGGGGGACACAATTATCCTGCGCAATGTCGGGCGTCACGACGAAACACTGGAGCGACCGTAGGAGGTGATGAAGATGCCAACGACCAAGGTTACTAGACACGGGCAGATTACTTTACCGGCATCCGTGCGTGAGCAATTGGGAATAGAGGAAGGTGACATAGTAGAAATTGAAGTTGAAGACGAGAGAGCTGTGTTGATGCCCAAGAAACTCGTAGATAAGAGCCAGGCTTACTTCTGGACAAAGCGGTGGCAGAAAGGCGAGAGGGAGGCTGACGAAGACATCAAGGCCGGGCGTGTTAAGAGCTTCGACTCGGTTGACGAGCTTATCAAGGACTTAGACCGGAAATGAGGTGACTAATCCTCGAAAGGGGACTGCACATACCCCGGTTTTGTTCACTGGTATAGCCGCTGATCAAAGGGAATAGAGGCAACGTATTCGTACGCCTGTTTATTAGTGTCTTTCACAGATTGTCTATGTAGAAGACTCATAATACCTTCGCGACACTTGATAGTAGATGTCTATTTAACCCCGGTATCAATCTTGTTACCTAAATCCTCCGTTTTACTCCAGGCCCGTTCTAGTTCTGCCACATCTGGCGCTTCTTCGGACAGTGGGTAGCGTACCAAGATATAGTATTCAGTTACCTGCTCACAAAGGGGCCGAAACTCTTCAAAACTTGAATCGTAATCTTTAGCACTGTTGAGAAGTTTCACTAGGTCATGAACATACTGTAATTACCAGCCCTTTGATAAAAGGTAGCCCTTAAGATACTTCTCTATGGCTTGTTGTAAATGAAATCCAGCACCCTCAGTGTCTCCGTCGGCCAATAAAACCTTTGCTCGATGTAAATCCCTTTTCGCCTTCCTAATCCAATCTTTGGGATACAGAGACTCCTTACTATCGCGCATATAAGACCTCTCCCTTGGTAAGGATTTCCTGGATAAACTGGTCGCCGATTTCTAATCTTCGTCTGACTTCTTCAGGCGTCAGCACGAGTGGTGAGAAGGCCGGATAAGATGAATCCCTGATGTCAACTATGCGACGAATTCTTACCCGTCGGTCAAGGGGCCTTTCCGCCGTTTTCTTGATGACTAGCAGGTCAATATCACTATTCGCGTCAGGAACGCCATAGGCAAAAGAGCCGTAGAGAATAATCTTTTCTGGAGCGTATTTAACCTTAATAGCCTCCACTATCTCAAAAAGGATTCTCTCTAACCTTGTGTCCGTTACCATCCTTCATCTCTCCAAATGTCCAGTCTCTGCTATTTGGCTTTGCTTTCGGCTATTATACCTTGTTTTGCGGGCATTTTTAACAGGAGCATATGCTTGAAGCCCGGGGACATCGCGCCTGTTGAACTTTCTTAACAGATTGCGCAGCTTTCTTAGTCACCTTCAAGTGCTAAGAGTCATTTCCCTAACTTGCTAGTCATGGGCACCAGCGCTAAGCATACGATGCTTCATACGGTGGCTTGTCCTGGTCAATGCAAGACGAGGAACTAAACAAAATGGCTGATTGTTACACTTAATCCTGCCCTCCGAATCACTTGGTGTTGGACGGGGCGCATACGAACAAATGGCGATCGATTAGGATTTTCTAATATCGGTTTCTCTCAATATTGATCCTATTATCTCAGCGAAATGGTTCCTTCATATGATTTGACAAATATTGGTACAATTTGATGTCACCGTAAGGGGATCATATGCTTACTGTCACCGGCGTCTCCAAGTCATATGGCGACCATGAGCTTTTCAGCGGAGTTAGCTTCACCGCTGGCATGACCGATCGCATTGCAGTCATTGGACGGAATGGGACGGGGAAGACCACCCTTTTCGAAATCATAACGGGCAACATCATCCCGGATTCCGGAAGCGTGTCTCTGCGACGTGACACCGCTATCGGTTATCTTCGCCAGGACGTCCAGCCATCATCGCAGCGGAGTCTGCAGGAATATGTCTCTGGCTTCGTCCGATGTTGTCAGGGACCTTGCGCATAAGATCGGGCTGGTACAAGAAGACCTGGCAGAGGAAAGGGACAAGGAAACCGTGAATAGCCTGCTGAGAAAGCTGGGCGAGTTGCAGTCCCTCTATGAAGCGAAGGGTGGCTATAACTCCGAACACGAGGCAAAGATCGTCCTCTCCGGACTCGGTTTCGCCCGGTCAGATTTCGGGCGTCCGCTGTCTGAATTCAGCGGCGGCTGGCGAACACGTATTGAACTGGCCAGACTCCTCTTCCTTAATCCCGATATCCTGCTACTCGATGAACCTACCAACTATCTCGATCTGGAGACGCAGCGCTGGTTTGAAACCTACCTGAAACGCTATCACGGTGCTATCCTGGTCACGTCGCATGACCGAGCCTTTCTCAACAATGTTGTACGCAAGGTCATAGCCATCGAGGATGAGGGCGTTATCTTCCACCACGGCGATTATGATAGCTACATCCGTGCACGCGAGAAGGATATCGAGACCCGCCAGGCAGCCGCCCGGCGACAGGAGCTAGAAATCAAACGGCAGATGCGTTTCATTGAGCGCTTCCGGGCCAAAAACACCAAGGCTTCTCAGGTGCAGAGCCGGATCAAGCAACTGGACAAGATTGAGCGGATCATAGTTCCTCGGGCAACGAAGAAGATACATTTCAACTTTAGAGAGCCTCCACGGAGCGGTCGCGTCGTAATCGAGCTCAAGCACGTTGCCAAATCTTACGGGCAGCATGTCGTATACCAGGATCTTAACCTGACACTGGAGCGTGGAGATCGCGCTGCCATAGTAGGGATAAATGGGGCTGGGAAGACAACCCTTCTGCGCATGCTGGCGGGTGTTCTGCCCTTTGAAAGAGGCGAGCGTGTACTCGGGCATAACGTGACTACTGCATACTTCGCCCAGTATTATATAGAGTCTCTCAACCCCTGCAACAGCATCATTGAGGAATTGCGGGGCGCAGCACCGGACGAGCCGGAACAGCGCTTGCGCGGTCTGGCCGGGGCATTCCTCTTCAGTGGTGACGATGTGACGAAAGGGATATCGGTGCTCTCGGGTGGGGAGAAGACCCGCGTTGCTATTGCCAGGATGCTCGTAAGGCCGGCCAATCTCCTTCTTATGGATGAACCTACCAACCACCTGGACATTCCCTCCCGCGAGATTCTGACCGATGCCTTGGATGCTTACGAAGGGACCTTGTGTTTCATCACTCATGACCGTACCCTCATCCGGGAGATCGCCAACAAAATAATTCAGGTGCGGGATGGCCAGGTAACGGTTTTCCCGGGTAGCTACGATGATTACCTATGGCGGAACAGGTCACCGAACGGTCAAGCGGAAATGACGGAAACCCAGCCTCGTATAGGCCAGTTGCATCAGCCATCAATGACCGTGAGAAAGCGTCAACGCAAAGCACTGGAGGGTCAGCTGCGTAACGAGTACTACCGCGCCATATCGCCCGTAAGGGCACGCATTACAGAAATAGAGCAGGAGATGGCAGCGAACACAGGACGAATTGAAGAAATCGAAGCTATAATGTCTGACCCCTCCCATTACAAGGATTCGCGGAACGTAGTTGCTGTGAATCGTGAATATGTGACGTTAAGAGAGAAGGTGGCGACCTTGACGGCCGAATGGGAGGGTCTGATGGGCGATGCTGAACGGATAGACCTGGACTACCGCAGGAGACGAGAAGAGTTGGCGGGATAACGGTTGGGCGAGAAGAATGAAAGGCCCTGCAGATTGCTCGGCCACCTCAGGCTTCAGCACTTCCTTTAGTATCACCCCTGGAGTCAGAGACGGAGAGTTATGCAACAATCTGACGATTTGCGCAGCTTTCTTGGTCACCTTTAAGCGCTAAGAGTCATTTCCCTGACTCTCTAGTCATGGGCAACAGAGTCAAGCATACGATGCTTTGTGCAGTCGCTTGTCCTGGTCAATGTAGGACGAGCAACTAAACAAAATGGCTAATTGTGCATAATTTCAACCGTCCACACCTGTAAATGGGACACAACTGCAAACGATGTACGGGCTTGCCCATTACCCGCACCTATTTGCCTCACTCTGGTGGTTGATTTTTGGCTTTTCGCCTTATCGCTTCCTGATCTTCGGCAATTGCTTGCTCTCTAGCCAGATCAGTTTGTCTTCTTGCCTGCTCTCTGGCTAGTTGCGCACGTTCTTCCTCAATGCGTTTCTCTTTACGCTTAGCCTCTTTTGCTGCTTGCTCTTTTTGAATCGCTTGCTCTCTAGCCAGATCAGTTTGTCTTCTTGCCTGCTCTCTGGCTAGTTGCGCAGGTTCTTCCTCGATGCGTTTCTCTTCACGCTTGGCCTCTTTTCCTGCTTGCTCTTTTTGAATTGCTTGCTCTCTAGCCAGATCAGTTTGTCTTCTTGCCTGCTCTCTGGCTAGTTGCGCAGGTTCTTCCTCGATGCGTTTCTCTTCACGCTTGGCCTCTTTTCCTGCTTGCTCTTTTTGAATCGCTTGCTCGCTAGCCAAATCAGTTTCTCTTCTTGCCTGCTCTCTGGCTAGTTGCGCAGGTCCTTCCTCAATGCGCTTCTCTTCACGCTTGGCCTCTTTTGCTGCTTGATTTTTCTGGTCTCTCATTGTCTCCCACCTCCAAACATTAGATAATCGTGAAATCAATCATGAATCACTACAAACTTGGGCTAAGTTTACGAAACTCCAGTACATTCTGCAAGATTATCATCAGATGCACTTTCTGACGATTTGTTGACTAACAAGACGCCACTTTGTTACTCCAAAGGGAAGAATCACGCTGTGGAAAGTAACTGGCGTACAGGGGAACTACACACAATTTGCAAAGAGACTTTCTTTAGTGTATAGTGTCAATGGTTCCAGTTTAGGTTGTTACAAGCTTCTTAGACTAGCCTCTGGTTTATCTTAAGTGTTGGGTAGCCTGAACTCTAACTAAATATCGAAGAGATGAGGTTATCCAATGACTTTCAACGACAGGTCAATCCGGTGTCGCGATTGCGTGACTACCGTCACGTTCAACGCTGATGAACAGGGAGTTTCCCAAGGAGATTTAATGAATTTCGAAACCTTTAATTTTGATCCGAGCATCATGGCTGGTGTGCGAGCGATTGGCTATGCTACACCCACCCCTATACAGCTTAAAGCGATCCCGCCAATACTGCAGGGACGTGATGTCATTGGTCTGGCTCAGACCGGGACCGGCAAAACCGCTGCTTTCGCACTGCCAATCTTACAGCGCCTGCTGCATAGTCAGAGGGGGCAGGTCCGTGCTGTCATAATCTCTCCCACGCGTGAATTGACTGAGCAAACATGGGAGACTTTCAGCGAATTGGGGCAGAAAACCGGGCTGCGGAGCATCGCCATTTATGGTGGGGTGAGTATAGATCAACAAATCCAGAGACTGAGAAATGGGATCGAAATAGCAGTTGCCTGTCCGGGTCGCCTGTTCGACCATATGCTGAGAGGCACAATCGATTTATCACATCTGGAAGTCCTTGTAATCGACGAGGCGGACCGGATGTTAGACATGGGTTTTCTACCGGACATCCAGAGTATTCTGAGGTGTCTGCTAGGGCAGCGACAGACACTCTTTTTCTCGGCTACCATGCCTGACGATATCCGTCATCTGGCACAAGATATCCTGCATGATCCGGTCACAGTGCAAATCGGCCGCATAATGCCGGCAACCACTGTGTCACACGCATTATACCCGGTTAAGCAACACCTCAAAACTGCGCTATTGATGGAACTCTTACGCCGTACCGAAACAAAATCAGTACTTGTCTTTGCACGTACCAAGTATCGCACCGAGCGCGTTGCACAGCAGCTTAAGAGAGCGGGCTTCAGGGCTACCTCACTGCAAGGCGATCTGTCTCAACCCAGGCGTCAGGCCGCGCTTGATGGTTTTCGTTCTGGCGCGTTTAAGATTCTGGTGGCCACCGACATTGCCGCCCGTGGTATAGATGTTTCGCGTATTTCCCACGTCATCAACTATGACATGCCTGAGAGTATAGATGCCTACACCAATCGCATCGGGCGCACAGGACGGGTTAATAGAAACGGTGATGCGCTAACATTCGTGACGAGTGTAGACGCGTCCATGGTAGATGATCTTGAGCGTATTCTTAACGTGAAACTGGAGCGCCGTACGCTACAAGGCTTTGATTATAACGTGTCTGCGCCAGACAGAGGATACGTCCGCTCTACGCAACAATTACGAAGACGCACGGTACGAAATCAACGGACCGGTAACAATTAGCCATTTCGTACAGTCGTCTGCTGAACTGCTCTTACCACCCAAGTTAAGATTAGGGCACTAATAAGGCTGTGACTCGGAGAAGTTGACGTCCCTGTTTGTTGATGCTACTATGCTATTGTCAAAGGTAACTTCAAGGACCATCCGCTCAGACAGCCGCGGCGGTCAGTGGGCAGCGTGTATGTCACCGACGAGGCATCGTCATGGACGGAGAAAGTCAGGCACGAGCAAGGAGGTAGAAATGGCAAGGATTCTAGAGTTACACCTTACGCCAAAAGGGAGAGTTCAAAAGCCGGCGACACCAGAGCAGCTGAAGCAGTTTAAGGAAGCTTTCGAGAAGACGCTCAAACAGAACCCTCAAGTCAAGTACAAGGGCACATTTGTAGACAAGGACGGTGTCGGGGTATGTGATTGGGAGGCTCCCAATGCCCAAGCAGTAGAGAAGATTTGCAAAGGACTGAATCTTCCCTACGACACGATAGTTCAGGTAGAAGAACTCAAAATGTGAAAGACAATGGCTGGACGACTTTGTGTGGAGGAAGTCTACGTCCATAACCAGATAGCCTCTCTACAGGAGTCACATCCTTCCTCAAAAATTGCGTCTCTTGTACCGAATCGTCCAGGTAAGGCAGTCTGACAACTATATTGGAAAAACAAAAAGAGCCTGCTCTGGGCGGGCTCTATGTACCTCAGTCGGCCGTCATCTATCTCCAACAGCTGCGACAAGGATGAACGGAATGTTGCGGTTACTGATTATCGCAGGTTGATGGCTAAGACTGAACAGAAAGCCAAAACGTCTAGCCGGCTGGCGGCCAGTTCTATTATCAATAATATGAGGGCTACCTGGTGATGCCCTTATTCCAGGATTGCCGGATCTACTTACCTATCCGAAATACCTTGGTCCCGCACCTCGGGACATATACCTTGAGTCGCAGGGCGTTTGTTTTTCATTGTGATAGCCCTTGGATTCTTGATCTCAACCTTTTTTCTGCATTTCATGCAATATGCCTGCATTTGAACCTCCTTGCGCGTAAGATTTGTTTCTGAGAATAACACCAAGATAGCAACTAGTCAATAGCTTGTCCAAACAAAACATCTTTTTGTTACCTGGCAATTCTGACTGTTGTGTGAGAGAATGGTGTTGACTGTGACCGCCAGTTAGCTTACTATGGATATCATTACAACCGACTCTACATGCAGGTCGAGGTAAAGACCATGAAGAAAGTGATAATCATAGGTTCAGGTATTGCAGGGCTGTCTGCTGGCTGTTATCTGCAGATGAATGGCTATGACACCCAGATATTCGAAGCGCACAACCACTCTGGAGGGGTGTGCACCTCATGGACGAGGAAAGGTTATACGGTTGACAACTGCATTCAATGGCTGGTCGGCTCAAGTCCCAGCGACAACTTCTACCGTCTCTGGAACGAATTGGTAGACATGAAGGGCAGGAAGTTCGTCGATACCGAGGAATGGATGAGGGTTGAAACCCCAGACGGCCAGTGCATGAGGGTGTTTACTGACATAGACAGGCTGGAGCAGGAGATGTTAGAAAAGTCTCCAGCAGACGAGGGATTGATACGATCGTTTATCAGTGCCACAAGGCGATTCGTGAGATTTCATCTCCCTATTGACAAGGCTCCGGAGACATACGGGCCAGTGGACGGACTGAAGATGATACTCGGCCTATTACCTTTCATGAGACAGTTGAAGAAGTGGTTGAGCATATCCATACAGGAATATGCGGACCGGTGTAGCAACCCCCTACTCAAGCGGACCTTCGAATCCATGTTTATACCGGAGACCATCGTACTTTTCCTCATCATGGCCATCGTGTGGATGCACAAGAGGAGTGCTGGTTATCCCATCGGTGGCTCTCTTGAGTTTGCGCGGCAGGTAGAAAAGAGATACCTAGACTTGGAGGAAGGATCAACTACAAATCAAAGGTGGCCAGGATCTCAGTGAAAAACGATGCTGCCACCGGGATAGTGCTGGATAACGGTGAAGAACATGCCTCAGACATAGTGGTTTCTGCGGCTGATGGCCACTCCACCATCTTCAATATGCTTGGCGGCAGGTACGTGGATGCGAAGGTAAAGGACTACTATGACAACTACGAGACCTTTCCCTTCGTACCTGCTGGTCTCTTTTGGCGTCGCCAGAACGTTCGATGATTATCCGAGACACGTAATCTTGGCCCTTGAACAGCCGTTGACCACTGACAGGGCATCCAAGTACGAACGAGTTAAGGTCAGGGTATTTAGCTTTGACCCCACGCTGGCTCCCGATGGAAAGACGGTGATAACAGCCTGATACGAACCAGGGAGCACGACTACTGGGACAACCTGAAAAGGACCACCCCGGAACAGTATAAGGCAGAAAAGAACAGGATTGCAGAGGAGGTGCTCGAGTTACTGGAGAAGAGATTTGGGGACGTACGGTCAAAGGTGGAGATGACCGACGTTTCTACGCCAGCAACTTTCATGAGGTACACGAGCAACTGGAAGGGGAGCTTCGAGGGCTGGCTGTGGACACCCAAGGTAGGACTCGGACGCGTGCGTAAGACGCTGCCTGGGCTTGACAACTTCTATATGGCTGGACACTGGGTTGAACCTGGAGGCGGTCTGCCAGCGGCAATGAAGTCCGGCAGAGACGTGGCCCAGATAATGTGCAAAAAAGACAAGAGGAAGTTTACTACTTCAGGATTCTGAAACCTTTGGCATTGCGACTCGTTAGTGGGGCTTTCAGCTCTCGCGCGACTGAGCGAAGGTCGTTCTCTGTCACTCAAATAGTGCCTCATATTGCTACTTCAAACTGATTTTCTTGCCGCATGGTCACGCGAACATTAGGCTGGTAACAGTAGCCCGAAATGGCATATTAACTCATTTTGTTGCCTTGACCCTTGCAGGGTGTTGAACAATCTGACGAAAAGTTAAGTTCAGTTTGAGCGTAAGTCAGCGACGGTAAAGGACACCATCGGATACTCGAAAGAAGGTGGTTGACTGCGACTGCAACTTAGCTTACTATGGATGAGACAGGCAAAGAGAGATGATTAAAGGTTGAGGCCATGGAGACAGAAGAAGAGCTCAATAAGCAACTCGAGGATATCGTGGCCAAAATAGACAAGGCCGAGAGGGAATTGAAAGCCCTGCGAAGACATCCGACGGAAAGCTCAAGGGGAAAGCCAAGAGCTAGCTTCATCGCAGGGAAGGAACGGATGATTGAGGCGGCGGAGGCTGCCAAGCGATTGGATACACTGAAGCAACGAGAACATGAGATTCGGGCTAAATTGCACTCAGGCAACCGCTAGCTTTGGGCATGTTAGGCTAAAGACTTGTGCTGTTACTCGACAATGTAGCGTTTTTGTGAATCTTTAACTCCATAGCCTGTCTTGGAGATCGCAGGCTATCCACACAGCCTTCCGCGAGAATTCGAGAGACACCGTACCGATCAAGCCTGCTACAAATTAGGTATTATGTCCCCCGAATACTAAGCAACACTCTGTGAAAGTGATTATCGAGCCGCAGAGGTAACCGGAGGCTACTTCCTGAGCAGCAGGTCGTGATTTCGAACAAGCTTAAGTGCCGCTTCAAACGCCAGCCCTCTGAGAATGGCCCCCAGAAAACTTCTAATGCCTCCACAGACGCCAACTCTCCACCTAAACCGCCGTATACACACTCCGCCCTTCTCCGTAGTATGAATCGAAGATGTGCCGATAAACCAAATCGCACTTCTCCCTATATGTATCTTTAGAGTAACTTGGAGGTAAACCCTCGAGGGTATATTCAATGGACAGTATGACGGCCGCTCGCGACTGCTGGCGTTTTCGCCAGTCAAGGACAAATTTTTCCTTCTTAAGAGTCTCAAGAAGCTCATGGCAACCTTCTTAACTTGCCTTCTATCCTTCTTTGTCAATTCCATGTCCGGTTTGGTTAGCAGGTCAAACACAGCCAGCTCTTCTTCTGAGAGTTGTTCGCCAACACTCCGCTTTTCCTCCAGATTCAATTCCTTTGCGAACTCCGTAAGCTGTCGGAAGAACTCATCCACATTCATGGAACCAGCATTGTACTCATCAATCATCTGCTGGAACCTTTCTAAGTAATCCACGCGACTCTTATTCCAGCGCACCATCTTCGCCAACTTGTTGTTGATTAGGCCCCGTAGCCTCTCCGCCTCTATACGCTTGCGGCTTTTCACGAACTTCTGCTTTAGAGCCTCGAAGTCAATCTTGCTCAAATCCACAGTCTTGTATTTGCCAGCTTGATCACTGATGACGTATCCTTCGGCAGCGACGGACTCGTCCAGCAACTCCTCTACCTGCTCTATGACATCGCTTATATCGGCCTGGGGCGTTAGAGAGTGTATCTTCTCCCCGATGACGCCTAACAGCCTGCATATCGGCGAGAATTCGCTGGCCTGTCGGTCGGGCAGTATCGCACGGTACAGCTTGTTCACGTTCTCAGCCAGCAATAAGTATCTCCGTTTTGACTCATCATTGATGATAATGGCCTCAACCGCATCGTTCAGCAGTTTAACCCGCTGGAACCCCTTCGCCCTCTGTACCTTGTCAAGCTCGATTCCCCGCTCAACACAAAATCCCCTCGCATCGGCAATAGCCTTCTTGAGTTCTTCCACCAGGGCTGCCTTGTTTTTCACCGGCGTGTCGCCTTCCCTGATGCCACCACCGGACCCTGAGCCATAAATCGCCAGCGCCTTTTGCAGGTCGCGGAAGACGCCGACGTAATCCACAATCAGCCCGTTCACCTTATCCCCGAATACCCGGTTCGCTCGGGCGATGGTCTGCATCAACGTGTGGTTCCGCATCGGCTTGTCAAGGTAAATCGTCGAGCAGCACGGCACATCGAAGCCCGTCATCCACATGGCGCATACGAAAACGATACGGAACGGATCATTAGGGTCCTTGAACTTCTCATCCAGGTCCTCCTTGACCATCCGCTTGCGGTGTGGCTTGATATCCAGTCCCTTCTTCCTCATCTCCTCAATCTCGTTCTGCGACTGCGAGACGACCACCGCCATATCGGTCTCTTTCATGTAACTTGATCTTCGTCTCGCAGCGCATCGCGTTCCTCCACCGAGCTGCCGCCAGCTTCTCGCTCCAAATCCGTCGAGATATTCCTTCCAGTACTTCTGCACCTTGTCGTACATCCGGACCGCCGTGGCCTTGTCAATGCAAACCACCATCGCCTTGCCCTGATGCCCCGCCCCATGAAATGCGCCACGATATCCTCGGCGATCTTCTCCAGCCGGTCATCCCGGGTGATCAGGTGATATTCCCGGGCAAACTCCCGCTCCAGTTTCTTCTCCTGCTCCTCGTCCAGTTCCGCCTCCTCCAGCAGCCTCTCCATATCCTCGTTGAAGTCCTGCGTTGGTCAGCTGCAACTCCGGGATGCGGTTCTCGTAGTACAGCGGGCACAGTCGCGCCATCGTCCACCGACTGCTTGAAATTGTAGATGCTGACGTAATCGCCGAACACCTGCCGGGTCTTCTCCTCGCCCAGCCATCAACGGCGTGCCGGTAAAGCCGATGAACGCCGCGTTGGGCAGCGCGTTTCGCATGTTCAGGGCCATGATGTCGTACTGGCTGCGGTGCGCCTCGTCGGTGATGACGATGATGTCCGAGCGGTCCGACAGCTTCGGATGCCTCTCGCCGCCTTCAGTGCGGAACTTCTGGATCAAGGTGAAGACATAGCGGTGGTCTTCCTTGCAGCAGCTGCCTCAGATGCTCGCCGCTTGTCGGCTGCGCTTCCTGTTCCGTCACCGCCCCAGCGCTGGCGAAATTCTTGTAGATCTGCTCGTCCAGTTCCTTCCGGTCGGTCACGATGACGAACGTCCAGTTCCCGGGCATCTTCCGCAGGACCTTCTGGGCGAAGAATATCATCGAGTAGCTCTTGCCGCTCCCCTGGGTATGCCAGAACACGCCGAGCCGCCCCGCGTTGTCCCTAGATTTCACTGCAGCGCTGTCAATGACATTGTTAACGCCCAGATACTGGTGGTTCTTCGCCACCAGCTTGACCAGCCCGCCATTGGCCTCGCTGAACAGCGATGAAGTTCTCCACGATGTCCAGCAGCCGCGCCGGCTCGCACAGGTTCCCCGAATCATCGTCTCCAGCGAGACAATGCCCTGCTTCACCCTCGCTGTCGATCTTCTTCCACTCGGCGAAGTGCTCCCACTCGGCCGTAATGCTGCCGATCCGGCTCTCGCTGCCGTTGGACAGGATGATGAAGCCGTTGTACCAGAACAAGTGCGGGATAGTGTCCTTGTAATCGCGCAGGTTCTTGTTGAAGGCGTTCTCCAGCCGCTTGTGCGCCGCCTTCAACTCGATGAACACCAGCGGCAAGCCGTTGACAAACCCCACCAGGTCGGCCCGCCGCTTGTACATCTCGCCGGTACCCAAACTGCGACGCCAGGAAGAAGTCGTTGTTCCACGGCTCCTTCCAGTCGATGATGCGCACCACCTCAGTTTTCTCCCCGTCGCCTCTTCGCCGCTGGGAATATGTGACCTTCACCCCGTCCTTCAATAGCCGGTAAACCTCTCGGTTGGCCGCGGTCATGCTCATCACGCTACGATCACGCGTCAGCTCTTCGATGGCCAGACCTATAGCTTCAGCCGCTAGGCCGGGATTAAGCTTTTCCAGAGCCGCTCGAAGACGTGGTATAAGCACCACCTCGGCTCGGCGTCTCCGCCCCAGCGGGCTCCTGCCGCTATCGAACTCATGGAAGCAGTCGGCAGTCTCCCAGCCAAGTTCGCCAAACAGCTCTATCGCCGGTTGCTCTACAAGTGCCTGCTCTGAGTACTCATCTGCCATGCCTATCCGACTCCTGACTCTGGGGCAGTGTCCTCAGTAATATTCTCAGTGTCGGTTTGACGCATCAAGACTTCAAGCACGAAATCGGCCACCGTCTTCGATGCGTTCACAGCCAGTTTGGCGTGATACTTGGAGGGTCTGCTGGTGGATGCGTGCGCGTCGCTCATCATATTCCTTAACCCTGCCAGTCCTGAAACAACGCTGGTCAACCCACTGAGCACCTGACGCAAGGTGTTGGAGATATCCTCTCTTCCAGGGTCAAGCTTCAACAATCTCTGTACTCGCCGATAGAGCTTAAGCAGATCCCCGTCATAGGGACCGTCTCGCCGCTCACTTTTCCCTCCGCTCTGACCAGCACAGCCTCAAGCAGCGATCGGGCATTGGTGATAGCTCCGTCATAATCTCCCTCGAAGATCTTGAGGTCACATTTCTTGATCTGCTCATCAATGAACACATAACCGATTTCACCCGTTTCTTGCGATGGCACCTCGAGCTCCACGAGGGCACCGTGAATCTCCCGCACTCTGTAGGTTTCTCCGTGTCTCACGAGTTCCGACCCGTCGTATTTGAGGTATCCGTTGAGATACTCGACCACCGGCTCGAAGGAGAACTTAGTTTCCAAGAAGTTTCTCGGGTCAAACGAAATGGAATACCTCTACAAGCCTCGTAGTGCCATTCAAATCTCGTATCTTGTCCTCTGCGTAAGCCCAGCGTGAAGGAAAGCCCTGGCCATATGCATCATTCGCTCCAAGCTCATTGAAGAACCTCACTAGTTGGTGGGCCAGACTTATACGGCGAGATACCGCTGTTGCCCGTCACGATACGCCCCAGAGCAGAAATCGTCTTTCAGAGATTTTCATTGCGGCGCCCCCTCCATATCGATGTCCAGTTCCGACACATCCAGCTCCCCCGATATCAGCTTGGGCAGCAGCAGGTCCCTTGTGTGGCGTAAGTTCGCGTCCTTAAGATGAAGCACATCAGCCAGTTGATACAGGTTTGCACATACTGCTGAGTATCGGTTCCTAAGCTCTTCTGGTGCTAACACAAATTTG
Organism: uncultured Chloroflexia bacterium; assembly: GCA_963726175.1. Taxonomy (GTDB): domain Bacteria; phylum Chloroflexota; class Dehalococcoidia; order GIF9; family AB-539-J10; genus RBG-13-51-36. The sequence continues at coordinate 52,639 of CAVSBM010000006.1, read as the reverse complement.
AAATCCATGATGCGCTCTGGATTGAGATGGAGGACATTTGCGCCATTGGCGTGCTGTTTCACTGTATCGGAAAAGCCCGAAAAACGGAACATGGCATAAAGGTATTCCTTCGGAACCTCAGAGGCCGGCTCAACTCTGACCAGGTCCATAGACATCACGGTAAGCTGTTCGCCAATGTCTGGCACTCTAGCAGCGTGAGCAACCAGTCTTCTCTCTTGAGTCATATCTGTTACTGCAATAACGATGTCATTTGGTTTTGCTGTTTGGCCTTCCTTGAATTTGCCCTGAAACCTTTTTATGCCGTCGTATCTAAAACCGCCGCCACGGTCAATGCATTTCAAGTTCAGGAATGGCAGTCCGCCTTCATCAATTAGGTCAAGACTTCTGTAGGACTTGCCCCGATGCAGAATAGCGACATCCTCTACCTTCTTTATCTCCCATCCACTTGGAATCGGCCCAACCCCCGATTCGACCATCTTCGCGTTCTCGTGGCCTGGAAAGCGGAAGTTCACAAACCACTCACGGTAGATTAGCTGTGCCATCTCCTCCAGTATCTTTATCCGCCGCAGATTGTTCTCAATCAAGTCGTCGTAGGCCGAGAGGATGGCGGTGATTTTGCGCTGTTCTTGGATTCGCGGTAGCGGTATTTCAAAGTTACCGATTTTTTCTTTCGTGAGTGCTTCTCGTGTCGCCCCACCCTGCGCGATAGCCAGCAAATGCTGTTTGTATCTTGGGCTGTTCAAGCAGTAGAGGACGTAGCTTGGGTCGGCTAATGCTCGGTTAATCCTTACAATCGACACGTGCTGGTTAACCCGTGCAGGGAGAATCCGCTTCGGAACCATGCAACATCTGGCAACCGAAGCCCCTGTGATGTTCAGAAGGATGTCTTCGGCGCACACCTCAACATTGGCTAACTGCTTCGCCTGCTCCTCGTCAATAAAGGCGAGTCCTTCATAGTCAAATTCAAAGTCATAGACGTTGAGGCTTCTTATCAAAGTGATGCCGCCTTCTTTGTATGACTCTTTGCCTCCTTTTGGCGTTGCTCCACTACCAATCTTGGAGGTAATGCGACGAAGCTTGACTAAAGGCCAGGTTGCGACCTTAGCAACAGTAGCAGCCATTAGGAAAACGCCTCCAACAACTTCGCGATGTTCTCCGCTATTCGTTCTTCAACGTCTCGAGCTTCAACATTCAGACCTTCGAGTTCTTCGTTTAGCGCTACGAGTCTCTCCGCGAAATCGAAACCCTCATCTTCCCGCTCAGCCACACCAACATATCGCCCCGGGTTCAAACTCCAGCCCTGTGTCTCAATTTCCGCTACTCCTGCCACCCTACAAAGACCCGGCACATCGACATATTTGCCGTTGGGGAAATGCCTCTGCATTATTGGATGGCTGCCCATGTCCATCTCCGGTTCTTCACTGCGGTACAGCCGGACGATGTTGGCCAGGAACTCGATCTGCGCCGGGGTCAAGTCGCGGTGGGCGCGGTCGATCTGGCGGTAGAGGTGGCGGGCGTCGATGAAGAGCACCTTGTCGGCCCGCTCGGTTCTTGCTTTGCCCCGGTCGAAAAACCAGAGGGTGCAGGGCAGGGTCACGGTGTAGAAGAAGTTGGAGCCGACCGCCACCATCACATCCACGGCCCGGGCTTCGATGAGCTTCTTGCGGATCTCCAGTTCCGAGCCGCGGGCGTCGGAGGCGGAGTTGGCCATGACGAAGCCGGCGCGGCCGTTTCGTTCAGGGCGCTGTAGAAGATCTGAATCCAGAGGTAGTTGGCGTTGTCCATGGTCGGCAGGCCGAAGGGGAAGCGCGGGTCGTCCTTTGAGCCGGTCCTTGTCCACCCTGTCCACGTTGAATGGCGGATTGGCCATGACGAAGTCGAACTTGCCCACGCATGCGGTGCAGGTCTTCGTAGTAGGTGTTGCCCTTGCGGATGTCGCCCGCCAGGCCATGCACGGCCAGGTTCATCTTGCCCAGCCGCACGGTCTCGGCCACCTTCTCCTGGCCGTAGACGCATCATCTCGCGTTGGGATTCTTTCTGGTGCTCCTCGACAAAGCGGGCGCTCTGCACGAACATGCCGCCGGAACCGCAGGCCGGGTCAAGAATGCGCCCGTGGAACGGCTCGATGATGCCGACGATGAGCTGGACGATGGAGGTGGGGGTGAAGAACTCGCCGCCCTTCTGCCCCTCGCTCATGGCGAACTTGCCGAGGAAGTATTCGTAGATCTTGCCGAAGGCGTCCCCCTCGATGTCCATGGGGACGGAGTTCATGGTCTTGAGCAGCTCGATGAGCAGGGCGTTCTCGAAGCGGTTGTAGGTCTTGGGCAGGACGTCCTTGAGGTCGGGGTTCTCCGCCTCGATGGCGCGCATGGCGTCGTTGATGGCCTCGCCGATGTTGGCCCCTTCGGGCAGCTTCAGCAGCCGGAAAAGCGCGCCGCTTCGGGCAGGTAGAGCACGCCCCGGGCCTGGTAGTCCGCCTGGCCGATCGTCCGCCGCCCGCCGCCTTTCCCGCCAGTTCCTTCGCCGCCGCCGAACTTGTGGTCGGCATAGCGGAGAAAGACCAGCCCCAGCACCGGAACGGAGTATTCGGATGACTTCAGCTTGGAATTGGCCCGCAGTTCATCCGCCGCACCCCACAACCTCTTCTCGATTTGGTTACTGTACTGCGCCATCACATTTACCTCAGGATAGAGTTATTTTCACGGTTAATAGTATAGCATTCTTAGCATCTCCCATATGGCAAAATGGCGTGGGAAGAAGAGGCGAATTCCAGTGACACCATACCAATCAGGCCTGCTACAAATCAGGTATTGTGTCCCCAGAGTATCAAAATGGACTTGTAGCGAAGCAAAGCGCGCACTCTCTGAACTACGCTTTGGCCTTTTTGGTTGCGCTAGACCTACTCTCGTTGAATTTGGAGGTTTTTGTCTAGCTGTTGTCATCCGTTTTGCGATAGGCTGTTAGCATTTGATAGAATCAGTTGCAGAATCATTGGGGGACCGAGGTGATGAAAGCTGAGATGGCTTTGTTTGCAGTAGCTAGGCTTGAGACTTTCAAGCGCGACTCACGGGCAGGCGTAACATCCAAGCTAGGTACAGGGACAGGATTTTTCTACAGAAGCAAAACCGATACGCTTTTCCTGATTACAAACAAGCATGTAGTATATAATCGTGCTAGGCATTATTTTCCTGATAGGTTGCGATTCTATGTCCACAGCAATTATAAATATCTCACAAAGATGAAGCACATCGACATAAGATTATGGGGCAAGGATGGCAAGAAGGTGTGGAAGGGTGCTGAATACCGACCAATTGATGTTGCTGCCTTGGAGATACCAGCAAACTCTCTTGCAGGGTGCTTTTTCTCCGCGTTTTCAGAAGGAGATATGTTAGATGCTGATACAGAATTACTGCCGGGTAGGAACATTGACTTCGGATTGCAGGCTTTGGCAATAGGATATCCCTTAGGTTTCTACGATGAGAATACCTTCCTCCCGTTGGCACGTGCAGCTACTGTGGCGACATGGCCATGGCTCAACTTTGAGGGAAAACCGTGCTTCTTGGTTGACGCAAGAGTACATCCAGGTATGAGCGGAAGCCCAGTAATATCGTCTACAGGAACGATTAAGATAAGGCGGGGTTCTTCGAAACCTGAAGATGTGCTGGGCAGTACGGAGAGTTACCTGCTTGGCATACTCTCGGATGAGCGAACGCCGTGGGGCGAGCCACTGGGCCTGAACACTGTCTGGCACGCTAGCATTATCAAGAAAATAAGTAATGATAGATAGGTCGGAGTTCCAGGGCAGCGAATTTCAGAGACGCCACAAGCCACTCACTGATAATATCTAAGGTAGCGGCTGCTTTCTGAGCAGGGGTCACGAGTTCGAATCCCTCCGGGGACGCCACAAAGCCAGGGCAACTGCTTTTCTAAGTGAGCAAGAACATGGTAACAATATGGGTTCTTGTTACTCTATTATAGGCCAATATCCTATCTTAAGAATCTGCGCGTTTGGTACCATGCTGAACGAGAAACTCGGACACTGAGAGCTCAGTGCGTTTGGGTTTGGGCTTAAAATTTAATTCCCCCTTCTTTCTTCTTTTCTTGCTTCTCGCTCCACCTTTTCCAGTTCCCCTATTCTCCTTTCTTCCCTTTCAGCCTCTTTTCCCTCTTCTGCTCTAGCTTCTTTCCTTTCCTCTGTTGCCAGCTCTTCTCTTTTATCTTGTTTCTCAGCTTCCCTTCTCTCCTCCCTTCCCATCTTTCCTGTTTCTTTTTTCCTTGCTTCTCGCCTCACCCTTGCCAGCTCCACTGTTCTCGATTCACCATTCTTACCTCTTTGTCTCTCTTTTCTTCTCGCTTCTCTTCCCGCCTCTTCTCCCAGTTCCACCAATTTCTCATTGTAGAACTTGGAAGCTACGTTTATTATGTCTTCGGTTCTTTCGCTCATAAATTTGTGATTTTCAATTCTTCTCCCAAGTGAAGCAGCCCGGTCGGTGAGTCCTTCCTTCTCTGCCTTTTCTTTTTCTTGCTCCATCGCGTGTATGGCCTTCAGCGCCAGGTTTTCGATAACTTTAATGTATCTTTCCCTTTCCCCCGGGTTTTGAGTGCCCTCGAAAATTGCCTTATCCACTGCCGCTCTAAAGTTCCCGCTTTTTCCCGCCTCCTCGGCGAGGATATCGAGATCCTTTTCGGATATGCCCCCTAACGGATTTAGATATAAATATTGACTGAGAAAATAATGTAATTTTGCATCATCTCCGCACAACTCCTTCAATAAATTTTCCTGTTCCTTCTCCTGTTCCTTCTCCTCCTTCTTTCTCCGCATAATTCAGTCCCCCTCTTTTGTTGTTATTGCCTGCCTAATCATATGTTGACCGCGATTCCCCATATCAACTCGTAGTGAACTGATTTCGTTCCTCCTTGGTCTCGATACCGATGATATGCCGCGTACATCCGATTGTCAAGCTCACTTAAAGGGTTGTTGAGTCGGGTCCCCCCCGAGGAAGAGAGCAAGATAGGCTGAACAGAAACTGTGGCCACCCATAGCTTATCGGATATTACCTTGCTCTCACAGTTGGTGGTCTATGTTGACCGATTACACAATCTGACGAACTGTGCGATGTATCGAATTATCATTGAACAAAACTGGAATTTGTGCAATCAGGCAGACAGTTCAATTTAGTCTTCTGGCGTACTGTGCAGCCGCAGAGAGGAGGGGTCTCACTTCACTCCGTTGGCCAGTTTGGGGCTTCCTTCATTACCTCGGTGCGGTTGTCTCTGGTCACCAGGACCGTTTCGACTTCAGGACGGGCATATATGCAATTTGTGTTGTTTTCTAGCTTGAATTTGACCATAAATTGTATATTATGAACAGAAAAACTCTATCCTCGGTGTTCCCAAAACTCAAAGGAAACCAGTGTGACGCTAGTCTCCAGTCTCCAGTCTCTAGTCCCTACCCCTAGCCCTTTGGCATTAAGGCATTTGGGCTTTGTTTGTCATTTGGGCTTTGGCATTTGAACTTAGTTTATTACTCGGGTTGCGCCTACTGACTCCTGTCTACTGTCTACTGTCTCCGAGTATCTCCAATCTCCAGTATCTCCTATCTCCAATCTCCTGGGGGAAGAAGTGACATTTTCTCCTTGCTCGAATGAAGAATTCATGCTAATTTCTGATTGGAACTCGTGTGCTACCCTGACAAATCAAGTCCCGCGGGTGAGGTTTCTCAAAACGTGACTGCAAACCAAACACAGGTTAAGAGGAAGCGCGGTGGCCAGAAAGGCAGCCGGAATGCCCGCAAACATGGCTCCTATTCCGGCACCCTTAGCCCCGCCGAAACATCTCAACTGTGGAACATTACGAATCTGGAAGGCGTTGACCCTGAAATAGCGTTTGTTCGCGTCAAGCTACAATCTTCTCTTCAGTACGACCCTGGTAATCGCCGCGTAATCAGAGAAGCCTCCAGATTACTCGTAAAATGGTATTCTGCAAATTACGGGTTGGACCCAACCGACCGCAACTACCTCAAAACCGTTGTCGAGAATCTTTTGGAAATTGTCTCCCTGCGTGAGTCGGCCATCCCCCACGGCTCGCAAATACAAAGGGCAAACCGACGAAACGAATCGTACGTACTTTAACAACTGAATCTTCCGGAGGTAATCGCCTTACGTATGAAAAAGAGCTGTTGAACTCCAGAAAAAATAACCATTTTTACAAAACGAATCATCTCGGCTTCCCTCATGCTCTTCCCCCTATCCGTCGCAACCCTACAGCCCGAACCTGTCCTTCGGCGGTGCAGAATCCGAGAGCACCATACGGGTCAGGCCCGCCGCAAATCAGGGATCATGCCCCCGGAATACCCTATAGTACGAGATACGTAGAAGCACGGTTGAAGAGGTCTGGCAGTGTCTAATACTTGATTTTGTTACCCAATATGGGTAATATAATACCCGAAATGGGTAACATCTATGAATGAAAATTTGTTATGCAGTGGTCTTTTCGGCAAAACACGGCAGGCGGTCCTTGCCCTTCTCTACGGGCGAGCGGATAGCTCTTTTTATACCAAACAGATACTGGATGCCGTGAAAATCGGCCGGGGAACGGTGCAGCGAGAGCTGAAAAACCTGACGGATACCGGCATCATCATCCGCGAAGTGCAGGGAGGCAGGTCTATTACCGGGCCAATGCCAAGTGCCCTATCTTCAATGAGCTTAAAAGCATCGTGAGAAAAACCTTCGGCGTGGCTGATGTCATCAGGCAATCTCTGGCGACCTAATGCAGATAAAGTACGGGTAGCTTTTATCTTCGGCTCCGTTGCCAGGAGCGCCGATGACAGAAAAAGTGACATTGACGTGATGGTGGTGGGGAGAATCTCCTTTGGAGATGTGGTTTCGCTTCTCTCTCCGGCAGAAGAAAAACTGGGGCGCGAGGTCAACCCGGTTGTCTACCCGGTTGCCGAATTCAAGAAGAAAGTGAAAGAAGACCATCACTTCGTTAAGACCGTGCTCGAGGACGAGAAGATATTTCTGATAGGTGATGAAAATGAGCTTAGAAGACTGGCTGAATGATAAACTGATTGTGAAACACCGCCCTTCGGCAGGTGAAATTGCCCGACTATTGCATATCTGTGACCGTGACCTGGAGAAAGCACAGATCACTGAACTCGGTCCAGATTGGCGATTAAGCATTGCGCATAATGCGGCTCTTCAAGCTGCTAAGGCGGCACTGGCGGCAGTTGGCTATCGCGCCCGGAAAGAGGGGCAACATTATCTCGTTCTGCAATCATTGGCTTTCACCATCGAAACAGACCCCGCTACCATTAAGCAATTGGACAAATTCCGTGAAAAACGTAATATCAGTGATTATGAAAGAGCTGGACTGGTCACCGAACAAGAAGCCGAAGAAATGATAGCACTGGCCAAACAACTCCGCGACGATGTTGAGCAATGGCTCCGTGCTCATTATCCCAGTCTTGCCAGGGACATTTAGATGCCGGTGCATGCGAATTCCAGGGACACCATACCAATCAGGCCTACTACAAATCAGGTATTACGTCCCCAGAATATTACGCGAAGTAATGCTTCATTCACTCATTTTGGGGTGACTCTTTAGGTTTGCGATTATTTGAACAATAAATAATCCGAGCATGATGAGCCCCCAAACCAAGGAAGTCTTCCATGGCATCATCACAAATCCATAATTCATCGCGTAATAGAGAGCCAGGTAGGGTACCAGCCACTTCCAGTTTTTCCTCCAGTTCTCACGAAAATTGATTTTGAAAACATAATCAAACAGCCATTCTAGAGCTAAGTACGCCAGGAAGATCCCCAGAAAGATGCCATATCGTACTGTTTTTTGTTCATGTACGACCAAGAAAATGCCATAAACAGCTGGAATCGCCAGGAGTAGATATACCCATCCGATTCTTTGTAGAATGACAAATCTGCTCTTCCGAATCAGGAAGATGAAAATCAGAAAGACGCTATTTACCAGTCCGAGGATAAAGAAATACAATTCTAGCATCTCGAATTGTCTCCTTAAATGTAAAACGATACAGCATCAGGTACTTACTCTATTGACTAGAATCTTTCCGTCCTTAATGACCAGCCTGATTTCTCTCGTATCTCTAATATCCTTCAGAGGATCCCCGGAAACGGCAATGATATCTGCTAACTTTCCGGACTCAATAGTCCCCAGCTCGTTTGCCTTTCCCAGGTTATCAGCGGCATTTCTTGTCCCGGCTGTTATCGCTTCTATAGGACTTATCCCTGCCTCTACCATGAGTTCCAGCTCCTTATGAAGGCCCTTTCCAATGACCACTCCCGGAGTCCCGGAATCAGTGCCGGCAGCCATATTCACCCCTGCACTATGCAATCTCTTAACAGTCCGCTTCAGGCCGGAAAACACGGCAGGATATGCTTCCTTGTAAGCCCAGGCTATAGCCAGGGTCGGGACAAAGAAGGTTCCTTTATCCAGCATCATTTTGACTAGATCATCTTCAAACTCAGTGGAGTCTCCCCCTGGCAGTATCCCATGCTCGATGCTGTCGGCCCCTGCCTTTATGGCATCCATAGTTTCCTTTGGGCTTCCTGTATGGACCATCAACCTGAGATTGTGCTGGTGTGCTTCATCGGCCAGCACCTCTAGCACATCAAGGGATAATCTGGGGACTTTGTGAGTAATATCCATAGGGTTGCTATCTGAGTAAATAGCCTTGATACAATCGACTCCACCTTCGACAAGTTTCCTGACTTCTTCTCTAGCGCTACTAACTTCGGCAATCTGTCTTGTAGCGTTTTTAATGATATAGCGGTTACCCTTGTAAATGGTGCTGGCTGGATGTCCTCCCGGTGCTGTAATGGTTGGTCCCGGTGCAAATATTCGTGGTCCTAAAAGCTTACCAGCGGCGATCTTATCACGAAGCCTTATGATGTGGGGGTAATGATCGCCGGCACTTCTTATAGTAGTTACTCCGTTTTCAATAGCTAACCACCTCCGGTGAGCATAGTTGCGGAAATAGTCCCAGAAGAATGAGGCCATGTCCTTAAGCGAGACTTTTCCAATTGCTTTTCCTGGCTTATCTACGGTAAGCCCACCGAGATGAAGATGACAATCGATGAGCCCCGGCATAGCTGTAAGTCCCCGCAGGTCGACTACGTTCGTATTATCAGGATAACTAGTCACCAGCCCGACGTTTTTGATGCGATTACCATCAATGATAATGGCCATATTTTCGATAGGATCATGTCCGGTACCGTCAATCAATCTAACGTTTGTAAGAGCTAACACTCCGGTGCTCCTGTCATAGTCCTTCCCCGCACAATCTCTCTCTCTTATACTGCATATTCTATTCTGGCTAAGTTAGCATATCAAGAAACGATTATTACACTTAATTCCAGGGACACCATACCAATTAGGCCTGCTACAAAATCAGGCGCCATTTGCTTTCGAGGTCCCGTTCTACTGAGGCGTGAGTTCTTTGGCAGGCGGGGGGAGTTACGAGTTCTTCTACCGTCTACTGGCTCCTGACTACTGTCTCTGAGCATCTCCAATCTCTAATCTCCAGTCTCCCCAATTTATCTCTACTGCATCTCCACCAATCTCTACGAATCTCTAACAGCCTCTAACATATCTCTAATAGTCCCTAGCGTATCTCCAATGTATCTCTACTAATCTCTAAGTGTCTCCAATCTCCATTCGGTGAAGAAGCGACATTTTCCCCTTGTTCAAATAAAGAATTCATGCTAATTTCTGTTTGGAACTCGTGTGTTACCCCAACAAACCAAATCCCGCGGGTGCGGTTTCTCAAAACGTGACTGTAAACCAAACACAGATTAAAAGGAAGCGCGGTGGCCAGAAAGGCAACGGTAATGCCCGCAAACATGGCTTCTATTCCGGCACCCTTAGCCCTGCCGAAACATCTCAACTGTGGAACATTACGAATCTGGAAGGCATTGACCCTGAAATAGCGTTCGTTCGCGTCAAGTTACAATCTTCTCTTCAGTACGACCCTGGTAATCGCCGCGTAATCAGAGAAGCCTCCAGATTACTCGTAAAATGGTATTCTGCAAATTACCGGTTGGACCCAACCGACCGCAACTACCTGAAAACTGTTGTCGAGAATCTTTTGGAGATTGCCTCCCTGCGTCAGTCCGCCAGCCCCCACGGCTCGCAAATATAAGGGGTAAACCGACGAAACGAATCGTGTGTATTCTAAGGGTTAAATGTGCCGGAGGTAATCGCCCTACGTACGAAAAAGAGCTGTTGAACTCCAGAAAAAATAGCCATTTTTACAAAACGAATCATCCCGGCTTCCCTCATGCTTTTCCCCCTATCCGTCGCAACCCTACAGCCCGAACCTGTCCTTCGGCGGTGCAGAATCCGAGAGCACCATACGGGTCAGCCCCGCCACAAATCATGTCTTATATCCCCAGAATACCCTACAGTACGAGATACGTAGAGGCACGGTTGAAGAAAATGGCAGTGTCTAAATCACCATTGACTTCAGGATATGGTGCAGTATAAAATACTGCGATAGCAGTAAATAACACTGCAATAAAATACGATGCTAGAAACGCTTTTAGGGTCAAAGCTCAGGGCAAAAGTGCTGGGATGGTTATTCACACATCCGGATGAGCGCTATTTTGTCCGTCAGCTCACCACCTTAGTGGGAGAAGATTCTACCAATGTGAGCCGTGAGCTGGCCCGTCTGGAGAAGACCGGTATTCTTATTTCGACCACAGAGGGGAAACAAAAGTATTATCAGGCGAACCGGCAAAGCCCCCTTTTCAATGAGTTGCATGGCTTGATGCTTAAGACTGTGGGTGCAGCAGATATTATTAAGAAGGCTCTGGAGCCGCGCATTGCAGATATTAACCTGGCGCTTATCTTCGGTTCAGTAGCCAAGAGAACCGAGAATAGATTCAGTGACATAGACCTGCTCGTGGTGGGAGATATCACCTTTGGTGAAGTAGTTGATCTTATTGCAACTGCAGAAGGGGCTTTGAACCGTGAATTGAATCCGGTGGTCTATACATTAGCAGAGTTCAATAAGAGATTATCAGAAAACCATTACTTTATCAGTGATGTACTATCAGGGGATAGAATATTCATAGTCGGGGATGAGAATGAGCTTAAAGCTCTGGTTGGAAAAGGGCTGGCTAAAGGAATATAAGCCGACATCTCGTGAGATTGCTGAGCTACTGGCAGTAGCTGATCGCTCTCTAAAGGATTGTCAGGTCGCTGGACTAAGCAATGAAGGCAAGCTGGATATGGCGCATAATGCTGCCCTGCAATCTTCTGCTGCAGCACTAGCTGCCGCCGGGTATAGAGCAAGTCGAGAAGCTTACCACTACTATGTAATCCAGTCTCTTTTCTTTACTCTGCAACTGGAAGAACGCATCATCCGCCGGCTCATAAACTACGCCTTAAACGGAATATTAGCGACTACGAACGCCCGGGTATGGTTACAGAGCAGGAAGCCCAGGCGATGGTTGAACTGGCAAAACTAATACGCCAGCAGGTTGAGGAGTGGATACGAAATAACCACAAGGAACTTGCCAGAGAGATTTAGGTGTCGGTGCGTGTGAATCCAGGGACACCATGCCAATCAGGCCTACTACAAAATCAGGTATAATGTCAGCAGAATACCGGGCAGGGAAAATGAAACTCAATATCTTTGGCGCAACTGGTGGGACAGGCAAGCAACTTGTTGAGCAGGCACTAGCAGCCGGAAATGAAGTGGTTGCATATGTTCGTAACCCATCGAAGCTTAACATGAAACATGAACACCTAGCGATTGTGCAAGGTGAATTATCTGACCAAACGATGATTGAGAGTGCGGTTAATGGTGCGGATGCAGTTATCAGTGTTCTAGGACCGAGAGGTGAGTCGAGAAGCAAACCAATTACACGAGGGATGCAAAACATCATTGCGGCTATGAAAAAATACGGCGTGCGCAGATTGATTGTTTCCTCCACTTTGAGTGCCAGGGATCCGAACGACCTGCCCGAGTTCAGGGCCAAGGCTCTGGTTACTTTCGTTAGACTCACGATGCATGCAGCGTATGAAGAGATAGTTAGTGTTTCAGAAACTGTACGTGCGTCTGACCTTGATTGGACGATTGTGCGCCTGACCATGCTCAATAACAACCCTAAATCCGGGAAAGTGAAGGTTGGCTATCTAGGTAGGAAAGAAGTGGGAACATGGATTTCCCGTGCAGATATTGCCGACTTCATACTTAAGCAAGTACAGGACACGAAATACTTGAGGCAAGCGCCTGTTATCAGTAATTAGCCATAATCATCGTTGGTCAATAGTCGTATTTGTGCTACTAGCTGGCTGCAACGTCAAGGTGATAGAGAATTCCAGGGACACCATGCCAATCAGGCGTACTACAAATCAGAGATTATGCCCCCGGAATACTTATGTGGTCAGCTACCAAACGGGCTTGACAGAATTGTGGCATATGTCATAATAATGGTGAGAATAGTGGGAAATGGTGCGAAATGGGTTCAACCCACACTGCAATTGATTAAGGTGTAAGGGGAAATGAGATGGCAACTATAATAAAAGACCAAAATCTAGTAAGAGCGGGTAAGCCTGTTATGCCGGATTCTAGGAAGCGAGTGGTTTTGCCCAAAGCAGTAGTGCAAGAAGGGACTACCTATTTCGTATATTACAATAGCATTGGGCAGATAGTACTAGATCCGCAGGCCAGCATACCTGCTTTTGAGTTATGGGTATTTGAAAATAAGGATATTTTAGCTTCGATCGATAGGGGCATACGTGAGTCACTGAATGGGAAAATAGTAAACCGTGGCTCATTTGCCGAACAAGTAAATGACGCACCGTGAGCTACGTTTTACGCTTGAAGCTGATAAGCAACTGACAATCATCGAGAATAACCCATCCCTTAAGACTGTACAGAAACAAGTGAGGAAAACTCTAAGATATTTAGAAACAAATGTCCGCTCAAAATCCCTGCAAACCCACGAGTATCAATCACTCACCAGGCGTTATGGGATCAAAGTCTTTGAGGCCTATGTTCAACAGAATAGGCCGGGGGCTTATAGGGTGTTCTGGCGTTACGGGCCAGATGAAACAAGCAAAGACGGAAGGCGAATACCCATTATCACCATCATTGCTATAACACCTCACCCTGATTGACTAATCCCCCACCTTGCCCCAGCAGCTTTCTTGGCCATTTCACTCCGTTGTTTTGATGTTAGCTTCCCGGCCCTGGACCTACCACCTTTTGGGCCACCAAGTCTACCAAGAGCCACAGCAGCGGGGTTTTTATCTTATCGAGTTGACCTCCTGGCAATCTCAGAAGCTAATACATTTACAGCTTTACTTGAACGCTCAGGCATACTTCAATTCCAGCGTATCACAATAAGCTGTCACGGCTTTTGCATTCCAGATTGATCCACTACCGACCACCAAAGTCACTGGACAAGTCCGGACTGTTTTACTATCATATTATCAACAGCGCTAGGGTGAGCAGCCCTAGCCCGACAGTCTCTCTTTCGAAGGGAGGCTGTTTCTTTTTGAACCGATTTCACTGCAATATTACATCTCTTAGTGACGAATCCCAGGGACACCATACCAGTTAGGCCTACTACAAATCAGGTATTGTCTCCCGAGTACCGACTACTCCCCAATGTCTAAAATAACAGCTGCTCTCTCAATGAACTTCTCTGCTGAAGCAATAACCGCTTTCGCCCCGGATTGAGAGAATTCAGCTTCATAATCGGCAGCTTGACGAAGATTCATGGCATTGAGGAAGTCCCGAACTAATTGCGCGTCAATCTTGCCCTCGTCCACAAACAGTGCCCTCAGCGCTACGCCCAGACAGTAATGGCTTTTCTCACGGTAGCCCGGGAGTAGACAAGCGCCCGGGCAGCGTGAAACATCGCATAATAGCCTTGGATAGTTGACCACTTGTAACGCTCATTTTCATAGCCTGCTTTTGCATCTGACAGGTCGCTTCTGGCGACTGAGAGCTCCTTCTTGACCAGTCTTTTGCCTCTGGCAAAGGAAACGATTTTCTTGCTTTCAAGGCACTGTCTAAACTCTTGATTCACTGGCAACCTTTTCCCATAGTACTATGCCACGTTCCACTTCTTCCATGAAAGTCCGGGCTGACTCCTCGCCCTTCAATAGCTCGACAGGCGTCTTGATCACTGATTGAATGTGGATATTCTCAAATCCTGTCGGGAACATAAAACCACTGATAACATTCGACACGCCTTTCTTGCTCTTTGAAACGATGAACAAATCTAAGTCACTCTCAGAAGTATCTGTCCCAAGAGCACAACTGCCGTATAATATTATGCGGCTTGACATCTTCTTCAATTCTTCTACTAACGGTTCAATTAGCATGAGATTCACCAATTTTTTCAGCTCAATGAGGAGGGCATTAGAGGAATCAATGGAATAGAAATACATCTTGCCTTTTGTTCTGCGTGTGACAGCCCCATCCGAATATAGGCCGTTCAATGCCCGGTTTGCCGAGCCAGCGGATATTCCAAGCTTGCGAGACACTTCTCGTTCATAGAATTCCTGGTCCGAGAATTTCACCAGCAGGCTCAGCACCTTCTGGTTGATCGTCTTGACTAAATGTGGACGTAGCATATTCTATTTGCTCAAAATATTGAGTATGTGCTCATTATAATGAGCAAAGACAAAGAAGTCAAGCCCTGGCGTAATTGACGAATTGCAGGGCCACCATACCGATCAGACCTGCCACAAACCAGGCATTATCCCCCCAGAATACCTGAAGGAGGTTTTTCACTGCACAAAAGGGCGGAATGTGTGGTGCACCGAATCGCCGTTGTACATTCCTGACCAAAGTGCAATCTCCTTGAAGCCAAAGCCACTAGCGTCCCGTGGAGAATAGTTGCGACATGGCTTTTCGTTGCCGAGAGATACCTCCTCTCCGACCAGAACGGGTGAGAGATTCAAGAGACACGGGCAGAGCCGGGCTACTGAGCGAGTGAACAATCTTCCCAAACTGCGGACGTTGTGCTACAATAAGAGCCACTGGGAGGCGGTCTGGCACGGCAAGGACTGAATTTCCCCCAACAAATCAGCACAACCACAAACTCCGGGCAGCAACTTCAGGAGGTCTTCCTCAAAAAAGAGAAATAACAATGGCTAAAGGAAGAAGCATCAACCTGGATAGTTATGAGATATTGACTGAAGGCTTACTCAGCGATGAAGCCGAAGGTGAGGATGTCAGCGCCATAGTCCAGGAAGTTGAGGAGAAAGAGGAAGGCCAAGAATTCCTTCCCGATGAACCTGAAGAGAGCAAGCCTCCGGCATCACAAGGGGACTACGAGGTAATTGACGACTCAATTCGCATGTATCTTCAGGAAGTCGGCAGGGTGGCACTGCTTACAGCTCACGAAGAGAAGGTACTATCCCGGAAGATAGAGCTGGGTAGATACGTAGAAAGGATCGAGTATAACCACTTCAGGAAACACCAGAAATTCCCTTCACCCGTCGACATAGTTACTCACGTAATCTTCCAATTATCCAAGGGATATCCCGTTGCTCAGATTATTGAGGAGCGTATTGGTATCGAACCCTCCAACAATGTGGTAGAGACGATCAAGAATCCTGAATTTCGCTCCGCCATCGACGTTGTTATAGATCCATCGCTAATAGCTGCAATCGCTGAGGGGATAGATAAAGGGATCACTGCGGACGAGGAAGCCATAGTAAATCTTTCCATAAACAGTCAACTATTGCCCCAGCAATTGCTGGAGCTCCTGGCTAGAGATAAAACTTCATGGCGAAAACTGAAGACTCTCCTGACTAACAACAGGTTCCTGTCTAAACTCGATTCTCATACCAGTGAGTTCAAAGCTTACTTTGAAAGGGTGAGGACCGAAGCAGAAGCATCAGAGAGGCACCTCACTGAAGCAAACCTGCGCCTGGTGGTTAGCATAGCTAAGAAGCATACTGCGCGCGGCATGCCCTTCCTTGATCTTATCCAGGAGGGGAATATTGGCCTCATCCGAGCTATAGAGAAGTTTCAGTATAGAAGAGGCTACAAGTTCAGTACCTACGCCACCTGGTGGATCAGGCAAGGCATCACTCGATCTATAGCTGACCAATCCCGTACCATCCGCGTTCCGGTACACATGGTAGAAGCAATCAACAAGCTATTACGCACAATGCGGCAGTTAGTTCAAGAACTTGGACGCCAACCAAGTTACGAGGAAATTGGCGGCCGTCTAGATATGTCGCCGGAAAGAGTAGAAGAAGTCATGGCTGTGTTTTTCCGTCAGCCAATTTCGCTGGACATGCCTATTGGCGAAGACGCTGATAGCTGTCTAGGTGACCTTGTCGAAGATCGCGGCAGTTTAGCACCAACTGAAGCCACTTCACAGCAGCTACTCAAAGAGCAAATAGACAGAGTGCTCGATGACCTTACCGAACGAGAAAAAAAGGTGCTCCAGCTCAGGTTTGGCCTTGAAGACGGACGTGCTCGAACACTGGAAGAGGTGGGTAGAGAATTCAATGTAACTCGAGAAAGAATACGGCAGATTGAAGGCAAGGCTCTGCGCAAGTTACGTCACCCCTCCCGCAGTCGAAAGCTCAGGGGCTATCTAGAGTGATTTACCTAAATGGCATGTCAAGCATAGTACCCGTCTTTTCAGGCAACTTGCCTTTTTGTCCATAATAAGAGAGTACGCGGAGATTTCAGGGATACCATACCAATCGGGCTTCCCAGGAGCTTTTCAGCTTTCCTTTCTTCCGCTCAGCAGTCTGCGGTCTATTTGGCTTGATTCTGTCCTGGGCAGGCTGTCAACAAACTTGATTTGCTTGGGCACTTTGTACTCAGATAAGCTCTGGCGGCAGAAATCGCGTATTTCATCAGGTGTAGCACTTTGTCCGGCCTTAAGCACTATGAAAGCTGTGGGTATCTGCCCTTTGTAATCATCAAGGACACCGATACAGGCTGTTTCGGCTATGGCGGGGTGTCTAAGGAGGACTTCTTCGACTGCGGCAGGAAGAATCTTGACTCCGCCCGAGGGCACTATAATAGATGATGTCTTCTCTATGAAGTCCAGGTAGCCGTCCTCATCCAACTTGACCAGGTCACCGGTATGAAACCAGCCGTCTCTGAGGACCCGGCCCGTGAGTTCGGGCGATTTGTAATATTCCTTCATCATCCAGTGGGCTCGGGCAACAGCTTCCCCTACGGTGCCGCGTGGCACCTCCTGGCCGTTTTTGTCCAGCACTTTAAGCTCAGCCAGGGGCTTCCCTGCCGTACCCAGTTTACGGTCGCGAATAGCACCCATAGTGACGATTATCAACTCCGTGAGTCCATATATTTCGCATGCCGTTAGGTGAAACTTCTTCTCAAGCATGTCCATAAAAAGGGCTGATGATTTAGCTCCGGCAGAAAGCACCACCCTTAACGAACTAAGGTCATAGGCCTTGATCGTCTCTTCGTCTATCATAGCCATGGCATTAAAGCTGGCCGGGACGCCTATAAGCATGGTTGCCTTTTCCCGCTCTATGGTCTCCAGGATACTCTTGGAACTGAAATGAGGGAGGATTGCTATGGTGGCTCCCGTCCAAATGGGCAGGAGAATGACCAATCCAAATCCCAGAAGGTAGTTAAAGGGGAGCAGACCTAAAATAACGTCGTTTCTCTCCAGTTCAAATTTCTCCACCGCTATGGGCAGAATTGACAGGAACGACGAGTGAGTATGCACCACACCCTTGTTCTTACCCAGCACGCCCAGGGTGTAGAAAAGGATGGCTTCATCTTCGCCCTTTATATCGACAGGGGGTGACGCAGGGGAACTACTGGCTACCGTCTCATTGTAAGAGGCTGTACCGACTTCGAGGACCCGTTTCAGCACGGGGGCATTGGGCAAAACTGAAGACAGCACGGGGCGGAATCTTTCTTCGGTAATCAGGATTTTGGAATCGGATTCACGGAGTTGAGGCTCAAGTTCGGACGCCTTTGCTCCGCTATCGAGGAGCACGGCGGCAGCTCCAGACTTAAGTACTCCAAAACAATTGATGACCCACTCCGGGGTACGGGACATTAGAATGCCCACGTGGTCGCCCTTCTTTGTTCCCAGACTGATGAGGGCGTTGGCTATCCTGTTGGAAGTCTCATCCAATTCGCGGTAGCTGACTCTGCGAGAAGCGAGGACGATAGCAGTTTGCTGTGGCACCTCGCGGGCAGTTTTTTCCAGCATAAGTTTGAGATTCTTGGGATTCATTGTCTCCTCCGAAGACTTGGCGAGTCTGCAATAGGATTATGAGCCAATTTCCTATCCGCTGTCAATGGAATTCGGGAGACGCCATAGCAAACAGGCTCACTCTATGCCCAGGGAAGCCGAGTTTTTTGAAAACTCGGGTGATTGCTTTATACTATTCGATGATTGATATGGCGATGATAGTACAGGAGACTCGGAGAGGCTACCTTGGGCGACAGGGATTTAGAACTGCTGGAATTCCATAAGATAAGGGAGATATTGGCTGGCTTTACCTCGTTTTCTGCCAGCCGAGAGCTGGCCCTCAATGTCATTCCCCTCTTGGATGAAGAAAAGGTCCGCCTGCGGCTCAAGGAGTCGGCTGAGGCGCGCCGTTTGCTGTCACTCAGTCCTGATACCCATATTGGCGAAGTCATTGATATACGGGAAATGGTGAAGATGGCGGCACTGGGCAAGGTCCTGCCCCCGCAATCTCTGCTGGAAATTCAAAAGACGTTGAGCGCTGCCCATCGGTTAAGGAGCCACTTAACGAACCTCTCGCATGAACTCCCTCTGCTCAGTGGTCTGGCTCGAGACATTGTGCCGCTGGACCAGCTTCTGGAGGACATTGATGGCTGCTTGAGCCCGACCGGCGAGCTACTGGACACCGCCTCGCCTAAACTGGCGTCGGTGAGACATAGAATGCGGGAAGTGCGCCAGGAAGTGCTCACTCACCTGCAAGCCATAATCACCTCGCCCCGAGGACGCAAAATAGTGCAGGAACCCATTATTACTGAGCGGGAAGGCCGGTATGTGATTCCCGTCAAGGTAGAGTCTCGTCGGCAGATAAAAGGCATTGTCCACGATGTCTCCAATACAGAGGCTACGGTATTTATTGAGCCCTGGACAACTACGGATACGCAGAATGAACTGCGCCAGCTGGTTGCTGAAGAGAAGGACGAAACAGAAAGAATCCTGAAGACTCTGAGTGCTGAAGCTGGGGCATTTGAAGGTGAAATTACCCGTAACATGGAACTGATTGCTGAGATTGACCTGGCGCTGGCTAAGGCTAGATACGCCCGGGAGGCCAAAGCCACGGAGCCTACCATCGTGGCTGCTGCCAGAGGTGGTAAGGCAGAGGGACATGAACCGGGAGGGGTGCTCAGGTTGGTGGAAGCCCGACATCCCCTACTGAGAAAGAAGGCGGTGCCGCTGTCAGTCGAGATTGGACGCGATTTCTCCGTCCTGGTCATTACGGGGCCCAATACCGGTGGCAAGACGGTCGCCCTCAAGACGATAGGGCTTCTGAGCCTGATGGCGCAAGCCGGCTTGCCCATTCCAGCTCAGGCGGAAAGCCGTATCCCTGTTTTTGACGGCGTATATGCCGACATCGGTGATGAGCAGAGCATCGAGCAGACCCTTTCCACCTTTAGCTGGCACATAGGTAACATCGTGCATATCATCAATAATGCCACGGCACAGAGCCTGGTGCTGTTGGATGAACTGGGCACCAACACTGACCCGGGCGAAGGCTCGGCTCTGGGCCGTGCTATCCTGCTCCATTTTCTGTCACAAGGAACAACGGCAGTGGCTACCACTCACTACACCGAACTAAAGGCGCTGGCTCATGCTACCGACGGCATGGAAAACGCGGCCCTGGACGTGGACCCTGCTACCATGGCGCCCACATATCACCTGACAGTGGGTATTCCCGGCGGCAGCAATGCTCTGGCGACAGCATCCCGCCTGGGACTGCCGGAGGAGATTGTCGCCCGCGCCCGACACATGCTTTCCCAAAGCACTCAGGAGATTGAGACTTTGCTTGCCCATCTGGTGACCGAGCAGAAGAGTGTTGAGTCGCTTCGCCAGAGCCTGGAGAAAGAACTGAAAGAAGCAGAACAGAGCGGCGCTGACTTGAAAAACAGGCTCCGCCAGTTGGAGGAAGACAGGCGAAGAATCATCAAGAGACACGTGACCAGATAGCTCGCGAGGCTGGCGAGCTACAGATGAAAATTCGTGAGGCGGCAGCGGAATTGCGCAAGGAAAAATCCCGGGAGAGAATCGAGCAGGCCAAAAAGGCACTGGCCGAGGCACAGGAGAAGCTGGATACTGAGACATGGCAGGCCAGACCAGTGGTTGAGGCAGGTGAAACAGAAGCCGAGGCAAGCCCAATCACCACCGGTGACACCGTCTGGCTGAGAGATGCTGGCGTGCCAGCCACGGTACTTTTTGTTTTTGAGGAACGCGGGCTTGTCGAAGTGCAGGCTGGCAAAGTGAAGATGACCCTCAGGCTGGACAGCGTAGAAAAGAGGCTACCGTCAACGGGCGAGGTGAAAACGAGTGGCACCTTGATAAGGAGGGAGATGCACAAGCCCAGGGTCTCTCTTGAGCTTGACCTGCGAGGAAAGAGGGCCGAGGAGGTCGAGCCGTTGCTGGACGGCTATCTTAACGAAGCATCTTTGTGCGGCCTGAGCCGGGTCCGCATCATTCATGGTATTGGCACCGGCACCGTGCGTCAGATTGTCAGGGAGGCTCTGGCCTCTCATCCCCTGGTCACGTCTTTCCAGCCCGGGGAGCAGGGTGAAGGTGGCGACGGTGTTACCATAGTCAGCATGTAGCCAGAGTATTTCGTTTGAGCCATTGATATTATGCTTATATCAAAGAGGTTCCATCTCGGCAGGTCGAAGATGCTCGACTTTCTGGACGAGCTGGCTTTGACTGAAAACAAAGCAATATCGTTATATGTCCCACAAGGGACGACTCAAGACAGGGTTGAGAATCTGCTGGGGAAGGTGTTTGCCGCAAGTGCCATACCGCCAGGCGTGGCTGAGGCTACTGCAGGCTCAAGAACAGGAGCGGCGTTTTTCTGGAGCCCGCCGCGAATGCACCTGGTCTTGCCCCCATTCCCGATTGCAGAAGAATACATGACCAACGGCTATGATGTTGAGCCCTTGCGCTCCCTTCTTGGTCATGACTTTCTTATCGCTCTGGTCCTCGTCCGCCTGGGAGCATATAGCATTGGCATCTGCCGCGGCACGGAGCTCATAGACAGCAAGACGGGGACAGGCCTGGTGCACGCCCGCCATAAGAAGGGCGGCTCCTCCCAGGCGCGGTTTGCCCGACACCGGGAAAAGCAGATTGAGCAATTTCTGATCCGGGTCTGCGGTCATGCGCGGGAGCATATCGAGCCCCATGCGCGATCGCTCGACTATCTGGTCTACGGCGGAGCCAGGACTACTATACTCTTACTGCGTAAACGGTGCCCGTTCCTCAATCAATTTGATGAGCGCATCCTGCGCATGCTGCTGGATATACCAGATCCACGCAGGGCGGTACTGGAAAAAGCCGTCGGCACCGTCTGGTCCACCGATGTTATCGAATGGTGCGAGGATAACTCTTAACAGGTATTCCAGGGACACCGTACCAATTAAGCCTACTACAAATCAGGTATTATGTCCCTAAAAAGGAGGAGTGACTATGTCTCTAACAAGATTCATCAAGGATTTACTGAGGAAACCTGAATCAATCCCAACCCCGGGTGCCATATTCTACAATGCGACAGTGGCAAAAGTCCTGCGAAAGCCTGAAACAAAGATAGCTAATGACGTTGTGGCAAAGATGGGAAAAGGGACTATTCTTGATTTAGGTTCGGGAACAGGCTATTTGTCAATAGAGATTGCCAGGAAGGCACCTGGCCTACAGGTCTGTGGCATTGATCTCAGCAGGAGAATGGTCAAGATTGCCAGACGCCATGCCAAAGGCGTTAATAATGCTCAATTTGTGTTTGGCAATGCAGCCAAACTCCCTTTCAAGGATAATTCAATAGATCTTGTGGTTAGTACGGGCGCTTCGCACCATTGGAAGACGCCACGCCTGGTGTTTGAGGAATGCTATCGCATTCTCAAACCCGGCCAGGAAGCCTGGATATACGATGGGTGTCCTGAGGTTTTCGCCAACCCGGCTGATAGAAGAAAAGCGAAAAAGGAATATGGGTTTCTGATCGGCCGACTTGGATATAGAGTCTCTACGCTGCATGGTTTCACCAGGGAAGAATACGAGACCGAAATCAAGGGTATGCTGGAGCAAACGGCATTCAAAGGCAACTACCAGATGGCGCTAACAGATATTTGGATGAAGATTACGCTTAGGAAACGCAAGTAATCGAATTCCAGGGATACGATACCGATCAGGCCTGCTATAAGTTAAGCCTTATGTCCTCGGAATACTTGGTGTAGTGGGAGCATTAATCGACATCTGACTTCTATGCAATCGGTGTACTGCTAGGGCGTAATCTGGCACAGCGGAGAGGAATAACAAGACACTCAGACGGAAACAACAAAAACCTGCTGTTGCGAATAATCACTTCAAGAGGACACGCAAGTTCCTTGGTAGCACATCCAGGTAATCCAGCATATAGCAACGATTGAGTTTGTGAACTGTTTCAGGCGGGATGTGATCAAGTGGCACTCCATTCAGAATTAACTCGGTCTCGGCTTCATTGAAATCCTCTCCTTCTTCCACCCATTTGACAAACTGCTTGTTCACCGGGCAGACAAGCTGGCACCTCATGCAGCCTACAAGGCTATTGTGCCAGGCTGGGTCTACCCATTCAGGAAACTCTTCTGTGCCCTCGTTGAGGAAAGTGATGCACCTCTCCGCATGAATCAAAAAGCGGTCCGGCACAATAGCTCTGGTGGGACAGGCGTTGAGACATGCCTTGCAGCTGTCACATTCTTTCATTACCCGCGGTTCCAACCAATCACTTCTACCTGGCGGCATGTTTGAAAGAAAGGCTCTGAGTCGAAGAAAGCTACCCATACCCTCCACGTACGCGATATTGTTCTTCCCATACTTTGCCATTCCGCTGCGCACTGCCAGCAACTTGAGCGGCAAGGCAGCCCGGTGAAGCTCGTAGCCGTTAGCATTAGGAATGTTCTCGAGTATGTTTCTAATTTGGTCATCCGTGTCGGCATAGTAAGTAGGAGGGATTATGACTGAATAAGTCTGCCCCTTGAGGTGGAAGCTGACCTTGCGCTGAGGTTGCGGAGCCGCGGTTATTATGATTGAACGAATCCTCGGAAGACTATCGGCAACATCGAATTTGAAATAAGTCAGGTATCTCTCATACAATCCCGCGTCTATTTCTTTCTGACTGAGGCGCTCTTCTATCTCACGTTTGAGTTGAGTGACATGCTCGATGGGCAATACTGCGCCGCGATAACCTCTTTCCTCCAGCTTGGAGCAGATGAGTCTTGCTGTTTCATCGGGAGCCATCGGTTAACCTCCTATACTAAGCGATTTCGAATTATACTCCTCGTCGCCCAATTGTTCATAGTATCGGAAGCAAATGTAGTAGTCTCAACATGTAGGTAGTGTGCTCATGGTTGCTGCATTAGACTTATCTGCCTGGTCGGACCGGCATATATCAGCTATAATTGGGCTATACGCGCCGGACGGAGGAAGTTGGTATGACAAAAGTGGCATTGGTAATCACCAATGACCGCGGTAAAGGTGTCAGGCAAGCAATAGACGCTTCTCGAGTTGAAATCTTTTCGTGGCAAAAGCGTGGTTCTGAAACCAAATTTCAACACGGCTGACCCGGCGCCGGGTTCAACGCATAACGATACACTGCGCTCTCTGATTCTGGCCCTTCAGCAGATGGGATCAAAACAGATCACTCTGGCTGAGCGAAGTGGGCCCGGAGATAGCACCCGGACGGTTATGGAGAAGAAGGGGATTTTCAGGCTGGCTCAAGAGCTGGGCTTCAACATCGTCAATCTGGAAGAATTAGGTCCCGAAGGCTGGAGCAAGATAGAGCCTGGAGAAAGTCATTGGAGCCAGGGTTTTCATTTCCCCCGGATTTATCTCGAGGCGGAATCAATTGTTCAGACCTGCTGCCTCAAGACGCATGCCTACGGCGGCCATTTCACGCTCTCTTTGAAGAACTCAGTAGGGCTTGTCCCCTTGAAAGGCTATCCGTATATGCAGGAACTTCACTCCTCGCCATACCAGCGACAGATGATCGCTGAGATTAATACCGCTTATTCGCCAGACTTAGTGGTTCTGGATGGAGTGGAGGCTTTTGTTGCCGGCGGGCCCGACCGTGGCACGAAAGTAGAGGCCAGGGTGATGCTTGGCCGGCACCGACCGAGTGGCTATCGATGCGGTGGGGGTAGCGATTCTGCGCCTATTGGGGACGACACCGGAGGTCAGCCGCGGGTCTATCTTTGAACAAGAACAGATTGCACGAGCCGCTGAATTGGGGCTGGGCGTATCCTCGGCAAAGGATATTCAGCTTGTCACCGGAGATGCCGAGAGCGAGGCTTTCGCCGCGCGGGTCAGGGATATCCTGGCTCATGGCTAGTCAGTCCCCTATCGGCAATATTCGTGGCCTCTGCTGCAGATGGGCGATTTTATGTCGTCAAATTTGCCGGGCTCTATGGTATAATCAACATCAAGCTTGAAAAACACCGTGGACTTCAAGTTACTGCTAGTATACTTCGTGATAGGCGGACTTGTAGTCGCAGCCGTAACTTATTTTGGAGGTCAAGGCAAAAGTCAGCTTGCTGTCTTCATTGCGTTCCTGCCCAGTACTACCCTGATAACCCTGTGCACCATATATCTTGCTGGTGGAACAGGTGCGGCTGTTTCTTATGCGAAGTGGATGTTGATACTGTTGCCTGCCTGGGTGCTTTACGTCCTCGGCGTGATTTTCCTTCTGCCTCGCTTGGGATTGGTGGTGTCGACTCCTGGTAAGCGTTGCCGCCTACTTAGCAGCAGCGTTTGTCACCATGAAACTAACATAGCCAGGTAGTCACCGCACCAAATTACCGTAACACCGTACTGACTAGACCTGCTACAAACCAATACTGTTTCCCCAGAGTAATGCAACCTTTTTGGATTCCCCGCGTTTTAGAGTCATGAAAGAAACAATGAAGAGAGTCCAGCAAATCGGACTAATAGTCTTCGTTGCAAAAGGAGGAAAGAATGAGTAACAAGAGGCTGGCAGGAATCCTGGGAGGTTGTATCGCGGTTATCATCGCAATAGTAGCCATAGCGGCGCTCCCACCAGCATCTGGAGAACCGGATGACGGGAAGCCGGATGAGAATAGTGCGTTTCACATCAATGTGATACCTGAAACGCCTGTGCAAACAAACGGAGACTCCGTTTTCAAATACTCCATTGCCGGACAGCACTTCGTATTCCTTGTGACAATTACCGAGGAAGGGCAAGAATGTGAACTTCCTGTACGTGTATCAGCGAAGGCTCCCGGCGCAGAGGTGGTCATTTATCACGAGGATATATTTGAGGGAGAGGTTGCCGAGGTAGTTGTCATACCGACACCAGCCAGCGTTGGGCAGATTATTGAAGTAACTATCACTGGAACTCGAGGCAGTGTGACTGATCAGAAGGTTGCTAGCTTCGAAGTAGCAGAAGGCGAAGACGACAGGCAGGAATATGCAACAGAGCTGCTGGATAAGTTTGTTTCCTGGCTGGCAACGAATCATCCTGAACTCGGCATCACAGAGAATACAGCCTGGAATGGCACTATGGTTAGCCCTGTATGGTTAGTTGTATCTCACTACCTTTTCTTCTCCGAGGAATGGGAGCTTCATATAGAGTGGCATATAATGATACCTCCGTACGACTGGGCAAGGATCGACCTCCGTCATCGGTTTGACGAACTGGCACCATCATACGCATTTGAGATTTCATCAGTCAATGCCAACAGTGAGCCTGTGGCGATGGAGGTGCCCGAGACAGTCTGGCGTTAAACTGAGTTGGCGTATGTTAAGAGGCAGGCAATGGAGCCTACGCGGTCAAGAATTGGGCGTCTAGTGGGCATATCTTCACTGGTGGTGATCTTCACGATTGCATTGACTTTTGCCACGCTGCAGCCTCCGGTCATACTCGGCAATTAGCCGTCGAACTACCTCCCTGCATTCTCGGACCCATGATGAATTTGTAAGCGACGTTCTGCCTTATCTTCAACATAAGGCTATTCTGTGGACGTGCGGCGCATTCCAGGGAATCCATGCCAAGTAAACTCATTACAAATCAAGTATTGTGTTCCTGACAATACCAGAATCGCGATGCAATTGAAACGACTGCCTTTTCCTGAACCTTCCGTGGTCTTGTCCAGCATCACTTCTGTCTGACAAAGATATGTAGCGTGAGATCTCAAGATATATCGCGTTTATCGTCTTTCTGGGTCTGGGAAAGAACGTAGAAAAACATCAGCGCCCTAATTACGAGAGGCCATTTGTTTCATCGCCAAGAAATTCCTTGAACACCGGATCTATAATTATGGCAGGCTTTTTCGAATACAGGAGGGAGCATGGGGCTTTCTAATAGGTCTCTGAAAAGCGACCTCATAACATTATGGAAAATACAGGGTGATCTGCAGAAAACCGCTTCTGCGACAGGAATCGAAGCAGCGGAAGGATATCTTCGAGAACTACTGGATAAGGCGCAAGAGTTCATTGCCAGATATGGTCCTGAGGGGTTCATCATAAGCTTATGAGGTATGACAGGTTCTGAGGTATCATTCACCTGGGAAAGCAAGAGGAAACCCGTGCCTCGCTTCTTGGCTCAGGCTTGGGCTTTGTGTTTAATTGCCTGATAGGATCAAGAGAGACGGCAGCTGACAAATCAGGCTAGCGATAGTAGATTTAGGAGAAGAAGTGAAATGGAAGATTACGAAAGACTTGGAGTATTTTATCTGGGTAGGACTTGCCAGCTAGGAGAGAGAAGGCCTGGTGAGGAATTGATTCTTTATGACTCTAAAGACCTGGTCACCCATGCGGTCTGCGTTGGCATGACAGGGAGTGGCAAAACTGGTCTCTGTATTTCGCTCATGGAAGAAGCCGCTATGGACAATATTCCAGTAATAGCTATTGATCCCAAAGGGGATTTGACTAACTTGCTACTGACTTTCCCGGATTTAACAGCGAATGACTTTCTACCCTGGGTTAATGAGGATGACGCACGCAAGAAAGGCTTGTCCATTCTGGAGTATGCCGGCAAGCAGGCAGACTTGTGGAAGAACGGCCTAGCTTCATGGGGTCAAAGTGGAGATCGAATAAGGAAATTGCGTCAATCAGCAGACTCTGTGATTTACACTCCAGGCAGTACCGCCGGCATACCGGTTTCAATTTTGAAATCGTTCGCTCCTCCACCTCAGGCTATACTGGATGATGAGGAATTGCTGCGCGAGCGTATTAACACCACAGCTACCAGTGTACTGGGGATTGTCGGCATAGTTGCTGATCCCATCAAGAGCCGGGAGCACATCCTAATATCTACATTGCTTGGTCGGGCCTGGAGAGAACAACAGGATAGCGGAATTGCCGCTTTGATACAGCAAATTCAGTCGCCTCCGGTGAACAAGATCGGAGTTATGGATCTGGACTCCTTTTTTCCTGCTAAAGACAGGTTCGAGTTGGCGTTGGCTCTGAACAATCTGCTGGCAGCTCCTGGTTTCGATACCTGGCTTGGGGGGGAACCTCTGGACATCAATTCAATATTGTATTCAGCCGAGGGCAAGCCTAAGATTTCAATTTTCTCAATTGCGCACCTGAATGATGCTGAGCGTATGTTCTTTGTTTCGCTACTGCTTAACCAAATACTAGGCTGGATGCGTACTCAATCAGGCACTACAAGCCTCAGGGCCATTGTTTATATGGATGAGATTTTTGGATTCTTCCCGCCTGTGGCCAATCCGCCCTCAAAGACTCCACTGCTAACATTATTGAAACAGGCTAGAGCTTTTGGGGTTGGTATTGTTCTGGCTACTCAGAATCCGGTGGATTTAGATTATAAAGGTCTGTCTAACACCGGGACCTGGTTCATCGGCAGATTGTAGACGGAACGTGATAAATCCCGAGTATTAGATGGGCTCGAAGGAGTCGCGGCAACTAATAGTGTGAAATGGGACCGGCAAGGCATGGAGCAGACTTTAGCCGGTTTGAGTAACCGGATATTTCTGATGAATAACGTTCATGCCGACGCACCAGTTGTGTTCGAGACGCGCTGGGCAATGTCCTATCTGCGTGGCCCTCTGACACGTAGTCAAATCAAATTACTCATGGACCCTATTAGAAGTAAGGTTAGCAGTTCGACTGCACCATCCGCGGCCAATGTGGCTGGTGTTTCTCCCACATCTGCTCCGGCACCCGCAGCCATTGACGTGGGCACCGGGAGAGCCCAGGGGAACCGACCGGTTCTGCCGCCCAAAGTGCCACAGTATTTTGTACCTGTGCGAGGAAGCCAGCCGGTGAAAAGCAGCCTATTTTATCAACCTAAAGTAATTGGAGCCGCCAAAATTCATTTTAGCGATGTAAAAACCGGGGTAAATCTCATTAAGGGTACCCTCTACAAAGTGTCGGTAGTCGATGCTCCAGTAGCTATTACCTGGGACCAAGCCACGGAGACGGACTTCGCCGTTAGTGATCTGGAGCAGTCGCCTGTAGAACCAGCCCAGTACGGTGATCTACCAGCAATTGCCATGAAAGCAGATAGTTACTCTTATTGGAATAGGGAATTTGCTAACTGGCTTTATCAAGGTCAGAAGGTGGATATATGGAAAAGTCCCGCTTTGAAGGAATTTTCCAGAGTAGGTGAACCTGAACGTGATTTCAGAGTCAGGCTACAGCAAAAAGCCCGTGAACAACGCGATGAGGCTACCGATAAACTCAGGCAAAAGTATGCCCCGAAATTTGCCACACTACAGGAACAAACGCGTCGTGCCCAGGCAGCTGTTGATCGTGAAAAAGACCAAGCCCAGCAGCAGAAAATCCAGACTGCCTTATCCTTCGGAGCAACCATTTTGGGTGGCTTCTTAGGTAACAAGAGGTTAAGTTCAGGTTCGATAAGCAGAGCCAGATCGACTGCCGGTGGAGTGAGTCGCTCGATGAAAGAAGCTAAAGACATAGAACGGGCCAAAGATACCGTTGAGGCTATTCAGCAAAGAACTACAAAAACTTGAAGCCGATTTTAAAGCGGATGTAGACGCGCTGACAGCGAAAACTGATCCTTTGGCGGAGCAACTTGAGCAAGTCTCGGTACGTCCAGCCAAAACAGATGTCTCAATACAATTCCTGGCTCTAGGATGGTTTCCGTACTGGCAGAGCACTGATGGCAAATTGACACAAGCCTGGTAGAAGCAAGCCTTTATCCAGCATAAGCAGGACGATGACAAGAGCCAATAGCCTGCTTCCTGGAAGTATCTGAGAGTCATCTCAAGACAATTACCCAGAAAGGGACGCCTAAACCTAACCCTGGCATATTAGTGCCTCCTTGTTTTTTGTACTCGGTCAATGACATTGACTTGACACGTGTTTCAAGAGCTGTTATTTACTATGTAAAACCCGCAAAGCTACTGTATTTTTCGTAGAATCAAGGCAAATTTGAGGGTCCTGCTACGACCACTCGCGTCGCAGCGACTACTATAGTATAGCACTTCTCTGTCCTCCGATATCCTGCTTTGGAATTCTAGGGACAGCATAAAAGTTCGGCCTGCGACAAATCACGCCTTTTGTGCCTGGAGTACAACATGCTGCGCTTGCAGTAAGTTGTAGGGCGTGCTTAAATTGGAGAAGTGAACAGATTACAGGACAAAACATAAAAGGAGGTATTGATAACAATGGCAACACAAGCGTCACCGACACCCGCCGCCTACCCTGCCACTTTGGCAATCGACTACCCGGACAGACCCCTTAATCGGTTAACCACGTTCTTCAGGATGTTCACACTAATTCCAATCGCTATTATTCTGGCTTTGGTAAGTGGTGGGACCTTTGATTGGAGTGGAATGCATGGTTGGACCTGGCTCTATGCTGGGGGAGGTACCTTGTTCCTGCCAGTCTTACTCATGATTCTTTTCCGGCAGAAGTATCCCAAGTGGTGGTTTGATTGGAATATAGCATTGGTTAAGTTCAGCACACGTGTTGGCGCTTATATTGGTCTGCTTACGGACGTATATCCTTCAACCGACGAAGAGCAGTCGGTTCACATCGAGATCCCATATCCAGACGTCCCGAAAGACCTTAACCGGTGGTTACCACTGGTGAAGTGGTTTCTAGCTATCCCACACTACATCGTCGTGGCCTGCCTGGCGATTGCAGCCATCGTGTGCGTGGTGATAGCCTGGTTTGCCATCTTGTTCACCGGCTCGCTACCCCAGAGGTCTATTTGACTTCGTGGTTGGTGTGTCCCGATGGGCGCTGAGAGTAGCGGCATATGCTTTTTTGTTGACAACGGACCGGTACCCTCTCTTCAGTCTGGACTAGATTTGCCTGGCAATATTAGGCCAGAATTCCGGGAACGCCATACCAATCGGGGCTACTACAAATCAGGCATTATGCGAGGTTCTCCAGTTGGCCCTTCAGGATGACGAAGGGTGAGTTATTTACTCGGTTGGTCCTCGCTGCGCCCTGGCCTGGGTCCTCACCGGTAAGCCCCAGATGTGGATGAAGCCCGGGGAGGCACTGCGGTCGAAGGCATCGCCCTTATCGTAAGTAGCCAGGCTGTAGTCGTAAAGAGAGTAGGGCGATTTTCTGCCCACTACCTGGCAGTTGCCTTTGAAGAGCTTTACCCTTATCGTGCCGGTGACATACCTCTGTGTGCTTTCCACATAGGCGGCTAAGTCCTGACGCATACCTGTGAACCACAGCCCATTGTAGACAAGGTCGGCATACTCCGCGGCGACCCTGGCCTTGAAGCGGAGTTGCTCTTTGGTCAGAACCAAATCCTCCAGGGCCTGGTGAGCTTTGAGCAGGACTACGGCAGCCGGCGCCTCATAGACCTCCCTGGATTTTATGCCCACCAGTCTATTTTCCACGTGGTCAATCCGGCCTACGCCATGCCTGCCAGCAAGCTCATGGACCTTCTGGACAAGCGTAACAGGCTCTACCTTTCGGCCGTTAAGGCTTAGCGGTATTCCTCTTTCAAAGCCAATCTCCACATAAGCAGGCCGGGCCGGAGTTTCTTCAGGCGGCCTTGTCCACAGGAAGACATCCTCAGGCGGTTCATTCCATGTATCTTCCAGCACGCCACATTCAATGCTCCTGCCCCACAGGTTTTGGTCGATGGAGTAGGGGCTGGCTTTGGTGATAGGTATGGGGATGCTGTGAGCCTGGGCATAGTTAATTGTTTGCTCCCTGGTCATCTTCCATTCCCGAGCCGGAGCTATTACCTTCAGCTCGGGGGCTAATGCGGATACACCGACATCAATCCTCACCTGGTCATTGCCCTTGCTCGTGCAGCCGTGAGCGACCAAGCCCGCCTTTTCCTTCTTAGCTGTTTCGACTAGAAGTCGCACGATGAGAGGACGCCCCAGAGCTGTGGATAAGGAATACTGTCCTTCATAAATGGCATCCGCTTGAAGGGCAGGAAAGACATATGACTTAATGAAGGTTTCTTTTGCGTCGACGACCAGCGCCTTTGTGGCTCCGACTTTGAGGGCTTTTTGTCTGGTAGCCTCAAGGTTGGGGACACCGCCGATATCCACGGTCAGGGTGATGACCTTCAAATGATATTTCTCCTCGAGCCATCTTATGGCCACGGACGTGTCCAGACCGCCGCTGTAGGCCAATATCACTTTGTCTGCCATTTCATGACCTCCTGTTTCAATAAATACCAAGCCCTAAATCTAATCCTAAACAAATTCAAATTCAAATGTTCAAACACGTTTTGTATTTTGAATTTCGACCATTTGATATTGTCTAAGATTTGGAATTTTGTGCTTGGAGTTTCCGTCCTAATACCTCCTTCAAAATGCCTACCGCCTTGTCCACCTCCTTTTCGGTGATGATAAGGGGTGGCATGAAGCGCACGGCATTGGGCTTCAGTCTGTTGACCAATAGGCCTTTGTTAAGACAAGCCAAGAGCAATCTCTCCGCGATCTCCTGGTTAAACTCCAGAGCTATCAGGAGCCCCCGGCCTCTCACCTCGGTGATGAAATCAAATTGCTGCTTAAGGCCCTCCAGTTTGGTTAGAAAATAATTCCCGACTCTTTTGGCCTGTGCCGGTATGTTGTGGTCAATCTGGTACTTCAGGGCGGCATGAGCGGCGGCACAAACCAGCGGGTTGCCACCATAAGTAGAGCCGTGTTCGCCTGGAGAAAAGACGGAGCACTCTTCCTTGGCCAAGAAAGCGCCAATAGGAACGCCGCTGCCCAATCCCTTAGCTAGAGCCATTATGTCCGGCTCGACTCCATACTGCTCGTAGGCGAAGAGCGTCCCCGTTCGACCCGCTCCCGTCTGGACTTCGTCCAGAATGAGAAGGATGCCCTTCTCCCGACACCAAGTTTGCACCTTCTGGAGATAATCATCGCTGGGAATGTTCACTCCGCCTTCCGCTTGGATTGGTTCCAGCAATACGGCGCAAGTCTTCTCACTAGTGGCCCGCTTGATTGCCTCGATATTGTTATACTCCACGTTGATGAACCCGACTGGCAGGGGTGTGTAAGGTTCCTGAAATTTACTTTGCCCTGTGGCGGCGGTCATAGCCAGAGTCCGCCCATGAAAAGAGTTGTAGGCGGTAATGACCTCGTAGGCGCCGTTGAGTCGAAGCTTGCCATACCGGCGAGCCAGTTTCACTGCCCCTTCGTTAGCTTCAGCGCCGCTGTTACAAAAGAAAACCCTATCTAGACAGCTGTGCTCAACTAGAAGCCGGGCCAGCTCTAGCTGGGGCACGGTATAAAACTGGCTGGATGTATGGATCAAAGTTCCGGCTTGCTTTTTCAGCGCCTTCACGACCACCGGAGGGCAATGCCCAAGGCTATTTGTTGCCCAGCCAGCGGTAAAGTCGAGGTATTCGCGGCCCTGGTCATCCCAGGCTCTAGCTCCTTTGCCACGAACCAGGGTCACAGGAACCCTTTTGATCGTTTGGAGAAATAGCTTCTTCTCTAACTGTTGCCAATCATTCTGCGACAATTGTTGTACCTCCTGATTTAGTTTGCCGAGCCTTTCCGGAGATGTCATTACGTAAGGCGTGGGCGACTCTGCCATTTATGATGCGCACGACCTTTGTGGTAGTCAAAGCTCTAAGGCTGGCTTCTGCTTTAGGAATCATGCCACCGGAAGCTACGCCGGAGGCGAGCATATCCTTAGCCTCAGCCAGGTTGAGCTTGTGAACTACCTGTTCCGAACCATCGTGGATACCATCAACGTTGGTCAGGAATATCAATTTCTCTGCAGCTAAGGCTGCAGCGATCTCCCCCGCCGCCGTATCTCCGTTCACGTTGAGCAGCGTGACCCTGCCTTCCACCGCCCCGAAACTTATGGGAGCGACCACGGGCATATAGCCGGCATTCAGTAATAGCTTCAAGAGAGTGGGGTCAACGGCCATAATCTCGCCGACATAGCCCATCTCGGGGCTCTTGACGCCTGCCCAGAGCAAATTCCCGTCACAGCCGCTCAGTCCGACTGCCTTTCCGCCCAGAGCTTGAATAGCCACTACCAGTTCCTTATTGACCAGCCCGCCCAAGGCCGCAGCCACCACCTTCAGAGTCTCGGCATCGGTAACTCTTAACCCGTTTACGAAACTGGTGGGAATACCCAGCCGGGCCAGCCACTCAGTGGTCACCTTAGCACCACCATGAACCACGACCAGTGACTTACCTTGCTTCTGAAGCTCCACCAGGTCTTCTAGAGTTGTGTCATGGTTGCCCAGAGTGCTGCCGCCAATCTTGACGACAATGACTTTCCTCTGCATTATGTTGTATACGCGCTGTTAATAGTAACATATTCCTCGGAGAGGTCGCAGCCCCAGGCGGTGGCTCTTCCATCCCCTAAATTGAGGCATAGCCTTATAAGTACATCATCGCGGCTACTCAAAGCCGATATCATTTCCGCTTTGTTGAAGGGAGAGGGGGAACCCTGCTTCATGACACAAACATCGTTCAAGTAGACATCCAATCTCTCTTCTCTCACCCTGGCTCCACTTCGCCCCAGGGCAGCGACGAAACGCCCCCAGTTCGGGTCATTGCCATGGATGGCTGCTTTCACCAGCGGTGAACTAACGACGGCTCTAGCTGCCTGCCGAGCCCAAACGCGGTCTTCTGCCCCCTCTACCGTGACTTCAATGAGTTTTGTGGCGCCCTCGGCATCCCGGGCTATGAACTTAGCCAGATGAGTACAGACTGCATCCAAGGCTTCTTGAAAAGCGTCGCCGTTATCGAAGTCAATAGGCTTGTTGCCAGCCAATCCGTTGGCCAGTGAGACTACACAGTCGCTAGGGCTGGTGTCGCCATCAGTGCTTACCATGTTAAAGGAGCAGTCCACCGCCTTGTGTAATGCGGCTGGTAAGAAATCAGCGCTCACCACGGCATCGGTGGTGATGAAACAAAGCATGGTGGCCATGTTGGGATGAATCATACCGGCCCCTTTAGCTGTCCCGCCAATGATGAACTTGCTTCCTTCTGAATCTACCCGGACGGCTATTTCTTTGAGTCTGGTATCTGTGGTCATTATTGCCTGACAAAAATCATGACCACCTTTATCCGTCGGCTTTATCTTAGGAATTGCAGCCCTGATTTTATCCATAGGCAAGGGCACGCCAATGACACCGGTGCTGGCGACAAGGACTTGCTCAGGGGATATGCCCAGCTTGGCTGCCGCCAGATTGGCCATTGCGAGGGCATCTATCAGTCCTTGCTGACCCGTGCAAGCATTGGCACAACCGGAATTGACCACTATAGCCTGCGCCCGCCCTTTTGATATGTGCCTCTGGGATAAGACAACGGGCGCCGATTTAATCTGGTTGGTGGTAAAAACGCCGGCGGCCTTGCAGGTCACTTTGGAGTAAAGAATAGCCAAGTCAAGCTCGTCTGTGCTCTTTATTCCGGCATGCACCGCCCCAGCTGAGAACCCGGAAGCTGAAGTGATGTTGCCCGAAGCAATCAAGTCAAACATAGGGTTCAAATATAGCAAGAAACAGAGACACCGTCTATTTCCGTGACCTCGCGGCTAGATTTGCGTGTGTCGTTGCGAGCACCTGAAAGGCGCGCGGCAATCCCGACAGTGGTGTGGGCGGGTGCAAGACCCGCCCCTACAACGTTAGATAGACAAATCAATAGTTATGTAGTGGCGATGTTCATCCTCGCCTTGTGGGTGGGGCACGCCGCTAAAAACAGAGTTGACCCCGTTTTCACGCAAGCCTGATATTGCCTTCGCCTGACTATCTCGCTCAATTCTCCAGCTAATTCGGGGCAGTAGTTGATTGTCATGTTGGGCATCTCCAGGTTAGTTATTTCACCATCGCCGACGACAGCCAGAGAAACTCTATCCTGGCCGGGATAACTCTTGAGGATATCTACAATTCTGTGAAGACATTCGACGTCTTTCTCGGCGTCGCCCGACTGGTTGACATCTATCATGACATGGCGACTCTGGGGTTCCTTTAGCACTTCCTGTCTCACAGGTAGGAGCATCGCCTCTTGACAGTTCAGCTGTACTTCGCCATCCCTGACCTTCACCACACCCTTAATGCTGAGAATGTTGCCCTCCTGCCATATCCGCTGGGTGCTCTCGTAGAGTCTGGGCCAGGCGATGGCCTCGATACTGGCGTCCAGGTCTTCAATTGAGGCGACGACAAATGGGCGGTTATCCTTGGTGTGGGCCTGGCGTACCGAGACCACCATTCCTCTGACGGTTACCGTTTCATCAACCATGTCCCGATTGATTTCACCACAGGAAACAGAGCCTGGTGAGGACACTTCCCTGGAGAGGAAGTCCAGGGGTTGGGAGAAATAAACCCCCAGCAGTTCCCTTTCCCACATAAGCTTTTGCTTGGCAGATACCTCTTCCTCGCCTTGCGAGTAGTCAACCTTGGCGACGGGGGAGCTCTGCCCCCACAAGTCAAACATGCTAACTTGTCCAGATTCCTTGGCCCTTTGTTTTGTTTGAGACAAGGAGATAATTCTATTCAGGGACTCGAGTAGCGTCTTACGGCTGCCCAGCGAGTCAAAGACACCGACTTTAATCAAGCTTTCCAATACTTT
The DNA here is from genome assembly GCA_963726175.1 of uncultured Chloroflexia bacterium. Lineage (GTDB taxonomy): Bacteria > Chloroflexota > Dehalococcoidia > GIF9 > AB-539-J10 > RBG-13-51-36. The sequence continues at coordinate 16,416 of CAVSBM010000006.1, read as the reverse complement.
CTTGTTGATGTTGCGGAGGTCGGTTCGATAAGAGAAATCTTCTATGGACTTAAAATCACCCCCTGAGTCCCGGCCGGACAAGATGTGCTCAATCGGGGAAGAGCCGACATTTTTGATAGAAGCCAGTCCAAAGCGAACGGCAGCCTCACCCCTTCCCTCTCCAGTTACTGGAGAGGGAGCCGAAGGTGAGGTCTCAATGGCGAAGCTAGCTTGGCTCTTATTAATGTCCGGCGGCAGCACTTTGATGCCCAGCCTCCGGCATTCAGCAATTGCTGAACGGACCTTTTCCATGTTATCTGAATAAGTATTTAGAAAGGCAACCATGTACTCGATGGGGTAGTTTGCTTTAAGATAGGCAGTACGGTAGGCAATGAGGCCATAGCTAACGCTGTGGGCCTTATTAAAGGCGTAACCGGCGAAAGGCTCGATCAGGGAAAATACCTCCTGAGCTAGCTCCGGTGATATGCCATTCTTTTTGGCTCCGGCGATGAAATTGCGCTCCTCTTTCTTCATCACCGCAGGTATCTTTTTGCCCATAGCTTTACGAAGAATGTCAGCCTGGCCCAGGCTATAGCCAGCCAGAGCTTGGGCGATGAATATCACCTGCTCCTGATAGACGATGACTCCGTAGGTTTCTTTCAAAATCTCCTTCAGGATGGGATGCGGATAATGAATAGGAGCAACACCCTGCTTGGCTTTGATGAAAGTGGGAATTTGTTCCATGGGGCCAGGGCGGTAGAGCGCCACCATAGCTGCGATATCGCTAAAATTAGTGGGCTTGAGTTCCTTAATATAGCGGCGCATCCCGGCGCTTTCCAGTTGGAAGATGCCTTTGGTTTCCCCCGAGGCCAGCAACTCAAAAGTCCCAGTATCGTCGAGAGGAATATGCTGCAAATCCAGGGAGATTCCACGGTTTTGGGCAATAATCTCTTTCACCTTAGTCAGAATGGTCAAGTTAGATAGTCCCAGGAAATCCATTTTTAACAGTCCCAGGCGGGCGATATTCTCCATATGGAACTGGCTCATGACAGTGTGCTGCTCACCCTTCCCGAGCAGCTGTAGTGGCAGGTATTCGATCAAAGGTTCATGTGAGATAACTACGCCGGCGGCATGAGTGCTGACGTGCCTGACCAATCCCTCCAATTTCTTAGCCGAGTCAATAAGGTTACGTATTGCCGCATCTTGGTGATAAATGTCAGAAAGCTCCCGGCTCTGTTCCAGCGCTCTATCGAGGGTTATGGTCAGCTCCAGAGGGATAAGTCGAGCCACTCGGTCAACCTGAGCATAAGGCATGCCCAAAGCCCGCCCCGTGTCTCTTATCGCGGCTCTGGCTCCCATGGTGCCAAAAGTAATGATTTGAGCTACGTGGTCGGAGCCGTATTTCTGGTTGACGTAAGTCAGGACTTCATCACGACGGTCATCCTGAAAATCGAGGTCAATGTCCGGCAGCTCACGGCGCTCGACATTAAGGAATCGCTCGAAAACCAGCCGCGTATGCTAGAGGGTCGACGTCGGTGACGCCCAGACAGTAGAGAGCCAGGCTGGCAGCAGCACTTCCCCGAACCCCAAAATAGATGCCCCGTTCTCGGGCGAAGGAGATTATATCCCAAACAACGAGGAAATAATGGGCAAACTTGGTCTTCTGGATGACATCAAGCTCGTGGCTAAGTCGTTCCTTGACCTCTGCGCTGGGCTCGCGGTAACGTTTTTCCAGTCCCTGCCAGCAGAGCTCAGCCAGGAAATCGTCGGCTTTTCTGCCCCTAGGTAATTCCACCTGTGGCAGATGCAGCTTGGTGAAATCCAACTCCAGCTGACACATATCAGCAATGGCTTGAGTATTCTCCACGGCCTGAGGTAAGTCAGCAAACAATTGTTCCGCCTCTTCAGGACTTTTCAGGTAGAAGAAGTCGCCAGCCAGCTTCAGTCTTTTTTCATCATACACAGAAGTATTGGTCTGTATACACAAAAGAAGTTCATGGGCTGGGGCGTCTTGTTTATCAATGTAATGCACATCAAAGGTGGCTACCGAGGGTATATTGAGTTTGGTGGATAGCGAAATAAGCTCCTGGTTGATTTGCTCCAGTTCGGGCATGGGATGCCTTTGAATCTCCAGATAGTAATCGCCGAAGACTTCCTTGTACCAGGAAGCTGCCTTGGCAACTTCGTCGTTTCGCCCGTCGAGGATTAGTCGAGCCAGTTCCCCGTGGGCACAGCCGGAGAGGGCAATGAGACCATCATGGTGGAGCTTGAGAAGCTCTTTATCCACTCTGGGCTTATAATAGAATCCCTCAAGGTGACTCTTAGTGACCAGCTGGAGCAAATTGCGATAGCCCTTTTCGTTCTTGGCCAGCAGAGTGAGATGATGGGGAGTTTTACGGGCTGGTTCTCGACTACGGCAATCAGTCTCGGCGGCGTAGACTTCGCAGCCAATGATTGGTTTTATACCTGCTTCCTTAGCCGCTACATAGAAGTCAATGACGCCATACATGGCACCGTGGTCAGTGATAGCCAGGCTGTCCATGCCCAATTCCTTGGTTCGGGCAATAAGCTGAGGTATGCGGCACATGCCATCGAGCAAGCTGTATTCGGTATGGACGTGAAGGTGGGCAAACTTCTGTGGCATTGGCTAGATTATAGCATTTGCGCCAAGAGCTCCAGATGGAGAATTTCTGACTATCGAAAATTCCTTTACCACCATAATGAACATCGCCATCTACCTGCGCTTTTGCCTGAACCCGCCGATGGGCTTTGAAGCTCACAATCATTGTACGAAAGTAGATTAAGACCAAAGGTGTATACGAGGGGTTCCGGTTTTGTGGTAAACTTGGGGGAAGAAGTGCAATACGATCTCCGAATAGGGAAAGGAGCCTGCGATGACTGTAGTTCGATTCAAGAAGATTTTTGAGCCAACGAACATAGGCCAGATGCGGCTGAAGAACCGCATAGTCATGCCGCCGATGGGAACCAACTACGCTGAAGCAGGCGGCGCGGTCAGTCAGAGAATGCTCGATTACTATGAAGCAAGGGCTAGAGGTGGAGCAGGATTGATTATTGTGGAAGGAAGCGCTCCCAGCCTGCGATGCACCATGTCTCCACAGGCGTCCCCATCCCATCAGGCATCTCTGGGAGACGATAGGTTTATTCCCGGATGGCGGAAACTGACGGATGCCGCTCATAAATACAATGCCAGGATAGCCATCCAGATAATGCATGCGCACCCTGGAGAACTGGGACGGAAAGGTAGTGCAGGTGAGTCCAAGTCCGGTAGTAGTACCCACCAGAGTCATGGGCATCCTTGGAGGACCTCCTCACGAACTAACTGTGGAGGAAATTGCGGAGAGGGTAGACTGGTTTGCTTCGGCTGCCAGACGTGCCAAGGAGGCCGGCTTTGACGGGGTCGAGATTCACGGTGCTCACCAGTACATTGTCGCTGCATTTCTCTCCTCGGCTACTAACCAGCGCAAAGACAGATACGGTGGCTCGGTCGAGAATAAGGCAAGATTTTTGATCGAGATACTTCAGGCTATCAGGCGGGAAGTAGGCCCAGAGTTTCCTGTTTGGGTCAGGTTCAACGCTCAGGAATGGGGAGTCGAGAACGGGATTACCATTGAGGAGACCAAAAAGATGGTACCTCTGGTGGTGGAGGCCGGGGCTCAAGCACTTCACGTATCGGGTTATGGCGCCGGGTCCTATATAACAACCGCTCCAATTCCAGATACCGCGGGCTTTCTGGTGCCTCTGGCTGAGGAGGTCAAGAAGCTAACCAAGGTGCCGGTGATTGCAGTGGGCAGACTGGACCTTGAGCTCGGTGAGAAAATTCTCGAGGAAGGCAAAGCTGACCTTATAGCCATAGGCAGGCGCCTTTTGGCCGACCCGGACTTGCCCAATAAAGTAGCCGAAGGAAGGCTTGGTGAAGTTGTCCCGTGCATAGGCTGTATGGAGTGTATTGAGCGGCTGGCCTTTGACGAACGAGGCGAGGGTGTGACCTGCGTCGTCAACCCCGCTTTGGGTAAAGAGAAGGCATATCAGATAAGACCCGCGGGGAAGGTCAAGAATGTGGTGGTAGTCGGTGGCGGTCCGGCGGGCATGCAAGCTGCCATTGTGGCAGCACAGACGAGGTCACAAGGTTACCTTGTTTGAAAAGGAGGCGAAGCTGGGTGGGCAGCTGAATATAGCTGCCCTACCTCCATTTAAGGGCGATATCTTCCCCTGGATAGACTATCTGGTCAGTCAAGTTGAGAAGACTGGGGTGAAGGTCGAGCTGAATACAGATGCCACTGCTCGAAATCGTTACCAGAGAGAAACCAGATGCCGTTGTCATAGCCGCAGGGGGTACTCCAGTCATGCCTGACATACCTGGCATTGATAGACCGAATGTAGTCACTGCCCAGGATGTACTCTCGGGCAAAGCCAAGGTAGGGCAGAATGTGGTCATCATTGGTGGGGGGATGGTCGGCTGTGAGACCGGGCACTATCTGGCGGAACAAGGAAAGACGTGACCATCATAGAAATACTGAAGCGGATGGCTAACGACATGTTCCTCATGACAAGGCGCCGTCTCATGGATGGATTGAGGAGCAAAAAGGTGACCCTGCTGGCCAGCGCGACTTGCGAAGAGATAAAAGAAGGCAGCGTTCTGGTAACTACTGGCGAGGGTAAGAAGGAAATTGTTCCAGCCGACACAGTCATTATAGCAGTCGGCTACAAAGCAAATGATCGCCTGTACAAAGCGCTGGAAGGCAAAGTCCCCGAAATATACTGCATAGGCAATTCTGCCAAACCGCGGAGAATACTGGAAGCTATAATGAGGGATACCAGGCCGGCCTGGCTTTGTAGAAGTCCCAAGAACAGCTGGCTACCTAGGCGATCAGACAGCCAGTCGAAGGTCCGGAGCATGTCTGGGGATGGAATTGCACATACCTGGTTTGTGTAACATGGTTCTCTCTTGACACGCCATACGATAAGCCGATAGTATGGAGAGGCCACACGAGGAAGGAGGAGGGGAATGAAGCTAGTGACTTTCGGCGTTTCCACGCCAGTTGGCCAGATACAACGCATCGGAGCCATATACCAGGATAGGATCATTGACCTCAATATGGGCTATACGCGCTATCTGGCTGACAAGCATGGCGATGTTCAAGCCTACGAATTAGCAGCAGCAATGCTGCCGCCTGACATGATTGCCTTCTTCCGAAGAGGAAATGAAGGGAAAGACAAGGCCAAGCTGACCATCGAGTATGTGGCGAAATACCAGGTCAAAGGCAGCCTGCTTGGTCCCCGGGGAGAAAAGATAGTCTACGAGATGGGTGAGGTCAAGCTGAGGGCGCCAGTGCCACGGCCGAACTCCCTTCGGGATTATCTCTCCTTCGAAGGTCACGCCAGCTTATCCGGGAAGAGGCAACTGGATAAAGGCTGGTACGAGATACCGGTATGCTATAAAGGTAATCCCGATACTGTCATTGGTCCCGAGGAAATCATTCCCTGGCCTGCCTTCACCGACCTGCTGGACTACGAGCTGGAATACGGCATCTATATTGGCAAGGAAGGCAGAAATATCCCAAGGGAACGAGCAAAGGAATACATTGCTGGCTATACTATATTCAACGACGTCAGTGCTCGTGATATCCAGTTGCAGGAGATGATGGCAGGTGGGCTCGGTCCGGCCAAGGGCAAGGACACCTGTAGTGTCATGGGGCCTTGTCTGGTCACCCCTGATGAAGTGAACCCTAAGAACCTGCGGATGACGGCCCGTGTCAATGGTGAGTTATGGTCGGATAATAACAGCGGCACGGCTTACTGGACCTGGCCCCAGATTATTGAGTTTGCTTCCATGGAGGAGACGCTATATCCCGGTGATTTCTTGGGCTCGGGGACGGTGGAGGGTGGTTGTGGTATGGAGCTAAACCGCTGGATTCAGCCTGGCGATGTCATCGAATTGGAGGTGGAAGGCATCGGCATCCTCAGGAACCGAGTTGGAGAGAAGCCGCCCAAGCGCACATTCAGGCGGTAATACTTCTGTACCTCATTGCATGGGGATTTTGTACGCTGGCGAGCGTGCTGGATGATTGGAAGTTAAGTGGGGTTAAAGGAGGGGGAAGACACTACTATGAACAAAAAACACAGAATTCCGACCTGGGAACCGGGGGTCAAGCAGTTGGCTCCCAATATCTATGCCTATATCCAGGCCAAGGCTACCTGGTACTGGAGCAATGCCGGATTCATTGTGGGCAACGATTATGTGGTGGTCGTGGATTCGCTGGCTACGGTTGGCCTGACCCAGAGATTCAAGGACGAGATTAGGAAGGTCACCGATAAGCCAATCCGCTATTTAATTAACACCCATCACCATGGGGACCATATCTGGGGAAACCATGTGTTTGTGGGGGCTACCATAATCTCGCACGACTACTGCCGCCGAGAGGCAATGGAGGCACGTGTAATGGACCCTGCCCTATTGAATACCGTCTTCCCTGAATTCGATTTTCGGGGAATCGCGGCCACGCCGGCTCATATCACCTTTGACAAGCAGCTTACACTGCATATGGATGGGCGGGAAGTCCAGCTGCTGCACTTTGGGCCTGGTCATACTGCAGGCGACATAATTGTGCATTTACCCGATGAAAGTATCGTCTTTGCTGGCGACTTCATTTTCTTGTATTCCACCCCGCTGGGCATGGAAGGGTCCTTTGCTGGCTGGCTGAAGAACCTGGATGCCATGGCGAAGCTGGGTGCCAAGGTCTATGTCCCCGGCCATGGGCCCGTGTGTGGAGTGGAAGGGCTGAATCTGTGTCGCGATTATCTTGTCTTTGTGCGAGGCGAGGCCAAGAAACGGTTCGACAAAGGCATGACCATTGATGAAGCCGCCAAGGACATTGACTTGGGGCAATTCAAGCAATGGCCTAACCACGAACGTATTCTGTTCAACGTGGAACGCCTGTGGCGCGAGTTCCGTGGCGAAGACCCCACCACCTCCAAGCTGAATGTTGACGAAGTCTTCTTACGAATGGACGCCATGACAAAGGCCGGAGAGTTGTAGTACGGAATTGAAATTAGTTGAGGATGAGAAATAGTCCAACCTGTTCGACATCCAACATGAGCCCAGATTCTATAAAAGGCAAATCTTTCCCGAAGATGTAAAGGATGTTCTGGCCTATCATCTGTCCACCATTTCTCAGCTTGAGACCCTGCCCTCAGTTTCCATTTTGCAGTTCACCGACCTTCGACCAATCCGACGAAAATCTGGGAAAATGAAGAAAAGCTTGACAGTACGACGGGGGATGATGCAGTATGGACTAAGGTTTTGGGGGGACTGAATTGCCACTAGCGCGTTGCAGTGGTGGCCAATGGGCGTTTCCCCAGTGGCTGATATGGATTTAAGCGAAGAAAAAGAGCTCGTCAAACAAGCACAGGGGTCTCCGGATGCGTTTGCCAAGCTTTATGACCAATATTATCCCAGAATCTTTGGATACATCCTGAGGCGGAGTGCCAATCTTGAAGCCGCCCAGGATATTACTTCAGAGACGTTCTTAAAGGCATTGGGGAAGCTCTGGCAATTCCGATGGCGTAATGTCTCTTTTTCTTCGTGGCTGTATAAGATCGCCAGCAATGAAATCAACCAGTACTTTAGGAAAGCCGAATACAAGAAATCCATATCACTGGAGGAATTGCACGAGCAGGGTTTTGAACTCCTGTCACCCCATGACCCGGAAAGCGAACTCATAGAAGCACAGGAAAAGTTGAAACAGCATCAGGATTTTCTGGAAATCCAGAAAAAGATCACTAAACTCCCTGCCAAATACCAGGAAGTCATTGCTCTCAGGTTTTTCGAGAAGAAACAGATTAATGAAATCGCTGAAATCCTGGGAAAGAGAGAAGGGACAATAAAGTCCTTGCTCCACCGGGCAGTGGAGAAACTTAGAGAATAAGACTGAACCACCTCACGAAAATCGCAAGACTTTCTGGGTAAATAATGCAACCATTTTCGGCCTTCTGCATTTACAGTAATATAAGGAGGTAAAGCGTATGAAATACGAGGACTTGATTAAGAAACTGGAAGACCTTAAGACCCCGGATATCGAACTTCCGGGCCACAGACAAGTATTAAGAATGGCTTTGCTTGACTCCGGGCGTTTTAAGCAGAGGACGATTATGAATTGGGCAAAGGTACTAGCCCCCATAACTGCTGCTTTGCTTATAATGGCGATGGTGGGATTTTTTGCGGTGGATAGGTCCGGGCCTCTGTATCTGGGGGATAGTCAAATCAGCAAGTTCGCTTCTTACGAGCAATTGCATGAATTTGTGAAGACGAACGCAGGATATAAACAGTTTTTCTGGAGAGTCGGTGGAGGAGATGCCATCCTTGCACCAGGGAGTGCAGAAGAGTTTCGCCCGCAGCACCATCTGTCACAGACCACTCAACCACTAATATTCAGGTTGCGGGGGTGGACGAGGCAGATACTGTTAAGACCGACGGAGATTATATTTACCTCGCTTCGGGGAACAAGACTATCATCGTGCGGGCCTATCCTCCTGAACAAGCTCAAATCGTGTCTGAAATTGAGTTGCAGGGAACGATTATCGGAATATTCATCAACGGAGATAGGCTGGTCGTGTTTGAGGAGGAAACGCCTTATTATGCCTATTATGATATTGGGCAGGACTCTGTAGAAAAATTCTACATGCCTTACAGATCACCTAAGACGTATGTCAAGGTATACGATGTCTCAGACAGGCAAAACCCTCAATTGCAAAGGGAATTTTCTGCCAATGGTCAATACGTCAGTTCAAGGATGATAGGCGATTATGCGTATCTGGTGGTAAACGAGCCTGTGTATGAACAAGACGATGAAGTGAACCTTCCCAAGATTTATCTCGACGGCAACGAGACGGAAATACGTGCTACAGATATCTATTATTCCGATGTCGTCTGACTACTATTATATGTACACCACCATTATGGCCATAAACACGCAGAACGATGACCAGGAGCCAACATACGAAACAATCCTGCTGGGAGCCTCTAGCAATCTCTATGTCTCTCTAAATAACATTTACCTGACCTTCCCAGTCTGGGGGACGGGTATTGGGGATTTTGACAAAACGTCTATCCACCGGATTCATATCGCCGGTGACGAAATAATACCCGTCGCTAGTGGCGAAGTGCCCGGTACGGTGCTGAACCAGTTCTCCATGGATGAGTATGGAGACTACTTCAGGGTGGCGACTACAACCCACGGCGAAACACCCCGAAATGACGTATATGTTTTGAATATGGCCCTCAACATTACCGGCTCGCTGACAGGCCTGGCTCCGGGGGAAACCATCTATTCCGCCAGGTTTATGGGTGAGAGATGCTATCTGGTGACTTTCAGAAGTTGACCCCCTATTCGTGATAGACCTGAGTAACCCCGACGACCCCAAGGTTCTTGGCTACTTGAAGGTAACTGGATACTCAAGCTACCTGCATCCCTACGACGAAACCCATATCATAGGGATAGGCAAGGAGACAGTGGCGGAGCGCGAAGACTTTGCCTGGTATCAAGGACTCAAGATATCGCTCTTCGATGTCAGCGATGTGAGCAACCCGGTGGAGATAGGCAAGTATGAAATAGGGGACCGGGGAACCGATTCACCGGTCCTGTGGGACCACAAAGCCTTCCTATTTGATAAGTCCAGGAACCTGATGGTGATACCTGTTTTGGTTGCGGAGGTAGATGAGTCCAAGTATCCTGAAGGAGTTTCCGCCGATGCTTACGGCGAGCCTGTCTGGCAGGGCGCTTACGTATTGCATGTGTCTCTGGATGCAGGTATCAGTCTGCAAGGTAGAATCACCCATATCGAGAACATCGCTGACCCTGAACAAGAGTATTACTACTATTACTCTCCCTTCTCGGTCGAGAGGTCTCTTTACATAGGTGATGTCCTCTACACTATCTCGCAAGCTAAGATAAAGATGAACAGCCTGGAAAATCTGGATTACATCAACGAGGTGGAGCTCCCATACTCGACCTGGACGCCCGTTGTGTACCCGCCTGAAGAGCCCCGCAGCGAGGAACCGACCCAGGGTGCCGAATCTGGAGGCGAAACGCCTCCAAAGTAGCCAAATGTGAACGGAAGCGCGGAATTGAACGGGTCAAATACTCGTGGGAGGTAAATGAAAATGAAAAGCAATATTGTTAGAGCAGTTCTGTGCCTAGTGTTAATCGGCACGGCGCTTGAACCCTGCAATGCACGACGGTATATCCCGGGTCTTCGGAAATCAGCAAGTTCTCTTCTTACCAGGAATTGAAAGAATTTGTGAATATGAACACTCAAGATAAGGGTATGCTCGTTACGCCGGGCCGCTTCTGGTCAGGTGCTGCCGAGGAGGAAGGCGATGCTGCTGCTACCCGCCGCATCCGACTACTCCACGACCAACATCCAGGTAGCCGGAGTGGACGAGGCAGACATCGTTAAAACCGACGGAGAGTATATTTATGTTGTTTCGGGGAACAAGACTATCATCGTGAAGGCCTATCCACCTGAACAAGCTCAAATCGTGTCTCAAATTGAGTTAGAGGGGACCATAATAGGAATATTCATCAACGGAGACAGGCTGGTGTTGTTTGAGCAGGAAACGCCTTATTATGTTTACTATGATGATGTGCCCGCCGTAAAGGAATCTTCCATGCCCTACGTATCACCGACCATATCTATCAGAGTATATGATGTGGCAGACAGGGAAAACCCTCAGTTGCAGAGGGAAGTCTCTGCCAATGGACAATATGTGAGTTCACGGATGATCGGGGATTACGCGTATGTGGTAACGAATGAGCCCGTTTATGAAGAAGAGGGTGAAGCGAACCTTCCCAAGGTTTCTTGCGGTGGCAACGAGACAGAAATACCTGCCACAGATATCTACTATTCCGACGTATCTGACTATTATTACATGTACACGACCATAATAGCCATAAACAGACAGAACGATGAACAAGAGCCAGCATATGAAACAATCCTGCTGGGAGCATCTAGCAACCTGTATGTTTCTCTGAACAACATTTACCTGACTTTTCCGGTGTGGGGGACCGATATATCGGGGAGGGAAGTCTGGGATTCCCAGAAAACCTCTATCCACCGGATTCATGTAGAAGGTGCCGCGATGGAATATGTCGCCAGTGGTGAAGTCCCTGGTATGGTGCTAAATCAGTTCTCCATGGACGAGTATGACGGCTACTTCAGGGTGGCAACCACAACGTACCAGGAAACAACCAGGAATAACGTATACGTTCTGGATATGGATCTCAACATTGTCGGCTCACTGGAAGACTTGGCTTCTGGGGAAACCATCTATGCGGCCAGGTTTATGGGCGAAAGAGGCTACCTGGTAACCTATGAAATGATTGACCCGCTATTTGTCATAGATTTGAGTGATCCCTATAATCCCGAAGTCCTCGGTGAGTTGAAGATAACTGGCTACTCAAACTACCTTCATCCCTACGACGAGAACCACTTTATAGGAATAGGTAAGGAAGCAGTGGAGGCAGATACAGAGAAGGGGAACTTTGCCTGGTATCAAGGAATCAAGATAGGGCTCTTTGATGTCAGCGATGTGAGCAACCCGGTGGAGATAGGCGATCCGGTCGTGATAGGTGACAGGGGCAGTGATTCACCGGTTTTGTGGGACCACAAAGCCTTCCTGTTTGACAAGGCGCGAAATTTGCTGGTGATTCCTATTTTGGTTGCGGAGGTGGACCAGTCGGAGTATCCCGAAGGAGTTCCTTCGTGGGCTTACGGCGAGCCTGTCTGGCAGGGCGCTTACATATTCCATGTATCCCTGGATGCAGGTATCAGTGTGCAAGGTAGAATCACCCATATTGAAAATATCGCTGACCCTGAACTACAGTATTACTACTACTCTCCCTTCTCGGTGGAGAGATCTCTTTACATAGGTGATGTTCTCTACACTATCTCGCAAGCTAAGATAAAGATGAACAGCCTGGAAAATCTGGATTACCTCAATGAGGTGGCGCTTCCATACTCGACCTGGACGCCTACTGTGTACCCGCCTGAAGAGCCCCGCAGCGAGGAACCGGCTCCGGATGCTAAGTCTGGAACTGAAGAGCTTCCAGGTGGCCAAATTTGAACTGGACGGGAGAATGGACAATCCAGATATTTATAGGAGGTGAATGAAATGAAGAGGTTGATAATCGTACTAGTCCTGGTGTTGCTACTGCTGCCCGTGATGGCTTGTGACCAGCAGGCAGCAGGCGAATTGCTGATGTCAGACAAACCGCGGGACACATCCCCGGATGTCAGCCAAGCTGACCTGGCTCTGCTGATCGAAGGAAACAGCGCCTTCGCCTTCGACCTCTATCAGGCGCTTAGAGAAGAAGAGGAAAAAGGTGTAATCTCTTCTACTCTCCTACAGCATCTCAGTGGCGCTGGCGATGACATATGCTGGAGCCCGCGGCGAAACTGCTCAGCAGATGGCCGACACGCTTAAGTTCTTGCTTGAACAAGATAGGCTGCACCCGGCATTTAACTGGCTCGATGCCGAACTTGCCAAAAGGGGTGAAGGTGCTCAGGTAAGGATGGAGAGGGCTTCAGGCTGAACATTGTTAACGCCATCTGGGGACAAAAGGACTACAGCTTCCTTACGGACTTCCTCGATGTCCTGGCCGAGAACTACGGGGCCGGACTGAGAATACTGGACTTCATAACCGAGACGGAAAAGTCCCGCCTTACCATCAATGATTGGGTCAGCGACCAGACGGAGGATCGCATTAAGGACCTTATCCCGCAGGGCGCGATTGATGAACTAACTCGCCTTGTGCTAACCAATGCTATCTACTTCAATGCAGCCTGGGAGTATCCTTTCGACAAGAAAATGACAGCAAACGGCCCGTTCTACCTGCTTGACGGCGGGCAGGTAACAGTGCCCATGATGCGGCAGACGGAGTCCTTCGGCTACACCCAGGGGGAAGGATACCAGGCAGTCGAGCTACTCTATGATGGCGATGAACTGTCCATGGTGATCATCCTTCCCGAAGATGGACAGTTCGAGGCTTTTGAAGAAGGACTTGAGGCCCAGAAGGTCAGTGACATCATAAGCGATCTGCAACTTGCCGAGGTTACCCTGACGATGCCCAAATTTGAATTTGACTCTGAGTTTAGCCTGAAGGATACCCTGGCGAGCATGGGCATGCCGATTGCCTTCTCTGGGGCTGCCGATTTTTCAGGAATGACAGGGACACCGGACCTTTGCATAAGTGCGGTGCTGCATAAGGCTTTTGTCTCAGTGGATGAGGCAGGCACGGAGGCGGCAGCGGCCACGGCAGTGATCGTGGGAGAAACCGCAATACCGGAGCAGCCAGTCGAAGTCACCGTAGACCACCCCTTCATCTTCCTGATTCGCGACATCGAGACCGGTGCCATTCTCTTTGTCGGCCGAGTGCTGAATCCCGGGGCATAAGTAAATGCTACCCGTATTGTGAAAGACCTGTTGATGGGTCTGTAATATACAAGGGCTGGATATCCGGGCACCGGGTGAATCCAGCCCTTTCGATTTCCGGGATAACCGTAATTCATCACCCTAAGTTCGCCCCTTTCCTCCTTGGTCGCTTCTGGGCAAGCTAGTGAGACGTAAGACAACATCAGTGCCTTACGAAAGTGGGATTACTAATGGGCGATTGACGGGGAAGCGATCGAGTCTTAGACTATGTTCAGTTAGTCTTAGGGGGTGTTGCGCATGCCTATAAGAATAGATGGCCAAGTTTACTATAGGACAGCTGAAGTTTGCCAGATGGTTGGCATAGGTAAGAGCACTCTATTCCGCTGGATCAGGCAAAACACTATAAGGGATGCCGAATATAGAGACAGGAAAGGGTGGAGGCTGTTCACGGAGGACGAACTACTCCATCTCAAATGGGAGACTAACAGAATTCAGACGAACCGCGTGGCTGAGATGTGAGAAATATCATTGATAGTAATGAAACGGGACTACGCGTTATTGAGTCCTGTGAGAAAAGGGGATGGGACTATGAGTATTATAGGTAATGTTGCTAAAGATGATGTGGTTGTGCTGGGCGGGCATGAGTTCAAGCGAGCGAAGAATGGATTGGATGAGGCTCAGGTGACATCTTTCATTAACGAGCTTATCAAGGAACGAGACAAACTGGCTCAGTCTCAGGATCATATCGCGTCTCTTAACAGGCTTGCGGAAAGGGCCATTGTCGAAGCCGATAAGCTGTCTACGCAGATTAAGACAGAAGCTGCAGAACGGGCTAAAGCTGAGAGTGCTGCCATCATAGATAAAGCCAAAGAGCAAGCTCGACAGATGGCGGAAAAGAAGATAGCTGAAGCTGTGGAGCTTGCTAACGCAGAGGCTACTGCAATCAAGGCCAAAGCTGAAGAGGAAGCAGCAATCCTGCTAGAGAACGAAAAAAACAGAATCCGTAATGATCTACGGAACCTTGTGAATCAGCAATTTGGCCATTTGCTGGAAGGACTGGAACGCCTTAAGCAGCAGGCAGTGGCGATCCAGGCAGATTTTGACAATAGGTCGCCTGAGTTTGGAGAAGAGAAGAGCACTGCAACCATCGGAATCGCGCATGAGAAAGACGGCGCAGCAGCGAAAATCGCTGAACAGAGCGACACTGTGGTTGCGCAAGTGAGCGATAAGACACCTGGCGAGCGCACGCACCAACCAGAGCCAAGCTGGCGGGCTACGGACGACGCTGAAAAGAGCTTCGAGTCCTCGGGACTGCTTCGTATGGAAGAGCAGCCAGAATCGGGCAAGCCGCAATGGGAAGTGGAGATCTTGCCTCCGTTTGAAATAGCCAAGATCATGGAGGTGGTGTCCTTCCTGGATCAGTTACCCGAAGTGGCCAATACTGAGATGATTGTACCTCAGATTGATGTGCCTTTAATTCTGGTCTTCCTGCGTAGGCCCATAAATGTTGTTGATGTGCTGCAAAAAGTTCCTGCGGTAGCTTATGTTGAAGAAGTCACGTCTAACATAGCTGCTACCAATGGCAAACCACGGAAAGTTCGCATAAGCCTCTCACGGGACAAAAGATCATAAGATAGAGAAATAAGCAGTACGCGTCTTAGCCACGACAAACGGCTAAGATTTCCTGAGAGTCCGATCACCACTTGAGAGTCGAGTAATCGAGACGGGTGAACGAGGCGATGGTCTTGGGGGCGATCGCTTGACAAAAGGTTCGTCCGTACGGAGTGTTTCGATTGGATCTTAAGATACCGATTGGCTTTACGGGATAATCTTTGCCAAGATTCTGGCCCCAATCGCTGTTTTCCAGTGGTGGGTGGCTGGTCATGGGGACGGGATGAAGACCCACCTGACCGTATCAGCATATTCCTTAGAATTCAAGATTCTCCCCGTCTTCGTGCTATTATTTAGGGACTGTTTGTCCAAAGGGAGGCCGGAAACTCATGATAGCATTTGAGGCAAGATGCAGCACTACCGCTATGGGGATAATGCCTCATAGGGATGTTGAGCGAGCGCTGGAACTCGCTTTGAGCCTGGATATCCCATTCTGGCCCCAGCTTCCCAAAGTGAGCCTGTATGAAGATATGTATGTTCAGGCATCGCAGAATTTCCCTGGCATAGCTATTGACTTTGACAAAGGGAGGCTTAGTTTCGACACTGCCCGATTTGAACAAGAACTCGATGCATATTTTGTGAAAATGGATGTCCCGGAGACCTTTGCCCTCACGGCCGAGTATTCCGCAGTATTCCACAGGTTTCTGTCTAAGGACCTTCAAGGTTACAAAGCTATTAGAGGGCAGAATATCGGTCCGGTGAGCTTTGGCTTCAAGGTGCTTGATGAAAACCTTAAGCCCGTCATTTATAACGATGAGGCAAGGACTATATTGTTTGATTTCATTCAGAAGAAAGCCAACATCCAGTATGGGGAACTCAAAGAAAGGAATCCCAATGCCTTTGTCTGGCTAGATGAGCCAGGGCTGGGTTATGTGTTCAGTGGGCTCTCGGGATATAATGAGCAGCAAGCTAAAGAAGACTACCATAATTTCGTTGCCGGACTGGAAGGCCCCAAAGGGCTGCATCTCTGCGCCGAGGTGAACTTGCCCTATCTGTTAGAGCTTGGGGTGGAGATTCTGTCCTTTGATGCCTATCAAATTGGGTTTATGCCTAAGGAATATGCAGGCAGCGTGGCTGAATTTATCAAGAAGGGAGGGATCATCTCGTGGGGCATTGTCCCTACTGAATCCACAGTCCTGGCCACGCAGACACCAGAGACACTGGCTCGGATCCTTTCAGATTACTGGGATGTGGTCTCGGAGAGTACAGGTTTATCCTTGAACCAAATTGCCATGCAAGCGTTAGTGGCACCAGCCAGATGCTGCCTTAGCGATGTAGGGCAGAGTAGTACCACCGATAAGAAGGCTGGCGAATGC
>CAVSBM010000005.1:0-115971 GCA_963726175.1 uncultured Chloroflexia bacterium | reverse complement strand
ATTCCCAATATTGACACGAACCTCCGCATTCTGCTAACATATCAGTGTTAGGCACGAATAGTCGAGCCTAGCAAGGAGGTGGGGCATGACACGAAGAGAAGCCTGGTTATGCCGATGGATATTTCCTCATGGGAGCTCCCCGGCAGCGTAGGGGAGGTCGCTTCGATAGTTAGGGTGCGTTGCTGGAGAGCAATTGGAAGCCCCGAGCTCTTCGTCTATAAGGCAAGGCTCCCAAGAGGGGCAACGGCGGTTCAGCCGTAAGCTGAAGTGGAAGAGTAGGGGTGACACTGAAACTGAATAGCGATATTCAGGAGCGAGCTCCAAAATCTGGAGCTCGCTCTTCTTATTATCTGTTGTACCGTTCGACATTTATCTGAGTAGACGGATGACAGGGTTCAGAATGAAGGTGAGCTATCTTTGGCGTAATTTGGTTTGTATAATAATAGCAGCAGAAGCAGGAAGATGCAGGCATGATTACCTCATACAGTCGAGAGTTGATGTTAGGTATCCCACAAGGAACCCTCATTGACCTGGAGACCACAGGTCTTGATGTGGACCACGATGAAATAGTGCTCTTAGGGTATATTCAAGGGAGCCGCCTCGAGATAATTTGCCGGAGTTCGGAAGAGGAAACGCCGTTTGCGGCCCAGCTTGCCGGACTTGTTCGCACTCTCCCAAGACCATTCTACGCCTACAATCTCTCCTTCGAGAAGGGATTTCTTCAAGCCAAAGGGATTGATATAGAAGGGATAGATTTGTTTCAGCCCTGGAAGGAAAAAGCCGATGCGCTCTACCTTAAATGGCCCAAGCTCGACGAGCTCTTCTCGCATGCTGAGCAGTATTTTAACGAGCCGGTCATAAGCGGCAGAGACGTCCCGTTGCTATGGCAGAAGTTCCTTCAGACAAGGGATGACAGCTATCTGCAGCAAATAATAAAGCATAACGAATCTGACCTGCTTAGAGAGCTATACCTGTTGGTGTATTATCGAGACAGCTACAAGGTTTAGGGAGTCAGGAAAGCGAGCGGTTCGTGGTAAAATAGAAACCAGAGCGGAGAGTATTATGAAAAGGATTGGCGTCTTAACCAGCGGCGGTGATGCTCCCGGAATGAATGCCTGCATCAGGGCTGTCGTCCGCTGTGGGGTTAGCCGTAGGCTGGAGGTCGTGGGAATTCGCCGAGGATACCTCGGTATGCTGGAGGAGGACTTTATAAAGTTAGGCAGCAGGTCGGTAGCCAATATTATCTACCGTGGGGGCACTTTCTTAGAAACAGCTCGCTGTGAGGAAATGAAGACCGAGGAAGGCGTAAGGAAGGCAAATGAAATTCTACAACGGGAAGGCATCGAGGGATTGATAACTATAGGCGGGGATGGCACGTTTGCGCGGTGCCACAATCCTGGCTGAAACAGGAAATGCAAAGGTGATTGGGATTCCCAGCACGATAGATAACGATGTCTATGGCACTGACTATACTATTGGCTTCGATACCGCCATAAATACAGCTTTGGATGCCATAGATAAGATTAGAGATACTGCGGGGTCGCTGCAACGCCTCTTTTTTATCGAGGTAATGGGAAGGAGTAGGGGATTTATTGCACTGGAGGTAGGAATTGCTGGCGGAGCCGAAGATATCTTGATTCCGGAAGTAGAGACAAAAATAGAACAGCTTTGCCTTGATATAAGGCGTAGCTTCAAGAGAGGTAAGAAATCCTCTATCGTGATAGTTGCTGAAGGAGATGAGGCAGGCGGTGCGTTTTCAATTGCTCAACAAGTATGGGACAGATTAAAGCTGGAGTACCGGATTTGTGTGCTGGGACATGTCCAAAGAGGTGGCTCACCTACAGCCAGGGATAGAGTCCTCGCCAGCAAGTTAGGAGCAGCGGCTGTGGATGCTCTGGTTAATGGCATGTCAGGTTACATGGTGGGGGAGTTGAAGGGAGAGATAGCCTTCACCCCTCTAAGGGAGACCTGGGAGAAAAGGAAGGAATTGGATAGCGACTTGTTACGGTTGGTCAAGGTACTGGCTGGATAAGAACCTGATACATGATGAAGTAGCCTGCCACAGCTGACCGCAGGTTCTTCTCTGGAGAATCTCGGTCTTATTCTCCTCTAAGAGCGCCCCCGGTCAACTTGCTATACACTTCACGATATCTTTTTGATGTTCTCTCGATTACTTCCAGCGGCAACATAGGTGCTGGCGGTTTCATATCCCATCCTGATTCCACTAGCCAATCGCGGACTGGCTGTTTATCGAAGCTGGGCTGCGAATGGCCAACCTCATACTGGCTGGCATCCCAGAAGCGACTTGAGTCTGGTGTTAGTAGCTCGTCAATAAGGGCTATTTGACCATTGATGAAACCAAACTCGAACTTGGTATCGGCAATTATTATGCCGCGGAGTCTGGCGTAATCCCGAGCATAAGAGTAGAGACGCAGGCTTTTGTGTTCCAGTTCCCCAAAAATCTTGTCAACGCCCAGCTCTTTCGTGTCTTTATCGGTCAAAGGCCGGTCATGCTCTGTATCACTCTTAGTAGTGGGGGTAAAGACAGGTTGGGACAGTTCCTGGCTCTCTTTCATTCCCGAAGGCAGACGGATATCACCCACTTTTCCAGTCTCCTTATACTCCGCCCATGCCGAGCCAGATAGGTAGCCCCGAACGACGCATTCTACAGGTATGCGCTCGGCTTTCGCCACAAGCATAGAGCGGCCAATAGGGCTTGTTCCCAGTGTAGTCGAGGAATCTCTTTTCCCTTGAGATTGCTTCGGGCTCTTCAGCCCTCGCAATGACATCCTGGAGTGCAGCCACGCTATCGATTACCTTGATGAGATGATTGGGAAGGATATGCGCTGTTTTCTTGAACCAGAAGGCAGAAAGTTGATTAAGAACCCTTCCTTTGTCAGGGATGCCGCAGGGCAAGACAACATCGAAGGCGGAGATACGGTCGGTGGACACGATGAGAAGTCTATCCCCTAAGTCATAAACGTCCCTTACCTTACCGCGCCGAAATAAAGGCAAAGATAAGGCTGTATTTATTAAGACTGTGGGGCTGCTACTCATACTTTCCTGACACGGACTACGATATTCCCAGTGACGGCTTATGAAGACGCTTCTCCTTGAACTGGCAACTAGAATTCAATACCACACAACCTCTTGGCACTGTTTTTCATTCTCTCCATATTGGACTGTCTGCCAATCATAATTCTTTGGGCCATCGGTGACCCGGCACCATGCATGGATTCCGCCAAATAACATGCAGCTCCTAAACCCGCTGTGAGATTCTCGATCAATCGCAGTATGCGAATGCGATTTTCTACCGGAACGCCATCAACACCCTTCAGATACTTAGCAACATACTTGCCTATCTTGGGATGCTTAAGGTCTTTTTCAGAAGGCATGGTCACTATTAAACCTCCAGCGATATCCTGGGCCAGTCTGGCTATGTCATAAGGGAACTTCGTCACGTTTAGTTTGGATACATTAGCTCTCAGAGTATCTACAAGGTAAGTCCCGGAGGCTTCTCTATGACCTTCGTAAGCACAGGCAAGACTGCAAGACATCAGGGTTTCATTGAGCTGAATCATGTCAATAATTTTGTCTCTAATATGGGAAGCTTTGGCAGTGCCTTGATATTCAGCAATCAATTGACTGGCGCCAATCAAGACATCGCCCATACCTGACTTGCAGGCATAACTCTGCCGGTGATAGGCGGAGAACTTCTCCACCAAATCGCCGGCAAAGTCATATTCCTTGTACATAAAGACTCGGTCCCAGGGAACAAACACGTCGTCAAAAACAACCATGCACTCGTGTCCCCCGTAGAGAATGTTGCCGACATCCATATTCGGGCTGTCTATTTTTCTTGTGTCGCATGGCTGTCTCCCGTAGATGTATATAATCCCTTCGGTGTCGCTGGGCAAAGCAAAAGAGATAGCATAATCCTTATCCTCTTCACGCATAGCCCTGGTCGGCATGCAGATGATTTCATGTGAATTTACAGCTCCCGTCTGGTGCATTTTGTTCCCCCGAACTACAATGCCATCCGACTTCTCCTCCACTACGTGAAGGTATTGGTCAGGGTCGGCTTGCTCGGCAGGATGGCGACTTCTATCGCCCTTGGCATCCGTCATGGCTCCATCGCAGACCATGTCCTCGTCCTGTACGTATCTCAAGTATTCCAGGAAACGCTTGTTGTATTCGGTCTTACATTTCTGGTCAATGTCATAGGTCACCATCGATAGAGCATTCAAGGCATCCATTCCAACGCAACGCTGAAAGCAAGAGCCCGTATAAGCACCCAATCCTCTACCCATCTTTGACTTGTTGACCAGGTCTTCGGTACTCTGATGAATGTGGCAGAAACGATTTATCTTCTTTCCCGTTAAATGAGAGGTGGCTGTCATAACATTCTGGTATTGCGGAAATTTGGACTCTTCGGCAAGTTCATAAGTGGCAGCAACACAATTCCTTGTAGGTTTGATAATAGGATTATCGGCATGATTGGTAATCCGCTCTCCAAACATGTAGAGCTCAAAACGCATTTTCTTCATGCTATCAAGGTATTCTTTTGCGGTCTTCATCCCTCGTGCTTCCCTCCGTTGTAATCTAAGACAAGAACTCCGAAGTCAACGCCCCATCATGACACTCTTCTAGGAGCTAGCCTGGCTGACGCAGCTTTGCCAGCTTTCTTTTCCCGCCTGGTCTTACTTAACCCCAATCGATCAAAGACCTCATCCACGTGCCTCAGATAATAACCATAATCAAAGAGAGAGCTCAGTTCCTTTTTGTCCAAACGAGCTGCTATCCGCCTGTCTGCTTCAAGGAAGCTCAGAAAGCCCTTCCTTTTCTCCCAGGCTTTCATGGCGTCGTCTTGCACTATTCTGTAGGCTTCTCCACGCGGTAGGCCTTTACTTATCAAGGCCAGTAGCACCCTTTGAGAAAAGATAACCCCTTGAGTGAGCTCGATATTACGACTCATGTTTTCCGGATAAACCTTGAGTCCCTTCATTATGGAGGCGAATATAGACAGCATGTAATCGAGCGCTAGACAGGAGTCAGGCAGGATAATTCGCTCTGCGGAGGAGTGACTGATGTCACGTTCGTGCCACAATGCGATGTTCTCGAGAGAAGCTAAAGCGTAGCCTCTTATCAATCTGGCCAGTCCGCAGATACGCTCACAAAGCTCGGGATTTCTCTTATGGGGCATCGCCGAGGAACCCGTTTGCCCCGCTTCGAAAGGCTCTTCAACTTCCCGGACTTCCGTTCGCTGGAGACCTCGAATCTCGGTGGCAAATTTCTCCAGGGAGCCGGCGATAATAGCCAAAGTGGTCAGGAATTGGGCATGGCGGTCGCGCTGGAGTATCTGGCTTGAGATAGGAGCTGGCGTAAGCCCTAACCTTGTGCAGGCCATTCTTTCAACCTGAGGAGGCACAGTGGCATAGGTGCCTACCGCCCCGGATATTTTGCCCACAGAGATATTCTTCCTGGCTTGGGCCAGCCTTTGAGCATTACGCTTCATCTCCTGAGCCCACAAGGCCATCTTCAAACCGAAGGTAGTCGGTTCAGCATGAACGCCGTGGGTCCGCCCCATCATAAGAGTATGTTTATACTCTATAGCTTTACTCTCCAGCACGGACATAAGGTCGCCTATATCCTCAGCCAAGATATCTGCTGCCTGGGTCAATTGCAGGCCAAGGGCGGTATCCATCACATCCGAAGAGGTGAGACCAAGGTGTATGAAGCGTGACTCCGCGCCCAGGCTTTCAGCCACCGAGTTGAGAAAAGCCGTCACGTCATGGTGAGTCACCTTGAGAAACCCGGCGATACGATTCAAGTTATAGCTGGCTTCCCTTATCTTAACTATATCTTTTCGAGGGATCTCACCAAGCTCAGCCCAGGCTTCACAAACAGCTATCTCTACCTTAAGCCACTGGTCAAATTTATTCTCCTCAGACCAGATTTTCTTCATCTGAGGTCGGGAGTAGCGCTCAATCATGTTATCCCTTGGCCAATTCCTGTCTATATTTGCGATAGGCTTCTTTTATCTCTTCACGCTCGGTGCCTAAAATCTGGGCAGCGAGCAAGGCGGCATTTTTGGCTCCGCTCGCTCCAATGCCCATACAAGCTACCGGCACTCCCCCGGGCATCTGGCTTATAGAGAGTAAGGCGTCCATGCCCTTTAATTCGCTGGTAGGCAAGGGCACACCGATTACGGGCAAGGTTGTCCAACTAGCCAAGACACCAGGAAGATGAGCCGCATAACCAGCGGCGGCGATGATGACTTTGAGCCCCCTCTTCTCCGCCTCCAGTCCGTACTCTCTTACCTTCTCGGATTTTCTATGGGCTGAGATAATAGAAAGCTCATAATCAATGCCCAATTGTTTTAGCATGTCCAGCGTTGGCTGTATCAGTTCGGTATCTGTCTTACTGCCTATGACTACACCCACCAATGCCATTGTCAAATAAATCCCAAATTCTAATTTCTAAACAAATTCTAAATTCAAAATCCTAATTGCTTAGAGTTTAGGGTTTGGTGTCTAGGATTTAGATTTTATCCTATCTATCTCTCTCAAAGCAATGTCTTTGCGATAGTAACAGCCTTCAAAGTGAATACTAGAGATGTTGCGGTAAACCTTCTCTCGAGCTTCAGCCATGTCCTGGCCCACACCTACTACGGTGAGCACTCGCCCGCCGTCGGTACAAATCAGGCCGTCATTTCCCAACTTGGTTCCGGCATGGAAAACCAGTACATCCTTATCCGCACTATCTATCCCTCGTATAGGAAAGCCGGTTTTATAGCTCCCAGGATAACCAGCCGAAGACATAACTACGCCAACGCAAGCCTCAGAGCTCCACTCTATTTTCACCTGGTCGAGGTTGCCCTGGACTACTGCCATAAGTATATCCACAAGGTCGGTTTTAAGAAGAGGCAAAACGACCTGAGTTTCCGGGTCACCAAAGCGAGCATTGAATTCCAGCACGACAGGCTCTCCATCAACAATCATTAGCCCCGCGTAGAGCACTCCATCATAAGGCATACCCTCTCCAGCCATTGCCTTCACAGTCGGCAACAAAATATCTTTTGTCACCTTTTTCGTCATCCGAGCGGAGAAGAATCCCGCTGGGCTATAGCTTCCCATGCCTCCGGTGTTGGGGCCCTGATCGCCATCACCGATTTTCTTATAGTCGCAGGCTGCCACCATGGGTGAGACTGTCTTCCCGTCAGTGAAAGCTATGAGGCTGACCTCCCGACCGCTAAGATATTCGTCAATTACTATTCTATCTCCAGCGGAGCTGAAAATCTTGGCTTCCATAATATCGCCGAGAGCTTTATCGGCCTCCGCCAAGGAACTGGCGATAATCACACCTTTGCCAGCAGCTAATCCGTCGGCCTTGATGACGACAGGTGGATGCTGTTCTCGAAGGTATTCCCGAGCCTCAGAATAGGAAGAGAAAATAGCGCCTTTGGGACGGGGGATGCCATATTTCTCCATCAGATTTCGAGCAAAAACCTTGCTTGATTCTATCTGGGTGGCTGCTTTAGTGGGGCCGAATATAGGGATGCCTAACCTATCAAAGTAATCCACTATGCCTGAAGCTAACGGAGCCTCAGGGCCAACAACGACAAGGTCAATGCCTCTTTCTTTGGCCGCCTTGCCCAGCCCTTCTATATCGGTGGGGCGCAGATTCAGGTTTTCCGCGATGGCCGCTGTGCCAGCATTCCCCGGCGCAGCGAAGACTTTTCCCACCCTCGGACTCTGGGCAATTTTCCAGACCAAGGTGTGTTCCCTGCCTCCGCCGCCAACGACGAGTATCTTCAAGGTTCACTCTCGCGCGTCAGTCCGAAAGCTGTACCTATCCTGAATCCTCCGCTCTCCGGCTTTTTCAACGCCCGCTTTTGGAAAGAAAGGACTGGCAATGACAGCGAAGATCAGTAGTAAGAATGGCCAATCTCAGCTTCGGAGAATGCCCGTCGCTTCTTCTTTTTGTGCTTCCCTCTATTTTTCTTTACACCCTTTAGTTTCACTCTGTGTGACATGGCATCATAAAATCTCCTCAAAGTTTATCGGCCTGAGCAGGGCTCGAACCTCTGAATCAGTCTCAGCAACTCTGCAAAGTGCTCCTTCTCTTCTTCAATAATGTGTTCCAGTGTAGTCACAGCTTCTTCATTGTCCAAGATTAACACATGCCCATGATACTGATAATGGCCCGCAACTCGCCAACCAAATCCTCGTCCAGCATCTCTAAATCATCTATTATAGCTAGGTGTTCATCGTCCATCTCTTCAGAAGAACGACTCATCTTTTCCACTCCTTTGCTACTCATTCCCACTCTATCGTTGCCGGTGGCTTACTGGTGATATCATACACCACTCTGTTGACACTAGGAATCTCATTAACTATCCGGTCAGATATTGTAGCGAGAAGGTCGTGGGGTAGACGAGCCCAATCAGCAGTCATGGCATCTTCACTGGTTACGGCTCTGACCGCTACCAAGTAGCCATAGGTCCTGTAGTCGCCCATGACGCCAACGCTCTTAACATCAGTAAGGACAGCAAAGCTTTGCCAAAGCTGGCGATAAAGCTGGGCCTTCTTGATTTCACTCATCAAAATCCAATCAGCAGCCCGGAGTATCTCCAGCTTCTCCCTGGTCACTTCACCGATGATGCGGATGGCTAACCCCGGTCCGGGGAAAGGCTGCCGCCAGACCCTGTCTTCGGGCAGGCCTAGAGCTAAACCCACCTGTCGCACTTCATCCTTAAATAAATACCTCAGCGGCTCAATAAGAGTGAAATTCATTTTGGCCGGCAAGCCGCCCACATTATGATGGCTCTTTATCTTGGCAGCAGCTTTGGTATCTGCGGAGGTACTTTCGATGACATCGGGGTAAAGAGTGCCTTGGGCCAGAAAGTCAATCTTACCTAATTTGACTGCCTCTTCCTCAAAAATCTGGATAAACTCGTTTCCTACCAAGTGTCGCTTCTGTTCCGGATCACTAACTCCCTTAAGTCGTTCCAGGAATCTATCGGCAGCATCTACGTAGACCACATCCATTTTGAGATTACGCTTGAAGGTACTAAGCACTCTTTCAGGTTCATCACGACGCAATAAGTCCATTGTTGATGAAGATGCAAGTTAACTCATTGCCAATAGCACGGTCAATAAGGGTAGCAGTTACTGCCGAATCGACGCCTCCAGAAAGAGCACAGACTACCCTTCCACCGCCCACTTGCTCCTTGATTTTGTCCACGCTCTCAGCTATGAAATTAGCTGGCGTCCAGTTACCCTGGCACCCGCATATTTTCAGTACAAAATTCTGGAATATGGTTTTCCCATGAGCTGTGTGAACCACTTCAGGGTGAAACTGCAGTCCGTAAATACTACTATCTTTACCTATGACAGCGAACGGCGAATTTTCAGTATAAGCCAGGGTCTTGAAGCCTGGAGGCAGCTCTATTAGTTGGTCACCATGACTCATCCACACGGGGAGAGATGATGGAAGACCGGCAAAAAGAGGACAGCCTTCAGCACTTATGTGTAGGATTGTGTGGCCGTATTCGCGCTTTGTTCCCCGAGTTACCTGACCACCTAACTGATAAGCGATAGCCTGCGTCCCATAGCAAATGCCCATCACAGGTAGACGGCTCTCATAAATATACGGTAAAGGCAGGGGAGCGCCAGAATCATAAACGCTAGCCGGACCTCCCGAGAGGATAAATCCTCGTGGGTTAAGGGAAGCTATCTTTCTCCCAAGGCGTGTCATGAGGCACAAGTTCACAATAGACATGGCATTCCCGTACCCGCCTGGCAATGAGCATGCTATATTGAGACCCAAAGTCGAGCACTATTATAGTTTCACGCTCGCTTGGGGGTAGCTTAGGCTCAACTACAGGTTGCTCGCCGCGCAACTCTTTGGCTAGCCCCAGATAAGTTGAGACTTCAATATCATCGCTGGCAGCAATTCTATGGCTTTCTAACTTCTTTTTCATTGCAGATTTAGGGTGGTGGATACATTTAGCTTATCACTATCCTGAACTATTATCAACAGATATGGGCTAAGCCTTTTCCCACCTGGCAAAGCCTATCACTTGTGATTAAAGCCTTTCCAAGCTTCCGAATGTAGAAAGAAAGGAACTTCTGACTCAGGCAAGCACCATGCTATACTAACACTAAGAAAGATGGGTGTTTTACAACGAGAAATCAAGAAAGGGGTTGAAATCCTGCAAAAGGGAGGAGTGATTGCCTTTCCGACTGATACAGTCTATGGCCTAGGGGCTGATGCCTTCAATTCCACAGCCGTGGAAAGGATTTATGAGATAAAAAACCGACCCAAGCATCAGCAATTCCCCTTACTTATCGCTGATGTAAAGCAATTGACTGCTCTGGCCGAGCCAATACCAGAAATTGCCTGGTTTTTGGCAAGGCGGTTTTGGCCCGGCGGGTTAACTTTGGTTTTACCAAAAACAGATTCGGTGCCTGCCTATCTAGCATCCGGACCCACCATAGCAGTACGCATTCCTAACCACCCTGTTTGTCAGGCTCTCATTCAACACCTGGGGAATCCCATAATCGGAACCAGCGCCAATGTTAGCGGCCAGCCAGCTGCCTTAACTGCCCAGGAGGTTAGTCAGCAGTTGGAAGGGAGAGTAGACCTCATTATCAATGGAGGCAAATGTCCTGGCGGCAAGGAATCTACAGTAGTGGATGTTACCCCTGAAGCGCCAGTAATTCTGCGTCAGGGCATCATATCTTCACATGAGGTTGACAAAGCATATAAGGAATTCTTGGAGGCAAAGTGAAGCGCATTGCAATAGGTTGTGACCACCGTGGCTTTGCTTTAAAGGAGCTAATTATGCCCTTCCTGCAAAACGCGGGCCATAGCTATCAAGATTTTGGCTGCTACAACACTGATCCTGTGGATTATCCTGACATCGCCCAGAAAGTTGGGGAGGCATTAGCATCGGGCAATTTCGACCTGGGCATTCTAATATGCAATACTGGCATAGGTATGTGCATAGCCGCCAACAAAATTAAGGGGATAAGGGCGGCTTTATGTCACAACACATTTGCAGCACAACGAGCTCGCCAGCACAACGATGCCAATATCCTGTGTCTCGGGGGAGAAGACGTAGATACAAACTCGGCTTTGGAAATCGTCAAGACTTTCCTAACCACGGATTTTGAAGGCGGCAGACACTTACAAAGGGTGAACAAAATAAGGGCTTTGGAAGGAGATTCCTCAGAATAATAGCCTTGGCTCTTAAGGGATACAACCTGAGGGGCAGTTATTTCGCCAAGTCACATCACATATCGACTTCTTAAGTCACGGGACAACTTGGCTGTTAATCCCAGAGCCTGATTGGCCGCTTCCAGCGACAAGCTTGCCAAGGTACAAGAAGGAGTTATCAGCCCTTGAGCTATGATTTGCTTGAACTTAACACCATCCCTGGTGAATGGAGCCATAGCGTCTTCCAGGCGGTCACGAAGACTGGGCACAGATTCTTTGGCTAGAGCCTCTTCTTCGTTGGGGACTATCCCCCAAGCAATACTGCCACCGCGCTCAAGAAAGGACTTCACCTTGCCCGAGTGAGTACTTAGAGAGGAGGCATAATTATAGGCATCAAAGCTGAGAATATCAATTGTGGTGTCCAGAATGACTGACCAATTAGTGTTCCCGCAACAGTGCAATCCCTTTGTCCCCTTAATGCCTTTGAGCACCTCTTCTAGTAGAACAGGCACTTTTTCCTCAGGAATAGGAGTAAACACCGAGCCTAAAGAGACTAAATAGGGCTCGTCAACAAAGATAATAGGGTTGGGCGATATTTCCCTCAAGATATTCTCCTGCCACGAAGCTTTCAGCCGCAGGAACTTAGCCATGGCTTCCGCCAAAGTGTCGTCATAGAGGATTCCCAAACCATCCTGACGGGTAACTGCCAAACCCCAGGTGACGGGACCTGTTACCTGCCCCTTGACTATCTTACTGCCTGCTGCTTTAGAGAGGAAAGCATAAAGCCCGGCAGCGTATTCGGTCGAAATGCCATATTTATGGGCGCTATCCTGCTCACAATCAATATAGATTTGCTCTATCTCGCTCTCAAAATTAGCCGATGGCTCGATATGAATTTTGTCCCCCTTTGTAACCACCCCAGGAAAACCCTCGCTGAACTGGATAATCATGTTTTCCTTGGGAGAGCGTCTCGGTAATTGTGGCCAGATGGGAATGTCAGGAAGATGCTTCATAATAATGGAACAAGCCTCATCAGGATTCGTGTGAGGCATGCTGCCGATAGCAGTGGGCAAACACCCAAATTCAAGCCTGGCTGACATCTTCCCCCCTACCTAAATACTTGCCAATTAGCAGCCTTAGCTCTTTTCTTTTCTTCTCTGGTATGTATTTCGCCTCAGTGGCTATGGCATATTTAAGGGCGCTAACACAGGCACAATCTCGTTTTTGTGGTATTGAAGGTAGTAGTAATTTCAGGATTCTCTTGACAGTATCAATACCCTTCCGCAGGTTGGTTAGAATCATCTCCGTAGTCACCGATTCATAGCTCGGATGCCAGCAATCATAATCGGTGACAATGGCCAGTGTGGCATAGCATATTTCCGCCTCTCTGGCTAACTTAGCTTCAGGTGAAGCTGTCATCCCGATAACATCAGCACCCCAGGAGCGATACAGTTGTGCCTCAGCCCTGGTGGAGAATTGCGGGCCTTCCACGACTAGATAGGTACCACCTTCATGCGACTTGGCCCCAACTTTTGTGCTTGCCTCAAACGCGAGTTGACTCAAGACAGGACAGAAAGGTTCCGCGAAAGAGACATGGCCGACTATCCCATCGGTGAAAAAAGTGCTGGCTCTTCCCTTGGTGGCATCAATTAGCTGGTCAGGAATGACTACATCCAGAGGTTCCATCTTTTCCCTGAGACTGCCCACAGCGCTCACAGAGATGATTCTTTCTACACCCAGAGATTTCAATGCGTAGATATTGGCTTTCGCTGGTAGTTCACCGGGGCTTATTCGATGTCCCTCGCCATGTCTGGGAAGGAAGGCAACTCCTATCCCTTCTAGAGTACCCATGATGATAGCATCGCTGGGCTCGCCGAAGGGCGTGCTTACCTTCACTTTCCTCACCTCTGTCATCCCATCCATCTTATAAAGCCCGCTCCCGCCAATGACGCCAATCCTTGCTTCAGTCATTTTATCTCCCTTGGTATGGCCCTTTTGCCGCTGATTATAACACAAGAGCGCAGGCCGACTTAGCTAGAACCAGCTTGCCCTGATTTGAATGAAAGAACCCTGACTTCCTCATTGGTGCTTTGCCCGACCTCAATCCGATGGAATGTGTTAGAGGTAGCATCAGAAAGGTCACCCGGCCGAGTTCGTAGGTCCTGTGGACTCCATCTGCCGAATACCCACGAAGAAGGCTCACTTTCCAGCTTTCTCGAACGATTGGCCTTGAAGGAGCACAATAGGTAGATAATCTGCTCTGTCCCTGCTATAATCCCTGCGGCAAACAACTAGAAGCAACATATCTATTTGAGACACGGTTGCCTCATGTTACCGCCCCATATACCATGCCACGAAAAGGGAGGAGAAGATGGAACTTCTGAAAAGACTTTCTGAGACCCCGGGAATCCCTGGGAGGGAGGAAGCGATGCGGGTCATCGTGCGGGAGGCGTTGACTGGTCATGTGGACGAGATCAGTGTGGACCGCCTTGGGAACCTCATAGCCCACAGAAAGGGTACCGGCCTGAAGGTGGTGGTAGCGGCCCACATGGACGAGATTGGATTCCTCGTGTCTCACGTGGATGAGGAAACAGGGTTTCTGCGCATCGAGCCAGTAGGCGGCTTTGACCCTCGCACTCTAATTGCTCAGCGCGTGACTGTCCATGCCAGAGGTGGTGCTACGTACGGGCTCATCGGCACTAAACCTGTCCACATCCTCACGGAGGAAGAGCGAAAGAAGACACCTGAAATGAAGGACCTGTTCGTTGATATTGGTCTCTCCGGTAAGGAAGCCAAAGAACAGGTGCGCGTAGGCGACCCCGTGACCCTTGTGCAGACGTTCGCTGATGTGGGAAATCTAGTCACGGGCAAGGCACTTGACGACCGATTAGGCGTCTACGTAGGGATTGAGGCTATGAGCAGACTGAGAAAGCACAAAGCTGACGTCTATTTCGTAGCCACGGTCCAGGAGGAAGTCGGTGCCCGGGGAGCGCGGACATCTGCGTTCGCAATTGCCCCAGACATTGGAGTGGCACTGGATGTGACCATCGCTTGTGACATACCCGGCGTGCCAGCTCATGAGCAGCTAACTCGTCTCGGCAAGGGCGTAGCCATCAAGGTAAAGGATTCGTCGTCCATCTCTCATCCCGGGCTTGTGCAATTCTTGGTGCACTTGGCAGAAGAACGCAAGATCCAGTATCAGCTTGAGATACTGCCGCGGGGTGGCACCGATGCCGGAGCAATCCAGCCGGCCCGGGAGGGCGTAGCCGTGGTCACCATCTCCATTCCCACCCGTTACGTTCACACCGTAGTGGAGACCGCCCACAAGGAGGACATCGAGGCAGCGATCAATCTCCTTGTCGCTTTCCTCGAGACTTGTCACGAGGCTGACCTTCGGCTATAGCGTCTGCTTCAGGCATTCTATATTCATTAGTCATGTGGAAGATGTATGGCACTTCGCCAATGCCCTCTCCGGAAACAGATTTTGTAAGCTGTCACCATTAAACGGGGATGTGTTCAGGAGGCCTGATTTCAATGAGCTTGATGGCCTCCGACTCGCATCCCACGGCGCAAACCCCGCAACCGAAGCACTTTTCTGAACTTATCTGTGCCTTTAGTTTCTTTTCCCCCGAGATCTTGACCATTTCCACCGCTTCGAATGGGCACCTTTCCACACAGGTCTGACACCCCTTGCAGGTTGCCTTGTCCACCTCTGCCTGGAACCTGCTCCTAGCCACCCCTTTTTCCAGGACACCATACTTGGCAAGAGGATAGTAGAAGACACAGCAGTCGCCGCAGCAATTGCAGATCACATTGGTAACTACAGGACTGTTAAATACACTATGTATAAGACCGGCCTCCTCCGCAACATCCATAACCTTCATCGCATCATCCTTAGTCAGTTCCTTACCGCTCCCTCTGGTTATGGCATATTCCGCTGCTCGGTTGACTTGAAGACAGACCTCAACCGGCAAATCACACCTTGTGGCGATTCTCCGACAAGAACAGTTGGTGAGAGCAAACCTGGTAGCCTTATCAAGGATAGCCTCCACGTCCTCAGATGGAAGGAGTCTGGTCCCTTTGGAGATAGATTTTCTAGCCGGAATCACCCTCCACAGAGGCATTTTCCAGGCTCTGAACCATCTTCGCCCAGTCAGCGTACCATTCTGTCTGGCAGAAATCTTCCCAGAGATCGAGGAGTTCACGTCCCCACACCTTGTCCGACCTCACATCACAGGCCGTGGCATCATGGAGCTGAAATATATCCCTGGCAAACTGATAGCCCTTGGAGGTCATGAAGATGACCCCCTTCTCAAAAAGCTTCTTGAGCATCTCGTTCACCTTTTCTTCTTTTTTGCCCAGCTTCTGGGCAAGCTCAGCCACAGGACACGGAAGAGAAGCTACTATCTCGGCTTCCTCCCTGTCCATGAGCCTTCTGAGCAACTTCCTGAGTCTCTCCGACTCAGCATAACCAAGCTTCCCAGCTAAGACTACGTAAGCGTCTGCCATCTGTGTGTCTCCTTTCTATTCTCGTGTAATGAAAAATACAATCCCCTGCTCTTCCATCCCCCATGCCACTTGCCCTTCTTCCTCGAGATATCTCAGGTGAGCCATAGCCTCTCCAAAAGCGAACAACTTCTGTGCCGGAGGAAATAAGCCCCAGGACTTGAAGCCTATGTCCCAGGTCATTTGCGATGCCACCTGGAAGGCGTTCTGTTTACCTTTTTCCAGAATAGAAATAACCTCCTCAAGCCGTGTCTGATGGTGCTGTTTCAGTTCCCGAATTCTCTCTTTTTGATTCCTGAAGATACTTCTATGACCGGGCAATACGAGTTCGACATCCAAATCATAAACCTTATCGAGGCTCGTCAGGTATTCTTTTAATGGATTTCGTTCCTCAGAGGAGAGGGTGATATTCGGAGTTATATCAAAGAGGATATGGTCACCACATATGAATATCTTCTTGCTGGGCTCGTAAAGACAGATGTGACCCGGGGTATGCCCTGGGGTTTCAATACATTCAAATAGGTAATCCCCGACGCTTATCTTATCGCCGTCTTTTGAGATACACAAGTTCAGGGAATTACTTGGGCTATATCTCCGACCCGGGTGGCTCCCAACAGCCTTTTCCAGCTCCTCTGCAGGAAAGCCGCACTTACGAGCAAAATCAATCATCTTCTCCCAATGCTCAGGCGTACTAGACCTGATAATTTCCGCATCTGCCCAGCCAAAGTAGATTCTCGCTCCTTCTCGAGCGAGAGTTGACACTAAACCCGAGTGGTCTGCATGCATATGCGTGATGAAGAAATCAGCCTGCTTTGGGTCCACGCCGCATTCCTCTAGGCCGGAAACAAGTGCCGCCATACAGTCTTCTCGATTCCATCCGGTATCAATAATTAAAGATTGGTCTGTCCCCTTTACAACATAAGAGTTGGTGGCTTTGAGAGGACTTCCGGGGAGAGGAACTTTAATTCTATAAAGACCTGGTAAGATTTCCTCGAACAATGCTCTTCAAAATCCTTCTCGCGGTACTGATTACGAACACAGGGCAATCTCAACCGTGTTGGTCCTATGTTGACGCAAACCTAGCATATTCTCCCAGAATTGTCCACCATCGAGCCTATTTTTTCAGCGGGGGTACGTGTTGCGTCAAAAATAAGTGTTACCGAAGTCTTCATTGTTGCGTCATAATTCCGGTTACCGAAGTCATTCTATTGATTACCTTTCAGCCAGAGTGCAGAGGTGCTCCACTGACCGCCTGATTTCTTTTAAGAGAGTCACCGGGTTAAGAACACCGTACGTATCACCCAGCTCGCGCTTTTTGTCTTCCGTCAGTACTCCGCTCCTTAGTAGACGCTGGTAAGGCGTCTGGGCCGTGTCATAGAGTTTGTAGACTTTTGCCCCATGTCGGCTCTTCCTCACCAATTTCGAGACCGGCTGAAAGAAATTGATATACAAACGTAGGAGGATATAGATATCCTCCAGTGCCTTGAACGCTGCTTTAGAACTAAAGCGGTCATAGCCTATCACCCGTCTTATCACCGTCCAGTTCTTCTGCTCCACATGACAACTATCATTTTTCTTGTAGGAACGTGACCTGGTAAAGGTGATACCATTGTGCCGGCAATAGTCGTAGAGACTTTGATTGATAAATTCACTGCCGTTGTCTGAGTCTAGACCAAGCATTAGCATGGGTAACTGCTTTCTCACATAGTAGACGGCACCGCCGACACGCTCCTGTCCCTTGCCCCATACCGCCACCGGCTCACACCAGCCAGTGGCTACCTCCACGGTGGATAATGTGGTGAGATAAAAGCCTTCTGCGCTCTCTCCACAGTGGGCAACAAGGTCAGCTTCCAGAAAACCTGGTTTGTTTTCATTCCAATCACTGAAGGTCCTTATCGGAATCGAATTCTTTAACAGTGTGCCTGGTTTAGTAGTGCTTAGACCACGGCCTGTACCACTACCTCGCCAGCGCCGCAGAAGACGGGCTATCGTGGATGGACTCATCCGGCAAAGCCGAGTCTCGATCTCTCCTGTCATGGTAAGCTCACCGCATCTCTTCAGAATGCCGACCAGCTCCGGCAGAAAGGGCTGCAGACGCTTGGAGCACAAACAGTCGCTAGCTTCCCAAGCCAGTCTCACTGCTGCCATCGCCTCATGTCCATACAACCTCGGACGCCCTCTCTTTTTCTTCCCTGAAGATCTACCTCTCCCATTCACTAGCCTTATCACCGCCTTCCGGTGCATCCCCGTCGTAGCCACAAATTCGTTTACTATTTCTGTCTTTGCCTTCTTGCCAGCCCGGAAATAACGCCCCCGGACCGCCTCGGCGTATTCTACTATGCTGCGTCGTGTCACCTTACCTCCTTTCGGTAACACTAATCTTGACGCAACGATACCTTTTTTCGGTAACAATAATTATGACGCAATTGGCATTTGCAACTTCGAGTAGCAGTCATTAGGCACTCTCCACAGAGATGATTTCGGGTGTGAGGATTTGAGCAATAGGAACTTTCTTAACCCCCACTACATCAGTCCAACTATGATTCTGATACGCTAACCCTGAGGCTTCTGCGGGCGTCTTGTTATTTAGTGCCATATTGGGTCTGAAAAAGTTGTAATGTACCAAGTAGCCATCAGTAAAGCGTTTCAAGGTGTGTCTATCCCGCAAATCCCTCATGACTTTGGTGCGGTCTTTTAGCGTATTATGGAATCGCTCAATCAGAGACGTGTTGTGCTCAATATTGAAGGGGCTACCCTGGCGATGTCGAGCATCGCTGCCGAAGGCTAACTCGATTCCGTCAATGTAGGCAGCTAGCTTGTCTGTAATTACTGCTGCGGGAGTCTTATTAGCACGTTGGGCAGCTAATTCCATAAGCTGTTTAGCATCTTGTGTGCTCCGTGTCGTCGTTATTCTGGATGCTAACAGGAAACGAGTATCAGCGTCTATAATATCCCAGAAGACGACTCCCTTAGGGTCGCTAGTCTTAATATCGGTCTTGATATAGGTCTCATCTGCAATCCATGTATTGCCAACTTTGGGGTGTAGGTCTTTTGTTTCCCGAATAGCCTTGTTGGTGTACTTACTAACCCACTTGATAACGGCGGTATGGGATATGCCTCCACTGGTTCGCTGATCTATCTTGTGTTCTATCTCATGGAATGACATTCCGCCGTAGTATTCGTCCAGAGCATCGGCAATGAAGGAAGGTGAAACCCTGCCATGTGCTAGGGCATCCGTACCAACAAACTTCCTTTGGCAATCATTACAGAAATAGCTTTGGATGCCTTTGCTAAATCCATATTTACGAGTGCGTTGACTGCCACAGAATTTACAGACTACTTTAGGCTTACTGATGGGCGGCTGTAAAACACTTTGGTTTATGTCTATGGGCGCATGGCTAGGCCGACCTAACCTGCTGGGATTATAGGCAGTACCATGTCTGCCCAGGTATCTAATATGCCTCTGGATAACCCTCCCGCCTTCGTGAATGGTCTCTACTTCGTAGTCGTACCAGTTTCCCGAATGCGGCGGTATCTCTTTTGCTCGTATGAAAGTCATTCTTTGCCTTTCTTATTCCCCTTGCCAATTAGTGTTTTTAGTGTTGTCTCGATGTTTTCTAATCTAGTCTTAATTTCTTCTAATTCCGTCTTATCTATAAATCCAAAAAGCCTATCTGCTGTTTTCCTTGTTCTGGGGTGCAAAGATAGGATGAGGAACACAAGGAGAGCTAAGATAAAGAGGCCAAGTACGTCAATCAACATTACTGAATTTAGCATATCGCTCGCTCCTGGAACTTTGGAGGGGGCAACGATATAAAGCACTGCGACCAACACAATAACAAAAAATAAAGCCATGGTGAGACAGCCCCAGAACTGTGACACAGATTGGCGCATCCTATTTTTGAAGTAAGGCTTCCAGTTTCTATACCAAGACGATACCTTAGATTTTCTAGGCATTTTTTTACGTTTCGGTTTGGGCATATCATTACCCCCCTTAATAGGGAGTATAATGTAGAGTGCCTAACTACGCAATGGAGGTGTCGCAAAATGAGTAAACGTACCCTTAGTAATTGGCTCACCCTAATCTTTGGTACTCTCATAATCGCTGCCCTTCTTCCACTTGTTAACCCGCTTGCATTTCGGGTCTTACTTTACGTCGTGCTGGCTGTTTCCGATGTCTTCGCTGCTCTTAGACTTCTGCGCAGATGGTAATAGATTCCCCAGTTCGGCAATGTCCTTGTGAATTTCCCAAAGGTCTACAGAAATCCACGTAAGGAACAGGATTATTGTTATCAAGGCTATCAGTATTGGCTGGTTCATTTATCTCTCCTCCTTTTAGTTAGGCACTCATAGCTACGTGAAGTTGCAAGTACCGACGCAATTCGCAATATTGACAGGTTGAGGGGGGTAATGTAATATCCACCACAAGTCACCAATTGTGGAAAAACTAGTCTATCACAAAGCAGCATCGCACGAGGTAATGAACAATGTTCACCAGGGCGGCTAAATACATAGATAAGGTTGTATCTTACCCCAGCAATTTATTGTCCGCTATGGCCATGGTGGCAATAGTAGTGACTATGCTGGCGGTTATAGCAGACGTACTCGGTCGGTGGCTTTTCAGGTCACCCGTGAGGGGCGCTTATGATATTGTGACTTTGGCCTTTGCCATCATGGTGTGGGGCCCCATGGCTCTGGCTGCCCTTAAAGGGAGCCATATCACTATGACGTTTTTGCTGGACAGGTTTCCTCGCTTACCACGGCTGGTTTTCCAACTGCTAATCGCATTATTGACTAGTGTAATGCTGGGAATCGTCGCCTGGCGTTTGGTGGCGTACGGGATAAGCATAGCGGGTCATGCAATGCAAACGGGCACAACAGGTATCCTGGGGATACCAATATCGCCGTTCGTATACTTCGCCGCCTTTGGATGTGCCTTGATGACCCTGGTGTTTCTGGCCAGACTTCCGGAAACTGTGGGGAAAATCCGAAGGGAGCCGGAAGCTGTGGATAAAATCCAAAAGGAACCGGAAGCTCTGAAGAAAATAGAGAAGATGAAAGGGAGTGGTCTTTAATGCCATTGGCGGACGCTCAAATAGGCTGGGTGATGATAGGCCTGGCTTTAGGCCTGATGCTGCTCGGCTTTCCGATTGCCATTACGATGTTCATAGCTGGTTTCCTGGGAATGTGGTTTCTTCGTGGATGGGGCCCGGTACTTTCACTATTCGGCTACATGCCCTGGAGGCAGGGTGTTAACATAATCTTAGTGGTGGTACCTCTTTATATCTGGCTGGGCGCGCTGGCTTCCAAGGGAGGAATCGGCGAGGATGCTTTTAATCCGCTTTCCAAGTGGGTAGGGCAATTTCGGGGAGGTCTGGCAATGGCCGTTGCCACTGCCACCGCTGCTTTCAGTGCCATCTCCGGAAACCACATAGCCTGCGCAACTACCATGAGTAGGGTCGCTTTTCCGGAGTTGAGAAAACACAAATACAATGATGGATTTTCCCTGGCTGCTATCGCTGCCAGCGCAAATCTCGATATCATGATTCCTCCCAGCGGGTCTTTTATTCTCTTTGGTTTTCTCACCATGACCTCAATTGCTAAGCTCTTTATTGCCGGCATTTTGCCTGGCCTCTTCATGTGGGCATTGATTATGATCCAGATTGCAATACAAACCAGAATAAATCCAAGCTTGGCGCCAGCCGGACCAAATGTGGGCTGGATTGAGAGACTTAAAAGCACTTATCTAATATGGCCAGTAGTAGCTTATTTTTGTCATTGTACTGGGCGGCATTTACACTGGCATTTTCACTCCCACCGAATCTGCGTGTTTTGGGTGCTTGGCAGTTATTGTGGTCAGTTTGGCTAGAAGAAGGATGAATGTAAAAGCCATCATACAAAGCTTGCGAGAAACATTGCCAACTACCGCCTTTATTATGTTGATCCTTATTGGTGGCTGGTTGTTCGGTGCTACCCTGGCCGCCTCGGGACTACCCAAGGCAATAACCGAATATATCATTGGTTCAGGACTAAGCCCTAATGCTGTCATGGCTTTGATATTGGTTGTTTATACAATTGCCGGATGCCTAACGGATATATATGCAGTATTGGTTGTAACGTTGCCAATATTCTTCCCCGTAGTCGTAGCACTCGGTTTTGATCCCCTCCATTTCGGAGTACTATGCGTAGCGGCGATAATGGTAGGTTCCATCAGCCCGCCCTTCGCGATACTGGCTTTCGCTCTGCACGGTATGAACAGAGATGTGCCTTTGACTACTATATTCCGTGCAAGTCTTCCATTCCTTGTAACCGCAATAGTTTCCATGTTTATTATCATGTTCTGGCCCCAGCTCGTAACATGGTTGCCTTACCACATGTCAGGTTAATTACAGAATCAGATCTGTTAAATGAGTTGGACTGTAACGGGTAAGTTTTTCCAAAGAACCTGAAGACCCTTCCAGTTTGTCAGCTTGCTATTGCTTCACGTTGGTATCCTCTGTCACATGCTCGTCAAGAACGAGGTATTTAATGTTTTCGCCCACGGCGTTGCGGAACCTGAGATAATGAGATTGAGTCCAGCAGCAAATCACGGATTTACTGATCCTCAGCCAAATGCGACGAAATTCCCGAAAGACCGCTTGACGGCCTGAGGAGAATCGTATAGCATAGACTACAAGGCCACGATAGTGCAGGGACTAGACCATTACTGCCAGCGAGCCGCCCCTATCTTGGCTATTTTGGTGTCAGCGGAAAACCTGTCCCGGTGATACAGCGGGCCGCGGAGGGTATCTAGGGAATTAGGAATATTACCGAACAGTGCATACCTGTTCCGTAAACGTTAGTTACATTTAGGAAGGGAGAATCTATGGCAGAGCAGATTCTTACACAGTGTACGATAGGCGGTCCGGTCTTTGTCCATGTAGAAGACGGCAAGATAACCAAGATGCGCCCCATCGTCTTTAATGACACCGATGCTCCATCGTGGACTATTGAGGCCAGGGGAAGAAAGTTCACTCCGCCACGTAAGACTTTTTTGAATCCTTATGTGGTAGCGGAAAGGATGAGGATTTATTCGGAGAACAGGATTAAGTATCCGTACAGGCGAAAGACGTTTGATCCGCACGGGGACCGGCATCCGGAGATGCGTGGCAAGGACGAATACATACGCATATCCTGGGACGAGGCTCTTGATGTCGTAGCCAGTGAAATCAAGCGTATTAGAAAGGCCTATGGGCCGGCAGCGATCACTGCGATGACATCATCTCACCATAACTGGGGGCTTCTGCATTACAAGATGGGACCCTTCGGCCGTTTTTTCAATATCCTGGGATATACTCAGCTCTTTGACAATCCTGATAGCTGGGAGGGATGGCACTGGGGTGCGGTACATGCCTGGGGATATTTCTGGAAACTGGGGGTCTGTGACAACTATGATATGCTGGAAGAAGCCTTGAAGAATACCGAGCAGGTTATCTTCTGGTCAGTAGACCCCAACACCAGTGCCGGGGGTTATAACGGGCAGGAATCAGTAAGATATCGTCACTGGTTGAGAGAATTAGGTATAAATCGAATATTTATTGATCCTTTTTGTAACCATACAGCAGCCCATATCGGTGAGAAGTGGTTAGCACCGCGTCCTGGCACTGATGCTGCCCTGGCAGAGGCTATAGCCTATGTCTGGATAACCGAAGGCACGTATGACAAGTGGTTTGTGGAAAACCGCACCTTGGGCTTTGAGGAATTTCGGAAGCACATTCTGGGAGAAGCTGACGGCGTTCCCAGAACGCCGGGGTGGGCAGCGGACATTTGCGATATTCCGGCTCACAACATTACGGTTCTGGCCAGGGAATGGGCAGCGAAAAAGACCATGCTGGCTACTGGTGCAATATACGGGGTAGGCGGGGCATGCCGCTCAGCATATGCCACTGAATGGGCAAGACTGATGGTATTTCTTATCGCGATGCAGGGTTTAGGTAAACCGGGCGTCAACATCTGGGGCGGTGCAGCTATGGGAGCACCGCGCAACTATGCTTTCAAAATGCCCGGTTATGGTTCTGCCGGCTGGGATACTTTTGCGTTAGTAGCCAAGAAGAAAGCGCAGAACTCAGTTTCGCAAAAGGTATATCGATTGTTGCTGCCGGAGGCAATCCTGAATCCACCGATTAGCTGGATAGGCGAAGGATTCTGTGGGAAATCCATTGAACAACAGTTCATCCCTTATACTTGTCCTGAGCCAGGACCTAATGGCGCTGAAATCAAAATGATTCATCGTCACGGCGGCTCATTTATCAGTACCATGACCGAGACAAATCGATGGGTGCGCATGTACCAGAGCCCGAAGTTGGAGTTCGTGGTGATGCAGGACTGTCACTGGCAAAGCGAGACTCGCTTTGGAGATATTATCTTACCTGCTTCTACTAATTTCGAGCACGCCGATATCTCCGATTGGGCATCTCCCGGAGGGTACGGGCAGGATGATACCGGGTCAAACCACCGGGTGGTGATTTACCAGAAGAAATGCATCGAGCCATTATGGGAATCCAAATCGGACTGGGAAATCTACAAGGCATTGGCGAAGAGGCTGGGATTCCTGGAAGAGTACACCGAAGGTAACTCAGAGGAGGACTGGATAAAGAAGATATTCAATATCTCGTCGCTGCCGGAGTACGTTACCTACGAGGAGTTCAAGAAGAAGGGCTATTTCGTTGTTCCTTTACCGGAGGAATACAAACCAACCGTTTCTAATCGCTGGTACTATGAGGGAAGGCCCTGTGATTCTCCCTACAATATGAACCCCAGGAAAGGTACAGACGAAGCGCATGAACTGGCTACCTACAGTGGGAAGATAGAATTTGTATCTCAGAGCCTGACTAAGTTCGACCCCAATGATGAAGAGAGACCACCACTGCCAAGGTATATTCCGAGCTGGGAGGGACACGAAACGAAGGAGCTGACAGCAAAGTACCCTCTGCAAATGATTACACCCCATGTTCGCTTTTCCTATCATACCCAGCACGATAATCAGAATCCGTGGTTGAGTGACATACCCCAGCATCGTGTTAAGAAAGCATGGCTATGCCTGGTGGCCAATAAGAATTCATCCTTCAGATGCAGAAGCACGTGGTATTAAGCACGACGACATCGTCAAGGTCTATAACGACCGCGGAGCAGTACTTTGCATCGCCCAGGTAACTGAGAGGATAAGACCGGGCACAGTGCATTCCTATCAAGCTGGTGCCAAGTATGACCCGCTGGAGCCGGGCAAGGCAGGCAGTATCGACAGGGGTGGCTGTATGAACCTGCTCACTCCATCGAGGATGGTATCCAGGAATGCTCCGGGCATGGCTAATAACTCTTGCCTGGTAGAAGTATGCAAATGGGAGGCATAGCGAAGAGATGGCAAGATATGGCATGGTAATAGACATCAATAAATGCACCGGGTGCTATAACTGCTTCTTGTCCTGCCGGGATGAGTTTGCGGGCAATGAATACAAAGGTTATTCTGCGGCTCAACCTATGGAGGGGCAGAACTGGATACGGGTGATTGAAAAGGAGCGGGGACGATATCCCAAGGTTAAGGTAAGCTATACGCCGATACCCTGCATGCATTGTGACGATGCGCCGTGTATCGAAATGGCGCAGAATGGCGCTGTGTACAGGAGAGCCGATGGTATTGT
The DNA here is from genome assembly GCA_963726175.1 of uncultured Chloroflexia bacterium. Lineage (GTDB taxonomy): Bacteria > Chloroflexota > Dehalococcoidia > GIF9 > AB-539-J10 > RBG-13-51-36. Next base: position 90,565 of record CAVSBM010000005.1, on the reverse strand, counting down.
CATAATTGACCCGGTAAAGGCCAAGGGGCAAAAAGAGCTCATTTCGTCATGTCCTTATCGGGTGATTGAGTGGAATGAAGAGAAGCAGCTACCGCAGAAATGCACTCTGTGCGCGCATATGCTGGACAAAGGGGAGAAAGAGCCCCGGTGTGTGGAGTCCTGTCCTACAGGAGCCTTGATGTTTGGTGACCTGGATGACCCTGGGAGTGAGGTTTCCCGGTTCATAGCTTCGGGCAAAACGGAGGCGTTACATAGTGGGTATGAGTTGAAGGAGAAGGTGAGGTACATGGGACTGCCCAGGAAGTTTATTGCTGGGACAATAATCTATGGGGACAGAGACGAATGTGCTAAGGGAGTGACAGTTGTCCTCAGTAGCGGTAGTGGGCGTTGGGAGGTGAAGACCAACGCGTTTGGCGACTTTGAGTTTGAGGGATTAGCTGACAACACCGAATACACTACAAGAATAGCAGCAGCCGAGTATAAGGAACAGACTATAACAGCCAGAACACAAAAGGATATCTACCTGGGTGAAATAGTACTAAAAAAGTGAAACGATGTTCTCCCCGTAAATCAGGTGACCGGCTGTACGAACAAGTTACAGGCATAATTGAGGATCTAAGGAACAAACTTAACAGGGGATAAACATGGCAGAGCAAATTCTTACACAGTGTACAGTAGGTGGTCCAGTATTTGTCCATGTAGAAGACGGCAAGATAACCAAGATGCGCCCCATCGTCTTTAATGACACCGATGCTCCATCATGGACTATTGAGGCCAGGGGAAGAAAGTTCACTCCACCACGCAAGACTACATTACAGTCATATGTAGTGGCAGAGAGGATGAGGATTTATTCGGAGAACAGAATTAAGTATCCGTACAGGCGAAAGACGTTTGATCCGCACGGTGACCGGCATCCGGAGATGCGTGGCAAGGACGAATACATACGCATATCCTGGGACGAGGCTCTTGATATCGTAGCCAGTGAAATCAAGCGTATTAGAAAGGCCTATGGGCCGGCAGCGATCACTGCGATGACATCATCTCACCATAACTGGGGGCTTCTGCATTATAAGTTTGGGCCCTTCGGCCGCTTTTTCAACATGCTGGGTTACACCACGTTGATGGACAATCCTGATAGCTGGGAAGGGTCTCACTGGGGAGCAATACATACCTGGGGCTATTTCTGGTTACTGGGGCATTGTGACAACTATGATATGCTGGAAGACGCCTTGAAGAATACCGAGCAGGTTATGTTCTGGTCGGTAGACCCCAATAGTAGCTCTTACCAGTATTGGGGGCAGGAAAGCGCTATATGGCGTATCTGGTTAAGAGAGTTGGGCATCAAGGCTATTTTCATCGACCCTTATTGTAATACCACGGCCGGTGTACTTGGTGACAAATGGTTAGCCCCACGGCCTGGCACCGATGCTGCCCTGGCAGAGGCGATAGCTTACGTCTGGATAAAAGAAGGCACATATGACAAGTGGTTTGTGGAAAACCGCACCGTTGGCTTTGAGGAATTTCGGAAGCATATCCTGGGAGAAGCTGACGGCGTCCCCAGAACGCCAGGGTGGGCAGCGGAGATTTGCGATATTCCGGCTCATGACATTGTTGCCTTAGCCAGGGAATGGGCAGCCAAAAAGACCATGCTGGCTACTGGTGCCATGTATGGCACTGGGGGAGCAGTTCGGGCAGCCTATGCCACTGAGTGGGCACGGCTGATGGTGCTGCTGATAGCTATGCAGGGTCTGGGCAAGGCGGGGGTTAATGTGTGGGGTGGCGCAGCCATGGGTGCCCCACTGGACTTCTCTTTCCAAATGCCCGGTTACGGTTCTGCCGGCTGGGATACTTTTGCGTTAGTAGCCAAGAAGAAAGCGGAGAACCCGGTATCTCAAAAGGTATATCGATTGTTGCTGCCGGAGGCCATTTTGAATCCACCGATTAGCTGGATAGGTGAAGGATTCTGCGGACAGTCAATCGAGGAGCAATTTGTTCCACACACCTATCCTGAGCCAGGGCCTAATGGCGCCGAGATTAAGATGATTTATCGCCACGGCGGTTCATTTATCAGTACCATGACCGAGACAAATCGATGGGTGCGCATGTACCAGAGCCCCAAGCTGGAGTTTGTGGTGATGCAGGACTGTCACTGGCAAAGCGAGACTCGCTTTGGCGATATTATCCTGCCTGCCTCCACCAATTTTGAACATGCTGATATCTGCGAGTGGGCAAATGCTGGAGGCTATGGAGAAGGGGACTGCGGAGCAAACCACCGGGTGATGATTTATCTGAAGAAGTGTATAGAGCCATTATGGGAATCCAAATCGGACTGGGAAATCTACAAGGCGTTGGCCAAGAGGCTGGGATTCCTGGAAAAGTACACCGAAGGTAACTCAGAGGAGGACTGGATAAAGAAGATATTCAATATCTCGTCCCTACCGGAGTACGTTACCTACGAGGAGTTCAAGAAGAAGGGCTATTTCGTTGTTCCCTGTAAATCGCCTGAGCAAAAACGTACAGTCTCTAATCGCTGGTACTATGAAGGGCGACCCTGTGATACGCCAAACTCGCTCAATCCTAAGAAAGGGACAGACAAGGCACACGAGCTGGCTACCTACAGTGGGAAGATAGAATTTGTATCTCAGAGCCTGACTAAGTTCGACCCCAATGATGAAGAGAGACCGCCATTGCCAAGGTATATTCCGAGCTGGGAGGGGCACGAAACGAAGGAGCTTACCGCAAAGTACCCTCTGCAAATGATTACACCGCACCCAAGATATTCTTACCATACACATCATGATAACAAGACTCTCTGGCTCAATGATATTCCACAACACCGTATTGAGAAAGATGGCTATGCCTGGTGGCCAATACGTATCCATCCTTCAGATGCGCAAGCGCGCGGTATCAATCATGACGACATCGTCAAGGTCTATAACGACCGCGGAGCAGTGCTTTGCATCGCCCAAGTAACAGAACGTGTGCGGCCCGGCCTAGTGCACTCATATGAAAGTAGTGCCAGATACGACCCGCTGGAGCCGGGCAAGGCAGGCAGTATCGACAGGGGTGGCTGTATGAACCTGCTCGCTCCATCGAGGATGCTATCCAGGAATGCTCCGGGCATGGCTAATAACTCTTGCCTGGTAGAAGTATGCAAATGGGAGGCATAGCGAAGAGATGGCAAGATACGGCATGGTAATAGACATCAATAAATGCACCGGGTGCTATAACTGCTTCTTGTCCTGCCGGGATGAGTTTGCGGGCAATGAATACAAAGGTTATTCTGCGGCTCAACCTATGGAGGGGCAGAACTGGATACGGGTGATTGAAAAGGAGCGGGGACAATATCCCAAGGTTAAGGTAAGCTATACGCCGATACCCTGCATGCATTGTGACGATGCGCCGTGTATCAAAATGGCGCAGAATGGCGCTGTGTACAAGAGAGCCGATGGTATTGTCATAATTGACCCGGTAAAGGCCAAGGGGCAAAAAGAGCTCATTTCGTCATGTCCTTATCGGGTGATTGAGTGGAATGAACAGAAGCAGCTACCGCAGAAATGCACTCTGTGCGCGCACATGCTGGACAAAGGGGAGAAAGAGCCCCGGTGTGTGGAGTCCTGTCCTACAGGAGCCTTGATGTTTGGTGACCTGGATGACCCTGGGAGTGAGGTTTCCCGGTTCATAGCTTCGGGCAAAACGGAGGCGTTACATGGTGGGTATGACCTTGAAGGAGAAGGTGAGGTACATGGGACTGCCCAGGAAGTTTATTGCTGGGACAATAATCTATGGGGACAGAGATGAATGTGCTAAGGGAGTGACAGTTGCCTTGAGTAGCGGTAGTGGGCGTTGGGAGGTGAAGACCAACGCCTTTGGCGACTTTGAGTTTGAGGGATTAGCGGACAACACCGAATATACCATAAGAATAGCAGCAGCCGGGTATAAGGAACAGACTATAACAGCCAGAACACAAAAGGATATCTACCTGGGTGAAATAAGCTTGAAGAATTCTTGAGACCGTTACTAATAAGATGTGTAGAGGGACTGAATCACTATGAATGAAACTAGCTATCGAAAACCGAGTGAGATAAAACAGATCGTGGTGATAGGGGCGGGCAACATGGGTGAGGGCATTGTCCAGAGCTTTGCCCAGGCTGGCAAAAGGGTTAAAGTACTAGCCCGTAGAAGGGAGACGCTAGATAAGTGCCTGCAACAGATAGATACAAATCTGAAGCTGTTTGCTGAGTTCCGACTCCTGGAAGAAGCACCTGAGGTTATTATGTCGAGGATTACCTGCATACCGATGGCCGAACTGCCGGAAGCTATCAGAGGATGTCACTTCATTGTGGAAACGATTCCCGAAGTGTTGGCCGACAAAAAAGAGCTCTTCGGAAAGCTTGATGGTTGTGATCCGGATGTCATATTAGCCAGCAATACCAGTAGCATAACCATTACCACATTGACAGGAGACATGAGGACGGCATACCGCGTCGTTGGTACACACTACTTCAACCCTGCTCATATTATGCCGCTCGTCGAAATTCACAGGGGAAAATATACGTCCGACAAGGTGGTTCAAACCACAAGGGATTTGATGTTACAGGTTGGTAAGAAACCAATTCTGGTAAAGAAAGAAATCCCCGGATTCATCGTCAACAGGATTCAGGGTGCCATCTTTCGCGAAATCAGCTATCTACTGGATGAAGGCGTTGCCACACCCGAAGATATCGACATGGCTGCCAAAGCAATGTACGGATTCCGGCTATCCTGCATTGGCCCCATGGAGGCAGATGATATGATTGGCCTTGATACCTCAGCGAGAGTTTCGGCAAACCTCTTTAAAACACTGAGTAACAGAACAGAGCCATCGGCAACACTCCTGGATAAAGTCAATAGGGGTGAGTTAGGCATCAAAACAGGAAATGGTTGGTATAATTACCACGGAAAGACACGAACGCAGGTATTGGACGAGATAAATAGAAGGCTATTAAAACAGCTCGTTCTATTTAAAGCCGTGAATAAATAACTGTTTAATAAGGAGAAGGTCATGCTAGAAGGCGAGAAAGTTTTGCGGAAAGTCATTATCACAGCAGCGGTAACCGGGCAAGGAGCAACGCCAACCATGTCTGATTATCTGCCGTATACGCCGGAGCAGATTGCGGATGATGCGGTTAAGGCATGCGAAGCTGGGGCTGCCATAGTTCATATTCACGCTCGCAAACACAAGACCGGTGAACCAACTGCTGATTTGAAAGTGTTTCGTGAAATAGTGACCAGTATAAAAAAGCGCTGCAATGCGGTAGTATGCATAACGACCGGGGGGGCTGGTGACGAAAAGGAACGGATTGCGGTCGTTCCTGAATTCAAACCTGAGATGTCTTCGTTGAACTGCGGTTCGGTGAGCGGGAATACTATGCCTGCATGGGAGAGGATGAAGGGCACTTTTAAGTTTCCCTGGGAAGACAAAGTGTTAAAGAATGAAGAGCTTGTTTTTGTTAATACGTACAAAATGATGCGTGAGTATACTCAACAATGCAGGGAAAACGGTACTAAGCCGGAGTTGGAGATATGGGACCTGGGACAGATTGGCGCAGTGGAATTCATGCTGGCCAAGAATTATGTAACCAGGCCAATTCATATCCAGTTTGTCATGGGCGCGCTGAGTGGCATGCCAGCAACACCGAGTACTCTCACATTCATCTATGACTACACCAAAAGAGTGTTGGGGGACTTTACCTGGTCGGTGGCTGCTGTGGGAAAAGACCAGATGCCCATCGCTGCAGTTACACTCGCATTGGGAGGTCACGTTCGGGTCGGCATGGAGGATAACTTGTGGGCTGGATATGGTAGACTCGCAAGAGGTAGTGCCGAGCAAGTACTTCGCGTCGTTACCATGGCAGAACAGATGAGCATAATCCCGGCAACCCCTGACGAAGCAAGACAGATGCTCGGCTTGAAAGGATCGGACAAGGTCAATTTCTAAAAAAATGGCTTTACATGAGCCAAAGGAGGAGACAAAATGGCTGATCTTTTTGACTTAACGGGCAAGGTGGGTATTGTTACCGGCGGTGCCGGTGGTATCGGGAAAGCATTGGCTTTAGGTCTCGCCAGGCATGGCGCTGATGTCGTCGTAACAAGTCGTACACTGAGCAAACTCGAGCCTGTAGCTGCGGAGATCAAGGCCATGGGCAAGAAATCTCTAGCAGTTGCATCTGATGTAACCGACGAACGCTCGATTAAAGCAATGGTAGAGCAGGTTGTCCGGACATTTTCCCACATTGACATCCTGGTCAATGCCGCAGGTATTAATATCAGGAGTTCGGCTGAAGATATTCCAGTAGAAGACTGGCAGAAGGTCATGGATTTCAATGTTCGTGGTACCTTTATCTGTTGCCAGGCAGTGGGACGAGTCATGATAAAGCAGAAGAGCGGCAAGATAGTTAATTTGTCCTCGGTGCGTGGGAGGTATGGAGCTCCATCAGGTGCAATAGCGTATAGTCCCAGCAAAGGGGCGGTGGACACGCTTACTCGTACACTGGCTTGCGAGTGGGCAAAGTACAACATTCTTGTTAATGCCGTCGCTCCTACGCTCATTGAGACAGATTTAACCCGACAAGCTTTAGCCAATCCGGAGTTTGCCAAGACCATGAAAGCGCGAATTCCGTTGGGACGCTGGGGATTTCCCGAAGATGTTGTTGGCCCAATGGTATTTCTGGCTTCAAAAGCGTCTGATTTTGTTACCGGACAGATTATTTATGTTGATGGTGGAACGACAACCTGGTAGCTATCACTAGGCGACAATAAGTTGCTGATTAGGAAAGACCAAAAGATAAGGAGGAAATCAAATGCCAGGAAAAGCTTACAACCCAAAACTATTCGAACAGGAAGACGATCATCATGAGAGGTTCAATGGTCTGCCAAAGGAGGCTATAGACGCATATAGGTCGGTGACCAAGGAAGGCAGGGCAAAGGCAGGTTACCCGGCAAAGTGGACGTATGACCAACTATGGGAAATGCGAAAGGCCGGACGTTCTGGTCAAGTCGGCCATTTCATCTATGAAATGTTCTATGATATCTATATGGGTGTCGAAGACGAATTCATTGAAAACTCGATAGACACCCAGGTGCGCCTCTACCCGGACTATGTGCCCAGAGCAAATGATATCATCGAGTATGCCATTAAGGCTTCCAAAGCAAAGATGCGTGCCTTCATTAGCCAGGATCATTTTTTCCCGACCGTAGGGCAAGCCTGGGGTGCTCAACATCGGGTAGACGAAATGGTACGTGATGGTCAACTTGAGTATGCCTGTCGGTGTCTGGGCGCTCATATACTGGCCTGGAGCCATCATCCCGACCAGATAAACTTAATAAGTAAATATCCCAATCTCGGGGGTATATTGTTCTGGTGCCAGACGTATGGAGGCAAAAATTGTGGTCCGGATCTCCGCATTTATGATGAGCATGGAAAGTTGGATAGTGAAGTGAAGGAGGTCGTCCGCCTTTGCGCTCAGTATAAGATACCTGTCATGAGTGGCCACGCTACCATGACATACGAGCATATTCTGCCTCTGGCACAATATGCCTCTGAGGTTGGCGCCCATCTCCTCTGGATGCATGCAGCCCCATGGACTGCGATGGAGGACCGAGCTACGACAAAGCAATACAAAGAGCTAACTCGTCTTGGCTGCTACCTCCAGGTGGATGCAAATAAAGTTCTCCCCAGTATCATTTGGCCTATGATTGACCCGAACCAGGGTCTCGGGTGGACAGTGGAAGTGGGGCCAGACCATGTCATTCCGTGCACCGACGGAGGCCAGCCATTCTTCGGCGACGCTCTCGACTGTTGGCGAATGTTTGTTCGTGCCATGATACACTTTGGTATTAAGAAAGAAGATATCAAGACAATGATTCAGACAAACCCTGCCAAATTCCTCTATCTTGATGAATAGGGGCATAAAGAGAGAGTATTCTGCAACTAAGCTACGACAGAACAAAGTCGCTATTTCCTAGAATAACTGCATCTCAGTGAAAGTGTGCAGGATCTGTCCTTTCGCTTACTCAAATAACGAAGGATGAAACAATGATAACAATCATTCCAATTCAAGACGCCTACAAAAAGAAGATTGAAAGGCAAGAGAGACTCAAAGGACTGAAATTCAAATGCCACGGAAGCTGCGCTTATATAGGAGAAGATATCTCACCTGGATGTTATGGATGTTTCTATTCAGACGCATATCATCGTGGGTTTCTGCTGGGAAGGGATGTAGGACTACCAAATGTCTGTAATAGAGATTGCGTCTATTGTTTTGAACCTCACATAGTTCGGCAGGACTATATGCCGCCCGAAGGATTCAGTCTGGGGGAGGAATGGAAAGACATAATACAAAAGTATCTAACCGAAGAAAAGCAAATAATCACTACCGATGCCAAGATGCAATACTATGAGTTTACCGGCGTTTGTGAACCACTATTCTATGTTTCTATCCTTGAAGAATTCATGCGATTCTTCAGGAATGTAGTTGACCCATTTATGGGAACGAAAGGATGGGCTAAAGTTTATACCAATGGAACTTTATTGAATCTGGACAATATATTAAGACTGAAGGATTCAGGTTTTGATGAGGTTAGAGTTCATCTGGGAGCGACGAGTTTTTCCAAGACCGTGTATGACAACTTGAGGCTGGCGGTCAAGCATATCCCTACGGTTACTGTTGAAACACCATCCTGGTCTCCTCACCGAGAGAAATTATTTGAGATGCTGCCGATTATCCAGGATATCGGTGTCAAGCACCTTGATATTTGTCAGGTTGAAATTGCCAGCAAAGCACAACTCAGCAGGATAGAAAAGGCTCTTGGTAACATTGAACTTTACCAGGCATTCTATCCAGTAATGGATGACGGGGGACTGGTGGAGGACATAATGAGAGAAGTATTAGACAGACGATATACGTATTCAGTGCTTGACTGCAATGGTTTTGTGAAACAAAGCCGTGGTGCTTTGTCTGCCCACAGTTATTGGAGCGTGCTCAATCGCAAATATCCACCTGAGTGGGAACAGCACCGGTACAAGAGAAAATTGAGGACAGAATAGCCAGTGGGTGATAGTGGGTGCAGCCTCTTTTGTAGCTAGCTTTGGAGCAGGTTAACAGAGGAGAACCGGGAGTATCTTTTCCCAGGCAGGCCCTCTATTTCTTCTGCGCATTCCCCTTTCATTGCCATTATGGCAGCATCCACTTCATCGAGACTGAAGCCACCTGCTTCCAAAGCTGCCTTAGCCACGTAGACGTCCTCGATAATTCCTCCGCTTACCCCGATTCCCCCTAATATCCTTCCATTTTTTATGATCGGAAACCCTCCTGGAAATGTAATCCACCGTTCATGGAAGAAGAGGGGGACCAGTCCTCCCGCGCAATATTGGCTGGCAAAGCTCCCGGTGGGCATCTTCCCAAACACTGTGGTAAACGCCTTATCCATGGCAATCTGTATGCTGAATAACGCGGCGTTATCCATCCGGCTAAAGGCTATTAGATTACCACCGGTATCACTAATAGCCATTGACATCGGCACACCCCGTTTCTCTGCTTCTTTCTCACCCGCTTCCAGCATTTTCTTAGCGATGTCAAGTGTCAGAGGAGAACCGTAAGATAGACTCCCACTTTTCCATGCGGCTGGAGTCGAGTTTGTAGCCTCGTTCATTTTGAGCTACCTCCTACGTTGATTTAGCCTGGCAAGCTATGTTGACCCTTGAAGGTATCTAGCTTCTCGGGACATGCTTGTGACTATGCTTTCCGTTGCCAAATACCGTCGCTATGGTATACTCCCACTCCCTCATTGTCAATTTGCTTGCCGCGCCCCAGAAGAATAGTATGAGTTCTAAATTTCTCACTATTGTCGTCAAAGGGTCTAATAATAAGACCTTTAAAGTGATAAAATAGGCACTACGTAACCAGACGATAGCTTCAGACATTTAGTCAAGACCTAGGTTTCATTTCTCGAATCAATACGGATGGCGGTTTGAAATGTTTTGGACATCCAGTCGGTGCCAGTGGACTAAGGATGATGTATGAGGTTTATAAACAACTTCAGGGTAAGGCTGATAAACGTCAGGTGAAGAATCCAAGATTGGGTTTGACACATAATCAGGGTGGTGCACCAGGGGCGGCAACGGTAAGTGTAGTAATAGCTGGTAACGATTTGCACTGAAGGCAAGAATTGATACCGGACTAACTCTTATGTGCCAGGTCGAAGGAGTAACACGATGCCATTAATTACCCGGTTGAGATTAAGCCTGAAATAAGCAGAAACTAATACTGTTGTAAAAGCTGTAAAAGCTCAGAAGTTAAAGCATTTGTCAAACACAAATATATATATTTCCAAGGAGGAAATGATTGATGAGTTCTACCGTATCAGACCTGGAGCAAATATTTCATCCCAGATCTTTAAGTATTATTGGTGCTTCGAGCAAGGAGGGCAGCTTCGGCCGGATGTTTTTGGAAGGACTTATTCGAATAGGTTTTAGAGAGATTTACCCGGTTCACCCGCGTGAAACGGAACTGCTAGGGTTGAAGGCTTATCAGAGTATAAAGGATATTCCCCATGACGTTGATGTTGCCATTCTCATGACACCGCCGGACAGTACGCTGCAAGCGGTTCAAGATTGTGCTGAAAAGGGAATGAAGGGGATTATCGTTTTCACCGCCGGCTTTGGCGAAAAAGGAGCTGAGGGAAAGAAAATCGAGCAGGAGATCTGCAGAATTGCCCGCTCAAAAGGCATCAGGGTCATCGGGCCTAACTCAATAGGTGTCTACTGCCCAACTTCTAAACTGGTAACATTTCCTCAAGGGTTAATGCATGATATAACGACCGAGGGTGGACCTGTAGGCTCTTTTTCACATAGCGGCTCTTTTGTTGATTACCTGACCCATATTTTGACAAAGAAAGGTATCAGATTCAGCAAAGTAATAAGCTGTGGCAACGAATGCGATTTAAACGCGGTGGACTTCCTGGAATATTTCGGACAGGATAAGGAGACAAAGATTGTTGTTTCCTATCTAGAAGGTATCAAAGATGGGAGACACTTCTTCCAGCTGGCTCGTGAAATCACAAAGGAAAAACCTATTATCATCTGGAAAGGTGGTGCTACTGAGCTGGGAGCCAAGGCTGCTGTTTCCCATACCGGTGCTCTGGCCGGGACGAAACATGTCTGGGAGGCCATGTTTGAACAAGCTGGCATAATCAGCGTTCGCAGTTTTGAGGAAATCGTAGATTGTCTCTTTTGCCTCTATTATTTGCCGCTACCCAAAGGCAAAAGGATTGCTGTTGTAGCCGGAATGGGAGGAACCAATGTTGGTACTACGGATAATTGTATTGAGCTGGGGCTTGAAATGGCCAGGTTATCAGGTGCAACTCTGGAAAGACTGGCTAAATTGCTGCCGCCGGTAGGTACAAGTGTTGGTAACCCCACTGATATTGGTGTAGCTACCTTAGTTGCTCCAAATCTTTATGGAGAAACACTAAAAATACTGAATGAAGATGAAAATGTCGATATGCTTTTGGCAATCAGCGACCCCGGCTGGCCGTGTATACAGAGTATTGTAGAGGCAGCAAAAACAATCAAAAAGCCGCTGGCCGTAACATTGTTCGCGCTGCCAGAATTTGCTGCTGAAGAATATGCCTTTTTGGCCCAAAATAACGTTGCTACGTTTGGTGATGCAAAAAGAGCCGTAGTTGCATTGGCTAGAATTAGTAGATATGCTAGCTACAATGTTGACAGGTAAACGAGAGATACCGGACAGATGATCCAATAATACTAGACAATTTGTCAAAAATGGTTAAGCAAGGATTATGTCCAAATTGCCTTCGAATGAAACTATTTGTTGGATTAGATTTCGCCGAAAACTCATATGATGACATTTCCAGATCATTGAACGTTAGCCTCCTATGAAGGAATAATGCAAGTCTTGTTATCTGCTCATTCAAACATTTCCTATATTCTGCCTTCGGTTAAGACCTTGCTCAGCCTCCTATTCCTGCCACAATTGTGCGTGCACACTGCAACGTCAGATTTGGAGCCCCTTAACCTGTTTTAGGAGCGCAACTCTTTAAGAGCTCGCTAAGGCAATTGAAAGGCGGCTCCGGCTTACGTCACGTAGCTCAGAGTGCTCATAACGCCTGCCATCCTTAAGCACATGGTACACTACTTTAAGCAACCACCTGGCCATTATCGTTTTTGCCACATTTGCATTCTTGACTTTTCTAAGGGCTTCCAATCGTTGTCTTATGCCGACATCGGCATAAGATGCCGGCACTACCGCTTCAATCAAAGCCCACCTTAACCACCTACTTCCCCGCAAGATCATCTTTCCATGATATGTACAATCCCGACATAGGTAACACTTTTATCCGGACACATAGGTTACACTTTTAGCATGAGACAATTCTAGATGTTCTTTCATCCAGAATGCCCACCGGATAGAAGCTAAAGTAAATTTTCCATATTCCACCGTCTATCTCTTTTAGTCCCACCTGCTCTCCAGCCAGAGCCCCACTGAGATAAAGTTCCTTGCCCTGCCATTTGAAATCCCCATTCTTTTTTACCTGCCTGACCTTGAAAGTTTGCGGGTATTCGACTTCTGACAACTTAGCTGGATACTCCCGGGCAGAGGTCCGGTACATCGAGGCTGGTGCTTTCTGACCTAAGGCTTCATGCGGCCGGTCATTGTTGTAGGCCACTCTAAAGCGGTCAAAAGCACGCTGTTGTTCACTCAGGCTCTTACGCGGCGGACTTATGGCTTCTGCTTTTAAGGTGCGGTGCAGTCTTTCATGCCGACCATTCTGCTCAGGATGCCCCTTCTCAATACGCTCCGGCCGAATACCGAGTTTGACAAACCACACCGCTAGACTCGAAAGACCGCCCAAACCAACGGATGCAAAAGGCACACCGTTGTCTGTGCGAATAGCGCTCGGTAAGCCATACCGGCGGAAGGCAAGTTCAAAACATGACCTGGTTAGGAGATATGCCGGATGTGCCAGTCCCCAGCAGCCGAGAAAATATCGGCTATAGCTATCAGTCAAGGTGAGCGGATAGCACCAAAACCCACCCCCTAACCGGAATTGGCCTTTGAAATCGGCACACCAGACCTCATTAGGCTGGTTGGATTTCAAGAAGGGCTCGCTATAAGGGGGAATATGATGGCGCTTACGGCGGCCATGAACAAGCCCATGACGCTTCAGGATTTCACTGGTCGTACTGGCCGCTGGCCATCTCTTCTCAGGCTGATGACGCTTTAACCAGGCCAGCAATTTGCGAGAGCCCCAGTGCTCATGCTGGATCTTTGAGGCTAGTATCTCTGCAACTAGCTCCGCAGGAGTAGCCCTGGGCATCGTAAGCGGTCTTCTTGACCATTCCTGAAGCCCTGAGTCCTGGTCAGCCTCGTAGCGCCCAATCCATTTGTATAGGGTTTTACGGCTCACCTCATGAATACGGCTTAGTTCGGTGATACTGTATTCTCCTGAAAGCCAGTTGCTTATCATCGTTATCTTCTGGTCCATCACACGGGTCTCCTTCCAAGGCATTGGCACACCTCCTGCCAATACCTTAACTGTTACCCATGTGTCCGGTCTATTTTGTTACCATTGTATCCGGTCTGTACCATATACCTTTCCCCCTGACGAATGGGTAGATGGTACAAGGCCAGCATAAGAGCATAACCTGGATGGTGATTTGAACCGGCCAATGCCGTCTATTTCGGTGCTAATGAGTACGGCAAGAGTTTTCCCTATTCCGGGAATAGTATAAAGCAGCTGGGCATCCTTGTCCCTTTTATATATTCCATCAATCATCCGATTGCTAACTGATATCTCGTGGCTTAACTGCTCTATTAGTCTCATAGCTGATTCAAATATCTCTTTATCTTCTACAGACCATTCCAATGATTTGAGCCATGCCACGCCGTTCTCCCCTTTTCCTCTTTTTGAGAAAAGATTCTTAGGCTTTGTCTCTTCAACGGCTGGTGGTAATAGCCGGTTGTTTACAAGATCGTTTACTTTGTTCTTAACCCTGGTCCGCATTGCCACCATGAAAGCCCTGTGTCTGATTACTTTTTGTTTGGCCCGGTTGTCAGCTTCTCTTAAATGAGCCTGGGGAATGAGGTCAGCCTTTAACAACTGGGCCAGCGTTCGGGAGTCGATAGCATCAGTCTTTATTTTGGCTGAAGCAATAGCCTTCATCCTAAGGGGATGAGCAAGTATTACCTCATCAACGAGATCCTTAGCCAGCTCATACGTCTTGGACCAATTCCAGCATGATTCTATTACCATCTTGCTTTTGCTTCTATCGCCAATAAACGCTTCAAATTCGTCCTTCTTGTGAGCGAGTTTTTTCGACCTGATTTCCCCTGTCTCGGAGTAGATCAATGTAGCGAAATCATATTGCTTGTGACAGTCCAAACCAATATATTTCACTCAGCACCTCCTTCTTAATTTGGTTGTTCAATCTAAACTCTACACCATGGTTTACGGAGGTGTATTATTCTTTCATGTTACCTGTCTTGTTACCTCATTGCACAACTGACGATTTAGTATATTGAATAGCTAAGGGAGACAGCTCCGGCTACAATAGACTCAATGGTGTGGCTCAGCACCAAATCTAAAGTAGGAGGAGCTATCTCAGATGAAGAATACTGCAGCCAGGAAACGAAAGCAGGTGCCGGAGGGATACCTGGTCATAGGAGTGGACCCACATAAGAAGAGGCATGCCGCGGTGGCTATGACTCAAGATTTCACCGCCCAGGCCAAATTCAAGTTCGACAACACCCGGGAAGGACTGGAGATGATGTTGGACCGAGCCAGAGTGGAAATGGTGAAATCTTGTTGCCGGGGTGTCATGTTTGCTATCGAGACAGTAGGTCACTACTGGCGGAATATAGCTTACTACCTTGATGAGAGAGGTATTCCCTTCCGCTTCATCAACCAATATACGTTGAAGCGGAGGCGCGAGGGCAAGGATATCAATCGCAGGAAGAATGACTATCGAGACAGCGAAGTAGCAGCGCAACTCCTGTGTACTGGGGAGTTTGTTGAGAGTGTCATCCCGCAGGGTGTTTATGCGGAACTTCGGACCTCACACAACGCCTATCAGCGACTGGTCAAGGAAAGGACCAGGATAACCAACCTGGTGAAAGGGCTGCTTGATGCGCTTTTCCCTGAGTTTACTCAGGTATTCAAAGATCCCGGCGGGCTTACGGCCCTGAGCGTACTTTCCACGTGTCCCATCCCCAGGGTGATAGCCGGGATGACAGAGGATGAGTTTATAGCCACAATCGAGGCCCGCCACAAAAGGCGACGCCTGATGCGAAAGAAACTGAGGACACTACACTGCTCGGCGAGAACATCAATCGGGATCTATGCCGGCGCCCACTCGATGTCTTCTGAAATCGCCTTCTTGGTCGATAAGCTTGAATTGGTCAAACAGCAAATTCGCATCATGGAGATGACATTGATCAAGCTGGTGAATGAAACAGAGGAAAGGAAATATTTGCTCTCAATAAGGGGGCTCAATTATATTGCTGTGGCTGGGTTACTGGCTGAACTCGGTTGCTTCAAGTTATACCGGAGCGCCAAGCAAATGATAAAGATGGCAGGCAGCAATCCCACTGAATCGGAATCAGCTGGCAAGAAGAGATTAAAAACACCGATGAGTAAGCAAGGTCGCCGGTTACTGAGATACTGCGCCTGGACGGCGGTTATCCCGATGCTGCGTTTCAGTGAAGACTTCCGGGCCTGGGCAAAGCAGAGACGAGAGAGGCCACCTCATGCCAACCCTCTCAACGGAAGAGAGATTGTGGGGGCAGCGCTCAACAGGCTGCTGCGCCTGGCCTTTGCCCTGGTTAAGAATCAGACCTATTACCAGGATACAAGACCGGCTCTGATACCGGTTGCAGTCTAAGTACAGGAGGTGTCGTCATTGCATCAGGTGGGCAGGGAGACGCCGATTGACGTTTTGGGAGCTCATTTGAGCCAACCCGTGTGCACAACATGGTGCCCCTGCCTTCCTGGCCAAACCCGTATGAGGTATGATGGGACTCCGCCGGGCGGATGAACCCGTATCTAAGTGCTAAGTTGGGAGCCAGGAAAAGAGAGGCTGGGGTCTGCCCACGGATGCGAAGATGAAACAGAAGGATATTCAGCCGGAGCTATTGACCTTTGGCATTATAGTATGTTGTTGGACCTGAGCCCAAATATTCATCAAGGAAGAACACTGTGCTATAATCGTGGGATACCGAACTCGGAGACTGGATGACTAGATATTTCGAGTGAGCTAAGGAGAGAAATGCGTTTCAAATGTGTTACCTGTGGAATTGAATTCGCTACCATAGAGCAGCTGGCTAGCCACAAGCAACAGCATCAGGCTGGTCCGAGAAGATCCTCAGGAGTAATCTGCCTGGGCTGTGGCAAAGGCATCCCTTTGGAGCCATCGAAAGCCAATTACAGCGGGCCGCTCGCTTGCCCTAACTGCGGTCGGACAATGGCCGTCGTCATAGAAGGTGGCGAAGTAGTTACAGCCCGGCTTGGCTAGGTAAGATGCTCTGATGCCTGCGCCGATCTGCTTTTCTCCTTCATCGACTCAGTCATCCTAAGACGGGGACTGTTCGAGCTTGGCATTAGCCACCTGCTGTACATTCCCACGGTAATAGACAATCTCAATCTGGTCACCGATTTGATGAGAACTTATGGCTGCGGTCAGTTCCGCGGCAGTGCTGATATCTCCATTATCCATCTTAACGATAACGTCACCCGCTCTTAATCCAGCCTTGCCTGCCGGGCTACCACTGCTTACACTGGTAATGAGAGCTCCCGCGCCGACTGAGAGGTGATAGTATTGCTGAATAGTTGGGGTAACCGTGGCCACTGACACTCCAAGCCAGGGCCGAACTACCTTTCCTTCTGTTATCAAGCTTTGCACTACTGGGATAGCAGTATCTGTGCTTATGGCGAAGCCAATATTCTCGGCATTGCTGGCGATAGCCACATTGATGCCAATCACTTGCCCTGCTGCGTCTAGTAACGGTCCACCGCTATTCCCTGCGTTAATAGCCGCATCAGTCTGAATAATGTCATCGAGCACGACTCCGGTTTCCTCTTGGATAGAGCGTCCCAGATTGCTGACCACCCCAGTAGTCCAGGTAGGACCTCCAGGCAGAGCCAGAGCATTGCCCACAGCTACCACCGGGTCAAGGACGCTAAGCCGTTCCAAGGAGTTGCTAAGGAAGTGTAAGTAGGCAAGATTACTGGCGTCGATTTTCACTACTGCCAGATCTGTTTGCGCGTCTGTACCCACTATAGTTGCATCAAATGTACGCCCGTCACTCAGAGTCACTGTCACTTTTTGGCACCTTCTACCACATGATTGTTGGTTACAATATAGCCATCTGAGCTGATTATTATCCCGCTTCCCGCTCCTGTCTGAGGAACTGCCTGCCAGAACCAGTTGTAGCTCACCGTTTCAACGACAATAGAAACCACGGCAGGAGCCACCCCTGCTACTAATTCATGGGTACCAAGCTCGGAGCCGATTCCTTCGTCAATATACACATATCCTGAGGCGGAACTGGGGGAGTTAGCTAGTGCGCAGGCAACAATCAAGCTCATACTAGCAAGCAAAAGGGCACATATTACAACGTACCTTATCTTAATCTCATTCTCTCCTACACCTTCTGTCATGAAAACACAGTGCAAACTCTTGTCGACCATTTTCTCTAGGTGAGTGCTGCTCCTTGTATCGTTTCTCATTCTCACTCTTTTCCTTCATTTCGGTCCCAAATGTGTTCTTGTAGCCTTGAGTCCAGGTTCCTGCCTGGGACAGAGGGATGAGTGTTCCCCCTCTCCCAGGCAAGTTCTGCTTCACTGTCTTACTAAGTCGCCTGCTTCAGCGGAAGCATTGAAGCCACGACACGGACCACCCCGCGGCCCGAAGCCTCTGGCCTGCATCATGACACCGCCAGGACCAGGTCCGCCAAGCCCTGGTAATGGTACCTCGATGTCGGGCCGGGACTGCCACCATTCCAGGTACTGGTCAGCTTCCTCCTGAGTTATCTTGCCCTCGTCCACGAGGTTCTGCAGCCGGGTTTCTAGAGCTTCATCGCGTAATTCCCCTTGAGCTTGATCCAGAGCGTCTCTTAATTGCTCTGAGTCGATGTTCGTGCCCGTCTTCTCTTCGTAGATAGCACAAGCTCTGTCCAGAAGCGCCTGGTATCGATTGGAAGGCTGGTTCTGTTGGTCAACGTTGCGGGAGCTATCATCCGCGGCGCCAATTGGTCTTCCAGCCATGTGTCCGCCAAGACCCGGTCCACCAAGTCCTGGTAATGGCAGTGCGATGTCGGGCCGCGACTGCCACCATTCCAGATACTGGTCTGCTTCTTCCTGAGTCATCTTGCCCTCGTCCACTAGGTTCTGCAGTCGGGTTTCTAGAGCCTCATCCCGTAGCTCGCCTTGAGCTTGGTCCAGAGCATCTCCTAATTGCTCTGAGTCGATGTTCGTGCCCGTCTTCTCTTCGTAGATAGCACAAGCTCTGTCCAGAAGCGCCTGGTATCGATCCATAGCCTGGCTCTGGTCTTCAGTGTTGTTTGAGCTAGTACTCACAGCAGCCACTATTCCCCCAGCTAGACCTTCGCTCAGTATCTGAGGTTCTTCCTGGGAGAGCGCACAGCCCATAAGACCCATGGTGAGAGCTAGCATCATCGCCAACGAGATGAAAAGTACTCTATTCTTCGCTTTCTTCACTTTTGTCCTCCTTTCTTAAAGCTCTTAAACCTGCATCACTTCTTTCCGTTATCAAACCATACATATCCCTCCCTCCTTCCAGTTCGTCGCCCACCAGCGCAAACCAAGCTTATCACAGCAATATGAACCCACCATGAACTGGGGGTGAACGCCAGAAAAAACATACAATCGAGCTGTTTCATTTCATGTTCATCTTGGTGTAATATGATGTGTTTGGGGAGTGTGTCATGCGAATTTTGGTTGTTGATGATGACCGACGACTGTGTACTATCATCAAGCGCGGGCTTCTAGAGGAAGCCTACGCTGTTGACCTAGCCTACGACGGAGAGGAAGGAGAATATCTTGCCGAGGTCAATCCGTATGACCTCATCATTCTAGATATCATGCTGCCCAACAAAGATGGTATCGAAGTTTGCCACGAGCTTCGCGTCAAGAAGATTAATACCCCCATTCTGATGTTGACCGCTAAAGATACTGTGGAGGACCGGGTCAAAGGGCTAGATACAGGAGCCGATGATTATTTGGTTAAACCTTTTGCCTTTAATGAGCTTCTTGCCCGAGTCCGGGCGCTCCTGCGGCGAGAGGGAATGTCTAAATCGCCAGACCTTCGGGTGGGAGACTTAACTTTGAACACTCTTACCCGCCAGATCTGGCGAGGACAAAGACCTATTGAATTGACTACCAAGGAATACGTCATCCTGGAGTACTTCATGCGCCATCCCAACGTGATAGTCACGCGGACTATGATCGAAGAACACGCCTGGGATTACGACTTCGATAGCCTGTCTAATCTGGTAGATGTCTATATCCGCAGATTGCGGCGTAAGATTGACAACGAGGGGGAGGATAGCCTGATTCAGACGGTGAGAGGAGCCGGCTATCGGTTCAAAGCGCCATGAGCTTCATTCACAGCATCAAATTCCGATTCACCATCTGGTACCTGTTGGTGCTGGCAGTTCTATTGGTTGCCCTCAGTGCCGGGGTGTATTTCTACCTCTCGCGAAGCCTGTGCCAGAGTCTGGATGATTCGCTGGAACTACGTTCAACGCAGCTAGTTAGTTTCCCGACTATTTTGGAAAGCATCAGGCAAGGAGAATTCCAGGAGGAGCTGGGGGAAATCGTCGTTTTGTATTTCTACGGTGATAACCAATCGGTGCAGTGGTCCACCCCAGGGATAAGCATTACCTTGAGTCACGAATTCATTTCACAAGTCGTTGCCGGCACGAGTCTGTTTACCACTATCCGGACAACGCAAGGCGAAGGATTGCGTCTCCTGGCTGTCCCCGTAAACCTTGGCCCGGCGGGACCGACACCTAGTCTCCCACCAGCAGCACTGGTCATTGCTCGCTCAACAAAACAGATAGACCAGGCATTAGCTGGGTTGGTACACACCCTCATCATAGCTGTCCCGCTGGCCCTGGCATTAGCTGCTGGAGGCGGCATATTTCTAGCCCGCCGAGCACTTAAGCCAGTGGACAAGATTGCCCAGACAGCACAGGAAATCGAGGAAAGTGACTTAACTCGAAGGATCAATGTGAACACCAAAGACGAATTGGGGAGACTCGCAGCCACGCTGAACGAGATGATTGGACGATTGGAAAAAGCGTTCCAGCGCCAGAAGCAATTCACCAGTGATGCCTCGCACGAGCTACGTACTCCCCTAGCGGTAATTGAAGCTGAATCCACTCTGGCTCTCCAGAAGGAAAGAGCGCCAAGCGATTACAGGCAATCCTTAGAGACCATTTCTCAGGAATCAACACAGATGTCCTCCCTTATTGAACAATTACTTACCCTCGCTCGTGCTGACTCCGGAAAGGAACAATGGAACTTTGCGGAGGTAAATCTCGGCAAGCTCATCACTAACTTGAGCACAGATGTAGAGGTTCTCTGTCAGGAAAAAGGGCTCAGTTTTCAGTTAGGCCAGACGCAGGATTTGGTAGTCAAAGGTGATGAAGCCCGGCTGCGAGAACTGTTCATGAACCTTCTAGATAATGCCATCAGATATACCCCGGCTCCGGGGACTGTCTCCGTTTCAGTTCGCCGCGAAGGGCAAATGGCTGTGGTCGCCATCAAGGATACTGGAGTCGGCATCCCTGCCGAAGATATACCTTTCATCTTTGAGCGGTTCTACCGGGTTGACAAATCCCGCTCGCGTGCCGAGGGAGGCACTGGTCTGGGTTTGGCAATATGCCGCCATATTGCTCAGGCCCACGGCGGAAAGATAGAGGTGGAAAGCCAGGTGGGGGTGGGAAGCACCTTTTCGGTATGGCTCCCTCTGCAACCCACTTAGTTCTCACCTTATCACTGGCCCCTTATGCTTCACCTGGAATCTATCGCGTTATGCTTCTTTGCGCCCCGGCGACTTACCCAAAGACTCGGATTGCGTCTGATTCAGACTGGCAACTGCTCTCTCTTTCTTCTGACCCTAATAACACCAGAAGTACTTCATCCACGGACTCTCAGGTCTTATTTCGTTCCGGTTATAAGGGTCTCAGTATGTCGAACAACTCCTCTGAAGCCTGCTCGCTTCAGCAAGTCGCGATACTCAGAAAAGGTGTAGACGTGGCTTTCTGGAGCAAAGATGAAGAGTTGCAGGGCAGCCATCAAGGCTCGCTCGTCTCTGCAACTTCGGTTATCGCCGATATAAGTGCTGATAACAATCAAGCCGTCCTTCCTCAGGGCTGAGTGGACACAACGCAATATATCTGCCGCATGCTCAGCATGAAAGTAGTACAGAATCTTACCGAGCAACACAATGTCGAAGCAATCGGTGCCGAAATCAGAAGTCAGAACATCACCTGACCGAAACTCAACCTGTTCCGCCACGCTCATGGCCTCCGCAACCTGGCGAGTCACTTCAAGTACATCCGAGAGGTCGAAAGCTGTAACCCGGGCACCCGGATCAGCTTGAGCCAGTACAAAGCTGTTTACGCCAGAGCCACACGCTATATCGAGGATCTGTGGAGAGGGCTTGCGGCGACGTGTTACCCCCAGTGTTCGCCACATCTGCCGAGCCTGTATGGCTTCCAGAGGCCATGTGTACAACGCACGTGAGATATCGCTTTTCCAGAGGTTGCTGGAGCTAGGCTGTGAAGCATCGATGCCGACTACCCTGCCCCTTCTTATGCCATCAGCTACTCGACTTCTAATGTCAAATGCCAATTGCGTACGCAAGCACCATTCGCCATAGTACGCTGGCTTGCCCCGAACAAGGAAACCCTCGGATACAGGCGTCAGGAGGTAGTCGCCCTTGCGCTTTCGAAGCAACTTCAATGAACAGAGCGCATCGAGCAAGATTCGCATCCCTCGTTGATCACATTCTGCTTCTTCGGCAATAGAAGGTCCGGTATGATTGCCGTTGGCTATAACTGTAAATACATCCAACTCCAAAGCAGCGCAAAGTGCTGTGGCTTTCCAGACCCCATATTCCAGGTCATAGACAATACCGAGCGACGGAGACACAGACCTCTTCTGGCTCATGCGGATCTTCCTCTTGACGGGCTGTTGCATTGTACAGTACAACCTCAGCTTGGGTACAGTCAATATATCGGCAGACTTGCTAACTTGAGCTAGTTTGTGGCAGTTCAATTACCTTGGGCAGGCAGTACGCACAAAGGCACCAGCCTGCGTTGAGACAACTGGCCCTCGCCACATCTGTCTGTGTAACAGGGCAGCCAGCAGTCCAGAAAAACTCAGAATGTTAAGCCATTTATTTCCTGTGTCTTGTTTGTGGTATGCTTTAGCTCGGTTTCTATAGCATCAATCGGAAGGATAGCTAGAACAATGAAAAAGGAGGTGTATTAATTTGTTCGTAAATATTGTTAGATGGCGTATTCCCAAAGAGAAAAGTGACGAGCAATTCAAGGTTTGGCGCGAGATGATGGACTACCAGAAGTCTCATCCAGAAAAGGTCTACTACACTAGATCTCGCTTTTTCACCTACACTGAAAAAGGCTCCTCCGAAGAAAACTGGATGTTCCTGGATGAATACAAACGCCGCGAAGATTATGACAAGTGGAGGAAGACTGTGAATGAAGATCCAGAGCTATCCAAAGTCGCAGAAGCGTGGTTCCCCAAATGGGACGCTCTAATTGTTCCTGGATCCCGAAAAGGAGAGGTCTGGAACGAAGTGGAGAGGCTGAAAGTAGAATTCAAGTGAGTTGACGGGTAAGGATTAAGTTGAACTGCTGCCAACGGTCGTGCCAGTTCCTAGATCATAGTTGCCAAGGTTGGAATGGGGAGCGGTCGGCCCTAAGCCAGCTTTCGGATCGGTTGCCATTGCCACCCCGTTCCCTTTCGGACCACGTGGCCGAGACCCGGAAATGGAAAATGAAAGGCAAGCATCAAAGCTTTTTCAGTTGCAGCCTTGTTCAATAAGAGGTTCCTTGTCTTCGTAAGCTGCTCAGGCGCCAAGTCAATGGCCGCATGCCATTCCGGATGCTCGATGTGAATGGGATGCAGAAACGCATCAGATATACAAAGCAATTGCTTTTCACTCGAAGAGACGGACACAACCATATGACCGGGTGTGTGCCCTGGTGCCGGGATTGCGCGGATACCAGGCACGATTTCCACTTCATGGTCAATTAGGTCCATTTGATTTTGAATGGGGAGCAGGTTCTTGCGTGTAAATGTGAAGTCTTCGTTTCCATAAAGAGTCTCAGGTTGTTCCGAAGTCCAGAAAGTCCACTCTTCCTTCCACATAACATAGCGGGCTTTGGGAAAAGCCGGCTTGCCGTGAGCGTCGGTGTTCCCGCCGACGTGGTCGTCATGACCGTGGGTCAGAACGACTGTGTCTATGTCACCAGCCTCAATACCCACGGCTCGCAGGTTGTGAAGAAGTCTCCCTGTGTTCCGGGTAAGACCGTCTGCGCCCGTATCCACTAGCACCTTATGCCGGCCTGTGTTGACCATCACACAGGTAAACGGGCTCACAAACGCCATCCATTCCTCCGGCTGTATGCCGTGGTCGTTCAGTACCTCTTTAAGTAGTTTTGTCGGCGCGTTGGCGAAAAGGAAATCAGCCGGCGGTGGGATGAGCGGCGGTTCGTATGTAAAATTTCCATCATTGATGGCCATGCATTCAAAACCACCCACCTTGAAAGGATAGATCTCAGTGTTCATAGTGATACTCCCTTCCCACAGCGTATATAGAAACTGGAGCTTTAAGCCACCTTGCTCCATATAGCTGCGGAAAAAGTCGCTGGTTCAACGAGTTTATGAAAGGCTGTGCTGATCTTCTTAATCCCTTCATCTGAGAAGATTCGGCTATTGGTCTCTTCTAGTTGTGCCAGATTCTCATACTCCCACATCTCTACATACATACCAGCAGGTTGCCCATAATCCTGCTTATAGAGCTTCCATGACTTTACACCTTTGAAAAGCTGTGGGTGAGCTTTCTTGAATTTGAGAAACTCATTCAGTAATGTCGTAAACTCCGTGGATTTGTCTGCAGTGCACAACATACGTTTCTACCATAATAATGCTCATGAATTAACCCCCTTTTCCTTTTGGTGCGCCGATTCTAGCACCGTCATTAGATAGGCACAAGAGATTACACCTTCCGGAGCCTGCAGACATAGAAGGCAGATAACATTTTCAACCTAGGAAAGGGACGCAGGAAGTAGTATCATTATCACCGTGGGTTCAGTAATAAGATCAGGAGGATAGATACTCATGTCTGAAGAACAGAACATCGGTATTATCAAACGTACCGTAGATTTAATAAACCAGCGGAAATTATCTCAACTAGCTGAATTAACACACCCCAATTTTAAACGTCATGACCTAGCTGGCGCGCTCCCCGAGGTATCGGGTACCGACGGTCCGGTAAATCTTGTACAGATGGTCCTTAGTGGTATACCGGACATTCACTACGAGATTGTACAAATTGTGGCTAAGGATGACCGCGTGGTTGTCCACCTACGAGGGACTGGGACACATCGGGGTGAAATTTCTTGGCGTCCCTGGTACGGGAAAACGAATTGAATGGAACGCGATTAATATCTATCGTTTTGAAGACGGCAAGGTGATTGAGAACTGGCAATTGCTCGACGTCTGGGGTCTTATGCGTCAAATGCGCCGAACAAGCTAATTGCTATGAAACGTCAAGGTAATTCTTTGGGAGCAAATATGAATGAAATCCTAGAAGACCTATCGGCACCCTCATTGGTACTGCAAACTCGTACAGTACGTGTGGCCAAACCAGCAGGCTGGCAAATAGAATAGGGACAAGGAGGAAGATATGGGTTCATTACGGAAAATTCTACCAGAGGCAGTGTCTGAAGCCGTTGAAGAAGCATTCTTGGGCAAACTCCAGGCTAAGATTTTCGCCGGAGCTAGTAATCTTGTTTTGGCTATTCGAGCTGTGCAAGCAGTATACGGCGACGCAGGTGTTCAGACAATTCGCCGTGCATTTGTTGAATCATGGGCTGAAGCAGGCAAAGAAAGGGCCAAAACAGCAGACGATAATTCACTACGTTCTCTGTGTTCTGCAATAGAACACATATGTATTGGTAGCCACGAGTGGATAAAACTCGAAGATTCCGATACCCGTCAAGCGTATCGCTTTACACGTTGTATGTGGGCAGAAGCCTTCAGAGAACTAAATGCCGAAGATATTGGTTTTTGGGTGCTGTGTGAGGGCGACGCTTCCATGGCTTCATCGTTCAATCCCACGATCAGTTTCTCTAGAACCAAGACCTTGATGATGGGCGATGATTGCTGTGACCATGTTTACTATCTGAAGACACAGTAGTCAGAGCAGTAGGTTTGTATCTCGGTTGGATGCGCGGTTTCCTATATGACACCATGAGGTGTCCTGTCACGCTTCTACATGCCGTTGCACTTCCTAGCGGAGTGTGTACTTCGCATGGATATGTTTGCTAGAATATGGAGAGGTATTATGTATATCGTCGCTTGCCGAGCAAATTGCAGCAAACACGCTCGGTATGTGAAGGCTAATGTCCATGTCTAGACGTCTGAATGTCAACAGCGTCCCGGCTCTAGTCGGTATCGTGGGGCCCATTGTGGTGATTGTCGGGGACCTCGCAGCATCGTTGTCCATTCCCGGTTACAGCCCGGTCCGTGATACGGTCAGCAGCCTGGCGTTGACTCGCATAGGCTGGCTACAATCAATTTGCTTTCTGGCTATGGGCTTGCTGTTGGAGATCTTTGTCGCCGGGCTCTTTTTCAACATTCGTAGAGCCCGGGGCTTCCTTGCCGGCATTGTACTTCTTGCTCTCTGTGGCTTCGTCCTGATGCTGATTGCTGCTTTTCATATGGATGCCCCGGGAGCTCTGCGTACTATTGACGGAACAATCCACGCCATAGCATCTTATGGACTTGGCTTGTTATTCCCTATCGCCATACTGTTGCTGGCACCCAGCTTCAGGAGTACCCCGAATTGGAAGAACATTTTTATCTATACACTCGTTGCCGGTATTCTAGCTTTCGGCCTGATAATAGCGGCATTTTTTACTGAGCAGACAGGCTGGTTCGGGTTGTATGAGCGAATCATAATACTCAACGCGCTAGTCTGGGTGGAAGTAGTAGCAGTCCATTTTCTACGCGTTCTACTGAGACGGGAGCCAAAGCCTCAATCCTGACAAATTAATAACGGCAAACCCTCTGAAACTGCAATACCAAGCCTTGTCCCGTAAAAAGTAACAATAGGGCGGTTTGTTACCCGGCCACACATCACTAGTATCTAATTAGTGGGTGACAGCCCCCGGATAAGGGGACACTCCAGTAGAACTGGATAGCTCGGAGGGGATATTGACAGCTGTATAGCTATGGTATATAAATGTACATAATATGATGCTCAAGGGCGATGACGGTCGACAACCGATTAGTTGCGAATTGAAGTGGGAAATCCCGGCTAATAGTAATTACAGGAGCTAAATAGCATGACAGTAAGAGTCCAGATTGAATTATCAGACGAAGAGGATAAGATCGTCGAGGGTTACAGAATCGAACACAACAAGAAAAGCAACGAAGAAGCTATCAAAGAAATTATTAAGCATTACAAGACCCCAAATGAATCTAAGGAAAAAAAGAAAACGAGTTGGTGGAAAAGGTTCTAGCGCTCAGTATAAAGCCGGGTAAGATTTGGCTTTTATTTTTTAGGGTGAGACAAGTTTCACCCAATTTTTTTTGAATCTAAAGAAAGGAGGTAAAATTCTAATGCCAGCAATTACGTTTCCAGCTTTAGGTCTATGGATGGGGATAGCAAGCCTTATTTTCGGCGTTATTGTTATGATTTTCCCCAAGATACTAAATTATTTGGTTGGTATCTATCTAATCATCATTGGCATAATGGCTATTATAGCGTACCTCAGGTAAAGATGACTCTGGTGGTGCTGAGTTAGCCACCGATAAATAGTGTTTTGCTTGTGCCTTGCATAACACAGAGCGTCATTATCAGGGAGGGTTGTATAATAACCAAACAGGCTCACCTTGCTGGGCAGCTAAGTGAGTAGTGCCGATAAGTAAAAG
Source organism: uncultured Chloroflexia bacterium (assembly GCA_963726175.1). GTDB lineage: Bacteria > Chloroflexota > Dehalococcoidia > GIF9 > AB-539-J10 > RBG-13-51-36. The sequence goes on along the minus strand of CAVSBM010000005.1, from coordinate 63,292 downwards.
GAGGTCAATATGTTAAGGTTGCTCGTGATTATTGGTGTTATCCTATTGATTGTGTGGTTGCTGGGTCTACTTCTCCACTTCATAGCAGGTCCGTTCCTCTGGGTTTTACTTGTGATTGGAATCATCTTGCTGATTGTCTGGCTGGTGCGGCGAGTAAGAATAGACATTAGTCTTAACATCTGAATATAACGAGGTTCAAGAAAAAGCATAAGAAAGGAGGGAACAACATGGCAGCTAAATTCGAACTCTACAAAGATACAAAAGGTGAATTTCGTTGGAGATTAGTGGCATCTAACGGACAAACCATAGCCACCGGCGGAGAAGGCTATAAATCAAAAGAGAGCGCTAAGGCTGGTATTGAATCCGTTAAGAAAAATGCACCCATAGCCGAAATCGAAGAGAAATAAAGTAAAGTCCACAGTGTAAAGACGCCAGGATTAATTTGGTTAGATTCCACAACATACCATACTACAATCTAATCAAATATTGAACATCGAAGGAGGCTCTAATGTCTATTTCAAGAATTACTGAAGTCAAATCATCTTCCAAAGTTAGCTTTGATGATGCAATGAAAAAAGGAATTGCTCGTGCTCAAAAGACTCTTGAAAATGTTAGGGGAGCGTGGATTTGGAATCAGGAAGTTCTAGTCGATGGAAAGGGCAAAATAACCGAGTACCGGGTTCAGATGAAGATAACGTTTATTCTTGAAGAGTAATTTGCTAAATGACCCTAAGGACCTAAAACGTCTTTTCAATTATATGTTACGCAAGTACTTTCCGGTCTGGAGCTTATAGAATCGCGCCGAACTGGAGTATTTGAACAGCAGCTTAGTCACACTTTGTGTATTTGACTGGAGTTGAGCTACAGTAAAGTATAAATATTCATCGAATTGTACAAATGCGAATTAGTAAAACCGGTGAGAAAAGTATGAATCCATCGGAATTTCGTGAGACTGCCGGGAAAAAAGTTCTGAATAAAGAGCAACAAGAATTATTATCCCGGAAGATTAGTGACCTATCACTCAAGATTCAGGGCACACGACTTGAGGCACTTATCGGTGAACTCCATCAAGAGTTGGAAAAAGCAGGCATCTCCTTCAAACCAAAAACATATCTGGCTGATGAATGGGGCTGTCCTCATGGGGTTCCCGTGATAGGGATTCCATTCTACCTAGCCGACCCGGAATTGTGTAAGCTGGAAGGTCAATTGACTGGCATAGAAGCTGAAGACGAAGCGGAAGTGATGATGTATCTCCGTCATGAGGCCGGACATGCATTCAGTTATGCATATCGCTTATACAGGAAGCCAGAATGGCGCCAGCTTTTCGGGAGATTTTCGCAGCCCTACCAGGAGAATTATCAGCCAGTACCTTTTAGCACCAAGTTTGTGCGTCATATACCCGGATGGTACGCAGAGAAACATCCTGATGAGGATTTTGCGGAAACCTTCGCTGTATGGCTCACGCCTGGCTCAGATTGGCAGAAACAGTACGCTGACACTCCAGCTCTGGCTAAATTAATGTATGTTGACAAAATGGTACGCAAATACGGTCAGAGGCCGCCCGTCGTCACTGATGAGAAGCTGGATATGCCTGTACAAGAGTTGGCGATGACTCTAGATAGATGGTACGAAACGGGTAGAGATACTAACCACATCAGTCTCAACCTCCATCGCACTCTCAACAACGACTTGCGAAGGCTGTTGCCCGCAGATCAAGGACAACCGGCGGTGGACATACTTCAGGCTAATCGCAAACAACTGATTCGAGAGGTGAATTACTGGACTGGTATTAACCGTGAGCTGCTGAGTGCTCTAATCGATGAATTGCTCGAGCGGGTCCAATTCCTGGGGCTCAAGATAGAACCTGAAAAAACCGCAACACAAATGATGAGTGTGTCGGTATTCATCACCACACTGGTCATGAACTACCTGTACCGGGGTCAATTTGTAGAAACATGATATGTCCTGATTGGAGGGAGGTGAAATAAATTGGATAACCTCAAGGTGTCCGTTCTGTTCTGGGAAGAGCGCAGCCAAGGAGACCCATGGCACGATGAAGTGGTAGACGAGGTCGCAAAAGCTTTGTCCGAAGGCGGGCACAAAGTATCATTAATCGGAATAAGCGACGATTTACGCGAACTTCTGGACAAACTTGATGACAAACGACCCGACCTTGTGTTCAATCTCTGCGAGAGGTTTGCTGGTAACGATGCATATGAAATGCATGTTACGGCCGTTCTTGCCATGCTTGGCCAACCTTTTACGGGAACTGGCCCGGCAGGGATGGCATTGAGACAAGACAAGGCTGTAACGAAGAAACTCTTGAAGTTTCACGGAGTACCTTATCCAAATTACGCCACTTTTGACAAGGATAACCTTGAATTCGCCGGCAAGATGCGTTTCCCCTTGTTTGTTAAACCTTTGCATGGAGACACTTCCCTGGGTATTGATGATTCTTCCCTGGTAACCGAATATTCTAAGCTTATTGAGCGTATCAGCTTTATCCAAGCGCAACTGAAGGTACCCGCCCTGGTGGAGGAATACATCGAAGGACGCGAGTTCTATGTCGGCATTTTGGGCAATGACCCCGCCGAGATACTACCACTGATGGAGCTTGATTTTGCCAAACTTCCCGGCGGATATCCACGCATTTACGGGCATGAGGCAAAATCAGATGAAGCTAGCCTTCAGTTTAGGGCCGTCAATGCTATCGTTGCCACGGAACTAGCTCCTGAGGTACGAGCACGCTTAATCATGGCTGGCCGAGAGGCAGCCTATGCCTTGAAAGTACAGGATTACGCCAGGGTAGATATTAGGCTTTCCGCTGATGGGATACCAATTGTCGTTGAGGTCAATGCCAATCCCTATCTGGAACGGACTAGTGCCTTTGCTTTGGCTGCACTGCAGGCTGGTATGGGGCACACAATGCTGGTCAATCGCATTGTTGAGATTGCACGGAAACGTTGGGAGCCGACCCCGTTCCTGAAAGAGTTGCAAAAGAACAGGGCAGGAAGAGCCAAAACACGAAAACAAGTCACAAAATTAGCTCAGTCTTACGAGACAGCAGCTGTAAAAGAAAAAACGACGGAGAACATAGAGAAGCCGGCTGAGTAGCAAACAACATCCGCGGCAAAGCGAGTTACATGGGTATGCAAAAAAGTTCTCTCCACAATCTTTACCATTGATATCTCAGCTCGACCCGGAAGGATACAACTTGTGCTCCGTTCTAGATACTAAAGGAGAACTCAAAATTCCTGGTTCTATCGCCGACAGGCGCTGCTTTGAAAGTGCTAGGGCCACTCTCCAGACGGGCAAAAATAATCGGATTTCCCCAACGCAGGGAAATATTTTGAATTGACATCACGAGTCAATAAAAGGGCGATTGGTGCAACGAGTCATGACCTGTGATAACGGCCTTGTCACCAGAAGACAGCGGGTAAGCTACCTGTCAAATCTTAGAAAGTCATTTACAGTGGAATATGACTGGCATATAATATAGAGCACCTATTAATAACTGGCGGAAAATCATGAATAAGAGTCGCCTCGTGTTATCCTTGTCGATTCTAAACTTGCTGGGCTTCCTTGGTACCGTTGTCGTTAATGCGCTGGCCAACATCCTCCCCTTGAACGGCATAACGACCGGCGAACTATCTGACCTGTATCCAAATCTATTCGTGCCAGCAGGGCTGACTTTTGCAATCTGGGGGCTAATCTATGTATTACTTGCGATCTTCGTCATATATCAATTGATACCCTCTATTAGAAGAGACCCCCAGAAGGTCGAGTTTGTGCAGAGAATCGGGCCGCTATTCTTTATTTCCTGCCTCGCCAACATCGGCTGGATATTTGCCTGGCATTATCAGATTGTCCCCCTGTCCCTGGTCCTGATGCTGATACTGCTGGGATGCCTGCTAGCGATTTACTTGAGGTTAATATCGGCAAATCAGAGGCGACCAGGGCTGAAAGGTATTTCCTACATGTTCCCTTCAGTGTCTACCTCGGCTGGATTACCATAGCTACGATTGCCAACGTCACCGCTCTATTGGTAGATATCAACTGGAGCAGATGGGGTCTTGGTGAGCAATTCTGGGCAGTAGCAGTGATCATCGTGGGTATCGCTATTACATTGTCCGTACTCTTGACCCGGAAGGACATCTATTATTCTCTTGTGGTTGATTGGGCATTGCTCGGGATACTGCTAAAACGACTTGCCGATACAGCGGCGGACGATCAAGGAGTAGTAGTCGCTACGATTGTTGGTATGGTGCTTATTACCGGCGGAGTCATAGCTCAACTCATAAGGAAAAAGGTGTACTAGCCAAAATAGCGGTACATCCTAGCTAGCTAATCCTAGCGGCCCTCGCAACCAAGAAGTAACATTAGAGCGAATCGTCGCGTCAATCTCCTAGTTCCCTATTTGCATCCCGGAACAGCTTGCTAATAACATCGGACGCAAAAGTGGGGATTGTTATTATCGAACTGATATAATCATTTTGTAGTTTCACCAGACGGCACGACAAATCAATGATACTGGAAAGAAAGCGAAGCCTTTTGCTCGCTATGCTAGTAGAAAGTCCCGAGACAGTTATCTCGATTCACGTACTGACACGGGGTGACTGTAATGTCTACATGTCTGGCGACCAATGTCTTAAGTCAGTGGCCGTTCTCCAACCGAAGGAGCTGCCATCAGAACCGACTGGTTTTGGTTCGGACGCCGATGCTTTGTGGCAAGAGCTCACTCAGGTGAAAGGCTGGCAATGCATTCTGGTAGACAAAGAAGTTGCGCTTCCACTGGGAGAAATCATCGCGAGCCAATTGAAAACACCAGTCAGTTTCCTGGATGATGTTTATCACATCCCGCGGGGGCAAGTCTTCCCTTTCGAAAATGAGTCGGTTCGCTGGTTAATGCTTGACGACCTTACGCTACTGGAGACCCTGCCTCATGAGGCACAACCAATCGGATTCTGGGGAGATCTCCAAACATCACTGACGAAAGGACTAGTAGCGGGTGCGATTGTCGGAGGCAAGGTCGTGGCCACTTCCTTTGTCGCTGCTCGTGGACAGCAATATGTCGATATCGGCGTCTATGTTCTGGAGAATCATAGACGGCGCGGTCTGGCCACAGCTGCTGCTTCGCTTGTTGCACGATCAGTGCAAAGTGACGGGCTAATTCCGGTTTGGAGCTGTGGTTCGCATAACCTCCCTTCGCTCAAACTCGCCCGGAAGCTAGGATTTATCGAGGTTTCGAAGCGAACATATGTGATCATAGAAAGATATCTTGCAGACGTCTTGAGCCGGACATATCCTGTGCACAATGAAAAAGAGGATAAAGCTGTTGAACAAAGCAGTTCACTGAGGCCCAAGCTGTGTGCTAATATAATATACCAAGCTACGAAATGATCATCGCTGTTATCGGGAATTCTTCCTGCACCCCAGAAGAAGCTAAGCTGGCAGAAAGTGTTGGAGAATTGTTAGCCAAGCGGGGTGCCACCGTAATCTGCGGCGGCCTGGGTGGCGTGATGGAAGCTGCCTGTCGTGGGGCTAAGGCAAAAGGTGGCTTGACCGTGGGCGTTTTACCAGGGCAAGACTCGAGCACGGCAAACCCCTGGGTAGATATCCCTGTGGTTACCGGAATAGGTGAGGCCCGAAATGTCGCCGTCGTGAAATCAGCCCAGACAGTGATTGCCATCGGTGGAAGCTACGGAACGCTGAGCGAAATTGCCTATGCTTTGAAAAGTAATATCCCGGTCATCGGCTTGAATACCTGGTCGCTGTCACGCAACGGGCAAGAGGATGACTCCATAATCAGAGTGCAGAGCGCCGCCGAAGCGGTGGAAGAAGCAGTTTCTTTGGCCAAAAGGCGCAAAAATTATGGGATTGCTTCGCTACGCTCGCAATGACGACTAGCAAGCTGGCAAGTATCAAGAACGTAAGAGCTCGAGAGATTCTCGATTCTCGCGGCAACCCTACCATAGAAGCTGAGGTGGTATTGGCTGATAGCACCGTGGGGATCGCCTCTGTCCCCTCGGGGGCGAGCACTGGCAAACATGAAGCCGTGGAGCTTAGAGATGGTGACAAAGGTAGATATGGGGGACTCGGCGTTCTAAAAGCCATTGAACACATCAATACTGAAATTGCCCCAGCAATAGCAGGCATGTCTGCCCTGAAGCAGGCGGAGGTTGACCAGCGACTGGTTGAACTTGATGGCACTGTTAACAAAGCCCGACTGGGCGCCAATGCTATACTAGCGACATCTCTTGCCGTAGCCAAGGCTGGGGCTAGCTTCCGACGCGTTCCTTTATACCGTCATTTGGGAGGGGCAAGAGCTAACCAACTGCCTGTACCCATGCTAAACATCCTCAATGGTGGTAAGCATGCCTCGAACTCTGTCGATTTTCAGGAATTCATGATAGTGCCAGTGGGCGCTGCCAATTTCCACAAAGCCATGCAAATGAGCAGCGAAGTGTATCATTCCCTGCGCAAAGTGCTTGAAGATAAGGGATTAAGCACCAATGTGGGAGATGAGGGTGGCTTTGCTCCCCAGCTCCTCGCTAATAAAGATGCGCTGAATCTGATGCTAGCAGCCATCGACAAGGCCGGCTATAAAGCTGGCCGGGACCTATTTATCGCCCTAGACCCGGCATCCAGCACGTTCTACCAAGATGGGAAATACGTCCTCTCCCGAGAAGGTGTTACTCTCAGTCCCACACAAATGATTGATTACTATGTCAAATTGGTCTCGGATTATCCTGTCGTCAGCATTGAGGATGGGCTGGCTGAGGATGACTGGGCAAACTGGTCGTTGCTCACTGCTCGACTAGGGGAGCAGATTCAACTTGTTGGCGATGACCTTTATGCCACCAACACAAAGCGCCTGGAAAAGGGCATTGCCCGAAAGGCTTCCAATTCAATCCTTATTAAGGTAAATCAGATAGGCACGCTCAGCGAAGCATTAGCTGTTATCGAGAGAGCTCAGCGGGCGGGCTGGACAATCATTGTCAGTCACAGGTCTGGTGAGACCGAAGATACTACTATTGCTGACCTTGCGGTAGCCAGCAATGCCGGATTTATTAAAGCGGGTGCTCCCTGCCGCAGCGAGAGACTGGCTAAGTACAATCGTCTCTTCAGGATAGAGGAGGAATTGGGAAAGGCTGCACATTACCCTGGCAAAAGAGTATTATATAGTCTAGAGAGGATGAAATAATGCGGATATTAGACGGTGTTCATCAAATAAGAACTCCTGGTCCCGGAAGTGCGTCATGGCCTACCAATGTTTACGTAATTGAAGGCGGTGATGGGCATATACTGATTGACAGCGGCTGGGATAGCCAGGAATCCCTGTGGGCTCTCCAGGAAGGGATGAAAGCGTCAAACCTCAAACTTCGAGATGTCAAAAAGGTGGTCATCACTCATATACATCCTGACCACTATGGGTTAGCCAGCAAGATAAAACAGATCTGCGGGGCCCAGGTAGCAATTCACAAAACTGATGCCGGTTTTATCTCTCTCAGATATAAAGATTTTGCTGACCTGCTTCAAAAGATTGAAGAGCTGCTTCGGCAGAATGGCGTTCCTCAAGACGAATTGCCTCAGCTAAAAGAGGCTTCATTGTGGATGAACAAATATGTCACCCCGGATGCGCCTGAAGTCATGGTGGAAGATGGCGACATAATTGCTAACGACTCCTTCGAATTGAAGGTGTTATGGACGCCGGGGCACTCGCCAGGCCATATCTGCCTTTATGAAAAAGAGAAGAAGTTTATTCTTACTGGTGACCATATCCTGTACGAGACCACTCCCCACGTTGGCTACAATCCCCTGTCCGGCGATAACCCCCTGGGCGACTATGTTTCCTCCCTCAAGAAGCTAGAAAGCCTCAAGGTTAATTTCGTACTCCCGGGACACGGGCCGTTGTTCAATGCTTTAGGGCTGAGAATAGAAAAGATACTCCAGCACCATGAACAAAGGAAGAGAGCTATCATGAACTGTTTGCGCGACGGTCTGAAGACAGCCTACGAGATAGCTCAAAAGATCCCCTGGATGACCGACAAAGGAGGCATCTCTTTTCAGAATTTGTCGGTTTGGGACAAACGAATGGCTATTACCGAGACCCTCGCGCATCTTAAACTCCTGACTGACGAAGGCAAGGTCAGCAATGTCGCTATGGATGGTGCTTCTATGTACATAGCCAGAGAGTAGCAAGAAAAGAGGAGGTAAAGGGAAATGGCAACAAAAGTGGGAATCAATGGCTTCGGGCGCATTGGCAGGCTAGCTCTGAAAGCAATTATCGAGCGTTGTGGCGGTAAGGCAGAGGTGGCAGCAGTGAATGATCTTACCGATGCTAAGACCAATGCCCATCTTCTCAAGTACGACAGCAATTATGGCATCTATCCCGGTAAGGTGGAAGCTAAAGACGACGGCATCGTCGTTGACGGGAGCAAAATAAAGGTCTTGGCTGAGCGTGACCCGGCCAAAATTCCCTGGCGAGACTACGGGGTGGATATTGTGATTGAATCTACCGGGCTTTTCACGCAGGCGAGCAAGGCGGCTGCCCATCTTCAAGGTGGTGCTAAGAAGGTAATCATCTCGGCGCCGGCTGAAGAAGAGGATATATCTATCGTCCTTGGCGTCAATGAAAGGCAATATGACCCAGCTAAGCATCGCATTATATCCAATGGCTCCTGCACCACCAATTGCATTGCTCCGGTCGTTAAAGTCATTCATCAGAACTTCGGCATCATTCATGGGTTAATGACTACAGTCCACGCCTATACCAATGACCAGAAGATACTGGATGTGTTCCACCGCGACCTGCGCCGGGCCAGATCTGCTGGCACCAACATCATCCCCACTACTACCGGTGCTGCGAAGGTAGTCGGCGTGGTTATTCCGGAACTTCAGGGCAAGTTGCATGGAATTGCCCTCAGGGTGCCCATTCCAGTTGTGTCTGTCGTGGACTTCGTCGCTGATTTGAAGAAAAAGGTGAGCGCCGAAGAAATTAACGTTGCCTTTCGCAAGGCTGCTGACGGAGAGCTCAAGGGAATTCTGGAATATTGCGACCAGCCACTGGTGAGCTCAGATTTCAAGGGCAACCCTGCCAGTGCCATCTTCGATGCCCTGAGCACTATGGTCATTGATGGCAATCTGATAAAGGTGTTGGCCTGGTATGACAACGAGTGGGGCTATAGCTGTCGCCTTGCTGACCTTGTGGCTTATATTATTAAAAAGGGACTATAACCACCATCTAACCTCTCCCAGTCCCAGGGAGAACAAGGGGGGGACCAAACGATGCATGTCAGTGTATGCCAGATTGAGCTTCGTCTCCCGGAGAACCAGTCTCTTAAAGGTAAGAGGCAGGTAATCAAGTCCATCATTACACGGCTACAAAATAAGTTCAAAGTTTCCGTGGCCGAGGTTGATAACCAGGACTTATGGCAATTAGCCACCTTGGGCATAGCTTGCGTTAGCAACCACAGAAGACATGCGGATGAGACTCTGGCCAATGTTGTGAAGTTCGTTGTCCAAAACTACCCCGATGTAGAGGTATTAAGTTCGGAGATAGAGACCTTTCTCTAAACCACCCACGAAAATCCCGTGATTTTCGTGGGAACCCAGTTAAGTCTGGAATCAATTTCCATGAGGCTTCTGAAGACCGGCAGGACTTTCTTAAGATCACTGTAAATGGATGCCGCTGCTTTTCTGCACCACCTTCTCAGCTTAACTGATTATAGCCAGCAGATTGTCCATATTGAACGCATCCCCCACCAAGGCGCAATTTTCGACAAACTCGATAACCCTCTCCAAGCTAGCCTTCAAGCATGTTTGGAATCGCTGGGGATATCCGCTCTTTATAGCCACCAGGCAAAAGCCTTGAATACCGTCTTCGCCGGGAAGAATGTGATAATAGCCACGCCCAGCGCTAGCGGCAAGACCCTGTGCTATCACTTGGCCACACTCGATGCGCTTGTGCACGATAAGGACAGCCGCGCTCTTTATATCTTCCCCACGAAAGCCCTGGCACAGGACCAGCTGCGTAGCCTGAGACAAATCGTTAGCTTCCTGCCGTCACCGATCCCAATCCATCGGGGCGGAGCAATCCCCCCGGCAGCTATGGCCACTTTCGATGGCGATACGCCACAGGATGAAAGGGCAAACATAAGAAAACAAGCCAGAGTAGTGCTCACCAATCCCGACATGCTCCATCTGGGCATCCTGCCCAACCATCAATCGTGGTCTAGATTGTTTCGCAATCTCAAATATGTCGTAGTGGATGAGACTCATATTTATCGGGGCGTCTTTGGCTCCCATGTAGCCAATGTCCTGCGAAGACTGCGGCGGCTTTGTGCTTTCTACCGCTCTAACCCCCAGTTCATTTGCTGCTCAGCCACCATTGCCAATCCCCAAGAGCATGCCCAAAACCTCGTCGGCTTGCCTTTTGAGGCTATTATCGAAGATGGCTCACCACATGGTGAGAAATATTTCACCTTCTGGAATCCACCTCTCATTGATGAAGCTAAAACTAGCCGACGCAGTTCCAACAGTGAGGCGGCTTTTCTTCTCAAAGAGCTTGTTGAGAAAGAGATTCGTAGCCTGGTGTTTGCCAGCACTCGTAAGCTTACTGAACTCATTTATATTTATACCCAGGAACAACTGCCTCCTGCGCTCAGGGAGAAGATCAGTCCTTACCGGGCGGGGTATCTTCCCGAAGACCGCCGCCGAATTGAGCATCAGTTCTTCGAAGGCGAGCTTCTGGGCTTAGTCGCCACAACAGCTCTGGAGCTTGGAATAAATATCGGAGATCTGGATGCCACTGTACTTACAGGCTATCCGGGAAGCATTGCCAGTGCCTGGCAGCAGGCCGGACGTAGCGGACGAAGCACTCACAGCTCCTTGAGTTTACTTATCGGTCAGGAAAACCCGCTTGACCAATACTTGATGCGTAATCCCGATTACTTTTTCAGTAAGAACTTTGACAATGCCATAATCAACCCTGACAACCATCATATTCTGAAGCCTCATCTCCTTTGCGCTGCCTGGGAGAAACCGCTGGAAGACAATGATGAGGAGTTCTTCGGACCAGCCACGGCCACCATGCTGGTTGAGCTAGAACAAGAAGGAAGGTTAAGAAAACGCGAGGCGAGATGGCACCCCGCTCCTTCTATCTCCTACCCGGCCCAGGATATAAATATCAGGTCAACATCAGGGCAGAATTATGCCGTCATTGACGGGCAGGATGGTCAGTTGTTAGAGACAGTGGAAGCCGGCGTTGCCTTCTTCCAGATACACCCCGGCGCTATCTATCTCCACCAGGGTGAAGCTTATCTTATCAAGGAACTTGATCTAGCCAGACGCATCGCCTGGGCGGAGCCGAAGCCTGTAGATTACTATACCCAGACTATGGAGATACACGAAATCCGGGTCACGAAGACAGTCAAGGAAAAAGACTGCCACGGCGTGAAGGTCTACTTCGGAGATGTTGATGTTACTATCATGGTGGTGGGCTTCAAAAGGAAGAAACAGTTCACGGAGGAGGTCATAACCGAGGAGTCTCTTGATTTGCCACCGCAAACCTTTGCCACCAAGGCCCTGTGGTTTGATTTGCCCCAGAAGGCGATTGACAGGATAGCTGACGCCGGGCTCGACTTCCACGGCGGCTTACATGCCTGTGAACATGCTGCCATTGGCATACTGCCCCTATTTGCCCTTTGCGACCGCAATGACATTGGCGGTGTGTCCACCCCGTTTCATCCCGATACCGGCAAGGCGCAGATTTTTATTTACGATGCCCACCCCGGAGGCATTGGCATCACCGAAAAGGGATTCGAGATGATAGCCGAGCTCTGGCAGGCTACTCTGAAAGCTGTGGAAGCATGTCCCTGCGCTGACGGCTGTCCCTCCTGCGTGCAATCGCCCAAGTGCGGCAACAACAACCAGCCCCTGGATAAGGAAGCTGCGATAGTATTGCTTGAACAACTGGTGGCTTGAGCCAAGTGACCAAGAGGGCGGCCCGATTATTCTCCCAATCTTAATTGCAATATTGTTGCATTTACTCTCATCCTTGAGGTAGAATATTCCCGTGGTTCAAGATTCAATTCGGATTCTGCAAGCTCAAGGGCACAAGGCGACCAGGCCACGGAAGCTGGTGCTCGAGGTGTTGGAAGAAACCAGAGAACCGCTTTCCCCGTATGGTATACAGGGAATTTTGCGTGCCAGAGGCAAACATCTGAACCATGTTACCATCTACCGTATACTCGATCTGTTCTGCAGCCTCAATCTGGCTCACAAAATGCTATCCAGCGGTGGATTTATCAAGTGCAGCTTAGATGCTGTAGAAGGCTGCCATCGCTTTATGGTCTGCCAGGACTGCGGAGCCATCCAAGAATTTGCCGACGAAGGATTATGCCGGGGGGAAAACGAGTTTGCCCGGAACCTCGGCTTTCATACCCAACATCATCTTTCTGAATTCTCTGGACTCTGCTCCCATTGCCATAGGTAGAGGTTGCTGGGTCATTTCAATTTCGGGCAGTATGACGCTGGTGTTTGAACTGAAGTAGACTCAACATGTCAATTGCCGAGAAATGGATTTAGCCAACTTAAGCCTAGCAGCCGCCTTCGTAGTGGGCCTGGCACATACGCTCGAGCCGTGTGAAGATAAGGCAGTCGTCTCCCTATTCGTTTTCTGGGCTACTAAGAAATTGCCTCAAGCTATTGGCCTGGTAGTGTTGTATGGCCTGGGAATGGCTCTGGCGGATACTGCCATGGGCTTTATCCTTTCGTATGTTGGCGTGAGATGGCTTGATATTGTCAGAACTCCTCTGGAAATTGCGGCAGGGGCGATCACCTTGATCCTCGGCATCTTTATGCTGAGGGGAAAGGAATTGACTCATGTCGGTCATCACCATGGTGAAGCTGTAGCCCCTGCTAATTCAAAGCTGCTGCACTGGTACTCCATCCTGGGTTTTGGCATAGTGCGAGGGTTGCCACCCTGCCCAGTAGAGATTGCCGTACTGCTATGGGCTGCCTCTATCGGCAATATTTGGCGTGGCACAGCTACCGTTTTCGTTTTCGGCTTAGGTACTACCGTTGGCCTGATTCCTCTCGGTCTAATCATGGGAGGCATAAGCAATGCTATTAGTAAAACCAGATACGAGACCTTGGTCCCTAAGATTACCGCCATTCTGATGATGTGTTTTGGTACCTTCCTTATGCTGGCTCCAATATTCGGAATTGAACTGTAGGAGACGAGGAATTGTCAGCCAAAAATCGCCTATACTTGTGCTATTATATACGGGCACGCTCGATTACGGAGGCAACTTGTTCGATTTGTTCAAGAAGACCGAACTGGGAGTAAAAAGAAGCAAAGAAACTTGGTTCGGCAGGATAGCTAATGTTTTCAACCGGGGCTCTTTGGGGGATGAGCTGTGGGGGGAACTGGAAGAGTTGCTTATCTCGGCTGACGTCGGTGTTGAGACTACGAACAAGCTCCTGAGCAAAGTCAAACAACGGGTGAAAACAGACAGGTTGACAGACGTTTCCCGAGCAAAGGATGCTCTAAAGGACGAAATGGTGAATTTATTAACGGTCCGGCAGCGTGCAAATTCTTCGGCCCGCCAAAACCCGGAATCCCCCCTGATTGTCCTTGTGGTTGGCGTGAATGGCTCGGGAAAGACGACAAGCATTGCTAAGCTGGCCTATGGTCTTACTTCGGAAGGAGAACGAGTCATCCTGGCGGCAGCAGACACCTTCCGGGCAGCAGCTATTGAGCAGCTTAAACACTGGGGAGAGAAGGTAGGGGCCGAAGTCATCGCCCATCAACCTGGTGGTGACCCCGGAGCGGTCGCCTATGACGCCGTTCAGGCCGGCTATAGCCGCCATGCTCAAGCAGTGATTATCGATACTGCCGGGCGCCTTCATACCAAGTTCAATCTCATGGAAGAACTCAAGAAGATAAAGAGAGTGGTAGCCAAGCACGATGCTTCAGCCCCTCATCAGGTTTTGCTGGTAATGGACGCTACCACAGGACAAAATGGCTTGGCTCAAGCCAAGCACTTTACCGAAGCGGTGGATGTCACCGGTATTTTCCTGGCCAAGTTGGATGGCACAGCCAGAGGCGGCATAGTATTTGCCATCTGCGACCAATTAAACATACCCATTTCTTATATCGGTACCGGTGAAAAATTACAGGACATCGCTCCCTTTGATGCTCAGGTGTTTGTCAATGCTATTTTTGCTTAAACCGAAAGGAAAAGAGAAATGCTTACTATCAGTATAGACCCTATTGCTTTCAACATTGGCTCCCTGGAGATACGGTGGTACGGGATTATGGTAGCTCTAGGGGTTGCGTCGCTGTTGGTCATAATGCTCAGGGAAGCAAAGAGACGAGGCATCCCCCGTGACATTTACAGTATCTTCTTATGGGGTGTTATTGGCGGCCTTATCGGAGGTCGGCTAACCTACGTAATTTATTATTGGGACCATTTCATGGCCAACCCCCGGGAGATTATCGGCTTTCAGGGCCTTGCCCAAAACGGCATGATTATTGGCATCATTGTGGCAGCATTAATCTATATGTGGGTGACGAGGATGCGCTTCTCAACGCTACTTAGCATGGGTGATGCCCTTGCCGTGGGGGCCCCTGTAGCTCTAGCCATAGCCAGGGTTGGTTGCACTTTGAACGGCTGCTGCTACTGGCATTCCTGTGTCTGATCTCCCGTGGGCAGTCGTCTACACTCACCCGAATAGCCTGGCCCCTCTGAACACTCCGCTGCCACCCCACTCAAATTTATCATTTATTGTGGAATCTGATAGTTTTTGTCATAGTGTGGCGACTTCGGGGAAGATTCAAACCCGAAGGCAGTCTTTTCTTCTTTTTCCTTTGCATTCTTGCTGTCGGTGATTTTGGCATTAGGTTTCTCCGTACTGACGTACCAGTGCTCGGGGGGCTTCGTCAAGCCCAAGTGCTTGACATAGGAATATTGGCGGTATTTTTACCCTGGCTCATTATCAAGATGCGCCGATTTCAGAAACAGGCTTTGGTGGCCGAGCTTGCTGACGAAGCTAAGCCGGAGCAAAATCGAGAAGACTAAGGCTCAGCACCTCTTCACCACCCCAGCAGCTCTTCTCCAGGTTATACACAATATCTATGCGAGACGGAACTTCCTCCGGTTTTTTGTGCGACTCAAAATCTACAGCTTGCCAAGTTACATTTCCTTGCCTGAGTTTCAGCCTCAGCCACTCACCCTGATTGCCAAAGTTGCGACACTCGGTTACCTCGACCTTTCGAGTGAGAAAGGTCGGCTGTGGGTTGCCATGCCCAAAGGGGCTCAGGTTCTGGATGAGGTTAAAGGTCTGTCCACTGAAAGCAGCTAAAGGAAGCTCACCATCAATAACGAGTTCAGGGCGGAGTTCAAGATGACCCAGTCGGTCCACAGCGAGGCTCGCAAGCCGTTGCTCTAACTGAGCCAAATTTCGGCGACTTACAGTGAAGCCAGCGGCCAATGGATGGCCACCAAAGGCAACAAGCAAATCATGGCATTCTGCTAAAGCAGACACAATATCGAACTCAGCTATGCTGCGACAGCTGCCCTGACACGAGTCTGGGCCCAAGTTGACTATGATGGCGGGCTTGTAGAATTCATCCACGAGCTTGCTGGCAACAAGCCCGATAACACCGATAGAGTAGCCTTCGTCACCTTCTACGAGCAACGGCAGATGTAATTTGGCAGCCAACCTCTCCTTCGCTCGACTTAGTACTTCACTGGTTAGTTTTTGCCGCTCGTCATTCTTCTTCTCCAGTTCCAGTGCCAGGAGGCGAGCTTCTTCGGGTGACTGAGTGGTTAGTAATTGATAACTGGTGGAGGCATTGTTCATCCTGCCGGCGGCATTGAGACGAGGTCCTAATACCCAGGATATATGTTCAGCATCAAGCTCACCCAGCTTCAGGCCAGCCAACTTGACCATCTCCTGAATTCCCACGCGGGAGCTATTATTAAGCTCCTTCAGCCCTTCCTTGACCAGGTAACGATTCTCGCCGACGAGGCTAACCAAATCGGTAACTGTGGCCAGAACCACTAAGTCCATTAGCCTGGTTAGCCATCTCTCCCGGCTATCTTTATGGAATAGCGCTTGCAGCAGCTTGAAGCCAACGCCAGCACCGGCCAGATCCGGAAACGGATACGCTGAATCCTTTCGTTTGGGGTCAACTACAGCTACAGCTCGAGGCAAGCTTTTCAGCGGCATGTGATGGTCAGTGATGACCATATCCATTCCCATGTCTTGAGCTTGTTTTACCTCTTCAGTATCAGTCACGCCACAATCAACAGTGATGATCAGCTTAATCCCCTGGGCACGAAGCTTCTCCAGGGCTGAGATCTTCAATCCATGGCCTTCTTTGATGCGGTCAGGAATATAGGGAATCACTTCGGCACCGAGCCTTGACAATCCCTCGACCAGAATAACTATGGCTGTGACGCCGTCAACGTCAAAGTCACCGTAGACGGCAATCTTTTCCCGCGCAAGCACGGCTTCATAGATCCTGCTGACAGCCTGTGATATATCAGGAAGGAGGAAAGGATTACCCTCCAGTCTGCGGTCAACAGACAAGAAAGGGTCAATACCGTCCAGTTTAATACCACGATTGTAGAGAAGTTGAGCAATTAAAGGAGGAAACCCAGAAGCGTTTGAGTAGTCTTCTGGTACCATAGGCAAGACTTTCCATTGAGCTCTCTTATTCAATTTCGCACCTTTGACCAATACCCTTGGCTGGAATCGCTAACTATACCCTATGGGATGGTAGCTAAGCAAACTCCAGCGATGACAATTTGACCACCTAGCCAAGCAATAAATATAATCCACCTCAATGAGAGTAGCCTTCTATACATTGGGTTGCAAGCTCAATCAAGCGGAAACAGAGTCCTTAGTAAACCAGTTTGGCCAGTCGGGCTTTGAGATCGCATCTCCGAATGATGTGGCCGATATTTATATTGCCAATACCTGCACAGTCACCCATATTGCCGACCGCAAGTCACGCCACTGGCTCAGGTTGGCCAGGCGCAGAAATCCCCACGCCCTGATTATCGCTACCGGCTGCTATGCCCAGAGAAGTCGCCAAGACCTTGCCCAGCTTGCTAACATCGTAGTTGATAACGAAGAGAAAGAGCACCTGCTTAAGATTGTGACGGACTTATCATTGCCAGCACCCTCTTCCGTCCTTGAGACGACCCCATCATGTCATTGCGAGCGAAGCGAAGCAATCTCGCCTATCGCTGACATCGTCAGGACTCGTAGCCTGATAAAGATTCAGGATGGCTGTCATGGCCCCTGCACATATTGCATTGTGCCCAAAGTGAGACCTCGCGAATATTCCTCTGCCCGCTTCTCAGATAATCGACGAAGTTAAGCAAAAGGCCGCCCTCGGCTACAGGGAAGTCGTCCTCACCGGGACGAAAGTTGGCAGCTATAAAGGCATTGTCCTGAGCGTTAGCGAAGGATCCCCCGCTAACCTGAGGGATTTGGTCCAGCGTATTCTCGACAACACAGGCATCGAGAGATTACGTCTCTCATCCTTACAGCCTTCGGAAATATCCTCTGAACTTCTCGCCTTGTGGCAGGACGAAAGGCTTTGTCCGCATTTCCACCTGGCCCTGCAAAGTGGCAGCGGGACCGTGCTGCAAAGGATGAAGAGGAGCTACTCTCTGGACCAATATCAGAAAACAATAAATTTGATTAGAGAGAAGATACCATATGCGGCTATAACCACAGATATCATGGTTGGTTTCCCGGGTGAAAGCGATGAAGAATTTGAACAGAGCTACTCTTTTTGCCAGCAAGCTGGTTTCGCCAACATTCATGTCTTCCCTTTCTCACCGCGCCCTGATACAGCGGCAGCCAGTATGCCCAGGCAGATAAAGACAAAGTCAAACAAGAGCGTAACCAGCGGATGCTGGAGCTATCCCGAAGCTCTCGACGGCGCTTCTGTGAGCGGTTCTTGGGGCAAACTATGCCAGTCCTGTGGGAGCAGGAAACTGAGCCCGGAAGCGGCATATACTCAGGGCTGACCAGCAACTATATCCGGGTATTTGCTCACAGCAAAGAGTCCCTGAGCAACCGAGATCACGCCTGCTAGATTGGTAGAATTTCATGTGCACGGAATATGGGGAGAGATAGCAAATGAAAATCCAAGTTAAGGTGAAGCCTAATTCCAGAACCGAGGAAGTGAGTCAGGAAAGTGATAGCTTCATGGTCAAGGTAAAAGAACCGCCCAAGGAAGGCAAAGCCAACGAGGCAGTCATCAGATTACTGGCAGAGCATTTCGGTGTACCCCAGAGCCAGGTCAGGATTCTCAGCGGCTTCAAGAGCAAGAACAAAGTCGTCGAGGTTGCGCAGAGGTAGTGCAGCGAGATAAAACTGTCCCGCACCTACGCAAGATAGCTAAATGGGGGTTGGCGAGGGGTGGCATAAAATGGGAAGCTCTTCAAAGCGACAGTGGATATTTCAAAACAGCTTTCGCTTCCGAAGCACAAATCCCAGGTTGCGGCTGCGATTTACTGCTTCCTCTAATTTGGCTCGGTCAGGACTGCCTCTGGTTTCAGGGCGGGTGGCGTTAAGACCAGCGGCAGCGCTGGCCATGATGAGCGATTGTTCGAGGCCACTTCCCATAACATAGTAGCCGGCAAAGACCCCAGCGAAGACATCTCCACAACCCACTGTGTTAATCACATTCAGACCCAGCTCCTTGAGAGGCAAGGCTGGGAGTTCGATCACTGTACCGCTACCCGGTTCAAGCATGACAGCTCCCTGAGCGCCAAGTTTGAGTACTGTGTGATTGGCGAATTCTAGCTTCCGCAATCGCTGCAAGCTCATATTCAACTCAGAAGTTCCCAGCAGAGCACTCGCCTCTGTTTCGTTTAAGAAGATGACTTCGGCTTCTTTAGCAAGAGAGAGCAGTGCTTCCCGATTTGGGCTTATCAGAATTCCCGGGTCCCACAACAAGGGGATGTCATGCCGCTTTGCCACGTTTACCAGCCCCTGGGCCACCTCCAAAGGAGGGTCGGTCAGAACTATGCCCTGACATTCCCGTAGCTGCCGTCTAAGCTCTACTTTTTTCAAGTGTTTCAGACCGAGCCTGGCATTCGCCCCAAGATGGCTAGCAATAACGTTCTCTCCCGTTTGGTCAACAAGTATATAAGCCTGCCCCGATTCCTCTCCCGCAATTTGGCTGATTCCCGTGGTGACGACTCCCTCATCCTCGAGGGCAGCAATTTGCTGGCGAGCGATGTCATCCCTTCCCAGAGCCCCTATCAGGGCAACTTCTTTAGCCCCCAGATATCCGGGCTGCCGCCACAGCAACATTGCCCCCCGTCCCTCCAGATACCCGGGTGATATACTCCGCAACAACCTCTTCACCAGGCACTGGCAGCCGGTCTACGAAGCAGCTAACATCCCAGTTTATGGCGCCACATACTACCAGGCTGACCATATTACTCCTCCAGTATGCGTGATAGAAATAGCTTCAGAAAGCGAGGCCCGTCCACGGCAGAAGCTACGTGTATCGGCTGAGAGCTATCACAGGGCAGGATACGAGTGACTCCTCTATCCCAGTCATTTCCCTTAACGACTTCTACTCTTGCCAATATAAAACCGAGCAGGGAACTATCCAACAGCGTTGCCAAAGCTAGCGGGTCATGCATTCTACAGCATCCATGGTGTTTTACCTCGTATTCTACCAGTTGGGCCACCAGATGTGCAGCCGGTGTATGCCTGGTCTTGATTTGCCCCAGATGCTGGCTAGTAAGGCAAGCCGCGGGGTCCATAGTTACATCCAGCCCCACAGCAAAAACATTCGCTCCGGAATTGAATACTATATGTGCAGCCTCAGGGTCCTGCCAGATATTGAACTCGGCAAAAGGAGTGCGATTCCCTTTGCCATAGGGCGTAAGGCCATAGCCACCTCCCATAAGAACCAGCCTGGCCAAAAGTCCAGATAGTTCGGGATGAAGCTCAAAAGCACGAGCCACGTTGGTCAAGGGTCCCGTCGCTATCAGAGTAACTTCACCAGGAGCATCCAGAACCAACCGGGCAAGGAAATCCCAGGCTTCATCAGGGTGCAGCGGCAGCTTGGGAGGAGGCAAATTACAATTGCCCAGCCCATCCAGGCCATGATAGCTCAGGGCATCTTCTAACGGGTGATTCAAGGGGTTGGCTGCCCCCATGACAACCGGGATGCTCTCTGCATTCAGGTACTCCAAGACTCGGCGAGCGTTGGCGCTGGTCATTTCCACAGGAGCATTGCCCGCCACGGTAGTGATGCCCAGGATTTGGACTTCAGGCGATTTTAGCGCCAGAATCAAAGCGAGGGCGTCATCGATGCCGGGGTCCATGTCCCAAAGGACTTTGTGCATCGGGTTCTCAGGGATACACTATCATAAATCCCGGAAGAGCATAAAGCCATTTGCAGAAATCGCGACACCGAAGTCACCACAATCCAAAATGTAGTGCGAGGCTTTAGCCTCGTGCAACCGCAGGACTGCACGACCTTAAAAGGTCGCACTACAATAATGTCTGGAGTCTAAGTTTTCAGGGACTTTTGGTAGGGAATCAAACCACCAGCTTCCACCATATCTATAAACCATGACGGGATTATCAGGTGAAACTGAAACTCCTTGCCTGTAGTGAGGTTCCTGATAGTGCCCTGCCTGAGGTTTATCATTATCTCATGCCCGGTCTTGAACTCTGCCGAAATCCCTGGCAGATCTATAGCCGGGCAGCCCAGGTTCCAGAAGTTCCTGAAGAATATCCTGTGGATTGAGTCGGCTACTACAGCCTGGACACCCTTAAACTTCAGAGTCTCCGCAGCCTGCTGCCGGCTTGAACCAATGCCGAAGTTCTCCTCGGCAACTATAATGTCACCTTTCACAACCTTGGTGAGGAAATCCTTGGGCACGTTCTCACGATGTCCGACATCGCTCAGTCCGCTTTTCGCGATAAACTCCTGATATTGGCTCCGGCTCGTTTCATCACCGCCCATCATGAACCTTCCGGCAAAGAGTTCATCCGTGTCAACGTCCTTGCCAAACTTCCAGACTCGGCCTTTGAGTTCCATCTACCCTCCTAATCTATCCATGAAAACCTGACGATTGTCTTGGGAACCCCCGTAAATCCAGAGTCAAATTTATCGGGGTCATCCGAAAAGCCACAAGACTTTTGGGGGCATTTAGAAAAACTCCCGCGGGTCACTTATTTTGCCTTTCAATGCCGAGGCTGCCACGGTCGCTGGCGATGCTAGATATATTTTGGCCGTCACATCTCCCGCCCGCCCCTGAAAGTTGCGATTGGCTGTACTTATGCAAACCTCGCCCGGTCCCAGTATGCCCATATGCGCTTCCATACACGGACCACAGGTGGGCGGACCGACCACAGCCCCAGCCTCCACGAACGTCGCTATTAACCCCTCCGCCAGAGCGGCTTTTAGGACTTCCTGTGAGGCCGGTATGACGATAACCTTGGTGAATTTATCTACCTTCCGCCCTTTGAGTATCCTGGCAGCCATCCTGAGATCTTCCAGACGTCCGTTGGTGCACGAGCCGATAAATGCCTGGTCAATTTTGGTCCCTTCGACCTCGGTAACTCCGACAGCATTTGACGGCTTAGACGGCACAGCCACTATGGGCTGCTTAATATCATCAGCGTGGAACTCCAGTGTTTCTGCATACTCCGCATCCGGGTCGCTCCGAATAACCTCGAAGGGCTGGTTAGTCCTGGATTTCAGGAAATCCAGTGTCTTCTGGTCAGGCTCGATGATGCCATTGGTGGCACCCGACTCTATTGCCATATTAGTTAAGACCATGCGGCTCTCAATGCTCATCTGGCTGATGGTCGAGCCTGTATATTGAAGAGACTTGAACAGGGCCCCACTCACGCCCAACCGCTTCAGTATCAAAAGCATCAAGTCCTTCGACATTATGGGAGGATTCAGCTTGCCCTCAACATTTATCCTGATAGTGCCCGGGACCCGCTCCCATAGCTTGCCCGTTTTGAAGACCACAGCCATTTCATCGACACCAATCCCGGTCGCGAACGCCCCCATTACACCCGACGTCGTGGTATGACTGTCCACAGCAACAAGAGTAGTTCCCGGCAGTACATGCCCCTTCTCCACAAGCACCTGATGGGCTATGCCACCCTTTCCCACCTCATAGTAGTTTTCTATGCCTTGTTCGAGGACAAATTTCTTTATGTTGAGACACTTCTTGGCAGTATCTATATCTTTGTTGGGCACATAGTGGTCCAGCACTACTATTATTCTTGAAGGGTCCCAGACCTTTCTAACGCCCAGTTCTTTGAACCTGGCAATCGTATGCGCACCTAGAGCATCGTGTATCATAGCCAGGTCCACAGAGACCTCGACTATCTGGTCCGGCCTCACAACTTTCTTCCCAGCTTTTTTGGCTAATATCTTCTCTACAAGAGTCATATTTGTCTCCCATTTCGAAGACGCTTATCTTAGCTGATTCCCCCAGGTTGCCGCAAATGTCATCGGGGAGCAGGCATCTTTGCATCAAGAGACGCCGACATGATATTTTTGAGCCGGTGGCTATCGAAGAAGTTACTAAGCTCTTAGAACAGGAATATGGCCCTCGCAAGTGGCAGCCGGATAGGGACCCTATTGACGTGCTCATAGGAACTATACTGTCCCAGAATACCTCGGACACAAATTCGGGAAGAGCTTTTGCCTCTCTTAAAGCTAGCTTCGATAGCTGGGAAGCTGTAGCTTCGGCTCCAGCAGAGCATATCGCCCGGGTCATTAAGTCCGGGGGATTATTCCAAATCAAGGCCGGTAGAATCAAGCAGGTACTTGGGCAAATTGAAAAGGAGCAGGGTCGCATCACCCTCGACTTTCTCAAGTCCAAGACTATGACTGAAGCTGAAGATTACTTGATGCGTCTGCCTGGGGTCGGACATAAGACAGCTAGCTGTGTGCTGCTTTTTTCCCTGGGGAAGCCGTCCCTGCCTGTGGATACCCATATTTTTCGAGTAGCCAAAAGACTGGGACTAATTGGTCTCAAGGTAACCATAGAGAAGGCACCTAGATTGCTGCAAGCACAAGTTCCACCCTCCAAGGTATATCAATTCCATGTCCATATGATAGAGCATGGCCGGCGGATATGCCGCGCTCGGCAGCCTCGCTGTAACAGGTGCATATTGAGGTGCACTTGCCCCAGCTCGCTTTACTAATCTAGAGTCCCCCGGTAATTTCGTATAAAACCATCTCCCTCGACGGGAGAGGGTTTGGGTGAGGTTGAGTTTTACCCCCGGCTACACTCTGAACCTCTGCCCTGCCGCCTCGTTGCCCAGACAGCCAGCACCACTGAAACCAGCGCTATCAAGCCTACTATGGCCATCTTCTCGGTCGAGGTGGTGTTGACGGCTACCGTGCTCATAGCTACAACAGGCAATAGCCCAGCCCTTACTAGCGGCTTTAGGCTGGGATGCTCAGTCATGAACTGGGCTATTGGTGGGCTGACCTTGTAATAGAGGCCTACCAGGGTTTGCCCCAGTCGGTTGGTGAGCAGATATTCATCTCTGAATTCGCGCAAAATTTGTATTTCCTCGGCCACGGGCGTGCCATAGGCTGTGGTGGCAATGAAGCACCACCCACCGGATGGGACCTGTTCAAAATTGGCCTTGATGGAGTAGTTGCCGTTCATGGTGATATTGGTCGCGGCGGCGTTGACGTTTGCGATGGTATCCGCACCGCCTGTCCAGTTGACAAACCTGTGGCCACTAGCTGGAGTCGCCACCAAGTCAACTACTGTTCCCTCATCATAGGTAAAATTCCCTACTCCAGGGGTGGTTACCGAGCCTCCAGCGGTGTTGGAGATAGCGAGGGTATACTCGATAACTCTCAGATTCCATGTGGGAAACTCAAATTCGCCTCCCACGGCGACCACAGTGCCGTCGGCCTTGACTCCCACCGTGTTAGCCAACCCCGCGGCGACCTGAATCATATTCGTCCAGCCTCCGACGTTGCACTGCCCATAGGCGTTGGCTCCCATGGCGACCACTGTGCCGCCGGACCTAAGCCCCACCGTGTGCCCAACTCCTGCGGCGATTTGGGTGATGTCCGTCCAGTTGCCGACACTGCACTGCCCGTAGCTGTTGTCCCCCACGGCGACCACGGTGCCGTCGTCCTTAAGCCCCACCGTGAACGCACCGCCTGCGGCGGTCTGGTTGATGCCCCTCCAGCCGCCGACATCGCACTGGCCTGCGTAGTTAACGCCCACGGCGACCACGGTGCCGTCCTCCTTAAGCCCCACCGTGTTCGTGGGACCTGCGCCGACTTGGGTGATGTCCGTCCAGGTGCCAACACCGCATTGCCCCCAGTAGTTAACGCCCACGGTGACCACGGTGCCGTCGGCTTTAAGCCCCACCGTGTGAGTGTCAGCAGCAGCGACCTTGACGATGTCCGACCAGCCTTCGACATTGCATTGCGCCGTGTTGTTGGGTCCCGCAGCGACTACGGTGCCATCGGCTCTAAGCCCCACCGCATAAGACTTGCCTGCGGCGACCTGGACTATCCCTGTCCACCCACCGACATCGCACTGCTCGGAGTGCAAGTCTCCCACGGCGACTACAGTGTCGTCGGCTTTAAGCCCCACCGTATAAGACTTGCCTGCGGCGACCTGGACAATCTCGCTCCAACTGTCGACATCGCACTGCCCGTAGCTGTTGTTCCCCACGGCAACCACGGTGCCATTTGCTTTAAGCCCCACCGTGTACCCAGCTCCTGCGGCGACCCGGACAATGTCACTCCAACTGCCGACATCGCACTGGCCTGCGTAGTTATCGCCCACGGCGACCACGGTGCCGTCGGCCTTAAGCCCCACCGTGTGAAACACGCGTGCAGCAACCTGGATGATGCTTGTCCAGCCTCCGACATTGCACTGCCCAAGGTCATTCCGTCCCACGGCGATCACAGTGCCGTCGGCCTTAACCCCCAGCGTGTGGCCCCAGCCGGCGGCGACCTGGATGATGTTCGTCCAGTTGCCCACATTACACTGCCCGAAGTTGTTGACTCCCACGGCGACCGCGGTGCCGCCGGACTTAATCCCCACTGTGTACTCGATGCCTGCGGCGACTTGAGTGATGTCCGTCCAGCCGCCGACATTGCACTGGCCGAATGCGTTCCAGCCCACGGCGACCACGGTCCCGTCGGGCTTAATCCCCACCGTGTGACTGTTGCCCGCGGCGACCTGAGTGATGTCTGTCCAGTTGCCAACGTTGCACTGGCCGGCAATGTTGTATCCCGCACCCATCACAGTGCCGTCCGACTTGAGCCCCACGATGTGCTCAAGTCCTGCGGCGACCATGGGTGTGATGTTCCCCGCAGGTGTATTCAGAGCCATTGTAGAGGTAGAGCTTGACACATCCAATGTCGAATCAATAACAGAATAGTCATCTGGTACAGGCGCTGTTGCTGAAGCTCCGCCATCGAAGCGGGAAGAATCAGGCTGAAGACGAGAACGATAGAGAATAGAGCTGGTAAGAGGATTTTTCTATTTTTCATTGCTGCACCTCCCTCGTGCGTGTTGAACTGAACATGATGAGAACTGTGACAACCATCTGATGCACACAGGTGACCCTCAACCTTATGTCGGTCTTATGGGAACATAATACCACTACTATCCAGGGAATTGTCAATAGCTTTTCAGGGAAGATTATGATGACTTACAGAGTTAACCATAGCCTGGCTAGCAAGTGCTATAATGGCTAATATGGCGCAAATACTAAAGAGCAAGAACCTGGCGACCAAGTTTCAGATAATGGTGGAGATAGCTGCACATCAGCCTAACATACAGCAGAAAGACATCGCCCCAAGATTGGGTATCACTTCGCAGGCGGTTTCCGAATACATAAGGGAATTGATGAAGGACGGCTGGCTGAGTTCCCAGGGTCGCTCCCGATACAAGGTCACCAAGGAGGGCGTAGATTGGGTTTTGCAGATGTCCCGGCAGCTACATAGCTACGCTTGGTCTGTCAGTAAAGTGGTGGCTGATATATCAACCACCACGGCGATAGCTGATAGCGACCTATCCGCTGGCCAACCAGCATCCCTATATATGAAAGACGGCTTGCTCCTCGCCTCGAATGTTGTCAAGCGCAAAGCGGCCAAAGGAATAACGGTAACTGAGGCTAAAAAAGGACAGGATGTCGGCATTCGCAACATTGAAGGTGTAATCAAACTCGAGCCAGCTAAAGTAATCATAGGCAAAGTGCCCAATGTGCAGAATGGAGGTTCCAAGAGCACCAACCTGGCCCGATTGAAAAGGGAGGTAAAAGAAGCGAAGCTAGTGGGAGCACTGGGCACGGAAGCCCTGGTAGCATTGAGGCAGATAGGTGCAAAGCCTGATTACGTTCATGGCGTCCGGGAAGCAGGCCATAGAGGCAGCTTACCGTGGCTTGCTCTTTCTAGTGGTCTGTAGTGAAAACAACGTCTCAATCTTGGTGCAGAGGTTGGAGGAGGAAAACTTGGATTACAGCATTGTTGATTTAAGGAAAGATGCTAGCTGAAATCATCTTGATCGGCGGTGGTTATCTTTTTGGTTCCCTCCCTTTTTCCGTTGCATTAGCCAGACTGAGCGGCCTGGATATATCTCAAGAACAAGATTTACACATTGCTTTGTGGCGTCAGACAGGCAAGAAATTAGCTATATTGGCAGGCGCAGTCGATTTCTTCAAAGGAGTTATTGTCATACTGATCGGCTCCGGCCTCGGTATATCAAGCATAGCGGTTGCTTTCTCCGGTGTGACGACTGTAGCGGGACAAATGTGGCCGCCACCTTACGGTGGCCGTGGGGAGAAGGGGAATGCTCCAGCTGTAGGCGTGGTGATGACCTTATCTTTGCTCTACGGAGTATATTGGGCTCTGCTCTCCCTTATATTTTTTGCCACAGGTGCTGCTCTAAGATATTATTACGAGAGGCGCAGTACTACCTCCCATGAGACCAAGGATGGCGAAACCAAAGCCTATACGTCTAGTCATCCCATGGCTCTGAGTTTACCTTTGGGTATGCTTTTGGGTTTCATTGCAGCTCCAGCAGCTTCTTGGCATTCCAAAGGATTAACGACTATCACCCAGGCTTTTCTTGCCTTGCTCATTATTATTGTAGTGCGGCGGCTGACTGCTGATCTCAAGGCGGATCTTAAGAAGGGCAATGTCACTATGAGAATGTTGATCGACCGCTTTCTTTTTGACCAGTTATTGGAAAGGTAGAAATAGCTACTTACTAGTCCTAATTCGCCGAAAGGCAAAATAACTTACAACGATGCCGACGATAACCATTACCACTATCCAGATGATGAGCACGGTGGGATAAAGCTGGGGATTGAAGGACTTTGACACCTTGCCCCCCAGTGCTCCTAATGCCAGGAATATTGCCTCCCAGGCCAAGACATGTATCAGGACAGCGGTCAAAAATGTTTTGTAGCGAATTCGAGATATTCCAGAGGCAATATTACTGACAAGGCCAAGCCCTGGGGTAAAACGTGCCACGATTATGCTAGGTACAGCAAGTGTCCCCAGTCTTTGTTTCACCAGGTCAATTCGGTCCTGAGTAACCCGAATATGCTTGCCAATTCTATTTATTACCGTGTTTCCCAAGCTGCATGAAAGACGATAACTAGCCATAGAGCCGCATAAGCGACCTGCCATGGCTACTGCTAGAAATGGCAACGCGGCTGCAACATAGCCGGTCTGAACAACTTGAAAACCAGTAAAAATCAGCAAGCCTTCGAAAATGGGAGAGGTTACAGGTAACCCTAGCTCCATGAGCACAGCCAGCACAAACACAATGCCCAGCCATAGTAGGCCACCTGCAGTGACCATGCCGAGAATCTGCCATATGTTATTCCACATGTCTCAAAGAATTATAATCTAATCATCATCTCTGGACTAGTGTATTAACGAGATTGAATGTTTCACCGTTATTTCGGAGAAAGGACGAAGGAGCATAGCCATTCTTGACGGCGCGAACATTCACACTACCCACAAAGTATTTGCCAATTAGTGGCAAGGAACATACCCTGTGTGGCAACGTTATCTTGAGCTGATCCTCGAGGTAAAACCAGGGTGACAACTCTACTATAGAAAATCCAACTTGCTTGAGCTCCGCTTCGACCTTTCGCATACTGAAGAATGTCTTATGTTCAAACGTTGGGATATTCAGAAAGCTGGCCAGTTTTCGCACAGGCGGCAAGTGCCAAACGTCATTTATCGGTACGCACAAAACTAGACTGCCTCCCTCTCTCAAGGCTGTGTGAATCTTCTTCAATAAGATCTGAGCGTCTTTATGGGAAAAATGTTCTAACACATCAAGACACAAAATCTTATCAAACGCCTCTTCATACTCTATTAGCAGGGCATCACAAACCTGAAAATCAAGATTGTTTACGTTTCCATACCTTTTTCTTGCCTCGTTAATAGAATACTTAGAGGCGTCAATAGCTAATACTTCAGCTCTATACTGAGACGCCACAGTGGCAGCAAACCATCCAATACCACATCCTATGTCCAGAATCTTCTCACCTGGCCCTGGGTCACACATTCTCAACTTTACATTAAAGTCCCCGGGGAATTTGCCACGCTTCAGATCTCTTAAAGTCCGCTCATAGAGTCTTTCGTCGGTTTCTTTCCCACTCATCTAACTACCGTTCATGTAGAGTTCCACTTCTGGATTTGCACAAATCAATGGTAATAGTCCGGTCTTCCCAAAACCTCAACGCAATCTACTACGTTTTATTAGTCCTGTCAAATACAAGTCCTAGAGAAACCTACCTGTTACAATCAGTGCCATTTTGTGATATATTCTAACAGAGCTTACCCTTAGAGAAGAAGAATGCAGCCGATAAGGTAAGACTTCAAAATAAGGCCAACCCGTCTATTAGGGAATGACAATTCAATTTACCCATTACTAAAGGGTTTCTCGAGGGTTATGAAAAGAACGAAGAGGATAGTCCTTGTCAACCACACTGGCGGGCCAATAATCAAGGAAGATGAGCTTGCCTACACTGAAGGAGGGTTAGCACATGCCTTGTCTGCTTTAACCGGCCTAGCTTCAGACTACGATACTACTATTCTGTGTCCTAACTTCTCGGGGAACAAGCAAATTCAGGAAGCTAAATACAGGGGGGTCAACATAATATGTATGGGAGGCTCCAGGTGGGTAAGGTGGATGCACGCCGGCGGGGTATCTTTCTGTAAAGAAGCAAATAGATATATCAAAGAGGCCGCCCCAGATATATTGATAGGAAATGGCATGCTGGCATCGTTCCTTCTCCGTTTTGCTCCGAAGGGGCCGTTCAAGATAGGAGTTATCCATCATTTATACCATGCCTCTCATGCCTCGAACGTCGGTAGCTCATCCAAATGTGCAATGCGGGTAATCGGGGTGTTGGAGAAAGCAGCACTTCGTCTGATCAAGCTGGATAAAATCGCCGTGATCAGTCCTATGGTACAAGGTGTTCTAACGGAAGAGGGATTTTGTCAAGACAAGATTGTGGTTGTAGGCAACGGCGTCAATGTCGAAGACTACCCATTCTCCGTGAATAAGATACCCTATAGTCTAATCTACATCGGTAGGTTGACAGAGCTTAAGAGGGTGAGTTCCCTTATTGAGGCTATCGCTATGGTAAGGAACAAATTTCCTGAAGTAAAGTTACACATCGTTGGCGACGGTCCTAAACACGAACAGGTGAGGCGAAAGATTGAGGCACTTGATTTATTCCAGAACGTTTTCATGCATGGGTATTTACCGGAGAGGGAGAAAATTGAGTTATTATCGAGCTCTGCTGTTTATGTTTCCAACTCTACCTTTGAAGGGTTTGGCATTCCCTTGGTTGAAGCCATGGCTACCGGGACTGTTCCTGTAGTCAACGACATTGAAGCTCACAGGTTTGTTTTCCAGGATGACAACGTTGGTTATTTAGTGAAAAGCACAGAAGAAATGGCAACAAAAATCACCGATTTGCTAAGCAACGAAACAGAGCGGTTGAGATTGGCCACAAACGGCCGCAGGCTTGTGGAACAGAAGTGGACCTGGGCAAAGGTAGCCCAGAGGTACAGAGAGTCTATTGAGGGATAATCTAGTTCATAACCCTAGGCTGAAGATTCTCTAGTGGCGAACTGGCAAAAACCTGACATGGCAAAACGGTATGTTTATACGCAAAAAGGATTTTGCTTGAGATATCATCAGGAAACCTCTCTGTAACTCTAGTCTTCTTCCTTACTTCCTTCGCGAATCTCTCTGGGCATTCGTGGCATAAATGTAAGGCCTTATTTCTCCAGGATACTTGGGCCAGGTGCTAGCATAAGGTACTGAACGAGGACAAACCATTGACAAACATTGACATTTAAGAGATAATCACCTTGAAAAATGGTTAAAATCAGACTACGCCGTATGGGGAGGAGAAACAGGCCATTCTACCGAGTGGTAGTAACCGATAGTCGCTCTCCCCGTGATGGCAAATTTATCGAGATTATCGGCCATTACAATCCTTTGACTGATCCCGCAACTACGAGCATTGATGAAGAAAAAGCTTTGAAATGGCTTAGATCTGGAGCACAGCCGACGGCTACGGTGCGCAGCTTGCTCAGCAAACTAGGCATTATGGACAAGGTTAAGCCGACCTCAGGCCAAAATTAACTATTAAGGAGGCGAAATGAAAGACCTGCTGGAATACATTATCAAATCCATTGTCGCAGCACCTGATGCAGTGAAGATCACCGAGGAAAATAGTGATGAAGGATTACTAATTAAATTAGAGGTTGCTCCCGATGACAAGGGAAGGGTTATTGGCAGACAGGGTCGCGTAGCTCAGGCACTACGGACGCTACTTCGAGTAAAGGCAGCCAAAGAGGATAAGAGAGTCAGACTGGAAATAGTGTAATTAGGATTTGTAAAAGCCAGTTTCCGGGGCTTGCCAGGCCCGAATTGTGTGTGTAGCCCCGGCGCAGTTTTCGGGAAGACTGCTAATCCTCAGGAAAGGGCTTTCTAATCCCCGAGAGCGGGTTCTCGCCCCATCAGAGATATCCTTAAGTTGCAACAGGGACGCATGTTGCATTTCTCTGACCTTTAGCCATAGTGGCAGAACCTCCCCCATTTCCGGTTTCTATCGTCCGGCCCATACTACTACAAGCCTTTTGACAATTTCCCCCACACAAATTAAAATAAGGCGCAAATTCAAGCAGCCCAGTCACAATATTTTCAGACTCAAAGGAGGTAGACATGGATCTTGCGCTCACGAACGAACAAAAAGTTCGCAAACAAGAGTTCTATGACGTATGTAAAGAACTCGAAAAAAGAAGACCGCCCCACTTTCTGGGATTTGAGACCATCTACGAAGATGACAAGTGTTGGGAGTACAATCTGCATTGTGCCAAGGAATTTGCCAAGAGGGGGTGGCTTGCCCTGGGTTGGCCACCTGAACATGGCGGCAAAGGCGACATGATGGATCGCGTCCTCTTTGCCGAAGCCAGAGGATACTATGGCATTCCCGGAGTAGATATTTTTGGAGTGCAAATGCTTGCCCCAACCTTGCTGCAGGCTGCAAGTGAAGAAATAAAGAGAAAATTCCTGCCACCTATTGCCCGTGGAGAAGTTATGTGGTGCGAACTATGGAGCGAGCCCAATGCTGGCTCAGACCTTGCCTCTCTATCTACAACAGCAATAAAGAAGGGCGACGAGTACGTCATAAATGGTCAGAAGACCTGGAATACGGGCGCTCACAAAGGCGACTGGGGCTTCGGTGTGTTCAAGACAGACCCGGCCGGTCGAAAACATCACAACATGACCTTCATTCTACTCGATATGAAGACGCCGGGGATAACAATAAGGCCAATTCCATACCTGGATGGCCATGCTCCTTATTGCGAGGTTTATTTCGACGATGTCCATGTGCCAGCCAAGAACATTGTCGGCCAAGAACACGAAGGCTGGGCTGTTGTGAATCTCCTGGCTGGTTTCGAGAGGTCTGGCATAAACGAAATCATGAGCATGATCCGGGGGCTGGAACAAGTGGTCACATTCTGCAACCAGACCAAACGACATGGGCAACCATTGGCCAAGAACCCGCTTGTCCGTAACAGGCTAGCTGAGCTAGCTTGCCAACTAGAGGCAGCCCGTGCTCTGGCATATCGTGTCGCTGATTTACAGAACAGAAACGAAATGTCTCTGATGGATGCCTCGGCAGGCAAAATCTTCTTCAGTGAACTGGGCGAGCGTTTTGCCTTTGTGGTTACAGACATTATGGGTCCCTATGGTCAGGTCAAGACCTCTCGATGGGCTCCTTTAGATGGGGTGTGGGAGAGGATGTTCCACGAACACTTCATAACCACCGTATCCATGGGAACCAATGAAATACAAAGGAATATCATCGCCTGGTACGGTCTCGGCTTACCCAGGATAAGATAAACTGAGCTTCGATAAGGAGGAATGATGGACCTTAGATTTACTGAAACACAAGAAATACTGAAGAAGATGGCACGGGATTTTCTCACGACCGAATGTCCCAAGACTCTGGTACGAAAACTCGAACAAAGCACAGAAGGATACTCTCCTGAAGTCTGGAAGAAGATGGCGGAACTGGGGTGGATGGGCCTCATCATACCTGAGGAATACGGCGGCATGGGTTATAGCTTCCAGGACCTGGTTGTTCTCTTGGAGGAGATAGGCAGAAACATTCTTCCCGGGCCATTAATAGCCACTGTGACCAGCACCTTCCCCATACTCCAGGCAGGAACTGAAGAGCAGAAGAAGGATCTACTTCCCAAGATAGCTCGAGGCGAATTAGTTCTTACCACAGCTCTCCTGGAAACCGAAGGCGTCTTCGATGCTTCCGGAATCGCTGTTAAGGCAACACCCAAAGGAAATGATTTCATAATAAACGGTACCAAGCTCTTCGTGGAAATGGCCCATGTTGCCAGCCACATCCTCTGCGTCACAAGGACAAAAGATGGGGCTTCGCCCGAGAAGGGCATCACCCTTTTTATTATCGACGCCAAGACTCCGGGAATAAGCTGCGAGGTGATGCCTACCACCGCCGCAGATAAGCTGTGCGAAGTGCGTTTCAAGGACGTCACTGTGCCCAAGAAGAATATACTGGGCAAACTAGATGAGGGATGGCCCATTGTGGAAACGATGTTGCGTAAAGGCGCCATCGCTAAATGTGCCGAATCCATAGGTGCTATAGAGACCTGTGTAGAAATGACCGTGGCGTATTCCAAAGAAAGAGTTCAATATGAAAGGCCCATTGGCTCTTTCCAAGCACTTCAACACAAGATGGCTGACATGTGGACAGCCATGGAAACCAGCCGTTTTCTGGTTTATGAAGTAGCCTGGATGGAGTCGGAGGGACTTCCCTGCGCCAGAGAAGCCTCTATGGCAAAGGCATATGTCAATGAAGTCTACAAGGACGTTAGCAAGTGGGCAGTGAGACTACACGGGGCAATCGCTACCAGTGCTGACCACGACATACCCCTTTATTACCGCAGAAGCAAGGCCGCAGATATTGCTTTTGGCAATACTGACTTCCACAGGGAGATAGTGGCCCAGAAAATTGGACTGGTCTGAAATCCCGTCCTACAATAAGTGACTTACTAGCACCCGTTTGTGGGGAGCTCTCCTTTGCGACTGCGCGTTTGGTATTGTCTGACGACTTACGAGATTTGAGGCCCCGATCCCGTATTGGCCAAAGCTGGCGATTGGCATTGGTGGCAGAGTCTATGGGTTGTGAGACCGTGCCTTGTACCTGTACAAGTTGGATAGAGCCTTGATAGAGGCACCAAGCGCGGGATATACAGGGAACTGCTCGCTTTCAAAAGCCTTCTTTGCCAGCAAGTGATACCTTCTATCCTCTTCATCTTCCGAATAGGCGTCGAGTGAAACGCAAACCATTATGGCCTTGCCCATTTCATCTCGAGCATATCTGCACCCCTGGACCATAATCTTAACCAATTCCTTCAGGAAGTTTTCCGTCGCTTCTCCAAACACCAGCCGCAGGTAACGCACTTCGTCAAAGTGCAACACTATGGAATGAATATTCTTGTCGCGAGACAGGATTTTGATAGCATCTGCCAGTGTCCCTGTTGTTCCGGGCATACTATAGAATATTGGCCAGGCATCCAAGGGATTATTTATGCTCGTTCCCGCTATTGGAACCATTCTGCGCAATTCAGCTATCGTTTCTTGCGTGAATTGAGGGACCTCCAGTCCGGCTTTCACACACAAATCAGTTTCGAGCACACTAAAACCACCGGAGTTGGTAATAATGGCGGTCCCTTTCCCTGAAGGGAGCCGCACGCAGGACAATGCCAAGCTGGTGTCCAGCAGTCCGTCGAAGTCCTCCACCTGGATTACGCCAGCCTGCCTAAAAAGTGAACCCCAGATTTCTGGTGAACCGGCTAATGAACCTGTATGAGAAGATGCCGCCCGGCGGCCGTGCTCGGTTACTCCTCCTTTGAGCGCCAGTACTGGCTTCAGTTTGGCAGCCTCGGTCATCGCCGCTCTGAGTTGCTTGCCGTTCTTTGTCCCCTCTATATATAAAGCTATGACCTTGGTTTCAGGGTCATTTGCCAGGTATTCCAAGAAGTCGGGACAGTCGAGGTCTATGGCATTTCCGTAGCTGATAACCTTGCTGAATTTCACATTTCTTAGGCTCCCAACGGACAAGAATTGCTCAGCAAAGGTGCCACTTTGTGAAATCACTCCGACTGGACCTTCCTCGGCTAAGACATCGGGAATAAAAGCTAAACCAGACTTGGGGCAACATATTCCCATGCAGTTAGGACCAATTAAGCTGACTTTGCCTTTGGCTATATTCCGCACCTCGTCCTCCAAAACCTTCCTTTCTTCCATTCCAGTTTCACTGAAACCCGCTGTAAAGACGTGGACGGCTTTTACCCCCTTTTCTATACATTCGCCCAATATTCTGGGGACTAGCAATGCCGGCACTGCTATGACAACATAGTCAATCCCGTCCTCTACATCTAAGATGCTGGCATAGCATCTTTTGCCGTGGAGTTCTTTATACTTGGGATTAACCAAGAACAGACTGTCTCTGAGCTTTGTACCCATTAAAGCCTGTGAGAAACCATCGCTGTCGGACGCTCCTATTACAGCGACTGCCCTTGGGCTGAAAATATGCTCGAATCTTCCTAGTTTCTCTGCTTTCAATACCAGCCTCCTAATTACGACGTGAATTGAGAGACTTCAGACTGGGTTATCACTAAGTTGTAGCAAAGGCATGATGCAATTACTCGGTCTTCCCAAAATCTAAATAATTTACCATATCTTCATTAGCCTATCAAATTAGCCTGTCGAATAGCTCGCCCAGAGGAAATCTCCAGGCTCAGAGTAGCATTTACAACCCGCAGACTCTTTGCTATACTTCGGCGGAGTTAGCCCTGCATTCTGTTGCTCACACAATCAAGTAGCGTGGCAATCTCAAAAGAGTTGATAGTAGGAATTATCGGTCACACGCCATTGTAATCATGCAGCTTCTTTACCCTGAACTTGGCTCACCATCCACCTGAGCTAACGAAGTATTATTGATTAAGGAGTATGAAGAATATGCGTCAGCATGACTTGGATTTTCTCTTCCACCCTAATTCCCTCGCCCTTGTGGGCATCACAACTGCCGAGACCTGGCATTGGACGCTCACTTTCTTGGAGGGCCTTCTGGAAATTGGATTCGACCGCCCACTCTATCTCGTTAATCCCAAGGGAGGTGAGATCAAAGGTCACAAGGTTTATGCCAGCCTCAAAGATGTCCCCGGCAACATTGACTACGTAATCGGCCTGGTTAATGCCCAGATTGCTCCCAAGCTTGTGGAAGAATGTGCCGAAAAGGGGGTACGAGCGATTCATTTCTGTACGGCGGGCTTTAGTGAGACAGGTGAGGAAGAGCGAGTAAAGCTGGAATCTGAACTGGTGGAGACCGCCCGCAAGAAAGGGATCAGGATTATCGGACCTAACTGTATGGGCATTTACTGTCCGCAATCACGCCTATCCTTCAGTCCAGCTTTCCCCAAAGAAAGCGGCCCGGTAGGGGTCATCAGTCAAAGTGGTGGCAATTCCATCTATTTGGTCAGGCAGGCAGCGTTGCGAGGCATTCGATTCAGCAAGGTCATAAGCTATGGCAACGCATGTGATATCAATGAAAATGATTTGCTCGAATATCTTGCTAGCGATGTAGATACCAGGATAATAGCCCTTTACATCGAGGGAATTAGGGATGGGAAACGGTTCCGCAGAGCCATGGAAGAGGCAACAAAGGAGAAGACAGTGATATTGCTTAAGGGTGGGGCTACCGAGGGAGGCGCTCGAGCAGCCGCCGGCCATACTGCGGCACTCGCAGGGAGCCGAGCCGCCTGGGATGCCCTCTGCAAGCAATTGGGAATCATCAGTGTCAGCAGCATAGAAGAGCTCATCGATGTATTGGTTACACTTCTGTTCCTGCCCCTTCCCAGAGGCAGGAATGTGGTGTTATTCGGTGCTGGAGGTGGAGCAAGCGTCCTAATCGCCGACGAGTTTGAAAAAAGAGGGCTGAGAGTCCCCCCACTACCCCCCGAAATCGTTGCTCAGATACGGGAGTTTACTCCCATCGCAGGCAATATTTTGCGAAATCCCGTGGATTATTCACAAGCTATGACGAACCTTGAGGGTGTGATCAAAACCTTCGGTATACTATCAAAGTGGGAAGGGACTGACTTCATAGTCACATTCGTCAGGACAGGGCAATTCACAACGTCTCGGATTTCGGAAGACCACCTGAATTTACTAATGAGCAGATTTTCCATAAAGCAGGGCCTTCTCCCCAAGCCGGTAGCCATGGTGCTCGAACCCAGTATTCTCCCCAACGAGGCTGAGGCTATTCTCGCTGCTATTCGCGGTTGTATTTCGTCCGGGTTACCTGTGTATTACTCCTTTGCTGCCGCCGCCAATGCCATCAATTTAGTATTGGATCATGCTGAGAGAAGGTCCAAAAGAGCTCTTGGATAAGATTGGGGTAACTGGACTTGGTTACGGTTGTCTGGCTAGTCGGCGTATAATATCGAAAGGATCGGTAACAGTAATGGAGGGGGCGGCATTCAGACTCGCCAAAATCCACGTGCCCAGAACTAGGGTTTGGCACTCTAAGGTCAGATATTCAGATTCGCCTACTATTCAGTGTTTAGAGTTTGGGACGTAAGTTGGCTACTTCTCGAAGTTATCAAACACAAGGGATCATCTTAAGACAAACTAAGCTGGGCGAATTCGACAAGATTGTCACCATTTACACTCCAGAATTTGGCAAGTTACGGGCAGTAGCTAAGGGAGCCTGTCGTCCCAAGAGCAAATTGGGTGGCAACGTAGAACCGTTGACGCATAGCTTGATGCTGATAGCCAAAGGGCGTAATCTCGATATCGTTACCCAGAGTCAAACGATAGATGGTTTCCTAGCTTTGAAAAGCGATTTATGGCGCATGGCTTGTGGTCTTTATATCTTAGAGCTTGTTGATTCCTTTACTGTCGAGGGCGGTGAAAACCGTCCCTTGTTTGACTTATTGCTCGATATCTTAAATCAGTTGAGCGAACCGGATAGCAATGAGATTGCATTGCGTTATTTTGAGCTACATCTTCTTACCTGCCTTGGCTACCGTCCCCAGTTGCGCCGGTGTGTAGACTGTGATTCGCCTCTCAAGCCGACAGTCAATTTCTTCAGCCCCAGCAAGGGTGGACTGTTGTGCCCTCACTGCAATTCTGAAGAAAACCGCCGCTACGAGCAGATTGAATCAATTTCAGCAAAGCCCTCTCTTCCTCTTTCGGTCGAGGCTTTAAAGGTTCTTCGTTTGTGGCAAAGCTGTGACTATGCTACTGCAAGGCGGGTCAAAGTAAAACCGGGACTATCCGCAGAGCTAGAGCGAGTACTATGCGACTATATAAGATATATTTTACAGCGAGAGCTCAAATCATTGAACTGGCTAAAAGAGTTAAGAAAAGAAATTGCCTCCATGTGAACTCAGTACTTGACAAGCGTGTTAGGGGGAGGGTAGAATCCCTCGATGCTTAAAAGCTGTGGAATAGCAGGGTATGTTCATGGAGAGTGCTTGGTATTCTAAGTCAACCGTCAAATTCATTTGCTCCTTGATCTGAAGCTCCTTCTTTCAGCGTTAGTTCTCTGATTCATCTAAAGTATGGCAAAATCAATTCACTATCGAAGATAAGCAATGTACATCGTAATAGCCGGCTTAAGTAATATAGGGAGGAATTTGGCAGAGCTCCTTGTTAAGGAAGGGAACGAAG
Source organism: uncultured Chloroflexia bacterium (assembly GCA_963726175.1). GTDB lineage: Bacteria > Chloroflexota > Dehalococcoidia > GIF9 > AB-539-J10 > RBG-13-51-36. The sequence continues at coordinate 24,956 of CAVSBM010000005.1, read as the reverse complement.
TAATGGTCATAGACCGCGACCCTGCCAAGTGCACTGCAATAGCAGAGAATTCTGAAATTGTAGCCATCACAGGAGATGCTGGCCAAAAGTCCACCCTCGAAGAAGCCAGAGTCAGGAACGCCTATGCCTTTGTGGCTGCCGCTGGCGATGACTCGGAGAACTTAATGATTTGTATGATGGCTAAGGAAATGGGGGTGAAAAGGGTGATTTCTCTTGTAGACGAAGTCGAGCATGTGGAGACATTCAAGCAGGCTGGAATCAATTTGCAGGTTAACCCAGACATGGTAGCAGCCAAGCACATCTATCGCCTGATATCACAACCTTATGTCAAGGACTTTCTCTCTTTCGAAAAGGCAGATATCTTCGAAATAGAGATTGAAGAGGGCATGAAATGTGTCGGGCGGAGTGTTTCTGGGCTAGCAACCCCGCTCGGTGTAAAGGTCCTCGTGGTACAAAGAGGGGAAAGATATCTGGATGAGGACAAAGAGATAAGGCCTAATGATTGGCTGACTCTCATAGTGAATCGGGAAGTCGCCAAGCGGGGGACCGAATTCATGAATAGATGGTTCGCCAAAGGGTAAGATTAACCCTACACATTATTGGCTCGTTTCTAAAATACTTTGCCTTAGCCTACATTTTTCCTTTATGTACAGCTCTTTACTATGGCGAGGAGAAGTGGCACATTTACTTGTATGCGCTACTGCTCACTCTCGGTATCGGACTAATTCTTGAGTTTGGACTCAAAACCACAAAGGAAATAGAGCGTGCCGACGGTTTTACCATCGTAGCTTTCACCTGGCTTCTTATTGCTCTCTTCGGCACACTCCCTTATGTATTTCTGGGGTTGGGTTTTCTCGATGCCTTTTTTGAGTCTATGTCTGGCTTCACTACCACCGGGGCTACCATACTAAAAGTGGTAGAAGAACTACCCAGGAGCGCTCTCCTATGGCGTAGCCTTACGCAATGGCTGGGTGGGATGGGGGTAATAGCACTATTTATTGCTATCTTACCCAGGCTAGGGGTGGGAGGCTCTCAGCTGTTTGAACTTCGAGGCCACTGGTCCCATGCCTGAAAAGCTGCGTCCCAGGTTTAGAACCACAGCAAGGCTTCTTTGGGGGATTTATGTGGGTTTTACTGCCGCTCAGATAGCGCTCCTCTATTTCCTAGCGAAGCTCAAGCTTTTTGATTCAATTTGCATCTCCTTCTGTACTCTCTCTACAGGCGGATTTACACCTACTACGGCAAGCATCGCAGCCTACGCTACTGCTTACCCCTTGGCTCAATATATCATCATGGCTTTCATGTTCCTCGGAGGCACAAACTTCCTAATCCATTATCAAGTTCTGAGAGGAAACTTGAAAGTACTTAAAGACGAAGAATTCAGGCTTTACGTCATCATTATGGCGGGAGCACATTTTGTTATTAATGCTTTTCTCAAGGCTTGAGCTCATATCAGAGCGGGGACTCTTTCAGGCGATCTCTATCATGACCTGCACGGGCTTTTCCACCGCTGATTTCGCCTCCTGGGGCTTTGGCGCCAGGATGGTGCTTCTGGCTTTGATGTTCATCGGAGCCTGTGGTGGCTCGACTGGTGGGGGGATAAAAGTGGTACGGACTTTAACCCTGTTGAAATATAGCCGTGTGATGATGAGAAAGGCTATTTCCCCCAAAGCTGTAATTCCGCTGAAATATAACCGAAAGCCTCTTTCAGAGGGAGTAATCCGAGACGTGATCTCTTTCTTCTTTCTCTATATTCTTGTTGCTGTTGTAGCTTCTATAATGCTCAGTTTCTTAGGACTTGATCTAGAAACAGCAATTTCGGCAGTAGCGACTTGTCAAGCAAACTGTGGTCCTGGCTTAGGCGCAGTAGGGCCTGCTTCAAATTTGCCTGGCTCCCTGGCGCAGCCAAGGTCATCTTGATTATGTGTATGTGGTTAGGAAGGTTAGAATTGTTTACAGTTTTCATGATATTTTCTCCCCGCTTCTGGAAAGGCTAATCAAGCCGCAGTGGCAGCTCGAAGGAGGTTTAGGCTATACTCTGCAATAGGACTATGGCCAAGGTTGCTTTCCAAGGAGAGAGAGGCGCTTTCAGCGAGGATGCTGCCGCAAAGCTTTTTGGCAAGAGCATTGACTTTGTGCCATGTATTCGGCTGAAAGAGGTTTTTGAACTTGTGACACAGGATAAGGTTGAATTTGGGGTAGTCCCTGTGGAGAACTCTCAAGCCGGCAGTATTAACGAGACCTACGATTTGTTATTGGCCTACCCTCTTAATATATTTGCTGAAGTTATTCTCAAAGTAAGTCATTGCCTGATGGCTTTGCCAGGGGAAAAGTTGGCGGATATAGCAACGATTTACTCCCATCCCCAAGCTTTAGCTCAGTGTGAGGAATTCTTAAGCAAGTTGAAGGTTGAAATCATGCCTAGCTATGACACCGCCGGGAGTGCCAAAATGATAAAAGAGAAAAACTTGAGAAATTGCGCGGCCATTGCCAGTAAAAGAGCCGCCGATATGTATGGTCTGGAAGTTCTGGCGCTGGAAATTGAGACCAGTGCCACTAACTACACCAAATTCGTGGCTATCTCCAAGCAAGAAGCTAAACCTGCGCAGAGAAACAAGACATCTCTCGTTTTTGCCGCTGAACATAAGCCTGGCTCTCTATATAGGATTCTGGGTATTTTCGCCACGAGGAACATAAACTTAACAAAACTGGAGTCCAGACCAAGCCGAACTAAGCCCTGGGAATACGTTTTCTATGCTGACTTTGAGGGACACTTGGGTGGCGGAGTCTACCAGGAAGCTATGAGAGAACTGCAAAGAGAGACTACTTTCATCAAGATACTCGGCTCCTATCCTCAAGCTACCTGAGAGCTAAGCCGTCAATAATCCCGCTTCTCAATCCTGTTCAGACTCTGGGATTCCTTCCCAGCGTTCACTCTGGTAAGAGGCTAAGCTGCTCTTCTGACCAGGAAAAGCACCGGAATTGAGCTTAGCTCCATGACCACGGCAAACAGGATTAAGTAGTTGATAGAAAGCCCATAGAGTAGCCCCATCACGGCGCCTCCCAGAAACCAACCAGCTCCTAACGCTGTATTGAAGACCCCGTAGGCAAATCCCCTTCTCTCTATAGGCGTCAGGTCGGCAATGGCAGCACGCATAATCGTTTCCTGAACCCCCATTACCACACCCCATAATACCATGCCAATTAGCACCAGGCTGTAGCTGTGGGAAAAGGCCAGAAAGGGAATGGGCAAGGTCAACAAAGGAATGGCCAATAAAGATGTAAGCCCAATTCTATCGTACGTTCTGCCCACGATGAGAGCTGCCAAGGCATCCACACCCATAGCAATGGCGTAGATTATGGGAATCTGAGCATCCGGGACGATACCTTGGACATGGAGATGGGAGGAAATTAACTGGAAATTGGCAAATCCGGCCACGGAAAGCAAAGTAAATACAGTGTAGAACCAGAAAACTCTCGGCAGCTTACCTTTCTCGCCTTGTCTGTTCGCTTCACCGGGTGCTTCAAGTTTCTGTGGTGAAGGGACTTTCTTCCTGGCTATGGCTAGAACAACCAGGGTTAGCAAGGCGGGTATCCATAACAGGGTAAAACCTTCATGATAGTCACCATGGAAAAGCAAAACAAGGGAAAAGACAATAGGACCAATGACAGCGCCGACCTGGTCCAATGCCTCGTGAACAGCAAACCCCCAGCCCCTCCCCACCTCTTTTGCGGCATAAGAAAGCATGGTATCTCTTGCTGGACTTCTTATTGCCTTCCCAATTCGTTCCAAAATAATAAGCACGGCAGCAAGCTGCCAATAACCGGCAAATGCCAGCAAGGGAATGGACAGGAGCAGTCCATAACCGATAAAAGTCAAAGGCCAATATACCTTAGTGCGATCGGCAAGATAACCAGAGGCCAAGCGCAGAGCATAACCCGCGAATTCGCCAATGCCAGCTACTAAACTGACGACACCAGGACTCGCCCCCAGCGTAGCCAGGTAAGGGCCAGCAACACTCCTAGCCCCTTCATAGGTTACATCCCCGAATAGGCTGACAATCCCCAGGAGAATAATGAAATACATGATGAATGTCTTTGTATTCCTGAACTACTGTGTATCGGGCAGTCTTGTCTTGGCCATAAGGAGAGGCGTTGAACGTTCTCAATAGAGTCTGGCAGCTACGTTATAACTTTGCCCTTAGCTTTTTATACGTGTCACTCACAGCTTCCGAGATGACTTTAGTATCAGACAACACCGGCATGAAGTTGGTGTCGCCCTGCCACCTGGGGACAATGTGAGTGTGGAGGTGCTCCGCTATACCGGCTCCAGCCACCTTGCCGACATTCAAGCCAATATTGAAACCGGTTGGCTTCATTACGTCTTTTAGAAGCCCCAGGCCTTTCTTGATAATGTCGAAAAGTTCCATTGCTTCTTCGTTCCTTAAATCCTGCAAATTTGCTACGTGCCGATAGGGCGCGACCATTAGATGCCCGGGATTATAGGGGAAGGCGTTCATGATCATGAAATTGTGTTGACCACGATAAAGAATAAAATTTGCCTCGTCGTTATTCTCCGTGGGTTTCTGGCATAAGATACAGCCGCTTTCTGCGGCCGTTTGTATATACTCTATCCGCCAGGGTGCCCAAAGATATTCCATCAAACCTATATGGTATGCTGATTCCCAGTTGAGTGCAATAGGATTCGTAATTTGAGATAGGAATTCTGGACGTGCCAGAGCGAGTTGACTGGGCGATCTAAACGAGAATAGAATACCTCGGGGGTAATATGCTTGAGGTCTTGACCCAGAAGTTGACCGCTGTATTTGATAAGCTTGGCAGGAAAGGCAAGCTTAGCGAAGGGGACATTGACGATGCTTTACGTCAGGTAAGGCTGGCGCTCCTGGAAGCGGACGTAAATTTCAAGGTAGTCAAGGAATTTCTACTCAAGGTGCGAGAGCGCGCTCTTGCCTCTGAAGTATTGCACAGCCTAACACCAGCCCAGCAGATTATTAAAATCGTTAATGAAGAACTAATCGCCATCCTGGGCGGAGAGCCTGGCCGTCTAGCTTCGGTTACTGACCTGCCAGCGGTCGCTTTGCTCGTAGGATTGCAAGGCTCAGGCAAGACCACTACGGCGGTGAAGCTAGCTGTTCACCTCAAACATCTGGGGCAACGTCCTTTGTTAGTAGCTGCTGATACTCGCCGACCTGCTGCCATTGAACAACTGAAATTGCTGGGTAAGCAACACGACATCCCGGTATACAGTGAGGATGCTACCGTGGCATCAACCGCAATTTGCCAGCATGCCCTGAAGCAGGCTAAGGAGATGGGAGTAGCTTGGGTCATAATAGATACCCAGGGGCGCCTCCATATTGACGAAACTATGATGCAGGAATTGGCTGATATCAAATCTCTGGTGCAGCCTTCAGAAGTATTACTCACGGTAGATGCTATGATTGGGCAGGATGCCGTGAGGGTGGCTCAAGAATTCGACGGTCGCATCGGGCTCACGGGACTCATATTGACAAAGATGGACGGAGACGCCCGAGGTGGAGCTGCTCTCTCCATTAGATTCGTCAGCGGAGTGCCCATAAAATACCTGGGCACGGGTGAGAAGATGGATGCGCTGGAAGTATTTCATCCCGATCGTTTGGCATCTCGTATTTTGGGCATGGGAGATATGCTCACCCTCATCGAGCAAGCTCAGACGACTTTCGACCAGCAACAGGTCAAGAATCTGGAAGGGAAAATGCGCACCGGCGATTTCAACCTTGAGGATCTTCTCAGTCAAATGCGCCAAATTCACAAGATGGGTCCCCTAGGACGACTGGTGGAAATGATACCTGGCTTCTCCAAATTCGCTTCTAATTTGCCAGATGACGAAGGTGAGAAACAGCTAAAGAAGATAGAGGCCATTATTCTGTCTATGACCTATGAAGAGCGGCGCAGTCCAGCTATTATTGATGGTAAGCGGCGAAGCCGGATTGCTCGAGGAAGCGGCACCACATCCAAGGATGTTAACCAACTTCTTAACCAGTTTCGTCAAATGCAAAAGTTGACTAAGTCACTATCACGAGGCAAGTTGCCTACAACGATGGGCAACATATTTAACATTCCCTTGAAGTGAAACCAATCTAGACCAGCCCTATTCGCTTTGATTCTCGATCCACCGGGTTCCCACGAAAATCGCAACATACTCGTGGGTGGTTTTAGTCTAGATAGCCCTTGAGCTTTCGACTGCGGGTGGGATGGCGCAACTTACGCAGAGCCTTGCCTTCAATCTGTCGTATTCTTTCCCGAGTCACATTGAATTCCTTACCCACCTCTTCCAGAGTTCGAGCATGTCCGTCTTTGAGACCAAATCTAAGCTGCAACACCCTTTTTTCGCGGTCGGTCAGCTCACCAAGCACTTTGTCTATCTGTTCCTTGAGTAGCTGCTGTGAGGTCGCCTCGGTCGGCGCCAAGCTCGCATGATCCTCAACGAGATCGCCTAACCGGCTGTCTTCATCTTCGCCGATTGGCATATCTAGTGATATCGGCTCACGGAAAAACAAAGCCATGACTTCTTCTACTCTTTCTGGCGACATACCTAGGCGACCGCCAATTTCCTCGTAACTTGGCTCCCGCCCGAGTTCTTGAACTAACTGCCGCATCATTCGTAACAGCTTATTAATTGTTTCTACCATATGTACCGGAATGCGAATAGCACGGGATTGGTCAGCTATGGAGCGAGTGATACCTTGTCTGATCCACCAGGTAGCATAGGTACTGAACTTGTAACCTTTTCTATACTGAAACTTATCTACGGCCCGGATAAGGCCAATATTCCCTTCCTGGATGAGCTCAAGCAGAGGCATGCCATGCCCAATATACTTCTTGGCTATGCTCACCACCAAGCGTAGATTTGCTTCTGTGAGGTGTCTTTCTGATGCTTTTGCTTCGATCTGTACCTGCCTGAAGTACGCTTTGAATTCATTACTATGAGACTCGATCCGAGACAGGAACTTTTCGTTGGTCAGGAGAGTCTTGAGCTTTTGCCATGAAGTTTTATCTTTAGCTAGGAGCGCTAACAACTGTGGAGGCAGAAGTTGGCTGTTTACGGAAAGACCTACTATGACATCTTCCGCCGCAGTGGTTCCTTTGCCCAGCGCCTTAGCAGTCGCCGCTATTAACGATGTGTCTATAACATCATCAATGGCGGAGCGAAACTTAGGATTCTTGATCGTATCCACCACATTTTTGGAGTGGGCGATACCTATATGCTCTTCGACAATCCGAACAACGGGGTACGACTTGAATAATTGAGAAATCAACTGAACAACTATCTCAGCAGGTGAAGGGAACTTCTTGTACTTCCTGAAATGGTTTTCTTCCATTTCATCTAAGTTCCTGCCCAGCTCTATCTTCCGACATAGTAACTTCTCTTCACTGACCTTTAGAAGCGGCACTCTGCCAATTTCCTGAAGATACATACGAGCCGAGTCATCGGTTATCTCATGTTCCTCCAGTGGTGCCGGTGGCTTGATTTCCTCGGTTTCCTCAGCCAGGAATTCTTCGCCTTCCTCTTTTTCCTCAACTTCCTCGGCTAAGGCGGTGACATCCTCAACCTCGGCTTCATCGCTGAGTAGGCCTTCAGCCACTGCCTCATCACCATCAAGGCTGATAGGTTCTTCTTTAATTGAGTCCATGGTTCTTCTCTTTCTTGACGAAGACCTCCTGAAGCTTCAGCCCGGAATCTATTCCCTGTTCCTCCAGTTTGGCCAGCTCTGAGCTTACCCCGCCTCTTTCCCTCTCCATTTCAAGCGTCGTCTCTTTCTCAATTTCTAGTTTCCGGGATAACTTCTCTTGCAGACGGAGAATACATTGGGCTAGGTCACGGCGTCGAGTTTGCTCGCTTTCCCGTATGGCTGGCGGGAACGGGAAATTTTTGTCAACCAAGTAGTATAAATATTCTAACAAGCTAGTGTCAAGTTCACTTTCAAGGTTCGAGATATCGGAAGAATGTTGCCATTTGACAAAGACCTCCCGATTTTCCGTAGATTCGAAGTGTTCCGGTGATACTTCTTCCGCCAGAGCGCGAAGCTCGGGGTATTGAAGGAGAAGTGCTAGGCAGCGTTCTTCAATATGGCTAGATACAAACTGGCGGGCAATGCGAGATTGTTCTGCTGGCTTGCTAAGTTGAGGCCTTTTCCGACCGGCTTTTGATTCTCGCAAAGCGGCTCTTACAGCGGATTCCTCAATTTTCAATTCACGTGCCAGTCTCTTCAGGTAATGGGATTGTTGCACAGGGTCTCTTATCTCATAAACGGAGGGCAGGAGTTTCTGCACAGCCAGGGACTTGTCCCGGGCTTTGTTGATATCGACCTTGCTTATCACAGATTGAAAGGCAAAGTCCATAATAGACATAGCTTGTTCTACTAGTTTCCGCCAGAGAACAGGCTCCTCTCCTATCACCTCATCTGGGTCTTTGCCCGCAGGCAACAGGATGACATTTGCCTCAATGTTGGAGTAGGCCAATATCGCTTTGCCTCGCAAGGTCGCTTCTTCTCCGGCAAGGTCCGCATCGAGCGCCAGGGTTATGTTATTGGTCAATCTTTTGATGCCTTCTACTTGCTTCTCGGTCAAGGAAGTGCCCATCGAGCCAACTACATTTTGCCAGTCGTGCTGGTGAGCCGTGAGAACATCCATATAGCCTTCCACAATTATTACTGAGTCTCTCTTTCTAATGGCAGATTTAGCCTTGTCAATGCCATAGAGGCTGTTACTCTTATCGAAAACTGGTGTTTGGGGAGAGTTGATATACTTTGGTAGGGAGTCATCCAGGACTCTCGCTCCGAAACCGGTGACTCGGCCCTGGATATCACATATAGGAAACAGGAGCCGGTTGCGGAATCGATCGTAACTACCTCCTTCCTCTTTCTCGATTACTAGACCAGCTTCGACTAGCTCTTTTTCTGTGTAACCTTTGCCCAGTAAGTAGCTCTTAATGGTTTCCCAGGCATCAGGACTGAAACCAAGGCGGAACTCTTTGATAGTCTCGGGCATAACCTTCCTTTTTGTCAGATAGCTTCTCGGTGTCGCCCCTGCCTTAGTGGCCGAAAGCAAATGGTGATAGTATTCAGTAGCTGCCTCATTGATCTGGAATAATCTCTCTTTCCTCTCGTCCTTAGCCTTGCTTGGTGCCTCACGGGGGCTTAAAGTCACACCTCCCCTTTGAGCTAAGAGACGAAGAGCTTGACCAAAATCAATGCCCTCCTTTTTCATAATAAAAGAGAAGATATCGCCGCCAGCTCCACAGGCACCAAAGCAATGCCAGCTTTGCTGCTCAGGAAACACAAAAAATGAGGGGTGTTTCTCACTGTGGAAGGGGCATAGGCCTTTGAAGTTGCGCCCTGCTTTTTGCAGAGTGACATACTCAGAGATAAACTCCACTATATCTAGTCTCTGCTTTACTTCTGTTATTACGCTCATCGGGACATCTCTTCAGCTAATCTTAGCGCATATTGATCGGTCATTCCAGCTATGTAGTCAATGACCTTGCGCTCTTTACTACCCTGTAAGGCGGCGAACTCTCGAGGTAATTTATCGTCATGTTTCAGAAAAAAAGAATATAGAAGACGTAATGTTTTTGCCGCCTTCACTGCATCCTCTCCAGCCAAGCTAGGATAATATACCTTGTCAAATAGAAACTGCCGGAGTGTGTTGGTCGCTTTGATGACTTCAGGGCTCATACCTATAGTTGGCTTGGCTAAACTACCATCGCCAGTAACAGTCCAGGAGCAGTCTATTATGTCATAGACCAAGGTATTGATTCGCTGTGAATGCGTATGCCCGAGGGTTTCTACTACTCTCTCGGGCAAATCATTCTGGGAGATAATGCCAGCTCTTACAGCATCCTCAACATCGTGGTTAACATAGGCCACAATATCAGCTATCTTGCATATCTGTCCCTCCAGAGTGTGCACGTCTCCCCATCTTTCTCCCAAGATGTCATTCTGTCCCTTCGAATGATTGAGAATGCCATCTCGCACTTCCCAGGTAAGATTTAGCCCCTGTCCATCTCTTTCCAATAAATCAACTACTCTTAAGCTCTGCTCATTGTGTCTGAAGCCACCATCATACAATTCGTTCAGAACTTCCTCGCCTATATGACCGAAGGGCGTGTGTCCTAAATCATGTCCCAGAGCGATAGCTTCAGCCAGGTCTTCGTTGAGATTCAGAGCTCGAGCTATCGTCCTGGCTATTTGGGATACTTCCAGAGTGTGAGTGAGCCTGGTGACATAATGGTCACTCAAGGGAGCAATAAAGACCTGTGTCTTATGTTTCAGCCGACGGAAGGCCTTGGAATAGATAATTCGGTCACGGTCACGTTGGAAACTGGTTCTTATGGGACACGGCTCTTCCCATTTCAGCCGACCACGACTGAACTTACTCTTGGCGGCATAAGGAGAAAGGGCTTCTTCTTTCTTCTCTGTTTGTCCACGTATATTGGTTTTGCCAACCATGGAATCACTGTAATACTGCAAGTCAAGACAAAATACCTGATTTGTCGCAGTAGAACCTCACGCCATCACACGCCTTTTCTTCTGGCTCTTGATTTTATTCTCTTTTCCACCTCTGCGATATTTAATCTCGTCGACAGCACTACATCCGGGTTCAGAGACATCGAATCTATCCCACACCTAACCAAATAGTCGGCAAATTCAGGAAAATCACTCGGCGCCTGACCACATATCCCTATCTTCCTCCTCGGTTCGTGACAGTGCGCAACATCTATGACTTGTTTCACCAGCCTTTTCACTGCCTCATTTCTTTCATCAAATACGTGCGCCACCAGTTCGGAATCCCGATCCAAACCAAGGGTTAACTGTGTTAGATCGTTCGACCCTATGCTGAATCCATCAAATACGTCGGCGAACTCCTCAGCCAAAATCACATTCGACGGTATCTCGCACATCACATACACTTCCAATCCATTTCCTCCTCGCCTTAGTCCAAACTCCTCCATGGCTTCTATTACTTTCCTCCCCTCTTCCGGCGTGCGGCAAAAAGGAACCATCACCTTGACATTGGTTAACCCCATCTCCTCCCGCACTTTCTTTATCGCCTGGCATTCTAAACCAAAGGCGGGCTTGAACTTCTTGTCATAATAGCGGGACGCTCCTCTCCAACCTATCATCGGGTTCTTTTCCTGCGGCTCATAACGATATCCCCCAATTAAATTGGCATACTCATTTGTCTTAAAGTCAGAAAACCGAACGATGACCTCGTTGGGATAAAACCCCGCAGCTATCTTTGCTATCCCCATCGCCAAATTGTCAATGAAAAACTCTCTCTTGTCCTCATATGCTGCGCTCTTCTCATCTATTTGTTCAACTACCTTTGCTAACTTCTCATCCTTGCTCGCTGCTTTCTTCAACTTATCATAGTCTATCAACGCCATGGGATGAATGCCGATGTAAGAGTTGATGATGAACTCCTCTCGAGCCAGACCTACACCGTCATTGGGAATTTGGCTTTGAATAAACGCACCGCCGGGAATGCCAAAGTTCATCATTATTCTGGTCACGGGCCTGGGGAGCTTGGTCACTTCTACCTCATCTATTCGATATTTCAGCTTCCCTTCGTATATCCTGCCCTCGCCTCCCGAGCAATCTATCGTGACCTCTTTTGTCTCCTGCAAGACTTCCGTCCCATTGCCCGTGCCGATTACACATGGTACGCCGAGCTCACGACTAACTATGGCCGCATGACAGGTCCTCCCACCTTTGTTGGTGACTATGCCACTGGCAATCTTCATTATCGGTTCCCAGTCGGGGTCTGTCATATCGGCGACCAAAACCTGACCACCTTTGAATTTGCGAATCTCACCACTGTCTTCTATTACACACACTTCACCTTGTCCTATCTTCGTACCCACTGGCTCCCCTCTAAGCAGTAATTTCCCCCTTTTTTCAAGCACATAAGTCCTCAGCGAAGCTAAGTCCAGTTGCGAATGCACCGTCTCTGGCCTCGCTTGGACTACAAAGAGTTCCCCGTTTGCTCCATCCTTCGCCCATTCAATATCCATGGGCACGCCATAATGCTCTTCTATGATACAAGCCCACCTGGCGAGAACCAAGATTTCATCGTCATTTAATGCGAACTGCCTTTGTTCCTCAACCTTGATCTCTTTCTGCTCCGCTCCAGACCCATGTCTCATGTAGACCAATTTCTTATCCTTCGTCCCCAGCTTCTTCTCCACAATAGGTTTGAAACCCTGCTTCAAAGTGGGCTTGAAAACGTAAAACTGGTCTGGGTCAACAATTCCCTGTACCACATTTTCTCCCAGACCATAGGCAGCAGTTATGTAGACCACGTCCCTGAAACCTGAATCTGTATCTATGGAAAACATGACACCAGAGCAGGCCAAATCAGAGCGAACCATCTTCTGCACCCCCACTGATAGGTAGACACTCAGGTGGTCGAACCCCTTATCTACCCGGTAGGATATTGCCCGGTTCGTGAACAAAGATGCAAAGCAGTCCATCACCCTTTCCAGGAGGTCACCTTCTCCGCGCACGTTCAAGTAACTCGTTTGCTGTCCCGCAAATGAAGCTGTAGGCAGATCTTCGGCGGTGGCACTGCTTCTCACAGCGACATCCACATTCTCTCCAAATCTCTCTTCCATCTTCCGATATGAAAGCCTTATCTCCTCCTCCAACCTTTTTGGGCAGGGAGAATGTGCTATCAGATTCCTCAACTTCTCGCCCCTGTCTGCCAAATTCTCCATATCGTGTGTATCAAGGTCGGCTAAAGTGTCTTTGATTTCCTGGCTTATGCCTGCTTTCTCTACTACATACTTGTACGCCTCAGCAGTAATGGCGAATCCCGGCGGAATATTCACTCCCTTATCAGTCAGACTTCTTATCATTTCACCAAGAGATGCGTTCTTACCACCGACTAAAGCTACGTCTTTTGCTCCGATCTCATCAAACCATTTCACAAACTTCATAGTCTTCTCTCTCGATGTACAAAGTGTGGTCATATTCGCACGCGCTGTGCCGGCTGAATTTGCCTCCTCGCTTACAGGCCGGAAAACTGAAAAGGATATATCTCATTATATCACTGCCCAGTCAGTTCAAACGGAGAAGCGCTTTTACCTCTCCTGCCTGGACATACAGCAGCCGACCTACTGTCCCATGAGAATTCCCTTTGTTTCTTCGTGAGGCCCCACAAATGCCACTGAATGTATCTGGGACCACCTCAAAACGAGGTTCTTCAGGGGTCACTAGCTTATCCTCTTGCCATCTGCTGTAGCGCCATTTTAACCTTCTCTTCTAAGCTCAGTTCTTCAGAATCCGGAAGTCTGGAGATAGCCTTACGGCCTCCGTTACAGAGTAGCCCAGGCCAGTTAAGGCAGCTATGACATCGGCACGCTCCGGAGCCAGAGGCAGGGCCACTCTCTTTCCAATCCTTTTCCAATTTGCCTTTGAGTTCAACGACAAGGCGGCTGGCCATTTTCTTGCCGATGCCAGGTGTCTGGCTCAGTAGATCAATATCGCCGCTGATTATAGCCATGACCAGTTGCTTAGGATTCAAAGCCGAGAGGAGAGCTAAAGCCAGCTTAGTGCCAATTCCAGTGACGGAAATAAGGCTTTTGAACAAAGTCAATTCCTCGCTGGAGGCAAAACCATAAAGGGAAATATTGTCCTCCCTCACGTGGAGATGGGTATAGAGGGAAACTTTGCCTTTAATAGCTCCCAGTTGGATTAGGGTTGGGCCGGAGACATATACCCGGAAACCTATGCCACCGACATTAATGATAACGGAGTTGTCACCACGATATTCCAGTATTCCTTCTAATGTGGCTATCATTCCGGCGTATGTTCAGTAACCCATTGGCTAAGGCGCCTCTGCTGAATGTGGCACATAGCTACAGCCAACGCATCTGCGGCATCGCTGGGCTGAGGTAGCTCGGAGAGGCCGAGCTGGACCCTCACCATTTCTTGAACCTGTTGTTTATCGCTTTGCCCGTAGCTAGTTATTTGCTTCTTTATCTTGGCTGGTGAGTAATAATAGACAGGCAATCCTTTGTTGGCTGCTGCCAGGATAGCTATAGCCTGTGCTTTCCCAATAGCAAACGCTGATCTCACGTTGTGGCCGATAAAGGGGTCTTCAATGGCTACTTCGCTTGGTTTATGCCTGGCGATAATTCTGCTTAACTCACTGTACAGAGAACGCAGCCTTTCCTCCATAGGAAGCCGCGCTGAGAGATTGACTACCCCGCAATCTACCATACGCATTTCCTCTTCGCCATCCACCACACCGTATCCCAGGTTTATAGTACCGGGATCAACGCCCAGAATGCGCATATTAGGTTTGACTGCGCAGCCTTTCTAGAGTAGTATCCGAAAAATCCATATTGGAGAAAACACGCTGTACGTCATCCAATGCTTCTAGCTCGTCGAGGAAACTCAAGGCTTGAACCGCTTTATTCTCGTCCAGCACCACTGTAGTCTTAGGCATTAGCGAAAGCTCCGCCGAAACCACATGTTCTTTTTCTTCAATAACCTTCCTTACTTTTTCCAAATCCTGTGGTTGGGTGTAAATTTCTACATAACTATTTTCAGTCTTAACATCTTCAGCCCCGGCATCAATAGCTCGTAGTGCTATTCCTTCGGCATCTGAGGTATTGCCTTCTACAGTGATTACTCCTCTACTCTCAAAGAGCCACGACACGCAACCACTCTCACCAAGATTCCCCCCGTGGCGGGTGAAGAGACGGCGCACATCCTGAACAGTGCGATTACGGTTATCGGTCAAGGCTTCCACCAAAACCGCTATCCCGCTCGGCCCATAGCCTTCGAATTTCGTCTCAATTAAGACAGCTGCCCCAGTTTCACCGCTACCCCGCTTTATAGCTCTCTCGATATTATCCGAAGGCATGTTATTATCACGGGCTTTCTGTACTGCTAAACGTAACTGGAAATTACTGTCTAAATTAGTTCCACCTTGTCGCACCGCAACTATGATTTCCCGAGCAAGCTTGGTAAATACCTGCCCGCGCTTGGCATCCGCTACTCCCTTCTGCCGCTTAATATTTGCCCACTTAGAATGTCCTGACATCGCTATCCTCTATACCATTTTACCACTGCAACTGTTGAAAAACAAAGCAACTATGAAAATCTCGAGCCTATCCTTTTTAGCCCTTCTGTGTAAGGTGCCCTTATTATGCCTTTTTCGGTAATTATGGCAGTTATGTAACTATGGGGAGTGACGTCGAAGGCAGGATTAGCTGCTCTTATGCCTTCGGGAGCAATGGGTATTCCCTGGATATGAGTTACCTCTTCAGGACTCCGCTCTTCAATGGGGATTTGGTAGCCACTCGTCAGGGAGAGGTCAATGGTAGTGGTCGGGGCGGCAACATAGAAGGGGATCCCGTGGGCATTGGCCAGTACCGCCAGAGTATAGGTGCCAATCTTGTTGGCAGTATAGCCATTGGCAGCGATCCTATCAGCACCAACAATGACGCAGTCAATCTCTCCCCGCTTCATAAAATAGCCAGCCATGGAATCTGTAATCAAAGTCACTGGAATGCCTTCCTGCATTAGTTCCCAGGTAGTGAGCCGGGCTCCCTGGAGAAGTGGACGAGTTTCCGTGACAAAGACGCTCACTTTCTTTCCTTGCTCCTTGGCAGCTTTGATGACACCCAGGGCAGTGCCATAACCAGCGGTAGCTAAAGGACCGGCATTACAATGAGTAAGCACATGTAAAACCATCTTTGATAAGCTCGGCTCCTAGCTGACTGAGTTTCTCGGTTGCGGTTACCTCTTCCTGATGAATCCGCTTCGCTTCATTGGTAAGCGACCTTTCTAATTTCAGCAATGCCATCTCCCTTAGCAGCTTTCCTCATCCTGCTGATAGCTTGAAAGAGGTTGACCGCAGTGGGCCGGGAGGCAGCGAAAGCTTGCATAACCTGATTCAACTGCGCGAGAAAATCATCCTTGTTGGCTGTCTTTATACCTAATGCACCCAGAGCTATGCCGTAGGCAACGGCGACCCCGATGGCCGGTGCCCCGCGGATCTTCATTTCCTTGATAGCTAGAACTACATCGTGGTAATTGTCCAGGTCGGCGAAGATTTGCTCCCGCGGAAGCTTGCTCTGATCCAGTATCCTCAGCCTGCCATCAAGCCATTCTATTGCCCTTACCATCGTCGCCGCTAGTATAATCCAAAGGGCGAAAACAAAGGAAGTTCTGAAGAGCGTTTGCAGTACCCTCTTGCCTTTCCGAGCCCTTCGTTTCTCGTGATTCTGAGCGAAGCGAAGAATCTAGACGCTTCGCTATTGCTCGTGGTGACAACACAGACAACCTCAGCCGATCCAGAATTTGATAACCCGAAAGAATAGTGCTATCTTTATTAAATTCACCCATCTGGGAGGCAAAGATGGCCAAGATCTATTTCATAGACGTTACCAATCGCGATGGCGTTCAAACTGCACGCCTCGGTCTATCCAAGCTGGAAAAGACCATGATAAACATGTACCTCAACGAAATGGGGGTCTTCCAGTCCGAATTCGGTTTCCCAACAACGAGACACGAACAATATTATCTTCAGGCGAATCTGGAACTAGCTGAGATGGGCGTCTTGAAACCCATCCGGTTAGGAGGGTGGCTAAGGGCAATCGTGGATGATGTGGAAAAAGCCTTCAAGCTTGTTCCAAAAATTAAGCACCTTAATCTCTCTATTTCCACATCGGACCAGATGATTCAGGGCAAATTCCAGGGTGCTAAGAGCCGAGAAGATATCGCAAGCATGATGGTCGATGCCGTTGAAGCAGCCCGTGCCCACGGAACTGAAAGCATAGGTGTAAACGCCGAGGATGCTTCCCGAACTAACATAGATTTTCTGGTTAGATTCGCCTCGGCAGCTAAAGAACATGGAGCCGACCGGTTCAGATATTGTGATACGCTGGGCTATGACAACCCGTTTACCATTTACGAGAGTACCAAAACGCTAGCGGAGAACGTGGGAATGCCCATTGAGCTCCACTGTCATGGCGACCTGGGAATGGCTGTGGCTAACTCCCTTGCCGGAGCTAAGGGAGCCGTAGATGGTGGGCAAGATGCTTACATCAACACCACAGTCAATGGAATCGGGGAAAGAGCCGGCAATGCTGACCTTGTCGCCACAGCTCTCGCCATCACCAAGTCCAAGGGATTCGCAGGAAGATATCAACTGGAAAAGCCCATAAACCTGACAAAAGCCTGGAAAATAAGCAGATTTGCCAGCTACGCTTTTGAGGTCCCCATTCCCATAAACCAGCCGGGCGTCGGAGTCAATGCCTTTGCTCATAGTTCCGGCATCCATGCCGACGGCGTATTGAAAGACCCTCAAAATTACGAGCTGTACAGCTTCGATGAAGTAGGCAGAGGTGAACCGGAGCTTGTAGAGACCGGCAGGGCGATATGCTCGGGAGAATATACCGGAATATCTGGCTTCAAACATATAATGGGCCGGATGGCGGTAACCTTTGAGGATACTGCGCAAGCTGAAGAAGTTCTCGAACTGGCAAGATATGCCAACGTGGAGGCGCAAAAACCACTGGTCGAGGATGAATTACTCTTCATCGCCAAATATCCCAAAATTGCCAGGAAATTGTTGACACTTATACCACCAGAATAATTTATCCTTGACATCAGCGCTCATTCCATTTGATAATATAGATGGTTAATTGCGGGTGTAACTCAGCGGTAGAGTGCTTGCTTCCCAAGCAATACCTGAATAGCCATTGGACAGTATACTCACCAAAGTACCCCAGCACCAATAGCCATCCCACCACCCATGCGGGAGTAGCTCAGTTGGTAGAGCATCTGCTTCCCAAGTAGAGGGTCGCGGGTTCGAGTCCCGTCTCCCGCTCGCTTCCCACCTCGCTACCCTGACCACTACCAACATACATTACAAACCCACCACCTACTTTCCAAATCGACCCTACTAACAATCTTCCGATACCAGACTTAGAACTTCCGATACCACTTTACCTCGCTCCTCCAAAATCCGCCAAAATGCGCTTAGTAAGTCAAGATATATGTATTACTTATACATAAGTTATTTACTTATATCTTCTCTTCTTGCTACTTCTTCTCTTTCTTCTTCTCTCGCTTCTTCTCTTCTTTCTTCTTCTCTTCTTCCCCTTCTCTTATCTTCTCTTCTCTTATCTTCTTCTCTTCCTTCTTCCCTTGCTTCTTCTCTTCCTTCCTCTCTCGCTTCTTCTCTTTCTCCTTCTCTTGCTTCTTTTCTTGCTCCTTTTCTTGCTTCTTCTCTTTCTCCTTCTGTTCTTCTTTCTCTTTTCTTCTCTTCTCTTGCAGTGGCTTGTCGCAAGCGACCGCCACCGCCTGTCGCTTTGCCCCGCAATGCCCTCAGAGGCACTTTTAAGCCTCTTACAAGCCTATCATCCACCCCAGACATACTTCTCCATCCAGTTCACTCTACAAACTCCGTCTTCTCTGTTCTCTGGACTTTAGGACCACAACTTTATTATACCTTCACAGAAATACCTGTCAATCCACGTTCTAGGTAACAACGGCGTATCTCAGCTACTAATGCGAACGCAGACGTTCTCAACAAAAAAATCATACCTACCAAGAGAATCTCAAGGGATGCTCCGCTCTAAAGCCCTATGACATTTGAGGATAACACCTACTGTCCCGCAATACAACTCACTAGCGCCCCTACCAAGATACCGCACTTAATACCATAAATCTCTCCATTACAACTCTATCTCGTAGACTTCTTCCAAACCAATCTCGTTAGTCACCCGCAAAGAAGCTCTCGCCAGTTGTCACGCTACTTTCGAAACATTTCCAATGTTTTCCTTAACACTCGAGCGTTACTCCGGTGCTCGTATATCCAAAGCTGATGCACTACATCATTACGCTCATCTATCACATCCTCTATTTTTCTATACAAGTTAAAGCTTATCAGTTTCACACATAGACTAACGTTCAAAGCATTACGAAAGCTTGACCGCTTACAATAACCCCTCAATCTATCCAATTCCTCTCCGCTTGGCACTTTTTCATCTACCTTCTCCCAAAATATCTTCATAAATACCGACCATTTCAACAGACTCTCAATCAAACTATACAGCAGTATGACCTCCTCAAATACTTCTCCTTTTTACGACTCGCCAAAACTTCCTCCACCTCATCACCTATTTCATTTACCACTCTGACAACGTTAAAATCTCTCGTACCGTCTTTACTTCTGCTCCTTGTCATATCTATCCTCACTTTCTCAATCTAATCTAGCCTCCTTCAAGTCCGAACCAACCTCCCTACACTACTCACCTCTTTGAGTAAAACTCACTCCCACCTTCACGAAGCATGCGCTTCATAAGCTCACGTGCCCTGATCGCATCATTACTACTCCGATTATAACTAGCATACCACATAAAGATTTTACGCATTAACATCAAGTCTTCATAGTTCAGTAATGTCCTTACTGCAACACCTTCCCGAATTTAAACGCAGGGTCCAACCTCTCACCTTTGAGGACTTTTCCCAAGGCCTCGAACGTTTTCATTCCTTACATTTGCCTTGACATTTCCACCGCTTTTAACATACTATAAAACATACGGCAAAAGATGAGGCTTGGGAGGTCAATAGTCATTCCCCAGGTTAGTAGCTTCCCAAGTAAGACGTCGTGGGTTCGAATCCCATCACCCGCTGTGGTGATAGCTATAAGCAATAAAGGCACAGATTAGAACATGAGGATAAAGCTAAATAATAGCCAATTGGAAGGGTTAGCACATCAGCTTCCTTTCGAAGTGATAGTAGAAGACCCGCGAGATGTTAAGGGCCTATTGGAACTATTAGGCCACAATATGCCCTGGGATGAAACAGGGCTTAATAAATTTGGCGATCCCCTCAGGAAGCCCAACAGGGTGACCTTCTCTGTGGAGGCAATTGACGGGGCATTTATCTGCGACATTCACCCCGCTTTCGCTATCTACATTTCCAGTCTCTTGACAGTAGAAAAATAGGCTACACATAGTTTCACAAGGTTACGGGCCGTTAGCTCAGTTGGTAGAGCACCTGACTTTTAATCAGGGTGTCGGGAGTTCGAGTCTCCCACGGCTCACTTCGTAACACCTCTTCTTCTGCTAACATTTTGCTAACGTCAGGTTCCCCAATTTCAGTGCGTTGACCGGATTTGAATAGCTGGTCGAATCTCTGCGCTGCGGCTTCCTGAAGACCTGGCAAATAGAAGAAAGGAGGTGATGTATCACTAAGGTACTGAACGAGGACAATCCCTTGACATTTCATTTGGCAATATCTAAAATGTGAAAAACAAGTGTACTTGCATAAAATAAACTCTTGTTGCGTAAGAGAGCAAAAGTGAGCCGCAGAGAAAGGTCTTCCACGCAGTTCTTTGCCCGAGGCACAAACTGGTTTTTGATGGTGCTTCTGAGCATACTTCTTGTCCTGACAGCCTGCGGCCCTAGCGAACAGACACCAGCGAATTATGTATTTGACGACCTGGGCAGGCTGGTCGCCATTAACGGAACACCACAAAGAATTATCTCCCTGGCTCCCTCCAACACCGAGATTCTCTTTGCCCTAAGTCTGGGGGATAAGGTGGTGGGAGTGACAGACGATTGCGATTATCCTCCGGAAGCCCTGAACAAGGAAAAAGTAGGAGGATATGCCAACACCGGATATAGAGAAGATAGTTGCCCTTAACCCTGACCTCATACTAGTTGCGCATGGCATTCCTCTGGACGTTATCAATAATTTGGTAGGACTGGGACTTACAGTATTTGGTATAAAGACTACTGATTTAGATGACTTGCTTAATGATATTAGAAGAGTAGGGGAAATAACCGATAAGGAAATGGAGGCCCAGACACTTACATCTGAAATGGAAAGCAAGGATTCGAGGCAATAACCGATCAACCTCGAGAATTGGAACAATAGGCCAAGAGTCTTTTATATCGTCTGGCATGACCCGTTGTGGACTGCTGGCTCAGGGACTTTCATCCACGAGCTAATTGAAAAGGCAGGTGGGGCGAACATCTGTCAAAATATCACCGGTTATCCGACAATCTCAATTGAAGAGGTTATTGCCCTCAACCCTGAAATAATTATCACCAGCGAATGGTCGTATGAATGGGCGATGAATGCGACTGAGCTTGCGAGTACCAATGCCAGTCAAACGGGGAGAATCTATACACTCGATGATGACTTAGTTCAACGCCCAGGTCCCAGACTGGTCAAGGGCCTGGAGTGGTTTGCCCATTTCATTCATCCCGAGATATTTGAGGAGCCTGAGGATTAGCTAAGTGAAGGTTTTTTCATCCTGGAGCGGGGGTAAGGAATCTGCCCTGGCGACGTATAAGGCAATTTCCCAAGGACATGAGGTTGCGTACTTGCTCAACTTTATCTCCGAAGATGGCGAGAGGTCCAGGTCCCACGGGATTAAAGCCAGTGTTTTAGCTTTGCAAGCAGAAGCCATTGGCATCCCCCTTATTCAAGTGAAAACATCCTGGGAAAATTATGAGGAGAACTTTAAGAAGGCTGTCAGGGAACTCCGGGACAAAGGTATCGAAGGAGGCGTGTTCGGCGATATAGAGGTAGAAGAGCATAGGGAATGGGTGGAGAGGGTATGTAGCGAGGTCGGGATAAAGGCGTTTTTGCCCCTCTGGGGAATAAAGGCAGAGGAGCTAATCGAGGAACTCCTTAAATTGAAATTCAAAGCCATAATAGTCGCCACCAGATTAGATGAGACTTTTCTGGGAAAAGTTCTAGACAAAGCTTTGGTAGGGCAAATTAGCAAACTTGGCTCTCATCCCTGTGGTGAAAATGGCGAATATCACACCTTCGTTACCGAGGGGCCCATTTTCAGGAAAACGCTCAAGATTACCAAGGGAGAAAGGAAAAAAAGAGATAACGTGTGGTTCTGAGAAATCTCAACCAAGGTCATTGCGAGGGGCAAAGCCCCGAAGCAATCTCAGAGAGGTAAGAGTAAGATTGCCACGCTTCGCTCGCAATGACAGGAGCGAAGGGCTGAGATGAAAAAGAAAGGCTTAATTCAGGTTTATACCGGGGCCGGCAAAGGAAAGTCCACGGCCGCTATTGGTCAGGCAACTCGCGCTGCTGGACACGGTTTCAAGGTCGGCTTCGTCTCTTTTTTTAAAGACCCTGAGGTATTCGGGTACGGTGAATATAAATCCCTGAAAAAGCTGGGGGTAAAGACTTTCCTTTTCGCCAAGAAACATCCTCACTTCTACAAGGAACTGAATCCTGACGATGTCTGCCAGGAATGCTCCCGGGGGCTGGAATTTATTAAGGAGCTTTTCCAGGACCCATCCTGGGATATGCTGGTCCTGGATGAGATAAACATTGCCGTACGCGACGGCTTTCTGAAGGAAGAAAAGGTTCTCTCTCTTTTGGAGACAAAGCCCGAAAAGTTAGAGCTTATCTTAACCGGTCGGGGCGCTACAGAAAAGATTATAGAAAAAGCAGATTTGGTCAGCGAAGTGAGGGAAGTGAAGCATCCTTATAGACAAGGAATAAAAAGCCGGGAAGGTATTGAATACTAAGAGAGAAATCAAAAGGAAAAAATAAAAATGCAAACTGACAAAGCAAAATTCAAAGATGAGTTCAAGAGGCGTGTTTACAGATTCGCGTTGGATGTAATAGGATTCGTGGACCGATTGCCAGTGGAAGAAACCTCGCAGATTATCACTGACCAGCTCTTAAGAAGCACTACCAGTATTGGGGCTAATGTGGTTGAGGCTCAGGCAGCTTCCTCACGGAAGGACTATACCAATTTCTTTACTCACGCCCTGAAGTCAGCAAACGAATGCAAGTTTTGGTTGGGACCGCTCACAGATTGTGGTAGAGGTGACAAAGAGGCCGTTAATAGACTTCTGAGAGAAGCCACGGAGATTGCGAATATCCTTGCCACCAGTATATTGACCCTGAGAGGAAGGAGATGAAATATTTTTGCATTTTGAGTTGTCATTTTGATGTTTGACCTTTGATTTTTGATATTTGTGTAGGATTTATTTAACGATGGCGCGTACTGTATCTGAGGTGTTTAGTGAGCCCGTTATTCCTTTTGCCATCCGCTGGCAAAGTAGAGTTTACTCTTTACTGGGGCTTGCGGCACTGCTCATAGTGGTAGTCGTGTTTGCCACTGCTTTGGGAAGCGTTCCTATACCCTTTGCCACGACTTTTCAAGTCCTTCTCTCTCAACTGCCCTTTGTTCATATTACCCCTTCTTCTCCCGAAATTTTCGGAGCGCCGCTGAGCCTGGAAATTCTGAAAACGATAATTCTGGATATCCGGCTGCCGCGCATCCTTCTGGCAGGTTTAGTAGGAGCAGCCCTGGCGGTAGCTGGAGCCACTTATCAAGGACTGTTTCGCAATCCTCTGGCCGACCCCTATCTTTTAGGTGTGGCCTCCGGAGCTGGACTGGGGGCGACCATTGCCATGCTTACTCCTTTCACATTAGCCTGGATGGCTTTTGGAGCCGTGCCGTTATTTGCCTTCATCGGTGCCATAAGCGCCGTGGCTGTGGTCTATTTGCTGGCTCGTGTCGGCAAAACCCTGCCCGCCACCACGCTTATCCTGGCTGGAGTAGCTCTCAGTGCTCTTCTGGCCTCCATCACTTCCTATCTCATGACCATTTCCGGCAAAGAACTACATGGGATTGTATTTTGGCTGCTCGGTGGACTTTACCTAACTAAATGGTCTGAGGTGTGGACGGTCCTCCCTTGTGTCTTAGCGGGTCTGGTGGTTATCTGGATTCATGCCCGACCGCTCAATGTCATGCAGCTTGACGAAGAGCAGGCCCAACAACTGGGCATCAATGTGGAAAGAGTCAAACTCATACTACTGGCGGCTGCCACCCTTATTACGTCCTCAGCGATTTGCTTCACTGGCCTTATTGGTTTCGTCGGCATACTCATCCCTCACGCGGTGAGGCTTATTTGGGGGCCGGACTATCGGTTTTTGCTCCCCCTATCCACGCTGGTGGGCGCCATCTTCCTCATCCTAGCCGATACTTTAGCCCGTACCATAATTCCTCCTACGGAGATTCCAGTAGGAATAATTACTGCTTTCTGTGGAGCACCTTTCTTTCTTTATCTATTGCGGAGAAGGAAGGGGCTGGCTTTCTTCTAAAAGGATAAGACACTATGATTGAACTGGATAATGTCAGTCTGGGCTACGATCATCGAGCCATCTTGCATGATGTAAATATAAAAGCTAAACCCGGCCAAATACTGGGGCTGGTTGGCCCCAATGGCTCGGGGAAGTCCACACTAATCAAGGGGATGACCCGGGTAATAGACCTGTTCTCCGGGCGCATCTTGATTGACGGCCGTGATATAAAAACCATTAAGCACGATGAACTGGCTCGCCTTGTGGCCACGGTGCCGCAAAGCCCGGCTTTGCCCGGGGCTTTCACGGCTTTTGAAGTGGTGCTTATGGGACGGACGCCTCACCTCGGACTCCTGCGCTACGAGGGAGGAAAGGACCTGGCCATCGCCTGGCAAGCCATGGAGGCAACGCATACCCAATCCTTCGCCGAGCGCAGAGTAAGTGAGCTCTCAGGAGGAGAGAGACAGAGGCTTATTATCGCCCGGGCACTAACCCAGCAGCCAAAGGCGATGCTCCTTGACGAGCCCACTGCCAATCTGGATATAAACCATCAAGTCGAGATTCTCAATCTGGTCAAGAGTCTTTGCCTGGAGCAAAGTTTGACCGTCATTATCGCTTTGCATGATTTGAACTTAGCTGCTCAATACTGCGATTGGATGGTCATGCTAAATGGAGGGAAAGTTTACGCTGAAGGCACGCCACAAGACATACTCACAGCGCCGAATATCAAGAAGGTTTACGGAGCCGAAGTATGTGTTTATCCCCACCCTATTAACAAGTTGCCTACCACCCTTATCACGG
>CAVSBM010000004.1:0-55088 GCA_963726175.1 uncultured Chloroflexia bacterium | reverse complement strand
CGCAGGGAATGAAAACCTTGCCTTTTTTCATATTGACCGGCATCGGTCTGCCGAGGTGGCAAAAACCATCTTCGGAGAGGACTTTAACGGAACGCTGGTGCGCGACCGGTATGCAGCCTATAACGGGATCGGAGTGGACTGGCAGGTCTGCATCGCCCATATCATCACAAAGGCCAAGGAAATCAGCACCGAACATGCGCTCTTGCCGCAGACCGAGAAGGACGCCGCTACCGGTCCCTTTTGCGACCGCGTCATGGATCTAGGCTCACGACTCTGCGACGCGGGGCAGAAGCTCAAATCCGGCGATATCCCCTGGAAGGCGGCGGCCAAGATCGAAAAAGGCTTCGTCACGCAACTGAGCAACCTCTGCAAACGGCCGCTTCGTTTCAAACCCGCCGAGACCCTCCGGACCTATCTCGCAGGCCCCGAGCAGAAATTTCTCTTTACCTTCCTCCGGCGCCCCGGCGTACCGCCCACGAACAATCACGCGGAACAGTCTCTCAGGCATCTGGTGATCTTCCGCAAGATATGCTTCGGAACCAGATCGGAAAGCGGACTGAAAACCCACAGCATCCTTCCCAGTCTGCTGCAAACCGCCAGAAGACAAGGCGTCCATCCAAGGAAGTTTCTGCAAACCCTCCTCACTGCAGATACGGCAACGGCTCAAGCTGCGCTGTATAACAATTCAAGCTGATGTCTCGATGGCCGGCGGGTAAGATAGGGACTAAACTGTTACAAGAAAAAGGGCCTTGACATCAACGTGTCGTCGATAATTGACGATGTAACAAGGGTGCTTCTGAAAGACCGAATAACTATATTACCTCCTAAATCTGGCTTAGCAAAAAACTTGTTTGGGAAAGTCCGCAAACCAAAACTCCCCAAACTCAAATGGATGGGAGCGCATTATTACACACTGGCTGATCGCCTCAATGATTTCTACGGATATTTGTTCTTATTCGAGAATGCACTTCGGTTGAAGATTGACTCAGTAATGAAATCGAATTCCCCCAACTGGTGGGATACAAAAGTTAAACCTGAGCTACTAGATGTTTACAAATATGCAAAAGATGAGCAGGCAAGGCAAGCCAAACTTCCGATGGTTGGTCAAGGACAGACTCTGCAACCATACGACTATTTGACGCTGGGACATCTGGAACAAATTATTGTCAAATATAATTCCTTATTTATTCCGTCTGTATTTCCGAATCTTCATTTTTTCACTGGTCATATGGTTATAGTAAAGCGAGTCCGAAATGCTATCGCACACATGGCCCCATCTACAACTTTTCGGGACATCCGAAATGCAAAGAACGAGATTGATATTCTTCTTCAGCACTTCTCAACTTTGTAAATTGGGGACTGTAGACTTTGGATTCAGACCTTAAAAATTGAAGTAGTAAGCCTAATTCAAGAATCAAAACCTGGCATCTTTCTCCGGCTTTACCCGACGAGGATGCCGCGCGAACCGGTGATCATTTCATGTCCGCGCTGCTAATATGGTGCGAATAGTCGCCAAACAATTCCTATATTTCATCGAGAGGGGAGCAACAAAACCGTTTGTCGTTGAAGATGATAATGGTTTGAAATGGGTTGTGAAGGCTCTTGGAAATCCTTTTGGGACCCAAGCTGTCTTCAATGAGTATATTGCGGGTTCCCTCGCTGGAATGATAGATCTGCCGTGGCCAAGGCCTTCTCTAATCGATTTATCGCCGAAAATTATTAGGACATTGCACGATAATGATTTGAAGGCAACCTCATCTATTGCAGTTGGGTGGGAATATATACATGGGCTTAAACCGGTAGTGTTTCCAGATGATTTAGACATTCTTGATTCAAATTTTAAGAGCGGGAATGCACAGTATGTGCATAATATATTTCCCGACCCAACGATCTTACAAAGTTTCTATGGCAAATCTATATTCGACAACTGGATTCTTCTCCTGCACGATACCAAGTACGATACTCTTCACCTGCTCCCAGATGGTCGACCAATATTTCTGGATGCTACCTTTGCTTTCGGTTACGTAGATCAAGAATGGGACAAAGGAAAGTTAATTTGGAGCGATACAGCGTTAAATCTCGAGTTATCACCCTATCTAAGCGGCATAGTAGTAAATATTGCCAACTACGATGTTTGGATACGAAGGATCAAAGGTGTAACGCAAGAGAAAATCGACGCATTATTAGATGCGGTTCCCAAAGAGTGGAAAGTCCCCCCAGACTATATGTGTGCATTAGGGCAGTTTGTGGGCTCTGCAAAAGAGCTTTTTTTGCCCATGTTTCAAGAATACTTGGACATGTCAAGCGGTTCAGGAAAATGTGTTGATGTTCTATGATTTTGTCACCCGTTAACTGTTCAGGGAAAATGTCACCCTATGAAGGAGATGGTGACATTGAACAGGAAAGAGCAGAATAGATTGATGGTGCTAAATCAAGTGGAGACGGGCAAGATGATTGGTAGGGAAGCAGCTGAGGTATTAGGTCTCTCCCTGCGCCATGTGAGAAGAATTCTGGCGGCGTATAGAAAGGAGGGCGCCGCGGCATTAGCACATGGCAATCGGGGAAGAAAGCCTCATAATGCCCTAGATGAGGGCCTGAAGAAGCAGGTATTGGAGCTGGCACAGTCAACCTATGCTGGCTGTAATACCCAGCACTTTACCGAGCTTCTGGCGGAGCGGGAGGGTATTACTCTCTCCCGCTCTTCAGTGCGTCGCATTCTCCTTGAGGCCGGGATAAGAAGTCCCAGGAAGAGACGGCCACCAAAACACCGCAGCCGCAGGGAACGCTATCCCAAGGAAGGCATGCTACTACAGATTGATGGCAGTCGCGATGATTGGCTGGAAGGGAGAGGACCATATCTCACCCTTGTAGGAGCTATAGATGATGCCACAGGCAAGGTCCCTTATGCCTTATTCCGAGATGAGGAGGATGCCCAGGGATATATCCTCTTGCTGCGCCAAATTGTAGCTAGCCATGGTATACCTGAAGCTTTATATCATGATGGGCATGGCATATTTGAGCGCTCCAAAAGAGAGCCAGAGTCATTAGAGGAGCAACTTGAGGGGAGAAGGAAGACCAACCCAATTTGGCCGGATAATGGAGGAACTGGGCATTATTTCCATCACCTCACGCTCGCCTCAGGCTAAGGGCAGAATTGAGAGACTATGGGGCACTTTCCAGGATAGGCTGAAGAGTGAGCTCCGCATAGCGGGTGCTAGGACTATCGAAGAGGCTAACCAGGTGCTGTGGGATTTTCTGCCCCGGTATAACCAGAGGTTTGCTGTTCCTGCTAGCGAACCTGGCTTAGCTTATCGTCAACCTCCTGAGGGATTTAACCCTGATGAGGTATTCTGCTTCAAGTATTACCGTACGGTAGGTCGAGACAATGTAGTGCGTTTTGGAGAGCATAGACTACAAATAATGCCAACCAATGGCAGATTGAGCTATGCTCAGGCTAGGGTAGAGGTACATGAGAGGATGGATGGCAGTTTAGCGGTATATTACCAGGGGCAATGCCTGGCTACCAAGCCAGCACCGCCAGAGGCTCCAGTGCTCAGGGCGAGGAATACAGCCCGTGTTATACCCAATATGGCTGATTCCGATGAGCTTGCTGTGCCTGCCATTGCTGCAAAGAAAACCTTACAGCCAAAACCTCTCTCACTACACTAAACCTGGCCCGGATCATCCCTGGCGCAGACCTTTTAAAGTCCATATCGATAGGGGGTGACAAATTCGCTGAACAATTAAGGTGACATTTTCACTGGACAACAACACCGGTTCAGGAAAATGGGTCTACACTTTTTAGCGTGCAAATTTTGTAAAGGATGCCGGAAGGGGGTGAATATTTATTGAGAGGCACCCGCTATCTCCTGTAGCTTTAGTGGTTGGCAGAACTCTAATGAAAGAAGACAAAGCAGGTGCAAGACGATTGTATCGCAGTAGCCCTGGGATGGCCGGAGATATGGTTCCGGGGCAGGTAGAGCTAAAGGACCATTTCGAAGTTACTGTGAGATACCGGCGGGGCAAAGCGGCTTGTCTTGGATCTAGTGGGATGATAGTGAGGAGGGATGTTAGTTCCCTCTGAAATTTGACTCGCTTCCAGAGGACTGAAAAGCAAGGAGGGTTGAATAAATGGTCTACATGTGCTAGTTTAGTTTTACCTGGCGTCGGTCAACTTTAAGTGGTAAACCGGGTCGGTCTTAAGTCGTAGTCTAAAATAAACATGGGCTTGGCTTTCCGGGAAATTAAGAATAAGGCGGAATTTGAATGGGAAGCCCTGCAGAACGGTAGCTACATTCTTATCGGCACGGCTACCTGTGGGCGGGCTGCCGGCGCCCTGGATGTAGTTGATGCTTTTGATAAGGAACTAGCACGTCGAGGTCTGGAGGTCCCTATTATCCAGGTTGGCTGCACCGGTTTATGCCATGCTGATCCCTTTGTTACTATATCCAAGCCTGGCTCTCTTCGTGTCGCGTATGCCAATGTGACTCCGGAGACTGTATCCCGCCTTGTGGAAGGTTATGTTGCCGGCGATGACCCTTGCCTTGAGCTTGCCTTAGGCACTGTTGAAGGGGGTAGGGGAGAGACAATCTCTATTCCCGAGCTCCCCAGGTTTGAGCGTGAGCTTCGCCTTATATTGCGCCATTGTGGCTACATCGACCCTGAAAACATAAATCACTACATCGCGAACGGTGGCTATAGTGGCTTGGAGAAAGCGTTAAAGATGTTGCCTGAGGATATAATTGGGGAACTGAAGAAATCCGGGCTGCGAGGGCGGGGAGGAGCTGGGTTTCCTACCCATCGGAAATGGGAGCTGTGCCGTAAGGCTAAAGGCACACGGAAATACGTGATATGCAACGCTGATGAAGGAGACCCCGGCGCTTTTATGGACCGAGTCGTTTTGGAAAGCGACCCGCATGAAGTTATTGAGGGTATGATTATTGGAGGCTACGCCATTGGTGCTGAGCAAGGCTATATATATGTGCGTGCTGAATATCCCTTAGCTATTGAGCGGATCCAGATTGCCTTAAAGCAGGCGAACGAGCTGGGTATTCTGGGAGACAATGTTTTGGGGAGTAGTTTCGGATTTCATATCGAGATAGCGGCGGGGGCTGGTGCTTTCGTCTCTGGTGAAGAAACAGCACTGATAGCGGCTGTCGAGGGGAGGATGAGCACACCTAACCCCAGACCACCTTACCCTGCCGAGTCTGGATTGTGGGGCAAACCCACTCTGTTAAACAATGTGAAGACCTTTGGTTATGTCCCTCTGATAATTGAACGAGGAGGAGATTGGTTTGCATCCATCGGCACTAAGGGAAGCAAGGGAACAGCAATGTTTACCCTGGCGGGCAAGGTAGTCAATTCAGGATTGGCTGAAGTGCCTATGGGAACAACGCTTCGCGAGCTTGTCTATGACATCGGTGGCGGAATTGCTAAAGATAAGCAGTTCAAAGCGGTACAGATTGGGGGGCCCTCAGGGGGGCTGCCTTCCCGAGACTCTGCTGAATATTCCTATTGATTATGATTCCCTTCGAGAGGCTGGTTCCATGATGGGCTCGGGGGGAATGATTGTCATGGATGGAGACAACTGCATGGTCGATGCTGCCAGGTTCTTTCTTGATTTCTCAACAAAGGAATCTTGCGGCAAGTGCACCATGTGTCGTCTAGGGACTCTGCAGATGCTTCGTATTTTGGAGGACATCACAGCTGGTCGAGGCAAAATAGAGAATATTGACCTTCTTTTGGCATTGGCTGAGGATGTTAAGATAGGCTCGCTTTGCGGCTTGGGAAGAACAGCCCCTAATCCTGTCCTCACAACCCTGCGCTATTTCCGGGATGAATACGAGGCTCATATTCTGGAAAAGCGCTGCCCCGCCAGAGTATGTCCCGAACTCACTGTATATTATATCCTTCCCGATAAATGTGACAGGGCCTGTGAGCACTGTATTTTGACCTGTCCCACGAAAGCAATTAAAGGAGAAAAAGGGGAAGTTAAAATCATAGACCAGGAAAAGTGTTCCAAGTGTGGTACTTGCCTGGAAGTATGCCCTCCGGAGTATAATGCAGTGGTGAAACTGTCTCCTGTTAGCTTGCTGCCTTCCTCGAATGTGTCTCCGAAGGAAGCAAAGAAATGACCAAAACGATTGCTATCGCAGGAAAAGGTGGCACAGGCAAGACTACTATTGCTGCCTTGCTCATCAAGTTTCTTTCTCGAAAGGGACTGGTCCTGGCTGTGGATGCTGACCCCAGTACCAATCTCAGCCAGGCACTGGGGTTGCTGCTGGACGATAACAAGACTGTGGGTAGAATACGGGAAAAGATGGCCGAAGATGTCTCTAAGGATCGTCTGAGCCCTACCATAGCCAAGCCCGAATATCTATTTAGCAAGATAATTGAATCTCTGGTTGAGTCCAAAGGTTTTGACCTTTTGTCCATGGGACGTCCGGAAGGGCCTGGATGCTATTGTGCCTCCAATGAGTTTTTGCGCGCTTCCTTAGACAAATTGGTGAAAGACTATAAATACGACTATATTGTCATGGACTGTGAGGCAGGGATGGAACACATTAGCCGCCAAACAACCAGAGATGTGGATGTTTTGCTCATTATGTCTGACCCCACGATGAAGGGTGTGACTACAGCGGCTCGAATGAAGAAGCTCATTGAGGAAATGAGATCGAATGTGGGCAAAGTTGGGCTTGTGGTCAATCGTGTTAGAGGGGAATTATCTCCGGAGATAAAAAAGACAATTGATGAATCTGGCCTTCAGATTATTGCCGTTATTCCAGAAGACCCCGACATGGCTGGTTTGGAAATGAAAGGGATGCCCGTGACCGAACTTCCCCCGAAATCTCCCCTTCAATTAAATGTGAAGGAGATAGTTGAAGGTTTGCGTTTATGATTGAGAGAATATCCTCCTGACGGATGATTTGCGAGAATAAGACGAAAGGCAGGTAAGTACTTATGGATACAAAAGAATACCCGGCGATATGGTTGCAGGCCGCCGGATGTACGGGCTGCTCAGTCTCTCTTCTGAACGTAATAAATCCTTCTATCAAAAACCTTTTAGTTGATGAAGTACTCCCGGGCAGTCATATAAACCTAAGGTTTCACCCTACCGTGATGGCAGGAGCAGGACAGCCTACTATTGAAGTTATGGTAGATACCTCACGGAAGAAAAAGGGAGGTTACATCCTGATTGTGGAGGGGGCTATCCCTACCGCCAAAGGTGGCATCTACGGAGTGATTGGCGAGAAAGATGGTAAGCCAATGACTATGCAATCTTGGGTGGAGACACTAGCCAAAGATGCCCTGGCAGTTGTTGCTTTGGGTAGCTGTGCTGCCTTTGGGGGAATTCCCGCTGCCCACCCCAACCCTACTCAGTGTCGCAGCGTCGGTGAGATTCTTCAAGCCAAGGGCATCAATACTCCATTGGTAAATGTCCCCGGTTGTGCACCACATCCTGATTGGTTTGTCGGCACAATAGCCAGCATCCTGCTTTCCGGTCTGCCCAAGCCGGAGGATTTGGATGAACTTAAGCGTCCTAAGGCTTTCTATGGGCAAACAATCCACGAGAACTGTCCGCGGCGAGCCTACTACGATGAGAATAAATTTGCCAAGAAGTTTGGCGACCCAGGGTGCAACTATGAATTGGGATGCAGGGGACCTATAACTCATGCCGATTGTCCTCTGAGATTGTGGAACAATAAAGTTAATTGGTGTGTAGGTTGTGGTGCCACTTGTATTGGCTGCACCGAGCCCGGGTTCTTTGACATAGCCCCGCTTTATGAGAAAACTAAGCGAAGCTGCTTTGCCAGAGGAGGTTTGAATTAATGGGCAAGATTATAATTGATCCAGTTACTCGTATTGAAGGACATCTTAAAGTTGAGGCGGTAGTTGATGGCGGCAAGGTAAAGGAGGCTAAGTGTTCGGGGATGCTGTTCCGTGGCCTGGAGCTAATCCTGAGGGGGAGGGACCCCCGTGATGCTCAGCGGATAACTCAACGTGTTTGTGGAGTGTGCCCGACAAGTCATTCTACGGCCGCCACTTTAAACTTGGATAGTGCCTTTGGCATCGCTGACAAAATCCCCGACAACGGGAGAATTATCCGCAATCTAATTCTGGGGGCAGCTCATATCGCTGACCATATCCTTCATTTCTATCACCTGGTAGCCCTTGATTATGTAGATGTGGCCAGGTTGGCGAAGTATGAGGGAAATAGCCCCGCCCTGAATTCCATAAAGACCTTTATTGCGCGAGGAGAATTGGGGCCTTTTGTACCTCGTTATGAAGGCGATTATCGCCTGCCCGACGGAGCTAATGAACAGGCAGTAGCGCACTATGTCGCGGCATTTGAGATGCGTCGTAAAGGGCAGGAGATGCTAGCCCTGTTCGGTGGCAAGATGCCCCATAACATGGGCATAATGCCCGGCGGAGTTGCTTCTGTACCGACGGTTGACAACATGACATCCTTCCTGTGGAGATTGAAGGAGCTTCAGGAGTTTATTGATAATGTTTACCTGCCAGATGTACTGGCAGTGGCCCGGGTTTACTCAGATTACTTTGAGATTGGTCATGGCTGTGGGAATTTGCTTGCTTATGGCTCTTATGAGCTGGATGGAAAGGAAGCCGACCTCACCAAGAGGAGAAGATTTTTTAAGCCCGGGACCACCTCTGCCAATCTCAAGTTCAATGAATTGGATCCAGCCAGAATCACTGAGGAAGTGAAGCATTCTTGGTACGCGGATTCTATCAGCGGCAGGCATCCATCTCAGGGAGATGTCGTTCTTGATGAAGGGAAGAAAGGCGCCTATTCTTGGCTGAAATCGCCTCGTTATGGTGGAATGGTTTTTGAGGTTGGCCCATTAGCTCGAATGATTGTCAACTATGTTGGCGGCAATCCAAGAGTCAAGAGCTTGGTTGACTCTACTTTGTCACAAATAAATCTAAAATTACAGGCCATGTTCTCTGTCATGGGGCGTAACCTTGCTCGAGCTCTGGAGACCAAACTAATAGCCGACGCCATGGTTGATTGGATTCTACAACTTAAGCCTGGTGAGCCAGCTTACACAAACTATAAACTCCCCGAGGACTCTACTGGAATGGGACTAGTGGATGCTGCCAGGGGTGCTCTGGGGCACTGGATAGAAATAAAAGAAGGCAAGATTGCTAATTATCAGGTCATTACCCCTTCTACCTGGAACATTTCTCCCAGGGATGATAAGGACCAACCTGGACCTCTGGAGCAAGCTATAGTGGGAACCAAGATAAAGGATGAGGCTAATCCCTTTGAGCTAGTGCGCATTGTGAGGTCCTTCGACCCTTGTCTCGCCTGTTCTATACATTTGCTCAGTCCCAAAGGACATAACTTGGGAAAATTCAGGGTTTGTTAGTAGAAGTTTGGAGGAAAGTGCAGCAATGGGAAAAATTGTTGTGGGAATAGGGAATGCCTTGCTGAGAGACGAAGGGGTTGGTTGTCATGTGGTACATGCTTTAGAGGAAATCCCTCTTCCCGATGTAGAAATAATAGATGGAGGGACATGTCCTGATGTACTGCAGCGTCTTGAGGGCGCTGACAAATTAATCATAGTGGATGCTGTTAAGGGCGGGGGAATGCCGGGACAAATTTACCGTTTTCACCTTGAGGATATAACTGTGGAGCAAAAGCCATTTCTATCCCTTCACGATATGAACTTGGTGGATAGCTTAATGTTAATGCAGCTTTGGCATAACATAGGTGAGGCTGTCATTATTGGGGTCGAGCCCAGGGAGATTAGCTGGGGGTTAGAATTATCACCGGAGCTTAAAGAGAAAATGCCTCAGATAGTAGATGCCGTTCTGTCAGAACTTAATAACACCAATCCTAAAGGAGAGATGAAATGTTAATTTCAAAACAAAAACCACTTGAAGAAATACTAAGCTATCTTGAGGGGGATAAGAATATCTTTCTCATTGGCTGCAAGGGTTGTGCTGAGGGCTGGGGTAGTGGAGGAGAAAAACAAGTAACAGAGATGAAAAACACTTTGCAGGAGAAAGGTAAGACTGTTACCGGTTCAGTAGTTGTTGACATGTTATGTAATAGCGCGTTGACCAAATTGAAACTCAGAGCCCATAAAAAAGAAACTGCTGGTGCCGATTCAATCTTGGTTCTGACCGACGGTGCTGGAGTGCAGACTGTAGCGGAAGTAGTGAATAAGGTAGTGCATCCCGGCTGCAACACTCTGTCCTCAGGTGGTGCTCATGCCGAGTGGAAGGAGGCGGAGCGCTGTCTTGAGTGTGGTGATTGCATGCTGGAGTTTACTGGTGGCCTCTGTCCCATTGCCCGATGTTCTAAGCATCTGCTGAATGGTCCCTGCGGCGGTTCACAAGGTGGTAAGTGCGAAGTCGATCCGAACATACCTTGCGTCTGGCAACAAATTGTGGATCACCTTGCCAAATTAGGGCAACTCGATAAATTGGAAAGGCTTGTGACAGCGAAAAATTGGAGTGTGAGCCTTACGTCAGGGCCACCGGTAAAGAGGCTTTCCTAGATGTGACTATGAGCGAGATCGTTGGAGGCACAATGAAGACGAGAAGTAATTTGGAACGGGTACTAGAGGCTAGACAGTTTGCTGTCACAGGTGAATTGGGCCCACCACAGAGTGCTGACCC
Source organism: uncultured Chloroflexia bacterium (assembly GCA_963726175.1). Classification (GTDB taxonomy): domain Bacteria; phylum Chloroflexota; class Dehalococcoidia; order GIF9; family AB-539-J10; genus RBG-13-51-36. The sequence continues at coordinate 44,441 of CAVSBM010000004.1, read as the reverse complement.
TGAGGTTATTCGAAGGAAGGCAAAGATACTCACAGGTCATGTAGATGCCTGTAATGTCACAGATGGGCAGACTGCGGTAGTGCGCATGGCATCTTGGGCGGCTTGCCTTATAGCTAAATGGGAAGGTTTAGATCCTATCGTCCAAATGACCTGTCGCGACCGCAATCGCATTGCTCTTCAAATGGATGTGTTAGGTATCGCAGCACTGGGCATAAATAATATGTTATGTCTCACAGGAGACCACCAGAAATTTGGTAATCATCCTACTGCTAAAGGCGTTTATGATCTTGATTCTATTCAACTAGTTAAGATGGTGAAAGACATGCGGGACGAAAAAAAGTTTCAGTGTGGCGAAGCGATGGCGGTTGAGCCACATCTTTTCATTGGAGCTGCTGAAAATCCTTTTGCTGACCCATTTGAGTTCAGAGTGCCACGTCTGGCCAAGAAAGTGGCAGCAGGGGCAGATTTCATCCAGACCCAGATTGTTTACAATGTGGATAAGTTCGCTGAATGGATGAAAATGGTTCGGGACAGAGGGTTACATGAAAGGGTGAAGATACTTGCCGGCGTTGCCCCCGTAAAGTCAGTGGGTGCCGCAAAATATATGAAGACCAGAGTGCCGGGAATGGATGTACCCGACAGCGTTGTTGCCCGTCTTCAAGGAGTGCCTAAGGACCAAGTGTCTAAAGAGGGCATCAAGCTTTGCATTGATATTATCAATCAGGTGCGTGAGATTGAAGGCGTGGCGGGTATTCATCTCATGGCTATCGAGTGGGAGGAAACAGTGCCCGAAATAGTGGAAGCAGCGGGCCTTCTACCTCGCCCCAAGTTGGTCACATAATGAGTATGCTCTTAGATCGGAGCAAAGCAACAAGCGCCTTCAAGTCGTTACGAGCTTTTCAGACGCGTAGCTTTCGCAGAGTAGAGGGGGATTCGGCTGCCAAGCGTGATACATTCTCTTGATAGTTGATTGTATAGCCTGAAAGCATAAAGATTTGAAGCAGAAGCCTCCAGAAGTAAAGCTGCCATCACACATGCTATAATAGACATGGACTTAAGTTCCGCACACACTTGTTACCGCGGAGCACACAATTCAGACCAATTATGAGAGGAGGTCAAGAAATGTACAAAGAAATTCTAGTTCCGTTAGACGGCTCTAAGTTAGCCGAATGTGCACTTCCCTATGTAGAAGAATTGGCCAAAGGCTGTGGCACAGAAAAGGTCATCTTGGTCAGTGTCACTGAGCGCGTTCCAGGTTATAGAGCTTTCGAGGACCCTACTCACCCACTGGGTCAGCGACTTGTACCTGAGGCAGCCGGCAAGAAAGAGAAACCTGCACAGAGGTATCTTGACAGAATAGCCAAAGCAATGAAAGCTAAGGGGATCAAGGTAGATACGGAGGTGCTTCTTGGTGATCCTGCCGAGGAGATTGTCAGCTACGCAAAACACCCTGGGTGCGATATTATTGTCATGTCCAGCCACGGTCGTTCTGGCCCTAGTAGATGGGCTTACGGCAGTGTTGCCGACAAAGTCTTCAGAGCCAGTTGTGTTCCCGTATTGATGGTTAGGGCGCCCGGGTGCATACCGGGTATTTAGGCCATTGCAATGGAAAAACGCCGTTCTTCGTCAAATAGTCCTTGGGAACGGGGTTTCGATCTTTCTTACAAGTTTGCTTGTGAGCAACTAGCCAGGACTAGTGATATACGAGAGCAATGCCGCAAAAGCGGTGCGCGGTACGTAGGGCCCAACGAAATAGTCCTTGATTATCTAAATCAGCCGTATCACATCATGCTTCCTGAATGCGAAGTTCTGTTGGAAGATGGCGGCATAGTAGCTCCCTTGATACACAAGATCCTGATACTTCACTATTTCACCGGGGCAAAGGGCACCTCAGCTACCGGGAAATTGATTGCCTTTAAACAGCTATCAGGAGGCGTTAGCTACTTCCCGACATTTTCCCAGAGATCAATAGCCCCTTTGGTGAAAAATTTTGGCAAAAATCCCGAGCTACTGATAAAGACGGCGGCAAAATTAGGAGGCCGTGACTCAGACTACGGAGATCTATCGGTGACCATCAATGCTTTCGACCGTGTGCCTGTAACCTTCGTGTTATGGAGAGGTGACGAAGAACTTGCTCCCAATGGGAATATACTATTTGATGCTAATATTTCTGATTATCTTTCCACAGAGGACGTAACTGTGCTTAGCGAAACTATCATCTGGAAGCTGGTCAAGGATGTTTCATCTGCTTGACCATTATGGGCATAAGGAACAACGAGTCGGCATAACAGAGAGAGCTTAGGAAAGGAACAGACTATGGCTGAAGAAGGCATCATTACAATCAACATAGATGGTAAGGATGTAAAGGCTAGGCAAGGGAGAACGATATTGGAGGCTGCCGGAGGTGCAGGAATTTACATTCCGAGTCTTTGTTACTATCCCGGTTTGAAACCGCTGCCCCAGGTCATTCCTGACGAGGCTTGTCAGCTCTGTGTAGTGGAGGCAAACGGCAATATCGTTCTCTCTTGTGTCACTCCCATCTCTGAGCGAATGGTAGTCAAGACGAAGACTCCAGAGGTACAAGAACTGCGGCAAAGGAAACTGCTTGCTATCTTAGCTAGACAGCCCACGGATATCTGTCTTGACAAAAAAGAATGCGAACTTCAGAAAGCTATCGACTACGTCGGTCTAAGTGGTATGCCTGTCCATGTACCAAGGTCTTTACCTCCGTTAGAAGACAACCCTTTCTTCGTTCGTAATTCTAGTTACTGCATTTTGTGCAATCGTTGTCTTCGGGTCTGTGATGAAATAAGGGGCAATGGCGTAATTGAGATTGCCTTTCCATGTCACAAGGCTTGCCCTGCCGGTATAGACATTCCTCGTTATATTCGTCTCATTGCCAGGGGGAGACCGAGCGCGTCGTTGGCAGTGATAAGGGAGAGGGTTCCCTTTCCTGCTGTATTAGGCAGAGTATGTGCTGCGCCGTGTCAGGAGGAATGCCGGCGTGGCCTGGATGTAGATAAGGCATTACATATAAGAATGCTCAAGCGGTTTGCTGCTGATAATGGCGATGATAGCTGGAAGAAACAAGCAAGATTTCTTCCGTTGACAGGGAAGAGCGTAGCGGTAGTGGGGGCGGGACCAGCTGGGCTCACCTGTGCTTACTATCTGGCCAAGCTGGGACACAAAGTGACGGTCTTTGAGGCTCTTCCCGAGCCGGGTGGGATGATGAGAGTAGGAATTCCTGAATATCGCCTGCCCAGAGATATACTTCGTGGTGAGATTCGGAGATTGAGAGGGCGGGTGTGGACATCAGACTGAACACCCGTGTCAAGTCATTGGATTCCCTTTTCGAACAAGGATACCATGCGGTCTTTCTTGCCATCGGTGCTCACAAAGAAATGAAGCTGGGGGTTGAGGGTGAAGACCTGCCTGGGGTAATCGGATGTGTGGAATTCCTTCGCCGGTTTAATCTCGGGGAGAAGGTGAAGATGGGAAATAGGGTGGGGGTGATTGGTGGAGGGAACGTTGCCATAGATTCCGCACGTGCTGCTTTGCGACTTGGTGCTAGGAGGGTGACCATCTTTTACCGGAGAACGAGGAGCGAAATGCCAGCACAATCGGAAGAGGTAGAACAGGCGTTGGAGGAAGGAGTTGAAATCATCTTTCTCGTGGCTCCTTCCAGGATTCTGGAAGATGGTGGTAACCTGAAGCTAGAGTTAGTGCGTATGGAGCTAGGAGAGCCTGATTCCAGTGGCCGGCGCCGCCCTGTTCCCATCAAAGGAAGCGAGTTTGCCGCCGGGCTGGATACTTTGATTGCTGCCATCGGCGAGCAGCCAGATGTTCCTGTGGACTTTCAGGTCGATGTAGGACGGGGGAATGTAGTGAAGGTTAACGAGGACCTGGGTACGAGTCGCAAGGGCGTCTTTGCCGGAGGCGATTGTCAGAGCGGCCCGGCCCTGGTCATCAATGCCATTGCCGCAGGAAGAAAGGCGGCTCAGACCATCGACCGTTATCTTGGTGGGGAGGGAGACATTACAGAACATCTCGTTCCCGCCGAAGAGGCAATAACCTGGCTGGAAGACGTAACTGCTGAGGAGAGATTGGCCAAAGTATCTCACCTTCCACCTGAAACACGTGTCAAAAGTCTTGCCGAAGTAGAGCAAGGAATGGATTGGGAGACAGCAGTGGCTGAAGCTCAGCGCTGCCTCCAGTGTCATGCTATTGGCCCCCTGGGAGGGCGAACGCTTCGCGAGGTTGGCTGCGAGTTCTGCGGTGCCTGCGTTGATTCATGCCCCACAGGTGCCCTCACTGATTTGGCTACCCGCGGGATTGCCAAGCCTGACCGTGTAGTCACCACAATTTGTCCCTATTGTGGTGTTGGTTGTCAACTAAAGCTTGAAGTCAAGGATGAGAAGATAATAGCTTCCAGGCCAGATCCAGATGGTGCAGCTAATCATGGGCAGGCGTGTGTGAAGGGCCGGTTTGGTATCGCCGAGTTTGTCCACCATCCTGAGAGGCTGACTTCTCCTTTAATAAGAAAGAATGGGGAGTTCAAAGAGGCGTCGTGGGACGAAGCGCTGGAGTTAATAGCCAAGAAACTGCGGAGATATACTCCCGACGAAGTAGGCGTCATCGCCTCAGCTAAGTGCACCAACGAAGAAAACTATGTAATGCAGAAATTCGCCCGAGCAGTGCTGGGGACTAACAATATTGACCACTGCGCCCGCCTTTGCCACGCCCCCTCCGTGGCTGGTCTGGTCCAAAGTTTCGGCAGTGGTGCTATGACCAACTCGATCGACGAAGTTGAGGATGCCGCTTGCATATTTGCTATAGGTACGAATACCACAGTAAGCCACCCTGTAATCGGGTTGCGGATAAAGAAGGCGGTTCAAAATGGAGCTAAGCTTATTGTGGCTAACCCCATGAAGATTGACCTCTGCCGCTTTGCTGACCTCTGGCTTCGACTTCGTCCCGGCACTGATGTCGCCTTGCTCATGGGGATGATGAGGGTTATAGTTGATGAGGGATTGCTTGACTCATCTTTTATCGAGCAACGTTGTCAGGATTTCGATATCTTTAGGGACTCGCTTTCATACTTCGACCTCGACTTTGTGGAACAGGTGACAGGCGTGCCCTCGAAGAAGATAGTAGAAGCGGCCCGCCTCTACGCCACTAAAAAACCGGCTACTATCATCTTCTACGCCATGGGCATCACCCAGCATTCCCATGGCACTGACAATGTGCTAGCTACTGCCAACTTGGCAATGCTCACCGGGAATGTAGGCAAGCCCTGCACCGGGGTCGACCCACTCAGGGGTCAGAACAATGTGCAGGGTGCTTGCGATATGGGTGCTTTACCTAACGTCTATCCTGGCTATCAGGCAGTAAGCGATCCAGCCATCAGGGAGAAGTTTGAAACTGCTTGGGGATGTTCATTACCGCCGTCCCTTAAGGAGAAGTTCGGGATTGCTTGGTCATGTTCGTTGCCTTCGTCTCCGGGACTCACTCTGGTTGAGATGCTTAATGCTGCCCATCGCAAAGAGATAAAGGCGCTGTATCTGGTTGGTGAGAACCCGGCATTAAGCGACCCTGATATCCAACATGTTCAGGAGGCATTGGCGCGACTTGAATTTTTTGTGGTTCAGGATATATTCCTCTCCGAGACAGCGAAGTATCGCCCATGTCGTCTTGCCGGCGACAAGTTTTGCTGAGAAGGATGGTACCTTCACTAATACTGAGCGCCGAGTGCAGCGAGTGAGAAAAGTTATTGAACCCCTCGGCGATTCTAAGCCCGACTGGTGGATTATTTGTCAGGTAGCCCAAAGATTAGGGGCCAAGGGCTTTGACTACAATCATCCGTCTGACATAATGGAAGAAATCCGTAAGCTTACTCCCAGCTATGGTGGCATAAGCTACGAAAGGTTAGAAAATGGAGGACTACAATGGCCTTGTCCCTTCGACGACCATCCAGGCACGCCAATACTACACATGAATACTTTTGTCAGAGGGAAAGGCCGATTTATCCCGCTAAAGTATACTCCCCTCGGGGGAAATGCCCGACGCGGACTATCCCCTGATTCTCACCACGGGGCGCAGCTTGTATCACTTCCACACCGGGACGATGACGCGCAAGGTATCTGGGCTCAATATCATAGAGCCTGAAGGTGTGGTGGAGATCAATCCTAAGGATGCTTCACGACTTGATATAGCTCAGGGTGACAGGGTTAAAGTCAGTTCCCGACGTGGGGAAGTCATCACCAAAGCCAAAATAACTGAAACAGTCCCTCCGGGAGTAGTGTTTATGACTTTCCATTTTAGCTGAGAGCGCTGCCAACATCGTTACCAATCCTAAACTCGACCCCGTAGCCTAAATTCCTGAGTTCAAAGTAGCAGCAGTGAAAGTGGAGAAGCTGTAATTGCTTTGTAGGAATAGCATCATGGTGGGCTGAAGTTCCCAACCGTTTGTCTCCCTATTGAGCCTTCTTCCTGGAATGGAAGTAATCTCTCTGGCTGCTCTAACTGCTGCTGCCCCGGCATAAAGCTCTGTTGGCACTCTGACCATTACCGTGGTCCCCTTTCCTTCTTGGGAACTGACTTCAAGTTGCCCACCTATCAATTGGACTCGTTCAGCCATGCCGGTAAGCCCTAACTTGCCCTGGCTAGCAAACTCGCTCAACTGCCAGGGGGCTTAAAACCTTTACCATCATCGCTAATGGTCACCCTGATTTCGTCTCCCTGGCGCTCGCACCGTAACGGTTGCTTCAGAGGCTCCGGAATGCCGGTAAACATTATTTAAGGCTTCCTGAACAATACGGAATAAAACTAGCTCCGTTTCCGGGGACAATAGCGGTATGATATCTATATTGACCTCAATTTCAATTCCACTAAGTTTGTGTGTTTCCTCGGCCAGCCATTTGACAGCTGACACCAAGCCCAAGTCATCCAGAATGCTTGGCCTCAGGGCTTGAGCGTAGTGCTTAATATTCTGGTAAGTCTGCTGGGACAATTCATAAAGTCTTCCCAGTTCATTTTTTAGCTCTTGAGGCGAGTATTTCTCAGCTTTGTACGCAATGTTATCTATGCCATGGGTCAAAAGCAGTATTTGCTGAGAAGTATCATCATGTAGTTCACGAGCAAGACGTTTGCGTTCTTCCTCTTGAGCTTGTAGGACCTGCCTGAGGTAGAATTGCAGATTATCCTGTAATCTTCTCTCCTCGGTTACATCACGAGCCATATTGTGAAAAGCTTGAGGTTTGCCATCGCTAATAATGAGGCGGGTGGTCAATTGCATGATTGCCTCAGAGCTATCTTTCTTAATTAACCGCTGTTCATAGCGGTGTTCCATCATTTCGCCTCTCAACAGCTTATCTTTTACCTGTCTGGCTATGTACAGTGTCTCTGGAGTAAGAAACTCACGGACATTTTTGCCGGGTAATTCTGAAACCGGATAGCCGGTGAGCTTTTCACAAGCTTTATTAACCAATGTGATAATGCCGTCCAGACTGTGGACCCAGATAGCATCGCTGGCGTTGGTAAACAACTCTTCATAGTCTTGCCTCGCTAATTTCATATCCTTCACAGTTCTTCTTATCTTCTCTCGTTGCCGTTTATTCTGACGATAGGTTGCTATGAGTATGATAGCTAGAGCACCGATAACAAGGGCAGAGAGACTTTCCAGTACCGCGTCTCTGAAATCGGGGGAAATCAAGAAGGTACGAAGCAGCATTGCCACAGCGCTTGATAGCCATACTGCGGCGCCCCGACTATTCCCAGTGTCCAGCCTGCGTACAATATCAGCAATAGATAGAGAAATCGCTCCAAACTATGATGCGAAAGCTCTAGAACTGCAGGGAGTGAAATTTCAGTAAATAAAGGTATTTGCGATAGGATCTCGGTGAAATGAGATATCGGTTAAGAAAATGAATAGGACGATTATGATCCAGAGGTGTCGGGTTTCTTAATCCTGGGGCATGTCCTCGGTATTTTCTAAAGTAACTAATCGCCACTGTAATCCTTTGACTATTGCCTCGCTGCGTGAGGCAACATTCAATTTGTTGAAGATATTGGTTAAGTGAGATTTAATCGTGCGCTCGCTTAAGAACAGTTTCTCTGCTATCTCTTTATTGCTCATTCCCATAGCAACCAACTTGAGTATCTCTGATTCTCGCTCACTCAGTATTGTCGGATGCTTTGTGTTCTTCCACCGGCGCTACCATAGCTCGCTTCAGCAGCTTGGCGATAATCTTGGGGTGGAGCACTGATTCGCCTGACTTTATAGCTCGAATAGCTCCAGCCAAATCACGTCCTCTGGCGCTTTTTAAAAGTAGCCAGCAGCCCCGGCATCAAGCAATCCCAATACATACTCGTCGTCATCATAAGCAGTGAGGATTAGGATGGCTATGTCGGGGGCAATCTCTTTAATCTTTCTGGTGGCTTCGATTCCGTTGAGTTTGGGCATAACGATGTCCATCACTGCTACGTCGGGCCTTAGCTCCGAGGCAAGCTTGACTGCCTCCTCACCATCGGCAGCCTCAGCCACAATTCCATGTCCTCCTCGCCGTCCAGTGCTTGACGCAGTGCTTCACGCACCAAAGGGTGATCGTCAGCAATCAAGATTGTTAATTTATCTCTTGTCTCCAAGGTTCCAGATTCCGAAGTAATTATAAGTCCGTATGCATGTTTGGGCAAGCCATCTGCCCTTTTGGACACAACTAAAGTGCTACTGCAGATTGCAACTTATGGACGATGGCAGGTGGATAGACAATTGTTAGACTCTAATTGAAATAAAGAAAGGAGGGATCAAAAATGGCTAAGATATTCACGGTGAGAGAAGAAAAAGCTGGTGGGAGAAGTGGTGGCAGGGAGAGAGGAGTTGGTTGCTGTCTTGAGGAGAGCGGCTACGGAATCGGACTTTCTGGCACGATTGGCTGAGAATCCTCAGGAAGCTCTCAAAGAGTATTACTCGTTGACCGCTGAGGAAGTAGCTGCCCTGGCGAGCGGAGACATCAAGAAAATAGAATCTTGGGTCGGTAAGCTTGATGAAAAGCTAGCTACCTGGCTTTGGTCTCGGCTGGCTCAGGAAAAATGGTGAATGCAAGGAGTTAGGACAATGGCGCAGACTAAGTTAACAACTAAATTGACAAGCGTGCCTCAAATAACGGATTTGCCTGGATTTGAAGTCATTGCAGAGAAGTTGGACAGGTTAGTGCCGGATGCTTACCAGCCAGCGCAAATGGTTTGCAGGCTCGAAGATACGTGTGCGGCCAAAACCTCTCGAGATGCCGTGAGTATGGCTCTCCTAGGACTGTTGGCAGGATTCTTCATTGGACTGGGGGCAGTCTTCTGCACTTTAGTTACCACTGATACTGGCCTGGGATTCGGACTAGGGAAGTTATTAGGAGGGCTGGCCTTTTCTTTAGGACTTATTCTGGTCGTGGTCGCTGGCGCAGAGTTATTCACTGGGAACTCTCTTATAGTTGCTCCATGGCTGAGCACCCGCGTCAGTGGGTCCGCACTGCTGCGTAACTGGGCGATCGTCTATTTCGCCAATTTTGCTGGGGCACTGATTTTAGTAGCCGTAATCTTTCATGCCCAGTTCTGGGCTCTTGATGGCTACAAAGTCGGAGTTAATGCTCTAATGATTGCCGCTGGCAAGACGAACCTGGCCTTCTGGCCAGCCTTGTGCCGAGGCATAATGTGCAACATTCTGGTGTGTCTAGCCGTTTGGATGTGCTTAGCTGCCCGCTCAGTTACAGAGAAGATATTGGCCATCGTCTTTCCGATAACCGCTTTTGTTGCCTGTGGCTTTGAGCACAGTATTGCCAACATGTTCTTCATTCCTATGGGCATCGCTGTAGCTGGTCAAGCTCAGGTTGTCCAGGCTGCCGGAGTGACAGCGTCTCAGATAGCTAATGTCAATGTGGTTGGTCTCTTTCATAACCTCATTCCGGTGACCATAGGCAATGTAATCGGTGGTACATCAGTGGGCGCAATTTACTGGCTGATATTCCTTCGCAAAGAGAGGGTCGCTGAAGTTCTTGCCACGAGGCGCTGGCTTGGGAGATTTGCTCCTGTGAAAAACCAACCCCAGCCCGCAGCCCTCAGAGATGGATGCTCTGGATGCAGAAACTGGAGTCCTCATATCCGTGCTGGCTAAAGCCAGGGACGACAGTACTTTCTTGGCCCAGTTGTCTGAGAACCCGGACAAAGCTCTCGAGGGTTACAACTTAACGCAGTGAAACAAGAGCTGCTTTAGCTAGCGGAGACCTTCATTGGTTGGAGTCTAGGGTAGGCTTCCTGGACGAGCCTTTGCGTACCTGGCTTACCTCACGATTATCTCAGGAGAAATGGTAGGGTATGTTGGAACCTCTTGTGAGTTGTTGCAGATTGGAAGCGATGAAGTACTCCACTGTTAAGGACGGGGGTAAAGGTTGGCTGCGTTGCAGATCTTGGGAATAAGTTCCTCCCGCTGCAGAGTCATGATATGGACACCAGCCACTCCTTCGATTTGCTTTAGTTGATTTATTGTTTCCACGGCAATCTTTATCCCTTCCTCTGCTGCTTCCTCTTTATTACGAACATTTTTAAGGCGTTCAATAATCCTGTCAGGAATATCCATATCGGGGACTTTTGTCTTCATGTACCTTGCTGCTGCCAGGGATGTTATGGGAGTAATGCCACGCAATAATCTTTACCTGCTTTATGCAATCCTTTTTCTCGGACCAGTTCCATCCATTTCTTGAATCCCTCAATGTTATATATGGGCTGGGTCTGGACAAAATCTGCCCCAGCACTAACCTTGTCTTTAAGGCGTCCTACCGCGGCCTCTAATGGTCGGGCAGAAGGGTTTCATGGCTGCCCCGATGAAAAGTCTAGGCTCTGTTCCTACCATGAGCTCTCCATTATCGAATTTCTTTTCATCTCTTAATTGCTTCACCATCCTGATAAGCTGGATAGAATCGAGGTCAAAGACAGGCTTTGCCTTGGGATGGTTTCCAAAGTAGATAGGGTCCCCGGATAGACAGACTATATTGTTAACACCAAAAGCGGAGACTGCCAGGATATCCATTTGAAGGGCAATTCGATTCTGATCTCGGCAGGTCATATGAACTATGGCGTCGAGCCCTTCCTTTATTCCCACGAGGCAGACTGCCCAGCTTGCCATGGCCACCACTGCTGCCTGTCCATCAGGGACACTAAAAGCATCGACATAACCTTTGATGAGGTTGACATTCTTTTTGATCGTGTCCAACTCCGTATTTTGGGGAGGGCTGATCTCGGCAGTGACCCCAAATAGTCCACTATCCAATATCCTGGCCAGATTGCTTTTCGTCTTCATCTCAGAACTCCCGACATGATTTTAGCACAGTATGCCAGAATGCCCTATTTAGAGCAACATTTGGACATTTCTCCATCTTCAATTCTTTGCAATAATCCCTAAAAGTGTCTATAATGTGGGGCGGTCAATGAAAGCAACAACCGAATTAGACTCAACTAGGGAAGCATTAAGATCCTCCGAGATATTCCAGGGCTTAACCGACGACGAGCTGGATAAACTGCTTCCCCTTTGTCAGGAGCAATCCTATGAAGCAGGGGCAGTCATGTTCTGCGAAGGTGCGCAGTGTAACTATGTTCAGACTCTCAAATCAGGCAAAGTAGCTTTGGAAACGGAGCTCGTTATAAGCCGTAGCTCAGCTGAGAGAGCCACAATTGACGTCCTATCCGAAGGGAGCAGTTTCTGCTGGTCAGCACTGATGGAACCACATATTCTTACCTCTTCGGGTCGGTGTCTGGAGAAGACTGAGATTATTGCGCTGGACGGAGAAAAGCTTAAAGCCTTGCTGGATGAAAACCCTCAAATGGGTTACAAGGTGGCAAACAACCTTGTGAAGGTCGTTGCTTCGAGGCTGCAGCACACCAAGCGAACGATGGAGCGTATTCTGTCTGTCATTTTCCATGACCTGAAGGCCCCCTTGGCTGCCGCGGAAAGCTACAATCGGCTCTTGCTCGATGGTTTTGTCGGAGAACTAAGCGAAGAACAAAAAAACATAATACAGAGGAGTAGTAAGAGACTGTCTGACCTGCTCAATTTGATAAGCAACATGATTGATTTTTCCCGTGTTGATTCTGGAGAGTTCAGGGAAGAAGAAGTCTCCCTGATGAAGGTGATAGAAGATTGCACTGAGACCATGCAACCCTTAGCCGTGGAAAAGGGGTTGCAGCTGGACGTTGCACTCCCCAGACAGCTTCCTGTAGTGCTTGGAAACTCTGGTCGGCTCAAGCAAGTTATGACAAACTTGTTATCCAATGCTATAAAGTTTACTCCCTCGGGTGGAGTAACGGTTAGAGCAAAAGACGAGAAAGATCATGTGCGGGTTGATGTAATAGACACAGGAATTGGAATCCCTACCGAGGACTTGCCTAAAGTATTTGATGGTTTCTATAAGGGTCTGAATGTGGAACATAGGGGGGCTGGCTTGGGGCTTTCCATAAGCAAGAGGATAGTTGAAGGGCATGGTGGTAAAATATGGGCAACAAGTCCCACTCCTGAGACAGGCAAGGGAAGTAAGTTCACGTTTATTTTGCCCAAGAGTCCAAAACAAACGGAGTAAGGCAGATGGCGAGGGTTTTGATAGTGGATGATGACCCCGATATGCGGCTGGCGATTGCCAGTGTGCTGAAGTCTCGTTCTTATGAGGTAATTGAGGCTTGTGATGGATTTGAGGCGTTAAAGAAGTTGAAAGAAGAAAAGCCGGACATAATGCTTTTGGACCTCTTAATGCCAGGGATGGATGGTTTTGCTGTGGTTAGGCAATTGGAGGATTGTCAGAAAAGAGGATATCCTGATATTCCTGTCCTTGTCATAAGCTCAGTAAGGGAAGAAGCCAGTCAGAGACGCTATGAGTTGGAGCTAGGCCGTAAACTGGCTGTTGATGATTACATAGAGAAACCTATCGAGCCCTTTGTGTTGCTCCAGCGGGTAGAGAAGCTTTTGTCCAAAGGAGGGAAGGATGCCAAAACAAACTAGAATTTTGCTCATTGATGATGACCCTGATGTGCACACAGTGGTGAAAAAAATCCTTGAACCCAAGTCGTATGAGGTGATATCTGCGTATGACGGATTCGAAGGTTTGCGTAAGGTGGTGGATGAGAGGCCTGACTTGATCATACTAGACGTGATAATGCCTGGTAAGCATGGATTTGATGTCTGCCATGAGCTTAAAACCGAGGAAAAATACCATTTTTTCTCCAATATCCCGGTGTTGATGCTCACTGTTTACCCTGAAGACAGAGAAAAAATGCATCTCTCCATGCGGGAGGGGATGATGATGGAGGCTGAGGATTATCTTCAAAAGCCGGTTGACGCTCGGGAATTAGTGAAGAGGGTGGAGGGGTTGCTAAAAAAATAGAAAAGGTATACAATGGCACGATTTTTAGGATCTAAGGAACGAGCTTGGAGAACAAAAATGTTTTGGTTGTTGGAGCGGGCATTTCGGGAGTAGCTTCAGCATTAGAGTTAGCTAATGCGGGTGTAAATGTATATCTGATAGAGAAGGAGGCGGTGGTTGGTGGGTACAGTGCTTCTTTTTGTTGTAAGGCAACAGATATCTGCTCCCGGTGTTCTGCGTGTGTAGTCCACGATAAGATCAAAGAGGCGGTAACTCATCCTCAAATCAAGCTCCTAACTAATTCCACCATCAGGAAACTTAGCGGCGAGCTGGGCAATTTTCGCGTGGAGATAATTCAACAACCTCGGTATGTCGATGAGGAGAGATGCATAGCCTGCGGTCTTTGTACTGAGGTCTGCCCCGCTGACCCCAAGGCGATCTATCCGCCTTCTGCTGAAGCGACACCTTTTTCCTATATTCTCGACGAGAGACTCTGTCTCCGCTTCAAAGAGCAGAGATGTGATCTCTGCCAGAAGAACTGCCCTACTAAAGCTATCGAGTTTAAGGTCAGGCCAAAGGAGCAAGAGTTGAGCGTCGGTGCCGTCATTGTCGCCACTGGTTTCAATGTTTTTGATGCTAGAGTAAAGGGCTCCCTGGGTTACGGTAGATATCCGAATGTCCTGACCGGTCTTGACCTGGAGCACGTTTTCACTCACGAAGGCTATCTCAGACCTCCCACAAATGGTAAGGAACCCAAAAACATTGCCTTTGTTCAATGTGTTGGCTCCAGAGAGACGCGTCATGGGTATTGTTCACAGGTCTGCTGCAAATATGCTATGAAGCTCGCTGGGCTTATCAAATATCAGAATCCTGATACCCGGGTGACCATCTTTTACATCGACTTGCAGACTGCCGGGAAAGGTTTTGCCCAATTCTATGAGGAATATAAGGAAGGTGTACGATTTGTCAGAGGGGTGCCGGTCGAGATTTTGCAGACTGTATCCGGCGAGCTCGAAGTAAAGTTTGAGGATATCTCTCAAGGAAAGGTCTGTCGGGATACCTTTGATCTTGTAGTGCTTTCCGTGGGTATTTCTCCTGGAAAGAGCACGTGGGATCTAGCCAGGATTCTGGGCATAAACCTGGCTGACGATGGGTTCTTTGATAAGAAGGATTTGCTCAGTTCTAATGAAACTAATGTTGATGGTATTTACGTCGCCGGAGCCTGTCAAGGCCCTAAAGATATACCCGATTCGATCTCACATGGGATAGCAGCAGCATCGAAGGCGATGCAGGTGCTGGCTGAATCTGCGGGCCGGAGGCGAGGTATTTAAGGGAAACACTGAATGGAAACAAGAGTAGGCGTTTTTCTCTGCAATTGCGGCGGGGCCATCAAGAATATTGATTTTGATGCCGTTGTCAAAAAGGTGGCGAAATTCCCCGGTGTCAGCTGCGTCAACTTGAGTTCCGATCTTTGTCTCGAAGAAGGAAAGAAGAAGATGACCTCCTGTATCAAGGAAGAGAATATTGAGAAAGTTGTCGTCGCTGCGTGCTCGCCTGAATTCCAGGAACATATGTTTCGGGAAGTATTGGAGAAAGCCGGGCTGAACGGGCATCTACTTTCTATGGCAAATATCAGGGAGCAGTGTTCCTGGGCTCACGAAGGGGATGTCACCGGGAAGGCTGTGGAACTTGTAAAGATGGCGGTAAACAGGGTTCGGTTGCTCCAGCCAGTTGAGAAGAAAGAGTTACCCGTAAACAACGAGGTCCTCATAGTCGGTGGCGGATTCTCGGCAATTAACGCGGCTCTCCAGCTTTCTCGAGTTGGCTTGAGGACAACCATATTGGAAGAGGGGGCGGTTTTGGGGGATGGGACTGAACAACCGGAAGCCTTCTATGGTTTTGACACAAGCTCATTGGTAGGTGCAGTGGACGGAGATAAGAACATCGAGGTTCTCACCTCTGCCAAGATGACTGCGGTAGGGGGAAAGACAGGAGATTTCAGAGTAACGATAAGAAAAGATGGCGAGGAGATTCTCCGCAACTGTGGCGCGATAGTTCTTGCCACAGGGTATCGAACCGAGCTTGCTCTGGATTCCGGGGTGAAGTCTGGTCCGAACATTGTGTCGCAGGAGCAGTTCTGCAGTTTGCTTAGGAACGCCAGGCCTGGAAAGAGAACCCAAGAGCGTAGGTTTCATGTTCGATTTTTCTGATGAAAACTCTCGCTTTCCCACGCTGGCTACTCTACATAACGCTTTGGAAGCAAAGAGTAAATGGGGCAGCGAGGTTTATGTCTTTTACAAGAGCGTCAAGGTAGATAGCGAAGGGGCGGAGAAACTTTACCAGGAGGCGAGAGACTGCGGAGTGGTGTTCTTGAAGTCCGAGGTTCCGCCGATGATTGCTATAGAGAATGGGCAGGTGAAAATCGAGGCTAAAGATGTTTTTCTGGGGGAAGATACAACTCTGTCCTGTGACGTTCTGGTTGCTGAGGAGCTTTATCTAGCTGTCAAGGGATCTGAAAAATTGAGTTCCCTGCTGGACATCAGGATAGACTCCAGAGGCTTCTTTCAGGATGAGAATGTGCATCTCTATCCCGTTGGCTCGGAGAGGAAGGGGATATTCTTTGTTGGGGGTTGTCGGGGCGACTTAGACCTGGGACGTGTGTTGACCGATATTTCCAGCGTGGTCATAAATGTGCATGGACTTCTGTCCGCAGGGAAGACTCTGGTGGATGTGGAGAGAGTGAAGGCTGATCCTCAGAAATGTGTGGCATGCCTGACTTGCATTCGTGTGTGTCCGCATCGTGCCATCCAACTAGTTCGAGCAGATAATAGTAAGGAGGTGGCTGGAATTTCGGACCTTGCCTGCTATGCTTGCGGTATTTGCGCCGGTATATGTCCGGCTAAAGCAATAAGATTTCAAGGTTATAGAGATGAGGAGATCCTCGCCCAGGTTGAGGCTATAGAAGAACCGTTGAATGGGCGCCACATAGCTTTTTGTTGTCAACATTCTGCCTATCCTGCTGCTGATTTAGCTGGAAAGTTAAGGCTTCATTACCCGGAGAATTTGCGGATAATCCGGGTCCCCTGTGCTGGTCAAGTGGATGTGTTTCACATCCTGAAAGCTTTTGAGAAGGGCGCAGCAGCAGTGCTGGTGATGGGATGTGAAGATGGTGCTTGCCATCACATCACCGGAAACACAAGGGCAAAGGAAAGGGTGAAATACTGCAATATGCTGTTGAAAGAGGCTAGGGTGGACGGCAAACCTGTTGTGATGTTCAACCTCAGCCCCAATGCGCCCCACAAGTTTGTTAGAGCAGTGAGCGAGATAACCAAGATAACAAAAGAGTCCGGGAGGTAAGATGATAATCGCCGAACGAAAACCAATGGAAGAGATCAAGCAATTAGTTGCCCCCTACAAGAGAGTGCTTGTGGCAGGTTGTGAGACCTGCGTTGCTGTTTGTTGGGCAGGGGGAGAGAAAGAAGTGGGGATACTTGCCTCGCAACTCAGACTAGCTCGAGGTGCAGAAGGGAGTGAGATTTCGATTCTTGAAGCTACAGTGGAAAGACAATGTGAAAGAGAGATGGTAGCGGAGATTAAGGATAAAGTTGCCGAAGCTGAAGCAGTTATCTCTTTAGCCTGCGGGTCGGGAGTGCAGACTATGGCGGAGATGTTTGAAGACAAGCCGGTGTTCCCGGGAGTTAACACTACCTTTATCGGGATGCCAGAGAAAGAAGGGCTCTGGGTGGAAATGTGTGGTGCTTGCGGTGATTGTTTTCTGGATCGAACGGGAGGTGTTTGTCCTATAGTTCGCTGTGCCAAAGGCCTTCTTAATGGCCCCTGTGGCGGTACAAGAAAGGGAGGAAAGTGCGAAATAGACCCGGACAAAGATTGTGCCTGGGTTCTGATTCATGGCAGGCTGGAAAAGCAAGGTAGACTTGATGTCATGCGGAAATACTATCCGCCGAAGAATTATCGGGCAGTGAAACGACCCGGCAAAGTCCAGGCGGCAAAAGCTTAAGGGGGTGAAGGATGGCAAAACCTTTTAGGGAAATTCTTAAAACAAAGGAGTTCGTTGTGACAGCTGAGGTGGGGCCGGTGAAAGGCTCCAACATATCCAAGGCAATAGAGCATATTGAGCTTCTCAAGGATAAGGTAGATGGTCTGAATGTGACTGACAATCAAAGCTCCGTGATGCGCTACCCTTCCTTGGGAGTTTGCTTACTGATCAAAGAACATGGTGGTGAGCCGATATTTCAAGTGACCTGCCGGGACAGGAACCGTCTGGCAATTCAAGCAGATCTCCTTTTCGCTTACTCCCGGGGAGTAAATAATGTTCTTTGCCTTACTGGTGATTCCATTGATGTTGGTGACCATAAGGAAGCCAAGCAAGTGTTCGACCTCGATTCGGTGCAGCTCATCCACGTTGTTCACACCATGAACTCTGGCAAAGACATGGCGGGTAATGAACTTGATGGAGGGATTGACTTCTGTATTGGAACGACAGCTACTCCTTCAGCCGATCCCCTCGAGCCACAGCTTATCAAGGTTGAGAAGAAGCTCAAAGCAGGGGTGAACTTCATTCAAACGCAGGCCGTTTATGAACTTGATGAACTAAAGAGATTTACGGAATTCGTCCGCAATATAGATGAAAAGGTCAAAATCCTTGGCGGCATAGTACCTGTTATCGGCGCAAAGATGGCTGCCTACATGAATGAGAACGTCCCGGGTATTTTTATCCCTCAACGTTTCATTGACGAACTGGCTCAAGCTCCCAAGGGAACAGGGGTTGCCAAGGGAATAGAAATAGCTGCCCGGATGATAAAGCAAATAAAAGAAGAGAAAATCTGTGATGGAGTGCACATCATGTTTATTGGACGGGAGGAAAAAGTTCCCGAGATACTGGGAGCTGCTGGACTACTGTAAGATTCCTCCCCGCGAGTGGGAATCAAGGAGGCGAAAATGACTGTAGCTTTGAGTGAACTGGATACCAAGTTCAAGTACGATGTTGCCAATGAGCCAGGCGGAGAGAATATTAAGCTTTGTTTCGCCTGTGGCCTCTGCACTGCCAGTTGCCCTGTTGCTGATATCGACCAGAAATTCAATCCCCGCCGGATAATTCGCATGGTGCTCTTGGGGATGAGGAAAGAAGTCCTTTCTTCAGACACTATCTGGTTCTGCATCCAGTGCTATAACTGTCAGGGACACTGTCCTCAGAATGTTGATTTTGCCGATATCATGAAGGCTCTGAGAAGCATGGCAGTCAGGGAAGGATACGTTGCCCCGTCTTTTGTTGAAAAGATAAAGGAAATAGACGTCTTCTGCCAGAAAGTTACGCCATGAGATGGTGAATGCAATTGTTGACTCGCGGTCTCGAGGAGTGGAGGCAGAGCCTGCCGGGCTTGCTAAGGAGGCATTGCAGAGATTGTAATGTGAAGGTGTCATTATGGAAAAGCAAAGCGGAAACGGCAAAATAGGGGCGGTTCTTGTCGTAGGTGGGGGTGTAGGAGGGATTCAAGCGGCTTTAGACCTTGCTGAATCCGGATATTACGTGTACCTTGTGGAGAAGTCGCCTTCTATTGGGGGCGTCATGGCCCAGCTTGACAAGACTTTCCCCACCAATGATTGTTCCATGTGCATTCTTTCTCCGAAACTGGTGGAGGTTGCCTCGCATCAGAACGTCTCCCTGCTTACTTACACAGAGATAGAGAGCATTAATGGTGAGGCGGGGAATTTCAATGTGAAGCTGCGCAGAAAGGCGACTTATGTCGATTGGGAGAAGTGCACTGGCTGTGGGGTTTGTAGCGAGTGGTGTCCCGTGGTGATGAAGAGCGAATACAACACGGGACTCGGGCCTCGCCGTGCCATCTATACACCTTTTCCTCAAGCGGTTCCTAAGAAGTGCGTGATCGATAAGGAGGAGGAACGCCTTTGCCATGCTGCCTGTCGTGATGCTTGTCCCCTTCATATGAACGTTCCCGGTTATGTTAAGCTGATAGCTGAAGGGCAGAATGAAGAAGCCTACAAGCTCATCAGGGCAACGAACCCTCTCCCCGCCATTTGCGGACGAATATGCTACGCTCCTTGTCAGGAAGCTTGCAATCGTGGCCAGATTGATGAGCCGCTAGCCATAAGAGAACTCAAGAGGTTTGCGAGTGACTGTTCCGATCTGGAGAAGCTTGAAATACCTACTGTTGAACCCAGCGGGGAAGAGCGTTGCCATAATAGGAGCAGGACCAGCAGGCCTGGTGGCAGCTCATGACCTCGCTCTTAAGGGACATAAAGCAGTTATCTTCGAAGCTCTTCCCAAGCCGGGCGGTATGCTCCAGGTTGGAATACCTGAATACCGCCTTCCCAAAGAAGTTGTCCGCAAGGAGATCGAATATATAACAAAGCTCGGCGTTGAGATAAAGACCGGCGTCGAGGTAGGGAAGCACGTTTCTGTAGGCGAACTTAGAAAAGAATTCAACGCTATCTTTATTGGCATTGGTGCTCATCAAGGGATGGAACTGAAAGTTCCTGGGGAAGACCTTCCCGGCGTCTTGCAGGGGGTTGAATTCTTGCGCAATGTGAACCTTGGCAAGAAGGTAAGAGTGGGCCGGAAAGTTGCTGTCATTGGCGGTGGGAACACGGCGCTTGACTGTGCCCGGACAGCTAAACGCCTGGGGGCTGAAGAAGTTACCATCCTCTATCGCCGTACCAGAGCAGAGATGCCAGCGTCTGTAGAAGAGGTCAATGCTGCAGAAGCGGAGGGCATCAAGATTGAGTTTCTTGTTGCTCCCAGCCGTTTTGTCGGGAATAAGAGGCTGTCTAAAGTTGAGCTTATCAGGATGAAGCTTGGCACTCCCGATGCTTCGGGGCGCCCTCGGCCAGTACCTATTGAAGGCTCCGAATTTCAGCTTCCTGTAACTACTGTTATAGCTGCTCTGGGACAGGTGCCGAAACTGGATTTTGTTAAGGAATTGGGCGTTTCAGTCTCCAAGCGTGGGACTATTGAAGTCAACCCTGGTACCGGTGCGACCAATATTGAGGGTGTTTTTGCCGGCGGTGATGTGGTGACTGGTCCGGCCTTCGTGGTTGATGCAATGGCGGCAGGCAGGCGAGCTGCGCGCTCTATAGATGCATTCGTGTGTGGTATGCCTTTGCCGGTAGAAGAAAGGGTGGAACCTCAGAAACTGACAGCGGAAGAAGTCCAGACATTAAAGAATCGGTTTGGTGAGCATGCCCAGCATAGGACAGCGGAAATCCCCATGGAGCAGAGGGAGGGTTTTGAAGAAGTCAGTCTGGGTTACGCGGCACAGGAAGCATGTGAGGAGGCGAGCCGATGTCTTGCCGGGCAGGTCACAGGATGCATCCAGTGTCTGGAATGTGTTGACAGATGTGAAGCCAAAGCTATTGACCATTCCATGCAAGACACGTTTGAGGAAGTGAGAGTGGGAGCCGTCGTCTTCGCTGGAGGATATGAATGCTATAACCCGACTGAACTTTACGAGCTTGGTTATGGGAGACTTCCCAATGTGGTCACAAGTATCGAATTCGAGCGCATACTAAGTGCTTCTGGACCCTTCCAGGGTGTCTTGCAACGGCTCTCTGACGGAGTTCCTCCACAGAAAATAGCTTTCATTCAGTGCGTGGGCTCAAGGGACGCAAAGCATAACAGACCTTATTGCTCTTCCGTCTGCTGCACTTATGCCATTAAAGAAGCTATGATTGCCAAGGAACATAGTACTGTTCCCCTGGATATAACTATCTTCTTCATGGACCTCAGGACTTACGGCAAGGATTTCGATAGATACTACGAGCGTGCCAAAGAAGAAAGCGGTGTGCGGTTCGTCAGGTCTAAGGTCTACAGCGTTGAAGCAGTAGATAGCACGGGTGACCTGGTAGTCAGATTTACGACCGAGGATGGCGCAATAAAGACTGAGAAATTCAGCATGGTGGTACTTTCTGTGGGTTTCCAGTCTTCTCCAGAATTGGTTAAGCTTGCTAAGGAAGTTGGAATCCAGCTTAATCCTTATGGATTCTGTCAAACAAAGCCTTTCTCGCCGGTGGAAACCTCCAAGCCCGGAATATTCGTCTGTGGGGCTTTTTCGGCACCGAAAGACATTCCCGAGACAGTGATGCAGGCGAGTGGCGCTGCCGGTGAGATTTCCGCTTTTCTGTCTTCGGCCAGGAATACTCTGACCAGGGCGAAAGAATACCCGCCAGAAAAAGATGTGCTGGGAGAAGAGCCAAGAATCGGGGTCTTCATCTGCCACTGCGGAATCAATATCGGCGGGTATGTAAATGTGCCTGACGCCACTGAATTTGCCAAGACCTTGCCCAACGTAGTCTATGCTGAAAGAAATCTCTTCACCTGTTCTCAAGATACTCAAGAAAGAATAAAGAAAGTAATTGAGGAATACAAACTTAATCGCGTTGTTGTGGCCTCTTGTACCCCGAGGACTCACGAACCCTTGTTCCGGGAAACGATCAGAAAGGCCGGGCTCAATCCGTATCTCTTTGAGATGGCGAATATTCGAGACCAATGCTCCTGGGTACATATGCGTGAGCCGGATAAAGCAACCGAGAAGGCAAAGGACCTGGTAAGAATGGCGGTAGCCAAAGCGAGGCTGATTGAGCCTCTGAAGCCTTTGTCTCTTCCGGTCAACCGTTCGGCGTTGGTCATTGGAGGAGGGGTAGCGGGAATGACCAGCGCCTTAACATTAGCGGAACAGGGATTCGAGGTTCATCTTATCGAGAAGAGCAACGTGCTCGGTGGGATAGCCAGAAGAATACATTACAATCTTGATGGCGATGACGTCCAGCAATTTCTTGGCAAGCTTATTAAGAAAGTCCAGGAACACCCCAAGATTAGAGTATATACAGATACCTGGATTGTGGACGTCCGTGGGTATGTCGGCAACTTCACCACAGAAATAATGAGGTATAGAGGTAGGGTTATAGAAAAGATAGACCATGGTGTCACCATAATTGCCACCGGAGCTGAAGAGTATAAGCCGGATGAATACCTCTACGGAAGAGACCCCAGAGTGCTTACTCAACTTGAACTCGAGGAAGAAATAGTCAAGAAGAACCCGGATATCGTCAACTGTGACAATCTGGTAATGATTCAGTGCGTGGGTTGTCGGAATGACGAACGCCCCTATTGCTCCAGGGTATGCTGCAACGAGGCAATTAAGAATGCCTTGAAGCTCAAAGAGATGAAACCTGAGATGAATATTTATGTCCTTTACCGGGATATAAGGACATACGGATTTTACGAGGAGTATTATGAAGAGGCAAGGCGGAAAGGGATTATCTTCTTGCATTACGATTTGGAAGATAAACCTCGGGTAAGACAGGAGAGAAAAGGTAGTCAGCTTCTGCTCAGGGTTCAGGTTAAGGATAAGGTGCTTGGCGAAGATATAGCTATTGATGCTGACATCCTTGTCCTGAGTGTAGCGATGGCCTCTTCACCGGATGTGAGAGAGCTTGCGATGCTATACAAGGTTCCGGTGAATCAAGACGGCTTCTTCCTGGAGGCGCATGTCAAACTCCGTCCTGTTGACTTTGCCACGGATGGGGTCTTTGTCTGCGGGCTGGCCCATGCGCCGAAATCCCTGGAGGAAAGCATTGCCCAGGCCAAAGCTGCTGCCTCTCGTGCTACTACCATATTGGTTAAGGATGCCATAATTGGCGAAGGAATCGTCGCTTCTGTGGACGAGGCGCTATGTAGTGGTTGTGGCGTGTGCGAGGTTCTCTGCCCTTATGGGGCAATAGCTGTGAATCGAGAGAAGGGAGTCTCTGCTGTAAACGAAGCTCTCTGCAAGGGCTGTGGCACTTGTTGTGCCGCCTGCCCCTCCGGCGCTGTTCAGCAGCGAGGATTTACGAGAAAAGAAATCTCAGCAATGCTTGACGCTGCTTTAGCAGGAGTATGATGATGGACAGCTTCGAGCCCAGAATTGTTGGCTTCTGTTGCAACTGGTGTGCCTATGCCGGTGCTGACCTTGCCGGGATAAGCCGGTTCCAGTATCCTCCCAATTTAAGAATGATAAGGCTAATGTGTTCTGGAGCGGTAGCTCCTGTATATATTCTGGAAGCCTTTCAACGAGGGGCTGACGGTGTTTTCATAGGGGGATGTCACCCCAGAGATTGTCACTACCTGGAGGGGAACTACAAAACATTGAGGAGGATTTTGCTTCTCAAGAAGCTTTTGCCTCAGTTGGGAATCGAGCCAGAGCGACTTAGGCTGGAATGGGTTTCCGCTGCCGAAGGGCAAAGATTCGCCCAGGTGGTCACTGATTTCATTTCAGAGATTAAGAAGCTCGGCCCCAGTCCCTTGAGAGGGGATGCTCGCAAGCTAGCCGAAGATACTCATCAGGCTGAGACAGCTGCTGTCCAGGCTCGTAAATGACCTCAGCTTCTACGTAATAGCCATCCTTTTTCGATTGCAAGTCTCCTTGCCTTGTCCAAATCAGCCTGAGTATTTACATTGAAAAAGCTCAAATGCTCCGGGTCAAAACTGTCGATCTCATCCTCTTCGACGTATCTCACCTTAACCATAGGAAACAGTTCGATGATCCTCAGTTCATCTTGCTTTAGCAACTCCTGGATGTGGGCCACACAATTCTTCGAATAGACTGCGCAAAGGGGTTCCACCTTATCTTTTATTCGTGGAACAACGATATCAAGTGTGGGAGAGGCTTGGGTCATATACTCAAGCAGGCCTAGACTCAAGAATGGTGTATCACAGCCGACAACAATGGATCGTGAACTGGACGAGGCTATTAAACCCGAGTAGATACCCACGAGCGACCCTTTTCCCGGATAAATATCGGCTACCGTTTTTATCCTTACGAGCGAGGAGCAGGGAATTGCTTCGCCATGGGCGGTCACTATGATGATTTCTGTGCTGAGGATAGCAAGGCGGTCAACAACCCACTGGATAAGGCTTTTGCCCTCAATAATCTGGAGAGCCTTGCTCCGACCAAGCCTTGAACTTTTGCCACCGGCGAGAATAATAGAAGTCATGCTCAAAACGCCTGAAATACAAAGCTAAGTTAACATACTGGACAGAGCGTCGCAACCCCTTATTGCTTGCTTAGGCTCTTCTTCTCCATTAGAATACCAGCATAAATACAGGACGAAGCTCCACCGCGATAATAGGTAAGTTTTCCCCCGATTTCCTCTCCTAAGGTAAGAGGCGAAAGAGTAGTTATGAGTGCTGGTGTGAGGTTAGCTTGACATGAAAATCCTGGGTGTTGAAACCTCCTGCGATGAAACTGCCGCTGCTGTAGTGGAGGATGGCGGCAGAATTATTTCCAATGTTGTCGCTTCACAGATAGACATTCATGCTCGCTATGGCGGCGTAGTCCCCGAAGTTGCCGCAAGACAGCATCTCCTCACTATTATCCCGGTTATCAGCCAGGCAATGACCGGAGTCTCCTGGCAGGATATCAACGGCATTGCTGTGACTTTCGGTCCGGGTCTGGCCGGGTCGCTGTTGGTCGGCGTCAACGTGGCCAAGGCAATTGCCTTAGCTAAAAAATTATCTCTTACTGGGGTTAATCATCTTGAGGCACATATCTATGCTAATTGGCTGGACTCGCTCTCCACCTGGCGAGAAGAGGGTGAGCAGTGAAATTCCCGTGCCTTTGCCTGGTTGTCTCCGGTGGGCATAGCGATTTAGTATTGATGAAGGGACATGGGCAATTTGAGAAATTAGGGCGGACCCGTGATGACGCTGCTGGCGAAGCCTTTGACAAAGCGGCTAGAATCTTGGGCTTGGGCTACCCTGGGGGTCCAGCTATTGAACAGGCAAGCCGGTCTGGAATCCCTTGCTTAGCTCTCCCCCGAGCCTGGCTCAAGGAAAGCCATGATTTCAGCTTCAGTGGCTTGAAAACCGCCTTGTGGCATCTTGTTCACAAGGGTGAGGTCTCGGTGGCTGATGCCGCAGCCAGCTTCCAATTGGCTGTAGTCGATGTGTTAGTTGTCAAAACGATTGAGGCCGCCAAACAATTGAAGGTGGAGCAAATCTTACTGAGTGGTGGAGTGGCCGCCAATAAGATGTTAACCCAGCATTTCCTTGCCAACTCGCCGGTGCCGGTTCTTATTCCTCCTCCCCACTTATGTACTGATAATGCTGCTATGGTGGCTGCCTGTGGCTATTATCATCTCCAGGCGGGCAAGATAAGCGGCTATGACCTGGATGTAGTGCCCAGCCTCAGTCTTGGTTGACCGAAAGGCACATATGTTTAGCCAGCAATTACCCGATAGCAAGCTTGGGATGGACTACTAGGCAGTCTTGGCTCATTACACAGACGCAAAGGAGCGACCGGCTATGCTGAAGGATGATGGTACAAAACTGCTAGGACCGTCGACGCTGGAGTTGGATGAACCGCTGCCCAACTCCGTTACGTTGTACTCTTTTTTAGTCAGACTTTCCAGCGCATCTTGATGTATTCGTGAGCTTCTTTTATTTGCATTGGCTGTGTGGAGGCCAGTGCTCGTAAAAAAAATTCTTCTTGCCCATCGTGTACTACATACACTGGCTTATTTGATGGGAGCACGTCAATTCTACAAATATCCTTACCTGCAAAGTGAATAATATTTGCTGACAAAAAGGCAGAATGCTCTTTGCCAAGGTGACTGTTCAATATCTGAATCAAATGAAGTGTAAAGCCATCACTACCTTTCCTTTTCAATGTACTGTAGTCCATATCCAATCCAATAGGTGTTTTTTCATCGGTGACACCAATTAAGAGAGTGCCTCCCTTTGCATTCATGAATCCGGCAATGCTTTTTGCGACAGCATATTCTAGCTCCTTATTAACCCTTCTTTCTTTGTAATCCCAACGAAGAGATGATTTGAACTCGACATCTTCATTTTCCCCTTCTTGTAGTAATCTCTCGACAGAAGCTATGCTGAGACGTCTTGAGCGGAACCACCGTCGAATGATGACCACTAAGATCAAGGCTTCTAGAACGGAAAGAACGATGATGAGCGCGGTTTGATACTCTAAGACGCTGGAAAAAGGAAGGCTTCTGTGAAGTTCCTCGAAATCGATAAAAATGTTCAATACGAAAAAGCCACCAATAAAAGCTAAATTGGCAAGGATTATCCGCTTTAGAACGGCCCACATATCATTCTCTGATAACGTGTTTGCTATTCGACGCATGCTTTGCATGCTTTCATTCTATCATGCCGTCGCTAGCAAGACTAAGGATACGAAAGCTCTCCAAGTCCTCTCCCCACCTTCGCATTGGTCTGCTATGGTGACTGCTTGTGGCCACTATCGTTTCCGATCTGGCGCGGTGAGTGGCTATGACCTGGATGTAGTGCCCAGCCTCAGCCTTGGTTGACCTCTTTCAAAATGGAAAATGCAAAAATAAAAGTGCAAAATGACAGAGCAACAGTAAATAAAAAATTAAGATGCAAAAAGTAAAGATACAAGGCAAGGCATAGCATTTTTAAGTTTTGGGTTTTGATTTGTCATTTTTATTTTTGACCTTTAATTTTTGAATTTGTTTGGAATTTGGTACCAGTACCATTTAGCCTGCAACCTTTTTCAATTAGAAGCATTTTATCTATAAGGTGAAAAATCCCTCTCCTAGTAGTTTTAGGCTATGGCCAGAAGATTATGGTGTCCAGGTGTAGGACTTTTTGGTGATAGACAGGCTATAGAGCTTTTATTAAGATTTTGATTCTGAGGGTGATAGCTAATCGAGGGAGTAAGAAATTGGAAATGGAAGTAAAAAGCCACTACGATGATGTCATAACTCTTAAAATGGCAATCGAAGAGGCGATAATAAAGGGGCAAAAATCAGTAGCCGTCCTTGGTGACATTCCAGAGTCAGACCTGGTTTCCAATGAGGACTTTGCCCTCACCTGGGTGAATGCAGGGTCGGGGGTTGTCGGCTGGGTCGAGGATTTTTGAGCTTACGCCTCAGTATTCCTCGCTTACGCTCGGAGCAGGCCACTTTTGTTTGTCATTGCGAGGCGAAGCCGAAGCAATCTAGGTGGGGCTGGCGGAAACAGGCCTGGGGTTCCAGCTTGTCGCTCAGGCTCAGGACTCTCTAAAAGTGATTATCGAGCCGCAGAGGTAGCTAGCGGCTGCTTTCTAAGGAGTAGGCCGCGGGTTCGAATCTCTCCAGAGGCGCCATGTTGTTCAATAGATAGAACCTCCCAATCCGGAACATGATGTAATCGCGAAATCTATCTCGGCCACTCTCAAAAATATATCTATTGGTCGGGCCAAGTCATAGCATCTTTGCCCAGGCATAGAATTCATACTGCGCTGGGTTGTAGCCTCACCAGGGTGTCTACCAAACTAGTGTTTTTCGGTAGCACATATTCCTTTTGAAGGACCTTAACATTGATATATCCAACGGGATCTGGACTCCATTCGGTATTCGACTTTTCATACATGAATAAATTCTCTCCATCGGTCGTTAAAATGTGTCTTACATTTTTCAACTCCATGCCCTCGACATAATTCTTTGGTTGGACCAATACATCACTCAATGCTCTTCCCAAACCTTTGGCTTCAAGAACCATGACACAATTTTCTGCATTAGGGGGCGTTTTCTTGAAGAAAGCCATGTCAACTTTATTCCACTCAATTGCAATTTGTTGATGGGACCATCCCAACCCAAGAAATAAAGGTAATATGATGTGAGAGACAATTTCATTTTCAGAAGGGCTACGGCCACAGCGGGGATACCAGGAGCAGAGCCTAGCTGCTTGTTGTAAGGCTCTCAGTATGTCATCTATATTCTTGTTCCCAATTCCTGCTCTAAACAATTCAACTCCTAGCTCCTCTTCTGAATAGATTGAGGAGTCAATGTTTGGCATTTCCTTCAAATGGCGTTGAAAGCTCGATCCGTCGATAGCTCGAACCCTTCCAATGATATGCTGCTCATGAACTTGCGTAAATGTTGGTTTCTGTTTGGCAGTTTCGTAGATATGGGCCAAATCGCCCAGCTCGTAATTCCCCGCCCAGATTACTCTCCTGCAGTGGCATAAATCCCATCCGTACACGCATCCAAAGGTTGCGTTGAATGAATATTGCTGTTCATCTTCTAGCGGAATCTGCCCCACACCGATGACCTCATGAGCCAAACGCATCAATATGCGGTCACCCGCTTTGGGGTTGTAGGCGAAACTATGCACCTGTCTGTATGGTGAGTTGGCACTACCGGCTGCATATCTACCTGACAAAGCATCTCCAAGATTACTGGGGCCCATAATCATTACGTCGTAGTCGTAGAACAGAGACCTGTAATCGCGCCCAGGCTCGCCGGTTGCAATTTGCCATACATTCATGAACTAATCCTTCTTACTATGTCGGAGGCCCAACAATTTATTCCTATTATTCCTCCTCTTCTGCATCCTTACCCATCCGGGAATTCCAAGGACACAATACCAATCAGGCCTGCTACAAATCAGGTATTATGTCCCCGGAATACCAATGCTGACATGGGTTGATTCTTATCGAACCTGTATCTATCGCTTCAAATCCTGTTCAAGACTATGCTACACTTATTGATGACGGGCAGGGTCTGAGCGAAGGGATTTAGCCCTACCCAGGAGTGAAATGTGGAAAAGGAGATAATTTTTCTGGTAGAAGAAGCCCCGGAAGGCGGTTATACCGCTAGGGCGCTCGGACATAACATCTTTACCGAAGCCGATTCCCTTGCCGAGTTGAAAAGGATGGTGCAGGACGCCATACAGTGCCATTTTGAGGCTAAAGAGATGCCCCGGCTCATCCGCCTGCACATGGTAAAGGACGAGGTTATCGCCGTATGAAGCTCCCCAGGGACCTGGGCGGTGAGGAACTCGCTGCCCTCCTGGGCAGGTACGGCTATAAGATAACTCGCCAGACCGGTAGCCATATGCGGTTGACATCCACCTCTAAAGGCTTTGAACATCGCATCACCATTCCCAGGCACAAACCTCTCAGAGTCGGGACTCTGAGCAGTATCGTGAATGAGATTGCTGCTTACCTTGAAATAGAGCGTCAAGAACTAGTCAAAGAGCTATTTAGGTGAGTAAGCCCTCACCCAATTCCTGGGACGCCATACCAATTAGGCCTACTACAAATCAGGTATTATGTGCCCGGAATACAGGTAACAAATTGGCGGTTTGTTCAGCCCGGAAGCGATTGCTTTGTGCTGATAACATCTATCGTAGTTCCAAAGTTATCATGAGGATGCTTAATTGACCAGAGGACACTGTGAACATCTGCCCTCACGGCAGCAGTTCCTGAAGATGTGAATTAAGCCTTGCTGGTGACAGGCAGTGAAATCGGAAGGCTCTTCAAGGCAAAGCTGCTTCGCCATGTGGCGTGTTATGCAATTCTCAGCCAATCTGGGATAATTACGGTAAAGCTCTATAGCGTTCTCTGTCAGCTTCGCCTCATTAGCTAATTCTCCCCAGGAAAAGGCAAAGGGCAATATAACGTTTACTGTAATTTCACCTGCTTTGCTATTTCCTAAAAGAGCCGATATCGTTGTTTTACTTCTGACATCAAAATCGAAATGGTCCCGCCAGTAGCCGTCGCTATCCACAGTCAAGCCATTCCGCAGCACGCTGTACCTACCGAACAGACATGTGTCCTTCACCAGTTGCAATATCCCGGCCAGTAGGCTTGTGTTGCAGTAGCGCTCAAGCAGGTAGCTCTGGGCAATAATGCGTCGCACTGGTGAGTTGTTGGGGTATATATGTGAGAGGTTCCAGTCATTCTCCTTCATAGTCTCGGCTTTTTTGTCCGCCGACTGCCATATTTGCTCCAATTCTTGGACTTCTGCTTCCCTCATAAGCTCTCCCTCTCCTCTTTGAGAAGGCAATAGCCCGGCTGTGCCTAGCAACAAGGCCTGTTTGACTGCTAATCCCTCTCTGGATTCGATGGAAGCAAGCGGCAGTCTGTCAGCAAGGTCTTCAAAAGGCCTTGTGTTTTTAGCATAGCCCAGGGCTCTCATCATGCCTCGGTAAAGCACCTGCCCCGCTGCCTCCCCAGCGCTCAGTGCTGTGAGTGCTGGGCCAAGAATTTCAGCCTGAAAATGCATTGCCTTCTCTTAAACCGTTCTTCACCGGCAGTATTCAATATCTTCGCTAGAGTCTGCCCAGCCGTGTGGTCCAGTATTCGGAAGCAAGGAAGTGTGTATGGTAGCAGATAAGCCTGGTGCCGTAACGCCTTGGCGAGACATAGCAAGGGAACTGGTTTGCCGCTCTGTAGTAAGGTAGCTGAATTACAGTCGTGCCACATCGCAACATGAAGAATGACGTTATTATAGGCAGCATCAGTATGGTGCTCATGGTTATACCAATCGCTGGATCTGACGTGAACCTCTACATCCCCTTTCGTCAAATGAAGCTTATTCATGATTACTGCATCCCGAAAGTCGGGACCGTTATCACCGTTTATTCTCCCGGGTAGATTACGTTGACCAGCTCGTCTTCTGTGGAGGTCAACTCCTTCCCCACCGCTTGTTGCCATATTAGAGCTGCTTGCTTTTCCGAGAATTTTATCCGATTACGTGTAACCATGCGTAAAAAAATTTTACTTATTGCTTTGATTCATCTTGCTTTTCTGTAGCTCTGTAAGTGAAGCCACTACGTTCAGCGACTATGCTGAGCAAGGTAGCCGATGCTCCGCGAGGTCGATACATCCCATTTTCCCATTCGCTGATCGTTTGCTGCCTCGTGCCTAGTTCCTCGGCTAGTCTTACTTGAGTTAAGTTCAGATGTTGCCTCAACGCCCGGACCTCTTCTTTACTCCATTGTCTTTTCTCTTTGTCTTCGCTCCATCGCTTAGAATTATACACGGTTTAGTGTAATAATGCAAGAAAAAATCTTCCGAATTTTAGTAAAGACCTTTTGCTTTTTTGGTTCTTCGTGATATAATGGAAATTTAGCAATCTCGAGGGCAGAGTGCTAAAATAGATTTAGGAAAGGAGGGAATATGGCTAAAATTGAACCTTTGGGAGACAGGGTAGTGATAAAACCCACACCCCAGGAAGAAGTAAGCAAAGGGGGGATAGTTTTACCGGATACAGCCAAAGAGAAGCCCCAGGAGGGGAAGATCATTGCTGTCGGTCCAGGCAGGTTGACTGAAGAGGGCAAGCGTATTGCCATGGATGTGAAGAAGGGAGACAAAGTTATTTACTCCAAATATGCTGGCACCGAGTTTAAGCTGGATGGCGAAGAGCTGATTATCATGCGGGAAGGCGATATCCTGGCCAAGAAGATTTAAGAAAAGGAGGTAAGCGAATGGCAAAACAAATTATTTTCGGCGAAGAAGCAAGGAAAGCCTTGAAGAATGGCGTAGACATTCTAACTAATGCTATCAGGGTGACTCTGGGGCCACGCGGGCGGCCTGTAGCATTGGATAAGAAATGGGGCGCTCCTTCGGTTCTCAACGACGGCGTTTCTATAGCCAAAGAAATAGATTTGCCTGACCCGTTTGAGAATATGGGGGTGCAGCTAGTAAAGCAGGCAGCCACCAAGACAAATGACCAATGTGGCGATGGCACCAGTACATCCACCATTCTAGCTCAGGCTATTATTAGTGAGGGCTTCAAGAACATCGCCGCTGGAGCTGATTCCATGGCTCTAAAGCGTGGGGTTGAGAAAGGGGTAGAAGCCATAGTTAAGGAGCTCAAGAAAATGTCCATACCGGTGGCTGGTAGAGAGCAGGTAGCACAGGTAGCCGCTATATCGGCTATTGACCAGGCAATTGGCAACTTGATTGCTGACGTTATGGAAAAGGTGGGCAAGGATGGTGTTATCACCGTCGAAGAGGGCAAAGGGCTGCAATTCGAGACTGAATTTGTTGAGGGTATGAAGTTCGATCGCGGATATATCAGCCCTTATTTCATCACCAACGCCGAGCAGATGAGAGCAGAACTGGAAGACCCATATATCCTAATCACTGATAAGAAGATTTCTGCTATAAACGATATATTGCCGGCCCTGGAAAAGATTGTTCAAGTGTCCAAGAATATGGTTATTATCGCTGAAGACATCGAGGGCGAGTCCCTGGCTACGCTGGTAGTCAATAAGCTAAGGGGAACTCTAAATCCGCTGGCGATAAAGGCACCTGGCTTTGGTGACAGGAGAAAGGCCATGCTTCAGGATATAGCTGTTCTTACCGGAGGCACTGTTATATCTGAAGAAATTGGCAGAAAATTAGATTCGGTGACTGTGCAAGATTTAGGGCAAGCCAGAAAAGTGATTGCCGATAAAGATAACACCACCATTGTCGAGGGTAAGGGTAAGACAAAAGATATCGAGGCTCGAATCAAACAAATCAGGTCCGAGATTGATATCAGTACCTCAGATTATGATAAGGAAAAATTACAGGAAAGACTCGCTAAATTGGCGGGCGGCGTGGCAGTGATTAAGGTAGGTGGGGCTACGGAAACAGAGCTTAAAGAGAAAAAACACCGTGTAGAGGATGCCTTATCGGCTACCCGAGCCGCTGTAGAGGAAGGTATTTTGCCTGGTGGTGGTGTTGCCCTCCTCAATGCCTTGCACGTCCTTGAAGAAGGTTAAGGTGGAAGGCGATGAGGCTACCGGGGTGAATCTCTTGAAACGAGCCCTGGAAGAGCCTCTGAGGTGTATCGCTACAAATAGCGGCAGAGAGGGCTCAGTGGTGATAAATGCCGTGAAGGAAAGCAAACCCGGCATAGGCTACGATGCCCTCAAAGATGAACTGTGTGTAAATATGATTGAGAGAGGCATTGTTGACCCGCTGAAGGTCACCAGAAGTGCTCTGCAGAATGCTGCCAGCATTGCCTGCATGATTCTGACCACGGAGTCCTTGGTGACCGACATTCCCGAGAAGGAAAAGGCGCCGGCGATGCCAGGAGGAGGAGGATACCCAGAGTACTAAGCGGGCGCCGGTTGCTCCAACAACAACGGAAAGAACCGCCTCAGGGCGGTTCTTTCTTTACAGCATTAAAGCTTAAGCAATTGCCTTAAGGTGTTTTCCTTCATCAGACCATCTTTTTTGACTGGTCCCGTGATAGCCAGATTAAGTCCACTATCGGTTAGAGTCTTCTGAGCCACTTCTTGTAGCTCATCTATGGTGATGGCATCCACAATAGAAATAACATCGTCTATGTCTAGTATCTGCCGCAGCAATATTTCCTGGCTACCACACCATAACGCCACGTTCTGGCTATCTTCAAACCGTAAGTATAATCTTCCTTTTGACAATTCTTTAGCCCTGGTAAGCTCGCTCGTGGCAATTCCCTGTCTAATTTTGGATAACTCTTCGAGGATGGCTGCCGTGGCAGTCTCTGTCTTCGCAGGGTCAACGCCAGCGTAAATACCAAATGACCCTGAATCCAGGAAGTGCTCGGTATAACTGTGAATATCATAGGCTAGTCCCCTGCGCTCTCGTATCTCCATAAATAGGCGGCTGCTCATGCCACCGCCCAGAACTGTGTTAAGCAGATCAAGGGTAAAACGTTGAGGATGGGAGTGAGAAAACCCATGAACTGCGAGGCAAAGATGCGCTTGCTCGATATCTTTGGGCTCAATACGCAACCTGGCTTTTGTTTGCTTTTCGTTAGTTGCATAGCCGGTCAGTAGCTCACCGGCAGGCCATTTGTCGAACAAGGGCTGGATTTGAGTCATCGCCTCTTCATGTTGTATGTTGCCGGCAATGCTCAGCACAGTGTTATTGGGCATATATCTGCGGGCAAGGTAGTTTAGTAACTGCTCTCTTGTTAGCGAAGACACGGTTTCTTTGTATCCGGTCACCTCGCGCCCCAGTGGTTGCTCAGGCCATAGCAGCTCGTCTATGAGCATGTCTACTCTCTGTTGAGGGATGTCCAGGTTCATGTTGATTTCCTCTATGATGACCTGCCGCTCTTTTTCAATATCCTTGGTATCAAAGCGAGAATTGAGCAACAGGTCAGATAGCACATCCAGTGCGATGGAGAAATGAGGGCTGGCGACTTTGCACCAATAGACAGTTATTTCCTTGTCTGTGCCAGCATTGATTATGCCGCCAACGCCTTCAATATCTTCAGTTATCTCCCTGGAAGTTGGTCGTCGCTGAGTGCCTTTAAAGAACAAATGCTCAGCAAAGTGAGAGATGCCAGCCTCATTTTTGGTTTCGTAGCAGGAGCCAGTGCCGACGAGAACAACAAGGCATACTGAGCGGCTGTGGGGCATAGTACTGGTGATAACTCTCAAGCCATTGTCGAGCACAGCCTTGTTGTACATTGCCATGAATTTTACTTTGCTCTTCTACTCGCAGTCAATGAGACCTTGGCGGTTATTGATGCTCAGTCCTTCTCAGTTCGGATGCGACCAGACCGTCGGCTCATATCAAAGCTCGGCTCAATCTTAGGACTTGGCGAACTCTACTCCATCCGGAGCCACGTTTACCCTACTCTTTTTTGACAAACTGTTGAGCGGCTTCGCCCATCGTGGCGCCGCTGCCTGAGCTCAGACATATATCGGTTTCCATGCGCAGCCCTACGTCGAGCGGGGTCGACGTGGCAATATTAACCGCTCTTTTGGCACCCTGAGTAAGGCAGGGATTGATCCTGGCTATTTGTTCAGCCAGCTTCTCGGCTTCAGTCATGAGCTGGTCTCTGGGATATACATGGTCCACCAGCCTAACCCGGAGCGCCTCGGCAGCGTCAATTCTGCGTCCGGTAATAATCATTTCCTTGGCGATGCCTGGTCCCACTATCCGGGGTAGCCGCTGTGTGCTTCCCAGGTCCGGGATAACCCCCAACTGAATCTCAGGAAGACCGAACACGGCAGCATCACAGGCCAGACGTATATCGCAGCAAAGAATGAGTTCAAAGGCTGCTCCCAAACAGTAGCCATTTATGGCAGCGATGACCGGTACGGCTAGATCTTCGTACATGGTAAATATCATTTTCAAACTGTATAGTGAATCATAGCCCTGTCGATAGCTGGGAAAAATGTCCATGGGACCACCGCCTGAGGCTACCATCTTTAGATCGAGCCCGGCGCTAAATGCCTTGTCACCGGCACCAGTCATGATGACAACCCTGACCTTAGGGTTTTCCTTGATAGCCTGCGCTTGTTTTTGAAGTCCCAATAAGACCTCATGATTAAAGGCATTTAATGCCTTTGGTCGGTTCAGCAGCACCGTAGCAATACTATCTTTGATATCCAGTTGGACAGCATCTTGATTTGCCATTTGTCTCTCCTTTGACAGGCTTATTTCGACTGATTTTACATCTCGTCTCTGACTAAGGTCAATTGTCGTTCCTTGTGTCCCAAGACGAATCGTTCTCGAATAAGCAAGGTGATTCTCGTCAGCAAGCAGTGGTATAATCAGTATGAAATAAGAATCTAGGCGCGTTTTCAGAGGAAGCATGGCAGTTTTACAGATTCGCACTTTGCCTGACCCAATACTGCGGCGAAAAGCAAAAAGAGTGACCAAAATCGATGGCTCCATTCAGAAGTTAATCGATGACATGATTGATACGGTACGCGCTGACCCCAACAGAGCCGGCCTCGCTGCCCCGCAGGTAGGAGTGCTGCTCCGCGTAGCAGTCATCGAGCTGCCAGAACAGGAACTCATTACTCTAATTAACCCTGAAATAGTGAAAAAGGAAGGTGAGCGAATAGTTCAAGAAGGCTGCCTATCCATACCTGGCTACTTTGGGGAAATAAAAAGAGCGGTAACAGTGAAGGTCAAAGCGAAAGACCGAGACGGTAAGGAATTTCGCCTCAAAGCAGAAGGACTTCTGGCTCAGGCTCTGGAACAAGAAATTGAGCATCTCGATGGCGTTCTATATATTGACCATCTAGAGAGCGAGGAAAAGCTGTTTGAGACTATTAAGGAAGAAGAGGATTAGGCAAGCTCTGCTGTTGCTGCTCTAGCTCCAGGACCAAACGGCCAAGGCATTCCAGGCGCAAACAAGGACCATCCCGAAGTTCAGCAGCTTCAACAATCTGTCTCGCTTAAATAGAACCAGGGCCGTGACTATTCCCGCGGAGATAAGCCCCTTGATCAGCATGCTGCTGCCAAATCTCGCGCCCAGAAAGGGGTTAAGTTCATGACTCCCAGCTCCTAGAGCAGTCCCGGTCAACCAAGCATCCAGAATGTTTAGCGCAATGAAAACAACACAGAGCAGAATAGTTCTGCTTAAAACTGTCTCCGCCGCCGCCCGCTTAAGTCTTACCATGATCTAATTACCAGTACTTAAGTAATAGTACTTAAGTCTAGCATCAGTCGCAGGTCGTGTCAAGATTGCACTCGTTCATATGTCTAGTGACACTCTTCCTTTTCGTCATTGCGGGGCGCCCCGATCTCGTCCCGGCAACTACAAAAGTACCGGAGGTGTGAAGGAACTGTTTCCTTCACACCTCCGGGCTTGCAACGATAATTAGAGAGGGGGATAACCGAGCCTCAGGCTCGGTTATCCCCATTTTATCTTTCTATGCCTCTTGCTGCGCCTTGCGCCTTCTTCTTCTTCCCCAGACCACTCCCCAGATAATCAAGCCAATCGCGACTATTATGCCGATGATAAGCCACCAGTTGATGGTTCGCGACGTTGTGAAGTCACCGCTCAACCCGGCAACTTCCACATCATACTGTCCGTAATCTAATCCAGATTGGGTGAAACTCACTTGCTTGCTCTCTCCGGCACCGATTGTCACTGTCTTGGTATCAACGGTCTGGCCGTTTAGCTTCAGCACAACAGTATAGGGGCCTTCCTGTCCACCGTCATTGGCTATCGTAGCGGTGATGGTAACGCTCTCCCCAGTTTTGGTCACGAAGGTAATATGTTCCCATATCTTTCTCTCACTGGTCGTGATGGTCGGGCCAGTGGCTACAAAGTGGGCGGGGGGCGGAGGCGGCGGAGCAAGCTCAGCCAGTATGCCATAAATACTGAAGTGGTTTATCGACGCAGACAGGGTCAGTTCTGCCACGCCGCTTGGTCCGCCTGCTTCAAAGTCCAGTGTCTTCCAGACTTCATTGACATCATCATAGTAAGCCATGCTTATGTTTTGAGCATTCGTGGGCAATTGCGATTCATCCAAACCCAGCGTCAGGACGATATCCCTGTCGAACTCGGCGCCCACAGGAGTTATGTTGAAAGCCATGAGTACTACATTGTTCTCTGGCGGAGGGGGTATGTCATCGAGCGCTCTGATGACTATCAAGTAGTGCGTCGTTCCGTCAACAGTGGGTGCGTGAGTCCCCTGCTCCAGCAAGAGGCTGTGACTGAGATCGGAGCTAGGCCCGAGCAAGTCTACCGCCAGTCGGTCATTGGTGTAAAGGGGCTTCGTGGTGTTATTTCCTTCCCAGTCCACCGTAAGGGTTTTGAGGGGGCAACAACAGCCATTGCCACCACCGCCTCCGGCAGGCGTAACCGGAGCCGCACAGTCGATCCAGCCGATGGTGTAGGTATCTGAAGTGGTGGTGTTGCTGTTATTGTCCTCAGCCACCACATAGTAGCTAACGGAGTCTCCATATACCTTGCTTGAGCCGTCTATGGTGTACTGGTAGAGGTCGGCACCGGCGTCGGTCATGTTATAAGCCACGCCATCGACATAGATGTCACAGACTTGATGCCGCTTTGGCCGTTGGTGGCTGTGGCACTGACCGTGACATCATCGCCCTCACAGGGGTTAGCGTTGCCCGGGCTGACCTCCAGTGAAGGAGCGGTGCAGTCCTGCCAGGTGATGGTGTAGGTATCTGAAGTGGTGGTGTTGCTGTTATTGTCCTCAGCCACGACATAGTAGCTAACAGTGTTGCCGTACGCCTGGCCAGAGATGGTGTACTGGTAGAGGTCGCCACCGGCGTCGGTCATGTTGTAGGCCACGCCATCGACATAGATAATCACAGACTTGATGCCGCTTTGGCCATTGGTGGCTGTGGCACTGACCGTGACATCTTCGCCCTCACAGGGGTTAGCGTTGCCCGGGCTGACCACCAATGCAGGAGCGGTGCAGTCCTGCCAGGTGATGGTGTAGGTATCTGAAGTGGTGGAGTTGCTGTTATTGTCCTCAGCCACGACATAGTAGCTAACAGTGTTGCCGTATGCCCGGCCTGAGATGGTGTACTGGTAGAGGTCGCCACCGGCGTCGGTCATGTTATAAGCCACGCCATCGACGTAGATGATCACAGACTTGATGCCACTTTGGCCATTGGTGGCTGTGGCACTGACCGTGACATCTTCGCCCTCACAGGGGTTAGCGTTGCCCGGGCTGACCACCAATGCAGGAGCGGTGCAGTCCTGCCAGGTGATGGTGTAGGTATCTGAAGTGGTGGAGTTGCTGTTATTGTCCTCAGCCACCACATAGTAACTAACAGTGTTGCCGTATGCCCGGCCTGAGATGGTGTACTGGTAGAGGTCGCCACCGGCGTCGGTCATGTTATAAGCCACGCCATCGACGTAGATGATCACAGACTTGATGCCACTTTGGCCATTGGTGGCTGTGGCACTGACCGTGACATCTTCGCCCTCACAGGGGTTAGAGTTGCCCGGGCTGACCACCAGTGAAGGAGCGGTGCAGTCCTGCCAGGTGATGGTGTAGGTATCTGAAGTGGTGGAGTTGTTGTTATTGTCCTCAGCCACCACATAGTAGCTAACAGTGTTGCCGTACGCCTGGCCTGGGATGGTGTACTGGTAGAGGTCGCCACCGGCGTCGGTCATGTTGTAGACCACGCCATCGACATAAATAATCACGGACTTGATGCCACTTTGGCCATTGGTGGCTGTGGCACTGACCGTGACATCTTCGCCCTCACAGGGGTTAGAGTTGCCCGGGCTGACCACCAGTGAAGGAGCGGTGCAGTCCTGCCAGGTGATGGTGTAGGTATCTGAAGTGGTGGAGTTGTTGTTATTGTCCTCAGCCACCACATAGTAGCTAACAGTGTTGCTGTACGCCTGGCCTGGGATGGTGTACTGGTAGAGGTCGGCACCGGCGTCGGTCATGTTATAAGTCACGCCATCGACGTAGATGATCACAGACTTGATGCCACTTTGGCCATTGGTGGCTGTGGCACTGACCGTGACATCTTCGCCCTCACAGGGGTTAGAGTTGCCCGGGCTGACCACCAGTGAAGGAGGTAAATCAACCTCTGTCTCTGTGGTGTTGGTGTTCTCCGGGGCAGTCTGGTCCGAATCTATGGTGCCGGTGTTGTAAATTATCGTGCCATTATTGAGAGGAGAGACAAGGACTGCGGTGAAGTGCACGGTGCCACTAGCATTCACCGCTACGGCACCGATAGTCCAGGTTATGGTGCGTGAGGTGGCATTATATGATCCGCTATCACCGGGAATAACATTGGTGAGGTTGGTGGAGACCACATCAGTGATGACCACGCCCGAGGCATTCATATTGCCGGTGTTCTTGTAATAGATGGTGAAGGAGAGGGTATCTCCGGGTTTAGCGGTGGTGGCATTGACCGCCTTGTAGTTATAGGTATCGACGCTGAAGTCCGGAGCTGAAGCCACTGTGGTCTCTGTGGTGTTGGTGTTCTCCGGGGCAGTCTGGTCCGAATCTATGGTGCCGGTGTTGTAAATTATCGTGCCATTATTGAGAGGAGAGACAAGGACTGCGGTGAAGTGCACGGTGCCACTAGCATTCACCGCTACGGGTCCGATAGTCCAGGTTATGGTGCGTGAGGTGGCATTATATGATCCGCTATCACCGGGAATAACATTGGTGAGGTTGGTGGAGACCACATCAGTGATGACCACGCCCGAGGCATTCATATTGCCGGTGTTCTTGTAATAGATGGTGAAGGAGAGGGTATCTCCGGGTTTAGCGGTGGTGGCATTGACCGCCTTGTAGTTATAGGTATCGACGCTGAAGTCCGGAGCTGAAGTCACCGTGGTCTCTGTGGTGTTGGTGTTCTCCGGGGCAGTCTGGTCCGAATCTATGGTGCCGGTGTTGTAAATTATCGTGCCATTATTGAGAGGAGAGACAAGGACTGCGGTGAAGTGCACGGTGCCACTAGCATTCACCGCTACGGCACCGATAGTCCAGGTTATGGTGCGTGAGGTGGCATTATATGATCCGCTATCACCGGGAATAACATTGGTGAGGTTGGTGGAGACCACATCAGTGATGACCACGCCCGAGGCATTCATATTGCCGGTGTTCTTGTAATAGATGGTGAAGGAGAGGGTATCTCCGGGTTTAGCGGTGGTGGCATTGACCGCCTTGTAGTTATAGGTATCGACGCTGAAGTCCGGAGCTGAAGTCACTGTGGTCTCTGTGGTGTTGGTGTTCTCCGGGGCAGTCTGGTCCGAATCTATGGTGCCGGTGTTGTAAATTATCGTGCCATTATTGAGAGGAGAGACAAGGACGGCGGTGAAGTGCACGGTGCCACTAGCATTCACCGCTACGGCACCGATAGTCCAGGTTATGGTGCGTGAGGTGGCATTATATGATCCGCTATCACCGGGAATAACATTGGTGAGGTTGGTGGAGACCACATCAGTGATGACCACGCCCGAGGCATTCATATTGCCGGTGTTCTTGTAATAGATGGTGAAGGAGAGGGTATCTCCGGGTTTAGCGGTGGTGGCATTGACCGCCTTGTAGTTATAGGTATCGACGCTGAAGTCCGGAGCTGAAGCCACCGTGGTCTCTGTGGTGTTGGTGTTCTCCGGGGCAGTCTGGTCCGAATCTATGGTGCCGGTGTTGTAAATTATCGTGCCATTATTGAGAGGAGAGACAAGGACTGCGGTGAAGTGCACGGTGCCACTAGCATTCACCGCTACGGCACCGATAGTCCAGGTTATGGTGCGTGAGGTGGCATTATATGATCCGCTATCACCGGGAATAACATTGGTGAGGTTGGTGGAGACCACATCAGTGATGACCACGCCCGAGGCATTCATATTGCCGGTGTTCTTGTAATAGATGGTGAAGGAGAGGGTATCTCCGGGTTTAGCGGTGGTGG
The DNA here is from genome assembly GCA_963726175.1 of uncultured Chloroflexia bacterium. Lineage (GTDB taxonomy): Bacteria > Chloroflexota > Dehalococcoidia > GIF9 > AB-539-J10 > RBG-13-51-36. The sequence continues at coordinate 3,145 of CAVSBM010000004.1, read as the reverse complement.
CATTGACCGCCTTGTAGTTATAGGTATCGACGCTGAAGTCCGGAGCTGAAGTCACCGTGGTCTCTGTGGTGTTGGTGTTCTCCGGGGCAGTCTGGTCCGAATCTATGGTGCCGGTGTTGTAAATTATCGTGCCATTATTGAGAGGAGAGACAAGGACGGCGGTGAAGTGCACGGTGCCACTAGCATTCACCGCTACGGCACCGATAGTCCAGGTTATGGTGCGTGAGGTGGCATTATATGATCCGCTATCACCGGGAATAACATTGGTGAGGTTGGTGGAGACCACATCAGTGATGACCACGCCCGAGGCATTCATATTGCCGGTGTTCTTGTAATAGATGGTGAAGGAGAGGGTATCTCCGGGTTTAGCGGTGGTGGCATTGACCGCCTTGTAGTTATAGGTATCGACGCTGAAGTCCGGAGCTGAAGTCACCGTGGTCTCTGTGGTGTTGGTGTTCTCCGGGGCAGTCTGGTCCGAATCTATGGTGCCGGTGTTGTAAATTATCGTGCCATTATTGAGAGGAGAGACAAGGACGGCGGTGAAGTGCACGGTGCCACTAGCATTCACCGCTACGGCACCGATAGTCCAGGTTATGGTGCGTGAGGTGGCATTATATGATCCGCTATCACCGGGAATAACATTGGTGAGGTTGGTGGAGACCACATCAGTGATGACCACGCCCGAGGCATTCATATTGCCGGTGTTCTTGTAATAGATGGTGAAGGAGAGGGTATCTCCGGGTTTAGCGGTGGTGGCATTGACCGCCTTGTAGTTATAGGTATCGACGCTGAAGTCCGGAGCTGAAGCCACCGTGGTCTCTGTGGTGTTGGTGTTCTCCGGGGCAGTCTGGTCCGAATCTATGGTGCCGGTGTTGTAAATTATCGTGCCATTATTGAGAGGAGAGACAAGGACTGCGGTGAAGTGCACGGTGCCACTAGCATTCACCGCTACGGGTCCGATAGTCCAGGTTATGGTGCGTGAGGTGGCATTATATGATCCGCTATCACCGGGAATAACATTGGTGAGGTTGGTGGAGACCACATCAGTGATGACCACGCCCGAGGCATTCATATTGCCGGTGTTCTTGTAATAGATGGTGAAGGAGAGGGTATCTCCGGGTTTAGCGGTGGTGGCATTGACCGCCTTGTAGTTATAGGTATCGACGCTGAAGTCCGGAGCTGAAGTCACCGTGGTCTCTGTGGTGTTGGTGTTCTCCGGGGCAGTCTGGTCCGAATCTATGGTGCCGGTGTTGTAAATTATCGTGCCATTATTGAGAGGAGAGACAAGGACTGCGGTGAAGTGCACGGTGCCACTAGCATTCACCGCTACGGCACCGATAGTCCAGGTTATGGTGCGTGAGGTGGCATTATATGATCCGCTATCACCGGGAATAACATTGGTGAGGTTGGTGGAGACCACATCAGTGATGACCACGCCCGAGGCATTCATATTGCCGGTGTTCTTGTAATAGATGGTGAAGGAGAGGGTATCTCCGGGTTTAGCGGTGGTGGCATTGACCGCCTTGTAGTTATAGGTATCGACGCTGAAGTCCGGAGCTGAAGTCACCGTGGTCTCTGTGGTGTTGGTGTTCTCCGGGGCAGTCTGGTCCGAATCTATGGTGCCGGTGTTGTAAATCTTTGTGCCATTATTGAGAGGAGAGACAAGGACTGCGGTGAAGTGCACGGTGCCACTAGCATTCACCGCTACGGCACCGATAGTCCAGGTTATGGTGCGTGAGGTGGCATTATATGATCCGCTATCACCGGGAATAACATTGGTGAGGTTGGTGGAGACCACATCAGTGATGACCACGCCCGAGGCATTCATATTGCCGGTGTTCTTGTAATAGATGGTGAAGGAGAGGGTATCTCCGGGTTTAGCGGTGGTGGCATTGACCGCCTTGTAGTTATAGGTATCGACGCTGAAGTCCGGAGCTGAAGCCACCGTGGTCTCTGTGGTGTTGGTGTTCTCCGGGGCAGTCTGGTCCGAATCTATGGTGCCGGTGTTGTAAATTATCGTGCCATTATTGAGAGGAGAGACAAGGACTGCGGTGAAGTGCACGGTGCCACTAGCATTCACCGCTACGGGTCCGATAGTCCAGGTTATGGTGCGTGAGGTGGCATTATATGATCCGCTATCACCGGGAATAACATTGGTGAGGTTGGTGGAGACCACATCAGTGATGACCACGCCCGAGGCATTCATATTGCCGGTGTTCTTGTAATAGATGGTGAAGGAGAGGGTATCTCCGGGTTTAGCGGTGGTGGCATTGACCGCCTTGTAGTTATAGGTATCGACGCTGAAGTCCGGAGCTGAAGTCACCGTGGTCTCTGTGGTGTTGGTGTTCTCCGGGGCAGTCTGGTCCGAATCTATGGTGCCGGTGTTGTAAATTATCGTGCCATTATTGAGAGGAGAGACAAGGACGGCGGTGAAGTGCACGGTGCCACTAGCATTCACCGCTACGGATCCGATAGTCCAGGTTATGGTGCGTGAGGTGGCATTATATGATCCGCTATCACCGGGAATAACATTGGTGAGGTTGGTGGAGACCACATCAGTGATGACCACGCCCGAGGCATTCATATTGCCGGTGTTCTTGTAATAGATGGTGAAGGAGAGGGTATCTCCGGGTTTAGCGGTGGTGGCATTGACCGCCTTGTAGTTATAGGTATCGACGCTGAAGTCCGGAGCTGAAGTCACCGTGGTCTCTGTGGTGTTGGTGTTCTCCGGGGCAGTCTGGTCCGAATCTATGGTGCCGGTGTTGTAAATTATCGTGCCATTATTGAGAGGAGAGACAAGGACTGCGGTGAAGTGCACGGTGCCACTAGCATTCACCGCTACGGCACCGATAGTCCAGGTTATGGTGCGTGAGGTGGCATTATATGATCCGCTATCACCGGGAATAACATTGGTGAGGTTGGTGGAGACCACATCAGTGATGACCACGCCCGAGGCATTCATATTGCCGGTGTTCTTGTAATAGATGGTGAAGGAGAGGGTATCTCCGGGTTTAGCGGTGGTGGCATTGACCGCCTTGTAGTTATAGGTATCGACGCTGAAGTCCGGAGCTGAAGCCACCGTGGTCTCTGTGGTGTTGGTGTTCTCCGGGGCAGTCTGGTCCGAATCTATGGTGCCGGTGTTGTA
>CAVSBM010000003.1:0-4460 GCA_963726175.1 uncultured Chloroflexia bacterium | reverse complement strand
ACGGTTATCCTCCGGAGGAAGGTCGCTATGTGAGGGGTAACGACTATTCTCCGGTAGCAGTCTGTGTAATCCTAGACACCTTTGACTTCGCTATACCAGCTGAACTGAATGAGCTGGTGATGACTGGCGTGGATTCTGGCGCTGCCCTTTCAGGCCTGCTTCAAACGGAGAACATCGGATTGGAGAAGATGGTCTGTAATATCGTGGCCAATCCGAATATAAGGTACATCGTGCTCTGCGGAAGGGAGTCGCCGGGACACCTGCCGGGCGAATCACTCCTGGCGCTCAAGGAAAACGGAGTCAGTGATACGAAGCAAATCATTGGCACAGGAGCTCCCACCCCATACCTTCACAATACTCCCCCGGAGCTAATTGAAAGATTTAGGAAGCAGATCGTAAGCATTGTCAATCTACTATGCCAACCCGGAGAGAAGGATATGAGTATACCGGGCCTTGACCCAAAGGTGATCGAAAAGGCAGTGTGGAGTTGCTATCAGGAAGAGCCGGTGTTATTCATGGGCTATGAGCTTTACGACACAGGAGCATATCCTGAGCCAGCGATATGCTACAAGATCGCATCAAAATTAAGTCAGCCACAGCAAGATGTTCTACAACCAGGCAAATCTAAACTGGCTATGGGACTTGTGCTCCATAAATTCTTGCCCAAGACGAATTGCAGGGAGTGCGGCAAGCGAACTTGCCTGGCCTTTGCCATTGAGCTAGCACAGGGCAAGTGCCATCTCGAAGAATGTCCTATCTTGGACCAGCCTGAGTTTGTGACCGACAGGCAGGCTCTAACCAAGCTTTTAGAACAATAGGGCGAGATCACCTGTGCAGTATCCTTCTACCTAGGGACCGCCGATTCCGTAAAGGGATTCAGGAAAGGCAAGGAGTTCAGGCAAGCATTCGATTGATAACAAAAGGAGTGAAGATGCCTGAAAAGGAACGAAGACTCGGTATCTGGGGAAAGTTCCTAACTTTGTGGGTGGCTTTATGTATCGGGGCCGGCATCGGCTTGGGACGGCTGTTTCCACAACTCTCCGACATGCTGGCCAGACTCGAGGTGGCAGGCATTTCTATACCGATTGCCATACTGCTTTTTGCCATGATCTATCCCATCATGGTTCAGATAAGCTGGGAGGAGATTAGAAAAGCAATCCGGTCCCCCAAGCCAATCGCGCTCACTCTGTTTGCCAACTGGGCAGTAAAGCCTTTCACAATGGCTTTATTCGCCTGGCTGTTCTTAAGCCTTGTTTTCGGCAGATTTCTTACCCCCGAGCAGATTGAACAATACCGCGCCGGAACAATACTGCTCGGTGTCGCCCCGTGCACCGCCATGGTGCTGGTTTGGAGCTATCTGGCCAGAGGCAATATGGCACATACCCTGGTAATGACCGCAATCAATTCACTCAGCATGGTCGTGCTGTATGCTCCACTGGCTGTTTTACTGCTCGGCATTTCCGGTATAAGGGTACCCTGGTCTACCATTGCCCTTTCTGTGGCAATTTACATTGTAACGCCTTTGATAGCCGGTTACGTTACACGAAGGGAGACTATAAAAAGAAAGGGATTAGAGTGGTTTGAAAGCAAGCTAGAGCCTAATCTGGGTAAGGTCTCGATAATCGCCTTGCTCATCACATTGATTGTCCTGTTCACCTATCAGGGTCATATTATCGTCGAGTTGCCAGCCATAGTCGGCATGATAACTCTGGCTATCCTGGTAAATATCCTGGTGGTCTTTGGTATCACCTATCTGGCCGCCCGCATTATGAGACTCAGATATGCTGATGCTATGCCAGCTGCCATCATCGCCGGCAGCAATCATTTTGAAGTCGCCATAGCCGTCGCCACCACCCTCTTTGGAGTAGCGTCAGGCGCAGCTCTTGCTACAGTGGTGGGCGTGCTGACTGAAGTTCCCATAATGCTGTTCCTGGTACGGATTTCACTTTTGACCAGAAAGACCTTCCCCAACCATTTACAATAGGGTATCTGAATACAGTGAGAGGGGGAATTCGGCGGCAGGATTCTGGCTATTTATCTGGCGGTCATCTGTGTCATGTCTCTGGCGCCGGGCTTCTGCTTCTGGCTCATATAGCAAATGGCTAATAGGTAACAATAAGGTTATAATACGAATTGCTTCTCAATGGGCAAAGTAGTTGCCGTCTGCAAGAGCAAGAAGAAGGGTACCAGAAAGAAAGCTGTAGCCCAAGGTATCCTTGAGGAGGATTACGGCCTTGTCGGCGATGCCCACGCCGATTGCTGTACCCACCGGCAAGTGAGCCTGCTAGCGATGGAAAGCATAGACAAGATGAGAAAGTTGGGCTTTGAGGTCGGCCCCGGCGATTTTGCTGAAAACCTCACCACCCAAGGGGTAGAACTCCTCTCCCTGCCTGTAGGCACAAAAATCTCCGTCGGAGAGGACATACTTCTTGAGGTCACCCAGATTGGCAAGGATTGCCATAGCGGTTGCGCCATCCGCCAGGAGATAGGCAACTGCATCATGCCCAAGGAAGGGATATTTGCCAGGGTGATTCACGGCGGCTGCGTCAGAGCTGGAGATGATATAAGGATAGAGAAGAATGGACAATGAGACAGAGAAGTTGCCTATATTGAAGTTTACCGAAACAGGCAGCAGTAGCGGTGAAGATGTGGTTGCCACAGAGTCTCCCCTTACTATCATCTTGAACAACAGAGAGCTGGTAACCTTGCTCTGTTCCCCTGTAGGTTTAAGGTATTTGGCTGTCGGTTTTCTTTTCTCCGAGGGGTTGCTTAAAAGTAAGGATGACATCAAAAAGATAATGGTTGATGACCGGAGGGGTGTGGTGCGGGTGGAGACCGAAGGAGATGAAGAACTTGCCAGTGGTGCGTTGTTTAAGAGGTTCATCACTTCAGGATGCGGAAGGGGAGCCTCTTTCTATAACGCCGTTGATGCTGTAGATCAAGCGAAGGTCGAATCTCGGGTTAAAATATCGACTCTTGAGGTCTTAGCTCTAGTAAAAGAGTTTCAACAGCGCTCTCAGCTTTATCGGGCGACCGGCGGTGTCCACAGCGCTGCCCTGTGTGATACCAAGAATATTATAGTATTCGGCGAAGATATAGGAAGGCATAATGCTGTAGACAAGATCTTTGGCCAATGCATCTTGAATGGATTGGCGACGGATGGTCATATGATAATCACCAGTGGAAGGATCTCTTCAGAGATACTGCTCAAGGTAGCCAGAAGAAATATCCCCATAATTGTCTCCAAGTCCGCCCCCACTAACCTCGGGGTGAGATTAGCTGGTAATTTGGGCGTGACCCTGATAGGCTTCGTCAGGGGCAAGCGGATGAATGTGTACACTCATGCCGAGAGGATAACCACGAATGAAACATAAGGATGCCGGACTGTTAGAGAGAATCTCTGCCCTGAAGAAAGAGAGGAATGCCGTTATCCTTGTCCACAACTATCAGCTGGGCGAGGTTCAGGATATAGCCGACTTCGTCGGCGATTCCTTAGAGCTAAGCCAGAATGCTGCTAAAACCGGTGCCGATGTAATCGTGTTCTGCGGAGTGCACTTCATGGCGGAAACAGCCTCCATCATCTGCCCCGACAAGGTAGTCTTGCTGCCCGATATAACCGCCGGCTGTCCCATGGCAAATATGATTACCGCTGAAAGCTTACGGGCGAAGAAAAAGGAACATCCTCAAGCAGTGGTGGTCTGCTACATTAACTCTTCAGCCGAAGTCAAGGCGGAATCGGATATCTGCTGCACCTCTGCCAATGCCGTCGAGGTCGTGGAAAGCTTGAACGCTCGGGAGATACTCTTTATCCCTGACCAGTATCTCGGGCATTACGTCTCAGCGAGGACGGGCAAAAAGATGATTCTCTGGCCCGGCTTCTGCCCCACCCACGTCAGGATAAAGCCTGAGAGGATAAAGGAGTTGAGACAGGAGTATCCTCAAGCCAAGGTGGTAGTTCACCCGGAATGCACGCCTGAGGTCATCGCCCTGGCCGATGAAGTAACCAGCACCAGCGGGATGTGCCGATACGCCCGGCGGGATGATGTCAGGGAGATGGTTGTGGGCACGGAGGTCGGGCTAATACACCGGCTTAGAAAAGAGAACCCCGGCAAGAAGTTTATCCCCGTTTCCGAGCAGGCAGTCTGTCCCAACATGAAGCTGATTACCCTGGAGAAAGTCCTGTGGTCTCTGGAAGAGATGGGTCCTGAGGTGAAGGTTCCCGACGGAATTCGGCTTAGGGCGATAGCTGCCGTGGATAAGATGCTCCAGGCGAAATCCCAAATCCCAAGCACGAAATCCTAAACAAATTCAAAGATCAGAGGTCAAGAATGCAAAAATGTAGTGCGAGGCTTCAGCCTCGTGCCAGGGCGGGACTGCACGACCTTAAAAGGTCGCACTACAATTGTACTTGAAATCTGGTAAATGAGATTGCCATGCACCTTTCAGGTGCTCGCAATGGG
>CAVSBM010000002.1:0-16887 GCA_963726175.1 uncultured Chloroflexia bacterium | reverse complement strand
CTACGCAGTCTCTCACCTAATTTCTCATCAACAAACGTTTTGAGTTAATGCAGATTGTCTCGAATATAAATAACGTTCTCGCATTACCGAAGTTCCCTATCAAGCCAATTTGACGAAGTCTTTGCCTTCTATCCGCTGTAGGGCCATAGATTGCCTCTCTTTTTTACCTAACAAAATAATGTTATCAGCTACCCTATCATATGAATCGCCCAGCGCGAATATGATGATTTGATAATCGGAGGCCAGCGTCTTAAAGAAGTCTAGCGTTTTATCCAGTCGGACAGAGTCAAAATTAACAAAAGGGTCATCTAATATCAAAGGCGGCTTCTTGTCGCCAAATATCAGTTTTGCCAGGGCAATCCGAAAGGCCAAGTAGAATTCATCAATTACCCCCCCACTTAATTCCTCGGGCTTAGCCCAGTCGCTTTTCTCATCCGAATATACCCAGAACTCCAAGGCTCCTTTGTCAACTTTTACCTGCTTGTACTTGTCATTGGTAAAGATAGCCAAATACCTCTGAATTTCCTTCTCCAAAGCTTCCCCGGCTGACGAGAGAATCTCGGTTCTCGCCTTAGAGATAAATTCCCTGGCTAATCCATAAACTTTCACCTTTTTCTCTTCGTGTTTCAAGGCTTCCTGGAGTCCTTTCAGTTCCTCTTCCAATCTAATTTGGTCCTCTATATTAAATCTTGCCTGCTCGATGATTACTTCGCAGCGTCTTTCTTGCTTCTCAAGCTCAGCTTGCTTGACTTCTAAACTTCGAACCCTCTTTTCCAGTTCGATGTATTCTTCCAGGCTCAGCGCCGTAGCTTTCAAGTCATCGGTGAGCTTCGCTTCCTCAACCGCTAAATCTCTCGCTATCTTTCGTTTTTGCTGCTGGAAATCCTCGATCACCTTACCTCTCAACATCCCCTTTAGCTGAGCTTCTAGGCTCCCTTTCTCTTCAATCCAAAACCTGAAATCCTTTTCCTTCTTATCGAACTCGCCAACCGTTCTGCACTTAGCCCCAGCCAGCAATTCACTTTCCTTCTTGCTAAGCCCACCGAGACCCTCCTTCATCTTCTGGAGGCGCATTTCAAGCTCTGAAATACTGACCTCCTCACGAATGAACGCAGTCCTCTCCCTTATTACGGTTATGGCAAGAAGTGCTGCGCCCAGGATTGTTAAACCCAGAAAGTATAAAGAGACAACCACTGCTCCAATTACCCCGACTATGAGCATCGTCAGTGGAATAGCTATGCTACTCCCTGAACCAAAAAATGCGCGAGATCTTTTCGTCTCCAATTTTTCCTTCGCTTCAGCTAGTTCTTTTCCTCTCATAGCCAGGTCCTTCTCGGTATCACTCCGTTTATACTGGATTGCATCCAGCCCCTTTCTAAATTCCGAGACCTGCTGCTCATTTTCAAGCCCTTCAATGGACCTAAGTGCCTCGTTTGCCCCTTCAAGTCTGGTCATTAGCCCGTTTACCCCACCGAGTAACTCTTCCACCTCATCATATTTCTGCTTTAGGTTTCCCATAGATGCCTCGATCTCTCTACGCTGCTTATTTTTATCCAGCAAAGCCTTGGCATTTTCGTATTGCTCCTTAACCTCAGCCAGTTTCTTATCCGCTTCCACTAGCTCCATTTTTCGCGCTTCAACCCTGGCCACCTCGTCTCTAACCTCATTATATTTCCGCAAAAACTCATCTCGCTGGTCTCTCAGCAACGCCAAGCTGCCTTTTATCTTCACTGGTCTATCCAATCCCTTCCTAATCTCGGAGATTTTGTCATCCAACTTCTGTATCACCTGCGAGGCAAGGATGCTTTCTTTACCCCCACTCACAATTTCTTCCAAGCTTTCGTTAATTTCTTTCTTACCTGATGAGATTTCACTTACCTGGTCTTGACGAATGCAAGAAGAACATAAGAAAAGCGTGTCAGATTTGGTGCCCAGTAGCTCAGTCATTTTCTCTGAGATCTCCTTGAAAGTATCGAACTCTTCTCCCCTGTTCTCATTAGTAAGCCTGGCGGTTCCTTTGTCAAAATCCTTCTCCAGCAAATATCTATTCCCTTTATCCTCAAACTCAAGACTGGTTCGGAACTGCCTAGTTAAGCCCCAGGAAACATAATCTTTAAGCCCTTTCGCAGTGCTTCTAGGATTATGGAAAAGGGCAACAACGATACCCTCAAGTAAAGTGGACTTGCCCATTTCATTTAGCGGACCCTTGACTACATTTATCCCAGGCCTGAACTGAGCTTGAAAATCAACAAGTCTCTTGAAATTCTTTAGCTCAATCTTTTTCAACCACATTATAAGACTTCCTTCCCATCCAGAAGAGCTATGCCATACTGAAGGGCATTCTCAGCAATGTCTTTCTCCTCCCCTTGTAAGCCTTCAATTTGTCCCTTCATTAGCCTAATAAATCTATTCCCAATCAACCGCTCTTCACCCTCTGTGACCTCTCCTGACTTCGGATGAGATTTATCCATAACACCAAGATGAAAAAATTTCTCCCCCAATTCGCTTTCCAATTCTTCAGGATTTACTATAAATTCGGCATCGCGAAGCCCCTTGAGAGTAGCTTTTCTTACCAAATTCTGATTTGCCCCCTGGCAGATTCTCAATTTCAGCATCGCCGAGTCTTCTATCTCACTCATGTCTATCTCTACTTCGTCATAGTCACGAAGTCCAAGCTTTTTAGGTTCAACTTTAACCTCGCCGGTGTCCGAGAGGCTCACTAAAAGCACTCCAGCCTTCTCTGTTTGGTCAGGTATCCACTCCGGCGGGCCGGAATACCAGGTTGGAGGCTCCTCTGAGCAGCGATAGACTCGATGCCAGTGCCCCAGCGCCAGATAATCCATGCCACTGGCTTTAACTTCCTCAAGCCTGAAGACATGGTCATCTTCCGCTATCTTCTCTGGGATATAGAACGACCCGTGAGCCATAGCGATATGGAACTTGCTTGAGGTCGAACGCCTAAGCCCTTTCAATGGGCTTACGCGGGACTTATTACTCAGATTCGGTTTCCCATATACCGTTAAATCGAGGCCGGGATACTCCTTATAGGATATATTTTCGTTGGCAAAAATTTTTAGATTGGAACATCTTCTTTCAAAGTCAACCTTTCTGTAAATTGACGAGGAATCAAGAGAATCATGCGTGCCAGGGATAAGACAGACCGGAATATTATTTGACCCAAGCAAACTAAATTGCTCTATTACTAAATCTATATTTCTTTGCGGTTGTTGATTAGTATCGAACAGGTCTCCGGCAATCAAAACGATGTTCACGCTTTCATCTATTGCCGTGGCCATGATGTTCTTGAATGTAGTTCTCAACTGCTCTCGTTGAGAAGCACCCTTATTCCCTAGACCTAAGAACTTCGCCCCGAGGTGAATATCGGCGGTGTGCAAAATCTTGAGCATACGAAATGCCTCTTTGCAAGCATTGTATGTTTTCAAGCTCCCAAAAAGCAAATGCGTTTACGGGTATTTACTAAAGCTACCATCTCATGCATTCTCAATTCTTCTTAATTTCTCCTATTCTTTCGGCACATACTCGATCATTTACAGATCCAGCTAGTTTCTCCCTATCTTGACTTTATGTATACTTTGATGGCTGCTGGGCTTGACTATGTTTCCGTCAAAGGAACGTCGTTAGAATTTTTAAACCAAGGCCCTCATTGAGACTGCTTCGCCCACGATGACCTTCTTAGCCACGAACCTTAGGAAGAAACAATACACCTACGGTGACCGCAGTCGCTATAACGGAGATCAAATACATTCCTGTCCCCGCGGCCAGACCTATGGCAGCGGTTATCCAGATGGTAGCAGCGGTGGTTAGCCCTGCCACCTCTTTTTCACGCTGGCCACGGAGAATAACGCCAGCGCCAATAAAACCAATTCCAACCACCACCCCAGCGGCAACTCGAGAGATGTCCACCACAGCACCACTAAACCCATATATAGACACCAAAGTGAAGAGAGCTGCTCCGGAGCTAACTAATATATGCGTGCGCAATCCCGCGGCCTTACCTGCCCGCTCTCGTTGATAGCCAATGCCTGCCCCCAGGGCAGCAGCCAACAAAAACCTCAATATCGTTTCTAGCCATGCACTCAAATTCATCACCTCCATGCTCTCGAAAGGACGTTCAATTTTGCCCTGGCTTTTCAGTTAGACTCGTCTCTGCCATCGCTCAGATTCTTCGCTGTCACACTTTGTAGTGCGACCCTTCAGGGTCGTGCAGCACGAGGCTAAAGCCTCGCACTACGTTTCCAAACACCCTCCTGAGAAGACGTCCGAAAACTTGATTCTCAGATTCAAAAACATTTGCCTCCGACATTACTACCCCTCTTTTTTTGCTGACAACAAACGATTGAGGGCATTCATGTACGCCTTGGCGCTGGCAACAATAATGTCCGTGGCGGCACCACGCCCGGTATAGGTTACACCCTCGCTCTCTATCCTTATCAAAACTTCGCCGATGGCATCAATCCCCTCGGTAACCGATTTAACAGTGAACTCCGTGAGTCTATTAGGTATCCCGACTATGCGGTTGATAGCTTTGTATACTGCATCCACAGGACCTGTGCCCAACGCGGCATCAGCCAGACTCTGCCCATCCGGACCGATGAGCCTGACCGTTGCCGTAGGGATATTATGGTCACCGCAGGAAACTTCAACGTGGTCAAGATGGTACACTTCGGTAACGGTCCGCAGTTCCTCGGCTATCAGAGACTCAATATCTCTGTCTGTGATATCCTTTTTCTTGTCCGCCAACCTCTTGAAGCCCTGAAAGGCGCGGTTTAAGTCCTCTTCGCTTAAAGTATAGCCAAGCTCGGATAGTCTCTCCTTGAAAGCATGCCGACCGCTCACCTTGCTCAGCACCAGGCTACTTGAGGGAATGCCCACCGATTTAGGGTCCATAATTTCATAGGTTATAGACTTTTTGAGCACGCCATCTTGATGGATACCTGACTGATGGCGGAAGGCATTCGCTCCAACAATAGCTTTATTAGGCTGGACGGGAAAACCGGTCAGCTCGCTAACCAGCCGGCTTGTCCGGTAAATTTGCGTCGTATCAATATCGGTGGTGAGCTTAAAGAAATCCCGGCGAGTTCTTAGAGCCATGACAATCTCTTCCATAGAAGCATTGCCGGCTCTCTCACCGATGCCGTTAATAGTACATTCGACCTGCCGCGCACCTACCCTTATTGCCTCCAGACTATTGGCCGCAGCCAACCCCAGGTCATCATGACAATGCACGCTGACCACAGCCTTGCCGATGTTAGGCACGTTGTTCAGTATACCCTGGATCAAATTGCCGAATTCCTGGGGAGTAGAGTAGCCCACAGTGTCTGGGATATTGACAGTGATTGCTCCAGCTTCGATCACCGCCTCCAGAATCCGGTAGAGGTAAGCAGGGTCAGCACGACTGGCATCCATTGGAGAGAACTCAACGTCGTCTAAATAACTCCTGGCTCGAGCCACCGTTTCCCGAGACATCTTCAGAACCTCATCCCGGCTTTTCTTAAGCTGGTGAGCAAGGTGAATGTCCGAGGCTGAAAGGAAAACATGAATCCGGGGATGTTTTGCTTCCTTCACCGCCTCCCAGGCCCTGTCTATGCCTTCAATATTGGCCAGTGTCAGAGCACAAATCGTGGGACGCCTGAGCTCCCGGGCAACAACGCGTACAGCTTCAAAATCACCGATCGAACTGGCAGGAAAGCCTGCTTCAATGACGTCAACGCCAAGTTTATCCAGCTGCCCGGCTATTTCCAGCTTCTCCTGTAGGTTCAAGCTCGTTCCGGCAGCCTGCTCACCATCTCGTAAGGTAGTGTCGAAAATGATGACCTTTTCCATAATTATTCCCTCTTAGAGACTCTGGCCGATTATACCTTTCCAGTATTTGGGTAAGAAAGCCTGGCTATCGGTCAGAAATCGCTTCTACGTGAACAACACTAAATAGAATAAACACCGAAGGCAAATTTGTCAACGACGGTGGAATCGAGGCATAATTTAGTGCCGGGAGGCAAGCCTGAAAATGGTGCTGATAATAGACAACTACGATTCCTTTGTTTACAACCTTGCCCAATACCTGGGGGAACTGGGCTGGCAACCGGTGGTCTATCGCAACGACCAGATTACTCTTGCTCAAATCGAAGAGCTAGCCCCCAGCCACATCATTATCTCGCCGGGGCCGTGTACCCCCCTGGAAGCGGGCATCTCTAACGAGGCAGTGCGGCACTTCGGCGGGAAAATCCCGATACTCGGGGTGTGCCTGGGGCATCAATGCATCGGGTACGTCTACGGGGGCAAGATTGGACGAAGCCTGCCGGTTCACGGCAAGACCTCCGACATCCAACACGATGGCAAGACTATCTATCAGGGCTTACCCAATCCCTTCATGGCAACACGCTACCACTCCTTGATTATTGAAGCCGAAGGGTTTCCATCCTGTCTCGAGGTCACTGCCAAAACTCCTGAGGGTATAATAATGGGAGTGAGACACCGGGATTATGTGGTGGAGGGGGTCCAATTTCATCCTGAATCCATCCTCACCGAAGTAGGACACGATATTCTGAAGAATTTTCTTCGCTTTATCCGCCCAGTTTGGGGTTAGGGTCAGCGTGAAATGATAGACGAAATCATTTATCTCAACGGCCGACTTATCCCCCGCTTCGAGGCCAAGCTATCCCCCTTCGACCACGGCTTCCTTTACGGATACGGCTTATTCGAGACCATGCGGGCTTACAACGGCCGTATCTTTCGCCTCGATTCTCATATTACTCGCCTTCGCTGCTCTGCTGAGAGCATCGGCCTTGTACATAGCATCCTGACCACAGACGAGGGGAAGCAATCTTTGAAAGCTGCCTGCATGGCAACTCTGGAAGAGAACGAACTCAAAGATGCCCGCGTGAGGCTCACCGTTTCGGCCGGTGAAGGCGACATTACGCCCGACCCCGGTACGTGCTCCAGCCCTACCGTCCTGATCACCGCCCGTAACCTTGTTCCCTCACCACCCGAAAAATATGAAACGGGTTTTAAAGCGGCTGTATCTTTTTTGCGCCGCAATAGCCAGTCGCCCCTATCTCGATTGAAGTCCACCTGCTATATGGAAAATGTCCTCGCCCGCATGGCAGCCAAAGCTGCCGGATACGACGAAGCTATCTTCCTCAATGAACAGGGATACCTTGCTGAAGGCAGCACGACCAATATCTTCCTGGTGAGCCATGGAGAACTCGTCACACCCTCTTTTGAAAGTGGCGTCCTGCCCGGAATAACCAGGGACGCAGTCCTGGAAATAGCCCGGACTTCGAATATCAAGGCGACGGAAAGATGGGTGGAGTTAAACGAGCTAATCGAGGCCGAAGAATCCTTCCTTACCAATTCCGTACTGGAGCTTATGCCCCTGGTCTCTATTGAGGGCAGGCCCGTCGGTTCAGGTAAACCGGGCAAGCTAACCAGAGATTTGCTGTTTGCTTATAGAAAACTCGTAGACGAAACGCTACGGTAAGCTACTTCGAGCCGAGGGCTATTTGCTTCAAAAGAGGCCTCCGACAGGGATTTCTTTACCCTGCTGGCGATAGGCTAGCATCATTTCGTGTAAGGCATCCTTAAGCATTTCACGGCACTCTTCTAGAGTTCTTCCCTCGGTTATCACCTCCGGCCATTCCACAAGCTGTCTCATGTAACCGGAGCTAATCTTCGTATACTTGGCAGTATAATTACCCAACATATTCATTGCCTCCTCACATGGTTTATTTTACACATATTCTCCAGACTTTCCGAAATCCCCCAAGTTTGCACTCAGTTCGGTTATAATAAGCTAAGAGGAAAGAACATGAGTTCAAGCAAGACAGGCGGGCTCCTTTTCGGAACAGGTGGTGTTCCCCTTAGCGCTGAGTCCCGTTCCACCGAGGCCGGCATTGAGCGCATTGCCGAGCTTGGCCTCGGCTGTATGGAGGTCGAATTTGTCCAGGGGGTGAAGATGAGCCCTGAGGTCGCTGTCTCGGTAGGAGAACTCGCAGCAAGGAAGAAGATAGTGCTCACTGCTCACGGACCTTACGCGATAAACCTGAATGCCGTTGAGCCGCAAAAAGTACATATGAGCAAAGAAAGGATACTGCAGACTGCCCGCATTGCCGCTCTTTTCGGCGCCAGAAGTATCACCTTCCACGCTGCTTTCTATCTCAGAAACACCCCCTCAGAGACCTACGCCGTAGTCAAAAGGCACCTGCAACAAGTGGTGAGCATTCTGCAAAAAGAGGGAAACGAAGTGACGATTTCCCCCGAGGTTAGCGGAAAACCCTCTCAATTTGGTGCGCTGGAGGAAATAATTCGGCTCAGCAGCGAGATAGAAGGAGTTGCCCCCTGCATTGATTTTTCTCACTGGCATGCCCGGACGGGAAAGGCCAACTCCGATTCAAGAGTTTTCAGATATCTTAGACCACGTTGAACGAAAATTGGGCAGGCGAGCCCTGGATAACATGCACATCCATCTCTCCGGGATTGCTTACAGCAAAAAGGGAGAAATCAAGCACCTGATGCTGCCGGACTCAGACTTTAAATATGCCGAGCTGCTCAAAGCGTTGAAGGAACGAAGGGCAAAAGGGGTAGTCGTTTGCGAGAGTGTCCCTTATTTGGAACAGGATGCTGTGCTCCTGCAGGAGACGTATCGGCAGCTTGCTTAGACACAATTCATGATTGTGAGCACTCTGCTTCATCCGGTTTGGAGTCGCGACCCATGCGACAAAGCGACCAGACCTTCTGGTTTCTGCTGGCAAAATGAGGGATAGACTAACCATCGGGATCGCCGGTGCCGGTGGCGATGGCGTGGTAATGCTGGGCAGCCTGCTTCAGAGATTGGCTGCCTCTCAGGGATATTCAGGGCAGATGCCCAGATACTATGGCCCTCAGATCAGGGGTGGGGCTTCCGGGGTAAAGCTCAGCCTGGACACAACAGGGGACTCCATACCCGAAGATACTGCAGATATCATGGTATGCTTCAATTGGGAGAAGTATGCCGAGCTCGAACAGGAATTGCCGCTGGGAATCAACACCGTCCTTTTCTACGACGACGCTCCCCCGGAGGAGCGCATCGCTCTGCCCGAGAAATCCTTTCAAGTTGGCTTTTCTGAAATAAGTAAGGATCTGACCGGGGCGACCACGGCCAAAAACATCGTAGCATTGGGACTATTGGAGAGAATCCTGGCTTTGCCCGAAAGTCTTTCGAAAGGTGCTACAGTCCAGGACGAGGCTTCAGCCCTGCTGGAAAGAAATGCTCTAGCTCTTGATGCCGGCAAGCGCCTACTACCGGAATTTCCTTTTGCCGAGCTAAGACTGTCATCCCCACGGGATACTTCCGTTAAAGTCGTCCTCCACGGCAACGCTGCCATGGCACAGGGAGCAATCCGTGCCGGCTGTCGGGCTTTTTTCGGCTATCCCATCACGCCGGCATCGGAGATCATGGAAGAGATGCAGGAGCGTCTTGGCCAGGGAAATGGAGTCTTCCTTCAAGCAGAGGATGAGATCGCTGCGGTTGGATTAGCTCTTGGGGCTTCCCTGACGGGTGCAAAGTCAATGACTGCCACCACGGGGCCGGGACTAGACCTGATGACCGAGATGATGGGTCTGGGCTCCGGCGCTGAAATCCCCGTGGTCATTGTTGATGTCCAGCGATGCGGGCCTGCTACAGGCATTCCTTCCAAATCGGAGCAATCAGATCTCAATCACGTCATCTATGGCGGCCATGGCGATGCCCCTAGAGTGGTTATCGCTGCCTATAACATGGAGGGATGCTACCGCTTGCTAATAGAAAGCTTCAGCATAAGCGAATACTATCAGACTCCGGTCATTCTTCTCTCCGATCAGTGGCTGGGACAGACCACGGTGGCTACCAGTGGCGATTTCCTGGCAAAAGATTATTCAGTGGCCCAGAGGAAAAAGCCCGGTGGAGAATATCGCGAGCAATATCGGCGGTACGAACTAACCGAGGACCATATTTCGCCCATGGCGTTTGCAGGCGATGAAGGATTTGTCTATCAAGCCACCGGACTCACCCACAATGAGAAAGGAAGGCCTTCGTTCGATTTTGCTACCCAGCAGCGTATGCACGAGAAAAGATGGCGGAAGCTTGCGCCGCTCCGCGATAGGGATGAATTAGTCAAAGTCTTTGGAAGGGAAGCATCGAGAAAGGGCATAGTGGCCTTTGGGTCTTCCGCCCAGTTTGTCCTGGAAACCGTGAAGGACCTGCAGCTACAGGACGAAGTCAAGGTTTGCATACCGGAGCTTGTCCATCCGTTGCCTCGTAGACTTGCCAGCTTTGTGGGTTCGCTAGACAAACTGCTGGTAGTGGAAATGAATTATTCCGCTCAGCTCCATCATTATCTGCGTTCTCAAATAGATTTGCCCTCTGACACCCAAAGTTATGCCAGGGCAGGAGGTTTGGCTTTTAGCAGGACAGAACTATCCGGGCCAATAGCAGAGTTGGCAAGATGAGCAAAGAAAACGATTACAGAACAGAGGTGACACCAGTTTGGTGTCCCGGCTGCGGTGGTTTTGCTCTCCTCAGAGCGCTGACCGGGATGGTTTTGCCTGACCTAGGGATACCCAGGCATCAAGCTCTCATCGTCTCTGGAATCGGCTGTTCATCGAGGATCCCCGCTTACATAAACACCTACGGCTTCAATAGCCTTCACGGGCGTGCTGTGCTTATCGCGCAGGGAGCCAAGCTGGCCAATCCCGGGCTCACAGTCATAGCCATTGGTGGCGACGGTGATTTCTTTAGCATCGGGGCGGGACACCTTCCCCACGCAGTGAGGAGAAACGTCAACATAACCTGTATCATGGTCAACAACTTTGTGTATGCCCTGACCAAAGGCCAAACCAGCCCCACCACCCCCTTCCTGCAACGGGGCGAAGGGCCTTTTCTTTCCCTGCAGTTCTATCCCCCGGTAGATCCGGTTCTAGACATGGTCAGCTACAGTGTCTCCACCAGAGCCAGCTTCATTGCGCAGGGCATTGCCAGCGATGTCTCCCATCTGTCGTGGCTTATACAAGAGGCAATCAAACATAGAGGTTTTTCCTTTGTCAATGTGCTGACTCCATGCGTTACGTTTGAGCCACCACAGTTCTTTAAGACGATAAGGGAAAAGGCAAGTTACCTGAAAGAAGGAGAACCCGTGGGACTGCCAGATTCGTCCACAGAAGAGCCCTGGCTTCACGACTCGAGCAACATTACTCTTGCCCTGAAACTGGCCCAGAGCCCGGTCTTGGAGAAGCCGCACATAGGAATAATTTTTCGGGGCAGGGAGCTATAAAGACATCGCCCAACGCCTACTTGTCTCTCTCAAACAGCAGGTAATGATTGACGATATATGACATCGGGCCTGCACTCATGTCAGCCGTTTGATAAGTGTGGAGATGCCAGCCATTCCTTTCGTATTCCTCAATCGTCTTCGCGATATCCCTGTGGTGTCTGACTTCGATACATTCGTACTTTTTCAATTTACCGTCACCTCCATTCTCCATATGATATAGGGCTCTCCTGGGACAAGCAGGCGCTCTGATTCCCCAGAATGAGCTAGTCACAATCGCACGAACTGTCAGATTGTTCAATATGCCTCACAGAACGCCAACTCTTGTCTTTACAGTAGCCAAGGTTATTGTTAGTATGTCCATACGTATCGATGGATGGGATAGCCGGAGATATAGCCCGCGATGGAGACAGACCGGTAGTCTATGCAGAGGTATTGGATGGCGAGATCAAATCAGCACGAAGCGCCTGGTCCAACGGTCGGGGTCAGCCCCACGCGGAGCCTGTTGACTGCAGTCCATTGTCAGCCTGCCCGTTGCCGTTCACGTCGCTTTTGAGTAATCGAGGTACTGGTTCTCCATCTCAAAGCCAACGGATGCATAGAGGCGGATTGCAGGGATATTCACAACGCTGGTCGAGACACACGCGCGCTCCATCCCTTGCGCCTGCATCCGGCGCAACACTTCCAAGAGGACCGCGCGCATCAAACCTTGGCGGCGATACACCGGAACCACGCCAACCGACCCGACCTCGCCTATCCGGTTGAGCGGGTCAAGCCAGCCATTCAAGAATGCGGCAATGGTACCATCTGCTGCCGCGGCAATCACGTCAAGATCGCGCTGATAGCCGGGGAGTTTCGTGAAAGACGCGTACGCCTCATCACTGACGATGCCGTCGGCCCACGGCTGCCACACCTTGCGATGGGCTGCAGCACGCTTTGGAATGTCGTTCGTTTCAGCAATCGAACGAATCTGGTAACCGGGAGGAGACATCGGTTCAGGAATCGGATCAGCCAATACGCGCAGCATATTGACCTCGGCAAACTCACCGCTATATCGAAACCCGTGCTGAGCCAGAAACATCCTGCGCCTTCCATTGTCTTGCCGGGCGCCCGAAACGAGATTTCCGCTCCATTGTGTCGCGTCTCGCTTGCAGAGTTCGGCCAGGGATATTTCTGCCCAGGTCAACACCTCAGTCTCGATTCCAGACCATTCATACTCCGGCGCTACCTGCCAATCGATGGATGGACCTTCGCCAAGGATCGCGTAGCCGACCAACTTTCCCTCAGCGTCGTGCCAAAGGCGGATGTGTTCCTGTGGATTCAAGTGGCAAAGCACCATGAAGAAGCGAAATGTCAATTCGCCGATGTGCATATAGTGCCAGTCATCGGTGCGCGAACGTGCTTCCATCAGCAAACCCTGCATCTGCCGCAAGTCCCGTTCAGTTTCGTAAAATCTGGATGTCAACTCCATTGGCTGTCCCCTGCGCTTGTTTCTTCTTGACGTAAGCACGTGCTGCACGAGCGGGCTAAGGGCATGGCCCGGCGACAGCGGCGGAACAGCCAGGACTCCTGCGGGATCATCTCACCGCTTCTGACCGAGTGCGTGCCACCAGCGGTGCAGAGTCTCCGCCCGCTGGAGCCAGGATTGGTCAGCGAGATGCCTTCGCATCGGTCTAAAGCATAGATACAGGGCCAATGTGCTAACAACATCCGTTCTTTCTCCTGATTCTCTCCCCGGTCAATTCGAGCCCGCCTCAGAACACACAGCTTCTTCAGTGCAAATAGAGTATAGTCTCAGACTCAGCACTAAGTCAACGGAACGGAACAGCTAAATAACTCATACGACAGACTACTGTGGATTAATCACAGTCAGGACGTCCAGAAATGTCCTGGGTGACATCGTACACCGACATCCCGTGGATTCTCTACCACAAGGAAGATCCAGGGGCATCTAATCCGCTCCAATGCTGGTCTTCAACATATGGAGCCACCCAAAGCTCTGAAGGTGTGGAAGGCAAAGGGAGCAATCATCTGCGAGAGTGTGCCTTATCTAGCGCAGGATGCGCTGCTCCTCCAGCAGACCTACCAGGGACTTCCCTAGCTGGAATTACTGAGCAACTTCGCTGCGGATCGCTGGCACTCTGGGGATATAACGGCTGATTTGTAGCGGGCTTGATTGGTGTGGTATCCTTAAAATTAAGTATCTTCTTCAGGGAGTGCGTTGTGTCCGTGATGAGGTCAAGAAAGAGGTGATCAACAATGGCCAAAACTGGTGGTTACGAAGGCAAGCTACTGGAAGAGGTGAAGTCTCTTTCCGAGGGACGGGTCAAGGCCGTGGCTGACTTTGCCGCCTACCTCGAGGACAGGGAGGAGTAGGAGGCAACAGGGGAAATCCTGGGCGACGAGGAGCTGGCGCAGCAGGTGAAGGAGTCTCGGAAAGGATGGGCTGAAGACAGGAAGGGAGAGTTTGTCTCTCTGGAGGAGCTGAAAGCGAAGCTAAATGTATAGCGTTGTTCTGAGCCGGAATGCCTCTAGAACACTGGAAAAGCCACCCCAGCCATGTGACGTCGCATCATCGTTGCTTTGGAAGGACTCAAGTCCAAGCCCCACAGTGGAAAGAGACTCCGCGGTGAACTAGAAGGGTTGTTCAGTTTGGGCATCTGCGGTATGCGGGCTATGTATGGACTAGATACCAAGAAGAACGTGGTGGTCGTCCTTGCCATTGGTCCTCGGGGCGACATCTACAATAAGTGATTGCTTCATAATCTGGGGACATGATACCTGATTTGTGGCAGGCTTGATTGGTAGGGTGTCACTGGAGTTGTGAGACCTCACGTGGTTTGTGCTCTTCTCAACATGGCAAAGCTCGTCACTTCCGTTCCCGGCATCTTATCCTCTGAAACGACCTCAAATCCGAACCGCCGGTAGATAGCCACATTCTTCCCGGCGTTCGTCTCCAGGAAGCATGGCATGCGCTCCCGGTCGATACGTTCCAGTACCGGCCTCAGCAGCCGGCTGGAAAACCCCTGTCCCTGATATGCCGGGTCCACCCCGATGATTTGCAGATACCAGTGAGGGTACGGAACCAGCCTGCGGTGGAGGTTATCTACGAACCTACCGTAAGCCCACATTCGGCCTGCCCCCTGGCGTCCGAATCTGACAAGAGTTGAGAGCGGGACCGAGCGTATAATTTGCCAGCCTCCAAAAGGTGCCTTCCCTGGCGGCAGCCAGGCTGCCACGCCCTCCAGGTTCTCTGAAGACATATAGACTTCGCCGTACTTCAGACAGAGAGAAATCGAAATGAAAGCGAACGAATCGGCTGCTGCACGCCGCTCCGTTTCATCCTGGAAATAGTACCGGAACAGCTCGTATTCCGTGAAGGCCCGCCCCAGCACCGCAACCCCGGCATCCCGCTCTTTCAGAGTCAGCCTTAACGACTCGCCGGTGTGATCATTCACGCTTTTTCCCCAATACTGTTTTGATAAGTGCTTCTGGGCGCTGAAGGCTGAATGGGATGGTCACTGTATATGTGAGTATTGTTTCATTATAGCAAAGCGGCTTGCTCAGATAACAATTGTCAGAATTGTTGGGTCACTTTTTGAGTAATTGTTAGCCGCATTTGAGTTCTACCAATTGATAACTTCGGGGGTTCATTCTTAATGTACCTGAAGCTAGGGTATTTGAACCAGAAAAACAAAAACGGCAGAAAAGGGATTTGAACACGCAACCAAGTACTTATGAGTCCCAGTCTTCGTAGTATTGTCTTCTATCTTGTCTAGTATCTTATCTTCCCTTTACCAACTACTAAACGCTGGTATTTTTGGCAAAATGTATGTCTTTGTCTGGCCAGGCACAGGCAGAGCCAGCACCTCCGATAGTGCCGTCTTCCCGTAGTATGATGGTATTAGGATTAGGCGGGCAATTCCTTACTAGTATTGGATTATTAAAGGTCATTCCTCCGATTGATAGGTTACTACTTTGGATGTCGAGAACCTCCATTCGAGTTGACCCAATATTGGACGGGCATCCAGCTGGCCAGTCTTGCTTCTCTCTCGACACAAACATAGTGACTAATTGAGCGCCATCTTCTAATTCTATTACTATTGTGTTCGATTCGCGTTCCACAACCAATGTTTCGATTCCAGCTACTGTTGCTCCATTCGACTCACTGTGAATATCGATAACAATGTATTCGCCCGGTTCGACTTCGGCCCACCTATCAGCTGAGCATCCTAATAGAGTACTCAGAACTACTACAATGAGCAAGCCAACAGTGAACTTCTTCATAGTTTTCTCATTCATCCTGTTAAGTTTCTAATATAAAGATAAAAGATAATACGGTAGAAGTCAAGACTAAGGGATTGGGAATTGAATTTCTTGGAGATAATCAAACTCGCAATAACTAAGTCAGATTTGAGCCCTTCAATCTTTCCAAGTATCCCCGGTAAAAAGGCAATTACCGGTAGCTAAGAAGAGTGACGAGTAACAAAAGTCAGTGTTGTTGCCCATAAGCCGTTTGCTCCAACTGTCGCGCACAAAACTTGACAAGCGTGCCATATATGTGCTATCATAGCAAGATGTCCCGAGTAGCCGAGCAGGGACCTGGCACGTGAGTCGGGCTTGGCGGAGGCTGAAAGGTGGTGGCGGTGACCGGCGCAAGGTAGGGTGAAGACGATGCCCGACGATAGCCGGTGTAGGAAGTGAAGTTACTCGGGGCGTTTATTTTCCTGGCTGGCTAGGCATCCCCATCCCAGTTTGAAATGACCCGATAAATAGCCTTGATGCTTGCGTGGATATCGGCCTATTCAAGTTCGACTCTTGACCAAAATTCACCATCTGCGCCTTTGATTTCAATCCGATTTTGTGACTTGGTATTCTGGGGACATAATACCTGATTTGTAGTAGGCCTGATTGGTATGGTGTCCCGGAATTCGGGAGAGATTAAGCGAAGCGGAATAATGCAACCTTTTTCGGCCTTCTGCGTTGTAGTAGCAATAGAAGAAGAGCTGCTTAGACCAAAGGACGGTGAAATGGATGACGAGAGACAGTGGGGAAAGTTCGGCAGATTGGACTAATAATCTTCATTGCGAAAGGAGGATGGAATGAGTAACAAGAAGCTGGTAGGAATCATCGGAGGTTATATTATAGTTGTCATCGCAATAGTAGCCATAGCTACTCTCGGTGCCAAACCACCTGAACAAGGCACAGATTACTCAACCCTGCTACATTATCTACGTGATTCCGGTGCATCCATTGGGGAGGAAGGAGAAATTCACGAGCCGTTCTTCGGCATAGAAGGCAGAAGCGTCACAGTTAATGAAAGTGCTATCCAGGTCTTCGAATATGCAAACGCAGAAGCTATGGAATCAGAGGCAAGTCGTGTCTCATCTGATGGCTTCACTATCAGGAAGGAGAGTAGCATAATGAGTGTAGGTTGGATAGGCCCACCGCATTTTTACAAAGCAGGTCGAATAATTGTCATCTATATTGGGGATGATGATTCGATAATTAGGCTGCTGGAAAATGCCTTGGAAAAACAGTTCGCAGGCATGTAAATAAGCTATTCTGGGGGACATAATACCTGATT
>CAVSBM010000001.1:0-23513 GCA_963726175.1 uncultured Chloroflexia bacterium | reverse complement strand
AAATCAAGATGAAAGCATTAGTGCAGCGGGTTTCCCGAGCCTCAGTGAGCGTGAATGACAAGATAGTAGGCAAGATTGGCCCGGGGCTGGTGGTTTTTCTGGGCGTTGCTCAAGGTGATTCGAAGGAAGACGCCAGTTACCTGGCAAACAAAGTGGTCAACCTGCGTATTTTTGCTGACGAGGCAAGCAAGTTTGCCCTCTCGGCACTGGATACAAGGGGAGATATTCTAATAGTAAGCCAGTTTACTCTTCTGGCTGATACACGGAAAGGGAGACGACCCGACTTCACCGACGCCGCCCCGCCAGACTTGGCTAAGGAATTATATGAGTTTTTCGTGGAGCAAGTTCGCGCCACAGGGCTCAAGGTGGAAACCGGACTTTTTCAGGAGCATATGCTGGTGGAAATCCATAATGATGGGCCAGTCACCATATTGCTGGAAAGTAAGAACAAATAAAAGTCAAAATACAAAATAAGAAATTTACATAAATTTTTAAAAAACAGAACTTTGCGAGATTGCTTCGTCCTTCGATTAAATCGGGACTTCGCAATGACAGGGTGGGGTTGTAATCGCATTTGCAACTTGTTGCAATAATTTTGCTGTCCTGCTATAATACCTCCGGCAATGAGCTGCCACGAAATTCTTCAAGAAAAGGGGCATCGCTTAACTCCCCAGCGCATGCTGGTCATTGAGGCACTTCATAATGCCGACAAGCACATCAGCGCTGAAGAGATCTACGAGCAATTACATAGTCGTTATCCCTATGCCAATATATCCACTGTCTATCGCACTCTGGAGCTGCTGAAGGAATTAAATTTAGTTACGGAGACCGACTTTGGCGAAGGACGTGTCCGCTATCATGTTGCTGAGAAAGGGCATCACCATCATCTCGTTTGCCATAGCTGCGGCAAGATAATAGACCTGGAGGAATCTGCGCTGCATCCGTTAAAAGATACCTTGCTTCAGGAATATGGCTTTGATGCCGATTTAAGGCACCTGGCAATTTCAGGAGAGTGCCGTGGGTGCCGTAGAAGAAAAGGGGAAAAAGCCTGACTAACCATTGTAAATAAAGCATTGCTATGGATGACGTTCGAGAAAAACTACAAGTTCTGCTTGACTATTGGATTGCACATAACAGCGAACATAAGAAAGAGTTCCGCGACTGGGCTGATAAAGTTGCCTCATCATCCACTGAGGTAGCACAGCAGTTACAAAAAGCAGCCACCAAGATGGCGGCGGTTAGCGACGAACTAATAAAAGCAAGGCAGGCCCTGTCAAAGATCAAGGAGAGACATTAGGATGTGCATGGCTAAACTCTATGAGGCTAAAGAAGGCGACAAGCCGATTCTGGAGAATATCGCACGCCTGACAATTGCTGACCGGCAAGTAGAAGTAGAGACCCTCTTCGGAGAAAAGAAGGTTTTCCAGGGCAAGGTGCGACAGATAGACTTCTTAAAGTCTCAAATACAACTGGAAAAGGATTAATTTTTTTGCCTGCCAATTGCAATTAATTGCAACATGCATGGGGTATTAAAAGGAAGAATTATGAGAAGAAAAATTCTGATAGGCGTGTTGATAGCAGCGCTTGTGGGGATTTTAGTGACGTTCCTGGTCCGTGCCCACCATGCCCAACCTTCGGTTGATATCATGGCTGGGAGCTCGCTTATCAGCAATATTATTCAGGATGTAGCTGACGACAAAATGGAAACTCGCACCCTTATACCGCCGGGCGTGTGTCCGGGACACTACGATGTAAAGCCCGGCGATATCGAGGCACTGGCCAACAGCAAAGCCCTTTTCATCCACGATTACCAGCAAAATTTCCAGAATATCACTGGAGCCATTGAAGCTGCCGAAAACCCCGACCTTATTATCACGGTTCTTAATGTTACAGGCAACTGGATGGTGCCCGCAGTTCAGGCTGAAGCAGTAGACAAAATTGCTCAAGCCCTGGGCGAGATAGACCCGGAGAACGCCGCGTATTATCAGGAGAGAGCCACAGAAAGGGAACAGGCTATTTTAGACTAAGGGCGAAGAGGTGAAAAATAGATTGCAAGAAGCCGGAGTAGAGGGAGTAAAAGTAATCTGCGCTGACATGCAAGCAGGATTTGTAGAGTGGGCCGGGTTTGATGTCGTGGCTACCTTCGGTCGGCCTGAAGACTTAAGTCCGGCGCGATGTGGCCCAATTGATAACCGAAGCTAAAGAAGCCGGGGTAGCTCTGGTCATCGACAATCTCCAGAGCGGTACCACAACGCTAGGCGCAGCTATGGAACAGGATATTGAAGCCATTCCGGTAACCATATCCAACTTCCCCGGCGGCTTGGAAAACACCGAAACCTGGGAGAAGGCAATAGATAAGAACGTTGATTTACTGCTGGAAGCTTTGAATGAATGGAGGGAACAATATGGATAACACAGTCATCAAGATTCAAGACGCTGTGGTTTCTTACCGGGAAGATGTGGCTTTACAGGGCGTGTCTCTGGAGGTCAGGAAAGGAGAATTCATTGGCATTATCGGACCTAACGGCGCTGGCAAAACTACCCTGCTCACAGTGATTAATGGCCTGGGCAAACTGGTCCATGGACAAGCCTGGGTATTAGGGTCGCGGCTAAATGGGAGAAATAGCATTAATTTAAGAAAGCGCATAGGCTATGTGGCTCAGGTAGAAAATATCGACCCCAGGTTGCCCATCAATGTTAGAGAGACGGTAATGGTAGGCTGCTATGGTCGCCTGGGACTATTCCATCGGCCAACACGGGCTCAATGGGAAACAGTAGATAAGGTATTGGAAATGGTCGGCATAGCTCATTTATCCCAACGCCCAATAGGACATCTATCCGGAGGCGAATACCAAAGGGCAGCCATTGCCCGAGCTTTAGTCCAGCAGCCTGAGATATTTCTTCTCGATGAGCCGACAGCTTCCATAGACCAAAAAGCTCAACGCGAAATCTTAAGCCTGATACAGCTCATTCACAGGGAATATCATACGACCACTCTATTTGTCACCCATGACCTGAGAACGCTGCCCTCTATTTGCCAGCGACTGATTCTAATGAAGGATGGCAAGATATGGCAGCAAGGCAGCCCGGAGTCCATGCTCAGGGAAGAGGTGCTGAGTCAGCTTTACGGAGCTCCGAATCTCAGTACCAACTGAGATTGCTTCGTCGCTTCACTCCTCGCACAAGTGCGACGAAATAGCCTGCGTACAAGAAAGCGATACAGGCAATCGAATATCAAAATGCAAAAGGCAAAATGACAGAGAGGTGTCAAAATGGTTGCCAGAGCCCCGATCTTAGTCGGGGCGTTTGAGGCAAGTCTCGGTAAAGGATGACGAGTTGTTGATATTTCTGGGGTAGTTAAAGTAAAGGAGGATATGGATTTTTCTATTTTGCAGTACCATTTCATGCAAAATGCCATCCTGGCCGGGTTATTCGGTGGCATAACCTGTTCTGTGGTGGGCGTCTTCGTCGTTACCATGCACCTCTCCTTTATCGGGGTATGCATTGCCCACGCTGCTTTTGCCGGAGCGCTCCTCGGCCTCTGGCTGGGGTTTAACCCCTTGATTGGTGCCTTGCTCTTCAGCCTGGCTTCAGCAGCCATTATCGGACCCGTGGCTGACCGCGGGGAATTAAATCCCGATACTTCCATAGGTATTATTTTCTCCCTGATGCTGGGACTGGCTTTCCTGTTCATGGGCCTGATGCACGGGGCCAGGACTGAAGCCTTAAACCTGTTCTGGGGGAGTATATTGACCGTTACGCAACAGGACATCATCTTTTTAGCCGTTATAACAGGTGTGATAGTCGGGCTGGTGGTCGTTTTCTATAAGGAAATCCAGGCAGTGATTTGCCATCGGGAGATAGCTCTAGCCGTGGGCATACCGGCGACAGTCATTTTCTACGGCCTGTTGTTTTCCACCGGCGTGACTATAACTGCCTCGCTGCAAAGTATCGGCGGTTTGCTTATCTATTGCCTTATTCTCAATCCCGCAGCCGCTGCCTATCAACTTACTTATAGCTTAAAAAAGATGCTCTTTATCGCTGTTGCTTTTGGTGTTATTTCTTGCTGGGCTGGACTCGCAGCCTCATATTTGCTGGACATTCCCTCAGGCGCCGCCATAGTGATAACTTCTTCGATTATCTTCGGCCTGGCAACGGCATTCTCTCCTAAGAGAAAAGTGAAGGGATGGCAGCAAATTCCGTTAGCAGGTTAGCTATGCAACTTCAAGAATATTTCGACCAACTAGCCCCAACCTGGGATAAAGAGCTTACCCGAGAGAGGTTGAAGTGCCTGGGCAACATCGTCAAGGAATTAGGCATTAAACCCGGATATTATGTGCTTGATATTGGCAGCGGTACGGGCGTCCTTTTACCCTTTCTAATCGCAGAGCTGGGTGATGAGGGAAAAATTGTCGCCCTGGATTTTTCCGCGGAGATGCTAGGTCAAGCGCAAGGCCAAAAACTTCCCGCCTATAGTTGGCTTTGCTCAGGCTGATGTTCTCGCCATTCCCCTGGCTGATAATTCTGTGGACCTGGCTATATGCAACAGTGTCTTTCCCCATTTTAACGACAAGGTCAAGGCATTAAAGGAAATAGCCAGGGTGCTCAGAAATAATGGCCGTCTGGTCATCTGCCACACTATGAGCCGGGAGATGATTAACCGGCTTCATCAATCCGTTGGTGGCGTAATCGCCAATGACCTTCTACCAGATGAATCTCAGCTCAGAGGGCTGATAAAGCAGGCTGGATTGAAGATAACCCACTTCGAGGACAGCCCGGAACGATATCTAGTTATTGCTGAGAAGAGCGCCCGCTAATAATAGTTGCGTGTGACGCCTCGACTACTGCGCTTCAAGCTCAAGACTGATATCTAAAGCCCGGGCGGAGTGGGTAAGGGCGCCAATAGAAATAAAATCAACGCCGGTTTCAGCCACAGCCCGAACATTATCCAGCGTAATTCCACCTGAGGCTTCAATTAAAGCACGGCCATGAATAGACTTCACCGCCTTACGCATATCCTCGAGATTCATATTGTCCAGCATGACGATATCCGCTCCAGCCTCCACGGCTTCTAAAGCTTCCGACACGGTCCCGACCTCCACCTCGACCGGCAGCCGCTGCGGAGCATTTTGCCTGGCTTTGGCCACAATCTCCTTGATATTTAATCCCTGGCTGCGGAGCGCCGCCAGATGATTATCCTTAATGAGTATGCCATCGCCCAAACTCATACGATGGTTCTCACCACCGCCTGCTTTGACGGCATGTTTTTCCAGAGACCTCAAGCCCGGTGTGGTCTTTCTGGTATCCATAATGCGAACCGGCAATCCCTTGACTGCTTCGACATAGCGATTGGTCTCCGAGGCAATGCCGCTCAAACGCTGGAGAAAATTCAGGGCGACCCTCTCCGCCTTGAGAATGCTGGCAATGCTGCCCGATACCTTGGCCACTTTACTGCCCGGCTTGACTCTAGCCCCATCCTCTAGAAGAACCTCCACCTTTAACTCCGGATCAGCCTGATGGAAAACCTGTTTAGCTACGTTTATACCGGCCAGGATGCCTTCCTTCTTAGCCACAATAAAGCCCGTCCCCTGCCGGTCGCCGGGTATTAAGGCCTCGGTAGTAACATCGCCTTTACCCAGGTCCTCAGCTAAGGCGCGGTCAATAATCTCTTCAATCTGGAGCTTATTTGATGGCATTTTTCCTAAAAACGATGTGCTTTTGCCATTCCGGCGAAGCTTGCGGGAAATCTGTGCGGAAGTGAGCGCCGCGACTTTCCTCGCGGAGCAA
This sequence comes from uncultured Chloroflexia bacterium, assembly GCA_963726175.1. Classification (GTDB taxonomy): domain Bacteria; phylum Chloroflexota; class Dehalococcoidia; order GIF9; family AB-539-J10; genus RBG-13-51-36. The sequence goes on along the minus strand of CAVSBM010000001.1, from coordinate 17,726 downwards.
AGCAGCCTCAGTCACAAGCCTGGCGCATAACACCAGATTATTCAGTTCATGAGACGTGCGGTCACCGGGTTGAGGTAGGCAGCTTTCCCACGTGGCCAAAATGCCTGCCGCCTCTTTGAGGCTTTTGCCAGAGCGAATGATTCCTACTTTATCCCACATAAGGGACTGCAGGTTGGGCAGGTTAAGCGATGGTACCTTGGGTAATGCATCGCGTTCGGGGAGGCAACAGGAGATTGTTTTGCCGCTCCGCTTTTTGCCATGACGAGGAGCAGCAGTCGTTTCAGTCCTCTGCACTATCCTTTTGCTGAAAACAACTGACTCAAGCAGGGAATTCGATGCCAGCCTGTTAGCACCATGCACTCCGGTGCAGGCTGTCTCACCAGCAGCAAATAACCCTGGGATATTTGCCTCTCCCCAGCTATTGACCTTCACACCTCCCATAAGGTAATGAGCGGCCGGGGCGACGGGGATAAGCCCCTTTGTGATATCCAGGCCATGCTCCCGACAAAAGCGGTATATGTGGGGAAAGCGGGTGGTAATTAACCGGGAGGGCAAATGGGTAACATCCAGAAAGACTCTATCGCTGTGAGTTTTCTTCATCTCGTAGACAATGCTGCGGGCTACAATGTCTCTGGTCGCCAGCTCAGCCTTATCGGCATAATCCGGCATGAAGCGATGACCTTCCACATTTCTGAGTATGCCGCCCTCTCCCCTGACCGCTTCAGAGATGAGGAAAGGAGCCACTCCCGGCAGGCGCAGAACAGTGGGATGAAACTGGAAGAACTCCATATCGCTTATTTCAGCACCGGCTTCGAAGGCCAAAGCTATCCCATCGCCGGTGACCACATCAGAGTTGGTGGTATATTTGAACAACCTCCCGGCGCCACCGGTAGCCAGGATAAGGAACTTGCAGCCATATTCTTCCATAGAGCCAGTGTTGCAATCGAGAGCTCTCACGCTGACTACCCTGCCCTTCTGGACTAAAATTTCGCTGGCCAGGCAGTTTTCTAAGACTTTGATAAGAGAAGAGCGCACCTCGCGACTTAAGGTAACCTCGATATGCTCCCCGGTGGCGTCTCCACCGGCATGCATCACCCGCGACACACTATGGGCTGCCTCTCTGGTCAAGGTAATTTCCCCGTTCAGAGTATCAAAAGGCACTCCAAATCTGATTAAATCAGCAATGCAATCAGCAGCCTCTTCAGTCAGAATGCGCACGGCCTCGGCATCACATAAGCCGTCTCCGGCAGCCATCGTGTCTTTGAAGTGCAACTCAGGGGAATCATCCTTGCCCATGGCCACAGCAATGCCGCCTTGAGCATATTTGGTGTTGCAGTCATCTATGCTGCCCTTAGTCAGTATGAGGACACTGCCCCGCTTTATGGCCAACAAGGCAATATAGAGCCCGGCAATGCCGCTGCCCACTATAATGTAATCATAATAATTCGTTTTCACTTTCCCGCCATGCCCAGTAATCTACTAATTTCCTTACTGCTCTGGCCGCCCTCTCCGGAGAAGGGAAAACAGCCAGACCCTGATTGACAATCTGTCTTCTCGTCTCGGCGATAGCTCTCCACTTCCAGCTTTCCATCTCCGCCGGGCCGATTTCCCCCGTTTCAATAACACAGACTACAGGCTTACCTTTCTTCTTGATTGCCACTACGCTGTTCAAAAAGTTTGGTGCCAGCACATTTTCCCATATATCTTCAGTCAAAGGGTCGTCCTGAGTCAAGTTGGCAACCCAAATATCAAATCCGTCTTCATCACTAAGCCACTCCAGCACGTTTATATCCACCACTGGCGTGCCTATAAAAAGAGAGGCATCTATCGGATTTCTAACCCAATCCCAGAGTGCCGGGACTCTCTCCTTAAGCTTCTTTCTGAATTCCGCAGTTAATTCCGGCAGCTCGAAGCCTTCCTCTTCCCAGACATCGGCCGAGACCATACTCTTCCCACCTCCACCTCCCGCAACGATTACCCTCCTGCCTGTAATAGGAGGCAAAAACGTAAATGCAACAACCTGGTCTATCAGCTCTTGAAAATTACTGACCATAATAGCCCCACATTGCTTTAGCGCTGCTTGCCACACGTTAATGGAGCCGGCCAGTGACGCGGTATGGGATAATGCCAATTTTTTCCCTGCTCTACCCCTTCCCGCCTTGAGAACTACGACCGGCTTCTTTTTGGCGGCCAGAGCTAGGGACTCAACAAATTTCCTCCCATCTTTAACTCCCTCAATATAGGAGGTAATTATCTCTGTTTCACTATCAGAGGCAAAGTAGTCCAACAGTTCAACCTCATCAATATCCGAGGCGTTGCCATAGCTTATGACTTTGCTGAAACGGACTCCTCTCAAAGCAGCGTAGCGGACAAATTCCGCAGCTCCCCCGCCACTCTGAAAAAATCCCCCCACCGGCCCAGTTTCTCTGGGCAGCTCGTGATTAAAAGACAATCCTAATTTGGGGTAATAGATTCCCATGCAATTTGGGCCGAGAATCCTAATGCCCAGTTTCTTCGCTTTTTCCAGAATATCGCTTTGAAGCTTCGTCTCTCTATCTCTTCCTGTCTCTTTCAGTCTGGCTGTAAATAGGTGGACAAGCTTGACATTTTTCTTGCTGCAGTCATCCAGTAAAGACAGAACACCATCGGCAGGTATGCAGGAGATTACATAGTCCACGCTTGGGTCAGGGACCTCTGTTAACCTGGGATAGACTTTGAGCCCGAGAATCTCACTTGATGTCGGGTTGACCAGATAGAGTTTGCCCTGGAAGCTGTGGCCCACAAGGAAACGTGTGAATTGGTATCCCCCGGAAAAAGGGTTTGAGGAAGCCCCCACAATAGCCACGCTGTTAGGAGAAAAGAGACGGCCTAGAGAAAATTCCTCAGGCATAAACGTCAGAATATTCCCTTGCCACTCTCCTCAACTTCTTGTTTGCCAAGGATACTGCTTCGGGCAACCTTCATTGTTGCCCCCGACTCTATCCTCAGAATGGCAGTATCTTCACTGAGACTCTCAATTTGTCCATAGATCCCGCCGGCGATAATCACCCTGTCTCCCACTCTCAGTTCTTGCATCATTGCTTCGTGTTCTTTTTGTTGCTTTTGCCTCGGCCTGATCATCAGCAGGTACATAACGGCAAAAATTACTACCAAAAAGATCAGCATTACCCATGTTTGGTCCATATATCCTCCTTTAATTAGTTATTTCTTGACCTGGCCTATCAGCGACCAGGGACTTGTCTTCTGAATGTGGACTATCGCCAGTTGGCCCAGCCAGTCACCAGCATCTTCGAAGAATGCCAGCTTATTGCTCCGGGTGCGCCCAAACCATTTCCCTCCTTTCTTGCCCTCTACCAACACCTCCACTTCCTGGCCCTGAAGTTGTGAATTAATTTCGCTCGCTATAGCTGTTTGAAGCTCTTCAATCTTATTTAATCTTCCCTTCTTCACCTCCGCAGGAACGTCATCTTGATATTCCCGCCAGGCAATGGTGCCCGGGCGAGGAGAATAAGCTGCCACATGAACAACATCAAACCTCATCTCCCCGACCAAAGACAGACTGTGCTCAAATTGCTCCTCTGTTTCTCCGGGAAAGCCCACGATTATATCTGTGCTCAGAGATACTTGAGGGATCTTACGGCGAATGGTGTGAACAAGCTCTCTATATCGTTCCACGGTATATCCTCGTCTCATAGCCTTCAATATATCATTATCCCCTGATTGAACCGGCAACTCCAGATGCTCACAGACCTTGCTCAGAGAAGCCATAGCCTCAATCAGCTTCAGGCTTATATCCTTGGGATGATTGGTCAGGAAGCGAATCCTGGCAAGATCATCGATGCTGTTTAATTCCTTCAGCAAATCAGCAAGGTCAGGATGCCCGGGCAAATCGTGTCCGTAAGAATCAACATTCTGCCCCACCAAAGTCACTTCTCTTGTGCCTCTTTTTGCCAGTTCCCTCACTTCACAGACTATTTCCTCTACAGGGCGACTCACCTCCCTCCCCCTCCTGTAGGGGACAATGCAGTATGAGCAGAAATTGTCACAGCCCTGGATGATGGGAACAAGAGCGCATGGCGAGGGAGCCATCCGAGTGTCATTGCGAGCGTAGCGGAGTAATCCCTGCTCAATAGGTATGCCCTGCTTTTGCCCCCAGGCAATTAGCTCAGGGTAGTCGCCGGGCTTAAATAGTAAGTCAACGTGAGGAAATCGTCTCTGCAATTCCTGGGTGTGGGAATTGACAAAGCACCCGGTAACAAGTATCTGGAGATTGGGACGTTCATCTTTTAGCCCTTTCAATAGACCCAGGGTGCCCAAGACCTTGTTCTCAGCGCTTTGTCTTACCACGCAGGTGTTCAGAACCACTAAATCGGCATCGAGAAAAAGAGGTCGTTGCCCGATAGCCGGCAGAATCTAAGTAGCCAGCTATTTGCCGGGACTCTGCCTTATTCATCTGGCAGCCGATGGTCCAAATGAAATAGCGCGGCATAATCCTGTTACCTTCTTTCCAGTTTGTGTGTGTCCGATGATTATATCATCCAGAGGACGCTTCGGCACATGCTCAGTGGATCATGTTTGGGTGAACTAGGTGAAAGCCACAACTGACAACGAGGTTGTGTCCAGTCATAGCGCTGGAATCATCTGAAGCCAGAAACACAACACAAGTCGCTATTTCAGATGGTTCGGCTATTCTCTTCAAGGCATTATTGTCCGTGATCTTACTCATCATTTCTTTGTAGGAGATACCGGCATCCGCAGCCGAAACCCTCACCCAGTCCTCAAATTCCTGAGTCCGAGTAGCGCCAGGGCTGATGCAGTTAACACGAATACCGAATCTACCGACTTCGATAGCCAGTGTTTCCGTAAGGCCAATTACGCCCCATTTGCTGGCGGCATACGGGCTTTCTTTGGGGACTCCAGATATCCCTGCCACACTGCTGATGTTGACAATACTACCGCTTTTGCGAGGAATCATGTATTTAAGTGCCTCCCGAGAGCAAAACATAATCCCGGTCAGATTTATCGCCAAACTGTCATGCCACTCCTTTAAGTTCATATCCACAACATCAGCGTTATTGAAAGTGCCCCTGGCAGCATTATTTACCAATATATCAATCTGTCCAAAGTCTTTGATGGTCTGAGCTATCATCCGCTTTACCTGCTCATCGTCGGAAATATCGGCTTGTATTGCTTTTGCCTTACCGCCTCTAGATTTGATGTCTTTAGCTGCCTGTTCCAATCTGGAGAGGTTACGGGCGACCAGGACCACAGCCGCTCCTTCGTTAGCCAAGGCCAGGCTAATGGCTTTCCCTATGCCAGTCCCCCCACCGGTAACAATAGCTACTTTGTCTTTCAGTTTCATAAATTTTATCCCCCTCTCTTATTCTCAATGCTCAATAACCATACCCTAGTATTCCCGCCAATTCCAACTCATTCCTCCTTTGAACACATTTGCGTTCATTTCATTGCTTATGAAGAGACTGGCTTCCGGGAAGCGTTTAACCATGGCGTAATAGAAACTGGCTACGTCCTTTGTTCTCGCCAGTTCTTCTTCGGTGGCGACAAGATAGTCCCTAGTGAAATCGAATGAACTTGAGTCGAAGGGCATTCCCGGTTTCTGATGGCCAGGAATTATCACTTCAGCATCCAATTTCTCCAGGCGCTCAATATCCCGTATCCATCGCTGTCGTTCTTCGGCAGTAAGCTCGCACGTAAAAGGATGTGCTTGGTTGAAAAGAACATCGCTGCCGACCAGAGTCCGTATGGAAGGAATCCAGACTGCTGTGTTGTATTTCATGTCCCCCATCACTTCGGGGATGATCTCGATACGCTCCCCTTCCAGTTCGAAGTAGTTCTCCGGTGAGAGGCTCAATTTTGGCTGTTTTTCTGGGCACGTTTATAACTCCTATCACTTTTTCCCAGTGCTCTGTTTTGCCGAAGAACTGCTTGTTGATGATGCGGGCTTCTGAAGGAAGCGCTACCACCCGGGCTTCAGGGAAAGCTTCTGCAATAGTGCCCAATCCAAAGTAATGGTCGGGATGCGCATGGGTAATGTAAATCGTTTTAAGATATTTGCCTGTTTCCAATATTTCTGCGATTACCCGGTGGGCATTGGACAACGTCCACTGTGCATCGATGAGAACAGCATCAGTTTTACCTGTCACGATTACGGAGGCAACTTCGAAACCACTTTCGTCGCTGAAGAAGACTTTTGTTGCCAATGAGTTCCGCCCATGTGTATTAAGCCTAACCTCCATAAGCTATCTCCTTCCTGACAAAGCTTTCTCAATTACAAAAACAGCGGCTAAGGGCCTCAGCTAACCGATGATTATTTCATCCAGGGTGCGCTTGGGCACATGGTGCACACCCTTGCTATCACGCCAGTACTTGGTATCTCCGTCTGACCCAACCGTTTCTATCACTACCTTTTCTTTGGGCTTGCCCAGAGCCAGGACAAGTAGTATCTCATATCGCGGCGGTATCTCTAAAGCCTTACGCAGTCCTTGCCTATCTATATTAGCAATCATACAGCCGCCCAGACCCTTCTCAGTCGCCCCCAGCATGATACTTTGAGCCGCTATTCCGGCATCGTAGTCCCAAAACCGGCTTATCTCTGTGTCCCCCAGAATAATAATGTATGCCGATGGCCTCTCCCCTTCAGCGGGTCCAGTCCAAGTCTTGAGAAAAGTAGCCCAGGCCAGATGTGGGAATATCAGTGAATTCTTGTCGCGGTCGCAGGAAAGGATATATCTAAGTGGTTGGGCATTTCTTGCCGATGCTGAGAGCCGAGCAAAGTCAACAAGTTCTTTCAAGGTCTCAAGTTTTATGTCAACTTCTTCATAAAACCGCCGGTAGCTTCTGTTCTTTGATATCAAATCTCGTATCATCCTGAGCCCTCCTTCCTGTCATCGCGAACTCTAATGATAACATTTCCCGATTTGGTGGGCTAACCCCTCTATCACTCAATCTACAAACTCGCCATGGGATCAAACGCATTATGTGCAATGCGATGTCCGCAGTCTTGAAAAACATAGTTCAGGTCGACGCAGTGCAGCGGTCGCACAGTCAGGCTTAGAGTCTGATGGCACTGTGGTTACCGTGGGATGCAACTGAGAGGGACAGTGAAATATTCCTAAGTTAACAGATATCGTCCAAGTGGCATCAGGTATTCGGCACACCGTGGGGCTCAAGTCGGATGGCACCGTGGTCGCCGTAGGAGACTACGGCGGCGAAATGGAGCGTCTGGTATATGGAGAAACATCGTCCAGATCGCCGCAGGAGGCTAGGAGATAGTAAGGTTGAAATCCGAGGCACCTTCGTAGCCATGGGAGACAACTACTACGGCCAGCGCAGTGATGTCTGCATCTGGACAGACATCATCCAGGTAGTCACAGGCGGCAATCACACAGTAGGGCTTAAGGCCGATGGCACAGTCGTCGCCGTCGGGGTGCTGGCGACATGCAATGTGGATGCGGCTGGAGGGACATTGTTCAGGTTGGCGCAGGCAGCGTGGCACACGGTGGGGCTTAGGTCCAACGGCACCGCGGTCGCGACGAGGGCCCATCCCCGCCGGGCAGTGCGATGTCGGCGACTGGACGGATATCATTCAGGTCGCTGCAGGTCTCTATTCACACAGTGGGGCTTAAGTCCGATGGCACTGTGGTCGCGGTAGGATACTACTTAGATTGGCCCCGGTGGCAATGCCATGATGTCGACAACTGGACAGGTCATCACGCAGGTCGCCGCAGGTTGGTATCACACCGTGGGGCTTACGACCGATGGCACTGTGCTTGCCGCGGGAGAGAACGCCGTAGGGCAGTGCGATGTCGGCAGCTGGACGAATATCACCCAGGTCGCCGCAGGCGGCTTTCACACGGTGGGGCTTAAGTCCGACGGCACCGTGGTCGCCGTAGGATATAACGACGACGGGGCAGTGCGATGTCGGCAGCTGGACGGACATCACCCAGGTCGCCGCAGGCGAGCGCTCACACGGTGGGGCTTAAGTCCGACGGCACCGTGGTCGCCGCGGGTGGGAACGCCTTCGGGCAGTGCGAATGTCGGTGACTGGACGGACATCATCCAGGTCGCCGCAGGCAGCTTTCACACGGTTGGGCTTAAGTCCAACGGCACCGTGGTTGCCGTGGGAGAGAACGACTACGGAGAGTGCAACGTCGGCGAGTGGACAGACATCATCCAGATCTGCCGCAGGCTTGGGACACACGGTAGGGCTTAAGTACGACGGCACCGCGGTCGCTGTGGGATGATAACTACGGCTACGGCCAGTGCGATGTTGGCGGCTGGACGGACATCACCCAGGTCGCCGCAGGCTGGTACCACACGGTGGGGCTTAAAGCCGACGGCACTGTGGTCGCTGTAGGGGACAATGGAGCTACGGACAGTGCGATGTCGGCGACTGGACGGACATCATCCAGGTCGCCGCAGGTGAGTGGTCACACGGTGGGGCTTACGCTGCGACGGCACCGTGGTCGCTGTCGACCCGGCGACTGAGCTTGCCATGTGGAATCTGCAACTTGCAGTGCCACCGTCACACCGTGTAGAGGTGCCACCAGTCCACGAGGATTTCAATTGTGGGGGTGGGGTGTGCTTCATTGCCACCGCTGCTTACGGCACGCCAATGGCTGAGGAAATACAAATTCTTCGTCAGTTCAGAGATGAATACCTGCTGACCAACCCGCTGGGACAAGCCCTGGTAGACCTCTATTACAGGGTCAGCCCACCAATAGCCGAGTTCATAACCGAGCATCCCAGCCTGAAGCCAATAGTGAGGGCCGGGCTAGTGCCCGCTGTGGCCATGAGCACCGTAGCCGTCAACACTACTCCGGCCGAGAAGGCGGCGATAGTAGGCTTGCTCGGTGCTGGTTTCAGTGGCAGCTGGCTATCTGGGCAAAGAGGCGGCGAGGCAAAGGTCCAGAATGCACCTGGAGGACGAAATCGACCTATTTTCATTCGGCTATTTTCAAGACTCCGGCCCCGCGGATTTTGCCTTCCTTGAGCAGAATTAAGGCTTCGTTAGCCTCTTCCAATCTAAATTCCTGGGTTTCGGGGACAATGGGAATTTCGGCAGCCAAGGGCAGGAATTCTTGAGCATCCCTTCTGGTCACATTAGCCACGCTTTTCACTTCCTTCTCGTACCAGAGATGCTCGGTGTAGTCCAATTCCGGAATAGGCGTTGCCTTGCGAATGGCATTTATGACCACCCTTCCCCCTTTTCGCAAATTCCTTAAAGCTTCACGCACCGGCTCTCCCACAGGAGTGAAGTCGATGGCACAGTTGAGCTTCTCCGGGGGCGTATCGCCCGTGGCCCCAATCCAGTCGGCTCCCAATTTCCTGGCTAGATCCTGGTGCTCTTTCTGGTTAGGTCGAGTAAAGACGAACACCTTGCCGTCGGGATATTTATATTTAGCAACCTGAATGACAATATGGGCAGAGGCGCCAAAGCCATAAAGCCCCAGCACTTTGCCATCTTCCATCCCTGAAAGCCTTAAGGCTCGGTAGCCAATCACCCCGGCACACAAAAGCGGAGCCGCCTTCACATCGGTAAACCTTTCGGGAATGGGATAGGCAAAGTCCTCTGATACTACAGTATATTGCGGCATAGCCGCCATCGGTATCCTTCCCAGTCCACTTCGCCGTGTCACAGAGGTTTTCTTCCCCTTTCACGCAAAACGAGCATTTACCGCAAGCCCAGTTGATCCAGGCAATACCCACTCTATCGCCTTTTTTGAATTTTCTCGCCCCCGGTCCCGAACCTCTCCACCCTACCAATGACTTCATGACCCAAAATCATGGGAAATCGGGAAGGAGAAACCCGGCCTTCAATCTCGTCGAGCTCGGTGTGGCAGACTCCACAGGCAGAGACCCTGACCAAGATTTGGCCCCGGCCCGGAACGGGCTGCGGCAAATCCACCAGCCTCAGAGGTTTTTCTTCGACCGGGGAGATTTTCTCAAGCACCATCGCTTTCATTCTTCTGCCTTCCTTCCCCTTAGGCGATAAAACATCAAGCTGCCTTTGTGTCATGCCTGCAGTGCGTGCTAAATAATCTCGATACTGCCTCATACCACAAAGACACTTTCGTAAAGATTTTCTGAAATTTCGGCAAAGTTATCTCTGTAGAGCTTCATCGTTTCGGGCAGGTAGTCCAGTATGTCCTGCGCCGTTATTCCATCCTCACCTTTGTCGACAGCAGCGACATCACCGGAAAATCCATGGATAAACACGCCCATCCTCGCTGCGTCCTCAAGGGTTAATCCTAGACCGTACATGGCGGCAATAGTCCCCGTTAGGACGTCGCCGCTCCCGGCTGTAGCCATGCCGGAGTTGCCGCTTACATTGATGAACACGGTGCCATCGGGATAACCTATTAGGGAGTGGGCTCCCTTTAAGATAATTATGGAATTGAGTTCCTTTGTCGTGCGCTGCAAAACGTCTACTCTGTTTTTGTTTATCTCACTTACGTCCATTTTGGTGATGCGGGACATCTCGCCCAGATGAGGCGTAAGTATCGTCGGTGCTTCTCTTTTTCTTATTCTTCCCAAGTCGTCAGCAACGGCGGTAATCCCATCGCCGTCTATGAGCAGAGGCTTGTTGATTTTGGGGGCTAGTTTCCGCACCAGTTCCTGCGTCTCTCGGGCTAAAGAAAGACCGGGACCCAAGACTACCATGTCCACCGTTTGGGAAAATTCTAAAAGCTCATCCTTGTTTTCCAGGGCTATACTTCCTGAAGGTGTCTCTTTTTGAGGAACAAAGACAATCTCGCTTCCCTTGCTGGCTATGAATGGCGAAATAGATTTGGGTGTTGCCAGGTAGGAAAGCCCTCCTCCAGCTTTGAGGAAAGACAGAGCAGAGAAGTACGGCGCACCAAGGTAACTTGAGGAGCCGGCAATAAACAGAGCCTTTCCATAGCTACCCTTGTGTGTATCTCTGGCTCTTTCCGGAAGCTCTACGGGGTTATTGATTGCCACCTTTATGGCGCGAGAATCATAGAGGGAAGGTGGGAAAGATATGTGCGAAACATACAATTTCTCCGCAGTGGTCATGCCCGGGATAAAGCATGTTGCCCAGCTTGGGAAGCCCGAATGTTACGGTATAATCTGCCTGTACCGCCGCACCCATCACCTGTCCAGTATCGCCGTTTATACCTGAAGGAATATCCACGCTGAACACCACACTTTGGCTCTCGTTTATGAGTTGGATTATATCTTTGTATATCCCGCTGACCTTGCGAACAAGACCTGTGCCAAATATGGCATCCACGATGGCGTCACAATCAAGGAGTTCAGGTATTACGGAGTCAATTGAGCTGACTCTGGACATCTCTATGGGTATCCTGGATACTATTTCAAAGTTCTTTCTTGCTGCCCCCTTAAATTTGGCTTCGTCGTCCAGAAGGAAGACTTTCACTTCCCCGCCATTTGAGTGAATCTTCCTGGCCACAACCAACCCGTCCCCGCCGTTGTTACCACCACCACAAAAGACAACGAATTTGTTGCCCTTTATGCCGAGTTCCTGCGATATGACGAAGTACACTGCCTGACCGGCGTTCTCCATCAAAAGGTCTTCTGAGATGCCGAATTCCTCTGTAGCACGCCTGTCCAGGTCTTTCATCTCGTCCACTTTCGCTACTTTCATTTTCACCCCCTTGCCAGAGATTGATTCAGAGTTCATATCCAAGTATGGCACACAAAATACTCAAGTAGAATGGTACCTCAGTCTTGACAAAAAGCACAAGGGTAACACACAACCCGCGGATTTATTGCCGTCTTCAAACAAGTGACCTTATTCCTTTGAGCCATCCCGTCCGACAAAACTGGCGGCTGCCATCTGCCAATAGTATAATGCGCCTGTTCACCCACCAGGGCCTAGCATAGAAAGGAGGAAAGCAGCTATGTCAAAGACTGAACAGAATCTACGAGACGCCTTTGCCGGAGAATCCCAGGCAAATCGCAAATACCTTGCCTTTGCCGCTGCCGCTGACAAGGAGGGCTATCCGCAGGTAGCGAAGCTATTTAGAGCCGCTGCCGAAGCTGAGACTATTCACGCCCACAATCATCTAAAGGCGCTAAAGGGAATCAAGAGTACCAAAGAGAACTTGCTGGAAGCCGTAGCAGGTGAGACCCATGAATTCAAGAACATGTATCCCAAGATGCTGGAGGCTGCCAAAGCTGAAGGAAATAAGGAGGCAGAACGGTCATTTTATTATGCCAATGAGGTAGAGAAGATTCATGCACAGCTTTACCAGAAGCTACTTGATAACCTGGGCGCTACGAAAGAGACCTCTGCCTATTATGTGTGTCCCGTCTGCGGATATACCTTCGAAAAAGAACCCCCTGATAGCTGTCCCGTGTGTGGCACCAAGGGCAAGATGTTTAAGAAGATAGACTGAGATTGCTAGCTGGGTTTTTCCGGCTAATACAATCTCCTGCAGGCTCAGTCATAAGCTTGCAAGCGGTTGGCAAACATGGGAAAGAAAATTCGGATAACAGCAGGGAGGGTTGCAGGGGAGGCTGAGCTAAACAATACCAGCACGGCTCGGGCAATCTGGGAAGCGTTGCCCATCAAAGGCCGTGTCAATCTCTGGGGAGACGAAATATATTTCTCGATTCCCCTCCACCTTAAGTCGGAGGCTGGACAAGAAGTGGTAAGCATAGGAGACTTAGGTTACTGGCCTGACGGCAATGCGTTCTGCATCTTCTTTGGCCCTACTCCTGTAGGCCAGAGAGACGAGATTCGCCCGGCCAGCCCGGTTACCGTGTTTGGCAAAGTCATCGGCGACGCCACGATATTTAAGCAGGTAGCTGCAGGAACGAAGATCACAATCAAGAGCTGCGAATAGTTTTGTGAATATCATTTAGGAGGCAAGAACATTGGAAAACAAAGCAGAGACCAAGCAAGTACTGGTAATCTTAGGTAGTCCGAGGAGAAAAGGAAACAGCTCCACCCTAGCAGCCCGGATTTCGCGTGGGGCAAAATCCGCCGGCGCAGAAGTGGAAACCTTATTCCTTCAAGACTTGAAAATCAGTCCCTGCCGGGGTTGTGATACCTGCCAGAAACGTGGTAGCAAGGGATGCGCAATCGAAGACGACATGCAAAGAATATACCCGAAGTTGATAAGATCAGATGCCTGGGTCATTGCCAGCCCTGTCTATTGGTTTACGATGTCCGCTCAGACAAAGATGTTTATGGATCGCTGTTACGCACTCACTGCTTACGCAAAGAATCCCTTTGCCGGCAAACGGATCGCCATCGCAATGAGTTACGGAGATGTTGATCCGGTCAGATCCGGGTGTGTGAATGCACTGCGAACGTTTCAAGATGCTTTCCGCTACACAGGATCAAAGATCGTAGGTATGGTGTACGGCAGTGCGATGAAGGCCGGTGAGATTGCAAACAACAAAGCATTGATGCAGGAAGCTGAAGAACTGGGCAAACGGTTGGTAAGTCGTTAATCAGACAAGAATACCCAATTACGATACGCCAGAATCCCTGAGGCCTGTGGCGAAATCTTCTGCTTGTTTCAGGTCCTCGGCGTTAGGTCTGCCCTTGTTTACTCCTCCAACGAGCCTAGTTGCCCTGTATGTATCAAGTCCCCGACAGGAGAACTCGCCGATAATATCGAAACCTTTCCGTTGCAGCCTTCTCCTCAGCGGCTTGTCGAAATCATGAACAAACGGTATTTTCCTTAGTCCGCTTGTGGAAAAAATGAATGCCCTTCTGTTTCTGACCATGGGCAGGCTGTCGGCAAAATCCAATAGACTCTCATGATGCTTGCCAAAATAAATCCCCGAGCCAAAACCGACCAAGTCGTATTGCGCAAGCGTCCCAACATTCGCTTGTTTCACATCCAACAGGTCGGCATCAAGAACATTCGCCATCACCCTGGCGACCTTTTCTGTATTGCCATGGTGTACAGAAACATAGATTATCAAAGCTTTCATTCCTTTATTCTTTCCTGTCTCAGATCTATATGAATGCCTCCTGTGCTAATCCCGGGAGGTGCAGCCACGGAAACGGCGATTCTCTTGAATACGAGGCTTCATAACATTGGGTAGCCTGCGCTCAAGTCACCGGCTTAAAAGACTTGAGACAGCAAGTACAGATGAAATATCCAGTTTGAATCCTGGCCCCATGGCTGTTGATAGATAGGCGCTTCTGATATATTGCCCCTTAGACCCACTGGGCTTTGCTTTAAGAATAGCTTCGATCGCTGCCGCCAGATTCTCCAAGAGCTGGTCCTTGTCGAAACTGATCTTGCCAATGGGCAGGTGGATAATAGCTGTTCTATCCAGACGAAATTCAGCCCGGCCTTTGCGAGCTTCAGTTACGACCCGCCCCAAGTCTTGAGGTTGCACCACAGTGCCCGATTTGGGATTAGGCATTAAGCCTCGCCGCCCTAAAATACGACCGAGCTTGGCTACTTTGGGCATCACATCAGGGGTAGCAATAGACACATCGAACTCAAGCCAACCACCTTCAATCTGTTTAATAAGTTCCTCTGTTCCTGCATAGTCAGCACCTGCTTCTTGAGCTAACCTGACTCCTTCACCTTGAGTAAAGACGAGCACCCGTGTCTTCTTGCCCAGCCCATTAGGTAATAGAATTACACCACGCACTTGCTGGTCAGCGCTGCGGGGATCAACTCCCATCCTCAAATGTAACTCAACGGTCTCATCGAATTTGGCATAGGCAGCCTTCTTGGCTAGCTCAACTGCCTCCTCAGGAGAATAGGTTTTCGACTTATCTACAAGTTTGCTGGCTTCCTGATATTTCTTACCGTGCTTTGCCACTTATTTGTACCTCAAAATTCTGCGAACTCTTGAGAACCTGAATTCATTCTACGTCAACTCCCATGCCCCGAGCTGTGCCGGCAACAATGTTTGCTGCCTTATCAACATCAGTCGTATTGAGGTCCTTCATTTTAGTTCGCGCGATCTCATAAAGCTTATCCTTGCTTATTTTGCCTATCTTCTCAGTTCCGGGATTACCACTCCCCTTTTCCACTCCCAAAGCACGCCGCAACAAATCAGAAACAGGTGGCATCTTAGTCGTGAAGGTAAAGGAGCGATCTTCATATACAGTTATCTCAGCAGGGATAATGAAACCCTCTTGAGAAGCAGTTCTTTCATTATATTCCTTGCAAAAAGCCATGATATTGATACCATGTTGCCCTAAAGCCGGCCCCACAGGCGGCGCTGGAGTAGCTTTACCTGCCGGTATTTGCAGCTTAATGATTGCTTTAACCTTCTTAGCCATTACTGGTTCTCTCTTTCATTGCACTCCGGGCTTCCAGTCAAGGAGGGTCATATCCTTTCTATCCCCAGGAGGTCCAATTCTACAGGTGTCTCTCGACCGAATAGCGATAGCAGGACTATTGCCTTACCCTTATTCAGATTGACTTGCTCCACCTTGCCGATGAAATCAATAAAAGGCCCGCTCGTTACGCGCACGCTGTCACCTTCCTTAAAGGTCATTTTCACTTCGGTGGGAGCTTCTTCCATACGCTGCAAGATGGCATCTGCCTCTTGTGTAGGTAAAGGAACAGGTTTGGTACCAGCACTCACAAAGCCGGTGACCCCGGGGGTATTGCGCACTATGTCCCAGCTATGCTCGTCTAGCTTCATATTTACCATAATATAACCCGGGAAAGCTTTCTTCGTCATCGTATGCCGCTTTCCAGCTTTGATTTCTATCTCCTTAGTTGTGGGTATCACCACATCAAATATCTTGTCTCCTACATCCATATACTTGATGCGTTGCTCTATGTTCCTACGAGCCTGCTCTTCGTGACCCGAAGAAACGTACAGTAAGTACCATTCACCATCAATCATCGGTGTCAACCACCCAGAAGCAAGAATAATCTTGTGAAGGCCAAGTCCAAGCCACCCAAAATGAGCCCCACAACGACGCACACAGCAAGCACCAAAATACTTAACCTCAAGGCTTCTTGCCTTGTTGGCCAGTGTGCTTTCCGTAGTTCGGCTGCTACCTCAGCAAAGAAACTGAACCTCGATTTTTTTGCTGGGGCGGACTTGGCATTCGCTTTGTTGGCGTGAGTTGTCATGAGTTACTTTGTTTCTTTATGGACAGTATAGACACGACAGTGAGGACAATACTTATTCAACTCCAGCCGTTGCGAATCATTTTTCTTATTCTTTGTCGTAGTATATGTTCTCCGCGAGCATTGGTTGCAAGCTAGCTGGATAATTACGCGTAAATCGCCCTTCTTTTTAGCCACGTCTATTCAAAAGTCTGCAAAACGCGCAGGAGTCGATATTTATGCAATAACCTTGCTAATCACGCCAGCCCCGACTGTCTTGCCACCTTCCCTGATGGCAAAGCGTAACCCCTGCTCCATAGCTACCGGGTAAATGGTCTTAATCTTCATGTGAGCCAGGCTATCACCGGGCATAGCCATCTCCACACCCTCAGGAAGATTTATCTCACCTGTAACGTCCAGAGTTCTGATATAAAACTGGGGCTTATAACCATTGAAGAAAGGTGTGTGTCTACCGCCTTCCTCCCTGGTCAAGATATATACCTCAACCTCGGCTTCCGTATGAGGCTTGACCGAGCCTGGCGCTGCTAGAACCTGACCCCGTTCTATTTCCTCCCGTTCAACGCCCCGCAATAACACTCCCACAGCATCACCCGCTTCTGCCTCGCTCATGATCTTATGGAACATCTCTAAGCTAACCGCCACCGTTCTCTTCGTCTCCTTTAATCCTACTATCTCTACTTCATCACCGGCTTTGATTACGCCACGTTCCACTCTGCCTGTAGGCACAGTCCCACGTCCTTTGATGCTGAATACATCTTCCACCGGCATAAGGAATGGTTTATCCCTTTCTCTCTTGGGCATGGGAATATATGCATCTATTGCATCCAACAACTTCCATACTCCTCCACACCATTTGCAGTCCCTTTTGCCACAGCCACATTCCAGAGACTTAAGCGCACTCACTCGCACAATAGGGACTTCATCACCAGGAAAGTTATACTTCTTCAATAGGTCTCGAACCTCCATCTCCACCAAATCCAACAACTCCGGGTCATCCACCAGATCTACCTTATTGAGAGCCACCATTATGCGGGGAACATTCACCTGCCGGGCTAGCAGGATGTGTTCCCTGGTTTGTGGCATAGGACCGTCATCGGCAGCAACCACCAGAACAGCTCCATCCATCTGAGCAGCTCCAGTTATCATGTTCTTGATATAGTCAGCATGGCCGGGACAGTCAACGTGGCAATAATGGCGCTTCTCAGTCTCATATTCGATATGGGAAATGGCAATCGTCAGCCCACGAGCTTTTTCTTCAGGAGCATTATCTATAGAATCATAGGGGCGGAATTGTGCAAAGCCTGCTTTAGACAACACCTGGGTCATGGCCGCTGTCAGTGTAGTTTTCCCATGGTCAACATGCCCTATGGTGCCCACATTGATATGTGGTTTTACACGCTCATAAACTTTCTTAGCCATTTTAGCCTCCTTTTATTTCAAAGCCCACAACCAGATTCGAACTGGTGACCCCATTCTTACCAAGAATGTGCTCTACCTACTGAGCTATGTGGGCAAGTATGCACGAAAATATATTTTAAGTCAACTTGGGCAAAGAGTCAACAAAATGCGGACTTTCTACTTTAGAACGTGATGTACATGTCCAGGCAAATTAATGGAGGGATTGTAAAGGAAGGGTTTATGAAAGTCAAG